>NZ_JBIRUB010000008.1:74445-454511 GCF_044334985.1 Embleya sp. NPDC020630
GCGCCCGCGTCCCGGCCCCGCGCTCCGAGCCCGCGTCCTCGGCCTACGCTTCGAGCACGTGCTCCCGCCCCGCGCCCCGGGCCGGCGCTTTCCGCACGCTCCGCGCCCGCGCCCGCGTCCCGGCCCCGCGCTCCGAGCCCGCGTCCTCGGCCTACGCTTCGAGCACGTGCTCCCGCCCCGCGCCCCGGGCCGGCGCTTTCCGCATGCTCCGAGTCCGTGCCCCGGCCGGTTTGTGAATGGCTTGTTAATGGGTGGGCCGGTGGGGGTTGGTGGGGCGTGCGTACGGTTACGTTGGGAGCTGGTGGCTCGGGGTGCGCCTACCGTAGGGGTCCGAGTGTGTCGTGGATTTGGTGCGAGCCGGGTCGGGTTGGGGAGGACGCAGGATGGGGCGTGTCGTCCTGGTTACCGGGGTTGCCGGTGATCCTGGGGCCGGGTTTGTGCGGATGATTCGCGATGAGCCCGATGTCGACCGGGTGATCGGGGTCGACATGGTGGCGCCCGCTTCGGAGCCGGCCGGTGTGGACTTCGTGCTCGCCGATATTCGCAACCCGATGATCGCCAAGGTGGTCGCCTCGGCCGCGGTGGACACCGTGGTGCACCTGAGTCCCAGCGAGTTGCCGCCGATTCGGGGCGGCGCGGTCTCGATCAAGGAGACCAACGTCATCGGCACCATGCAGCTGCTCGCCGCGTGCCAGAAGGCGCCGTCGATCCGCCGTCTGGTGGTGCGCTCGACCACCGCCGTCTACGGCGGTTCGCCGCGCGACCCCGCGCTGTTCGCCGAGGACACCGAACCGCGCGTGCAGCCCTCGGCCGGGTGGGCCAAGGACGCCGTCGAGATAGAGGGCTACGTGCGCGGCTTCGCCCGGCGCCGGCCGGATGTCGCCGTGACCGTGTTGCGGTTCGCGCCGCTGCTGGGGCCGCGTACCGACTCGCCGATGGGTGCCTACTTCGCGCTGCCGCTGTTGCCCACGCTGCTCGGCTACGATCCGCGCCTGCAGTTCGTGCACGAGGACGACCTGCGCGAGGCGCTGCGGATCGCGATGCTCGCCGATCGGCCCGGCACGTACAACATCGCCGCCGAGGGTGTGCTGTTCCTGTCCCAGGCCGCGCGCCGATTGGGCCGACCGGTGGTGCCGTTCCCGGCGGCGGCGGTGGGTCTGGTCAACCAGGGTTTGCGGCGCGCGGGTTCGGTGCACCTGTCCGCCGAGCAGGTGCGCCTGCTCACCCACGGGCGCGTGGTGGACCCCGCGCGGGCCCGGGAGAAATTGGGCTTCGTCGCGGCCAGGAGCACGGCCGAGACGTTCGCCGACTATGCCGAGGGTCGTCGTTCGACCGGCCTGCTCGACCCGAGGCGCTTGGCCCAGGTGCCCGATCGACTCGCCGACCTGCTGCTCACCAGGAGGAACCCCGATGGGTGAGGCCCGCATCATTCCCTTCGACGGCGCCACTTCCGGAGCGCGCCCGCCCGCGCCCCGGTCGGGGCGTCGGCCCACCCGGTCCGCGCGTGCGGTCCGGGTGCCCGAGCCGGTAGAAGGTGAGGTGCCGGTGCGATCGATCGAGGCGCGACCGGGACGAAAGCGGGCGGAATCCGCGCGGCCGGCCGAGCCGGGATCGGCCGAGACGGCCCCGGCGGACGCGGACGCCGCCTCGGCCGAGGCCGGGCCCCGGCGCGCGCCGGGATCCGGGCGCTCGTTGTTCGGGTCGCTCGCGGGCACGATCGGCGGGGTGGTGGGCGGTGCCGCCGCCGGACTCCTCGACGGCGTGGCCGGACCGGGTTGGGAGGATCGGGCCGCCGACGGACTGGCCTTCCTGCGCCGCCGGATCACCGGTGAGTACGAGGTGGACGAGTTCGGCTTCGATCCCGAACTCAACGACAAGCTGATGGCCGCGCTGCGGGTGGTCTACGAGCAGTACTTCCGGATCGAGGTCAGCGGCCTGGAGCACATTCCGGCCGAGGGCGGTGCGCTGATCGTGGCCAACCACTCCGGCACGCTGCCGGTGGACGCGCTGATGACGCAGGTGGCGGTGCACGACCACCACCCCGCCCGGCGCAATCTGCGGCTGCTCGCCGCCGACCTGGTCTTCCAGCTGCCGCTGGTGGGCTCGGTGGCGCGCAAGAGCGGACACACCCTCGCCTGCCACGCCGACGCCGAACGGCTGCTCGGCAAGGGCGAGTTGGTCGGCGTGTGGCCCGAGGGCTACAAGGGCCTGGGCAAGCCGTTCGCCGAGCGGTACAAGCTCCAGCGCTTCGGGCGCGGCGGCTTCGTGTCCGCGGCGCTGCGCACCGGGGTGCCGATCGTGCCGTGCTCGATCGTGGGCGCGGAGGAGATCTACCCGATGGTCGGCAACGCGCGCACTCTCGCGCGCCTGCTCAATCTGCCCTACTTCCCGATCACCCCGACCTTCCCGCTGCTCGGCCCGCTCGGGCTGGTGCCGCTGCCGACGCGGTGGCGGATCGAGTTCGGTGCGCCGATCCACACCGACGCGTATCCGGAGGAGGCGGCGGACGACCCGATGGTCGTGTTCAACCTGACCGACGAGGTGCGCGAGACCATCCAGCACACGATCTATCGGCTGCTGATGCAGCGGCGGTCGGTCTTCTTCTAGATCGGGTTCCGATGGATCGGGTTCCGGAACCCGGAACACGAAGGCGGCGCGTGGACGGTGGTCCGCGCGCCGCCTTCGGTGTTGCCCACCGGCTCGGTCAGCTGTGTGGCTCCTCCTCGGCGGGGCCGAGCAGGTTGAGCCCGATGCCCGGCAGGCCGGGCAGCAGGGGCGGGAGGATCTGGCCCTTGGGCGTCTTCGCCGGCGCCGGGGTGCCCCCGGAGCCGTCGGACCGGTCGGAGGGGCTTTGTGCCGGAGCGCCGCCGAGCAGCGGGATGTTCAGCCCCGGCAGCAGGCCGCCGTCCTGCTGTGGCTGCTGTGGCGGTGCGGCACCGCCCGTCGTGGTCGAGCCGCCCTGCGACGGTGCGCCGTTGGTCGCGCCGCCGCCCAGGCCCGGGAGCCTCGGGACGAGCGGCAGGCCGCCGGTGCCCGGTGCGCCGCCCGGGGCGGTACCGGGCGCGGCCGGTGCGCCGTCGGTGTGCCCAGCGGTGCCGGGCTTGGCCGAACTTCGGTCGGGAGTGCCCGCGATCGGGGCGACCTGCTCGTTGATCGCGGTGAGCAGCGTGCGGACCCGGTCCCGCTCGGAGTGCAGCTCCGGCGGGAGTCGGTCGCCGATCCGCTCCATGCGCTCGTTGCCGGAGCGGGCGAAGTCGGCCAGGTTGCGCATCGACCCGTCGCTGCCGCTCTTGCGGAAGTGGTCGGTGAGCAGCGCGCGGCCCTTGTCGGCCTCCTCGCGCCAGTCGTCGAGCACCTGCCGCAGATGCCGCACGGTGTCCTTGTCGGGGCTCCGCCCGGCCCGCCTGAGCAGCCGTTCGGCCTCGCCCATCCGGGTGTCGGCCTGTTGCAGGTAACGCTCGCCGCGTTCGTGGTCGTTGTCCGCGAGCGAGATCTTGAAGTCTTCGACCGTGCGCTTGACGCCGTAGGTCAGGTCGCCGGGCAGCGCGTCGGAGCTGGCGTAGGCCACCCCGCCGAGACCGCCGCCGGTGACCACCACGAACGCGCCGGCGATCGCCGCCCGCCGCCGCCAGCGCACGGTGCGCGGCGGGGCCTGCGACTCGCGACGGCGATGCGCGCCGCGCGGTGCCGGCACGGTGGCCGCGCCCTCGGTCGCGGGCAGCGCCGCGGCCTCGTCCAGCAACCGTTGCCGGAGCGCGGTGCGAAAGTCCGCGCTCGGTACGGGTGCCGCCGAGGACCGCTCGCGCAGCATCTCGGCGGTCCGCAGCAGCGGGACCAGCGCGGGCAGTGGCTCCGCCGATCGGTTGTCGCGGTCGTTCTCGTCGAGGGCTCGCGCGAAGGCGCTCGCGGGTCGCCGATCCAGGGCCGCAATGCTCACAGGCCGCACCTCCTCTCCCCGGATGTCCGTCCAGGGAAGTCTCCGGGTCGGGGGCCACAGGGCGGCTCCCCGCCGCAACGATCCCCGAAGGGGGTCGCTATCGGGAAGAACGAGCCGCGGACCCCGAAGGTTACGGAAGTGTGATTCACCGCACGTCCTCGGGCAGGAGACGGGCGAGCGTCCGTACGGCGCGGTACTGCAACGTCTTGATCGCCCCCTCGTTCTTACCCATGATCTGTGCGGTCTCCGCGACCGATAGACCCTGCAGGAAGCGCAGGGTCACGCATTCCTGCTGCTGGGGGTTGAGCTTGTGCACGGCGTCGAGCAGGGCCGCGTTGGACAACGATTCGAGGACGCAGTCCTCGGGGCTGGACTCGACCTCGTTGGCGTCGAGCATCTCCCCGGTGGTGACCTCCAGGCGGAACCGGCTGGACTTGAAGTGGTCGGCGACCAGGTTGCGCGCGATGGTCACCAGCCACGCGCCGAAGTCGCGACCCTGCCAGGTGAAGGTGCCGATCCGGCGCAGCGCGCGCAGGAAGGTCTCGCTGGTCAGGTCCTCGGCGACGGCGCGACCGCCGACCCGGTAGTAGATGTACCGGTAGACGGTGTCGAAGTAGTTGTCGTAGAGCTGGGCGAACGCGTCGCCGTCGCCGTCCTGGGCGAGTTCGACGAGGGCCATGATGCGGCGGGCCTCGCCGTCCGGACCCGGGCCCCGGGTGTAGCCGGAGCCTCGGGTGGGACGGGTCGGTTCGGTGGTGCCGGCGCGCGCCGCGAGGGCGAGGCCCACGGGCCCGGCCGAACTCGCGCGACAGACACCGGCGCCGTAACCGGCTGTGGCGGCGAAACCGACGGACGGGGGGGCAAAGCTCGCGCACACCGCCGCACGCAGTGTCGCCAGCCCGGACACGTCAACCCGGACGATTCGGTGCACGGGACTCCCTGTTGCTTCAGCGGTAATTACGTTCGGTGCGGAATCGATCACCCATAGTAGGGAACTTGGATACCGCTGTGCGCCGATCGAGAATAACGCTTAGTAAAGGAAGGGATACCAAGTGTGCCCATCGGCGTTGTGAAGCTACCGGGATCGACCGCTGATGTGTGCTCTTTGCGTGTTTGTCGGGTTGTCGCGTGTCAGCTGTGCTATATGCGGACAACTCGCCGCTCGTCGGGCGGCGCGGGGCAGCCCGAATGGACCCCCTCGCCGCAGGTCGCGGGGGGTGTGCGGGGCCGGGACGGGGTGCTCAGATCCGGGTCGGCACCCGCCGCCGAACGGCGGTTCCGGCGGCCACCGCGCCCGCGACGGCGCCGATCCCGGCGGCGGCCGGCAGGCCGATCCGGGCGGCCTTGCGCCCGGTGCGGTAGTCCTTCACGCGCCACCCGTGCGCCCGGGCGTGGCGGCGCAGTCGGGCGTCCGGATTGACCGCGCAGGGATCGCCCACCAGGGTCAACATCGGTATGTCGTTGGCCGAGTCGCTGTAGGCCGAGCAGTCGCTCAGGTTCAGCCCTTCGCGGGCGGCGAGCGCGCGGACCGCCTCGGCCTTGGCCTCGCCGTGCAGCAGTTCGCCGACCAGGCGGCCGGTGTACACGCCGGCGCGGGTCTCGGGCACGGTGCCGAGCGCGCCGGTCAGGCCCAGTCGGCCGGCGATGGTGTCGGCGATCTCGATCGGCGCGGCGGTGACCAGCCAGACCTGGCGGCCCGCGTCCAGGTGCATCTGGGCCAGCGCCCGGGTGCCCGGCCAGACCTTGTCCGCCATGCACTCGTCGAAGATCTCCTCGCCGATCACCCGGATCTCCTCGACCGTGTGCCCCTTGGCGAACGACAGCGCGCTCTCCTGCGCGTCGCCCACGTGCCCCATGTGCTCCCCGCCGAGCCGGAACCTGGCCTGCTGCCAGCCGAACCGGGCTATGTCGCGGGTGGTCAGGAACCGGCGGGCGTACAGGCCCCGGGCCAGATGGAAGATCGACGCGCCCTGCATGACGGTGTTGTCCAGGTCGAAGAACGCGGCACCGATCCGGGCGGGCGCATCGGCCTCGCCCGGGGCGCGCGCCGGGGCGCTCGCCTGCGCCGCGGCCGCCGCCGCCTCGCCCGCCCGCACGGCGTTGTCGTGGTTGTTCTCGGTCCTCGGTCGCCGGCGCAAGAAAACCATGGCGTCGAGCCTAGTAGGCCCGTATTGCGCTCGTGTGGCGCCGGTCTTGCGGGTGCGCGCCCCATCGGTGAAGCGCGGCCTCCGGCTCGGGCCGGGAGGTTGTCTCCCGGTGGGCCCGCGGTGGGGTGACAATCGAGGACGTGAATCCTTTCCGCCGCCGCCCCGACGCCGCGACCCGCTCCGTGACGCTGTTGAGCAAGCCCGGCTGTCACCTGTGTGACGACGCCCGGGTCGTGATCGAACGCGTGACCGCGGAACTGGGGGCGACCTGGACCGAAGTCGACATCACGCAGGACGCGGACCTCCAGCACAGGTACTGGGAGCAGATCCCGGTGACCCTGGTGGACGGGAAACAGCACGACTTCTGGCGGGTCGACGAGCGGCGGCTGCGCAAGGCGCTCGGCGGCTGAGTCGGTCCGAGGCCGGTCCGCGTCGATCCGATGCGGTCGGGGCCGGTCGTTCGCCGGAGGAGGGGGCCGACCGGGGGACGAATCGCCGACACGTACGGTGGGGAGGCGGATGCGATCGGTCACCACGACTACGCACGGGCCATGCTCGAGTCACCTCATGTGATCGAGTTCACGCCCGACTTCGGAACCAAGGCGTGACGAGCATCACGACAGGCGCGCAAATCGGACACCTACTTTGTGCGTACGTTCACAAAAGCCTAACCTGGCAATCGAAATCCCAGGTCCCACCCACAGGAGCAGCGTGGCTACAGGGCGTACCGAGCGACCGGCGCAGCGGGGACGTGGCATCCCCGAGGCGACGGTGGCGCGGCTTCCGCTGTACCTCCGGGCGCTCAGTGCGCTGTCGGAGCGGGGTGTTCCCACGGTCTCGTCCGAGGAACTCGCCGCTGCCGCCGGGGTGAATTCGGCGAAGCTGCGCAAGGACCTGTCGTATCTCGGCTCCTACGGCACCCGCGGGGTCGGTTACGACGTCGAGTATCTCGTGTACCAAATCTCGCGTGAACTCGGGCTCACCCAAGACTGGCCGGTCGCCATCATCGGCATAGGAAATCTGGGTCACGCCCTCGCCAACTACGGCGGGTTCGCCTCGCGCGGCTTCCGGGTCGCGGCCCTGCTGGACGCCGATCGGGCGGTCACCGGGCAGCGGATCGCGGGCATGGCGGTGCGGCACATGGACGACCTCGAGCAGATCGTGCGCGAGGACCACGTGTCGATCGGCGTGATCACCACGCCGGCACCGGCCGCGCAGGAGGTGGCCGATCGACTGGTCGCCGCCGGCATCACGAGCATCCTGAACTTCGCGCCCACCGTGCTCTCGGTGCCCGAAGGGGTGGACGTGCGCAAGGTGGATCTGTCCATCGAGTTGCAGATCCTGGCCTTCCACGAACAGCGCAAGTCCGGTCTCGACCCCGTCGCGGGGCCGGTCCCGGCGCGACCCTCGAAGCCCGGGGAACGCGGCGACCTCCCCGAGGTGATGCCCGCGTGACCGGCTGTCGCACGGGTATCGCGCCCGCGAACACGGCGATCAACGGTAGGAAGACACCATGAGTGTCCTGGCGGTCGGCCTCAGCCACCGAACGGCCGAGGTCGGTCTCCTGGAGCGGGTCTCGGTGACCGGGACGGCCCAGGAGGCGCTTCTGCACGACCTGGTGGCGGCCGAGCCGGTCGGCGAGGCGGTGCTGCTGTCGACCTGCAACCGGGTCGAGATCTACGCGGACGTGGACCGCTTCCACGGTGGCGTCACCGAACTGGGCAACCTGCTGTCGCGGCACACCGGGGTGCCGGTGTCCGAGCTGACCCCGTGCCTGTACGTGCACTACGAGGACCGCGCGGTCCAGCACCTGTTCTCGGTCGCCTGCGGGCTCGACTCGATGGTGGTCGGCGAGGGGCAGATCCTCGGCCAGATAAAGGCCGCGCTCGCGCTCGCGCAGACCCAAGGCACCGCCGGGCGGGTCCTGAACGAGTTGACCCAGCAGGCGCTGCGGGTCGGCAAGCGGGCCCACGCCGAGACCGGGATCGACCAGGCCGGCCGGTCGCTGATGACCGTCGGGCTGGCCCAGGCCGAGTTGTCGATGGGCCCGATCGGCGGAAGCCGGGCGCTGGTGGTGGGCGCCGGCTCGATGAGCGCGCTGGCCGCCAAGACGCTGCACCGCGAGGGCGTGGGCCACATCGTGGTCGCGAACCGTACCTACGCGCGTGCCGAACACCTGGCCGAGGCGGTCTCGGGCCGCGCGGTGCCGATGTCGGCGCTGCCGGAGGCGCTGGGCTCGGTGGACCTGGTGGTCTCCTGCACCGGCGCGGCCGGGCTGGTGATCGGTCGGGACGAGATCGAGGCCGTGCTCGCCGCGCGGCGCGAGCGTGGGGTCGAGCAGCCGTTGGTGCTGATCGACCTGGCGCTGCCGCGCGACATCGACCCCGGCGTGCGCGAGCTCGACGGTGTGGTGCTGATCGACCTGGAACTGCTCGCCGAGGTCTCCGCCGGTACGGCCGGCGAGGCCGACGTGGAACTGGTGCGCAAGATCGTCTGCGAGGAGGTCGCGGCGTTCGCGACCGCGCGGCAGGCGCAGCAGGTCGCGCCGACCGTGGTCGCGCTGCGCAGCATGGGCTCGGACGTGGTCCGGGCCGAGCTGGAGCGGCTGGTCGGCCGGGTGCCGGAGATGGACGAGCGGGTGCGCGCCGAGGTCGAGCAGACCGTACGGCGCGTGGTGGACAAGCTGCTGCACGCGCCGACCGTGCGGGTCAAGCAGTTGGCCGGCGAGCCCGCCGGCTCGTCGTACGCCGACGCGCTGCGGATGTTGTTCGATCTCGACCCGGGCACCCCCGAGGTGGTCCGCCGGGCCGACACCCCCGACAGCGTGGAAGGTGTGGCGTGACCGAGGCACCGTTGCGACTGGGCACCAGGCGAAGCGCCCTGGCGATGGCCCAGTCGGGTCATGTCGCCCAGGCCGTCACGCGCTTGACCGGCCGCGCCGTCGAACTGGTGGAGATCACCACCCAGGGCGACGTCTCGCGCGAGCACCTGACCCAGATCGGCGGCACGGGCGTGTTCGTCAACGCGCTGCGCGACGCGCTGCACGCCGGCGAGGTCGACTTCGTCGTGCACTCGCTCAAGGATCTGCCCACGGGCAAGCCCGAGGGCATCACCCTCGCGGCCGTCCCGCAGCGGCACGATCCGCGCGACGTGCTGGTGGCCCGGGACGGGCTCGCGCTGGCCGAGTTGCCGGCCGGATCCCGGATCGGGACCGGCTCGCCGCGCCGCGCCGCGCAGTTGCGACTGCTCGGCCTCGGCCACGAGATCCTGCCGATCCGCGGCAACGTCGACACCCGAGTCGGCTACGTACGCTCGGGCAAGCTCGACGGCGTCGTTTTGGCCAGGGCCGGCCTCGGCCGCCTGGGCCGTGCGGAGGAGGTCACCGAGACCTTCGATCCGCTCCACATGCTGCCTGCCCCCGGTCAAGGGGCATTGGCCGTCGAGTGCGCGGCACACGATGCCGCCCTCGTCGAACTGCTCGCCGGTTTGGACGACTCGGACACCCGAGCCGCCGTACTGGCAGAGCGCACGCTGCTCGCCGTCCTCGAAGCCGGATGTTCGGCTCCGGTCGGCGCCCTCTGCGAGGTCGCCGAAGGCGAGCAGGTCACCGAGCTGTACCTGCGGGCCGTAGTCGCGAATGTCGACGGCACCGACAGCGTACGGTTGTCCGCCACCGGAACCCTCGACGAGGCGGAGAAGATCGGGCGCGAACTCGCGACCGAACTCCTCGCCCGAGGGGCCTCCGGTTTGATGGGGGAGCGCGTCCCTTGAGCCCCAGAGCGAAGAAGAAGCCCAGCGGCATCGTGACCTTCGTGGGTGCCGGTCCCGGCGACCCGCGACTGCTCACACTGCGGGCCATCGAGGTGCTGGCAGAGGCCGACGTGGTGGTCGCCGACGAGGCGACGCTGCGCCAGGTCCTGTTCCACTGCAAGAGCGGGGTCGAGGTCCTGGACCCGGTGACCGGCGACGACGGGGAACTCCTGTCCGCCGTGGCCCGGGCCAAGGTCGTGGTGGCCGCCGCGCGATCGGGCAGGCAGGTGGTCCGGGCCGTGGCCGGCGACCCCTGCGTGGACCAGTCGGTCATCGACGAGGTCACCGCGGTCGCGAAGGCGAAGATCGTCTTCGAGGTCGTGCCGGGTGTGCCGGTCAGCACGGCCGTGCCCACCTACGCGGGTATCCCGCTGCACCCGACCAAGGGCAGCGGCGGCGTGCGTGTGCTGGACATGGCCGAAGGCACGATCGACTGGGCCACGGTCGGCTCCGTCGAGGGCACCCTGGTGCTGCGCGGCGCGCTGGACTCGATCGCCGAGATCGCCCAGGAGCTGGTCGCGGGCGGGCGCAAGCCGGCCACGCCGGTCGCGGTCACGATCAACGGCACCACCACCGAGCAGCGCACCCTGGTGAGCACGCTCGCCCAGGTCGCCTCGGACGTGCGGGCCGCGAAGATCACGCTGCCGGCCGTCGTGGTCGTCGGCGAGGTGGTCGCGCAACGCGACACTCTGTCGTGGTTCGAGACCAAACCGCTGTTCGGGTGGAAGGTGCTGGTCCCGCGGACCAAGGAGCAGGCGGTCACGCTCTCCGAGCAGCTGCGCTCGTACGGCGCGGTGCCGCACGAGGTGCCGACCATCGCGGTCGAGCCCCCGCGCACGCCGCAGCAGATGGAGCGGGCGATCAAGGGCCTGGTGACCGGCCGCTACGAGTGGATCGCGTTCACGTCGGTCAACGCCGTGCGCGCGGTGCGCGAGCGGTTCGAGGACTACGGCCTGGACGCGCGTGCCTTCGCGGGCATCAAGGTGGCGGCCGTGGGCGAGGCGACCGCGCGGGCGCTGGTCGAGTTCGGCGTCAAGCCCGACCTGGTGCCCTCGGGCGAGCAGTCGGCCGCGGGGTTGCTGGAGGACTGGCCGCCGTACGACCCGGTCTTCGACCCGATCGATCGGGTGTTCCTGCCGCGCGCCGACATCGCCACCGAGACCCTGGTGGCCGGTCTGGTCGAGCTGGGCTGGGAGGTCGACGACGTCACGGCGTACCGCACGGTGCGCGCGGCGCCGCCGCCGGCGGACACCCGCGAGGCGATCAAGGGCGGCGGCTTCGACGCGGTCCTGTTCACGTCGTCCTCGACGGTGCGCAACCTGGTCGGCATCGCGGGCAAGCCGCACGCGGTGACGGTGATCGCGTGTATCGGCTCGGCCACGGCGAAGACCGCCGAGGAGCACGGGCTGCGCGTGGACGTGCTGGCGCCCGAGCCGTCGGTGTCCGCCCTGGCCGAGGCGTTGGCGGAGTTCGGTACGGCGCGACGGGCCGCGATGATCGAGGCGGGCGACCCGGTCACCCGGCCGAGTGAGCGGCGGCCGGGATCGCGGCGCAAGGCCAAGTAAGTGGTAAGTGCGGTAATCGTGGTGAATCCGCCGGCTGTGGTGGTTTCGGCGGATCGGTGAGAAAGGCCGATTGGCTCATGTCGTACCAGGCTGACGCATCGTCAGGGTTTCCCGCGCACCGTCCTCGGCGGTTGCGCACGTCCCCGGCGATGCGCCGGCTGGTCGCGGAGACCCGGCTGCATCCCGCCGACCTGATCCTGCCGCTGTTCGTGCGCGAGGGCGCGAGCGAGCCGGTGCCGATCTCGTCGATGCCGGGCGTGGTCCAGCACACCCGCGACTCGCTGCGCAAGGCCGCGCACGACGCGGTCGCGGCGGGCGTCGGCGGGTTGATGCTGTTCGGCATCCCGTCGGTCAAGGACGCGGTCGGCTCGGCCGGGTTCGACCCCGAGGGGGTGCTCCAGGTCGCGATCCGCGACGTGGTGGCCGAGGTGGGCGCGGACACCGTGGTGATGTCCGACCTGTGCCTGGACGAGTTCACCGACCACGGGCACTGCGGCGTGTTGGCGGCCGACGGCTCGGTGGACAACGACGCGACCCTTGAGGCGTACGCGCGGATGGCCGTGGTGCAGGCCGACGCGGGTGTGCACATGGTCGGGCCGAGCGGGATGATGGACGGTCAGGTCGGGGTGATCCGGCGGGCGTTGGACGACGCCGGGTACCTGGACGTGGCGATCCTGGCCTACAGCGCGAAGTACGCGTCGGGCTTCTTCGGCCCGTTCCGCGAGGCGGTCGAGTCGACGCTGCAGGGCGACCGGATGACGTACCAGCAGGACGCGGCCAACTCCGACGAGTCGGTGCGCGAGGTGCTGCTGGATGTGGCCGAGGGCGCGGACCTGGTGATGGTCAAGCCGGCGATGTCGTACCTGGACGTGGTGCGGCGGATCGCGGACGAGGTGCACGTGCCGGTGGCGGCGTACCAGGTCAGCGGCGAGTACGCGATGGTCGAGGCGGCGGCGGCGAACGGCTGGATCGATCGGGACCGGGTGATCCTGGAGACGCTGACGTCGATCAAGCGCGCGGGGGCGGCGTCGATTTTGACGTACTGGGCTACCGAGGTGGCGCGGCGGGTGCGGTAGGGGATCACTCGTTCGGGTGCTGGGTGGCCGGGGAGCGTTAGCGCGACTCGGGTGACTCGTAGGGTTGGCGAGAACCTGTCCGCTACCGGCGACCGTGACCCACACTGGGGTGAGGAGGTGTTTCCCGATGGCGATTGCGACGCATGAGCCGACGGTGACTACTTCACCGTCCGGTGACCTCGATGAGCTTCTGTGGCGGGCCTGGAAGGCGTTGACGCTGCCCAAGGGACTCCGCGCCGAGATCATCGAAGGAGCCATCGAGGTGTCTCCCACGGGCTCCCGTCGGCACGCCATGATCGCCAACCGGCTACGGCGTGCCTTGGATCGGCACCTCGAAACCGATGTGCTGTCCGCCTTCCAGGACGGCAATGTCCTGGACGGCCGCAAGGTCTACATCCCGGATCTTTTCGTCGCGCCCGACGACTTGGACGAGGCGCCCGACGCCGACGGTCTGGGCGTGGATGTTTCCGGAGTGGTGCTGGTCGCGGAGGTCGTGTCTCCGGGGAGCGAGGCCAGTGATCGCGATCGTCGGCGCAAACGCCGTGCATATGCGCGTGCCGGAATCGAGATCTACGTCATCATCGACGACTTCGACGGCTCCGGGACGGTGACCGTGCTCGCGGATCCCGACTTCCGGAAGGGCGACTACGGATCCACCCTTCACGTCGAACAGGGGACGCCGGTCGCCATTCCCAGCGGCGCGTTGAAGGGCTTCACGATCGGTCCGGAGATCACCGCGCGCTGAGTCGGGGTCAGGGGCGCAGGCGGGTCAGGGCCGCCGGGGGTAGGTGGCGGGCCAGGACGGCCAGGGCTGCGGTGACCTGGGCGAGGACCTGTTCGTCGGTGGTGGCGAGGGCACGGGTGAGGGCGTCCTCGATGCCGGCGGCGCGGACTTCGGCGACCCTGGCGGACGGGGTCGCGGCCGTGCGGACCAGGAGGCGGCGGCGGTCGGTGGGGTCCTGGGTGGTTTCGATCGAACCGGTTTCCTTGAGGCGGGCCACGGCGGTGGAGACCTGGCTTTGCGGGAGGCCGGTGCGGCGGGCGATCTCGCCGATGGCGCTGTCGGGGTGGGCGGTGATGTCGCTCAGGGCGATCAGGATCGGGCGCACGCTGCCGGGGTGAGGGTCGGTGCCGACCTTGGGGGCGGGTAGGGCGTCTTCGCCGATCTTCATGAGGGTGCGGCCGAGGAGGAAGAGGTCGACGGGGGTCATGGGGGACATTGGGGTGGGGGACGTCATGAGCAGATAGTACATCGGAAAAGATGTATCAATGTTGATGTATCTAATGTGATGGATTAGGTTGTGGTCATGGGTGGGTGGCGGATCGGTGCCGCCCGCGACGACTTTCCGGGGGAATTCTCGTGGCCGCGACTGCTGGTGCTGTTTTGTCCGTGCCGGGCGCGGAGCTGTACTACGAAGTGCGGGGATCCGGGCCGCTGTTGCTGATCGGAGAGAGCGGCGAGGGGGACGCCGGGCGCAGTGTGGACATGGTCGATCGGCTGGTGGCCGACCACACCGTGGTGACGTATGACCGGCGTGGGCTTTCCCGGAGTACCTTGGCCGATCCGGCGGCGCCGGTGAGCATCGGGGACCACGCCGACGACGTGGCGCGGTTGTTGGGCGAGGTCGCCGATGGGCCGGCGACGATGCTGGGGCTCAGCATGGGCGGGTTGATCGGGCTGCGGGTGGCGGCGACCCGGCCGGAGCTGCTGCACACGTTGATCGCCCACGAGCCGGTCGCGCCGTGGTTGCTCTCCGATGCGGAACGCGACGCGCATCGGGGTGAGTTGAGCGCGATCCGGGAGGTGCATGCGCGGGCCGGGATGGGCGGTGCGTTTCCTGCGATCACGGCTCACCTGGGCATCGAGCCGGGTGTGGAGGAGCGTGAGCCGGATCTGACCGCGCAGCCGATGAGCGCGCGGCGGGTGGCGAACTTCGATTTCTTCATCGGGCGGGAGTTTCCGGCGGTGGTGGAGGACGTGCTGTCGCCGGATCTGGTGCGCTCTTCGGCGACGCGCATCATCCCCGGGGTGGGGGCGAGCACGCGGCGGCGGGTGTTCACGCGGCGGTGTGCGGTGGCGCTGGAGGGGGTCGTCGGGGTTGCGGCGGCGGTTTTTCCGGGTGGGCACAACGGCAATCTGACGCATCCGCGGGCGTTTGCGGCGGCGGTGCGGGGGGTGTTGGGGGGCGTGGCCGGCTGACGTGGGTGGGTGAGGTGGCCGGCCGATGTGGGTGGGTCGGATCGGTGGGGCTGGGCTGGGGGCGGACCGCTGGGGCTGGGCCGGTGGGGCGGGCCGGTTCGGTTGGACTGGTGGGGCGGGCCGTTGGCTTGGGCCGGTGGGTCACTCGTATGTGGGATTTCCGGGGGTTCGTTCGGGGTGGGTCGGTGGGGCGGGTCAACCTTGCGCCATGGCCGACTCTCGGGTTGTGGCGCGATTCCTGGTGGTGGCGTGTGTGTGCGTGCCGGTCGTCGGGGGCTGCGGTTCGGCGGGGGCCGAGGGGTGTGGGCGGCGGGCAGGCGTCGTGGTCGAGGCCGGTGGGGGTTCGGGCGGGGCGGGGTGTGGGGTGCGGGTCGGGTGGATGGGCGTCGGGTACGCGCCGGCGGGTGCGGGCGGTGGCCGGGGTCGGGGTGACGGCGGGGCGGGGGTGCGCGTCGAGGGCGTGGGTAAGCCGCCGACGAAACCGGCGCATCCGCGACCGCCTCGGCCGCCGGCGACCAAGCCCCCGAAACCGCCTGCGCCGAAGCCGCCGGTGTTGGGGGTGGTGGGGTCGGCGGGGGTGCGGCCGGTGATGACGAAGCCGGTGGGGGTGAGGCCGTTGGAGCCGAGGCCGTCGGGGTCGGGGCTGCCGGGGGCGAAGGTGCCGGGGGTGAGGCCGGCTGCGTTGCAGGTGGGTGTGGGGTCGGTGGGAGGCGGGGGTGGGGGAGAGGTCGGTTGGCCGGTTGAGCGTGGCGGTTCGGCGGTGGACTCGGGTGGTGGGGGCTCGGGTGGTTCGGGGGACGGGGCCGGGCGTTCTGTGGTGGATCGGCCGTTCGGGTCGGGGCGGCGGGTGGTTGCTTCGCGGGAGAGGGCGGCGTCGGGGCGGCGGCCGTTTGTTGCGTCGGCCGTGGATGCCGGGGTGCGGGGGGAGGTCGGTGTGCCGGGTGGGGACGGCGAGTCGGTTCGGGCGGGTGGGTGGGTACGTCCGGTGGTGGATGGGTTGTGGGTGAGTGGGGTGGTGGAGTGGGCGGTTTTCGGGTTTGTGGTCGGGGTTGTGTTCGCTTTGGGGATCGGGATCGGGTCGGTGGGCTTGCGGCGCTCTTGATGGGTGGGGATGTCGTCCGGACTTGACGGCTAATGGTGTTAGCCGGATGATGGACGCAGGCGGCTAACGTCGTTAGCCACAGGCGGGCGGAGGCGGCATGAGCACCATCGTGGGCACGGGAATCCGCGGTTCGGCGGCGCTTCGGTGGACGCGGCGCGGCGCGTGGGGCGTACTGGCGCTGTTTTTGGCGGCGTTCGCGGTGTTCGAGGGCGTGAAGTATGGTTTCGCCACTTCTGCGGCGGCGTTGGTCTTCTTCATACTGCCCGACCTGACCATGTTCGTCGGAGCCGGCGACGCGCTGCGGGACGGCACGCACGAGCGGGGTCGGTTGCAGGCGCGTGCGGTGCCGTTCTACAACGCGTTGCATCGGGCCTGGGTCCCGCTGATCGTGCTGGTCGGCTACTCCGCCGGGCCGATCGAGTGGCCGCCGCTGTTCACCGCCGGCCTCGGCTGGCTCACCCACATCGCGATGGACCGTGCCGCCGGGTACGGACTGCGCACTCCCGAAGGGTTCCGTAAGCATGTCTGACGTTTCGTACGTTTCCGCTCCTCCGGTCGGCGGTCGGGCGCGGGAGATCGTGGCCGCCGCGCGGGAACTCCTGGAGGGGGAGGGGCCGGAGGCGGTGTCGATGCGGCGGATCGCGGAGCGGATCGGGATCAAGGCGCCGTCGTTGTACAAGCACTTCGCGGACAAGTCTGCGGTGGAGAGCGCGTTGATCGCGCAGGCGATGGCGGAAATGGCGGAGGTGTTGGAGGCCGCGGAGGCGGCGTCGGCCGGGTCGGCGGGCTCGGCGGGGTCGGCGGCGGGGGGTTCGCGGCTGGAGCGGATCACGGCGTTGGCGGGGGCGTATCGGGCCTACGCGCTTGCGCATCCGTATCTGTATCGGTTGATGAGTGGGCAACCGTTGGATCGTGCCGCGTTGCCGTCGGGGCTGGAGGAGCGGGCGGCGGCGCCGTTGATGCGGGCGGTGGGGGGCGATCACGACGCTGCGCGGGCCGTGTGGGGGTTTGCGCACGGGATGGTCTCGCTGGAGTTGGCGGGTCGGTTTCCGCCGGGGGCGGACCTCTCGGGGGCATGGGCCAGGGGCTGCGGGGCCTTTGCGGGGTGAACCCGGCTTGGCCGACGGCTCTCCTGCGCGAGCCGGTCCGGCCCCCTGGGCCTCAAGCGCCGGCCGGGCTGATGGGGCTCTTGGCCGGTTGCGCATTGCTTGGGTGGGGTGGCCTCAAGCGCCGGCCGGGCTGAGTGGGGTTGGCCGGTGTGGTGCATCGGCCTCAAACGGCAGCCGGGCTGATCAGGTTTTGGGCCGGCTGCGCATTGCTTGGCTGAGGCGGTTTCGAACGCCGGCCGGGTTGGGTGGGGTTGGTGTGGTGCGTCGGCTTCGAGCACCGGCCGAGTTGATGGGGTTCTTGGCCCGTTGCGCATTGCTTGGCTTGGGTGGCCTCAAGCGCCGGCTGGGCTGTGCGGGGTTGGCCGGTGTGGTGCATCGGATTCGAGCGGCGGGCCGGGTTGATGGGCTCTTGGTCGGTTGGGTGTTGCTTGGGTGGGGCGGTCCCGACGCCGGCGGGGCTGGGCGGGTTGGGCTGTGTCGTGGATGGGCTTTGAGCGTGCGCCGGGCTGATCGGGTTTGTGGCTGGTTGCGCATCGCTTGGCTTGGGTGGCCTTGGCTTGGGGGCTTTGCAGGGCGTGGGGGGCACCTTGGCGGCCGTTGGGGTCAGGGGTGGTTGGGGCAGGGGGAGGCGTTGGATTTTTTGGTGGGGCGGGGGGATGGGGAGTGGTAGACGAGGTTGTTTTCGGTCCAGGACTTGTATGTGCGTAGTGGGCGGCATGGGACCGGGCCGAGGGAGCGGCCTGTGGCTATTTCGAAGGTGGCCTTGTGGGCCGGGCAGGTGAGGTGTTCGTTGGTCAGGGTGCCTCTGGAGAGGATGGCGCCGGCGTGGGGGCAGCGGTCCTCGAAGACGTGGACCGTGTCGCCGTGGCGCAGGATCGCGACCGGGGGGCTGGTGCCGACTCGGGTCGGGACGCCTTCGGGGAGGCTCGCGAGCGGGCCCAGGCACACCGGTGGGCGCTCCCGGCGGAAGGGTGACATCGTGCCCCCGGGGTTGGCGGTATCGCCCCAGGTTAGGCAGTACGGCCTTGCTTCGCCAGTATGCGATCAAGGTCGCCGAGATCCGGTTGTGATCCGCGTGACCACGCGAAGTCTTTCTTCCCGCAAAGCTTCTGACGTACCGTCAGGTCAATGCCCCGGGGCTTCCGCTTCGCCATGCCCCGGCGACGTACCCCGGCCCCGGCTTTCCGCGCGGAGGACACGTGTCTGACCCGATCTACGACGCCACCACTCTCTGGGAGCTGGTGGAGCGCCGCGCGGCGGCGTCTCCCGATGTACCCATGCTGCTCGACCCGGAGGACCGCAGGGTCACCTTCGGTGGGTTCAAGGCGTGGGCCGAGCGCGTGGCCGCGGGCTTCCACGCGCTCGGCGTCACCGCCGGGACCCGTGTGACCTGGCAGTTGACCACGCGGATCGAGTCCATCGTGGTCTCGTTCGCGCTCGCCCGGCTCGGCGCGGTGCAGAACCCGATCATCCCGTTCTACCGGGAGAAGGAGGTCGGGTTCTGTCTGCGGCAGACCGGGGCCGAGTTCTTCCTGTGTCCGCGCGAGTGGAAGGGCTTCGACTTCGTCGGCATGGGCGAGGCGCTGGCCAAGGAGCTGAGCCCGGCGCCGCGCGTCATGGTCGCCTACGACGAGCTGCCCGAGGGCGACCCGGCCGACCTGCCGCCCGCGCCGACCGACGGCGACGAGGTGCGCTGGCTCTACTACACCTCCGGGACCACGTCCGACCCGAAGGGCGTCCAGCACAGC
Organism: Embleya sp. NPDC020630; assembly: GCF_044334985.1. Taxonomy (NCBI): domain Bacteria; kingdom Bacillati; phylum Actinomycetota; class Actinomycetes; order Kitasatosporales; family Streptomycetaceae; genus Embleya; species Embleya sp. NPDC020630. The sequence goes on from NZ_JBIRUB010000008.1 coordinate 93,140, forward strand.
GACTCGACGCTGCTCGCGGGCGGCAAGGGGCTGGCCGTCGCGCTGGACATGTCGCCGAGCGACATCGGCTCGATCGCGTTCCCGTACGCGCACATCGCGGGCCCGGACTACATCGTCACCGTGCTCGCCTCGGGCTTCCCGGCGGTGATCGTGGAGAACTTCGACCCGGCGGGCGTGGTGCCGGTGTACAAGCGGCTCGGCGTCACCATGGTCGGCGGCTCGACCGCGTTCTATGTCGCGTTCCTGAACGAGCAGCGCAAGCAGCCCGGCGAGAAGATCATCCCGACCCTGCGGATCGTCTCCGGCGGCGGCGCGCCCAAGCCGCCGGAGCTGGTCGGTGAGGTGCGCGACGAGATGCGGGCGATCCTGTGCCACGGGTACGGGATGACCGAGTCGCCGATGATCGCCCAGGGCGGACCGTACGACTCCGAGGACCAGCGCTCGTACACCGAGGGCAAGCCGGTCAGCGGCATCGAGGTGCGCATCGCGCGGGCGGACGGCTCCGTCGCGGACACCGGCGAGGAGGGCGAGGTCCGGCTGCGCGGGCCGATGGTGTTCAAGGGGTACACCGACCCCGCGCTGACCGCCGACGCGTTCGACGAGGACGGCTTCTTCCGCACCGGCGACCTGGGCCGACTGCGCGCCGACGGGCACCTCTCGCTGACCGGTCGGCTCAAGGACGTGATCATCCGCAAGGGGGAGAACATCTCCGCGCGCGAGATCGAGGACCTGCTGTTCGCCCACCCGAAGGTCGCCGACGCGGCGGTGATCGGCCTGGTCGACCGCGAGCGCGGAGAGCGGGTCTGCGCCGTGGTGGAGCGCCAACCGGGTGAATCCGACCTGGAATTCACCGAGATGGTCGGCTACCTGCGCGAGGCCGGGCTGATGACGCAGAAGATCCCGGAGCAATTGGAACTGGTCGACGCGCTGCCGCGGAACGAGACGCTGCGCAAGGTGTTGAAGTTCAAGCTGCGCGAGCAGTACGACAAGAAGCCCTGGACGCCCCGGCGCTGACCGCCGATTCGGCCTTTCAGGCCACCCCGAACCGCTGCTGATGCCCCGTCACCGGATTGGTGACGGGGCATCAGGGGTCAGGCCCAGGCGGCCAGTACGGCGTCGACCGTGGTGATCGTCGCGATCGCGTTGAAGGTGTTGGCGAGTACGGCCTCGGCGTATTCGGGAGGGAATCCGGCCACCGCCTCGCGCGGTACGACGAATTGGAATCCCGCGTTCACCGCGTCCATCGCGAAGTTGAGCATGCCGACGTTGAGCGAGACGCCGACGCCCACGACGGTACGCACGCCCAGGTTCCGCAGCACGGCGGCGAGTCCGGTGTCGGCCATCGGGCCGAGTCCGTGGTAGCGGGAAAGCACCAGGTCGGAGGGGTGCACGGTGATCCCGTCGGCCACCGCGGCGGCATCCGAGCCGGGGGCCAGGAGCACCGGCGCCTTGGCCGCGGCGCCGAACATCCGGGCGTTGGCGTTGGCGCCCCGGCCGTCCGGGCGGCGTACCGCCAGGCAGTGCACGACCGGGACTTGGGCCCGGCGGGCGGCCTTGGCGAGTCGATCGACGGCCGGAATCAGCCCCCCGGTGTGCGCGGTCAGCGCGGGGAACACCGCCTGCGTGCCGATCACTCCGTTCTGGCATTCCTGGGTGATCAACGCGGTGTGTCCGGGGTCGATCAGTTCTTCGAGACGCAGGGCCATCCGTGATTCTCCTGACGTTGAGTCAGCTTGTGGTTCCCTCCGCCCAGAGATTACGCTAAATCTGACGGTCCATCAGATTTAGTGAGCGGGAGGGGCCGATGAGCACCAACCAGCCCGGGCAGGCTGCCACGCAGTCCGGAAACTCCTTCGGCGAACTGCCGAAGATCATCAGCGTCGATGACCATGTCATCGAGCCGGCACACCTGTTCGAGCGCTGGTTGCCGAAGAAGTACCACGAGCGCGGCCCGAAGCCGGTCACCACGGGCATCGGTCAGCTGGAGTACACCGGGGCGAGTTACAAGATCACCACCGATCCCAACGGCCCACCGGCCGACTGGTGGTTCTACGAGGACCTGCGCTTCCCGTACAAGCGCAACATCGCCGCCGTCGGCTTCAGCCGGGACGAGATGACCCTCGAGGGCATCACGCGCGGCGAGATGCGCCCCGGACTGTATGACCCGGCCGAGCGGCTGAAGGACATGGACGTCAACCATGTCGAGGCCTCGCTGTGCTTCCCGACCTTCCCGCGGTTCTGCGGCCAGACCTTCTCGGAGGCCGCGGACAAGGAGGTCGCGCTCGCGTGCGTGCGCGCCTACAACGACTGGATGGTCGAGGAGTGGTGCGGCGACTCCGGCGGGCGGCTCATCCCGCTGATCATCATCCCGCTGTGGGACGTGCAGCTCGCCGTCGAGGAGATCAAGCGCAATCGGGCGCGCGGGGTCACCGCCGTGTGCTTCTCGGAGATCCCGGCCTTCCTCGGCCTGCCCAGCATCCACACCGGCTACTGGGACCCGTTCTTCGAGACCTGCGCCGATCTGGGCGTGACGATCAACATGCACATCGGCTCGTCCTCGACGATGCCGGCCGCCTCGCCGGACGCGCCGGCGGCGGTCCAGGCGTCGCTGAGCTTCAACAACGCGATGGCCTCGATGGCCGACTTCATCTTCGCGGGCATCCCGGCGCGGTTTCCGAAGATCAAGCTGGCCTACTCCGAGGGGCAGATGGGCTGGATCCCGTACGCCCTGGAGCGCATGGACGACGTGTGGCTGGAGCACCGGGCCTGGGCGGTCACCGGCGAGGTGTTGCCCGAGGCGCCGTCGTACTACTTCCGGCGGAACATGTTCGCCTGCTTCTTCCGGGACCGGCACGGGGTCAACTCGCTCGATGTGATCGGCGAGGACAACGTCACGTTCGAGACCGACTACCCGCACGTCGACTCCACGTGGCCGCACACGAAGAAGATCGCCGAGGAGCATCTGGCGGGGCTGGGGGCGGAGACCGTTTACAAGATCATCCGGGGTAATGCGATTCGGATGCTCGATCTCGATTTCGATCGGGATCGGGTGGGTGCGGCGGGGGCTTGAGGCATCTGATCGCTGCGGGCTGCTGCGGGCTGCTGCGGGCTGCTGTGGGTCGCTGCGGGGAGGTGCGGGTGCTGCGGTCACTTCGGCCGGTTTGGGTCGGGTCGGGTCGGTTCGGTTCTTCGGTACGGACGTGCCGCGTGGTCATGGCAGTGGCTCGCGGTGCGGTGGTAGGGGGCGGCTCGTCGAATTTCTCGGCGGGCCGCTTCCGAGGTATTCGACGTGGGTCGGTCCTCGGTACGGCGTCGGTCTTCTACACCTGAGGGGCCTGGAATGAGTGGGATCTGCGAGGGGCGCGTCGTCATCGTCACCGGTGCCGGCGGCGGTATCGGGCGCGAGCACGCGCTGGCATTCGCCCGCGAGGGCGCGCACGTGGTGGTCAACGACATCGGTGCCTCGCGCCAGGGCGACGGGCGTTCGCTCGGCCCGGCCCAGCAGGTCGTGGCCGACATCGAGGCGCTGGGCGGCAAGGCGGTGGTCAACGCGGACGACGTCGCCGACTGGGCGGGCGCCGAGCGTCTGGTGCGGACCGCCATCGACACGTTCGGCCGGCTGGACGTGGTGGTCAACAACGCGGGCTTCCTGCGTGACCGCATGCTGGTCTCGCTGGGCGAGGACGAGTTCGACGCGGTCATCCGGGTGCACCTCAAGGGGCACTTCGCGGTGATGCGGCACGCCGGCGCGTACTGGCGGGCCCAGGCGAAGGCGGGCGCCGAGGTCGACGCGCGGCTGATCAACACCACCTCGGGCGCGGGGCTGATGGGCTCGGTCGGACAGGGCAACTACGCGGCGGCCAAGGCCGGGATCACCTGCCTGACCCAGATCGCCGCGGTGGAGATGGGCCGCTACGGGGTGACGGCCAACGCGATCGCGCCGGCCGCGCGCACCCGGATGACCGAGGAGGCCATGCCGGACCTGGTGCGCAAGCCCGAGGACGGCGGCTTCGACTTCTACGACCCGGCGAACGTGTCGCCGCTGGTGGTGTGGCTCGGCTCGACCCTGTCGCGGGAGGTGACGGGGCGGGTCTTCGAGGTCGAGGGGGACAAGGTCTCCGTCGCGACCGGATGGCAGCACGGTCCCGAGGCCACGGCGGGCCGGCGGTGGGAGCCGGCCGAGTTGGGGCCGGTGGTGGCGAAGCTGCTCGACGAGGCGCCGGCGCCGACTCCCGTGTACGGGGCCTGAGTTCGGCGAGGCCGCTGCGGTCGGGCCGCTGCGGTCGGGTCGATGCGGCGGGTCGCTTCGGTCGGGTCGCTGCGGTCGGACGCCTCGGTTCGGCCGCCTTCGTTCGCTTTTTCGTTTGCCCGTTCCCAGTTCGACAGGGAGTCGACGACCATGGACCTGCGGTACACCGAGGCCGAGGAGGGCTTTCGCGCGGAATTGCGCGCGTGGCTCGATCAGGCCATCCCGTTGCTGCCACCCAAGCCCGATCGCAACGACTGGCCCGGGCGGCGCGCCTACGACACGGCGTGGCAGCGGTTGTTGTTCGACGCCGGATACGCGGGTCTGCACTGGTCGGTGGAGGCCGGCGGCAAGGGCGCCACGCCCACCGAGCATCTGATCTTCCTGGAGGAGACCGAGCGGGCCGGCGCGCCCTACGTGGGGGCGAACTTCGTCGGCCTGCTGCACGCGGGGCCGACGATCGACGCGGCCGGCACCGACGAGCAGCGGCGGCGGTATCTGCCGGGGATCCTGCGCGGCGATGACGTGTGGTGCCAGGGCTTCTCCGAGCCGGGAGCGGGCAGCGACCTCGCCTCGCTGCGTACCCGGGCGGTGCGGGACGGCGACGACTACGTGGTCAACGGTTCGAAGATCTGGACCTCGCACGCCGAAGTGGCGGACTACTGCGAGATGTTGGTGCGCACCGACCCGGACGCGCCCAAGCACAAGGGCATCACCTGGTTGATCGTGCCGATGGACACGCCGGGGATCACCATCCGGCCGTTGGAAACGGTGATGGGGACCTCGGAGTTCGCCGAGGTGTTCTTCGACGACGTACGGGTGCCGGTGGCCAACCGGGTGGGCGAGGAGAACGACGGCTGGCGGGTCACCATGGTCACCCTGTCGTTCGAGCGCGGCACCGCGTTCGTCAGCGAAGTGGTGGCGTGTCAGCGGCTGTTGCGCGAACTGGCGGCGCTGGCCAAGAAGGTGACCCGGCGTCAGGCCACCGCCTGGGACGATGTCGCGTTGCGGCGTGAACTGGGCCATCTGACAGCCGAGTTCGAGGCGCTGTGGGCGCTGACCAAGTGGAACGTCTCCGAGGCGCAGCGGTCCGGGGTGCCCGGGGTCGGCGGCTCGGTGTTCAAGCTGCGGTTCTCCGAGACGAAGCAGAAGGTGTACGAACTCGCGCACCGGCTGCTCGGGCGGGCCGCCCTGGCGGTGGACGACGTCGCGGGACTGCCGGGCGCGACGCTGATGGACGAGCGGCTGTCGTCGCTGTCGTACACGATCGCGGCGGGTACGTCGCAGATCCAGCGCAACATCGTGGGCGAGCGCATCCTCGGTCTGCCGAAGGAACGGTGAGCGGGGTCGTGGGATTTCGGCCGGGGCTGAGCGAGAAGGTGGTCGGGACATGGATTTCCAGCTGAGCGAGGACCAGCGCGATCTGCGGTCCGGGGTACGGGAGTTCTGCGAGGGACGGTTCGACCGGGAGCGGATGAGGGCGCTGGTGGACAGCGCGCCGGTGCCCGGCATGGTGGACCGTGCGCTGTGGCGGGAACTGGCCGAGACCGGGTTCTTCTCGCTGCGGATCGCCGAGGAGGCGGGCGGGGTCGGACTCGGGGTGGCCGAGGCGGCGCTGGTGTACGAGGAGGCCGGGCGGGTGTTGTTGCCCGGGCCGCTGGTGGCCACGCATCTGGCCGCGTCGCTGCCGGGGCGGTTGGGCGAGGAGGCCGCTGCGGGTGACGTGGTGGTCGGGCTGATCGAGGGCGACTCGTGGCCGCTGCTGGTCGAGCATCTGGACGCGCTGGATTGTTTGTTGGTGCTGACGGACGAGGGCATCCGGCGGGTGGATCCGGCGTCGATGCGGGGGGCGCCGGTCGCGCATCCGGTGGATCCGTTCACGCCGGTGACGGCGGTGGACGAGCTGCCGGCCGGCGAGGTGGTGGCCGATGCGCGGGTCGCGCAGGAGTGGCGGCGGGTCGGGGCGGTGCTCACGGCTGCGCTGCAGTTGGGCATTGCGGGGCGGCTCACCGAGTTGGCTACGCAGTATGCGAAGGAGCGTGAGCAGTTCGGTCGGGTGATCGGGGGGTTCCAGGCGGTCAAGCACCTGTGTGCGGACATGCTGGTGCGGACCGAGATCGCTCGGGCGGCGGTGTACGCGGCGGCGGTGACATTGGATGACCCGGCGGTGGGGGATGTCGAGGTCGCGGTGTTGACGGCGAAGGTGATGGGGGACGACGCGGCTACGCGGAATGGGAAGGACGCCACGCAGGTGTATGGGGGGATGGGGTTCACCTGGGAGGTGGACGTGCATCTGTATGTGAAGCGGTCGTGGGTGCATGCGACGCAGTTCGGAGCGGCGGAGGAGAACGAGGCGGCGTTGGCTGCGACTCTTTAGCGGTGGGGCCGGCGTTGGGCTCAGGTTGTGTTGGGTGGCCTCAAACGCCGGCCGGGCTGATTGGCCTCATGCGCCGGCCGGGCTGTGGGGGTTCGTGGGTGCGGGTGGCCGCGGGCTGTTGGGGTGTTTGGCCGGCGTTGGGTTTGGGTTGTGTTGGGTGGCCTCAAGCGCCGGCCGGGCTGAATAGGGCTCAAGTACCGGCCGGGGTGTGGGGGCGTGTGTTTTGGCTGGGCTGGTTGGGCTCACCGGGTGACCGGGCCGGTTGGGCTCGAACGCCGGCCGGGGGGTTGGGGTTTTATGGAGTTTCGGGGCGTTTGATTCGGATGATGTCATGGTCGTGGTGGATGGTGTAGCCGGTGCCGGTTGGGTCGGCGAAGTGGGTGGTGACGTAGGTTTCGAGGTCCCGGCGGGTGGGGCGGGTGGGTCGTTCGGCCAGGTCCGGGACGTTGGCCATGAACTCGGCTACCGCGAGGGTGTCCGGCAGGTTGTCGGCGTGGAAGCGGACCGGGAGGGTTTCCAGGGTGCAGGACTCGACCAGGTCCTCGTGGCCGGTTCCGAGTGCCTTTGCCGTCGGTGACAAGTCGAAGCGGATGTCGTAGAAGTGCCTTACCAGGCGCATGCATTCGTTGTCGGGGTTCTGTAGGACGAGGACCAGTTCGCCGCCCGGGCGGACCCAGTCGAGCAGCCGGCGCACCGTGGGCAGATACTGCGACTCCGGCAGGAAATAGAACATGTGCGAGCACAGCGCGAAGTCGGCGAGGGCGGGCGGCTCGGCCGTCTCGACGGGGTCGCTCAGCACCTCCGCCTCCGGGTAGGTGAGGCGGAGGGCGTCGCGCATGTACTTGCTGGGTTCGATGGCGATGGTGCGCTCGAAGTGGCTGCCCAGGTACCGCGTGGTCGCCCCGGAGCCCGCCCCGATATCGAGGAACACCGAGCGCCGAGGCAGTCGTTCGACCAGGGCGAGCAGGTGGGCGTGGGTGACGGCTTTCTCGTCCGAGCCGGCGAGGAAGAGCTCGAAGGCTCGGCGGTAGTCGTCGGTGGTCACGTCGAGGACGCGGATCGGGTCGTCGGGCGAGTGGGCTTCGGACGGTGGCAACGCCATCGGTTTGGCCTCCCGGTGTGGAACACCCGCTGATCGCGGTGTCGTTGCCGGTCGCTGTGTGTCCGGCGCGGACTACGCTACGGGATCTTCGCGCGGGTCCGCGGTCTTCGGGCGGCGGCGGGTCGGCCACCAAAAGGCGCGGCCGGTGTCCAGGGCCAGTGCCGGGACCAGGATCGAGCGGACCAGGAAGGTGTCGATCAGTACGCCGAGGGCGACCAGGGCGCCGATCTGGATGAAGGCGACCTGGGGCGCGCCGGTGAGTGCGGCGAAGGTGGCGGCCAGGACCGCGCCGGCGCCGGTGATCACGCCGCCGGTGGCGGTCAGGCCGCTCAACACGGCCGATTCGTGGGCGTGGGTTCGGGCCTCCTCGCGGATGCGATGGATCAGGAAGATGTTGTAGTCGGCGCCCAGCGCGACCAGGAACAGGAAGCCGACCAGCATGATCTGTACGTCCATCGCCGGGAAGTCCAGGACTTGGCGGAAGAGTTGCCAACTCAGGCCGAGGGCGGCGAGGTAGGACAGCAGTACGGTCGCCATCAGGAGCAGCGGCGCGACCAGGACGCGCAGGAGCAGAACCAGGATCAGGAATACGACGCCGACCACCAACGGGATGACCGTGCGCCGGTCGTGCGCCTGGGCCGCCGCCTTGTCCAAGCCGGTTGCGGTGGGGCCGCCGACGAGGGCGTGGGCGTTCGGGACGGCGTGTACGGCGGCCTTGATCGCGGACAGCCGGTCGACGGCGGCGTCGCTGTCCGGGGGTACGTCCAGGACGGCTCGGATCTCGACCAGCGTGCCGTCGGTGGAGCGGAGCGGTGCGGTGCGCCGGGTGTGCCGATGCCGGGGACCGCACGCAGGGTGTGGGTGACGGCGTCCGCCGACGCGGCGTCGGCGACGATGCGGACCGGGCGGCTCCGGCCCGCCGGGAAGTGCGCGGCCAGCAGCTCCTGCCCGGCGACGGAGTGCTGGATGCGGGGTCGGGCGGAGGCGGAGCGGCCCGGGGGTCAGCCGGCTTTGTTCGGACCGGCGACAACCTGCTCGACCTGCTTCCGGACCAGTGCTTCGTCCGGGTGTTGTGGCGTGGTGCCGGTGAGGTTGACGCGCGTGATGCGGATCAGGGTGGTGCCCACACGTACCAGGACGATCGAGTGCACCCAGGCCTGCCCCGTGTCGGTGCGTGAGGTGGCCTCGAAGGCCAGGGTCTCGTCACCGAGGTGGGGAAAGTCGAAGGCCCGGTAGGTGAGAAGGCCGGACAAGCCGTCCTTCGTCACGTGCCGGTTCACGCATCGTGGAAGCAGGTCGCGGGCGGAGGGGATGACCTTTTTCGCGTCGTCGGCCGACAGGGAGGTCAGGCCGGAGCCGAGAATCGCGTATGCCTTGCCGCCGGGGGCAGGATCGTGGGTGATGATCGATGCCTTCGCGAGGACCTGATAGATCCCGGACGTCGGATTGCTCTGTGCGGCCAGCCGATCGCAGTCGTCCGACATGGCCGGCGGTTTGTCGTCGTCGCGGTCGGAGTCGACGTCGAGCTGCCAACCCTCCGGCATGTCCGTCTTCTTCAGCAGCACCCGCTTGAGCTCCGCCTTCGACAAGGCGCCGCCGGTGCCGGCGTCGGCCTCGGCCTCGGGTGTGCTCGGGCTCGGGACGGTCACGGTGCGCGGCTTCACGGAGGAGGCGTCGGCCAGCTCCTCAGCGGGACTCGCGCACGCCGTCACGGCGGCCAGGAGGGTGATCACGAGCGGGCCGACCATCCGGTGCGGGCGAACACGTACCAATGCACGAACCTTTGCGGGAGGTGGTGGGTGGGGTGCGGCCGGCTCAGTATGGCAGTCGTCGTTTGTGCTGATCAGGGCGGCGGTCCGTTGACAGTTCGCGGGGCCGGGGATATTCCTGACTGGTCGTCAGATCAGCTCGGCAGCTAGGGAGCCAGTCATGGAGCGCGACTTCGGGAGCCGGGCGGGGGCGGTCGTGGTCGTTGGGGCCGGGGGTGGGATCGGGGCCGCGATCTGCCGCATGTTCGCCGAGCGGGGGGCGGATTTGGCGGTCACCTATCGCAACGGGGCGGCGGTGACCGAGGCCGTGGCCGAGGAGGCCCGGGTCGGGTTCGGGCGGCGGGCTCGTGCGTGGCGGGTCGATTTGACCGACGCGGACGCGGTGGCGATGTTCGTGGCGGAGGCGGCGGCGGAGTTCGGCGGGGTGCACACGGTGGTGTACGCGGCCGGGCCGCACGTACCGATGTTGCATCTGAGTCGGGTCACCCCGGCGCAGTACCGCGAGCAACTGGACGGCGACGCCGCGGCGTTCTTCAACCTGGTACACCCGTCGCTGCCGCATCTGCGCGCGGCGGGCAACGGCAGCCTGGTCGCGGTCACCACGGCGGCCACCAGCCGATTCCCGGTGCGGGACGGCCTGTCGTCCTGTACGAAGAGCGCGGTCGAGGCCATCGTGCGCGGCATCGCGGCCGAGGAGGGCCGCTTCGGGGTGCGCGCCAACTGCGTCGGGCCCGGCATGCTTACCGACGGCATGGCCGCGCGGCTGATCGACAGCGGCGACCTCGACGACCGCGCGCTCGACGTGGCCCGCCGGAACATCCCGCTGCGACGCTTCGGGAGCGCGACGGACATCGCCGAGGCGGTGTGCTTCCTGGCCTCCGACCGCGCGGGCTTCATCAGCGGCCAGAAGCTGGACGTGGACGGCGGTTACGGCGTTTGACGACCGCGACCGGGCCGATGCGTGCGCGGAAGGGGCACGGTCGTCATCCCCGGCGCCGAGGAGCGCCGACGTGCGCGGATGTCGAAGCGCTGTCGGGGGGCTAGGCGTTGTCGGAGGGCGCGGCGCCGAGATTCAACGATGCGATCAACTGGGTGAGTTCGGCGCGGAAGAGCTTGTCCGGCGAATGAGTCTGCGCGCGCAGGTGGCCGTAGACCTCCAAGGCGACCAAGCCGTGCAGGTGTCCCCAGATCCGCAGCGCCAGGGCCACCCCGGCCGGCGGTAGCGCGGGGAACGCCGGGCGGACCTTGTCGAGCAGGCCGGGGTCGAAGTCGTCCCAGCCGAAGTCGCTGTCGCCATAGGCTCGTTCGGCGCCGTCCCAGGCCGTGTCCGCCAGCGCGGCGATGCCGACGCAGACCCGCCGGGCCGCGTCCGGCGCGGCGCCGCCGTCGGGGGCCCGATAGCCGGGGACGGGGTCGCCGTAGATCAGCCGGAAGCCCTCGGGGTTGGCCAGCGCCCAGTCGCGGAAGGCGTGCGCCCAGGCGCGGATCCGCTGCGTGGGGGCGTCCTGCGCGGAGGCGGCCCACGCGGCGTCGACGGCGTCGGCGAGCGCGGTGTAGACGTCCGCGATGAGCGCCGTGACCAGGTCGTCGCGGGTGGCGAAGTAGCCGTAGATGGCGTTGGCGGTCATGCCCATCTCGCGGGCGATCGCCCGCAGGGTGATCGCGTCGGGGCCGCCCGAGCCCATCAACTCCAGCGCCGTGCGCTTGATTTCGGCGATCGTCTCGACGCGCAGTCGCTCGCGTCGTCCGGTGCTTCGGGTGCCTGCCACGTGTTCACTGTACAGCGTCACTGTGCTGATTGCTGTGCATAAACTGCACGGCGTATAGTTTTTGCGCGGCGTGAGATGCGGGTCCGTCCGACTTTGCGTCGTGCATCCGGCATGAACACGTTCTGAAACCAGGGGGAACCATGCATATCGGCGTTATCGGAGCCACCGGCACGATCGGCAGTCGGGTCGTCACCGAGGCTCTTCAGCGCGGACACCGCGTCACGGCGTTCAGCCGGGATGCCTCCGCGATCACCGACCCGCGGGAAAACCTCGATTGGGCGAGCGTCGACGTACTGGACGCCACGAGCATCGCCGCCGTCCTGCCGGGCCTGGACGTCCTGGTCAGCGGCTTCCAGCCCGGAAACGCGGCGAAGGACTTCGCGGACACCGTCGAGCGCTCGATCGCGGACCCGACCGTCTATGCGACCGCCGCCCGGGCCCTGCTCAAGGCCCTGGAGAGTTACACCCGCGTCCGACTGATCGTGATCGGTGGCGCCGGCAGCCTGGAGATCGAGCCGGGCGTCGTCCGCGCCGACCATGATGAGCTGATCCGCGCATCGCTCGACGAACTGGGCCTGCCTCGCGGGTACGCCGCCGCCGTACGCGGCCACCGGGAGGCGCTGAACGTCCTGCGCGCCTCGAACCGGCTCTGGACCTACTTCAGCCCCGCCGAGCAGATCGGCCCCGGCGAGCGCACCGGTCGCTTCCGCATCGGCGGTGACCAGCCGGTGCTGGACGCCGACGGCCGGAGCCGGATCTCGGCGGAGGACGCGGCGGTTGCGCTGGTGGACGAGGCGGAGATGCCTCGTTTTGTCCAGCGGCGGTTCACTGTCGGCTACTGAGGCGATTGCCGAGTCGGCTCCTGCCGCAGTGTTCGTCCATTGGCGCCCGAGGCCACGGACTCCGAATTCCGGACGTCCCTCGGCACCGTGGCCCACCAACGACGCGCCCCGCCACGCCGACTGTGTTGATCGGCGTGGCGGGGCGGCGGGTCGTTCGGGACGTGGTCGGTCGTTGACTTGCCCTGCGGTACTGCCGAACTCGGGTCAGGACGCGGTGGGTTCCACCGGGATCCACAGGGACGCGTCGGCTCGGGTGCCGTCTGCGGTGGGGCGGACGCGGAGGATTTCCGGGCCCGGGCGGCTGCGGTACGGGTTGGACGGGAACCATTGGGTGAAGATGTCGCGCCACAGGTATTGGAGGGCCTGCGGGTACGGGCCGGAGTTCTCGAAGACGGCCCAGGTGCCGGCCGGGACGGCCAGGGTGTCGAGGGCGTCGGGGTCGTCGGGACCGTCGGCGCTGTCGGGAACCTGATGGCTCGTCACGACGCCGTGGTAGTAGTCGAGTTCGGTGCCCTCGGCGCGGCTGGGGTCGAGGTCGTCGGTGACCGCGACGATCCCGTCCGGGTCCTGGTCGGAGAGGGCCTTGATGCGGGCGGTCGTCTCCCGGTCGATGCCCCCGACGAACTCGGCGATCGCCTGGTTCACGCCCTCGTGGACGAGCGGGACCCTGGCCCTCTTGCCGACCACGCGGAACGCGTCCTTGTGCACGATCCGATATCGCATGCTGCTGCTCCCATCGATGACGAGTCGGAAGGACATCCGCGGCTGTGCGCTGAGCACCGCACCGGTACGCCGGGCTTCGCCCGGGCCCACGCCGTGCATGGCGCGGAACGCGCGGGCGAAGGCCTCGCCCGAGGAGTAGCCGTGGCGGACCGCGACCTCCAGCAGGGTGGGCTCGCCGGCCAGGACCTCGGCGGCTGCCAGGGTGAGCCGTCGGCGTCGGATGTACTCCGACAGCGGCATCCCGGCCAGCGCGGAGAACAGGCGGCGGAGGTGGTACTCCGACGTCATGGCGATCCGCGCCAACTCGGCCACGTCGAGATCCTGGTCGAGGTGCGACTCGATGTGGTCCAGGGCCTGGTTCAGCTGCTCCAGCACTGCGGGTTCCTTCTTCCCTTCTGTTCTGCCTTCTTCCTTGCATCGACAACGCTAGGGAGGGGGCGATGGGGCGGACCCGACATCCTGTGCCCACTTCGGTCGGGTGGGTGAGTGGTCGGGCGGGTGGGTGGCCCGGTGATGTCGTCGGCGCCTGGGAGGGTGGCCGTGCCGTGTGCGGTGCGGTGTGGTTCGGTCCGCGACGAGTTCGATGAGGTGTGCGATGCGGAAGATCGTGTACTGGCAGTCGGTGACCCTCGACGGGTTCATGGAGGGGCCGAATCGGGAGATCGATTGGAGTGCGGTCGACGACGAGTTGCACGAACACTTCAACGAGCGACTGCGGAAGATGAGCGCCTTTCTGCAGGGGCGGGTCGTGCACGAGTTGATGGCCGACTTCTGGCCGACGGCGGACGCCGGTCCGGAGAGCGTCGGGCCGATGCTGGAGTTCGCCGGGATCTGGCGGGACATGCCGAAGATCGTCTTCTCCCGGACCCGCGAGTGGACCGACTGGAACACCACGACCAAACGGGACGTGGTTCCCGAGGAGATCATGGCGCTCAAGGCGGAGCCGGGCGGCGACATGGTGGTGGGCGGTGCGGACCTGGCGGCCACGTTCCAGCGGTTGGGCCTGATCGACGAGTACACGGTGTACGTGCACCCGGTGCTGATCGGCCGCGGGAAGCCGATGTTCCGGCCCACGGACGAGAAGACCGACCTGCGGCTGGTGGAGAGCCGGGTCTTCGGGAGCGGGGTTGCGCTGCTGCGCTATCAGGTCCGGTGAGGTGACGGGCGGCTCCGCCGGGGTCGAGCGGGCTACGTCGCCTTCCGCGACCGCGGGTCGTCCGGACGTCGAACCGTGAGCGGCGGTCGTCCGCCGCTGCGGATGTACGTCCATGCGGTGGCCGGAGGACGCTCGTTGCGGAGCGGCGTTGGGCAAACGATCATGGCGTTCATGGCGCAACCGAGGCAGATCATCGAATGTGGAGACTTCGTCCTGCGACGTTGGCGGGCGCAGGAGGACTTCGCCGCGGCGTTCACGTTGATCGATGAATCCGTGGACCACCTTCGCCCCTGGGAGCCGTGGGTGGCTCAGCACAGCGAGGAGTACACCCGCAAGCTGCTCGAACGGTTCGAGAAGGGCTGGGCGAACGGTGACGTGTACAACTACGCGATCACCCGGGACGGCACTCCCGTGGGCATGTGCCAGACCTACCGTGCGCCCGAACCGCAGGGCCGACGTATGGGTTACTGGCTGCACCCCGCCGCCACCGGCAAGGGTCTTGCCACGAGGGCGACCGCTGCGCTCGTCGAAGAGACTTTCACCCTGCCGGAGTTGGAGTACGTGGAGATCACGCACGACGTGGCCAACGCCGCGAGTGAGGCGATACCGCGGCGGTTGGGCTTCACCGAGATCCGGCGGGAACCGGGGACGCCGCCGGTGGCTCCGTCGGGGACCGGGATCGACGTGGTTTGGCGGTTGAATCGCCCGGTGGCGGGCGCCGAGGGCGCTGCGGGCGGCTGAACCGGCGAACGCTCGGGGGGTCGGCGAGAGTTGCGTACGGCGTCGGGCTCGGCCGGGCTTTTGGGAGATCCGGACGAAGGCTCACTGCGAGGGGGTCTGCGGTGCGGGAGCTGGATTCGGCGATTGTGCTCGTCACGGGTGTCATGGCGGCCGGGAAGTCCACGGTTGCCCAGCTGTTGGCCGAGCGGCTGCCGCGGTCCGTACATCTGCGCGGCGACACCTTCCGGCGGATGATCGTGTCGGGCCGGGAGGAGGTGACGCCTCGGCCGACCGCCGAGGCGACGGAGCAACTGCGGCTGCGGCACGGGGCTTCCGCGGCGGTCGCGGACATGTACGCCCGGGCCGGGTGGACCGTGGTCGTCCAAGACGTGGTGCTCGGCGAACACCTCACCGCGTTCGTGGACGCCGTGGCCACGCGGCCCCTGTACGTCGTCGTCCTTGCCCCGAGCCGGGAAGCGGTGACGGGACGGGAGGCCGGCCGTGACAAGACCGGCTACGGCGGGCCCTGGACGGTGGATGCCCTCGACGGGGCCCTGCGCCGGGACACCCCACGGCTGGGGTTGTGGTTGGACACCTCCGATCTGACCCCCGACGGGACGGTTGACGGCATCCTCGCGGACCTGGCGACCGCTCGCGTCGGGGGTTGATCGATCGCGCTGTCCTCTCCGTCTGCGCGGTGATGGTTGGTCAGGGTTCCGGGATGGATGTCGCGGGTGTGGCGAGGATTTCGCCGAGTGGGTGGCGTAGGACGTTGCCGGTGATCAGCCGGTGGGGGATCGGGCCGGTGGCGACGTCGCCGTTGGTGAGGATCGTCGGATAAGTCGCGGCCAGGCGCGGCGGGTTGGGTCGGCCGATGCCGGATCGCCGGCGGTCGACGGCGATGTGGTCCGGGGGGACGCCGAGGAGGAGGAGTTCGGCTCGGGCGGCGCCGATGCGCTGGTCGGGGACGGTTTCGACGATGTCGACGCGCAGAGGGATGTGCAGGCCGAGCGCGGTGACGATGTTGGTGCGGGTACGGATGTGGCTGCCGGACCGGTGGGTGATGGCCTCGCGTTGGACGGGGGCGTCGGAGTACCAGCGGGTGGCGAGGCGGACTCGTTCGTGGGTGAACAGGGTCCAGTGGCAGCGGGTGACGTGGATGAGATCGGTGACGACCTCGATGTCCGGGCGGGCCCGGATCGTGTGGCACAGGACCTCGGTGAACGCGGGGTGGGCGGTGGGCTCGCCGCCGGCGAATCGCACCGAGTCGGCGCCGAGTTCGACCGCCTCGGTGATGATCCGACACCAGGTCTCCGGCGGCATGAGGGCGTGGTCGACGGGGCATGGCGGTCGGCATGGGGTGGTGAGTTCGAGGGTGATGTGCGTGACGGTTCGTGTGGGGTCTCGTCGGGCGGGGGTGATGATCACGACGGGGGCTCCGGAGGGGATGGGTTTGCCGGGTCGGCGCGGAATCCGAGGCTCTGGGCTGCGGCTCGGATCGCGCTGCGGACTTCGGGCAGCGTGCAGGGGGCCTGTTCTTGGTCGAGGGGTGGGACGAGCCAGACGAGGGCGTCGGTGGGTTGGGAGTTCGGGCGGGGGATGGTGATCCAGCAGCCTCGACCGTGATGGCGGGGGCCGCACCCGCGCTCGCGTGGCGGCATGGCGTCGGGGGGTGCGGGTGGGATGAGGAAGCCGAGGCGGCGGTATCGCCGGTCGAGGATGATCGGGCCCGGGGTGATGTGGCGGGCACGCAGGACGTCGAGGGCGGACCGGCCGAGGGTCTCGCTCACCTCGATGACGTCGAAGGTCACGCCGGCGGCGACGAGGTAGGGGGCGTAGGGATTGCGGACACGGGCGTGGTCGGCTTCCACCCATGGGGGCTTCAGCAGGTATTGCATGAGGAATCGCCTTTGGTGGTGTGGGAGTTGGGGCGCATTGGCATGGCCATGGCATGCCGGGACGTGCCGGGACTGCCCTTCTCCCGCCGGGGGAGTGAGCCCGATCCCGTGGGCGCGTTGTGCGTGAGTGGCCGGCGCCGGCCGGCTTGGTGCGCGGTCGCCGGCGGTTGTTGTCAGAAGAGGTGAACCTGCGTCGGATCCGGGCGGCGGGTCGTTGTTTCGCCTACGTGGATCCAGGCGGAGACGAGCTTGCCGACGGGTGTGCGGGTCCAGGTGAACCCGGCGGCGTCCGCACACACCATGGCCAGCCCCCGGCCGCACTGGGCCTCCGCCGGGATGTCCGCGAGGTTCGAGAGGGATGGGCACGGTGAGGGGTAGTAGTCCCACACCGCGATGTCGAGCTTCCCGCCGTCGAGGGTCACTATTAGCGTGAACTCGGCCCGGGAGGCCCGCCCTTGAGCATGCCGAACCGCATTGGTGGCCAACTCACTGGCAATGAGCCGAGCCGCGTCGACGGCGTGTGCCGGGCATCCGATGGCAGCGCAGAAGCTCCGCACACGATGGCGCACGGCTCCTACGGATGGTTCGACGAGGGGGAAATCCTGTTTCAGGGCGTTGCGTTGCACGGCGGCTCCCGAGATCACGCCGGAGTGCGCAGGCGGTGGGCGTCGGAAGCAGCGGAACAACGAACCCGGGTGGGATGTGTCCCTTGCCCTGCCTTGGCACAGATCTTGATCGCCACTCGGTCGTCGGTTGAACGCCTAGAGTGACCATGAATACTGTCGTCTGTTTCGTGAAACGCGTCAACTTATTCGCGAAACACGATCGGGTGAATCGGTCGTGGATCGCTGCACGACGTAGGAGACTGTCCCGAGATCGAAGGAGGACGATGGGCTACGCAACAGACGATCAACTTGATCTCGCGTCGCTCCTCAGGGAGTTGCGCGTCGACTCCGGCTTGTCGTTGCGGGTCGCCGCACCCCGCGCCGACCTCTCGGCGCCGGTGCTGAGCCGGATCGAGAATGGTCAGCGACCGCCCGGGTCGATCGAGGAGATCGAGAAGCTGCTTGATGGCTACGGCACATCGGGCGAGCAGCGAGCCCGAGCGCTACAGCTGACGCAGAACGTACTGGCCGAACAGGAGCGCACCGAGCACTGGTCGGATGCGTACGTCGATTTGCTGCCCGCCAGCTACGTTGAGTACATCAAGCTCGAAGACGAGGCCGAGTCCGTCACGGAAGTCCAGATCAACGGTCTGCCGGGGCTGTTGCAAACCGAGCGTTACGCCCGCGCGATCACCCAGCGTACGTACGCTGGGAGTGCGGAGCGGGTCGAAGACTTGGTCGCAGTACGTCTCAAGCGCCAGGAGCGTCTGCGGGGAGAGTCGCCATTGTTGTTGAATGCGATCTTTACCGAGGCGGCTCTTCGAACGCAGGCCGGCAGTCCACAGTTGATGCACCAACAGATGCAGCATCTTGCGGTGGTGGCTCGATGGCCGAGGGTGGACGTGATCGTGATCCCGTTCTCCACTGCCGTTGACGCAGCCTTGGCGAGCACATTTACCCTGTTCGAAGGCGTTGGTGGACGTCGTCCTGATCGCCCCTCGCGAGCCGCGCTTGTGGAGCAGGGCGCCGTGGTCACCCGCTCGATTACCACGGACGATCTCTTCGTCTCACGGGCGCGGCGCGTGATTCAACGCCTGCGGCATGCGGGGTTGGATGCAGATCAGTCACGCAAGATGATTGATGTTTATGTCGAGTATTGGGGAACCCGTGATTGACCAAGCGTGGTCGCTGAGGTGGCGCAAGTCTACGTACAGCCAAGACGACGGGGCATGCGTCGAGGCGGCGTCGGCAGCTTCGGTTGTCGCAATCCGAGACTCGAAAATCCTCGCAGGGCCTGCGATCGGCTTCAGCGGAAGTGTGTGGGCTGCGTTTCTCGACCATCTCAAGTAGGCATGGCGGACAGAATGCCGACTGCGCGGTTGCGTGGCGTGTTCTGGTGAAAGTCGTCGCGGAGCCAGTAGGAGTCTGCGTGTGTCGAGGGAGCGGCCGACGATTCGGCGGTCTTCGCGTGTGACTCGAAGCCGCCGACACCCCGGAGCTGAGCTTCGGGCGCGCCTCCTGGGGTCCGGGATCCGCTGCGCTCCGCCACTGCATGGGCCGGAGGCGAAATCACCGGCGGTCCGGGTCAGATGCCTGGGCTCTCGGCCAGATGCGGGTGCTGCCACGGGAAAGGCACCAGTAGCGGAGGGGCTGGGCTGGGTGCGTCGGCTGCCTTCCGAGTGAGTGGGGTGTTCCCGGTGGGCGTTGCGCTTCGGTCCCGGGGGCTGGCACGGGGCCGGTCCGGCACGTGGGGTGGGCCGCCGCCGGCGTGTGGGGCTCCGGGACCTGGGGTTTCCGGTGAGACGAGCGTGGTGGTCGGCATAAAAGCACCCGGCGGCGGCGGGCGGAGTGGGTGCTCGGGTTGGGTTCGCCGTGCGTTCCCGAGTGGGCCGGGTTCTTCCGGCGGGCGTTGCGCTTGTGGTTGCGGGTGGCTGGTGCGGGGTGGGTCAGGGCCGATGGTGGGCCGCCGCCGGCGTGCGTGGCTCCAAGACTCCGGCTTCCGGCGAGACGGGCGTGTTGCTCGGCGAAAAAGCGGCCGGCAGCGGCGGGCAGGGAGGGCGCTCGGGTCGGGTTTGCCGGGCATGCGTTCCCGGATGGGTCGGGTGCTTCCGGCGGTTGTTGCGCTTGTGGTTGCGGGTGGCCGGTGCGGGGCCGGTCAGAGTCGGTGATGGGCCGCCGCCGGCGTGCGGGGCTCCAAGACCCGGGCTCCCGACGAGACGGGCGCGTTGGTCGGCGAAAAGCGGCCGGCAGCGGCGGGGGGAGACGGGCCGGGTCGAGTTCGCCGGGCGTGCGTTCCCGGGTGGGCCGGGTTCTTCCGGCGCGCGTCACGCCTTTGGCCGCCGATGGCCGGTGCGGGGCCGGCCAGAGCCGGTGATGGGCCGCCGCCGGCGTGCGGGGCTCCAAGACCCGGGCTCCCGACGAGACGGGTGTGTTGCTCGGCGGAAACCGGCTGGCAGCGGCGGGGGGAGAGCCCTCGGGTCGAATCCGCCGGCGAGCCTTCCCGAGCGGGTCGGGGAGGGACATTTCGATGTGCGCTTGGTTTGTGAGGGCGGGAGTTCACGAAGCCGGACGGCGTGGGGTGCCGTGGCCTCGACGTGAGAGAAAACCGCAGGTCAGTGCGAGGGAGGGGCGTTTGAGACGCTTCGGGATCCGGTTTCGGCGCCCACTGGGCACTTTCGGTCTTCTCAACGGCCTGTGGTCGCGGCGCTCGAAGTCGGCGGCGACTGGGCGCTTTTGGTCTCTACAGCGGCGTTGAGGGTGTCGGAGTGCACGAAACCGGCACTCGACGCCCGACTTTCCGCCCCGACCCCGCAAAACCGCAGGTCACCGAAGCTCGAAGCCCACAACCACCCATCGCGATCCGGTTTCGGATCCCAACTCCCCTCCAAACGCGCCCGGAGCACCTGACCCACTCGGGAACGCATGCCCGGCGAACCCGACCCAAGCGCCCTCCCTGCCCGCCGCAGCAGGCCGCTTTTCCGCCGAGCAACACGCCCGCCTCGTCGGGAACCCCACGTCTCGGAGCCCCGCACGCCGGCGGCGGCCTGCTCGACGACTCTGACCGCCCCCGCACCAGCCCACGCCACCACAGGTGCAACGCGCGCCGAGAACACCCGACCCACTCGGGAACGCATGCCCGGCGAACCCGACCCGACCAGCCTCCCTGTCCGCCGCTGCCAGCCGGTTTCCGCCGAGCAACACACCCGCCTCGCCGGGAGCCCGGGTCTCAGAGCCCCGCACGCCGGCGGCGGCCCATCACCGGCTCTGGCCGGCCCCGCACCGGCCATCGGCGGCCAAAGGCGTGACGCGCGCCGGAAGAACCCGGCCCACCCGGGAACGCACGCCCGGCGAACTCGACCCGACCCGTCTCCCCCCCCGCCGCTGCCGGCCGCTTTTCGCCGACCAACGCGCCCGTCTCGTCGGGGCCTCGAAGTCTCGGAGCCCCGCACGCCGGCGGCGGCCCATCACCGACTCTGACCAGCCCCGCACCGGCCACCTGCAACCCAAGGCGCAACGCGCGCCGGAAACGCCCGGCCCACTCGGGAACGCATGCCCGGCGAACCCGACCCGAGCCCCCACCCCGCCCGCCGCCGTCGGGTGCTTTTTCGCCGACCAACACACCCGCCTCGCCAAAAGCCGCCAGTCTCGGAGCCCCGCACGCCGGCGGCGGCCTGCTCGACGACTCTGACCGCCCCCGCACCAGCCCACGCCACCACAGGTGCAACGCGCGCCGAGAACACCCGGCCCACTCGGGAACGCGCGCCCGGCGAACCCAACCCGACCAGCCTCCCCGCCCGCCGCCGTCGGGTGCTTTTGCGCCGACCAACACACCCGTCTCGCCAAAAGCCCCCAGTCTTGGAGCCCCGCACGCCGGCGGCGGCCCACCACCGACCCGGACCAGCCCCGCACCGGCCAGCCGCAGCCACAAGCGCAACGCCCGCCGGGAAGGCCCGGCCCCCCGGGAAGGCTCGCTGGAGGGGTCGACTTGACCACCAATACCACCCTGCCCGCGTCTTGATGCGGGCGGGCGGACGGGGCCGGCGGGTGATGCGTGCTGGGGCGACCCCCGTGTGCCGGTGCCGCAAGCGGTAGAACGCGCAGGTCGTAGGCTCAACGCGCGCGTAGTCGACGCGCGTTGCCTTCATGGAGGAATCGTTGCGCCTGTTCATGGTGCCCGTCGTGGGTGCCGTTGCGTTGGTCGTTGCCGGGTGTGCCGCTGAGAAGGCCCCGTCGGTTCGGGGCACGGCGGCTCCGAGTGTGGCTGCCGAGGTCGTCCCCGCCGCGGGGCAGACCGCGTCGTCCGCCGACGTGACTCGGATTGTGCGTACCGGGATCGAGCGGGTGCGCTCGGCCTCGTCGCTGCACATGGTCAAGACCGCCGAGAGCGACGACGGTTCGCCGACCGTGATGGACCTGCGGATGGTCACGGGCAAGGGCAATCGCACCAGCCTCCGGGAGGGCGACTTCGCGATCGAGGAGATCGTGATCGGTGCGGACCTGTTCAGCCGTAGGGGCTACGGTCCGTGGGAGCGCTACGCCGTGGATCCCGAGCACCCGTCCATGTCTAGTGGGGAAGTCGCCGCGATACCGACCTTTGCCCAGTCGCTCTACGAACAGGCCGCCCATCCGGAGGCATTGACCATCGTGGAGCCCGTCAAGATCGACGGTGTGCGCTGTTTCGGCGTGCAAAGCGGCACGCTGATCGCCTATTTCACACCGGGCGACGGCGGATACCTCCGCCGCTGGACGCAGCGCACCCCGATCACCCACCTGACCACCGACATCACCGAGCTCGACACGCCGATCGACCTGAAGCCCCCGACCGTCCGATAGGCGTATGCGGCACGGGCGTTCGCGCGGCGCGACGGACAAGACCCGCGTGATGGTTCACGCAGGGCTGGAAAACCGAACGGGGGCGACCCCCGCACCTGCGGGAGTCGCCCCCGGCCCGGTCGCCCTCGGCCCGGTCGTCGTCGGTGCGCTCAGCCCTTGTCGAGCACGTCCGCCGCGATGAGATCCTCCAGGTAGCGGTCGTCCCACCAGTTGAGTTGCAGGGACTTGGCGCGGCGGAAGTACAGCTGCACGTCGCATTCCAGAGTGAAGCCCATTCCGCCGTGGACGTGTACCGCCAGGTCCGTGACCTCGCGGTAGGTGCGGGCGGCGAAGAGCTTGGCCATCGGGGCCAGGCGGGCGGTGTCGCGGCCCTTGTCGCGGGACCAGGCGGCCTCCCAGACCAGGGTCTCGGCGCCGTCGACGGCGGTCGAGGCGTCGGCCAGGTTGTGCGCGATCGCCTGGAAGGCGCCGAGCGGCTTGTCGAACTGCTTGCGGTGCTTGGCGTATTCGACGGTGATCTCCAGGGCGCGCTTGGCGCCGCCGACCGCTTGGGCGGCGAGCAGGATCAGGCCGTCGTGCAGGACGTCCGACCAGACCGGCCAGCCGGCCCCGACCGTGCCGACCAACTCGCCGCGCACGTCGGCGAGTTCGACTCGGTATTGGGTGTCCGAGGCGATCGTCTGCTGCTGGGTCGTGGTGACCCCGGCCGCCTTCGGGTCGACCAGGAACAGCGACACGCCCTGGTTCGGGTCGCCCGGGGTGCCCGCGGTGCCGGTGCGGGCGAGCACGAGCAGGACGTCGGCCGCCGCCGCGTAGGCGACGTGCCGCTTCGTGCCGGACAGCAGGTAGCCGTCGCCGTCCGCGCGGGCCGCCAGCGCGACGCCCTTGCCGCCGAAGCCGCGGTCCGGCTCCAGCCACGCCACGCTCGCGATCGTGGTGCCCGCCGCGATGCCCGGCAGGTACTTCTCGCGCTGCTCGTCGGACCCGGCCGCGGCCAGCACGCCGCCGACAAGAACCGAGCTGACGAAGTGCGGAGTCGGCGCGAGGGACCGGCCGAACTCCTCGTAGACCACGGTCGCGTCGAGCGTGGTCATCTCCGACCCGCCCCACTTCTCGGGCAGCGTCAGACCGGTCAGGCCGGCCTCGCCGAGCTTCTTCCAGAAGTCCTCGGGGTAGCCGACCGGGTCGTTCTCCAGCTCGCGAACGACGGTGAGGTCGGCGTGCCGGGCCGTCAGGCCGCGCACGGTCTCCCGGAGGATGTCCTGTTCCTGGGTGAAATCGAGGTCCATCGCGCGTCTCCTCTAGGGCTTCCAGCGCTCGCCGCGCCGGTCCCACGGGTTGTCGTCGGGGGTGGTGGGCAACGCGATTCGCGCGGTGGCCGTGGTGCGGACCGCGCCGTCGACGGTCAGCGAGATCTCGGCCCGGACCCAGCCGCAGCCGGTCTCGTCCACGCAGACGTCGTCCACCGTGCCGGTGAGCAGCATGTGGTCGCCGGGGAAGACCGGCTTGGTCATCCGGAACACCATCCGGCCGATCCGGCCCTTCGGGCCGGTCCAGTCGTTGAGGTAGCGCTCGAACCAGGCGGCCTGGTTCGGGGTGTTCAGGAAGATGTCCTGCACACCTTGGCGCTCGACCGCGAATTTGTGATCGTGGTGCATCGGCCGCCAGTCGCGGCTGGCCAACGCGCCCAGGATGACCGTGGTCGCGGTGACGTCCACGCCGAAGGTCGGCAGTGCGTCGCCCTTGGCCAACCGGTCCAGGGTCAGGTCGCTCATGCGGTGGCCTCCCGCCGGTAGCCGTAGCCGGTGTAGGACTCGGTGCCGAGCAGGGCGCCGTCCTGGTTGTGGTACTCGACGTCGATCACCCAGAAGCGGCCGATCCCGAGCTTGGTGCGCTTTTCCGGGCTGACCGACCGGAGTACCTGACGCGACGTCACGATGTCGCCCAGGCGCACCGGTTCGTAGAACACGTTGGTGTTGTCGGTCATGATCGCCTCGGGCAGTTCGAAGCGGATCTTGAGGTCGAAGTGCACCTGGAGGGACAGTTGCTCACCCTCCGCGCCGGGCGCCCAGTAGTGCGGGCGGGCCCACGCGGACAGCAGGCTGAGCGGGGCTATGTGACCGCCCGTCAGTTCCGCCGCGACCGCGTCGTCCCAGAACAGCGGATTGCCGTTTTGCACCGACGCGCACGAGGTCCAGATGTAGCCGCGCTCGGCGGGGAAGTCACCCCGCTTCTCGTACTGGACCTTGCCGATCAGCGCCGCCACGTCCTCGGGCAGCGTGGTGTCCTGTGCCGTCATGCGACCACTCCTGAAGCACGAAGCTCGGCCACCCGGTCGGGGGTGTACCCGGCGGAGGTGAGCAGCTCGTCGGTGTCGGTGATCCCGGATTCGCGGACCGGGTACGGTTCGGTCGGCGCCTGCTGACCGGCCAGCACCGGGCCCACCTGGCGGAACTCGCCCTGGGCGGGGTGGGTTGCGGTGGTGAACGCGCCGCGGGCCAGATACTGCGGGTCGGCCAGCAGTTCCGGTACGGACGACACGGCCGACACGCAGGTGTCGGCGGGGGCCAGCTCGGCCACCCAGTCGTCCCGGTCGCGGCCGGCGAACACCGTCGAAAGGTCGGCCCGGATCGCGTCCTGCGCGTCGTCGTCGAGCTGGCGCGACGCCCACTTGTCCAGCCCGGTCAACCGGCACAGGTTGGCCCAGAAGCGGCCCTCGATCGCGGCCACCGCCAGCCACTTGCCGTCCCGCGCGCGGTAGGTGTCGTAGCACGCGTAACGGCCCGTCAAAATGCCGTGCCGGGGCTCCGGTTCGACGCCGGTGGCCAGGTACTCGTCCACGCCCAGCGCCATCAGCGCGAGCATCCCGTCGGCCACCGAGACGTCCAGGCGCGCGCCGTCGCCGGTGCGCTGCCGGCGGAACAGCGCGCCCATGATCGCGATCACCGCGTGCATCCCGCCGCCCGCGCTGTCCGCGACGGTCGCGCCCGGGATCGGCGGTCCGCCGTCCGCGCCGGGGCCGGACACGTGCAGGAAGCCGCCCACGCCCAGGTAGTTCAGGTCGTGCCCGGCCTGCTGGGCGTACGGGCCGTCCTGACCGAAGCCGGACGTGGAGCAGTAGACGATCGAGGGGTTGCGCGCCGAGGCCGCGTCCGGGCCGATGCCCAGGCGGTCCACCACACCCGGGCGGAAGCTCTCGATCACCACGTCGGCGCCCTCGACCAGGGTCAGGAACGCCTCGCGGCCCTCGGGCGCCTTCATGTCGAGCAGCACGCGCCGCATCCGCCGGTGCGCGCTGTACGAGTAGTAGGGCGGCGCGATCTGCACGCCGCTCCGGGCCGGGACCGGGCCGACCTTGATCACGTCGGCGCCGTAGTCCGCCAGCCAGCGCGAGGCGCGGGCGGCGGGGCCCACGCTCGCCAGGTCCAATACGGTGACGCCTTGCAGGAACTCTCCGGACATGACGTGGCCCCGTCAGAAGTTCTTGGGAAGGCCGAGACCGCGCCGGGCGATGATGTTCTTCTGCACCTCGGAGGTGCCGCCGCCGATGGTGTCCAGCACGGTGTAGCGGTAGGTCGAGTCGGCGCGACCGGTCATCGGCGCGTCCTCGGTTCCCACCCGCAGCTGGGTGCCCGGCGAGGCGATGTCCATCGACGCGTTCGCGAGCCGCTTGGACAGCTCGGTGGCGTAGAGCTTGTAGCCCGACGCCTCGACCGTGGGCGGTTTTCCGCCACCGGCCGCGGCGGCCACCACGCGCAGCCCGAGCAGGCGCGCCACGGCGGCCTCGGTGACGAGTGTGGCCAACTGCTTGCGCACGATCGGGTCCTCGCGCAGCGGCTCGTCGTCGCGCGTGGCCTCCTTGACGTACTCGGTCAGCACGTTCAGCCGCTGCTGGATCGGAGCGAACGAGAACATCGTGAAGCGTTCGAGGTCGAGCGCCTGGGAGATGTACTGGAAGCCCTTGTTCAGCTCGCCGACCACGTACTCGTCGGAGACCCAGACGTCGTCGAAGAAGACGTCGTTGGTGCGCTCGTCGCCCATCGTCCAGATCGCCCGGACGGTGATGCCCGGGTGGTCCATCGGCACCAGGAACAGCGTGATGCCGTGGTGCTTGGGCGCGTCGGGGTCGGTGCGCGCGCCGACCCAGTACCACTCGGCGAAGTGCGCGGAAGTGGTCCAGGTCTTCTGGCCGTTGAGCCGCCAGCCCTCGCCGTCGCGGACCGCGCGCAGCTTCATCGAGGCGGCGTCGGAGCCGGCCTCGGGCTCGCTGTAGCCGACCGCGAACTCGACCTCGTTGTTCAGGATCTTGGGCAGGAACTCGGCCTTGAGCTTGTCGCTGCCGTGCGCGAGCAGGGTCTTGCCGATGATGCCGACGCCCTTGCCGATCTGCGGTCCACCGCGCCCGGCGAGGGCTTCGTTCAGCAGGTATTCGTAGACCCCGTCGCCGTCCTGGCCGCCCCACTCCTCGGGCCAGGTGATGCCGAGCCAGCCTTGGTCGGCCATCTTGCGCATGTAGGCGCGGCGTGCGGGGGTGTCGACGACCTGGGCCATGTTCTCCCGGGTGACATCGAACACTTCAGGGTCGGGATTGGCGTCGAGAAACCGCTCGACCGTCTCGCTGAACGCGGTCTGGTCGGGGGAGAAGTCGAAGTCCACGGGTCGCCTTTCGGGGCGCGCCCATGCCGGCAGCCTCACCTGTGTACGTGCAGGTGAGGCAGCCGGCACAGAACCTGACGGATAGTCAGATCAAGGTAACACCGGCCTGGGTTCATTTCGAGTGGCGGTCGGCAAATGATGTGTGGGCCCCGTCTCGTCGGGATCGGGGCGGGTCGTTTGCGTGACGAATTCGGTTGGGCTCCGGTTCGGCTCCGGCGCGTTTCCGGCGCGGTTCGCGTTTTGTCGGCGCGTGCTCGGTTGCGGTGCCCGCGTGCGCGCCGGGGCGTGCGGGGGTGCCGGGATGGGCATGATCACGTCGGGGCTGACGAAACGGTTCTGGACAAGTCCGGAAAAGTTACGGCGCGTCCGCGATCGACCACCTATCGTGGGTCGACATGAGCGGAAATGCTTGCCCGCAATGCGGTCGGGAGCACCCGTGGTGCGAGGTCGAGTGGTCGGCGTTCGAGCCCGACGACGCGACCGGTCCCGACCCGGACGAGACCGACGCCGACGGCCCGCCCTACCGGGTCTGCGAACTCCTGCCGGACATCCTCGATTTCCTCGCCCGCGGCAGCCGCGGGCCCGACTGGGCGGGCGCGCGCCGACGCCCGGCCAGGTCGCTGCGCGGGCTGATACCCGGTCCCAGGACCGGGTGTTGACGGAGCGTCAGCGGCACCGCGCCGGATCCCGTGGCGGCGCGTGCCGGGGCTGACGCTGCGTCAAGAACGGGCGGCGCGCGGTGAGCCCGCGCGCCGCGATGCGCCCACGCCGCGACGGGCTCCGCGCGCCGTCGCGATGGCCTACGCGCGCTGTGAGCTGACCGATACGACCTCGCCGGTCATGTACGACGAGTAGTCCGAGGCGAGGAAGACCATCACGTTCGCCACCTCCCACGGCTCGGCGGCCCGACCGAACGCCTCGCGCGAGGACAGCTCGTCGAGCAGTTCCTCCGACGACGCCTTCGCCAGGAACGCGTGCATCGCGATGCTCGGCGCGACCGCGTTGACCCGTACCCCGAACTCCGCCGCCTCCACCGCCGAGCAGCGGGTCAGCGCCATCACGCCGGCCTTGGCCGCCGCGTAGTGCGCCTGACCCTTCTGCGCCCGCCAGCCCAGCACCGAGGCGTTGTTGACGATCACGCCCTTCCCACGCGGCTGCATGTGCCGCAGCGCCGCCCGGGTGCAGCGGAACGTGCCGTTGAGGGTCACGTTCATCACCAGGTCCCACTGCGCGTCGGTCATGTCGACGAGGTTGGCCTCGCCGCCGAGCCCGGCGTTGTTGATCAGCACGTCGATGCCGCCGAGTTCGCGCGCGGCCGTGTCGATCAGGTTCTGCACGTCGTCCTCGACGGTGACGTCGCACGGCACGGCCAACGGCCGCGACCCGATCAGCTTGGCGAGTTCGTCGGCGGCCTCGCCCAGGCGGCGCTCGTGCTTGTCGCTGATCGCGATCACGGCGCCCTCCTCGGCGGCGCGCTTGGCGGCGGCGAAGCCGATCCCGGTGCCCGCCGCGGCGGTGATCAGGACCGTCTTGCCGGTCAGCAGGCCGTGGCCCTCGACGTAGGTGGGGGCGGCGGTGGGGCTCACTTGGCGTCTCCTCGCGGTTCACGGGGCATGCCGAGGACGCGCTCGGCGATGATGTTGCGCTGCACCTCGTTCGACCCGCCGTAGATGGTGTCGGACTTGGTGAACAGGAACAGGCGCTGCGCCTCGGACAGTTCGTACGGGGCCGCGGCGGCCAGGGTGGACTCGACGCCGGCCACGTCCATCGCGAGCGTGCCGAGGCGTTGGTGCCAGCCCGCCCACACCAACTTGGCCACCGAGGCCGCGCCGGGATCGGGCGAGCCGAGCGTGCGCAGCGCGTTGCAGCGCAGCACCTTCAGGTCGATCCAGCTCTGCAGCAGCCGGTCGCGCAGGACGGGATCCTCGATCGCGCCGTTGGCCTTCGCCTCGGCGACCACCTTGTCCAACTCGATCTCGAAGCCGATCTGCTGGGCCAGCGTGGACACCCCGCGCTCGAACGCGAGCAGGCCCATCGCCACGCCCCAGCCCGCGCCCACCTCGCCCACCACGTGCTCCGCGCGCGCGTGGGCCTTGTCGAAGAAGACCTCGTTGAACTCGCTGGTGCCGGTGAGCTGCACGATCGGTCGGATCTCGATGCCCGGCTGGTCCATCGGCGCGAGCAGGAACGTGATGCCCTTGTGCCGCTGCGAGCCGGGATCGGTGCGGGCGAGTACGAAGCACCAGTTCGCCTCGTGGGCGAGCGAGGTCCACACCTTCTGGCCGGTGATCAGCCAGTCGCCGGACTCGGGGTCGATCGTGGCGGAGGTGCGCAGGTTGGACAGGTCGGAGCCGGCGCCCGGCTCGGAGTAGCCCTGGCACCACAGTTCCTCGCCGCGCGCGATGGCGGGCAGGAAGCGCGCCTTCTGCTCGTCGGTGCCGAACGCCAGCACGGTCGGACCGAGCAGGTTCTCGCCCATGTGGTTGACCCGGCCGGGCGCCTGGGCGCGGGCGTACTCCTCGCCGAAGATCACCTGCTGCATCAGCGACGCCTCGCGGCCCCCGTACTCCCGGGGCCAGGCCAGGCCGATCCAGCCGCCCTCGCCCAGGCGCAGCTCCCACGCCCGGCGGATCTCGAAGTGCTCGTGTTCGCTGCCGGGACCGCCGGTACCGACCGCTGCGGCGAACTCACCGGAAAGGTTCTCCCGGAGCCACGCGCGGACCTCGGCCCGGAACTCCTCGTCTTCGGCGCTGTACCGGAAATCCACAGCCAGTCCAATCTCGTCGCCTCGCCGTGCGGGCGGGACGACGGCCGCGCGCGCGGGGTCGGTGGACCGGGTCGGTGCACACCGGCCCCGCGCGCGTCGCCTGTCGGGGGTCGCGTCAGTTGCCGGCGGCGGCCTCGGCGGCCTTCTTCTTCGCCGCGGCGGCCGCGTACTCCTTGAGCTGGGCGAGCACCGGCATCGGGTCCTGGCCGATCTGGGTCGGCAGCTTCTCGGCGATCTCCTCGGCCGTCCAGCGGTTGGCCGCGTACATCGTCTTGATCTCGTGCGGCTGGTCCCACAGCGCGATCTTGGGGCCGGCGGTCGTGTACACCTGGCCGGTGATGTTCTTGGCGTGGTCGGAGAGCAGGAAGACCACCAGCTCGGCGACGTCCTCGGGGTCGCCGATCTCCTTGAGCGTCTGCGGGACACCCTCGGACATCCGGGTGCGGGCCACCGGCGCGACGCAGTTCGCGTTGACGCCGTACTTGTTCAGGCCCAGCGCGGCGGAGCGCACGAAGGAGACGATGCCGCCCTTGGCCGCGGCGTAGTTCGCTTGGGCGACCGAGCCGAGCGCGTACACCCCGGAGGTGAAGCCGACGATCGAGCCGAAGCCCTGGGTCTTCATCACCTTGGAGGCGGCCTGTACGACGGTGAAGGTGCCCTTGAGGTGGGTGGCGATGACGCTGTCCCACTCGTCCTCGGTCATGTTGAAGAGCATGCGCTCGCGCAGGTTGCCCGCGACGGTGACGACGCCGTCGATGCGGCCCCACTTCTCGACGCCGGCCTGCACGATGCGCGCGCCGCCCTCCATCGTGGCCACGGAGTCGGCGACCGCGACGGCCTCGCCGCCCAGCGCCTCGATCTCCTTCACCACGGCGTCGGCGACCTCGCTGGTCGGCGCGCTGCCGTCCATGGCGACGCCGTAGTCGTTCACGACGACCTTGGCGCCGTGCGCGGCGGCGGCGAGCGCCACGGCCCGGCCGATGCCGCGGCCGGCGCCGGTGACCGCGATTACCTTGCCCGTGAGGAAGTCACCCATGTGTTGTCCGCTCCTTGTCGGTGGCCTCGCCAGTAGGCCCCGGGAATCGAGGGCCGAGGCCCAGGTCGGGTCGGTCGTGGCGCGTCCGGGTCGGTCGGTGCGGCCGGGGCCGCCGGTCCCGCCGGGCGCGGGCGTACACCGGCCTTGCGGCCTTGCGTACGCAAGGTGCGCGGCCTGTGAGAACGCCCTCTCGACATTATCTGACGATCCGTTAGTTTTCCTGGGTAGAGTGCCGCAGCACACAGCACGGCGCACGCTTCCCGGATCCGTTCGAGAATGTGCCCGTGGGTATTCGTGCCCGTCGGCACGTGTCACCACCACCTGGAGGAGGCCCCCATGTCGCTGCCCCCCGAGTTCCACGAACTGGCCGCACGCGTGAACAACTGGGGCCGCTGGGGCCGGGAGGACGAGATCGGGACGATCAACCTGATCACGGACGACGTGGTCCGGGCGGCGGCCGGTTGTGTCCGCACCGGCAAGCGCTTCTCGTTGGCCGTCGAGCTGCGCGAGGACGGCATCCAGAACGGGATGATCCCGGGCCGGGACAACCCCAAGCGCACCACGTTCCTGGTCAACCACGAGGTCTTCGGTCCCGGGACGGTGGCCACCAGCGACGACGCGGTGACGATGGGCATCCAGGCGGGTACGCACTGGGACGGGCTGACCCACGCGACGTACGACGACCGGCTCTACAACGGCCACTCGGCGAAGGAGACGGTCACCGCCGAGGAGGGCGCGCGCAAGCTGGGCATCCACAACGTGAAGACGCTGGTCTCGCGCGGGGTGCTCCTCGACGTGGCGCGGGCCAAGGGTGTGGACATGCTGGCGCCGGAGTACGCGGTCACGCCGGCGGACCTGGAGGCGGCCGAGGAGCTCGGCAACGTCAAGGTGCGCGCGGGCGACATCGTGCTGGTGCGCACCGGGCAGATCCGGCAGTACTTCGCGGGCGAGAAGGACATGTACTTCTACGGCCCCGGCCTGTCGGTGCGCACGCCCGAATGGTTCCACGCGCGCGATGTGGCGGCGGTGGCCAACGACACGGTGACGTTCGAGGTGTTCCCGCCGGAGATCGAGGACTGCTTCATGGCGGTGCACGCGCTGCACCTGGTGGAGATGGGCATGCTTCAGGGGCAGAACTGGAACCTGGAGGAGCTGTCCGAGGACTGCGCGGCGGACGGCGTGTACGAGTTCTTCCTGGAGGCGTCGCCGGAGCCCTTCGTGGGGGGCGTGGGGACGCCGGTGAACCCGGTGGCGATCAAGTAGGGGCCCGGGCGGGCGGGTTTCCCGAACACGCGTAGAACGCACGGCGCGCGGGCCCCGGACAGGATCGACCTGTCTCGGGGCCCGCGTGCGTTCCGGGCACCGCGACGAGGCCCGGAACGGCGGCGGTCCCACTTCGTCGAGGAAACCCGGGGCACGACCCGGGCGCCTCGTCGTCCCCTCGCGAACGACCGCCACACTCAGGGTGATCAGTGTCGGACGGCCCGTCAACACCCTCGGGGCGCCGATTTCGCGCGACAGATCACGATTCGTCTGCGCCGCGATTCGGGCGACACAGCAGCAACTTTGGCAACTCCCGCACCACCGTGCCCTCGCGGCGCGGTGTCACCGGTGCGGTGCGGTATGAAGTTTTCGGCGGTTGCAAGTGCTGGACACGCGTTACCCGGTGACGCCCGTCGGCAAGCTTTTTGCTCTCCGCGGCCGCCTCGGCCCAACGCCGCCCCCGCAGAGGCCACTTCGTGGTCGCGGGGGCGTGAGCCCGCCGGGCCTCGCGGCGGACTTGGCACGCGTGGTCGGTGGGGCGAGCATTGATCCGCACACGGGGGCTTGATCGCGGCACCAGGACGGGAGGGTCCGCGTGGACCGGAGTTGACCCGCCGAGCGGAGCTGACGCGGGGGCGGATCGCGCGGCTCGAACTGGGCGGGACGGTGCCCACGCCGGATTTGGCGGCTCGGTTGGCGGTGGCGCTCGACGCGTCGGCGCGCGTCACCCCGGACGGGGACGCGTCGGGGGTCGTGCTCACGCCGCATGCCGGCTGATGCTCGGCAGGGGATGGGGGCGGTTGTGGTCGACGGGCTGGTTGCGGGTGCGCCCCGGAATCCGGGGGTGCCTGCCGGGGTCGTGTTGCTGGCGTTGACCGCGGTCGATCGACGGGAGGTCCGGTTTGCGCTTGGTGAGACCGCGCACCTGACACGGGACGTGGTCGAGGCGATGGTCGGACACTCCGATCGTCGGGTGCGGATGGCGGTTGCCGGGAATCCGTATGTCGATCCGGTGCAGCGGGCGCGGTTGGTGACGGATCCGGATTGGGTCGTGGTGGCGCGGGCGGTGGCCGGCCGGCCGCATCCGGACGGGGATCCGCGTCCGTTGTCGGACGCGGCGGCCAATCCCGCTCTTCCGGTCGCGGTGATGCATCGGATTCTCGATGTCGCCGGGGTGGCAGGCGTCCCGTGAAGTCGCCGTCGCGGCACCGGTGGTGAACCGTGTGTGGTGGTGACACGTGCGTGATTACGGGCTGATCAGAGGTGGTCTCGGGGTGATACGAGAGGACTGTCACAACCGGCTGACTGCTCATCAGTTCCGGGCTAGAGTGCCGCGCGGGTACGCGTGCGCGCTCGGAATTCGGTTCCGGAGACGGTCGGGTCGGTCAGCCGTCGAGCGCCCCGGCTCGTCAGCCCATTTCCGATGGAGGAGGAACCGGTGAAGGGCGTTCTTTTCGACGGCAAGGAAGCCTCGATCGTCGACGACCTGGAGGTGCGCGCACCCGGGGCCAACGAGGTCTTGGTGAAGATCGGCGCGGCCGGTCTGTGCCACAGCGACATCTCGGTGATCAACGGCACCATCCCCTTCCCGCCCCCGGTCGTGCTCGGGCACGAGGGCGCGGGAGTCGTGGAGGCCGTGGGCGAGTTGGTGTCCCACGTCAAGGTCGGCGACCACGTCGCGCTGTCCACGCTGGCCTCGTGTGGCGCGTGCCGTGAGTGCGACCGGGGTCGGCCGACGATGTGCGCCAAGAGCTTCGGTCAGCTCAACCAGCCCTTCACGCGCGGTGGCAAGCCGGTCTACAACTTCGCGGGCCTGTCGGTGTTCGCCGAGCGGATCGTGGTCAAGGGCGTCCAGGCGGTGAAGATCCCCAAGGACATCCCGCTGTCCTCCGCCGCGCTGATCGGCTGCGGGGTGCTGACGGGGGTCGGCGCGGTGCTCAACCGGGCGAAGGTACAGCCCGGAGACACGGTCGCGGTGATCGGCACCGGCGGCATCGGGCTGAACGTGATCCAGGGCGCGAAGCTCGCGGGCGCGGTCCGGATCGTGGCCGTCGACGCGAACCCGGCGAAGGAGGCGGTGGCGCGCGAGTTCGGCGCGACCGACTTCGTCGACGCGCGTGCCGTGGAGGACTCGGTCAAGGCGGTACAGGCGCTCGTCCCGGGCGGCGTGGACCACGCGTTCGAGTGCGTCGGGCACGTCGCGGTGATCCGCAACGCGATCGACATGCTCGGGCGGGCCGGCCAGGCGATCATCCTGGGCGTCGCGCCGTCGGACGCCGAGGCGTCGTTCCACGTGTCCTCGATGTTCCTGGACAAGTCGATCATGGGCTGCCGCTACGGCTCCTCGCGCCCGCAGTACGACATCGCGCGCTATGCCGACCTGTACCGGAACGGCGCCCTCAAGCTCGACGAACTGGTCACCCAGACCTACGCGTTGGACGACTTCCACAAGGCGGTGGAGGACGCCGAGGCGGGCAAGATCGCCCGAGGCGTCTTCGTCTTCTGACGTCGGCCTTCTCGACCGGCGTTCCGGTGGCTTCCATCGGTGAGCGCTGTGATGTCGAAGCGCGTCCCTCGTGGTCGAGGGACGCGCTTCTTCTTTTTGATCATGAGCGATTCCCCAGTTTTTCATTGCCCTCTACAACAGACGGGATATAGTTTCTGCCACGCTGCGAACCGGGGGGATTGCGATGGCGGAAAAGTTCTCTGTCGACTTTGCGTGGCTGGATGTACTGATATCCGGGTTCGACGGCTCGGCCCAGGCCGCGAAATGGGCGCTCGACGCACTCCACGAGACCGGCCCGATTCGTACCGGGCACAAGGATCTCGACACCGCCTGTGATCACTTCAAGGACAAGTGGTCGAAGCGGGTCGAGGATTTCCAGGACCGGATCGGGGAATTCCGCAAGGCCGTCGACGACTCCAAGCGGGCCTACGCCGTGACCGATGAGCGTACGGCCACGTCCATGAGCACGCTGCGATCCGCGCTCGCTCCGAACGGCTCGTCCGCGCCGACCGGGGCTACCGTCACGGCCACGGCCGCGGGTACGCCGAGCCGGATCGGGGAGGCGTTCGCGTGAGTTCGGCCGAGAAGGAGTTTCCGGGGCTGCGGTTCGATCCGGCGCCCGGGCTGCTGCCGGCGCTTGCGCTGCTGGCCGAGAAGGTGCGCCAGGCATCGGGGCAGGTGGGCAATGTACGCACCGAGATGGAGAAGACGCTGCGGGATCCCGGGGCCTGGAGCGGGTTGGCCGGCGGCAGTTGCCACGACGCCGTGCAGCACATCTATCCCGAGGTGTGGATCATGCACGACGCCCTGTCCGGCGTCGAACGCACCATCGGCGAATGGTCGTTCCTGCTCGCCGAATATCAGCGCTCGCGTACGGAACTGGAGGCCCAAGCCGTGGCGGCCCGGGCCCGGGTCAAGCAGATGGAGGGGAATCCGGACGTCGATCTGCGGTTCTTCGAGGTGATGACCACGTCCGGCAAGGAGCAGGAGGCCCTGCTCACGCGGCACGCGGAGGCGAAGAAGGCGCTGGAGCAGGCCGAAGACGACCTGGACGCGATTCTCGATTCCGCCAAGGACCTGAAAAGGCAGCACGACGAATCGGCCCGGAGCATCGCCAAGCGCATCCGGGAAATCGCGGACCACCCGCCGGATCGCAACACGACGAGCTTCGGGGGCTCCAACCTCGTCCCGCCCTACTTCACGAAGCCGCCGCTCCTCCGGGGGGACACCGGCCCCAAGCGCGAATTCAACGTCACCGATCCCACGGCCGGGGATCGCGCGACCGAACTGGCGGCAATGGCCATGGTCGCGGCGCAGGACGGGTATTTCGGCAACGATCGTGCGGCCTCGTACATGAAGTACTGGCTCGAAGGCGACGGGCGGGACGTCCAGTTCGACGCGCAGGAGTTCCTGAAGGCGGATCCCGCGTTCCAGAAGATCCTCAACGACACCATGCGGTCGAATGCTCCGAGTGGTAATTTCGACACCGGGTGGCAGGGCGGCAGCGTGGCCCAGGACATGGAGAACGGACCGGTCACGCCCGAGTTGCAGGATTTCTATTACACGATGAACGGCTATCAGTATCGGATCGTCGGCACCGACTTCAAGATGGTCAACGGCCATCCGGAGGGCACGATCCGGGTCGACATCTACAAGCGCTACAACTGGGGCAATCCCGAGGGCGGCGCACACCGAAACGACATCGAGGGTGTCCCGCAGAACGACCTGGCCCGACTCAACGAGACGGGCTTGGCCCACGACTTCGACATCGTGGGCAGTACGACGTGGTACATGGCTCCGGGGTTGGTCGGGTGACGTCGGCGGGCGTGGCGAGGAGGGGTGCCCGGCGCGCACTGTTCCTGGCGGGTGCCTTCTGCGTGGGCATGCTGGTGCTCGGGCTGCTGGGCTATGGGGCGCTGCGTTTGTTCCTGTGGCATCCCTGGTCGGACGACGGTCGCGACTCGCGCGCCGACCCGGGGAGCGGCGACGTATCGCTGAGCAAGTCGCTGCGGCTGACCGGACTTACGCTGCCGCCGGGGGCCACGAATGTGCGCTATTACGTGAGGGCGAACATGCGCGGGACGCTCGTGCAGCTGACGTACCGGATCCCCTGCGGCACGGTCCCGGGGGTGTTGGCGGACGCGAAACTGACCACCCCGGTCGCGATGGACGCCATCAGCGCGCAGAACATCCGCCGCTTCGCCGAACGCCACGGCTGGCGGCCCGAGGTGGGCACGACCTCGGCGCTCACCGACACGAGGACGTGGCCCACGACGGCCCTGGTGAACACGCCGCCGACGGCGGGGGATTGCTCGGTGTACCTGGACGCCTTCAACTGACCGGCGGTCTCCGGCGACGCATCGGCGGCGATCGCGCGCTTGACTTCAAGTGAACTTGAAGTCCTACGGTCGCCGCATGACCTGCACGCAGTGCAGGATTCGCACCGACGTACCAGGAGGACGTGCCATGACCGCCCAGCAGATCTCCGATGCGGAACTCGCCGGACAGCCCGCCGCCTACTGGACCGGTGTCGCCTACGAGGCGCTCATTGCCTACACCCGGGCCCGGCAGGCTGAGAAGGGCTACACCCAGCCGCAGTTCTGGCTGCTGCGCAATCTGTCGGTGAACGACATCTCGCCCGACGGCGCGGGGATGACCGTGCCGGAACTGCGGGTGGCGATGGCCTCCTACCTCCGCCCCGAGGACGACTTGGCGGCGGAGTCGGAGGTACTCGTGGAGCGCGGCTGGTTGACCCGCGACGCCGAGGACCGCCTGTTCCTCACCGAGGCGGGCGAACAGGCCCGCGTCGACCTCGCCCGCAACGCCCCCGCGATCCGCGCGGCCCTCCACGAGGGCATCGACGACGCGGACTACGTCACGACGCTCAAGGTCCTCCAACGCCTGATCCACAACGCAGGCGGCCCGGCCACGTGACGGACGGTGCCCGGTCCGGATGCCCGGGCCCGGCGAGTCGGGGGTCCGTCCCCTGGTCAACGCGCGCGTGCGGGGTGGCTTCCGGTGGTTGGACTTCGGAATCATCACGCGGTCCCGGCGGCCGGGGTGGAGGACCGCAGGGCCGTGCACGACTCGTTGTTTCGCCGCTGCTGTCTGGGATCGACCCGGCCTTTCACTCGGATCGGGCAGGCGTCCGACTCCGTGCCCGATCAGGAGGAACAGGGCCTCGATCGAGCGGCGACCCCGGGTCTCGACGAGGTGCCGGCCGTGCGCGACGAACAGTCCGCCGAGCTGGAGCGTTGGCCGGCGAGCGTGACGGTCGACGAGTTGTCCGCAGTCGCTCCCGTTCCTGCGGGGCCGGGCCGGCCGCGCGTGGCGGGAAAAGCGGCCGGCCGGGGAGTCTTTCCGATCGGGTCGGAGTGATTCAGGCGGAATGTGTGGTGGGATTCCGGGTGATCCGGGTGCCGGAGGCGAAGGATTCGGGGGCGGGTCCCGGCCGGATTCGCGATCGCGTCGCGGGCTCGGCGGCGGCGTTCCCCGTGCCGGGTCGGTGGCTCGCGGTGCGGAGCCCTCGCCCGGCGTTCGCCGTGGGGTATCCGGTTTCGGTGCCTGTCCGGCGTGGGGGGCGGCCCCCGGATGCGGCCCGTGCTCGGGTGACCTTGCTACATCGGGAGTGCCCGCCTCGGGGGTGGGCTTCGGGTGGTCTCCGGGGTGGCGGTCACCTGCCGGTCCGGACGCCGGTACGAACCCGACGGCGGTGACCGGACGGTCGGGCCGTGCGACCGGCGGCCCCTTGCCCTGCGGCCCGACCGCCTCGCCCGATTTCAGGGCCTTTTCGTCGGGTGTCGAAGACCGGGATGTGGCCTGTCGTTGCTCCTCGCGGGCGAGGGAGGTGTCGATCCCGGCGATGGCGGTGTCGGCCTCGCTCACGATCCGGTTCACGTCCCGGCCGTCCACGGACCACTCCGAGGCCGCGCCCGTCGGTTCGATCGCGTTCACGTCGGGCTCGACACCGGCGCCCGGCTGCCGTGAGGCGGCGTCCAGGTTCAGGAGTGTGGTCGAGCGCTCCTCCAGCAGGCGGACACGGTCGGCGAAGAGATCGGGTTCTTGCGGCGCCGTGCGGCCTTGCGTGAGGTCCTCCAGGATCCCTCCGGCGAACGTCTTGCGGTCCGCGGCGAGCCGGGTGAACACCTCGGGCGGGAAAGCCTCGTCGTGCCTGGCGAGTTGATTGCGATAGCCCTCGGCCTCCCGCTCGAACCCGCGTGCCCGCGAAGCCCACTGCGATTGCACGATCCCGACGATCTCGTCCAGGGCCTCGCCGGTGATCGACACGTCATCCCTCCACCGGAGCTTGATCGACGCCGCCGCGTTCGGGATCGCGTCCCTGCTGAAGTCCTCGTACGCGGCGCCGGCGGTGCTCGCGAACTCCTCGGCCACGGCATGCCACCCGGCCAATCGCAGACGGGTCTCGCTGTGCATCGCGTGGATCCGCTGCTCGACACCAGCCGCCCTCAACTGCCGTGCCGCGTCAGCCAGATGCGCCGTGCCCGGGACGACACGCCCCCGGCTGTAGTGGTCGACCATGGCTTCGAGGGCGGTGGCCGTGATGTCGTCGAGGTCCGCGCGCAGGTGTTCCTGGGACGCCTGCCACTCGTGATGGTCGGCGACGTAGCCGGCACGGTCGTCGGCGGCCCGACCGGTGAACACCCGCGGCTGCGGGACCAGGTTCCGGGCCACGACCGCTTCCCAGACCTTCTCCCTGGTTCGAGCCTCCAGCTGCTCCTGGAACCGCTCGTCCGCGGACCTGTCGTCGACGGACTTCCGCGGCTTGGAGCGATTCCAGAATCCGCGGCGCTTCCCGTCCGCGGGTGCCTGGGCCCGGTCGGGCTTGCGGCTCTGCTTGCCGCGTGCCTTTGCGCTCTCCGCCTTCGCAGCCGCTTCCCGTTCCCGCTTGGCGGTCTCGTCGAATGTACGGGCCTCCTGGGCGAGGCCGACGAAGGCCCGGCCCAGGCGGTGGAGACCGGGCCCGTCCAGAGCGGTCGCGGCAAGCGCCTCGTCGGCGGACGTGTAGCCGGTGAACCGGTACGCCGGACGGCCGACCCGCCCGATCAGGTCGGGATCGGGTCGGGCGGCCCGTGCCTTGGAGTAGTCCGCGATGAGGAGCCGGCGGGCCTCCCGCTTGCTCATGCCTTCGCCGACGCGTGCGTGCTTGTCCATGCCTTGCGGTGACGCTCCCCCGAACCACCTCGTACAACCGTGCCCCCATTATGGGGATGACGTGAGCTTTTGTACGTGCGGGCCGCAGGGGCGCGACGGGGGTCCGGCCGAACTCCCGCCGGCGGTCTCAGAGAAGGTGGTCAGCCCTGGCGGCGAGGTCGGTTGGCGACGACGCGCCCACCTCTTCGGCCGGACGGTTCGGATCGGGCGGCCCCGGGTCGGCTTGCCGGGATGGCGGGACTGCGGTGGGCGTGGGTTGTTGCTCGTGGATCGGGTCGCCGACGTGTGGGCGGTGGTGGCGCGGCCCGGATGCGGCAGGTCGGTCGTGGTGGGGATGCGGCGGCGGTGACCGGCGGTGCGCCGGCTCGACGGGTTGGATGCGGAAGATCCGGATCGAGGGATGGTGATCGAGAGCTTTCGGGTGTGACCGGAATTGGCAAAGGCGTTCCGGAGTAGGCTACTTGGGCGATGGTTCGGTCGAAGTTCGGGGAATCGGTGTCAAGTTCGTTCAATTCTGTGGGCCTTGGGAATTCGTGGGTTATCCGCGTAACCCGTCAGTCCCGCTTTCAGTTGATCGGATAGGTTCCGCGCGTCCCGGCGGCGCCTCTAAACTCGCTCCGCTGCGGCCCCAGGTCCCACGGACCGCGGTTTGGTACCCGATCGGCGCCTCGGGCCACGCGCGGGGTGTCCGCTGGAGAGGAGCCCTACCGCCCCATGCCGACTCCGCACGAAGATCCGCACGATCGTCCCCCCGAGCCCGCTTCCGAACTGGTCGCCGAGCTTGAGCCGGACCCGGACTCCGCCTCCGTCCCGGCTCCGCGCGTGCCATACGTCGACGACCGCACCGGGTATCTGGAGATGGAACAGGATCCGAGATTCGGGGCGCTGAAACGGCGTCAACGTTCCTTCATCTTCCCGGTCACCGTCGCATTCCTCGCGTGGTTCCTGCTGTACGTGGTGATGTCCGCCTACGCGCGCGACTTCATGGCCAAGGAACTGATGAACCACATCAACGTCGCCCTGGTGTTCGGCCTGCTCCAGTTCGTGTCGACGTTCCTGATCGCCTGGGCCTATTCGCGATTCGCGCGTACCCGACTCGACCCCGTCGCCACCGAACTGCGAGAGGAACTCGAAGCGTGAATCTTTCTCTCGAACTCGCCGCGAAGTCCAGCAACCGGGGCTGGACGTTCGCGATGTTCGCCATACTGGTCGTGGTGACGCTCGGCATCACCTTCTGGGCGAGCCGCAAGAACCGTACGGCGGCGGACTTCTACGCCGGCGGCCGCTCGTTCACCTCGCTCCAGAACGGCCTGGCGATCGGCGGCGACTACATGTCGGCCGCGTCCTTCCTCGGCATCGCGGGCATCCTGGCGCTGTCCGGCTACGACGGGTTCCTGTACTCCATCGGCTTCCTCGTCGCCTGGCTGGTGGCGCTGCTCCTGGTCGCCGAACCGATGCGCAACTCCGGCCGGTTCACCATGGCCGACGTGCTCGCCAACCGGATGCGCGAACGTCCCGTGCGGACGGCCGCGAGCGTGTCCACGATCGTGGTGTCGATCTTCTACCTGATCGCACAGATGGTCGGCGCGGCCTCGGTCGTCTCGCTCCTGCTCGACGTCAAGAGCGACGCCGCGCAGATCTCGGTCATCGCGGCGGTCGGCGCGCTGATGATCGTGTACGTCACCGTCGGCGGCATGAAGGGCACCTCCTGGGTGCAGATCGTCAAGGCCGGCCTGCTGATGGTGGGCGCGTTCGTGATGTGCGTGTGGGTGCTGGCCAAGTTCGACTTCAACGTGGCGGACCTGCTCGGCACGGCGGCGAGCAAGTCCGGTTCGGGTGAGTCGTTCCTGCAGCCGGGGCTCAAGTACGGTGCCACCGACGGCTGGTCGAAGATCGACCTGATCTCGCTCGGTCTGGCCCTCGTGCTCGGTACGGCGGGCCTGCCGCACATCCTGGTCCGCTTCTACACCGTGCCCAACGCCCGCGTCGCGCGCCGCTCGGTGACCTGGGCGATCGCCATCATCGGGGTGTTCTACCTGATGACCCTGATCCTGGGCTTCGGCGCCGCCGCGCTGATCGGCAGCAAGGAGATCAAGAAGGCCGACCCGAGCGGCAACACCGCCGCGACCCGGCTCGCCGAACACCTCGGCGGCGGCGCGGGCACCACCGGCGGCGCGCTGATGCTGGCCTTCATCGCCGCGGTGGCCTTCGCGACCATCCTGGCCGTGGTGGCCGGCCTCACCCTCGCGTCGTCCTCGTCGTTCGCGCACGACCTGTACGCGAACGTCTTCCGCAAGGGCCGCACCACCGACAAGGACGAGGTCAGGGTCGCGCGGATCTCGGCGCTGGTGATCGGTACGACCGCGATCGTACTGTCGGTGTTCGCCCGCGAGTTGAACGTGGCGTTCCTGGTCGCGCTGGCGTTCGCGATCGCCGCCTCGGCGAACCTGCCGGCCATCCTGTTCTCGCTGTTCTGGAAGAACTTCAACACGCGCGGCGCCGTGTTCGGCATCTACGGCGGCCTGGTCACCTCGGTGCTCGTGGTGTTGTTGTCCCCGATCTGCTGGGGCGGGGCCACCGACACGAAGCCCGCGATCAAGCAGCTGACGGCCAAGCAGGCGTCGGATTGCGACGTCTCGAAGGACCGCAAGGATGTGGGCAACGCCACGGCGCTGTTCAGCTGTACGACGCCGGCGCCGATCCCGCTGGAGAACCCGGGCATCATCTCGATCCCGGTCGGCTTCGCGTGCGCCGCGATCGGCGCGCTGTCGGCCCGTCGGCGGCGTACCGACGACGACGACCGCAAGTTCGCCGAACTCGAGGTCAGGGCCCTGACCGGAGCCGGCGCGCACTGATCGCGCACCGCCACGGTCTCGGACTCCGGTCCCGGCGGATCGCGCCCGGGTCCGGGATCGTGGCCGGGTCCGGGGTCGTGGCTACCCGTTGCGGCTGGGGTGGCCGAA
This sequence comes from Embleya sp. NPDC020630, assembly GCF_044334985.1. NCBI lineage: Bacteria > Bacillati > Actinomycetota > Actinomycetes > Kitasatosporales > Streptomycetaceae > Embleya > Embleya sp. NPDC020630. The sequence goes on from NZ_JBIRUB010000008.1 coordinate 135,543, forward strand.
GCGGCCCTTGTAGAACAGCAGCGGCGCGCACTCCACGCGCGGGGCGTCCAGGGCCTGGACTCGGCCGATCACGATCTCGTGGTCGCCGCCGTCCACCACGCTCTCCAGCGTGCAGTCGATCCAGGCCAGTACGTCGTCCAGCCTCGGCGATCCGGTCGGCGTCGGGGCGTGGGAGACGCCGGCGAACTTGTCGGCGCCGCTGACCGCGAAGGCGCGGCACAGGGCTTCTTGATCCTCGGCGAGCACGTTGACGCAGAAGCGTCCGGCCGGGCGGATGCGCGGCCAGGTGGTGGAGGTCTTGGCGACGAAGAAGGTGACCAGCGGCGGGTCGAGCGAGAGCGAGGCGAAGGACTGACACGCGAAGCCCACCGGGGTGTCGCCGTCGAGCGCGGTGATCACCGTCACGCCGCTGGCGAAGTGGCCGAGGACGTGTCGGAACGTGGCGGCCTCGACGATGCCGTCGCCCTCGGGCAGGGCGATCGCGGCGGGATCTGCCGGCTTCGTGCTCGCTGCGTCGATCTTGCCCATGATGGACTTCCTCGCAGGTGTCTAGGGGCGTCGGGTCTGTGACGCTACGTCACCCGATTTCCTTGCGTCAATCAAAGGAGAGCGGGTCTTTCGTCACATCTGACGACTCGTCAGTTGCCTTGTGGCGTAAGGCACATCCGCCCGTCGGCGGGCCGTGGTGGGCGCCTCGGCCGGCCGCCGGCGTTCGATTACCAGCCGTAGTACTCCGGCTTGCGGCGCTCCATCAGCGACGCGACTCCCTCGTTGGCGTCGCGGGAGGTCATGTTCGCCTCGACGATGCGGGCCTCCTCGTCGAAGGCCGTCGTGCGGTCGCTTTCGAGGGAGCGGTTCACCAGATGCTTGGTGAACGCGTATGCCCGGGTGGGGCCCGTGGCCAGGCGCTCGGCCCATTCGCGGGCGGTGGCGTCGAGTTCGTCGGCGGGGACGACCTTGTTCACGACGCCGATTCGGAGTGCCTCGGCGGCGGGGAGGTCGTCGCCGAAGAACATCAGCTCCTTGGCCTTCTGCGGGCCGACCAGGCGGGGGAGGAGGTAGGCGCTGCCGCCGTCCGGGACCAGGCCCCGGCGGGTGAAGATCTGGATGAAGCGGGCCGAGTCGGCGGCGATTACGAGGTCGCAGGCGAGGGCGAGGCTCATGCCGTAGCCGGCGGTGGTGCCGTTGATTGCTGCGAGCACGGGCTTTTCGCAGTCCAGGATGGCGTTGGTGAGGCGTTGGACGCCGGTCTTCATCATGCGGGTGGCGTAGCCGGTGGGGCGGGTGGGGGGTTGGGGGGTGTTGGTGGTCGCGTTCGCGTTTGCGTCCGTGTTCGCGCCTTCGGCTTCGGCTTGGGCTTCGGCGAGGAGGGACTTGGTGCCGGGGCTGCTGCGGAGGTCCATGCCAGTACAGAAGTGCTTTTGGCCTGCGGCGGTGAGGATTACGGCTCGGATCTGTTCCGTTGCGGAGGCCTCTGCCAGGAGCTCGATCAGGAGTTCGCGTTGGGACCAGGTGAGGGAGTTGCTGGCTGCGGGGCGGTTGAGGGTGAGGGTCAGGACACCGGCGCGCACGCTGTGCAGCAGGTCTTGGTCGGGGGTGGTCATGGTGGCTCCTGTGTGTGGTTGGCCGTCCTCAAGCGCCGGACGGGCTGGTGTAGCGGTGGCCTCGAACGCCGGCCGGGCTGGAAGGGTTTGTGTCCGACGTTGGGCGTTGGTCTGGTTGGGGTGGCCTCAAGCGCCGGCCGGGCTGTTCAGCCCGGCCGGCGCTTGAGGGTGCCGAGGCTGCGGGTGGGTGGCCGTTCGGCACCGCCGGGGCCGTTGGACCTGCGAAGCCGGTCGGCTTCGTTCGGCCTGCTCGGTTCCGTTCAGGCCGCCTGGCTCGCTCGGGTTTCCTCGGCGCCGTTCGGTCGGCTCCGGGGCCGGGTGGGCCGGCTGGTTCGTTCGGCTTCGGCTATCTCGCCACTGCGAGGGCGTCCAAGGCGACTGTGCCGCCGCCTCTTGGCATGACCATCAGTGGGTTGATGTCCAACTCGGCTATTTCGTCGCCGAGTTCCAGCGCCATGCGTTGTACCCGCATGACCACGTCGACCAGGGCGTCCAGGTCGGCCGGGGGTTGGCCCCGGAGGCCCTGGAGGCATTTGAGGCCGCGGAGTTCGCCGAGCATGCGCTTCACCTCGTAGGCGCCGAACGGGGGGACGCCGATGGCGATGTCGTCGAAGACCTCGACGAAGATGCCGCCGAGGCCGACCGAGACCGTCGGGCCGAACAGGTCGTCGTGTGAGATGCCGACCACCATTTCCACGCCGCGGTCGACCTGTTGGCAGACCAACACGCCCTCCAGGCGTCCCGCGCCCGCCTCCTTGGCCGCGTCGGTGATCTCGCGGTACGCGTCCCGCACCTGGCTTGCCGAGCGCAGGCTCAGTTTGACCAGTCCCAGGTCGCTCTTGTGCGGCAGTTGCGGGCCGCACGCCTTCATCACCACCGGGTAGCCGATCAGCCCCGCCGCCCGCACCGCCGCCGCGGCCGAGGTGACCAACTGCTCGCGCGGCACCCGGATCCCGTACGTGCGCAGCAGCTGCTTCGCCGAGTGCTCCGACAGCGGCTTGCCCGACGACAACAGCCGCTTCGCCTTCGCCGCGGCGGGCGACGCGGTGCGCGGCACGTCCTCGAACGGGGACGAGTACTGGGTGCGGAAGCGGTGGTAGTCGAAGTAGGCCCGCAGGGCCCGGACGCAGTTGCCGAAGGTGCGGAAGACCACGACCCTGTTCGACTTGAGGAGGATCTGCCGGTAGGCGTCCTCGTCGCCCACCGGTGAGCCCCACACCACGCAGACCACCTTGTCGGTCGCCTCCGCCGCGTCCACCAGGTCCTGCGCGAGCCGGTCGCTCATCGGCGGGAACGCGCCGGTGATCGGACACACGAGCACGCCGATCGCCGGGTCGGCCAGGATCGTGTCGATGATCTTCCGGCCGCGCTCGTCGCCCGCCGGGTGCCCGCCGTTGTCCACGGGGTTGGACACGGTCAGATACGGCGGGATCCATCCGTGCAGCTTCTCCTGCGTGGCCCGCTCCAACTGCGGGACGGCCAGGCCCTCGGCGGCGGCGAGGTCGGCCATGTGCGCACCGGTGCCGCCGGAGATCGAGTACACGCACACACCCTGCGCGAGCGGGGGGCGGGTACGCGCGAACAACTGCGACGTGTCGATGAGTTCGTCGAGGCCGTCGACCCGGGTGACCCCATACTGGCGGAACACCGCCGAAGCGGTGCGGTCGCCGCCGGTCAGCTTGCCGGTGTGCGACTGGGCCATGCGCGCGCCGGTCTCGGTCCGGCCGACCTTGACCACCACCACCGGTACGCCCTGCCGCGCCGCGTGGTCGGCCGCCAGCGCGAAGGTGCGCCCGTCCTTGAACCCCTCGACGTAGGCGGCGATCACCCCGACCTCCTCCTGGTCGGCGAAGTGCCGCACGAAGTCCGCGATCTCCAGGTCGGCCTCGTTGCCCACCGGCGCCCAGTGGGATACCCGGATCCCGATCTCCTGCGCCGCGAACACCGGTCGGCCCTGATGCCCGCTCTGGGTGATCAGCGCGATCGCGGGACCGTCGAGGTCGGTGCGGAACTCCTCGAACGCGTTCAGGTTCGTATTCGGCCCGAGCAGCCGCAACGAACCGCCCGAGGTGAGCTGCGCCAGCCGCGCCTGGGCCTCGGCCCCGGCGTTGCCCGCCTCGGCGAAACCGGCCGCGAACACGACCGCGAAACCCACGCCGGCGCCCGCCAGTTGCTCCAGCACCTCGGCCGGATCGCCGACCAGGACGACCGCGAGGTCGACCGGTTCGGGCACCGCCGAGATGTCCGCGTGGCACGGCCGGCCGGCGATGCGTTCGTGCTTGGGGTTGACCGGGAACAACCGCGCGCCGACCCGCTCGGCCCAGGCGATCAGTTGTGCGGTGATCCGCGCGCCGGGTCGGCCCTCGGTGTCCGAGGCGCCGATCACCGCCACCGTGCGGGGTCGGAAGAAGCGGTCCAGGTCTGCGGGGCGGAGCGCGAGTGGTCGGCCGGTCACGTCGAGTTCGGCCGACGGATCCGCGTTCGCGGTGACGCTGGTTCGAGTGTGCCCCGGGAAGTGGTGTCCTCTGCTGTCGTGAAGCATCATCGCGCCCGTCCCTTTTTCGATCTTTCGTCGCCGCCAGATCCGATCGAAGCCCGATCGAGGCCGGAATCGAGCTGACGGTTAGTCAGTTAGCTTGCTGATGGGACGTCAGGGCTGTCCACTGTCTCACCGGCCCGGTCCCGACGCATCTGTCCGATCACCTGGACATTTGCTGACTTGGTCAAACATGTTGCGGATATCTGCTGGTCATCGCGCGGTTACTAAACGTCCCCGAAGGACTTTTCCTGCTGGGTCAGGGATCTGCGGTCCACTTTGTCCATGCCGGTCAACGGCAGCGCCGGCACGATGCGGATCGCCTCGGGGAGCTTGTGGGCGGACAGCCGTGTGGCCGCGAATTCGCGCAACGCGTCCAGTGACGGCTCGGATGCGGCACGTGACACCACGACCGCGACCCCGATCTCGCCCATCACCCGACTGGGTCGCGGGATCACCGCGACCGAGGCCACATCGGGATGGTCGAGCAGGACCGCCTCCACCTCCTGCGGATACACGTTGTATCCGCCGCGGATGTACATCTCCGTCATCCGCCCGGTGATCCGCAGGCAGCCGGCCTCGTCGATCCGGCCGAGGTCGCCGGTACGCAGCCTGCCCTCCGCATCGAGAGCCGCGGCGGTCGCCGCGGGGTCGCGCCAGTAGCCCGCCATCACGGCGGGCGATCGCAGGCAGATCTGCCCCTCCTCGCCCGCCGGTCGGATCGCGCCGGTCTTCGGGTCGCGGATCTCCACCTCGGTGCCCGGTCGGGGGCGGCCGACCGTGTACAGCGCCTCGGAGTCGGGGGCGTCGAACGCGGTCAGCGTGCCCAACCCCCCGGATTCGGTGGAGGAGTAGCGAATCGAGTAGCCCGCCCCGAATCGGGTCCGGGCCTCGTGCACGAGCGGGGCGGGGGACGGCCCGCCACCGACGATCAGACCGCGCACGTGGGCGAGGTCGTAGCGCTCGAACTCCGGGCGGCCGAGCAGGAGGGAGACCTGCGCGGCCACGCCGCCGAGGTAGGGGATGCGCTCGCGCGCCACCACGCGCAACGCGTCCTGGGCCCGCCAGCGGCCGAGGATGTGCAGGGTCGCGCCGGACTTGAGGTAGCCGGCGAGCTTGGTCATGAAGCCGACGTGTGGCAGGCCGGTGGCGATCAGTTGCGGGCCGCCGTCGCCCCAGCGCTCGCCGGTGTCCATCGCGGTGATCGCGGCGATCTGCCGGGAGGTGAACAGGGCTCCCTTCGGAGTGCCCGTGGTGCCCGAGGTGAACACGACCGTCTCGGGCAGGTCCGGGTCCTGATCCCCCGTCACCGGCGGCGCGGGCGGGATCGTGTCGAGCCGCAACTCGGCCCAGACGTTTGCCGCGTCGGCGGCCGGTACGCAGCGCACGACCTCGGGACCGGCCGGGATGCCGTCGAGCAGGTCCTCCCCGGCCAACACCAGGTCCGGCGCGGCGCGCTCCAGGATCGCGGCGCGTTCGGTGGGGGTGTAGCGCGGTCCCACCCCGGTGGTGATCGCGCCGAGTCGGGCCAGGGCGGTGTAGGCGATCACGTACTCGAGCCCGGACGGGAGCACGAGGGCGACCAGATGCCCGGCCCGCACACCGCGTGCGGCCAGGCCCGACGCGACCTGATCGGTCACCGCGTCCAGGCCGCCGTAGGTGAACCCGCTTCCGCCGTGCACGAGGGCCCGCCGCTCGGGAAAGCGTCGGGCGGCCTCACGAAGCACCTGGGCGAGAACGGTCACAACGGGTCCCTTCGGCCTGCGCGCGAAGTATCGGCGTGGGGGGTGGTGTATGCCACACAACACGACACGCCCGGGGTAAGGCGACGTTTCAGAGGTGTGACGAAAGCAATGTTCTAAAGGTATGACGGTGTGTCAGATACTGGTGCTCGCGGGCTGCCGGATCGTCAATGGGGCCGACCGGAACTCGGGCCGGGCGACCGACCCGGACCCCGCGCGACATGAGTGTCAAGGAGTTGCGCCACGTGGACGTCGAGTTCAGCGACGAGCAGCAGGAGATTCGCAAAGCGCTCCGGGACGTGTTCGATCGGCACAGCGATTCGCCCGCCGTCCGGGCGGTGATGGCGACCGAGACCGGCTACGACGCCGAGGTGTGGCGACGCGTGTGCGAGCAGACCGGGCTGGCCGGTCTCGCGATTCCGGAGCAGTACGGCGGGGTCGGTTTCGGCTTCACCGAGTTGGTGGTGGCGCTGGAGGAGATGGGCCGCGCGCTCTTTCCCTCGCCGTTCCTGGCGTCGTCGGTGCTGACCGCGTACGCGCTCCTGCACGCGGGCGACGAGGCGGCGCGGGCCGAGTACCTGCCGGGCCTGGCCGCGGGCGAGACGCTCGGGGCGCTTGCTCTGGCCGAGCCGGGGCGGCGGGACGTGCGCGCGGTGGAGATGGCGGCGCGGGCCGACGGTGACGGTGGCGGGTGGCGCCTGGACGGCGTCAAGACGCACGTGATCGACGGGCTGATCGCGGATCTGATCGTGGTGGGGGCGCGGGTCGAGGGCGGGAGCGCAGCGACTCCGTACAAGGGCGGGGGCGGGCGACGGGTGGGCGGCGACCTGGCGCTGTTCACGGTGGATCGCGACGCGGCCGGGTTGACGCGCACGGCGCTGCCGACGCTGGACCAGACGCGCAAGCAGGCTCGGTTGACCTTCGCGGACACGCCCGCCCGGCTGTTGGGCGCGGTCGGCGCGGACGCGGCCTTGGAGCGGGTGCTGGCGCTGGCCGAGATCGCGGTGGCCGCGGAGGCGGTCGGCGGGGCGGGGCGGTGCCTGGAGGCGACCGTGGAGTACACGAAGGGGCGCGTGCAGTTCGGGCGGCCGATCGGGTCGTTTCAGGCGATCAAGCATCGCTGCGCGGATCTGTACGTCGAGGTCGAGACGGCGCGTTCGGCGCTGTACTACGCGGCGTGGGCGGCTACGGAGGCGGAGGCCTCGGGGCTTGGCTCGCCGGGGGAGTTGGCGGTGATGGCGCCGTTGGCGATGACGACGGCCACTGCGGCGTATCGGCATGTCGCCGAGGAGATGATCCAGTTGCACGGGGGCGTCGGGTTCACGTGGGAGTACGACTGCCATCTGTATCTGAAGCGGGCGATCACCTCGGCGCACTTGCTCGGGGAGCGTGGGGTGCAGCGCGAGCGGATCGCGGCGCTCGCGGGGATCTAGCCGGGTCCGGCTCGCCTTGTCCTCAAGCGCCGGACGGGCTGGGTTTGCTTGGTTCGGATCCGTGGGCTGCGGTTTGGAGCGTTGTCCTCAAGCGCCGGACGGGCTGGGTTTTTGCTCGGTTCGGGTCCGTGGGCTGTGGTTGAACCCGGTTGTCCTCAAGTGCCGGACGGGCTGGGGTTGCTTGACCCTGATCCGTGGGTTGCGGTTTGGAGCGTTGGCCTCAAGGGCCGGACGGGCTGGGTTCGAGGGTTGTGGTTCTCGAGCGCCGGGCGGGCCGGTGTCAGCCCGTCCGGCGGTTGAGGGGCCCTGGGGTTACCGCGTGGGGGGCTTCTTTCCTGTGACGCCCATGTAGACCAGCGTGGAGAGTGCCGGGCGGACGTCCTTCATCTTGATGTTCCAGGATTCGAAGCCCTTCTGGTGGCCGGCCACCGCCGCCAGCATGGCGACCAGCGTGCCCGCCATGGCGTTGGCGTGCACCTCCTCGCCGACCTTGCCCTTGGCCTGCATGTTCTCGATCGCCTCGGTGAGCGAGCCGGTGACCGCCGTGAGGATCTTCTGGCGCACCTTGTAGAACCGCTTGTCGCCCTCGGCCGACGCGAGGTCGACGACGCGCAGGATCGGCTCGTAGTCCCGCCAGAACTCCAGGAATCCGTCGGCCAGGGCCTCGGCGGCGGCGTAGCCGCCCTTGCCCGCCCAGCTCTGGTCCTCGGCGAGGGTCTTCAGCCGCTGGCCGTCCTTGGCCATGTCGTTGGCGATCTCCAGGATCGCGCTCTCGACATCCTGGAAGTACTGGTAGAAGGTGGCGGGAGAGGTGCCTGCCATACGGGCGACGTCGATGACCTTGACGTCCCGGTACGGAGACGTGTCGAGCATCTCGCGGAGGCAGTCGAGCAGCTTTTGCCGCGTCGCCTGTCCGCGTCGCCCGGCGACGCGGCCGTCGACGGTGCGAACTTGTCCTGTCATGCCGTCAGTTTACGGGCGCATGATCCGTACCGCTGTCCGCCGCACGGAGGAAAGCGGGCATTTCCCCGCCGCCGTGCATGAGCAGTTCCGCTCCGCTGACGTACCGTGACATCGGCGACGCGAGGAACAGACATACGTCCGCCACATCGCTCGGATCGGCCATCCGTCCGAGCGGGATGGTGTCCGCGACGCGCTGTACGCCGGCCTCGTCCCCGTAGTGCAGGTGGGCCTGTTCGGTCCGGACCAGGCCCACGATCACCGAGTTGAGGCGGATCTTCGGCGCCCACTCGACCGCGAGCGAGCGGGTGAGCGAATTCATCCCGGCCTTGGCCGCGCCGTAGGCCGCGGTGCCCGGCGAGGGGCGTACGCCGCTCACGCTGGAGATGTTCACGATCACCCCGCCGGTTTCCTGACGGTGCATCAAGCGGTGGGCGGCCTGGGCGAAATACAGCGGGCCGAGCAGGTTCAGCTCGATGATCGCACGGGAGAAGCGCGGCGACGCGGTGGCCGCGTCGGTCTGCGGCGCGCCGCCCGCGTTGTTCACCAGTACGTCGAGTCGGCCGAACCGTTCCTCGGTGAACGCCACCGCCGCGAACGCGGTGTCGGGGTCGCGCACGTCGGCCGGGGTGAACACCGCGCTGCGTCCGCCGGCGCTCGGCAGCGTGTCCGGCTCCTGGCGCGAACACACCACCACGTCGGCGCCGGCGGCCAGGAAACGTTCGCTGATGCCCCGTCCGATGCCCTTGCCGCCGCCGGTGACGAGGACGACGCGTCCGCCCATGTCGAGCGGGTCGGTGGCGGAGGTCATGGCGGCTCCCGGAGGTCTGCGGTGTCGTGGGCGCCACGCTCGGTTCGTCTGGCGTGGGTCGCTCGGGGTCAACTATGGTGGCAGAAATCTGACGATCAGTCAGATCGGGTGGTGATGTGCCTCTCACGACCGGACGGCCGCGTCGGCCGCACCCGCCGGTACCGGGCGCATGACCGGCCGATCCGACGCACGCGGCCGAATGGATCTGGTTGCCATGGCTATCCGTTACGAGGTGCGTGAGGGCATCGCCGAGGTGGTGCTCGACGCACCCCCCGTCAACGCGCTCACCGTCGCCGGCTGGTTCGAACTCGCGGACCGGCTCCGCGAGGCGAGCCGCGACCGGCAGGTCCGGGTCGTGGTGCTCCGGGCCGAGGGACGCGGCTTCAACGCCGGCGTCGACATCAAGGAGATGTCCAACACCGAGGGCTTCGACGCGCTCGTGGGGGCCAACAAGGGCTGCTACGACGCGTTCGCCGCGGTGTACGACTGCGAGGTGCCGGTGATCGCCGCCGTGCACGGATTCTGCGTCGGCGGCGGCATCGGCCTGGTCGGCAACGCGGACATCGTGATCGCCTCGCACGACGCGTTCTTCGGCCTGCCCGAGGTGGACCGCGGCGCGCTCGGGGCGGCCACCCACCTGGCCCGGCTCGTCCCGCAGCACCGCATGCGGCAGATGGTCTACACGTCGGAGAACGCCCCGGCGGCCGAACTGCACGCGTACGGCTCCATCTACAAGCTGGTCGACCGGGACAAGCTGGTCGAGACCGCGTTCGAGGTGGCCCGCACGATCGCGGCCAAGAGCCCGACCGTGATCCGCGCCGCGAAGGCGTCGCTGAACGGCATCGACCCGGTCGACGTCAAGCGCTCGTACCGCTACGAGCAGGGCTTCACGTTCGAGCTGAACCTGACCGGCGTGTCGGACGAACTGCGCGACGCCTTCACCGAGGGCCGCGAAGCGGACACCTCGAAGTGACGCGGACCTCGCATCAGAGACGGGAGCAACCATCCATGGCCGACAAGCGCATGACGCCCGATCAGGTCGTCGCACAACTCTCCGACGGAATGACCGTCGGGATCGGCGGGTGGGGGTCGCGGCGCAAGCCGATGGCCCTGGTCCGGGCGATCCTGCGATCCGACCTCAAGGACCTGACCGTCGTCTCGTACGGCGGCCCCGACGTCGGACTGCTCGCCCGCGCCGGCAAGGCGCGCAAGCTCGTCTACGCGTTCGTCTCGCTCGACTCGATCCCGCTGGAGCCCAACTTCCGGCACGTCCGGGAGAACGGCCTGGTCGAGGCGGTCGAGTACGACGAGGGCATGTTCCTCACCGGGCTGCGCGCCGCCGCCCAGCGGCTGCCGTTCCTGCCCACCCGCGCGGGCCTGGGTTCGGACATCCTCACCGTCTCGCCGCACCTGAAGACGATCGAATCGCCGTACGGCGACGAGACGTTGGTCGCGATGCCCGCGCTGAACCTGGACGTCGCGCTGATCCACGCCAACGTCGCCGACGAGCGCGGCAACGCCGCGCTGACCGGCCCGGACCAGTTCATGGACGACCTGTTCTGCCTGGCGGCGGAGAAGGCGTACGTCTCGGCGGAGCGCGTGGTGCCGAGCGAGGAACTGCTCAAGGCGGCGGGCTGCGTACACACCCTGACCGTGCACCGCTACATGACGCACGGCGTGGTCGAGGCGCCGAACGGGGCGCACTTCACCGAGTGTCCGCCGGAGTACGGGCGTGATGAGGCGTTCCAGAAGGCGTACGCGACGGCCGCCGCCGACCCCGAGGCGTGGGCCGCGTTCGAGCAGCGCTTCCTGAAGGTCGAGAGCGAAGCGGCGTATCAGGCCGCCGTCGCGGAGTTCGCGAAGGAGAACGCCAAGTGAGCACCGACACCCTGACCGAGGCGACGCGCGCCGACGTGTGCGTGGCCGCCGTCGCGGACTGCTTCCGCGGCGACGGCGAGATCATCGGCAGCCCGATGGGCACCATCCCCACCATCGGCGCCCGCCTTGCCCGCGCCACCTTCGAGCCGGACCTGATGTTGTCCAACGGCGAGTCGTACTTCTTCGAGGGCGACGCCCGACTGGGCGCCAAGCCCGACGAGTTCGCCGTGGTCGGCTGGATCCCGTACCGCCAGGTGCTCGACGTGCTCGCCTCCGGGCGCCGGCACGTGATGATGGGCCCGGTGCAGATCGACGCGCACGGCAACGCCAACATCTCCGCGATCGGCGACTGGGCCAGGCCCAAGCGCCAGGTGCTCGGTTCGCGCGGCGGACCGGGCAACACGATCAACCACACCACCAGTTACTGGATCCCCAAGCATTCGGCGCGGGTGCTCACGCCGAAGGTGGACATGGTCTCCTGCGTCGGCTACGACCGGGCCGCGGCGACGGGTTCGGCGGGTCGTTTCCACGAGATCCGACGGGTCGTCACCAACCTGTGCGTGCTCGACTTCGAGACCGACACCAAGGTCATGCGGCTGCGGTCGGTGCACCCCGGGGTGAGCGTCGACGAGGTGGTCGCGGCGACCGGCTTCGAACTGGTGGTCCCGGCCGAGGTGCCCACCTCGCGGGTGCCCTCGGACGAGGAACTGCGGATCGTGCGCGAGGTGTTGGACCCGCGCGGGATGCGCCTGCGCGAGGTGCCGGCGTGAGCGGGGCGTTCGGCGCGAGCGGGACTGCCGGCCTGCACCCGGCGCTGCGGAACGGCTTCACCGCGAAGTTCGGCGTCGAGTATCCGGTCGTGCAGACCGGCATGGGCTACGTGTCCTACCCGAGCCTGGTCGCGGCCACCGCCGAGGCGGGCGGCCTGGGCATCCTGGCCTCGGCCACGATGACCTACGAGGAGTTGGTCGCGGCGATCGCGGCGGTGAAGAAGCGCACCGCCAAGCCGTTCGCGGTCAACCTGCGCGCGGACGCGCCGGACGCGGCCGAGCGGATCGACCTGATGGGCCGCGAGGGCATCACGGTCGCGTCGTTCGCGCAGGCGCCGAAGAAGGACCTGATCGCACGGGCGCACGACCTCGGCATGCTGGTGGTGCCCTCGATCGGCGCCAAGCGGCACGCGCAGAAGGTCGCCGAGTGGGGCGTCGACGGGGTGATCGTGCAGGGCGGCGAGGGCGGCGGCCACACCGGCTCGATCCCGACCACGCTGCTCCTGCCGCAGGTCACCGACGTGCTCCGGGGCAGCGACGTCACGGTGATCGCGGCCGGCGGCTTCTTCGACGGGCGCGGCCTGGTCGCGGCGCTCGCGTACGGCGCCGACGCGATCGCGATGGGCACCCGCTTCCTGCTCACCTCGGACAGCCCCGTGGGCAACGCGGTCAAGGACGTCTACCTCGCCACCGACGTCACCGGCACGGTGGTGTCCAAGGAAGTGGACGGCGTCCCGCACCGGGTGCTGGCCACCGACTTCGTCAAGCGGCTCGAACAGCGTTCGGTGCTCGCCCGCTATCCGCGCTCGATCGCCAACGCGCTGCGGTTCCGCAAGCTCAGCGGCGCCAGGCTCACCGACATGGCCCGCGAGGGCCTGGCGATGAAGAAGTCGCAGGGGTTGAGCTGGCCGCAGGTGCTGATGGCGGCCAACACGCCGATGCTGCTCAAGGCCGCGATGGTGGACGGCCGACCGGACCTGGGCGTGATGGCCTCCGGCCAGGTGGTCGGGGTGATCGAGGACCTGCCCTCGTGCGCCGAGTTGATCGACCGGATCACCGCGCAGGCGAGCGGGATCCTGTACGACCTGGAGGCCGCCCGGGTCTGACCTCGGGCTGCCCCACCGCCGGCACCGCCCCTCCGTGGGCGGTGCCGGCGGCATGTCCGGCCGTATTCGGCCGAGTTCGCCACAAACAACCCCGCCCCGCCGGCGCCCTCGCCGCTCCGGGGGGTGGGTCTGGACCCACCCCTGCTCGGGGTCCCGGCGCAGTGTTCCGCGACCCGTCCGCCGACAGACTCGAACTGTCAGCGGGAAGCAGAGCGCATTCAAGAGGGGACCTGACAATGGCCAAGCAGCCGGCGACCGTTCGTGTCGCACGATGGAGCGCCACCCACCCGTGGCGGGCGATCACCATGTGGATCGTGTTCGTCGCCGTCTGCCTGGTCGTCGGCGGCGCGGCGGGTACCGAGAAGACCACCAAGGCCGACATGCGCACCGGCCAGTCCGGCCGGGCCGACGCGATCGCCAAGCAGTACGGCCTGGACGGCGCGGCGAGTGAGAACGTGCTGATCACCGCGAAGAGCGGCGCGCTGGACCGGACCGTGGCGAACAAGATCGCGGCCGAGGTCACCACCAAGCTGAAGGCACTGCCCGAGGTCGCCGAGGTCTCCGAGCCGATCCCGGCCACGAACGGCAAGGCGCTCCTTGTGCCGCTCACCATGAAGGGTGACGCCGAGAAGGCCAAGGACCACATCGACCCGTTGCTGAAGGCGACGGCGAGCGTCCAGAAGGAACACCCCGACCTGCGGGTCGAGGAGATCGGTGACGCCTCGCTCGGCAAGGGCATCCAGGACCAGATCGCCGAGGACCTCGGCAAAGCCGAACTGTTCAGCCTGCCGATCACGTTGGTCATCCTGATGGTCGCGTTCGGCGCGATGATCGCCGCCGCGGTGCCGGTGCTGTTGGCCATCTCCGCGGTGGGTGCCTCGATCGGTCTGTACGGCCTCGCCTCCACGCTCGTGCCCGACGCGGGCACCGTGTCCAGCATCATCTTGATGATGGGCATGGCGGTCGGCGTCGACTACTCGCTCTTCTACGTCAAGCGCGAGCGTGAGGAGCGGGCCAAGGGCCGCGGCCGGATCGATGCGATCGAGATCGCCGCCGCCACCTCCGGACACGCCGTGGTGGTCTCCGCGATCGCGGTGATCGTCTCGATGGCCGGCATGTACATCGCCGACGACGCGATCTTCTCCAGCCTGGCCACCGGCGGCATCATCGTGGTCGCGGTCGCCATGGTCGGCTCGCTCACCGTGCTGCCCGCGCTGCTCGCCAAGCTGGGCAACAAGATCGACCGGCCCCGGGTGCCGATCCTGTGGCGGCTGACCGCCCGCGCGGACCGCGAGCCGCGCGTGTGGAAGGCCATGCTGCGCCCGGCGCTGAACCACCCCAAGACCACTCTGCTCGTGTCGGTGATCGCCCTCGGCGCGCTGGCCCTGCCGACCTTCGACATGAAGCTGCAGAACACCTCCGACGACGACTTCCCCCGCTCGATGGCCACGATGCAGACCTACGACCGGATGACCGACGCCTACCCGAGCAAGCACAGCCCGTACAACCTGATCGCCCTCGCCCCGGCCGGCAAGGAGAAGGAGACCCGCGCCGCCCTGGACAAGGCGATCGCGCAGACCCGCACCAACCCGCTGTTCGCCAAGGACCCGGTCGAGGTGCTGGTCTCCCAGGACGGCCGCGCGTTCAAGGCCGACGTGATCGTGCCGCACATCTCCAGCTCCAAGGAGGCCAAGACGGCGCTGAAGCAACTGCGGGACACCGTGCTGCCGAACACCGTCGGCACCGTGGCGGGAGCGGAGTTCGCGGTCTCCGGCGAGACGGCGCTGAACAAGGACTTCGCCGACCACGTGCAGGACAAGTTGCCGCTGGTGATCGGCTTCGTGCTGCTGCTGACCTTCGTGATGATGTCGGTGACGTTCCGCTCGGTGGTGGTCGCGCTCACCGCGATCGCGATCAACCTGCTCTCCGCGCTGGCCTCCTTCGGCTTCCTGGTCGTGGTCTTCCAGCACACCTGGGCCGAGAAGTACCTGGACTTCCACTCCAGCGGCGCGATCATCTCCTGGCTGCCGCTGTTCCTGTTCGTGGTCCTGTTCGGCCTGTCGATGGACTACCACGTCTTCGTGGTCAGCCGGATCCGCGAGGCGGCCATGCAGGGGATGTCCACCAAGGCGGCGGTCGAGCGCGGCATCACCAGCTCGGCCGGCGTGATCACCAGCGCGGCGATCGTGATGGTCTCGGTCTTCGGGGTCTTCGGCACGCTGAGCATGCTCGACATGAAGCAGATGGGCGTCGGCCTGGCCGCCGCGGTCCTGATCGACGCGATCGTGGTTCGGATCGTGATCCTGCCCTCGCTGATGACCATCCTGGGCCGGGCCAACTGGTGGCCCAGCCGCGTCCCGCGGGTCCACGCCCCGCAGCCGGCCGCCCAGTACCCGACGTACGAACGCCAGGGATACCAGCGCCAGTTCTGATCCGGCACCTCCCCCCAGCGAGCGCGGCCACCGTTCCCCCCGGTGGCCGCGCTCCTTCATGTTCGCCGCGAAGCGCGCGGGCGAAGGGGTCAGCCCAGGCGTTCGATGATCGTGACGTTGGCCTGGCCGCCGCCCTCGCACATGGTTTGCAGGCCGTAGCGGCCTCCGGTGCGCTCCAGGTGGTGCAGCAGGGTGGTCATCAGGCGGGCGCCGGTGGCGCCGAGCGGGTGGCCCAAGGCGATCGCGCCGCCGTTGGGATTGACCTTCTCGTGCGGGGCCTTGATGTCCTTCATCCAGGACAGCACCACCGGTGCGAACGCCTCGTTGATCTCGACCGCGTCGATGTCGTCGATGCCCAGGCCGCACTTGGCGAAGGCGTACTCCGTGGCCGGGATCGGCGCGGACAGCATCTCGATCGGGGACGCGCCGCGCACGCTCATGTGGTGGATCCGGGCGCGCGGGGTGAGGCCGTGGCGCTTGAGCGCCCGCTCCGAGACGATCAGCAGCGCCGCCGCCCCGTCGGAGATCTGCGACGCGACTGCGGCGGTCATCCGGCCGCCCTCCATCAGCACCTTCAGCTCCGCCATCTTCTCCAGGGTGGTGCCCCGGCGCGGCGGCTCGTCGACCGAGACCACGGTGCCGTCCACGTCGATCGGCGCGATCTCCTTCTCGAACCACCCGTTGTCGATCGCGTGGATCGCCCGCTCGTGCGACGCGAGCGCGAAGTGCTCCATCTCCTCGCGGGAGATGTCCCACCGCTTCGCGATCAGCTCGGCGCCGTGGAACTGGTCGACGGGCTCGTCGCCGTAGCGCGCCGCCCAGCCCTTGGAGCCGGAGAACGGGTCGGTGAAACCGAGCGGCTTCGCCGAGGTCATCGCCGCGCCGATGGGGATCTGGTTCATGTTCTGCACGCCGCCGGCGATCACCACGTCCTGGGTGCCGGACAGCACACCCTGCGCGGCGAAGTGGATCGCCTGCTGCGAGGAGCCGCACTGCCGGTCGATGGTGACCCCGGGCACCGCCTCGCTGTAGCCGGCGGCGAGCCACGCGGTACGGGCGATGTCGCCCGCCTGCGGGCCGATGGTGTCCACGCAGCCGAAGACCACGTCCTCGACCACGTCCGGGTCGATGCCGCTGCGCTCGACCAGCGCGGTGAGCGCGTGCGCGCCCAGGTCGGCCGGATGTACCCCGGACAGGCTGCCCTTCTTGCGACCGACCGGCGTACGGACCGCGTCGACGATGTATGCCTCGGCCACTGGGGCCTCCTTTGATCCTCGTTGTTTCCGCGGCCGACCGCCTCGGTCCGCGTGTCCGATCACACGCCGCGCACGCTGTCGCCACACCGCGTACAGCAGCTAACCTGACGACCCGTCAGTTATGCTACCCGTGTCCGACCGGGTTTCGACCTGTGTGTCCTCGGTCTCACACCCGTCGAGGGAGTCGCCCAGTGGATCTCGAATTCACCGAGCAGGAGCAGGAGTTCCGCCGGGAGGCGCGCGCGTGGCTGACCGCCAACGTGCCCGCCGAGCCACTGCCGTCGATGGACACCCGCGAGGGCTTCATGGCCCACCGCGCGTGGGAGCGCAAGCTCTTCGACGCGCGCTGGGCGGTGGTGTCCTGGCCCTGGGAGTACGGCGGGCGCGAGGCGGGTCTGACGGAGTGGCTGATCTTCGAGGAGGAGTACTACCGCGCCGGCGCCCCCGGCCGGGTCAGCCAGAACGGCATCTTCCTGTTCGCCCCGACCCTCTTCGAGTTCGGCACCCGGGAGCAGCAGGACCGTTACCTGCCCGCGATGGCCGCCGGCGAGGAGATCTGGGTCCAGGGCTGGTCCGAGCCCGAGGCCGGTTCCGACCTGGCCAACGTGCGCTCGCGCGCGGAGCGGGACGAGGAGCGCGGCGGCTGGCGGCTCAGCGGCCAGAAGATCTGGAGCTCGCGCGGCACCTACGGGCACCGCCTGTTCGGCCTGTTCCGCACCGACCCCCAGGCGCAGCGGCACCGCGGCCTGACCTACTTCATGGTCGACCTCGCCGCCGAGGGCGTGACGGTGCGGCCGATCCCGCAGCTGGACGGCGAGCCGGGCTTCGCCGAGGTCTTCCTGGACGACGTCTTCGTCCCCGACGCCGACGTGCTCGGCGGGGTGGACGAGGGCTGGAAGATCATGATCGCCACCACCGGCAGCGAGCGCGGCCTCAACCTGCGCAGCCCGGGCCGCTTCGTGGCCCCCGCGAACCGGCTGATCGAGCTGTACAGGCGCGACCCGCGCGCGGCCGAGCGGGACGCGGTGGTGCGGGCCTGGATGGACGCGGACGCGTACCGGCTGTTCACCTTCGGCACGGTCACCAAGCTCCAGGCGGGCGGCGCGATCGGCGCCGACTCCTCGATCAACAAGGTCTTCTGGTCCGAGATGGACGTCGAGCTGCACGCGACCGCGCTGCGCCTGCTCGGCGAGGCGGGCGAGCTGGACGACGGCGACGGCGGCTGGCTGGACGGCTTCCTGTTCGCGCTCGGCGGGCCGATCTACGCCGGCACCAACGAGATCCAGCGCAACACGATCGCCGAGCGCATCCTCGGCCTGCCCCGAGCGAAGTAGAAGGGTCCCGACGATGCGCCTCGCATACACCGAAGACCAGGAACTGTTCCGCGACACGGTCCGCGACTTCCTCGCCGACCGGTGCACCACGGCGGACGTGCGCGCCGCGTGGGCCGCCGACACCGCGATCTCCGCGCGCTGGGTCGAACTCGCCAAGGTCGGCGTGACCGGCATCGTGGTTCCGGAGGAGCACGACGGCCTGGGCATGGGCGACGAGGAACTGGCTGCCGTGCTGGTCGAGGCCGGCCGGGCCGCGCTGCCCGAACCGCTGCTGGAATCCGCGGTCGCGGCCGGTCTGCTGGCCGAGTTCGCTCCCGACGCCGGGTGGTTGGCCGAGATCGCGGCCGGTCGGGCGGCGGCCTCCGTGCTGCTGCCCGGACAGCGCCTCGCGGTCGAGGCGGCGGCCGCCGACGTCCTGGTGATCGGCCTGGCCGACGGCGACCTGCACGTGGTGACGCCGGCCGACTGCGTGCTGACCGCGCAGCGCTCGGTCGACCGCAGCCGCAAGCTCTTCACGGTCGACTTCACGCCGACCGCACGCACTCTGGTGGCCTCGGGTACACAGCGCGCGCTGGCCCGGGCGGCGGACCGGGGCGCGCTCGGCGCCGCGGCGCAACTGCTCGGCCTGACCCGGCGGATGCTGGACACCACCGTCGAGTACGCCAAGCAGCGGGTCCAGCGCGGCGTGCCGATCGGCTCGCACCAGTCGGTCCAGCACCACCTGGCCAACGTGCTGATCAAACTGGAGTTCGCCCGCCCCGTGGTGCTGCGCGCCGCCTACTCGCTGGCCCGCGACCTGCCCTCGGCCGCCCGCGACGTGTCGATGGCGAAGATCTACGCGGGCGAGGCGGCCGACCTCGCGGCCCGCAACTGCCTCCAGGTGCACGGCGCGATCGGCTACACCGAGGAACACGACCTGCAACTGTTCATGAAGCGCGCCTGGGCGCTGGGCACCGCGTGGGGCGACGCGGGCGTACACCGCGACCGGATCGCGGCGGACCTGCTCGGCGACGCGCCGGCCCCGCCCACACCCGCGTTCTGACCCACCCCGTTGGACTGACGACGCATCAGGCGGCCGTCGTCACGCGCGAACGCCCCCGGTTCCCTGGCGAATCGGGGGCATTCGTGTTCCCGGGGCGGTGCTCGACCTGCGAGGATCGGCACGACCCCGGAGAGACGCGCGATTCGTCCGATGGGACCATCGATCCAGGGCCCTACCTTCCCGACACCGTGTGGAGCGGAAGGAGTCGCCATGCCCAACGCCGTCACCGATCACCTGCGCGGACGCAGGCTGCGGGGCAGCGCGTGGTTGGAGAGCGACGAGCGGTTCCGGGTCGAGTATCGCCGGATGCGCCGCCGGGTCCCCGTCTACCGCGCGGTCATCGGCGTGCTGCGCGTGCTGCACCGGCTCACCGCAAACGAGGTCCAGGCACGCGCGAGGATGACGGTCACCTGGTGGCCCCGGATCGGCCCGGACGGCGGGATCTACGCCATGCCGAAGCTGTGGACCATGAAGGAGGGCGGCGACGCCGAGCCCGATCCGCCCGCGACCGAGGCCGAGATGTGGCGGCGGCTCGCGTCGGGCGAGTTGCGCCCGCCGGTCGTGCGCGACGGTGTGCGATCGTCCTCGGGCGCGGACGAACTCCGCCGCCGCGCCTCCTTCGCGGCCCGCCTGGCCCGGGCGATCTCGGCCGACGAATGGCCGCAGATGATCCACGAGTACGAGCGCCGCCGGACGATTCTGCGCCGGCTTCGCCGGGGCGAGATCCCCGAGGGCAACCGATTCGTCGAGTCCGGGGCGGTTCCTCCCGGGGTACGGCCGCCCCTGTTCGGCTACGCCCGCTATCACTCTGTCGGCGATCGTCCCTTGGACGAGCCGTCGGACCGGCTCATGGACGAGGCGTGGGTGCTCAACCGCACGCCGCCGGCGCTGCATCGGCCGTGGAGTGCCGGCAGGCGGCGCTACCCGGGCGCCTTCTTCGGGCCGATGTTCGGCGAACTCGGGCGCACGGTGCCGGGCGCGGAGGCCAATCCGGAGTTCCTGAGCCTGCGCGCGGCCTACGGGGTGTGGTGGGCGGGCGCCGCCTCCAAGCGCAACGAGGCCCGGGTGCTGCGCGGGTCGCGGGTGGTGCGCGCGAAGGACCTGGTGCGGTTCGGGCACGCCGAACTGCACCACGTCGGCTTGGCGCCGAAGCCGGCGCGGGGGCCCGCGTGGGTCCGGCCCTGGGAGCCGCCGAGGCCGGTCGAGGTCACCGACGACGTGGTCGACGTCGTTGCGGGGGTGGCCAAGTCGGGGGCGGGGGCCGGCGGTTCCGGGGTGTCGGGGGGCGGCGAGCCGGGATCCGCGAGCGAGGTCAGGGGGCGGGATGTCTCGGGGGCGGGTGCGGCGAGCAGCGCGGGCGTGACGGGCGGTGCGGGCGTGGCGCGCATCGCGGTCGTCGCGGCGAAGGGCCTGGCCGCGCCCGTGCCGCGCCGGGTGCAGATGCGCGCCCGTCGCGCCTACGACCGGAGGGTACGGCCCGGCGGCGCGCTCGAGGAGGCCATCGGTCGGGCCGTCGCGGCCGGCGACGGGGTGCGGGCCAGGCCCTCGCGGGAGCTCCCCGCGATGGATCCCGCCCCCGACGGGCGGGCGCTCGGCGTGCATCCGTGGCCGGCCGCGCCGGGGTGGTCCGACGCGGCGGCCGATTCGGCTCGTGGCACCTTCTCGTCCGGCCGTTCGCGCGACGTCGGGCGCGGCGGGTCCCCGGAGCGGTAGCGACGACCCCGGGGGCACGTGGTGGCCTCAGCGCACCCGGAACTCCCTGCTGCGGCCCTGGAACAGGCCCGCCTGCTCGGACCAGTCCAGGTTGCCCAGTTCGATCAGGTGCGGAGCCATGGTCAGGGCCTGGGCGCGGGTGAGGTCGCGGGCCGCCCAGATCGCGCGGATCGAGCCCTGGACGCCGTGTGGGGGATAGGACGCGATGGTCTCGGCGGCCCAGCGGGCGGTGTCGAGCAGGTCCGCGGCGGGGACCACCTGCGAGACCAGGCCCGTCTCGTACGCCCGCTGGGCGCTCATCCGCTCGGCGTTGCCGAGAAGGGTCAGCCGCATGACCTCGCCCAGCGGCATGCGCTGCGCCAGATGCATCGACTCGAACCCGGAGACCATGCCGTACGTGGTGTGCGGGTCGAAGAACGTCGCCCCCTCCGCGGCGATCGCGAACTCGCACTCGCCCAGCAGATAGAACGCGCCGCCGCAGGCCATCCCGTTGACCGCGACGATCACCGGCTTCCACAGGTCGGAGAACTTCGGGCCGACCCGGAGCATCGGGTCGTCCATCATGTACGGCGACGACGGCTGCGGGATGTCCACACCGCGGTCGATGCCCGTGCAGAACGCCTTGTCGCCCGCGCCGGTGAGCACCACGCAGCGCACCTCGTCGTCGTGCCGCAGGTCCCGCCACAACGTGTGCAACTCGTCGATCATGGTGATGTCGAACGCGTTGTGCCGGTCGGGGCGGTTCAGCGTCACCCACGCGACGCCGTTCTCCTGCTCATAGCCCAGCGTCTCGAACTTGCGCATAGTCAGCCTTCAATCATCGGTCGCCACCGCTTCGCGGTGGTGTGCGTCTCGATCGCCGCGATGCCGCTTCCCTCGCCGCCATGATCTGACGTACCGTCAGGTTCAATCAACCTCTGGCCTCTCCGGGAGCGATCATGCAAGGGGACCTCGAGTGGGGCAGCATTCCTGCTCTCGTCGACAGCGCGGCGGACCGCTTCGGTGACCGTGAGGCCGTGGTGGACGGCAATGTACGGGTCACCTACACCGAACTGCGGGACCGCGTCCGGCGCGCCGCGGCCGCCGCCATCGCGGCCGGCGTCGGCAGGGGCGACCGGGTCGGCGTGTGGGCGCCGAACTCGCTGGACTGGATGGTGGCCGCGCTCGGCGCGCTCACCGCCGGCGGCGTCGTGGTGCCGATGAACACCCGGTACAAGGGCGCCGAGGCCAAGTACGTGCTGGCCAAGACGCACGCCAGGCTGCTGTTCGTCTCGGGCACCTTCCTCGGCGCGTCCTATGTCGGGATGTTGCGCCAGGCGGCGGGCGGCGCCGCCGAGGGCCGGCCGTTCGCGGACCTGCCGGACCTGGGCCGGGTGGTCGTACTCGCGGACGCCGCGCCGGACGACTGCGTTTCCTGGGCCGACTTCCTGACCGGCGGCGACCACATCACCGCAGCCGAGGTGGACGCCCGCAAGGCGAGCGTGGCCCCGGACGACACCGGCGACATCATCTTCACCTCCGGCACCACCGGCGCGCCCAAGGGCGTGATGACCACGCAGGCCCAGACGTTGCGGGTGTTCGACACCTGGGCTTCGGTGGTCGGGGTCACCGAGGGCGACCGGTATCTCGTGGTCAGCCCCTTCTTCCACACCTTCGGGTACAAGGCCGGGATCATCGCGAGCCTGATCAAGGGCGCCACGCTGATCCCGCAGGCGGTCTTCGACGCGGATGCCACGATGGCGCTGATCCAGCAGGAGAAGGTCACCGTGCTGCCGGGCGCGCCGACCATCTACACCTCGCTGCTCGACGCGGTGGCGCGGGAGGGGGCGACCGGCTACGACCTGTCCTCGCTGCGGCTCGCGGTCACCGGGGCGGCGGCGGTGCCGTTGTCCCTGGTCACCCGGATGGCCGAGGAGCTGGGCTTCGACTCGGTGCTGACCGCGTACGGGCTGACCGAGTCGTGCGGCACCGCCACGATGTGCCGCCAGGGCGACTCGGCCGAGACCATCTCGTCCACCTCGGGCCGGGCCATCCCGGGCGTCGAGGTGATCACCGTGGACGCGGACGGCAAGCCGACGGCGGTCGGCGAGTCGGGCGAGGTGTGGGTGCGCGGATACAACGTGATGACGGGCTACTTCGAGGACGTCGAGGAGACCGCGAAGGCGGTGGACGCGGACGGCTGGCTGCACACCGGCGACGTGGGCGTCCTGGACGAGCAGGGCAATCTGCGGATCACCGACCGGATCAAGGACATGTTCATCGTCGGCGGGTTCAACGCCTACCCGGCGGAGATCGAGTCGGTCCTGGCGGGGCACCCGGC
This sequence comes from Embleya sp. NPDC020630, assembly GCF_044334985.1. Taxonomy (NCBI): domain Bacteria; kingdom Bacillati; phylum Actinomycetota; class Actinomycetes; order Kitasatosporales; family Streptomycetaceae; genus Embleya; species Embleya sp. NPDC020630. Next base: position 158,480 of record NZ_JBIRUB010000008.1, read on the forward strand.
GATCTCGGAGGCCGCGGTGGTCGGCGTCCCGGATGCGCGGATGGGCGAGGTCGGCAAGGCCTACCTGCTGCTGCGTCCCGGCGCCGAGGTCACCGCCGACGAGATCATCACGTTCTGCCGCCGCGAGATGGCCAACTACAAGGTGCCGCGCACGGTCGAATTCGTCACCGAACTTCCCCGCAACCCGGGCGGCAAGGTCCTGAAGTTCGAACTCCGGGCCCGGGCCGCCGAAGAGGCGACCCGCCGCTGAACCCCGCGCCCGCCGAGCCGCCGAGCCGCCGGCCCTTCGGGCCGAGCGGCCGGTGGCGCGACGACAAAACGCCCGTGTCGACCGAGGTCGAGCACGAGCGTCACGCGAACAAAAACCTACGAGGTGGGCTCCCTGCGTCGGCATTGTCCGAACAGGTGCTAGGGGTCGCCTTCCGGTCCATTCGACTTTCGGGCCTCTCAGCCTGACCATCCGTCCTCGGCCAACCACTCCGAAGGCGCTGTCCGGTCAAGCTCCCTCGCTCGCCCCGTAGGCTTCTTTCAGAATACTTCCGCCCAAAGCGGACATCAAGGGGTTTGCCGAACGGATCGCGGCCGGTTCCTATTTCCCCTCGAACTGCGCCGGACGGCGGGCGGCCTTGGCCGCGTAGCCCGCCACCGAGTCGTCCGATACCAGGGTCAGTGCCGCCGACATCGCGGTCAGGCCCAGGGCCGCGTCCAGGTTCGCGTCGGCGAAGGTGTCGATGCTGCGTTTGATGCCCTGTACCGCCAGGGGCGCGTTGGCCGCGATCTCCTCCGCCACGGCCCGTGCGGCCTGGTCCAGGTCGGCCGTCGGCACCACCTCCTGGACCAGGTTCAGCCGCGCGGCCAGCGCCGCGTCGATCCGTCGCCCGGTCAGCGACAGCAGCTTGGCCCACCCGGCGCCGGCCTCGCGGGCGATGCGGATGTCGCCGCCGGCGTCCACCGCGACCCCGATCTGCGCCTCGGGCAGCGCGAACCGCGCATCGTCCGCCGCGATCCGGATGTCCGCCATCAGCGCCAACTCGAACCCGAAGCCCAGGCAGTAGCCCTGGACGGCCGCCACCACCGGTTGCGGCAGCCGCGCGAAGGCGCGAAACCGCTCGTGTACCCAGCGCAGACCCTCGTAGTAGTTGCGTGTGCGCTCCGCCCCCGAGCGCCCGGTGATCGCACCGCCGGGCGCGGTCACGTCGATGCCCGCGCAAAACGCCCGCCCCTCGGCCCGCAGCAGCACCACCCGGACGCGCTCGTCGAAGCGGATCCGGTCGGCCATGATGCCCAACTGCCGGGTCGCCTCCCAGCTCCACGCGTTCAACTTCTCCGGCCGGCACAGGGTCAACGACGCGATGCCCGTGCCCTCGTCCACCTCCAGGCGCATGCGCTCCTCGGCCGCGTCGATGCTCGGGTCGGTGGTGTTGATCACGGTGCGGTTCCTCCTGGAGCGGTCTTTCGGCCTTGTCTGACGACCCGTTAGATCGGAGTATGTGACACGCGTTCGGCACAGTCCATCGATGTCCGTCGATCTCGCCCGACCTGTTTCCCCGAGCCCCCGCTCGACTCCTCTCGCACCTTCGGAGGCACTCCCATGGCCGCGATCCTGCCCCCGGGCACCCTGCACGTCGGCATGCAGCTGCCCATCCAGTCGCAGAGCCGGCTGTACGCGGAAGCCTGGGAGGACGGCGCCGGACCCGACGAACTCGCCGCGCTCGCCCGCGCCTGCGACCGGGCCGGCTTCGCCTACATCGCGGTCTGCGACCACACCGCGATCCCGCGCAGCCACGCCGGCGCGATGGGCACCGAGTGGTGGGACACGATGACCACGCTCGGCTGGCTGGCCGGCGTCACCGAGCGGATCCGGCTGATCAGTCACGTGTCGGTGCTCGCCTACCGGCACCCGATGATGTCCGCCAAGGCGTTCGCCACGCTGGACCGGATCTCGAAGGGCCGCGCCATCGTCGGCGCCGGCGCGGGCCACGTCGAGGCCGAGTTCGAGATGCTCGGGGTCGACTTCAAGACCCGGGGCAAGGCGCTGAACGAGGCACTGGAACTGCTCGACCTGGCGCTGCGCGAGGAATACGTGACCTTCGCGGGGCAGCACTGGCGGGTGGACGACATGGGCGCCCGGCCGCGTCCGGTGCAGACCCCCCGCCCGCCGATCTGGATCGGCGGCTCGGCCGGCGCCGCGCTCAAGCGGGTGGCCAAGTACGGCGACGGCTGGCTGCCGCAGGGCAGCCCGCGCGAGACCTACCCGGCACAGCTGGCCGAACTGCGGCGCTACCGCGAGGAGTTCGGCCGCGCGGACGAGCGCCTGGACATCGGCGCGATCACCGAGATGATCTACGTCGGCGAGGCCGGCTGGGACGTCGGCGCACACACCCTCACCGGCGGCGCGGACAAGATCGCCGAGTCGCTGCGCTGGTACGGGGAGCAGGGCGCGAACCAGATCCAGGTCCGCTTCCGCAGCCGGGACCTGGCCGAACTGCTGGACCAGATCGCCCGGTTCGCCGCCGAGGTGGCTCCGCACCTGTCCTGACGCACCATCAGTCCCCTTCTCCGAAAGGTCTTCGCATGGGCAAGCTGGACGGCAGGGTGGTCCTGATCACCGGCGCGGCACGCGGACAGGGCGTGGCCGAGGCCCGCCTGTTCGCGGCCGAGGGCGCGCGGGTGGTCCTCGGCGACATCCTGGACGAGGCGGGCGAGGCGGCGGCGAAGGAGATCGGCGACGCGGCGCGCTACGTGCACCTGGACGTGTCGAACGAGGACGACTGGCGGCGGGCGGTGGAGGCCGCCGTCGCCGCGTTCGGCCGGCTCGACGGACTGGTCAACAACGCCGGGATCCTGGCCTTCGAGCCGATCGAGGAGATGTCCCGGGAGGCATATCTGCGGATCGTCGAGGTGAACCAGCTCGGCACGTTCCTGGGCATGAAGTCGGCGCTGCCCGCGATGCGCGCGGCGGGCGGGCCGGGCACGATCGTGAACATCGCCTCCTACGCGGGCCTGGCCGGCATGGAGGGCCTGGTCGCGTACGCCTCGACCAAGGGCGCGGTCCTGGCGATGACCCGGGTGGCCGCCCTGGAGGCCGCCCCGCACATCCGGGTCAACGCGATCTGCCCGGGCGGTGTCCGTACCCCGATGACCAATCCGGGGGACATCGAGGGCCTGCCCACCCGGCCGCCCGCGCCGGGCGAGCCGGACCCGGTGAGCGAGGTCTTCGGCGGCATACCTCTGGCCCGCATCGGCGAACCCGACGAGATCGCCGCCGCGGCGCTGTACCTCACCGGGCCCGACAGTTCCTATATGACCGGCACCCACATCGTCGTCGACGGCGGCTGGATGGCCGGCGTGAAGCTCTTCTGACGTCGTTTTCGGAGCATCGGGATATGCCGCTGTGGCATATCCCGGGTGAGCCCCGTCTCATCCCGTGCGGACCCCTGGTGACCCCGAATATCTGACGTACCATCAGCTTCGTGGGGCGGCCGGATCACGCGTGCGGACGCGGTGCGCCGGCCGCGTGCGCAGGCACCACCGAGGGCAGCAACACCGAGGGCAGAGGAGCTTCGCCATGCTGGACCACGTCATCACCGGAGCCACCGTCGTCGACGGGACGGGCGCGCCGTCCTTCCTGGGTGACGTGGGCATCAGGGACGGTCGCATCGTCGCGGTCACCCCCGCCGGCGGCATCACCGAGGAAGCCGCGAGCACCGAGAACGCCGAGGGCCTGGTCCTGGCCCCCGGCTTCGTCGACCCGCACACCCACTACGACGCCCAGCTGCACTGGGACCCGTACGCCACCCCCTCGGTCAACCACGGCGTGACCACGATCATCGGCGGCAACTGCGGCTTCACCCTCGCGCCCCTCAAGGCCGAGGACGCCGACTACACGCGCCGGATGATGGCCAAGGTCGAGGGCATGGCGCTGCCCGCGCTGGAGAACGGCGTGGACTGGAGCTGGGAGACCTTCGCCCAGTACCTGGACAAGCTGGAGGGCCGGATCGCGGTGAACGCGGGCTTCATGGCCGGCCACTGTGCGATCCGCCGCTACGTGATGGGCGCCGACTCGGTCGGCAAGGAGGCCACGCCCGAGCAAATCGCGGCCATGGTGGCGGAACTGGGCAAGGCGATGGAGGCCGGCGCGCTCGGCTTCTCCACCGGCCAGTCCAACCACACCGACGGCGACGGCAACCCGGTGCCCTCGCGGCACGCCACGCCCGCCGAGATCCTGGCGCTGTGCGAGGAGGTCGGCAAGCACGAGGGCACCCAGCTCGAAGTCATCGTGGCCGGCTGTCTGGACAAGTTCTCCGACGACGAGATCGACCTGCTGGTCAAGATGACCACCACTGCCGGCCGCCCGATGAACTGGAACGTGCTCACCGTCGACTCGGCCGCGCCCGACCGCGCCCCCCGGCAGATCTACGCGTCGGAGAAGGCCAAGGAGGCGGGCGGGCGGATCGTGATCCTGACCATGCCGGTCCTGGTCCCGATGAACATGTCGTTCCTGACCTACTGCGCGCTCAACCTGATCCCGGGCTGGGGCCCGATCCTGTCCCTGCCGGTGCCCGAGCGGATCGCCAAGCTGCGCGACGCCGACGTACGCGCCGAGATGTTGCGCAACGCGGACAGCCCCGAGGCGGGCGTCTTTCGCCGACTGGCCGACTTCGGCCGCTACGTGATCGGCGACACCTACTCCGAGGCGAACGAGGGCCTGTCCGGCCGGGTGGTCGCCGACATCGCCAAGGAGCGCGGCCAGGACGACTTCTGGACGCTGATCGAGATCTGCATCAACGACGACCTGCGCACGGTGTTGTGGCCGATGCCCACCGACAACGACCAGGCGTCGTGGGATCTGCGGCAGCAGGTGTGGGACAACGAGCACGTGATCCTGGGCGGCTCGGACGCCGGCGCGCACCTGGACCGCATGTGCGGCGCGACCTACACCACCCGCTTCCTCGGCGACATGCTGCGCGGGCGCAAGCTGGTCTCGCTGGAGCGCGCGGTGCAGATGCTCACCACCGAGCCCGCCGAACTCTTCGGCCTCAAGGACCGCGGCCGGATCGCCGAGGGCTTCCACGCCGACCTGGTCCTGTTCGACCCGGCCACGGTCGGCTCCGGCCCGGCCCGCCTGATGCACGACCTGCCCGGCGACAGCCCGCGCCTGACGAGCGAATCCACCGGCGTGGTCAGCGTCCGCGTCAACGGCGTCGAAACCATCCGAGACGGCCGGACCACCGGCGCCGCCAACGGCACCCTGCTCCGCAGCGGCAAGGACACGGTCACGGTCTCGGTCTGACCGCCCCGAGACCCGGCGGCGTACGGGGGTCCTCCCGTACGCCGCCGCTCCACGGCCGGAGACGACGGGTGTGGTGGTCAGGCGGGCAGGTAGGTCACCTGTAGCACAAGGACGCTTTCGCTACGGACGACGATCAAGTAGCGGAACATGCCACTTTCCGGATAGGCGGTGCCCATCGGGGGATTCGGTCCCTGGTACGTGGTGCCGTCGAGGTAGAGCGCCTCGGCGGCTCTGACGATTTCCTCGGCTCTGGTTTCGACCTGGGCTATGAACGCCTCGGGAGCTCCGCCGACGACGGTCTGCTCATCGGGGTGGTATTCCCAGCTCCAGCTCACGTCTCGACTGCCGCGTACGCGGCGCGCATCAGGTCTTCGGCGACCCGAACACCTCGGGCGCGCACCTCGGCATCGTCGCTGATGGTGTCGACCTGCTCGGCGCGGTGGTAGCGGAACGCGAGATCGGGGTGGCGTTCGATCTCGACGACCGCGGCCCAGTGACGGAGCCATGCGCGCAGGGGGTCGAGGCGGTTGATCTTCAGTGCGGTGGCGGTGGCCTCGCGTTGGGAGCGGTCCATCTCCGGGAGCCAATGTGGAGCGAGCAGCGTGATTGCTCGCCGCAGCCCCTCGATGGTGCGCTCTGGGCGGGGCATGACGGGGGTGCTGTATTCGGACTCGGCGGTCGGCATCGCAGGCTCCCTTCCGATCGGCGTGACGCGGGCGAACCCGGCCCGCCATTCACTGTAGTCGGCGATATCGATGTCGATCACGGCCTGGGACATCCACACCCTCCCGCAGACGCTCGTTCCTTGTCCGGTTCGCATGGTTCAACGACCGAGCTGTCCCGGGGTCACCCGAATGGGTCCGCGCCGGCCCCGGTCGACGCGCTGTCGGCGCGGACGCCGCCCGCCACGTGACGTGCGACACGAGTCGGGATGGGCATGGATCGGGGCCGCCTACGCTTGGTTCTTTCGGGGGCGACGTCGGCTCGGCTCCCGGATGTCGGTGGGGCGGAGCACGTCTCGGTCCGCCGATCCAACCCGCGCAGCAGCGACGACAGCGAGGTGTCGCATGACCCCGACTCCCAACGAGGGACGTCCCACCGAGAGTTCGATGCGGCGCGCGCTGCGACGCGCCCGCGACGGGGTCATGCTCGACGTCTCCGAGGCGGCCGTGCTCCTGCACGCCCGCGACGCCGATCTGGCCGACCTGTGCGCCTCGGCCGCGCGTGTGCGCGACGCCGGTCTGGAGGCGGTCGGCCGCGCCGGGGTGATCACCTACAGCCGCAAGGTGTTCATCCCGCTCACCCGGCTGTGTCGGGACCGCTGCAACTACTGCACCTTCGTGACCGTCCCGGGCAAGCTCCGGCGCGAGGGCCACGGGATGTTCCTCAGCCCCGACGAGGTGCTCAAGATCGCCCGCGACGGCGCCGCGCTCGGCTGCAAGGAAGCCCTGTTCACCCTCGGCGACCGGCCCGAGGACCGCTGGCCCGAGGCCCGCGAGTGGCTGGACGCGCACGGATACGACGACACGCTCGCCTATGTGCGGGCGATGTCGATCCGGGTCCTGGAGGAGACCGGCCTGCTGCCGCACCTGAACCCCGGGGTGCTCTCCTGGACCGACTTCCAACGACTCAAGCCGGTCAGCGCGTCGATGGGGATGATGCTGGAGACCACCGCGACCCGGCTGTGGTCCGAGCCCTCCGGCCCGCACTACGGCTCGCCCGACAAGGAACCGGCCGTGCGGCTGCGGGTGTTGGAGGACGCCGGGCGTTCCAACGTGCCGTTCACCACCGGCCTGCTGATCGGCATCGGCGAGACGATGACCGAGCGGGCCGAGTCGATCTTCGCGATGCGCAGGATCGCCCGGCAGTACGGCTCGATCCAGGAAGTCATCCTGCAGAACTTCCGCGCCAAGCCGGACACCGCGATGCGCGCCACCCCCGACGCCGACCTGGTCGAGTTGGCCGCCGCGATCGCCGTCTCGCGGATCGTGCTCGGGCCGAAGATGCGCGTCCAGGCGCCGCCGAACCTGATCGGCGACGAGTACGCGCGGATGATCGCGGCCGGCATCGACGACTGGGGCGGGGTCTCGCCGCTCACGCCCGACCACGTCAATCCCGAACTCGCCTGGCCGCAGATCGAGTTCCTGGCGGCGCGCACCGCCGAGGCGGGCTTCACGCTGCACGAGCGGCTGAACGTGTACCCCGAGGTGATCCTGCGCGGCGAACCGTGGGTGGACCCCCGGGTGTTGCCGCACGTGCGCGCGCTGTCCGACCCGGAGACCGGTCTCGCAATCGAGGGCCGCAATCCCGAGGGCCTGCCCTGGCAGGAACCCGAGGACATCTTCGCCGCCGCGTCAGGCCGCACCGACCTGCACGAGACGATCGACACCACCGGCCGCACCACCGACCGGCGCGACGACTTCGACAACGTCTACGGCGACTGGGACGCGCTGCGCGAGCAGGTCGCCGCCGGCCCCACCGGGGCGGTGGTCCGGCTCGACTCGGAGGTGCGCGAGGCACTGGCCCAGGCCGCCGCCGACCCGACCCGGCTGACCGACGACCAAGCCCTCGCGCTGTTCCACTGCGACGGCCCCGCCATGGATGAACTCGCCCGGATCGCCGACGACTTGCGACGCGAGGTGAACGGCGACGAGATCACCTACATCGTCAACCGCAACATCAACTTCACCAACGTCTGCTACACCGGCTGCCGGTTCTGCGCGTTCGCCCAGCGGCGCACCGACGCCGACGCGTACACCCTCTCCCTGGACCAGGTGGGCGAGCGGGCCGAACAGGCGTGGGCGGTCGGCGCGACCGAGGTCTGCATGCAGGGCGGCATCCACCCCGACCTGCCCGGCACCGCCTACTTCGACATCGCCCGCGAGGTCAAGAAGCGGGTCCCGGGGATGCACGTGCACGCCTTCTCGCCGATGGAGGTGGTCAACGGCGCGACCCGCACCGGGATGTCCATCCGCGACTGGCTGACCGCAGCCAAGGAGGCGGGCCTGGACACCATCCCCGGCACCGCCGCCGAGATCCTGGACGACGACGTGCGCTGGATCCTGACCAAGGGCAAGCTGCCCGCCGCGACCTGGGTCGAGGTGGTCAAGACGGCGCACGAACTGGGCATCCGCAGCTCCTCGACGATGATGTACGGCCACGTGGACACTCCCGCGCACTGGCTCGGCCACCTGCGCTTGCTCGGCCGGATCCAGGACGAGACCGGTGGCTTCACCGAGTTCGTCACGCTGCCCTTCGTGCACACGAACGCGCCGGTGTACCTGGCCGGCATCGCCCGCCCCGGCCCGACCCTGCGGGACAACCGGGCCGTGCACGCGATGGCCCGCATCCTGCTGCACGGCAAGATCGACAACATCCAGACCAGCTGGGTCAAGCTCGGCGTCGAGGGCACCAACCTGATGCTCGAAGGCGGCGCCAACGACATGGGCGGCACGCTCATGGAGGAGACCATCTCCCGGATGGCCGGCGCCGACAACGGCTCGAAGAAGTCGATCGCCGAACTGGAGGCGATGGCCGCCTCGCTCGGCCGCCGCGCCCGGCAGCGCACCACCACCTACGGCGAGGTGGACGCCGAGCGGCAGGCCGTCGCGCGCCGCCACGACGAGGACGTCGACCGGATCATGCTGCCGATCCTGGGCTGAGCACGCGTACGTCCGCCCGCCGACTCCCCTTCCCCGGGAGGGCCGGCGGGCGGACGCAGCCGACGGATCAGCGCAGCGTCACGACGGTGTACGGCCCGACGACGGCGAGGTTGAACACCTTGGGGTCCAGGAGCTGCTTGCGGAAAACCACGTCGCGCTGCTGGTTCTCCGGCGACATCGGGAACGAGTCGACGACCATCGTCGCGTGATACCCGTCCGGCTGCGCGCGCAGGAGCATCGCGTCCGGGGCCCGCCACGGACTCGCCTTCATGCGCTCGACCAGATCCTGCGCCGACCCGGCGGCGGCCCAGCGGGCGACCTCCTTCTGCCGCGCCTCCAACTCGCCCAGCGGGTTCGAGTATTGCGGCGTATAGGCCAGGAAGCCCCAGTACGGCTTGATCGCGAGAAGCCGATAGTTGTCGGTGAGCAGGATCGTCTTGTTGGGCGCCTTGTGCTTGGTGCCGGCCGAGATGGCCTTGAACAACTTGCCGTCCAACTCCAGCGCCGCCAGCGTGTCCCCGGTCGCCGGTTCGTCCCGGATCCGCGGCCCCTTGCCGTCCGGGTAGGGCTCGCCGAGGGCCTGGTCCAACGAGCCGTGGTCGGAGCGTACGAACTGCTGCGCCACCACCACGCCCGACGCCACCGCGAGCACGGTGACCACGGCGAGCGCGGTACGCGCGATCCTGGGCTCCATCGCCCGGCGGCGGAGCGCCCCGAGCGCCGCGGCGAGCCCGAACACCCCGCCACAGGCCAGGCACAGTTCGAGGATCGGGGTCATCCGGAAGGTCAGCAGGGTGGTCTCGGCGACGCCCGCCACGAACGACAGGACCGACCACACGTAACAAGCGGCGACGCCGATCACGAGCCCGCGCGCGATGATGTCCCCCGACCCGACCGCCCACAGCAGCCAGACCAGGCCGATCAGGCACAACACCCCGATGGGGGTGAACTCCAGCATCGGGGTGGCGAACGCCGCGCCCTCCGGGAAGAGGTAGTGCTGCGCCGCGTTCTTGGGCATGCCGAGGTCGAACGACTTGAGCAGATACGGCACCCACACCGGGAGGATGAGCACCGCCGCCGCCCCCGCGATCGGGAGCAGTCGGCCGAGCACCGTCCCCAGGGTGTACCCGGACGGAGCCGCGCCGGGGTCGTGGGCCTCCCGCTTGCGCGCGATCAGCAGCCCCACGACGGCCGACCCCACGATCACCAACGTGAGGAAGCCGGTGATCAGGGTGTAGAAGAGCGCGGAGAGGCCGAGGAAGACGCCGATCCCGAGCAACACCGCGAGGTTGTTCGGGCGCCGACCCGGGCGCTCGTCCCGGGTGCCCCGGGCCAGCATGTACGCGACGGCGACGATCACCGGCGGGGTCAGCCCGGTGATCACCCAGGCATAGCCCTCGTTGACCGCGGGCGACGCCCCGGACAGGCCCACCAACGTGGTCGTAGTGCTCAGCGCCACGGCCATCCGGCGCGAGACGATGGCGCTCCACAACGTGAACGCCAGTGCGGCCGTGACCCCCGCGGTCAGGATCGTGAACGGCTTGTACGCCTCCCAGCCGGCCAGGCCGAACAGATTCGCGAAGCGTCCGCCGAGCCAGAACCAGCCGGTGGGGTAGAGCGGCGGGGTGTTCTCGTAGTTCATGTCGGACAGCCGCGGGGAGTCGGTCATCCGGGTCAGGTACTGACTGCGGAAGGAGTTGTCGCCCGCGAGCCCGCCGTAGTACCACTTCGTCGCGTACAGCGGCAGCGCCAGCACGAGCGTGGGCAGCGCGGTGACCAGGATCCAGGACAGTACGGTCCCCAGGAGTCCTCGGCCGCGGGCGCGCACGACCAGGAACGCGACCAGGCCGAGCAGCACGGCGGCGCCGAGCGCCGCGTACTCGATCGGGATCAGCGACTTGGACAGCGTCTCCGACTTGTCCGGCCCGATCATGACCCTGGGCTTGGGCATCCCGGCGTGGGTGACCAGGTACTGGATCGGCAGACTCGTCGCGATCGCCACCACCGCCGCACAGCACAGCTCGGCGATGATCGTCCGCGCCCGGCGTTCGGATCGGTCGCCGCTCGCACGCGGGCCGGCTGCGGATCCGGACGCGGGAGAGAGCGCCGCGCCGTGCGCGGGATGGTCCGACATGACGTCCACCAAGCGGTTCCGTTCGATGGGATCCGGGAGGGCTGCGCCGACTTCCGGATCGACTGACTCGAGCAGCGAGGCAAGCCGGGTGCCGAGATCGATCGGGCCGGGGTAGCGGCCATCGGAATCGTCGAGGCCCTGCACCTCGGAACGGCAGCCTATCCCGCCCCACGATCATCCGGGCAGGAGCGGTCGGGCACCGGCGACGTGCTCTCGGATGCGTGTGCGACCCCCCGGCGGGCCCGCGCCGGTACGCTGCGGTGGGGCTTCGGGGGAGGGAGAACACACATGGCCGCACTGTGGTCCAGAGACCGTTTGCAGGACTTTCGGGCACGTGTACGGGGCGCTCTCGTCGGCGGCGCGATCGGGGACGCGCTCGGTGCCGGGATCGAGTTCCTGAGTCTCGCGGAAATCCGCGAACAGCACGGACCCGACGGGGTCGCCGGCTACGTGACGGCGTACCACCGACGCGGCGCGATCACCGACGACACGCAGATGACCCTGTTCACGGTGGAGGGGCTGATCCGCGCGCACGTGCGCCGGGACACCGGGGCCTGGCATCCGCCGACCGACCTGCACGGCGCCTACCTGCGCTGGAAGGCCACCCAGAGCGAATGGGGCCCCGACGAGCGCAAGGACGAGGGCTGGCTGGTCCGCGAGGAGTGGCTGTACAGCTCGCGCGCGCCCGGGTCCGCGTGCCTGCGCGGGCTGGAGGACGAGAGCGTGATGGGCACGCTGGAGCGGCCCAAGAACCCCGACTCCAAGGGCTGCGGCGCGGTCATGCGCTCCGCGCCGTTCGGCCTGCTGGTCGGCTGGCGGCCCGAACTGGTCTTCCAACTCGCCGTGGAATGCGCGGTGTTGACCCACGGACACCCCACCGGCTACCTCGCGGCGGGCGCGTTCGCGGTGATCGTGCACGCGGTCATGCAGGGCGCGCCGTTGGAGGAGGGCGTACGGATCGCCCTGGAGCTGGTGAAGTCCCGTCCGGAGCACGCCGAGACGGCGCGGGCGATCGAGGCGGCGCTGACCGCGGTGCGCGCAGGGGTGCCCTCGGCCGAGCGGGTCGAGGAGCTGGGCCAGGGCTGGACCGCCGAGGAGGCGCTGTCGATCGGGTTGTACTGCGCCCTGGTGGCCCCCGACATGCGCACCGGACTGCTGCTCGCGGTCAACCACGGCGGGGACAGCGACTCGACCGGGTCGATCTGCGGCAACCTGCTCGGCGCGATGCACGGCGACACCGTGCTGCCCGCCGACCTGGTCGCCGAACTCGAGGGCCGCGGTGCGATCCTGCAACTGGCCGACGACTTCGCGATGGAGATGACCCAGGGCACCACGCTGCACGGCCCCGAGGCGGGGGACACGAGCTGGACCCGGCGCTACCCGCCGACCTGAGCGCCGGCCGCCCCGGGCATCGCCCGCGGCGGCCGGATCGCCCCGATCAGGGTCGGCGCTCGTCCACCCACGCGCCCGCGACCATCACCGCGCGCACCTGGAGCGCGTCGTCCAGGACCACCAGGTCGGCCTGCTTGCCCGGCTCAAGGGCGCCGATCCGGTCGGCCAGGCCGAGCGCCCGCGCGGGCGTGGCCGAGAGCGAGCGCACCACGTCGGCGATCGGCAGGCCGCCCGCGACACCGTTGCGCAGCGCGCCGTCCAGGGTGAGCGTGCTGCCCGCGATCGAGTCGCCGCCGGCGAGCCGGGCCACCCCGTCCACCACGTCCACGGTCATCACGCCCAGCGGGTAGACGCCGTCCGGCATGCCCGCCGCGCCCATCGCGTCGGTGATGAAGGCGACCCGGTCCGGGCCCGCGCTCGCGTACGCCAGGTTGACCACGCTGGGGTGCAGGTGCACGCCGTCGTTGATCAACTCGACCACCGCGTCGCTGTCCTGGAGCAGCGCGGTGACCGGCCCCGGCTCGCGGTGGTGCACGCTGCGCATCGCGTTGAACAGGTGGGTGGCCACACTCGCGCCCGCGGCCAGCGCCGCGTGGGTCTGCCGGTGCGTGCCGTCGGTGTGCCCGACCGCCGCGATCACCCCCTCGTCGGCGAGCCGGCGCACCAGGTCGACCCCGCCCGGCAGCTCCGGGGCCAGGGTGACCATGCGAATCGCGCCGTTCGCCACCTTGAGCAGCGTGCCGACCTCGTCCCGATCCGGCGCGCGCAACTGGGTCGGGTCGTGCGCGCCGCAGCGGGCCGCACTCAGATAGGGGCCCTCCAGGTGCAGCCCCGCCAGCAGGCCGTCGTGCACGAGCGGGGAAAGCGTGGTCACGATCCGCAGCAGGTCCGCCGGGGACGCGGTGACCAGGCTGGCGACCGTGGTCGTGGTCCCGTGCGAGCGATGGAATTCGGCCACCCGCAGCGCCTCGTCGGGATCGCCGGAGGTGTACGAACCACCCCCGCCGCCGTGCACGTGCATGTCCACGAAACCGGGCACGATCCAGCCGCCCGCGAGGTCGACCACCGGTTCCGAGCCGTTCGGCCGACCGGGGCCGGCGAAGGCGATCCGTTCACCCACCACGTGCACCGAAGCGCCGTCGACCACCCCGGAGGGCAGCACCACGCGCGCATTGCCGAGCACCGTCACCCGCGCACCTCCAAGGTGTCCCACGCGATCAGTCCGGCGCCTCGGCAACCGGCCTCGTCTCCGAGTGCCGCGGTGACCAGCGGCGGCACGTGTTGGACCACGGCGCGCTCGGCGAGCAGCGTCCGCAAGGGGCTGAACAACTGCTCCCCGGCGAGCGAGAGTCCGCCGCCGATGACCAGCAACTTCGGGTCGTACAGGGCGAGTCCGGTGAGCAGGCCGTCCGCGAACGCGGACAACCCCTGACCCCACACCGCGGCCGCGACCCGGTCGCCCGCGGCGACCCGGGCGACCACCTGGGCCGCGCTCAGCGGCGGGTCGTCGCCCGGCGCGGCCTCGGCGAACGCGTGCGCGATCGCGGGTCCGGAGAAGTGCGCCTCCAGACAACCGACCGCCCCACACGTACATTTACCCCCGCCGGGGCGCACCGTGATGTGCCCGATCTCGCCGGCCTGCCCGTGCGCGCCCGGGTAGGGGCGTCCGTTGAGCACCAGCACCGAGGCGAGCCCGGTGCCGATCGCCACGAACAGGAAATTGTCGCAGTCGCGCCCCGCGCCCAACCGGCCCTCGGCGAGCGCGCCGGTACGCACGTCGTGGCTCAAAGCCGCCGGTAGCCCCAGCCGGTCGGCGACCAGCGAGCGCAGCGGCACCTCGCGCCACTGGATGCTGGCCGACCACACCGCGACGCCCGCCGCGTCGTCCACGATGCCCGGCACCACCACACCCGCCGCGCGCGGCACCCCTCCGAGTTCGACCGCGCGATCGCGCAGTGCCTCGGCGAAGTCGACGATCCCCGCGACCACCGCGTTGGGGCCGTCGGTGCGTCCGGTCGGGCGCCGCTCGGAGTAGACCAGGCCGCCGTTCGCGTCCACGACGCCGCCCTTGATGTCGGTGCCGCCGACGTCGAGTGCGACGACGCAGTCCGCGCCGGACAGGTCGGACGGCGTGATGTTCACGTGCGGCATCGGCGTCTCAAGTCTGGTAGATGGGGCAGATTGTCGGCCCGAGGGCGGGTGGATCCGAGAATGCGCGTTTGTGCTCACTGGATAGCAGTTGAAAACATGAACATGCAACAGCATCGTTGAGTGAGCGCAACCTCACCGAAACCCCCGACGCGTGACGCGCGGGTGGCCGGGGAGGATGGTCGCAACGATCCGACACGAGTCGGGCGGGCTGTCGGACCTGGCGGGAGGTCGCGAGTGAGTCGTTACGAGCGGTGGGGTGCACTCCTCGAATTGCTGGCCAAGCACGGCCGGCTGGAGGTCGAGGACGTGGCCTCGGAGCTGGACGTCTCGCCCGCCACGATCCGCCGCGACCTGGACCAGCTCGCGCAGCAGCAGATGTTGACCCGCACCCGGGGCGGCGCGGTCGCGCACGCGGTCTCCTACGACCTGCCGCTGCGCTACAAGACCGCCCGACACGCGTCCGAGAAGCAGCGCATCGCGCAGGCGGTGGCGGCCCTGGTCAAGCCGGGGGAGACGGTCGGGATCAACGGTGGCACCACGATGACCGAGGTGGCCCGCGCGCTGGTGGCCCGGGCCGATCTGTACACCGAGGGCGACTCGAACGCGCAGGCGTTCACCATCGTTACCAACGCGCTCAACATCGCGGGCGAACTCGCCGTGCGGCGACACGTGAAGATCGTGCTCACCGGCGGGGTGGCGCGCCCGCAGTCGTACGAGCTGATCGGCCCGCTCGCCACCGGGATCCTGCGCGAGGTGGCCCTGGACGTGGCCATCCTGGGCGTCGACGCGATCGACGTCGAGCACGGCGCGAGCGCGCACCACGAGGGCGAGGCGAGCATCAACCAGTTGATGGCCGCCGGCGCCGGTCGGGTCGTGGTGGCCGCCGACTCGTCCAAGCTGGGCCGCCGCGCGTTCGCCCGGATCTGCCCGCTGGACCGGGTCGGCGTGCTCGTGACCGACACCGCCGCCCCCGAGGAGGCCACCGCGGCGTTCGTGGACGCGGGCGTGCGGGTCATCCGGGTCTGACCCGCGGGTCCTTCGGGTCCGTTCGGGCCCGTTGGGGTTGTTCGGGTCGTTCAGGTCCGAGACTCACCAAATTCCGGCCGAAACTCCGGGCATTGCCGCCTGTCAGTGCTGCCGAATCGTTTCTCCAACCAACCCTCCGGCCTGCGCGATGCAAAATTCGTGCACAACCGGAATGGATCATTCGAAGAAGCGTCGATGGACCACTTCAAGATCCAATAGGCGTCCTCCGCGCCGGTTCTCCGCATCCGCGCCCGGACGGGTAACGAATTGCCCGGCAAACTGCCGCGACCTCTCCAACCAATCGCAGGATTGGTGTAGACCTTTCTTCCGGCGAGGTGTTGACTGCCGACACGGCGAGTCCGCAAAATGCTCGATGCTGCTCAAGAGTTTTCTCCAAATCCGTGTTGCGAACAGTTTTGCGCATGTGCACGCATGGGGTTTAGTGCCACGAAACCCTGCCCAACGGTCCTGTTTTCCCGAAGGCATGAAGGCGGTTCTGCGATGAAGCGGCACCAGATGGCATTGGCGGCGACAGGACTGTCGGCCGCACTGCTTCTGTCAGCGTGTGGTGGGTCGGACGACGACAGCGACGACAGCAAGGGGGCGACCCCCGGCGCCTCCGCGCCCGGCGCTCCCGCCGGCGCCCCGAAGGACGGCACGATCAAGTTGGTCGTGGCGGACTACGGCAGCGGCGACGGCAGCATGCAGAAGTATTGGAACGGGGTGATTTCGAGCTTCAACGCGAAGTACCCCGGGATCAAGGTGAACCTGCAGGTCATCAACTGGGATGACATCGACAAGCAGGTCGCGACCATGGTCCAGAACAACGAGATGCCCGACCTGCTGCAGACCGGCGGTTATGCGGACAAGGTCGTCGACGACCTGCTCTACCCGGTCGACGACATCATGTCGCCCGACACCAAGGCCGACTTCGTGGAGTCCTTCACCCCGGCCGCGACCGTGAAGGGCAAGCAGTACGGCATTCCCTTCACCTCCAGCACCCGGCAATTGATCTACAACACGGATCTGTTCACCAAGGCCGGCATCACCGAGCCGCCGAAGACCTGGGACGAGCTCAAGGCCGCCGCGACCAAGCTCAAGGCCGCCGGTGTGGCGACCCCCTTCGGCCTGCCGCTCGGCAAGGAGGAGGCCCAGGGCGAGTTCATGAACTGGGCGCTCGGCAACGGCGGCGGCTACCAGACCAACGGCAAGTACACGGTCAACAGCCCGGCCAACGTCGAGGCGCTGAACTGGGTCAACGACAACCTGGTCAAGACCGGACTGACCGAGTCCAACCCCGGCACCAAGAACCGCAAGGACGTCTACACCGACTTCTACGGTGGCAGCGTCGGCATGGTGAACAGCAACCCCACCATGATCGCCACGCTGAAGAAGGACTACCCGAACCTCAAGTACGCGACGGCGCCCATCCCGGGCAAGACCGGCCCGCTGAACGAGACGCTGGGTGTCTGCGACTGGATGATGGCGTTCAAGAAGAACGGCCACAAGGACCAGATCAAGGCGTTCGTGGACCACGCGTTCAGCACCGAGCAGCAGATCAAGTTCCAGGAGCAGTACAGCTTCCCGCCGGTGACCAAGTCGGTGATGGCCAAGATGACGGCCAACCCCGCCAACGCCGGTCTCAAGCCGTACATCGACCTGCTGCCGAAGGCGAAGTTCTACCCGCTCAACGACGTCGCGTGGGACGTGCTCTCGCCCAAGATCAAGGAGCAGCTCGGCAGCGCGGTCTCCGGGAAGTCCCCCAAGGACGTGCTCGACCAGCTCCAGAAGGAAGCCGAGTCGGCCGTCGCCCAGCAGAAGAGCTGACGCCTCACCGGACAAGTCCGCGCACCGAACGAGGAGGACGGCCCCGTGGCCGAAACCGCCGTACGCAGAGCGCCTTCCGTGGGCACCAGAGTCAAGAAGGCGCTCGCCCCGCTGCCGTGGATCGGCCCGGCCGTCCTCCTGATCGGTCTCGTGGTCCTGTGGCCCGTGGTCGTGATGGTCTGGAGCTCCTTCCAGCGCATCCGCCGCACCGGCATCGTGGTGGGACCCAACGGCACCGACAACTACACCAAGCTGTTCGACGAACCGGACTTCGTGGCCGTGTTGTGGAACACCGTGGTCTGGGTGCTGGTGGTGGTCGCCATCACGCTCGTGTTGTCGCTGTTCCTGGCCCAGCTGTTCAACCAGCACTTCCCGGGCCGACGCTTCGCCCGCTGGGCGATGATCGTGCCGTGGGCGGCGTCGGTCTTCATGACCGCCGTCGTGTTCAAGTGGATGCTGCACGAGACCCACGGCGTGATCAACACGCTGATGGTCGACCTGCACCTGATGGACGCGGGCAAGGACTGGCTGGGCAGGCCGTCCACCGCGATGCCGTGGATGATGGCGGTCGCCGTCTTCGTCTCGCTGCCGTTCACCACCTACACCCTGCTCGCGGGGCTGCAGACGGTGCCCGGTGAGGTGTACGAGGCGGCCCGGATCGACGGCGCGTCCACGTGGCGCACCTACCTGTCGATCACCCTGCCGCTGCTCAAGCCCGCGATCCTGGTCGCGGTCGTGATCAACCTGATCAACGTGTTCAACTCGTTCCCGATCATCTGGGCGATGACCAACGGTGGTCCGGGCTACGAGACCGCGACGACCACGGTGTTCATGTATCAGCTCAAGGCGTCGGACATCGGCGAGAGCGCGGCGATGTCCGTGGCCAACTTCGCGATGATCATCATCCTGGTCGCGTTCTTCCTCGTCGTCAGCCGTGGGAACAAGGAGACCGACCGATGAGCACCGTCGTGACCGCCGAGCCGGACGCCGGCGCTCCGCAAGGACCCGCGGGCGTGGCCGGCGGCAAGGGGAGCAGGCGCGGGAAGCCCGTACTCGGGGGCTCGAAGTACAGCCAAAAGCAGCTGTGGTTCGGCGCGCTCGCGTGGGTGATCGCGATCGTGTTCGTGGCGCCGTACATCGAGATGGCGATCACCGCCCTGCGGCCGAAGGACGAGTTGACCAGCGACGGCTACGTGCCGTCGAAGTTCGAGTGGGCCAACTTCGTCGACGTCTGGGACAAGTCCACGCTCGGCGACAACCTCAAGGTCTCGTTGCTGGTCGCGGGCATGTCGACGCTGCTCGTGCTGGTGGTCTCGCTGCCCGCGGCCTACTACACCGCGCGCAAACGGTTCCGCGGCCGGGGCGTCTTCCTGATGCTGGTACTGGTCACCCAGATGTTCCAGCCGACCTCGCTCCTGGTGGGCCTGTACCGCGAGTTCTACATCCTGGATCTGCTCGACTCGTACTGGGCGCTCGTGCTGGTCAACGGCGCGTTCAACCTGGCCTTCTCGGTGTGGATCCTGACCGCCTACTTCAGCGCGATCCCGGTCGAGCTGGAAGAGGCCGCGATGATCGACGGTGCCTCCCGTCTCGGGGCACTGCGTCGGGTCACGCTGCCGCTGGCGATGCCGGGCATCGTCACCGCGGTCATCTTCACCTTCATCGCGGCGTGGAACGAGTTCACCGTCGCGCTGGTCTTGGTGACCACTCCGGACAAGCAGCCGTTGACGGTCGGGATCAACAGCTTCCTCGGCGCCTACCGGGTCGAATGGCAGTACCTGTTCGCCGGGTCGGTGGTGGCGATCGTGCCGGTGGTGATCCTGTTCGCGTACATCGAGAAGCACGTCGTGTCGGGGTTGACGGCGGGGTCGGTGAAGTAGGTCGAATGCGGTCGCCCGGTCGTTTCGGGCGGTCGTGGTCGACCCCGGACGACGCGAAGCCCACAGGTCTCGGGGGCCTGTGGGCTTCGGCGTGTTCGGGCGCGGGTCCGGGCGGGGCGGTTACGGCAGGGTGATGTGGTACGCCTTGCGCAGCGTCTCGTGCACGGTCCACACC
Organism: Embleya sp. NPDC020630; assembly: GCF_044334985.1. Classification (NCBI taxonomy): domain Bacteria; kingdom Bacillati; phylum Actinomycetota; class Actinomycetes; order Kitasatosporales; family Streptomycetaceae; genus Embleya; species Embleya sp. NPDC020630. The sequence continues at coordinate 178,020 of NZ_JBIRUB010000008.1, forward strand.
GTCTCGTCGCCCTCCTGGAGCACGCACGCGTCGCCGGGGCCGACCTCGATGGTCGCGCCGCCGCGGATCTCGATCGTGGCGCGGCCGGAGACCACCACGAACAGCTCGTTGGCCTCGGTGTCGGTCACCACGCCGGGGGTGATCTGCCAGATGCCGCGGATCTGCCTGCCGTCCTCGGACTCCCACAGGACCTTGCCCGAGACCTCGGGCGTGCCGGAGACGATCTGCGCCGGGTCGAGCGGGTCGGCTTCGAGTTCGGCGGCGGGGACATGGACGGCAAAAGTAGACATGCGGCGGAGCATATAGGCCAACCGGACGGCCGCCTCTCGCGGGTGATTCGTGGGCTTTTCCGGCGAATCACCGTGCCGGTGCGGTCCTGCGTCGGTATCGGCGGGCACAATGCCCGAGAGCGGGTCGACGGGCCCGCCCGAGGCACCGAAGGGAAGACCGATGGGTGAGGAGCACGACGTGCGGCCGGAGCCGCCGGTGATTCCCGGGCAGGGCGCCGCGGCGACCGCACCCGACGCGACCCCGGCCGGCGGCCTGTCCGAGCGGGACCGGGACATCCTCGAATTCGAGCGCCAGTGGTGGAAGCACGCCGGCGCCAAGGAACGTGCCGTGCGCGACCGCTTCGGCTTCTCCGCGACCCGCTACTTCCAGGTACTGAACACCCTGCTCGACCGGCCCGAGGCGCTCGAACACGACCCGATGCTGGTCCAGCGGCTGCGTCGGCTGCGCGAGGCCCGCCAGCAGGCCCGCTCCACCGTGCGTCGTACCGGGCACTGAGAGGCCCGGGTGTTCACGCGCCGCAAGGACGAGTACGACGTCTTCGACGGCTTCGGCCGCTACGGCCTGATCTGGACCAACGAGGACGCCGGAGCACCCGACCCGGAGCAGGCCGCCCCCGGGGAGGCCGAGGAGGAGTCCAGGCGCGACGAGTCCGGGCGCGACCTGATCGGCGGCCTGCGGGTCGACGACTCGCCCGGGCCGACCCGGTCCCGGCGAAGCCTGATCGTGCCGGTGGCCGTACTGGCGGCCCTGGCCCTGGCGGGCGCGCTCGCCATCGCCGGGGAGGAACCCGCGACGCGGGTGGCGGCGGGTCGGGCGGGCCGGCACACTCCGGCGGCAGCGCCCGCCTCGGTCCCCGCGCCCGCGTCCGCCCGCCCGGTACCGCCCGCCCACGCGCCCCCGGTCCCGCGGGGAAGCCGAGGCAAGGTCGTCCTGCTCGACCAGACCAAGGTCCCGGCACTGGCCAAGCGCATGGCCCGCCGCCTGGAGGCGGCCGGCTGGGAGGTGACCGGAACCGACACCTTCCGCGGCGCCGTCCCGGCGACCACCGTCTACCATCCCGCCGACTTGGCGCCCCAGGCCCGAGCCCTGGCCGCCGACCTCCCGGGCATCAGCCGCGTCAAGCCCGCCTTCGCCGGCATCCCGCGGCACCGGCTGACGGTGATCGTGGTCGACGACCAGGTGGTCCCGTTGGCGGATCGGATGTTGGGGTCGCTGACCACGCGGTAGCGAAGGGGCGCGGGAGGAAAGTGGTGCCCGCGGGGCTCGTAGGGAGCACGGTGCCCAAGCGGGCCGGCCCGGCCGCGTGGCCGGGAATCCGCGTCGCACTTCGCCGGCGGGTTAGGTTTGACGGCATGACCTCGAACCGGCCCACGCTGCCCGAACCCACCACGCCGGCCGGCCGGGTCGGCCTCGCCGCGCTGCTCGACGCACCCGCCCAGGCGGTCGTCGCGCTCGATTTCGACGGCACGCTCGCCCCGATCGTCGACGATCCGGAGCATGCCCGCGCCGATACGCGCGCGGTCCTGGCGCTGTCCCGACTGACCCCGCATCTGGCCGCGGTGGTGATCGTCACCGGGCGGCCCGCCGCGGTCGCGGTGGAGTACGGCCGTTTTCGCGGGGTCGCCGGACTGGAGAACCTCGTCGTGCTCGGCCACTACGGCCTGGAGCGCTGGGACGCGGCGACCGGTCGGGTCAGCGCCCCGGAGCCGCCGCGTGGGGTGCACGAGGTGCGGCTCGAACTGCCCGACCTGCTGCGCTCGCTCGACGCGTGGAGCACCACGTGGACCGAGGACAAGGGCAGCGCGCTCGCCGTGCACACCCGCCGCGCCCCGGACCCGCAGGCCACCCTCGACCTGCTGCGCGGCCCGCTCGGCGAACTGGCGAAGCGGCACGACCTGGTCGTCGAACCCGGTCGCTACGTACTGGAGTTGCGCCCACGGGGGATGGACAAGGGGCGCGCGCTGACCGGCTTCCTCGCCGAACGCCGGGCCGCGACGGTGTTGTTCGCCGGGGACGACCTCGGGGACATCGCCGCCTTCGAGGCCGTCGAGGACCTGCGCGGACAGGGCGTGGCCGGGCTCACCGTGTGCAGCGGCTCGGCCGAGGTGCACGCCCTCGCCGAACGCGCCGACCTGGTCGTGGCCGGCCCGGAGGGAATCGCCGAACTGCTCGGCGCGCTCGCCGACGCGGTGGAGGGCCGGTAGAGCCCCCTTTACGCATCCCCCTCCCCGCACGTCTCCGGTGTACCGTCCACGATCGCGAAGCGGGCCCTCGGGTCGAGCAGCAACGTGGCCTTCACGCCCTCCGGTTGGGCCGTACGCACGCTCAGGTCCGGGGAGACCCGGATCCCGTGTTCGGTCAGCGTCGCGCGCGCCGTCGCGTATTGGGCCGGGGTCAGGCGGTAGGCGCAGGGTGGTTCGAGCGGCGCCGCCCAGGTCGCGGGCAGGTTGTCTGCGCCGTCCAGGTAGACCCGCTCCGGGCCGTGCTCGGATCGGGCGCGCGAGGCGCGGACCGCCGACGCGATGGCCTCGCCGCGTTCGGCCGCCATGCGGAGCGTGGCGCGGGCGGCCACCAGGTGCGCCCCCACCCGACGACGGTGGAGCAGGGCCGCGTCGGCCCGCTCCAGGGCCGACGTGGGGTTGGCGTCGACCTCGACCAGGACCGCGACCGCGTGGTCGAGGGCCGCCGCGTTGCGCAGCAGGCGTTCGTCCCCGTCGCCGCCGAGTCGGCGACCCGTCGGGTCCACGCTGTACACGTCCGACGCCCACCCCGCCGCGCGCAGCGCCGAACCGATGCGATCGCGCGCCAACTCTGTGGCCAGTCCGCGCAGTTCGGGGTCCACGTTGAGATTGCGCGGCCACAGGTACAGGGTCGGCGCGACGTAGGCGTCCGCCGGCGTGTCGAACTCGTGCAGGTCGTGCACGATGTGCGGACGCGTCTCGCGCAGCACCCGACGGACGGCCCGCGCCTCGGGCGAGGCCACCGCCAAGTGGTCGCGGTTGAGGTCCACCCCCTCGGCCGTCGCCCGGGTGCCCGCCGCCAGGCCGTCGGGGTTGGGCGTGGGCAGCACCAAAACGGTGACCCGCTCCAGGAGTCGGCGACCGGCGGCCGAGCGGTCGTCGGCCAGGTCCCGGACCAGCTTCAGGCACGCCTCGCGGCCGGCCGGCTCGTCACCGTGCTGGCCGCAGACGAACAACACCCGGATCGGCTCGGGCACCGTACGCGCCCCGGACACCGTGATCAGCTCCACGTCCCGGCCGCGCGCGCTGCCGCCCACCCGGGTCACCGTCACCCGCGCCGGCGCCCACCCGGCACGATCGGGGCCCGGCGCCGCCGCGATCAGCTCGCGCAGGAGATCCCGCTCCTCCGCCGGGGTGGTCCAGGACAGGCCGCCGCGACGCTCGAACCCCGTCGTGGTCCGGCCGCCGCGACCGCCGCTCGCGGGCGCCGGGCCCAGCGCGACGCCCGCCACCAGCGCCACCAGAAGCATCGATCTCGCCGCGCGCGTCGTCCACGTCCGCCACGCCCTCATCCGTGCACCACCGTCCCCTCCCACACGCAAGTCCCCCGACCCCTGCGGGACTTGCCCGAATTGCACACCCGGAACAGCGGGAAGCGCGCACCCGGGGACACCGAGCATGGCCCGACAAAGGGAGTTGATGGCAGAGCCCGACTGGCCTAGGCTCGCTGATTCCGCTGTCCCACCCAGTGCAGTGATCGGGAGCCGTGATCGGTGCCCGGCACCGGTGGGCCGCGCGGGCCGCCACCCGAATCGGGCAGCCGGCCCGTGCCCTCGCAGGGGCGCACCAGGACGGGCCACCGAGCCCGGCCGGGCTCCGATATGTCAGCGCCACGAATCGGAGACAGTCATGTCCGCGCCCGCCGCCGTCCCCGACCCCACCCCGACCGCCGACCGGGCAGAGGCGAACCCCGGCGCCGACGCGCTCGCCGTCGAACGGGCCTACCTGGACGCCTCCCGCGCCGCCCTGCGCCGCATGCGCGAGGAGACCGAGGCACTGGACCTGCGCGACGTCGGCGCCACCGCCGTCGCCACCGAGACCGCCCGGCACCTGATCGCCAAGCGGCTCGCCGCGCTCGGCGACCACGCCGGATCCCCGCTGTTCTTCGGCCGGATCGACGGCCGCTTCGCCGACGGCGTCGAGGGTGTCGAGCCGATCGAGGTCACCGCCGACCCGGACAAGGCCGTCGAGTCGTTCTGGATCGGCCGCCGGCACGTGCACGACGAACTCGGCGACCCGATGGTGGTGGACTGGCGCGCCCCGCTGTCGCGGTCGTTCTACCGGGCCAACCGGGCCGATCCGCTGGGCGTCGACCTGCGCCGCCGGTTCGGCTGGACCGCCGGCGAGCTGACCGCGTTCGAGGACGAGCACCTGACCGACCCCGACGAGGCGGAGAGCGCCAGTGGGATCCTCGCGGCCGAGATCGAGCGTCCCCGCGTCGGCCCGATGCGCGACATCGTCGCCACCATCCAGCCCGAGCAGGACGAGATCGTACGCTCCGACCTCGGCCACACGCTCTGCGTCCAGGGCGCGCCCGGCACCGGCAAGACCGCCGTCGGCCTGCACCGCGTGGCCTGGCTGCTCTACGCCTACCGCGACCGCCTCGCCCGCAGCGGCACCCTCGTGGTCGGCCCGAACCGCTCCTTCCTCGACTACATCCAGCAGGTACTGCCCGCGCTCGGCGAGGTCGAGGTCGGCCAGACCACCGTCGAGGACCTGGTCACCCGCACCTCCAAGATCAAGGTCCGGGCCCTCGACGAGGCGGTGCCCGGCACGATCAAGGGTGACGCGCGGATGGCCGAGGTGCTGCGCCGCGCGGTCTGGTCCGGCCTGAGCGAACCGCGCGAGTCGGTGGCCGTGGTCCGCGACTCGCGCACCTGGCGGCTCGCGGTGTACGAGGTCGAGGAACTGGTCACCGCGCTGCGCGGGCGCGACGTGCGCTACGGCGCCGCGCGCGACATGCTCCGGCAGCGGATGGCGCACGCGTTGTTGACCAAGATGGAGGAGCGCGGCGAATCCCCCGACGACCGGGTGCAGGACGCGGTCGCGCGCAGCCGGCCGGTCAAGGCGGCGGTGGATACGATCTGGCCGGCGGTGGACCCGCTCAAGCTGGTCTTCCGGCTGCTGAGCGAACCCGCGTTCCTGGCCGCCTGCGCGGACGGCATCCTGACCGCCGACGAACAGGCCGCTATCGGCTGGGCCAAACCCCCGCGCTCGGCGGGCGCCGCGCGCTGGACCGTGGCCGACGCGGTGCTCGTGGACGAGACCGCCGACCTGCTCCACCGCACCGGCGGCTACGGGCACGTGGTGATCGACGAGGCGCAGGACCTGTCCCCGATGCAGCTGCGCGCGGTCGGCCGGCGCTGCCCCACCGGCTCGGCCACCGTGCTCGGCGACATCGCGCAGGGCACCACCCCGTGGGCCACCCCCGGCTGGGCCGAGACGCTGCGCCACCTCGGACACGAGGGAGCCAGGATCGAGGAACTGACCCGGGGCTTTCGGGTGCCGCTGCAGATCCTGGAGTTCGCGAGCCGGTTGCTGCCGCTGATCGCCCCCGGCCTGGCGCCGGCGTCCTCGGTCCGGCAGGCGGCGGGCGCCCTGGAACTGCGCGCGGTCGAGCCGGACGAGTTGGCCGCGCGGTCCGCCGAGGCGGCCGTCCAACTGCTCGACCACGAGGGCTCGATCGGCCTGATCTGCGCGGACGCACGGGTCCCCGAGGTCGCCGCAGCCCTGCGGGCGACCGACGTCGCACACCGCGTCCTGGGCACGGACGACGACATCGACACGGCCCGAATCAGCGTGGTCCCGGCATCGCTCGCCAAGGGCCTGGAGTTCGACCATGTAGCGGTCACCGAACCGGCCGAAATCGTCGCCGCCGAAGCCCAGGGCCTGCGCCGCCTCTACGTGGTACTCACCCGCGCGGTCTCCGGCCTGATCGTCCTACACGCAGCCCCCTTGCCCACCCCCCTGACAACTCCATAGCCCCACCCCCACCCCCCACCCCCCACGCCCGGAACCGCCGCCCGCCGCCTCCCGCCGGCACACAGGCCCCCGACCCGCCCACCCCGTGGCGCGTCAGCGCCCACGCCCCGGGCCGACCCTGGAGATCGACGCGCGAAGCGCGGAGAGCGGCGGAGCCGCAGAACTTGGGCTGGGTGACCCGGAGCGAAGCGGAGGGGCACCCAGCCCCGAGCGAGGGGCCGCTTTTCTGCGGAGGAGCGAAGCGGGGGAGCAGAAAAGCGGTGCCTCGCGAGCCGGCGCGAAGCGCCCAACAAAACGAGTGAACCGCGTGTGTCGAACCGGTTGGTGGTCGGCTTCGCTCGCTCGTTCTGCCATGCTGGCCAAGTGGAACGCATCCAGGAGTCCGCGACCGTGACGCTGCGGGACCAGTGGGCCCGGCTCGTCGGTGAGCACGCCGAAGCCGGCGCCGTCGTCGAGAGCCTGCTGGCGCGCTACGCCGAGCCGCACCGCCGCTATCACGACACCGACCATTTGCGCACCGTGCTCGACCTGATCGGCGAACTGGCCTACGAGGCCGACGACGCCGACGCGGTCATGCTCGCCGCGTGGTTCCACGACGCGGTCTACGATCCGGCCCGGGCGGACAACGAGGAGCGCAGCGCGCGGCTCGCCGAGCGCGGGCTGCGCGAGGCGGGCGTGGCGCCGGCCCTGGTGGCCGAGACGGCGCGCCTGGTCCGGGTGACCGCCGAGCACGCGCCCGGCGAGCACGACCACAACGCCCACGTGTTGTGCGATGCCGACCTGGCCATCCTGGCCGCCGACCGGGAGCGCTACGAGGCGTACACCGCGGCGGTGCGCGAGGAGTACGCGTTCGTCCCGGACGAGGCGTTCCGCGCCGCCCGGGCCGCCGTACTGCGCGACCTGATGTCGCTGCCCCGGCTGTTCCACACCCGCCTGGGCGCGGCGCGCTACGAGGAGGCGGCCCGCTTCAACATGCGTGCCGAACTGGAGCGCCTGGAAGGCAGCATCCCGCGCCAGCAGTCCTGAACCCGGCCCGCCGGATCCCGTCCCGAGCCCCGGCTCGGCGCCCGGGACCCGCGGCGCGCCCGGCCTGGGGTCAGCGCGGGCTGTACCGCTTGCGCCGCCGCAACCCCGCGCGGGTCAGCCGGACCACCAGCTCCCGGCTGGAGACCGGCTCGGCTCCCCGCTCCAGCGCGCGGGCGTACAGATCGGCCGGCACGTCGTAGTGGTCCCGGTCGAACGCGCGTTCCGGCGCGCCGAGTTCGCGCGCGAACTCGTGCAGTTCGGCATGCGAGACATCACTGACCAGGTGCGACCACAGCCGCCCGCGCCCGGGCCAGGCCGGGGGATCGATGAGAAGAGCCACGCGCTCGATTCTCGTACACATTCGGCTCCGCCGTGATCGGGCGCCCGCCGGACCCGCCGTGATCACCCACACTGGGCATATGAGCAAGGATCCCACCGACGTCGCCCTGCTGACCGCCCGCGCCCTGGTCCTGGCCGACCTGCGCACGCACGGCGCCGAGACCCCCGAGACGGTGACCGTCGTCGAGCACGCCCTGGTCGAGCGCAAGTGGTGGGTCGAGCAGTGGCCCGACGGCGCCGCCTACGTGCCCGGCCTGATCGGCCAGGACGTGCAGGAGGCGCTTGCCGAGCAGGGCCGGGTGTGGCCGCCGTGCCCGCTGCACGACGACCACCCGCTCTACCTCGAACCCGAACTCGGCGAGGACCCGCACTGGGTCTGCGAGCGGGCCGGCACCGTGATCGCCCCGCTCGGCGCGCTGACCTCGGCTCAGCCGCCGAACGAGCGCGCGGTCAAGGACGTGTAGATCGGCCGGTCGGCGCATACCGCGTACGCGCCGACCCAGCCCTCGCCCTCGGCCCGACCCACGGTGACCCCGGCGTGGGCGACCTCCCGGGTCGTGGTCACCACCTGGTCGGCGCCGGCGCCCAGGGCCGCCTCGGCCCGCCGCTGCTCCTCGGCGTCGGCGGCCCGCAGTGCCTCGGCGAGCACGTCGTACGGGTCGCCGACCGCCGCGCCGTCGCCGCCGGGCAGGGTCAGGACGGTCCGACTCGGCGGCGGGTCGCCCGGGTCGTGCAGGCCGTGGCGGATCGCCTCCGCGCCGTAGCAGAACCGGATCAGCGGCGCCCACATCGCCGACCAGTACGCCCGCGAGGGCGCCCGCTCGATCCCGGCGACCTCGCCGTCGAGCAGCACCACCGCGCCGACCTGGTCCGGCACGCACTCGAACTCGGCGACGAAGCGCTCCAGTTCGAGGGCGTAGTGCTTCGTGAACAGCGCCAGGTTGCCGGTCTCGGCGAGGCCGGCGGAGGCGTTGAACCGCTGTACGGCCGGCCACAGCCGGCTGTACCCGTCCGCGTCGGCACTCGCCGAGGCGGCGGCACGCAGCGTGAGCGGCAACACGGCGAGCGGCTGCGGCCCCGCCGGGATCAGTCCGGGCTGGGTCTGCTGCACGCACATCGCCGCGTCGAACGCCAGCTCGCCCGAGGGCTCGACCAGCGCGGCCCGGGGCATCGCGTGGTCTTGCGCGCTGCGCTCGACGAGCACCGCGAGGTGACACGGGACCAGCGCGACATGCGGGCTGTGGTTGACGAAGGTGAGCGTGCCGTAGCCGCTGGTGCCGATCCACAGATCGGTGGGCACGGTGACGGTCGGCGCGTCGACGGTGTCGCCGAGCAGCGGCAGCACCTGCATCCGACCGACGCTCTGCACCCGCCCGAGGGTGCAGTCGGCCAGCAGGTCGCCGATCGGCAGCGTGTCGTGGGCGAGGGTGGTCATGCGGTCACCTCCGGGTGGGCCAGGCGCAGCAGCGCGGGTATGGCGGCGATCGGGTCGGCGGCCAGCATCAGTCGACACCAGGCCAGTTCGAGGGCTTCGGGACGGTGGACGGGGGCGAGCGGCAGGTCCGGCGCGTAGCCGCGCAGGCCGCCCGCCTCGGCGGCCAGGACGGGGGAGAGCTGGACCACCGGCACCGCGACGCCGAGGGTGCGCGCCGCGTCGAGCACCTGGGCGAACCGGCCGGCGGGCGCGTTCTCGTAGCCGTCGCCGACCACCACGATCAGCTCCGCGCCGGTACGCAGCGCGGCGACCAGGGCTTCGGCGGCGGCGGTCGGGCCGGCGGGGTGGACCAGCCGGCCGTCCGGGACGCCGCCGATCCACACGTCGTGGCAGGTGCCCGCCGCCGCCCGCAGTGCGTCGCGCAGGGCGAGCACGGCGGCGATCGGCCGCAGCGGCTGGTCGGTGCCGCCGCCCAGGGAGGCGGAACCGTCCAGGACGAGGGCGACCCGGCGGCCGGCCAGGTCGAGTCCGGCCGCGGTGCGCGCGGCGCGCCGGTCGAGCGCGGCGGCGACCTCGGCGGTCATGCCCTCGGCGAACGCGTACAGGTAGAGCCGGACCGCGTCGTAGCGGTCGAGGTCGACGTCGACCGCCACGCCCGTCCGAGCGGCCTGCCGCTGTCCGGCCAGCCGCTGTCCGACGGTGAGCCGGGCGGCGGTCAGCTCCAGGACGCGGGCCGGCTTCTCGTGCGGGTGGTAACGGCCGCGCAGCCCCTCCAGGGTTTCGAGCGGCAGCGCGGCGCCCGCGTCCAGGTCGGTGCGGGCGGCCCGATACGCGACCGGGAGCGGCAGCGTGTACGGACCCTCGGCGCCGAGCACGAACGCGACACACTCGCGCACCGCGGCGGGATCGGCCCGGTCGGCGGCCCAGCGGTCGATCTCGCGGGCGAGGATGCGGTGTTCCTTCGAGTCGAGTTCGCCTCCGGCGAGTCGCTTGGTCAGGATCGCGCGCAGGATGCCGCTCAGCCGCAGACCCCACGCGTGCCGCAGGGCGGCGGCCAGCTTGTCCCGGTAGCGCACCGACCACAGTTCCAGGGAGGTGGAGCCGAGCACGGTGCGCAGGATCAGTCGGCGCACCCGCGCGTTGTTCAGCCGCCGCTCGGTCAGCATGGCGAACAGCTTGAGCCGGCGCGGCACGGTCAGCGCGGCGACCGCGGCGCGGATGGCGTCGCCGTCGTGCTCGTGCGCGGGCGTGCCGAGCAGGTGCAACACGCCGAGCTGCCGGCTGCGGTCGGTGGCCCCGGGGGAGCACACCAGGCCCGCGTACAGCCGCCGGTCCAGCGCGGCCATCGCGCGGTGCGCGTCCTCTTCGAGGGCGAGCTGCGCGTCGCGGGTGTTGTAGAAGGAGGCCCGTCCGGTGGCGGCCACGGCGACGTCCAGGAAACGCACGACGGTGGCGGCGGCCTCGGCACGGGCGGGGTTGTCGGCGCTGAGCGCGCGCACGATCTCGGTCTCGGTCATCGAAATGGGCTCCCCCGTGGGCACCCGGGGCAGGTCGCGGGTCCGGTGTCGATCTCGGTACGTAGCCGGGACCGCTTCCAACCCATCGGAAACGGCACTGTACGAACACGCAGTTCCCCGGGTGCGATGGCGCGCGACTTCGGGCAGGTCACGGGTCCCGGATAGGGATTCGAACCCCAAGCACCCCAAAAGCGCTTGTACGCCAAGACAGAAGGAACACGTAGTTCCCGAAGTCGCCTCACGAGCCTACGAGCGAGCGGCCGGCGATGCCGGCGAATATCACCGCGGCGGGAAGCCTGAGGTGTCCAACTCGATCCCGAAGGGATCGGGGATGACGACCGAGCCGCCGAAATCGACACGTTGCACCCGCTGATAGACCTTGCCGTCGGGCTCGGAGTACAGCGTTGCCGCCGGGCCGTCCTTGTCCCACCGATCGACAAGCAGGTAGAGCGGAATCGGTCCGTGTGCGTACGCCCGCAGCTTGTCGACGCGGTTGATGCTCGCATTGCTCGGGGAGGTGATCTCGGCGACGAGAAGAATCCGATGCGCCGGTGTCGGCGTGGCCACGTCTTCCCGAGCCATCACCACCAGGTCGGGAACACACGGGCGACCAACCGACATGATCTCCACACCGAGATGCTGAAACGCGCCGCATCCGGCGGGAGCGGCCCGGCGCAGCTGCCAATGGACGTCGTCCGCGATCAATTCGTGCTGGTGCGCGAGTGGCGGCGACATCGTGATGTTCTCTCCGTCGAACTCGGCGCGCCAGCCTTCGGGCACGTCCAATCCCTGCCACATGGTTACGATTTCGCGCCAGGCGGTGCTCACCTCGATCACGGGTGCGGTCATCTCGTCCACCTCGCCTACCTCGATCCATGCCGTACAAGAACGACGCTACGGTCGCCCGGAGAGCATTTCAGGGTAAGTCGCCTGTGCCACTCGAACGAGCGAACACGCTTCGAACAGTGGTGGAAGGGCCCGCCGGCACGCGAAAGAGGCGGCCCCCCGAAGGGGACCGCCTCTCGCGTGGAGCTACCGACCGGGTGGGCCGGGACTGCCGATCCTCAGTCGATCAGAAGTCCATGCCGCCCATGTCCGGGGCGCCGCCGCCGGCCGGAGCGGCGTTCTTCTCCGGCTTGTCGGCGATGACGGCCTCGGTGGTCAGGAACAGCGCGGCGATCGACGCGGCGTTCTGCAGCGCGGAACGGGTGACCTTCGCCGGGTCGATGATGCCCTCGGCGATGAGGTCCACGTAGTCGCCGGTCGCGGCGTTGAGGCCGTGACCCGGGGTCAGGTTGCGCACCTTCTCCACAACCACGCCGCCCTCGAGGCCGGCGTTGACCGCGATCTGCTTGAGCGGGGCCTCGACGGCCAGGCGCACGATGTTCGCGCCGGTGGCCTCGTCGCCGTCCAGGTCGAGCTTGTCGAACGCGATGGTGGACGCCTGGAGCAGGGCCACGCCACCACCGGCGACGATGCCCTCCTCGACGGCGGCCTTCGCGTTGCGCACCGCGTCCTCGATGCGGTGCTTGCGCTCCTTGAGCTCGACCTCGGTCGCGGCACCGGCCTTGATGACCGCCACGCCGCCCGCGAGCTTCGCCAGGCGCTCCTGGAGCTTCTCGCGGTCGTAGTCCGAGTCGGAGTTCTCGATCTCGGCGCGGATCTGGTTGACCCGACCCGCGACCTGGTCCGAGTCACCGGCGCCGTCGACGATGGTGGTCTCGTCCTTGGTGACGACGACCTTGCGGGCGCGGCCGAGGAGTTCGAGACCGGCGGTGTCGAGCTTGAGGCCGACCTCCTCGGAGATGACCTGGCCACCGGTGAGGATGGCGATGTCGCCGAGCATGGCCTTGCGACGGTCGCCGAAGCCCGGAGCCTTGACGGCGACGGACTTGAAGGTGCCGCGGATCTTGTTCACGACGAGCGTGGCCAGGGCCTCGCCCTCGACGTCCTCGGAGATGATCATGAGCGGCTTGCCCGACTGCATGACCTTCTCGAGGAGCGGGAGGAGGTCCTTCACCGAGGTGATCTTCGAGTTGACGATGAGCACGTAGGCGTCCTCGAGGACGGCCTCCATGCGCTCCATGTCGGTCGCGAAGTAGGGCGAGATGTAGCCCTTGTCGAAGCGCATGCCCTCGGTGAGCTCCAGCTCGAGACCGAAGGTGTTGCTCTCCTCGACGGTGATGACGCCTTCCTTGCCGACCTTGTCCATGGCCTCGGCGATCATCTCGCCGATCAGGGGGTCAGCGGCGGAGATCGAGGCGGTGGAGGCGATCTGCTCCTTCGTCTCGACGTCCTTCGCGAGCGCGAGCAGCTGCTCGGAGACGGCCTCGACGGCCTTCTCGATGCCACGCTTGAGGGCCATCGGGTTCGCGCCGGCGGCCACGTTGCGCAGGCCCTCGCGGACGAGCGCCTGGGCGAGGACGGTCGCGGTCGTCGTACCGTCACCGGCGACGTCGTCCGTCTTCTTGGCGACCTCCTTGACCAGCTCGGCGCCGATCTTCTCGTACGGGTCCTCGAGCTCGATCTCCTTGGCGATGCTCACACCATCGTTGGTGATGGTGGGCGCACCCCACTTCTTCTCGAGCACGACGTTGCGGCCCTTGGGGCCCAGCGTGACCTTGACGGCGTCGGCGAGCTGGTTCATCCCGCGCTCGAGGCCGCGGCGCGCTTCCTCGTTGAACGCGATGATCTTGGCCATGTGGTGAAGTCCTCCCAGAACGGGGGTGAGTGCCGGACCGTACAGGCGCCCGCGACGGACGACCCGACCACCGCGAGGATCCCTCCCTCACGGGTGCCGAGCCTCACCGGCCCGGTCCGTTTCTGTCACTCTCACATCCAGAGTGCTAACGCCAATGATTAGCACTCGACCATGCCGAGTGCAAGCGCAACGGGCGAGTCCAAGGCCCCCCGCTCCACACCCGCGCGTGTCACACACCCCACCCCCACGCCCACCCGACCCCGCGTCGCAGCCCATCCACATGCCACCCACCCCGACCTCGGCCACCCCGACACGGATTCGCGCGACCCGCGCACACCCGGGCGCGGGTCACACGGGCCGGCCGCGATCGGGGATTCCCTACCACCGCGCCACCCATGCCCGCACGGGACGGGCTGCGCCGCGTGTGCCCCCGCGTTGTAGGCGCCGCGCCCGCCGACGCCCGGGCGCCCGCACGGCACGGTTTTGCCCGCGCCCGCCGGGGCCGGGTGTGCCGCCCGTGCGCCCACCGGGTGCGCACCGCGCCCGCACCACGTCCGCCGGTGCGTGCGCGACCGTGGCGGTTGGGTGGCCCGAACCCTGGGTATTGCCCGCACCCGGGCGGGTTCGGATGTGCCGCCCCTGGGCTCACGTCGGGTTCGGGTGTGGTGCCTTCTGCGCGCCGGTCTGCCCGCGGCTGCGCCTGCGTCGGGTCCGGTCGGGGTGCCTGTGGTTGCGCGGGGTTGCGTGGCGGGCTCGGCTGCGTTGGTTGCGTGTACCGCCGTACCGGCGCCGGCGATACCCCGGGGCCGCTCCGCCTCGCGCCGCCCGTCCGGCCCCGGTCGGCGCTCCCGCATGCCGCCGCCCGCCGAACCCGCACCCGCTGTGCCCGCGTCGCGCTGTCCCGACCCGGCGCACCACCCGCCCGCGCCGCGCCGCGCCGTGCCGCTCGTCCGGCCCCGGCCCCGGCCCGCGTTCCGCCGCACCCGTGCGCTCCGCCGCCGCTCGTGCAACGACCGGGGCCCGGCCCCCGCTTGGCGGGAAGGCCGGGCCCCGGTCATTGATCCGACAGGATCGGGCGTGTTGTGTGCCGCGATGTGTCGTGCAGTCCGTGTGTGGACCGTTTCAAGCAGAGGAGCGCATGGCTCCCGGTTCAGGCGGTGACGCGGACCATGTCGGCCTGCGGCCCCTTCTGCCCCTGCGAGATCTCGAACTCGACTCGCTGCCCCTCCTCGAGCGTCCGGTACCCGTCCATCTGGATCGCGCTGTAGTGGACGAAAACGTCCGCCCCACCGTCGACCGCGATGAAGCCGTACCCCTTCTCCGCGTTGAACCACTTGACGGCGCCCTGAGCCATTCCTAACTCCCCTGTTACTGGCCCTTTCACGGATACTGCACGCCGCAGCTCCGGGTTCGTATCCAGAAGGACCCGGCCCTCTGCTACGACCGCGGCTGAATGTATCCGGACGGATGCCCGGAGCAACAGGTCAATCGGACGAGAATTCCCGAGCGAATAAAACTCGCATTCCTCGCGAGTCTCCAAAAAAGCCGTATTTCAATTCGCCAGGAAAACGACTTTCCACACATATCGGATGTGATCCCGACCACGAGTTTACCGACGCGCCGCCGCCAAAGACGGGAAATGGAGCCGGTTAAACCCGGGTTACGCACAACCTTCGGCAGGAACGAAGAAATCCGCCGCGCGGTGCTCGCGCGGCGGATTTCCCGGTTCCGTTTCGTGCCCGATCGAGGAAGATCGGGACGCTCGGCCTATCGCGTCAGCAACCCCCGGCGACCGCCGGGATGATCGAAACGGTGCCCTTGTCGGGGATCGCCGTGGCGAGCCCGTCGGCGAAGCGCACGTCCTCGTCCTCCACGTACAGATTCACAAAGCGACGCAGCTTGCCCTCGTCGTCGAGGATGCGCGCACGAATTCCGGTGTGGGCCTTTTCCAGGGAGTCCAGGACCTCGGCGAGCGTGGTGCCCTCGGCGGACACCTCCGCCGCCCCACCCGTGTAGGTGCGCAGGATGGTCGGGATGCGAACGGAGACGCTCATGCGAGGCCGGCCTTTCGGAAGGAGTCCAGGGTGGGTCGAATGGTCGCGGTGGGTCCGGTCGTCGGCGTGACCGCGTCCAACGTCTTGAGGCCGTCGCCCGTGTTGAGCACGACCGTCTCGGCGTCCGGGTCCAGCGCGCCGGACTCGAGCAGCTTGCGCAGGCAGCCCACGGTGACCCCGCCCGCGGTCTCGCCGAAGATGCCCTCGGTACGCGCGAGCAGCTTCATCGCCTCGACGACCTCGACGTCGTTCACGTCCTCCACCGCGCCGCCCGTGCGCTTGCACACGTCGAGCACGTAGGGGCCGTCGGCGGGGTTGCCGATCGCGAGCGACTTGGCGATCGTGTCCGGCCGCACCGGGCGGATCACGTCGTGCCCGGCCTTCCACGCGGCGGCCACCGGCGAGCACCCCGTCGCCTGGGCGCCGAAGATCCGGTACGGCGCGTCCTCTACCAGACCCAGCGCGATCAACTCGCGGAAACCCTTGTCGATCTTGGTCAGCTGCGACCCCGACGCGATGGGGATGACGATCTGCTCCGGCAGTTTCCAGCCGAGTTGTTCCGCGATCTCGTAGGCGAGCGTCTTGGAACCCTCGCCGTAGTAGGGCCGCAGGTTGACGTTGACGAAGCCCCAGCTCTCGCCGGCCGGGTCGCCGATCAGCTCCGAACAGAATCGGTTGACCTCGTCGTAGGTCCCCTCGATGGCGACCAGCTCGCCGCCGTAGACCGCGGCCGTGACAACTTTGCCGGCCTCCAGGTCGGACGGGATGAACACACAGCTGCGCAGGCCCACCCGGGCGGCGGCGGCACCCACCGCGCCGGCCAGGTTGCCGGTGGACGAGCAGGACAGCGTGGTGAAGCCGAAGGTCCGCGCGGCCTCGACCGCGATCGCCACCACGCGGTCCTTGAAGGAGTGCGTCGGGTTCCCGGAGTCGTCCTTGACGTGCAGGTTGCGCACGCCCAGCTCGCGGCCCAGGTTCTCGGCCCGGACGAGCTTGGTGAAGCCGGGGTTCAGGCTGGGCCGGGACGCGACGTCCGCGGACACCGGCAGCAGCGGCGCGTAGCGCCAGATGTTGTGCGGCCCGGCCTCGATCCGCTCCCGCGTCACGGTGCCGAACTCGTAGGCGACCTCGAGGGGGCCGAAACAGGACTCGCAGGCGTACTTCGGGCCGAGCTCCGTGCGCTCCCCGCACTCGCGACACGACAGCGCGACGGCCGGACCGAAGGAGGTGGGGGTGGCGCTGGTGGTGCGGGTGGCGGTGGGTGTCGCCATGGCGAGGGCCTTTCTGTCCTCATCTTTACCCGTGGGGTCCCACGGGCCGGACTTGGCACCTGTCCGGCTCGTCGGCCGCTCGCTCGCGCCGAAAGCGCGTCACGAGGAATGACGATCGGATGGTTGCCGGGGCTTCAACGGGCCGTTCCCTCTGCCCCTCTGGATGAGCTGCTATGGCGGTGGACACACCCTTCGCCGGGTGGCCGGTCCGCGTTTGTCCGGTCCGACGTGCGATCGTCGTAACCGGTGACGACGACTGTAACCGAACCGGTGCCGCGTCGATCATCCGGTCCACCTCGCGAGACGATAAAGGGTGGAACGACCGAGGCCGGAACACCGGCGACGACAGGGGATCTTCGAACGTGACGCACGAGGTGGGCGACTGGCTCCGACGGCGGTCCTCCGCCGCCGCCGACTGGCCCGTCGACAGGCTTCTCGACGCCAAACGCGACACCCGGGTCAGCGTCGTCCTGCCCGCGTTGAACGAGGCGGCGACCGTCGGCGACATCGTCAAGGTGATCCGGACCGAGCTGGTCGAGCGGGTACCGCTGGTGGACGAGCTGGTGGTGGTCGACTCCGGCTCCACCGACGACACCGCGCGGGTGGCCGCCGACGCGGGCGCGCGGGTGGTGCGCCGCGACGACATCCTGCCCGCGCTCCCGGCCGTGCGCGGCAAGGGCGAGGTGTTGTGGCGCTCGCTCCTGGTCACCGACGGCGACATCGTGGCGTTCGTGGACGCCGACCTGAAGGACTTCTCGGCGGACTTCGTCACCGGGATCCTCGGCCCGCTGCTCACCGACCCCTCGGTCCAGCTGGTCAAGGCCATGTACGACCGGCCGCTGGAGATCGGCGACACGATCGTGCCCGCCGGCGGCGGCCGGGTGACCGAACTGGTCGCCCGCCCCCTGCTCAACCTGCACTGGCCCGAACTGGCCGGCTTCGTGCAGCCGCTCGGCGGCGAATACGCGGCCCGCCGCACGCTGCTCGAACAACTGCCCTTCCCGTGCGGCTACGGCGTCGAGACCGCGATGCTCGTGGACACCCTGCGCCTGGTCGGCCTGGACGCGATGGCCCAGGTGGACGTCGGTGTGCGGCGGCACAACCACCAGGACGAGGCGGGCCTGGGGCGGATGGCGGCGGAGATACTCCAGGCCGTCGAGCGCCGACTGCGCCGCGGCCCCGCCGGCGCGCACCCGGCCGAGCCGAACACCGTGCTGACCCAGTTCGAACGGGACGAGGCGGGCTTTCGTGTGCGCACCCACGACATCGCCGCCCGGGAGCGACCGCCGATGGCCACGGTGTCCGAGTACCGGACACGAACCCGCCTGGTCGGGCGCTGACCCCCTGGTCCGGGGGTGTTTGTCCGGCGTTCGGCCCGGGTTTGCGCCGCGGCGGCCGAAGACTCACCGATACCCGAGAGGCACAGTCCGACTACGTGTGGTAGTGACCGGTGGGCGTGATACTCGCCACACCGTTCGAACCGAGGGCACGGCCGGCCCGGGTTTGCGCACCGGGATGCGTGGCTAGGGTCGGGGCATGAGTGCTCCTCCTCCCGCCACCCCCTCTCCCGCCGGGGTGCTGGTCGCCTCCAACCGCGGTCCCGTGTCCTTCTCCCTGGAGGACGACGGCACGCTCACGGTGCGGCGCGGCGGCGGCGGACTGGTGTCCGGCCTGTCCACCGCCGGGCAGGGCACCGGCGCCGTGTGGGTCTGCTCCGCGCTCGGCGAGCCCGACCGCACCGCGACCCGTGCCGCGCCCTCGGGCCGGCTGGATCTCGCCGGTCACGACACCGGCGGGCTGGCCGTGCGGATGCTCGACATCGACCCCGGCACGTTCGCGCGGGCGTACAACGCCATAGCGAACTCGACCCTGTGGTTCGTCCACCACCTGCTCTACGACACCCCCTCCAAGCCGGTCTTCGACGCGCGCTTCCGCAAGGAGTGGACCTCCTACGAGGCGTACAACCAGGCGTTCGCCGAGGCCCTGGCGGAGGAGGCGGCCGAGGGCGCGAAGGTGGTCGTACAGGACTATCACCTGACCCTGGTGCCGGTGCTGCTCCGCAGACTGCGTCCCGACCTGCGGATCGGCCACTTCGCGCACACCCCCTGGGCGCCGCCGGACTACTTCCGGCTGCTGCCCGACGACATCGCCCGCTACGTGCTCGAAGGGGTGCTCGGCGCGGACCACGCCGGATTCCATTCCCGGCGCTGGGCGCTCGCGTTCCTGGACTGCTGCGCCGACGTGCTGGGCGCCGAGGTGGACCGGGACGCGATGACCGTCACGCACGCGGGCCACGTGACCCGGATCGGCGTACACGCGCTGGGCGCCGACGCCGAGTTCCTGCGCGAGCGCGCGTCCCGGGCCGACGTGGACACCCGCCTCGCGGGGCTGCGCGAGGCGGTCGGCGACCGTCGGGTGATCGTCCGGGTGGACCGTACGGAGTTGTCCAAGAACATCGTCCGGGGCCTGTTGGCCTACCGCGAACTGCTGCGCACCCGACCGGAATGGCTCGGCCGGGTGGTGCACGTGGCGTTCGCCTACCCGTCGCGGCACGACCTGCCGGAGTATCGCGAGTACACCGCCGCGGTGCAGCGGGTGGCCAAGGAGATCGACGACGAGTTCGGCACCGGCGACTGGCAGCCGCTGATCCTGCACGTCAACGACGACTTCCCGCGCTCGCTCGCGGCGTACCGGCTGGCCGACGTCGCGCTGGTGAACCCGATCCGGGACGGGATGAACCTGGTCGCCAAGGAGGTGCCGGTGGTCTCCCTCCTGGACGAGGGCCACGGGGGCTGCGCGCTGGTGCTCTCGCGCGAGGCGGGTGCGTGCGAGGAGTTGGGCGAGGACGCGATCGTGGTCAACCCGTTCGACGTCTCGCAGACCACCGAGGCGCTGCACGAGGCGCTGACGATGGACACCACCGACCGGCTCCAGCGCACCAAGCGGCTGGCCGCGGCGGCGGTGGCGCTCAACCCGCAGCAGTGGTTCCTGGAGCAACTGGACGCGTTGGACGTCTGAGCGGGCGGGTGACCGGGCCGCCCTACGCCGGCCGAACCGCGCGGTTCGGCCGGCGTAGGGCGGTGGGCTGGGGTGCTTGGTGCTTGGTGCTTGGTGCTCGGTCTCGGGGTTCGGTGCTCAGGGCGCGGTCGGTCCGGCGGCGCGGCGTCGGCGGGTGGTGACCACCGCGACCGTGCCGGCGGCGACCAGGGCCGCGCCGACGGTGCCCGCGGCGGCGAGGCCGGCCGGGCCGGTGAGCGCCAGGTTGCCGCCGCCGGACGTGCCGCCGGTGGATCCCGCGGGCCCGCCGGATCCGCCCGAGGTGCCGGCGGACGTGCCGCCCGAGGTGCCGCCCGTGCTCGCCGAACCGGTGGTGCCGCCGGTGGTGCCCGCGCTCGTCCCGGCGGTCGTGGTCGAGCCGGCCTTGAAGGCGACCTTCACGAAGGCGTCCTGGCTGCGGTCGGGGGAGCCGTGCGCGGCCATGGTCAGCACGTAGCACTCGGTCTTGAGGCAGTCGACGTCCCTGCCCGCGCCGTTCTTGTACGCGGCCTTGACGTCGGTGAGCGTGACCGAGAACGTGCCGTCCGGGTCGATCCCGTCCGCGCCGTACGCCTTGATCCACTTCGAGGCGCCGTAGTTGCCCGCGTTGGTGGTCCAGTCGGCCTCCTTCGGGCCGAACACCACGTAGATCCCGTTGCCGCTGCCGGCCGCGTAGCCGGAGCCCTTGACGGTGACCGAGGCGCCCGCCGGGTCCAGGCCGGTGCTCGGGGTCACGGTCAGCTTCGCCCCACCGGCCGCCCGAGGGGCCGCGGCCGGTGCGGCCTGTGCCGCCGTGGCCGCGCGCAACGATCGGGGTGCCGCGGCGGTCGGCGCGGGCGCGGCGAAGGTCAGCCCGACCTTCGCGGTGGGCCCACCCTCGGCCCCGACCCGGACCTCGAACGCCGGGGCGTCCGGGGCGAATCCGGTGCCGACCACGAGCGGGGTCGCGACGAAGCCGTTGCCGTCGGCGGTGAGTACGCGGCTGCCCTTGGAGTCGGCGGTGTCGCCGCCGTACAGCGCGACGGTGACCTTCGCGCCGGGAGCGAAGCCGCGAGCGGTCACGGTGATCTCGTCGCCGCCCGGGGCCAGTTCGGCGCCGCGCGAGACGGTCGCGGTGGGGACGGCCGACGGGGTGGTCGTCGAAGGCGCCGAGGTCGACGGGGCGGCGCCGACGGCCGGTGCGGCCAGGATGCCGGCGGCGGTCAGGCCGGCGGCGGCCACGATGGCCATGCGCCGGGCGGGGGGAGTGTGCGGGGTGAACATGGCGGCTCCTGAAGGAGTTTGGGGCGACGCGACGGCGGGTCGTCAGCCGGTCGGGTCGGCGGTGGCTTCGGTGTGGGTGTCGGTGGTCGCCGCGCCCTCGGCGGCGCGTCTGCAGCGCCGGACGACCTGGCCGATCAGCGCGCCGAGCAGCAGCACGATCGCGCCGAGGAGCAACCACGGCGGCGCCCATACGGCGGTCGACCCGGCGGCCACGGTCGCCGGTTCACCCGTCACCTTCACGTCGGCGGTGAGGCGCCCGGCCGGGACGACGCCGGCGAAGCGCTGGACCACCTCGTGCGTGGCCCCCGGCAACAACTCGGGCAGCGTGGTGTGCTTCGGGCCGCCGAGTCGCCAGTCGCCGAGGCCGGAGATCGTGGTCTGCGCCCGGGCGGTGGTCCGTACGTTGCCGGTGTTGCGGACCCGGTAGCGCACCACCGCCTCGGCGCCGCCGAACATCGCGAGCGGGTTGTCGTAGGACACCCGCAGGTCCTCGATCGCCAGCCCCGGCAGCGCGGGACCGGCCACCCGCAGGTACACCCGCGCGCCGACCCGCCGGTCCACGTCGAACCGCTGCTCGCCGGGCCCGGTCGCGGCGGCCTTGATCGAGGCGACGATGGCGCCGGTGTGGTCGCCGGGCGTGGCGCCGGCCGGGACGGTCAGCCGGAACGGGATGTCCGCGCGCTTGCCCGGCGCGATCGTGTACGACTCGGCGTCGAAACCGATCCACGAGCCGACGTCGCGTGGCTGCTCGGCACCGGTCAGCAGGGTCATCCCGCCGTCCACGGCGAGCACCGCGTCGGTGGCGTAGACCCGCAGGGTCAGCGGCTCGGCGCCGAAGTTGGACACGCCGACGACGTCGACCAGGGTCTGGCCCGGGGCGGCGGTGAGCACGAAGTGGTCGCGGCTGCCTGCCGGTTGCACGCCCCAGGTGAACTCGTCGGCGGCCCCGGCGGGGGTGGCGAGGGCGGCCAGGGGGAGTAGGGCGGTGAAGAGTATGCGGAGGAGGCGGGTGAGGGGGGCGGGCATTGGGGGGCTCCAAGGGGGCCTGGGGCGCGGGGTGAGCGGGGTGGGGAGGGGGAGTCGTGGCGGCGGCGTTGCTTCTTTTTGGGCGCTTCGCGCCGGCTCGCGAGGGGCCGCTTTTTTCTCTCCCCCGCTTCGCTCCTCCGAGAAAAAAGCGGCCCCTCGCTCGGGGCTGTGTGCCCCTCCGCTTCGCTCCGGGTCACCCAGCCCAAGTTCTGCGGCTCCGCCGCTCTCCGCGCTGCGCGCGTCGATCCCGGGGCCGGCCCGGGTCGTGGGCGCTGACGCGCCACGGGGTCTGCACGTCCCTTGCCGCGATGGGCCGCGGGGCCCGGTCGGGGTGGGGACGTGGCCTGTAAAACCGCAGCTTTCGGGCCGAACGCAACGGGGGAGCGGGAGGGTAAACCGGCCCGGGACGGGCGGGCCAACGCGTCCGGCGCGCCCGCCCGTCTCGGGGTGGTCAGATGAGCGTCAGCGTGAGTGTGCCCGTGTACGTGCCGGGGACCGTGGTGCCGGGGACGCCGAGTTTGAGGGTGGCGCCGCATTCGAAGGAGCCGGCGCCGGCGCCGCTTGCCGACGCGCACAGCGTGTGTGCTCGGCCGAGACCCGTGCCCGGGTCGGCCTGGGCGCCCGGGGTCACCGAGGCGGTGGTGCCGCCGGTGGGGAGCGTGCCGGTGACCGACTTGGCGGTGGGGGTCCAGCCGAGGTTGTCGCCGACGATCCGGCCGCCGGCCGAGGTCAGGTCACTGGCCTGGCCGGTCAGCGTCCATCCGGCGTTGGTACCGCGCGCGTCGGAGACGGTGAGCGGGTTGAGCGCGCCGCCGGTGAAGACGTCCTTGCCGTTGAGGGTGACGCCCGGGAGCGCGACATCGGTGCCGCCGACGCCCAGGGTCAGCGGGCCGCCCCGCACGTCGGTGGTGATCACCTGGTAGCCGGTGCCGGGGCCCGGGTTGGTCGGGGCCTTGAACGCGACCGGGACGAAGGTGTCCTGGCTGCGGTCCGGCGAGCCGTGTGCGGCGAAGGCGACGACGTGGCAGGTGGTGACGGCGCAGTCGTACTCGACGCCGTCCTTGTTTTTGTACTTGGCCTTCATGCCGTCGAGCGTCAGCGAGAAGCTGCCGTCGGCGTTCAGCCTGGCCTGGCCCGGCGAGGTGCCCGGGGTGGTGCGCACCCACTTGGTCGCCTGGTATGGCGCGGGGTTGGTGTTCCAGTCGGTGCCCTTCGGGCCGAACGCGACGTAGACGCCGTTGCCGCCGTCGCGGACCGGGTCGAAACCGGTGCCGGTGACGGTGAAGTTCTGGCCGTCGGGGTTCGCGCCCGCGGCCGGGCTCACCGTGAGCCTGGGCGCCGGCGGCGGGGTGGTGTTCTTGAACGCGACCGGCGTGAAGGTGTCCTGGCTGCGGTCGGTCGTGCTCGCGCCGTGTGCGGCGAAGGTGACGACGCGACACTCCTGCTTGAGGCAGTCCACCTCCTTGCCGTTGCCGTCGGTGTACTTCGCCTTGACGTCGAGCGTGGTGGTGAAGGCGCCCTCGGCGCTCATCCTGCTGCCGGCGACCCACGCCTGGGCGCTGTAGGCGCCCGCGTTGGTGTAGTAGTCGTCGATCTTCGGGCCGAACAGGACGTAGACCCCGTTGCCGGAGTTGCGGGTCTTGTCGAAACCGGTGCCGGTCACGGTGATCGTGGCGCCGTCGGGATCGATATCGACGCCGGGCGACACGCTCACCGCCGGGGTGGCGGCGGCCCGCGCGGGCGAGGCGAGGCTCACGCCGGCCACGGCCAGCGCGCCGGTCGCGCCGATCGCTCCCCAGCGGGTCAGGCGGCTCGCGGGCCTGTGCCGCGTTCCGTTGGTCATCCTTGGCTCCTCCATCTGGCAGTGTGCACAGGGCGGCGCCCGGACCTATTAGCGGTAGGTCCGGGCGCCGTCCCGAGCAGATGAGGTAAGGCTAACCTAATTAATGGAATCGTAAAGAGCGGAAATCCCGCTCCCGGCGGCGGAGTACGTCACACCGGGGCGGGTCGTGTCCCCGCGTCTACGCGGTGAGTCGGCGCCGGTTCAGCCGCCACAGCAGATACAGCGACGCGGCGATCGCGGCGACCCGGACCATCGCCGGCAACAACTCGCCGAACCGGTCCCAGGCCTCGTCCCGGGTCAGATCGGTGCCCAGGTGCCCGGTGGCCCGCAGCCACATCCCGATGGCGAAGGCGAGCGCCGTCGTGCCGGGGATGTAGAACGCGGCGAACCGCCGTTCCTTGAGCGACCACGCGGCCGCGGTGAAGACCACGAGCAGGCCGAGCACCACCACCACGGTCGAGGCGACGATCGCCCCGACCGTCATCAGCGCGATCGCGAACACCTCGCGCAGCTGGGTGCGCAGCGCGCCCGGACCGCCGAACACGCCCATGACCGGGGTGGGTTCGGTCAGCGAGGTGTCGTCCCAGCCGGCCGAGGGGTCCGAGGCCACGCCGATCGGATACGCCGGCGCGTGCAGCGAGCCGTCGCCGTACATGTCGGGGGTCGGCCGCTCCGGCATGTCGCCCTCCGGGGGCGAGCGCCACCACAGCGGCTCCTCCTCCGGATCCGCGGGCGCGGCGGGCTTGGTCGCCGTGCCGCCGCCACCGCCGCCGGCCGCGGTCTCGGCGAGTGTGGGTGGACCTCCCTCGGGCGAGACCCGGGGCGCGGGCGGCGTGGGCGGGGGAGGTGCGGGCGCGGGCGCGGCCGGCGGCGGCCGAGACGGATCCCGTATGGCCGGAATCGGCGTGGCGTCGGCGCGAAACCCCATCTGGCGGGCCACCGTCGCATGCCGCGACCCCCGCATCGACATCGCGCCGACCCCGTCGTCGGCGCCGCTGTCGCGCAGGTCGCCGAGCCGGTACAACTCCTGGCCGACCACCGCCTCCGGCGTGCCGAGCCGATCGAGGATGACCTGTACCGCGCCGGGGTTGTGCGCGTTCAGCCGCTCGCGCTCGCTGTTGATCTGGCTGCGCAGCCGCTCCACGAGCCGGGCCCGGTCGGCGGGGCGAAGTTTGCGCTGGGCCGCGTCACCGACCTCGCCCAGGTATTGCAGAACCAGATGATCGCTCTCGAAGTTCACGCCCCCACCTCACCCCCGCCGAAGGTTCGTCTGCGTCGGTGCCGCGCCCGCCGCGTCATGCGTCGGTAAAGCGACAACTCAGCGTAGGGGTGCGGGCGTAGCGGAGCGAGAGGTTGGCGGAAATGGTGATCGTAAGGGTGCGCGCCGCGGCTTTCGCGGCTCGATCCGGGCCCGTGATCGGGGTCGCGGTCGGTGTCCGCGCCCCGGGTCCCGGCACCCGCACCACCCATGGTCCGCGGTCGTGCCGGACCGGCCGTCGGCCGGCCGTGCGGGCCGCGCGAGCGGGGCCGCGCAGGCGCCCGCGACCGCCTCCGGCGGCCCGATCCGGGGCGGTCGCGCGCGGCGACCGGGCATTGGGATTCCGGGAGCGGTGATCGCCGGCGGGCGGACCGTCTAACGTTGATGGGATGACCACAGCTGCGTCGCCCACCCGTGCCGAGGCGGATCGGGCCGCCGAGTCCGGCCCCCGGACGCTCGCCGAGGATCTGCGCGGACGCACCGACGCCGACCTCGGCGCGTTGTTGCGCGCCCGGCCGGACCTGACCACCCCGGTCCCGGTGGACCTGACCCAGCTCGCCACCCGGGCCACCACCCGGGCCTCGATCGCGCGCGCCCTGGAGCGCCTGGACCGGTTCACCCTCCAGGTCGTCGACGCCGCGGTGGTGCTGCCCGACGGCTTCGCCGTGTCCCGGCTGCACACGCTGATCGGCACCGCCCCGGACGAGGTCGGGCGGGCCGTGGCCGCGCTGCGCGAGCAGGCGCTGCTGTGGGGGCCCGACGACGCGCTGCGGGTGGTGCGTACGGTGCGCGACCTGGTCGGCGCGAGTCCGGCGGGGCTTGGCCCGACGCTGGCAGGCGCGCTCGCCGCGACCGCGCCGTCCCGGCTCCAGGACGTGCTCGCCGACCTCGGTCTGGGCTCCACCCACGACGCGGTCTCCGCGATCGCCGCGATCACCGACCTGTGCACCGACCGGGCGCGCCTCGACGCGCTGCTCGGCCAGGCCCCGGAAGCCGCCCGCGAGGTGTTGGACAAGCTGGTCTGGGGGCCGCCCACGGGCAGTGTGCGCGGCGCCGACCGGCCGGTGCGCGCCGACGCGGCCCGCACCCCCGTGGAGTGGCTGCTCGCCCGGGCCCTGCTCGTGCCCGCCGGGCCGGACGCGGTGGTGCTGCCCCGCGAGGTCGCGCTGCACCTGCGCGGCGGCCGGGTGCACCGGACGCCGCTGCCCACACCCCCCGAGCTGCCGGTGCGCGCCTACGATCCACAGGCTGTGGACGACCTGGCGGCCGGCTCCGCGTTCACCGCGGTGCGCCGGGTCGAGGACCTGCTCGAGGCATGGAGCGCCGGCGGCCCGCCCGTGCTGCGCGCCGGCGGCCTGGGCATGCGCGACTTCAAGCGCGCGGCGGTACAGCTGGACGTGCCCGAGGCCGAGGTCGCGCTGTGGCTGGAGGTGGCCTACGCGATGGGCCTGGTCGCGGGCGACGGCGAACCGGACGAGCAGTGGCTGCCCACCCCCGCCTACGACACCTGGCGGCGCACCCCGGTGGGCACCCGGTGGGCCGCGCTGGCCGGTACCTGGCTGGAGACCACCCGGGTGCCCGCCCTGGTCGGCACACGCGACGACAAGGACCGCCCGGTCGGCGCGCTGGGCACCCAGGTCGACCGGACCGCCGCGCCCGAGGTGCGCCGCCGGATCCTGGCCACGCTCGCCGCCCTGCCCCCGGGCTCGGCCACCGACGCCGACTCGCTGCTCGCGCACCTGACCTGGCACCAGCCGATCCGGGCCGCGCGCCTGCCCGAGGCGCTGTTCCGGGCCATGCTCGTGGAGGCCGAACTGCTCGGGATCACCGGCCGCGGCGCGTTCGCCGACTACGCCCGCCCGCTCGTCGAGGGCCGGGTCTACGAGGCCGGCGACGCGCTGACCCCGCGGCTCCCGGAACCGCTGGACCACGTCCTGCTCCAGGCCGACCTCACCGCCGTGGCCCCCGGCCCGCTGGTGATGGACCTCGCGCACGAGTTGCACCTGGCCGCCGACGTGGAGTCCACCGGCGGGGCGACCGTGTACCGCTTCACCGAGGAGTCGGTGCGCCGCGCGCTCGACGCCGGCCGCACCGCGACCGACCTGCACCACCTGCTCGCCACCCACTCGCGCACCCCCGTGCCGCAACCGCTGAGCTACCTCGTGGACGACGTCGCCCGCCGGCACGGCCGGATCCGGGTCGGCACCGCCGCGGCCTTCCTGCGCTGCGACGACGACGCGCTGCTCGGCGAACTGCTCGCCGATCGCCGCGCCGCCGGGCTGCGGCTGCGCCGCCTGGCCCCCACGGTGCTCGCGGCCGAGTCCGCGCCCGACACGGTCCTGGAGAAGTTGCGCGCGATGGGCCTGGCCCCGGTCGCCGAATCGGCCACCGGCGACCTGGTACTGACCCGCCCGGACACCAGACGCACCCCACCCCGCTCGGCCCCGCCCCGCGTCGCGGGCGAACCGCCGACCCCGACGGAAGCCCTGCTGGTCGCGGCGGTGACCGCGATCCGCGCGGGCGACTCCGCCGCCACCAGCCGCGCCGACACCGCCCCCGAACGCGACGGCGAACCGGTCGAACTCCCGCGCACCTCCGCCGCCGAAACCCTCCTGGCGCTCCAGGCCGCGCACGCCGACCGCCGCGCGGTGTGGATCGGCCACGTCACCCGCGAGGGCCGGGCCACCCAGCACATCGTGATCCCGCTACGCCTGGAGGGCGGCTACGTCACCGCCCACGAACAGGCCACCGGCGAAATCCACACCTACCCCCTGCACCGCATCACCGGCGTCGCCGAGGTGGCCTGAGCCGAACGGCCCCGGGCCGGCCCTCACATCTCCCGACGTCCGATGCGCCACACCGCGAGCCACACGCACAGCCCGGAGATCAGCAGCGCCATCACGAGGTTGTCCGTGTACTCGCCGGCGGAGTGTCCGCGCAGCAGTTCGATCGGGGCGGTGCTCAACTCGGTGGGCTGCCAGGACCGCAGCGGTCG
Organism: Embleya sp. NPDC020630; assembly: GCF_044334985.1. Lineage (NCBI taxonomy): Bacteria > Bacillati > Actinomycetota > Actinomycetes > Kitasatosporales > Streptomycetaceae > Embleya > Embleya sp. NPDC020630. Next base: position 206,077 of record NZ_JBIRUB010000008.1, read on the forward strand.
CCACAGCGACGCGAGCGGCATCAGGATGACGACGACCAGCCCCGCGCCGAAGATCGCCACCGGCCGGCGCAGCAGCGCGGCCATCCCGGCGACCACGCTGACCTGTACGACCGTGCCCATCAGCCCGTAGAACGCCCCGTAGAGCACGGAACGCGCGGACAACGAACCGAACATCCAGTGCACCTGGGCCCATGCGATCAACATGCCCAGCACATAGGCGATCGCCACCGCCGTCAGGGTCACCGTGTAGCGGGGCAGCACCAGGTCGCGCGTGTGGTGCATGCGAGTGCGATGGAACGCGGCCAGGCCCGCCCGATGGTCCACCGCGAGCGCGCTGGCCATCAGCGCCAGACCGACCAGGAGCCCGACCTGGGCGGTGCCGTACACGTACACCGCCATCCCGCTGTCGGCCCGCATCCCGGTCGCCGGCGGCACCCCCTCGATCCGCAGCGCCTCCAGGATCTGGTCGCGGTGCCGGGCGAACACCGGGCCGACCAGCCCCACGCCCGGATAGGCCACCAGGAGCAGCAACCACCGCCGGGTACGGGTCAGCCGCAACCACTCCAGCCGCCACAACCCCAACCGGCGCGGCCCGCGCGGGACCCGGTTGGGCGCGGCCACCACCGTCGGCACCGTCGGCGCCGACGACGCGGGCGCCTGGACGGCCCCCGAGCGCGTCATCGCGGACCTCCGGTGATGGACAGGAATGCCGCCTCCAGGTCCGACTCCTCGGGCGCGACCGACACCACCCGCGCCGAGCAGCGGCTGAGCACCTCGGCCAGATGCCGCTCGCCCGCCTCCAGCGAACGCGCCTCCACCCGGAACAGCCCCGGTCGCATCGACGATACGCGCGCCACCCAGTTCTCCGCCGCGAACGCGCGCAGCAGGTCGGTTCCCCCGCCGCGCACCCGCACCAGCCAACTCGGTCGCATGTGCGTGTCCACGAGTTCGGCGGTCGAGCCCTGATACAACAGCCGACCCGCGCGTACCACGCCGACGTGATCGCACACCCGCTGCACATCGGCCAGGATGTGACTGGAGAAGACCACCGTGGTGTGCTCGCGCAGGCTCGCCACCAGGTCCAGCACATCGGCCCGCCCCCGCGGGTCCAGGGCCGAGGTGGGCTCGTCCAGGATCAGCAGTTCGGGGTCCGCGACCAGGGCCGCGGCCAGTCCCAGGCGCAGCGTCATGCCGCGCGAGAGCGAGCCGGCCTTACGATCGCCGCAGCCGGACAGGCCGGTGCGGTGCAGCGCGACCTTCACCTTCTCCCGGGGCAACCGTCGATCGACGAGGTTTCCGGCCAACTCGACCACCTCGGACGCGGTCAACCACGGTTCGAACTCGGGCACATCCGTCGACACCGCGACCCGGCGCCGATCGACACCGAACACCACCTCGCCCGAGTCGGCCCGCCGGGTGCCGCCCATGATCGACAACAGCGTGGTCTTGCCCGCGCCGTTGGGTCCCACCAGGCCGTACACGCAGCCGCGCGGCACCATCAGATCGATCCCGAAGATCCCGGTGCCACCGCCGTAATCCCTGGTCAGGGCGCGTGTGAGCACGGCGGGACCAGTCGGTTCGCCGGCGTGCTCGGGGGTCTCGACGGCGGTGCGACCGGGACGGGGAGCCCGATCGTCGGAGGCCGACGACATTGGTTGCGCCATCAAGTATCCAGGGTAGGTAGGCCGGCCGGTTTGTGTGTTCCTCCGTAAGGATGGGTCTCGCGCTCCTCCCTGGGCAGTACGGGCCCCGAACCCTGCTCCCGATGTGGACGAGCGCCGTTCGGAACACGCGCACACCGCGAATGGTTGACACTTGTTGGTCCCGTCCCCTCCACCCGCGGAAAGGTTGGCCCGTGCCCGACGGCCCCCTGATCGTCCAGTCCGACAAAACCCTGCTTCTCGAAGTCGGGCACGAGGCCGCCGCCGAGTGCCGCCGGGCCATCGCGCCGTTCGCCGAGTTGGAGCGCGCCCCCGAGCACGTGCACACCTACCGACTGACCCCGCTGGGCCTGTGGAACGCGCGCGCCGCGGGCCACGACGCCGAGCAGGTCGTGGACGTGCTGCTGCGACACTCGCGCTACCCCGTGCCCAACGCGCTCCTGGTGGACGTCGCCGAGACGATGGGCCGCTATGGGCGCCTGCAGCTGTCCAGGCACCCCACGCACGGCCTGGTGCTGACCACCACCGACCGGGCGGTGTTGGAGGAGGTGCTGCGCAGCAAGAAGATGGCGCCGCTGGTCGGGGTCCGGGTCGACCCGGACACCGTGATCGTGCACCCCTCCGAGCGCGGCCAGATCAAGCAGGTGCTGCTCAAGCTCGGCTGGCCCGCCGAGGACTTCGCGGGCTACGTGGACGGCGAGGCGCACCCGATCGAGCTGGCCGAGAACGGCTGGAGCCTGCGCGCCTACCAGCAGGAGGCGGTCGAGGGCTTTTGGCACGGCGGCTCGGGCGTGGTGGTGCTGCCGTGCGGCGCGGGCAAGACGCTGGTCGGCGCGGCGGCGATGGCGACCGCGAAGGCGACCACGCTGATCCTGGTGACCAACACGGTCTCGGCCCGCCAGTGGAAGTCCGAGCTGGTCAAGCGCACCTCGCTGACCGAGGACGAGATCGGCGAGTACAGCGGTACCCGCAAGGAGATCCGGCCGGTGACCATCGCCACCTACCAGGTGGTGACCACGCGGCGAAAGGGCGTGTATCCGCACCTGGAGCTGTTCGACTCCAGGGACTGGGGTCTGATCGTCTACGACGAGGTCCACCTGCTGCCCGCCCCCATCTTCCGGTTCACTGCCGACCTGCAGGCCCGGCGCCGGCTCGGTCTGACCGCGACGCTGGTGCGCGAGGACGGCCGCGAGGGCGACGTGTTCTCGCTGATCGGTCCCAAGCGCTACGACGCGCCGTGGAAGGAGATCGAGAACCAGGGATACATCGCGCCGGCCGACTGCGTCGAGGTCCGGGTGACCCTGACCGAGACGGAACGCCTGGCGTACGCGACCGCCGAGCCCGAGGAGCGCTACCGGTTCTGTGCGACCACCGCGAGCAAGACCCGCGTGGTCAAGGACCTGGTCGAGCGGCACCGCGGCGAGCAGACCCTGGTGATCGGCCAGTACATCGATCAACTCGACGAGCTGGGCGAGGTGTTGGACGCGCCGGTGATCAAGGGCGAGACCACCAACAAGGAACGCGAGCGGTTGTTCGACGCGTTTCGCACCGGCGCCGTGCAGGCGCTCGTGGTCAGCAAGGTGGCGAACTTCTCGATCGACCTGCCCGACGCCACGGTGGCGATCCAGGTGTCCGGGTCGTTCGGCTCGCGGCAGGAGGAGGCGCAGCGGCTCGGTCGGGTGTTGCGGCCCAAGGCCGACGGCCGCGGGGCGCGGTTCTACTCGGTGGTCGCCCGGGACACCATCGACCAGGACTTCGCGGCGCACCGGCAACGGTTCCTCGCCGAACAGGGCTACGCGTACCGGATCGTCGACTCCGACGACGTGGACACCCAGATGTAGCGGACGGCGGCGGCGGTCGGGCGCGCGGTCACGGCACCGCGTGCCGGCCGAGCAGGGTGACCCGTACCGCGGTGCTCGTGAAGATCCACGTGCCGCGCGCGATCCGCGCGCTCGTGTGCGCGGGCCCGCGCAGCCGGGCGCGGACCAGGTCGGTGAACGGGATCGCGGCGGGGGCCGAGCCGCGCAGCGCGGGAATGTGCAGGGAACCGTGGGCGGGGAGACGCGTCATCGTGATCATGTCCTCGACGCTACGACGGCCGACATAACGGACGCGTCAGCATCAGGGCGCCCGCCGCGCTACCCCTTGTGGGTGACCATCTCCTAAGGGTGGCCCGTCCGGCGGACCCGCTCGGATCGGGGGCGGGGGCCGGAAATGGGTCATCGGCATGCATCGTGGCGCGTCGTAGGCTGAACGGGTGAATGCCCTCATCGTTGGCTTCGACCTGGACATGACGCTCGTCGATTCGCGCCCCGGCATCGGGGCGGCATGGTCCGTGCTCGCCGCGGAGACCGGTGCGGCGATCGACATCCCGCTGATCGTCTCTCGGCTCGGGCCGCCGCTGGAGGTCGAGGTGGCGAACTGGTTCCCGGCGGACGAGGTGAGCGCCGTCGCCGCGCGCTATCGCGAGATCTATCCGCACCACGCCGTGCACGGCACCGACGTGCTGCCCGGTGCGCGCGAGGCGCTGGCCGCGGTGCACCGCCACGGCGGTCGCACCATGGTGGTCACCGGCAAGCACGAGCCCAATGCCCGGCTGCACCTGGATCATCTGGACCTGGCCGTGGACCACCTGGTCGGCGATCTGTGGGGCGAGCAGAAGGGCGTGGCGCTGCGCGCGTCGGGGGCGGGGGTGTACGTCGGCGACCACCTCGGCGACCTGATCGGTGCCCGGGCGGCCGGCGCGATCGCGGTCGGGGTGGCCACCGGGCCGATCTCCGCCGAGGACCTGCGGGCGGCCGGGGCCGACGTGGTGCTTCCGGACCTGACCGGCTTTCCCGCGTGGCTGGACGCGCACGTGGCCGACCTGCGTCTTGGCGCGCTGCGCGAGCGGTTGGCCTCGCTCGGGAGCGTCGCGGTGGCGTTCTCCGGCGGCGCCGACTCGGCGTTCCTGCTCGCGGCGGCGGTACGCACCCTGGGGGCGGCCGAGGTGCTCGCGCTGACCACCGACTCGGCCAGCCTGCCGGCCGCCGAACGCGACGCCGCGCGGGCCTTCGCCGCCGAGCTGGGGGTGCGGCACGAGCTGGTGCCCAGCGACGAGATGTCCCGGGCGGGCTACCGCGACAACAACGGCGACCGGTGCCGGTTCTGCAAGACGGAGCTGATGGCGGTGCTCGCCCCCGTGGCCCGCGCGGCGGGGATGGCGCATCTGGCCACGGGTACCAACGCGGACGACGCGCGCGCGGGTTTTCGGCCCGGGATCGCCGCGGCGGCCGAGGCCGGCGCGGTCACCCCGCTGCTCGACGCCGGATTGACCAAGGCCCAGATCCGGGCGATCAGTCGAACCTGGGGGCTGCCCACCTGGAACAAGCCGGCCGCGGCCTGCCTGTCCAGCCGGGTCGCCTACGGGGTGGCGATCACCCCGGCCCGGCTGGCCCGGGTGGAACGCGCGGAGACCGCGTTGCGGGTGGTGCTGGCCCGGGACGGCATCGCGGTGCGCAACCTGCGCGTGCGCGATCTGGGGCAGTTCGCGCGGATCGAGGTGGACGCCGCGCTGAGCACCGCCGTGGCCGGCCACGAACCGGCCCTGGCCGCGGTCCGCGACGCGGGCTTCGCCCGGGTCGAGGTGGACCCGCTCGGCTACCGCGAGGGCGCGATGAACGAACTGCTGCCCGACCCGGAGCCGTACCGCTGAGCCGACGCCGCCGAGGCTGCTCGGCGCGGGTCAGAGCAGCTTCGGCACCGGACGGCGGCGGCTGCGGATCGACCTGACCAGGCCCGCGGCGGCGATCGCGAAGCCGACCGGCATCAGCGCGCTGAGCAGATACACCGCGGTCGGCAGCGCGTGCGCGCCGATCAGCATGGGGGTGACGGTGGCGAGCGTGGCGACCGTACCGAGGGCGAAGAGCAGCGCGCCGACGCGGACGAGCCGGTCGCCGGGGCCTGCGGATGCGTTGGACACCGACCCAGGGTAGATGCCCCGATCCGCCCCGCTCGCGCGCGGGGCGGTATCCCGATGTCCGGCCGAGAAGGCGACCATTAGCCTGGACGAGTGAACGGGGTCACTACGCGTTCCTGCTCGGATTCGATGTGTGCGCCCCAGCCAGCCTGGTAAATGCTCGTAAAAGTCCCGACGAAGCCGTCCCGACACGATCGAGGTCTCCCGTGCCCACCGGCAAGGTCAAGTGGTTCGACACCGACAAGGGCTTCGGGTTTTTGTCCCGGGACGACGGAGGCGACGTGTTCGTGCACGCGTCGGCACTGCCGCAGGGCCTGGACACGCTCAAGCCCGGCACCCGGGTCGAGTTCGGGATCGTCGAGGGGCGCCGCGGCGAACAGGCCCTCTCGCTCCGTGTCCTGGACCCGCGCCCCTCCGTCGTCGCCGCGAGCCGCAAGAAGCCCGACGAGATGAGTTCGATCATCCAGGACCTGCTCAAGGTCCTGGAGGGGGTCGACAAGACGCTGGAGCGCGGCCGTTACCCCGACAAGCGGGCCACCGCGAAGGTCGCCGAACTGCTGCGCGCCGTCGCCGACGAACTCGACACGTGAGTAAGGGCGCCGGGTGGGCCCACGCGGCCCGCCCGGCGATCCCCCGTACGGCCTAGGGGAGTTCGAGGGCGCCGGTCGGGACTGGCGGGACCAGGCCCTCGGCGGCTGCGCGGTCGAGCAGCGCGGACACCGCCGCGTGCCCTTCGGCGCCCAGGTCGCGGGTGAACTCGTTGACGTACAGGCCGATGTGCCGATCGGCGACCGTCGGATCCATCTCCTGGGCGTGTTCCAGGACATAGGCGCGCGACGCGGCGGGGTCGGCCCAGGCGTGCTCGACCGAGGCGCGCGCGGCGGCGGCCAGGGCGGAAAGGTCCAGCGAGCGCTTGGCGATGATCGCGCCGAGCGGGATCGGCAGGCCGGTGTCCGACTCCCACCAGTCGCCCATGTCGGCGAGGCAGGTCAGGCCGTACCGCGTGTAGGTGAAGCGCGCCTCGTGGATGACAAGCCCCGCGTCCACCACGCCGTCGCGCACCGCGGGCATGATCTCGTGGAACGGCAACACCCGGATCTCGCCGACCCCGCCGGGCACGTGCCGCGCCGCCCAGAGCCGGAACAGCAGGTACGCGGTGGAGCGTTCGCTCGGCACCGCGACCACCTTGCCCGCCAGCGCCTCGGGGGTGCTCGCGCCCAGGCTCAGCACGAGCGGGCCGCAACCACGCCCCAGCGCCCCGCCGCAGGGCAGCAGCGCGTACTCGTCCAGCACCCACGGCAGCGCCGCGTAGGACACCTTCAGCAGGTCCAGCTCGCCGCGCTCGGCCAGGCCGTTGGTGATGTCGATGTCGGCGTAGCGCACCTCGACGGGCGGCGCGTCCGGGAGCAGGCCGTGCGTCCAGGCGTGGAAGACGAACGTGTCGTTCGGGCACGGCGAATAGGCCAGCGACAGGGTCACGGCGTCAGGCTCCCTTCGAGCGCGGCGAAGGCCGCGGTGAGTGCGCGCAGCGCGTCCGGGATGCGCCAGGCCGCCCGATCGCGCGGGCCCACGGCGTTGGAGACGGTGCGCAGTTCGAGCATCGGCACCGCGTGGGCCGCGGCGGCGGTGGCCACGCCGAAGCCCTCCATGCCCTCGACCGCGGCGCCCGCGTGGCGGGCGGCCAACTCGGCGGCGCGCTCGGCGGTTCCGGTCACCGTGGAGACGGTGAGCGCGGGGCCGGTGGCGAGCGAGACGCCGGCGGCGCGCAACATGTCACCCACGTGGGTGACCAGTCGCGGGTCCGCCTCGAACCCGCTCGTCCCGAAGCCCAGTTCCTCGATCGGCACGAACCCGTCGGCGGTCTGCGCCCCCAGGTCGGCCGCCACCACCCGGGTGGCGAGCACGGTCGAGCCGACCGGCGCCACCCCCGGGAAGCCGCCCCCGATACCGGCGTTGACCACCAGGTCGTAGGAGCCCCGCGCGAGCGCCGTGGCGGTGCCCGCGGCCGCCGCCGCCGGGCCCGCGCCGACCGCGAGCACGTCGGGGCCGGGTATGCGCCACGAACGCGAACCGCCGAGCACGGCGTCGCGCTCGGCGGCCACGGCGGTGATCACCAGGATGGGCAAGGGTTACTTCTTCGCGACCTTGAACGACCAGATGCCCCGGTAGCCCTGCTTGCCGTCCGGCTGCACGACCTGCACCAGCAGCGGCTCGCTCTCCTTCTCCGGCGTGCCGTAGCTCAGCCGAAGGCCCGAGTAGTACGTGGTCTTGATCGGCGACTGGGTCTGCGGCTTGCCGTCGACCAGGAGCACCCAGCCGTCGTCGGCGAGTTCCTTGTCCACGCCGATCGAGAAGCCGCCACCCTCGGAGACCGAGAGCTTGGTGAGGCCGTCGGTCTTGTTCAGGCAGCCGTCGACCTTCTTCTCGTCGATCGAGCCGTCGTCCTTGTAGCACTCGGCCTCGGAGTGGACCGACGTCGTCCCGCTGACCATGGTCACGATCGGCGTGGGCTTGTCGAGGTTGCAACCCGTCAGGGCGAGCGCGCCCAGGACGGCGGCGCCGGCGAGGGCGGCAGGGCGGCGAGTCTTCATGATCCGAAGATTACCGGGCGGTTCGCAGCCGCATGCCGGGGGACCGCTTGCGGCGCGCCCGGCGCGTCGTCAGTTTGCGGCCCACGATCACCAGCGCCAGGGTCAGCACGCCGGCCGCCACGCTCATCCCGAGCGTGCCGTTCAGCGGCAACGCGATGCCCACGCCGCCGCCGACCACCCACGCCACCTGGAGCGCGGTCTCGGTCCGGGCGAACGCGGAGGTGCGCACCGCCTCAGGGATGTCGCGCTGGATCATCGCGTCCAGCGACAACTTGCCCAGCGCCTGGGCAAGACCGGCCACCGCCGCCACCGCGAGCACCGTGACCAGGCTGTACATCACCGCCGCCCACGCCGCGCAGGACGCGGACGCGAGCAACACGGCGGTGATGATCACCTCCGGCGCGCGGGACTTGAGCCACGCGCCGAGCGCGGTGCCGATCGCGTTGCCGACCGCGGCGGCGATCACCACCGCGATGGTGGCCTGGGTGGCGGACAGGTCGGCGACCGGGTGCTTGCGCATCAAGAAGCCCAGGAACATGATCAGGAACCCGGAGAAGCCGCGCAGCGCCGCGTTCGCCCACAACGCCTGGACCACCGACGGGCCTACGCTGCGCAACCGCCGCGAGGTCTTGACCCGGATCGGCTTGCGCCCGGATTCGCGCTCGCCGCCCGCCGCGGCCGGGCCCTCGCCCGACTCCTCGGCCCGGGGCTCGGGCACCGTCTCGGTGCTCGTACCGCCCTTGCCGCCGCGCAATTTGGCCAGCGACACCTTGCGCTCGTGTTCGACGCCGGGGGCCTCGGCGGTGAACGACGCCCGGTCCTCGCCCTCGGCCGAGTCGACCTTCGACGGCAGCGTGAAGGACAGGATCGCGCCGAAGGTGAACACCACGCAGGCGCCGTACAGGATCCCGGGCGTGCCGAACGCGTATTTCAGGCCGCCCGCCACCGGCGCCGCGCCCATCGTGCCGATCAGGCCGAACATGGTGATCCGCGAGTTCGCCTTGACCAGCGAGACCGAGCGCGGCTGGAGCCGGGGCACCACCGCGCTGCGGCTGACCCCGTACACCTTCGAGGACACCAGCACGCCGAACGCCGCCGGGTACAACTCCAGGCCGCCGTCGTTGACCGAGCCGGCCATCAACCAGCACAATCCCACCCGGACCAGCATCGCCAGCGCCATCGCGAAGCGGCGACCTCGGCGCATCCGGTCCAGGATCGGCCCGAGCACCGGCGCGAGCAGCGCAAACGGCGCGAGGGTGATCAGCAGGTACATCGCGACCCGGTCGCGCGCCTCGCCGGTGGGCACCGAGAAGAACATCGTGGTGGCCAGGGCCATGGTCACCAGCGCGTCGCCGGCGTTGTTGATCAGGTGCAACTCGATCAGCTTCGCGAGGCCGCTCTCGCCGGCGCCCTTGGCCCGGGCCGCGCCGCGGAGTTTGCCGAAGCCGCCGGTGAACAGGCCACCGAACCGCCCGAGCGCACGACGCCCCGGACCTCGGTTCCTGCCGGACGACCCGCGGGTGGAGCCGGGCGCGCGAATGGTGCGCCGTGATGCGGTACTGGTCTTGGAGGCTGCCACGCCGGGATCCTGCCCTTGCTCCCTCGGATGATGCGGTCGCGACACGCCAGGAAGGGCTCGCTCCGCGCGCCCGTTCGGGAATCGGACGTGTTTTGAGGGTATCGGCGGTGGAGACCTTCGACGCGTGAGAGAGAATCACTCTCGTGAGTGCCGCGACCCGTAGTCGAACCCCGGACCGCCTCTGCGCAGAGGCGGTTGATCTTGCCTTCGCCGCCGCCGAGGAAGCCGCAGGTCAGGACTCCGTCGGCGAGCATCTGGGTGTACAGGTGGATGGTGATCGCCTGGTCACCCACCTGTTCGCGTGCCGCGAGTCCGCTTATCACGGCTGGCGCTGGGCGGTGACCGTTACCCGGGCGCCCCGCGCCAAGCTGGTGACCGTGGACGAAACGGTCCTCGTACCCGGCCCCGAGGCGCTGCTCGCGCCCGCGTGGGTGCCGTGGAACGAGCGCCTTCGTCCCGGCGACCTCGGCGTGGGCGACCTGTTGCCCACCGACGCCGACGACCCCCGTCTCGAATTCGGTTACACCGGAGCGGACGAGACAGAGGAGGAATCGACCGAGCCGATCGGGCTCGGCCCCAAGGCGGTCGCGTACGAGCTGGGGCAGGGGCGCGCACGCGTACTGTCCCCGGTCGGGCGCGATCTGGCCGCCGACCGCTGGGACGAGCATTTCGGCCGAGCCACGCCGATGGCCCAGGCCGCGCCCGCGCATTGCACGAGCTGCGGCTTCCTGGTCAAGGTCGGCGGGCCGCTCGGGCAGGCGTTCGGCGTGTGCGCCAACGAGTATTCGCCCGCCGACGGCCGGATGGTCTCGCTGGCCTACGGCTGCGGTGGCCACTCGGAGGCCGCGGTGATGCCCGCCGCGACGCCGGCGGCCGAGCTGTCCCTGGACGAGTACCGCATCGAGACCGTGCGGATCCGCCCGGTCGAGAGCGCGGAGGACGAGGACGGCATGGAGCCCGGAGAGGACCAGTTGGGCCACTCCTGATCGACCGCGAGATGCAATTAATCCGAATTACGCTGAATATCCGAAGTCTCCGCAGCGTGCGATCGGGTCCGGGTCCTGTCCGGCGGACACGGCCCGGTCCGGTCGAGCGCACGACGAAGCCGCCACCGATTCGGTGGCGGCTTCGATGCGTTCGCGAGATCGACTCGGCTCGCGCGGCCGACTCGGTTCCCGAGGTCGACTCAGCGGGCCGTGCCCCGGTAGGCGACCGGGCCCTCGCCCGGGAACTGCGCGGCGCCCTGGAAGCTCGCGCCGTCGTCGAAGAACGTGATCGATCCGTTGCCCTGCGGGCCGGACCAGGTGACCTGGGTGCCGGTCGCCGGGCGTGCCTTGTCCGGCACGACCGCGTTGCGCGTCTGGATGACGATCGCGAGGTCCGCGTCGTCGTGCCAGGGCGCGTTGGGCGCCCCGTACTGGATCTGCGTGCGGTAGATAGCCACGTTGTCCCCTTCCGTAGCCGACCGGGGTTGCCCCCACGGGATGTGTCTACTCCCGTTGCGGCCGGGTCGACCAGAGGAGTGCTGTTTGTCGTTTGTGTGGATTTTGTGTGACTTGATCCATTGCCTGTCCGCATCGTCCCCACGCCGTTTCGCGCGGCTTTCCCCGGACCGGGATCGCCGAGCGGCCGCGGCGCCGGAAACGCAATAGGGTTCCGGCCACATCCGCGATCGAGGGACGGCGCACGGCATGGGCATCGACGACCGCTTTGGCACCGCTTCGCTTCGGCGAGCCGTACTGGACGCGTGGGGCGCGTCGCCCGCACGTTTTCGGGAGGACGCGAACGCCGAGGAGGAACTCGCCCTCGGCGGCTATCGCGATCGACTGGTGGTCGAACTCGCGCAGAACGCCGCCGACGCCGCCGCCCGGGCCGGCGTGGTGGGCCGGCTCCGGCTGATCCTGCGCGACGGGGTCCTGGTCGCGGCCAACACCGGCGACCCGCTGCACGCGCCGGGCGTCGAGGCGCTGTCCACGCTGCGCGCCTCGGCCAAGCGCGACGACGGGCCGGAGGCGGTCGGCCGGTTCGGGGTCGGCTTCGCCGCGGTGCTCGCGGTCACCGACGAGCCGTGCGTGCTCTCCCGGACCGGCGGGGTGCGCTGGTCCCTGCACGAGGCCCGCGACCTGGTCGCGGAACAGGCCCGGGACAACGCCGGACTCACCGACGAACTGGCCCGGCGCGACGGAGCCGTGCCGGTGCTGCGGCTGCCGATGCCGGCCGAGGGCACCCCGCCCGAGGACTACGACACGTGCGTGGTGCTGCCGCTGCGCGACGGCGCCGCGGTGGACCTGGCCGCCCGGCTGCTCGCCGAGGTCGACGACGCGCTGCTGCTCACCCTGCGCCGGCTCGGCGAGATCGTGATCGAGACGCCGGACGGTGTGCGGACGCTGACCTGCCGGGCCGACGGCGGCGCCCTGGTGGTGACCGACAACGGCGTGCAGACCCGCTGGCGGGTTGCCGAGGACGGCGGCGCGCTGGCGCCCGCGCTGCTCGCCGACCGGCCCACCGAGGAGCGCCGGCGGGCCGCCTGGTCGGTGTTGTGGGCGGTGCCGCTGGACGCCGCCGACCATCCGCGCCGGCCGAGCGTACGGCCCGTCGTGCACGCGCCCACGCCCACCGACGAGCCGCTGGGGCTGCCCGCCCTGCTCGTCGCGTCCTTCCCGCTGGACCCGACCCGCCGGCACACCGCGCCCGGCCCGCTGCGCGACTTCCTGATCGAGCGGGCCGCCGAGACCTACGCCGGGCTGCTCGGCACCTGGCCGGTGACCACCACCGCCGTGCTGAACCTGGTGCCGGGGCCGACCGGCGAGGGGGAGTTGGACGGGCTGCTGCGCCGGGCGGTGCTCGATCGGCTCGCGGAGACCGCGTTCCTGCCGGCCGCGGCGCCGGGTGCCGGGTCCTCGGGCGCCTCCGACGCCTCCGACGCCTCCGACGCCTCCGACGCCTTTGCCGCCGCGTCCGTCGTGGAGGCGGAACCCGACGATCGCGACGCGCTGTTGCTCGACCGGGGCACCGCGGCGCGCGACCGCGATCTGCTGCGCCCGCGCGACGCGGTGCTGATCGAGACGGCGGGCCCGCGACTGGTCGAGGCGCTGGCACCGGTGGTGGCCGGGCTGCTGCCGGCCGGTCTGGATCGCAGCGCCGCGTTGCGGGTGCTGGGGGTGCGCCGGTTGCCGCTGGCCGAGGTGGTCGACCAACTCGCGGGGATGGAGCGGGAGCCGAGCTGGTGGCGGGATCTGTACGACGCCTTCGACCCCGCGGCCCGGGACGCGCTCGGGGCGTTGCCGGTGCCGCTGGCCGACGGCCGGATCGTGCGCGGGCCGAGGGGGGTGCTGCTGCCCTGCCCGGAGAGTCCGGACCCGGCGGTGCTGGACGTGCTTCGGCTGCGGGTGGCCCACCCCGACGCGACGCATCCGCTCTTGGAGCGGCTCGGCGCGGTCCGGGCCACGCCGCGGGCGGTGCTGGCCGATCCGGCGGTGCGGGCCGCGGTCACCGAGGGCGAGGAGGGCGACGACATCGCCGACGCGGTCCTGGAGCTGGTCCGGGCCGCCCGGATCACCGCCGGCGACGAACCGTGGCTGGCCGCGCTGCTGCTGCCGGACGTGGACGGCGACGCGGTGCCGGCGGGCGAGCTGATGCTGCCGGGCAGCCGGATCGCCGCGGTGGTCGAGCCGGACGCGCTCGGCGTCGCGCACCCGGACCTGGTCGAGCGCTGGGGCGAGGACGTGCTGGAGGCGGTCGGCGTGCTCGGCACGTTCGGCCTGGTCCGGGAGGAGGACGTGGTCCTCGACCACGACGGCTGCGATCACGACCTGGACGCCGAGGACGACTGGCTCGACGACGTGCTCGACCACCTGCCCGACCAGGGCGTGCCGCCGGTGCTGGCCGGGTTCGCCGCGGTGCGCGATCTGGACCTGGTCGCGGACGACGCGTGGGACGAGGCCCTGGAGGTGCTGGCCACGCCGCCGCTGCGGAACGCGGTGACCGAGCCGGCCCACGTGCTGCTGCCCGACGGCGGCCGGGCCCGGGTGCCGTCGTACACCTCGTGGTGGCTGCGCGGGCACCCGGTGCTGGACGGGCGGCGTCCGGCGGGGCTGCTCGCGCTGGACGGGGACCGGCTGCTGCACGGCCTCTACGACCGGGTCCGGGCGAGCCTGGATCCGGTGTTCCTGACCGCCCTGGGCGTGCGTACGACGCTTCCGGCGCTGCTGGCCGACCCGGACGGCCCGGACGAGCTGCTCGAGCGCCTGGCGGACCCGGACCGGGCGGTGACCCGGGACCAGTTGCGCGCGCTGTACACCGCGTTGGCCGAGGTGGCCCCGGAGCGGCTGTCCGCGCCGAGCGAGCTGCGCGGGGTCTCGGGCGGCCGGATGACCGTGGCCGACGTCGCGGACGCGCTGGTGGGCGACGCGCCGGACCTGGCGGCGCTGGTCGCGGACGACGCGACGCACGTGGTGCTGCCGGTGCGCCCGGACCGGGCGGAGGCGCTGGCCGACCTGCTGGACGTACCGCTGCTGTCCGAGACCATCCCCGGCAAGGTGCTCTCCGAGGGCACCGTGCACGAGGTCCCGGACGACGTGCTGGCGGCGATGCCCGACGCGCCGAAGGAGTACGTCGAACACGAGGAGCTGATCGTCTCCGGCCCGGACGGCACCGAACTGGAGGCGGACTGGCGCTACATCGACGGCAAGGTGCACGCCACCACCTTCGAGGGCGTCGCCCGCGGCCTGGCCTGGGCCGCCGGCGAATGGCACCGCCGCTTCGAGGTCGAACAACTCCTCACCCACCCGGAAAACGCCGCCCACTTCGCCACGGAACGCGACTTCGACGGCGTGTGACCCCGGGGGAGGGGCGGCTCCGACACGAGCCGCCCCGCCCGGGGCGAGCGCCCGGGACCTACCCGTCGCCGCCCGTGCGGCGGCTGAGCCAACCGGAGACGTGCCGGCCCGCCTCCAGGAGGGCAGCGGCGACGATGGCGATGCCGATCGCGGTGCCGTTGTTGCCCTGGTCCTGGGGGTAGAGGGCGAAGAAGTCGGCGGCGAAGGGGACGTAGAGGGTGAACAGGAAGGCCGCCGCCATCGCCGCGATCAGGGCGATCTTCCACCACGCGTAGGGGCGGGCGACGATGGCCAGGATCCACATCGCGACCAGGAACAGGGTGATCACCGCGGTGGTGCGGTCCTCCTTCAGGTCGGTGCCGCTGTTCAGGTGGGCCAGCCAGTAGGACAGGAACGTCGCCCCCGCGGCCACCACACCGCCCGGGATCGCGAAGCGCAGGACGCGCGGGACGAAGCCCCGGCGGGCGCGTTCGGCGTTGGGGGCCAGGGCCAGGAAGAAGGCCGGTACGCCGATCGTGAGCGAGCCGATCAGGGTGAGGTGGCGGGGCAGGAACGGGAAGACCACGCCCGCGACGCCGGTCAGCAGCGACAGGAGCAGCGCGTACACGGTCTTGACCAGGAACAGGTTCGCGACCCGCTCGATGTTGCCGATCACCCGTCGCCCTTCGGCCACCACCGAGGGCAGCGTGGCGAAGCGGTTGTCCAGGAGCACGATCTGGGCGACCGCGCGGCTCGCCCCGCTGCCCGAGCCCATCGCCACCCCGATGTCGGCGTCCTTGAGCGCGAGGACGTCGTTCACGCCGTCGCCGGTCATCGCCACCGTGTGCTCGCGGGCTTGGAGGGCGGCGACCATGGCCCGCTTCTGCTGTGGGGTGACCCGGCCGAAGACGGTGTTCTCCTCCAGCGCCTGCCCGAGTTCGGTGCGGTCCTCGGGCAGTCGGCGGGCGTCCACGGCGTGGTTCGCGCCCGCCAGGTCGAGTTTGGCGGCCACCGCGCCGACCGCGAGCGCGTTGTCCCCGGAGATCACCTTGGTCGCCACGCCCTGGCCCGCGAAGTAGCGCAGCGTCTCGGCGGCGTCCGGGCGCAGCCGCTGCTGGAGCACCACGAGCGCGGCCGGGTGGGCCCGCGCGCCGGCCTCGTCGGTCAGCCCGTCGGCGGTCGCGAGCAGCAGTACCCGCAGCCCCTTCGCGCCCAGTTCGTCCACCTCGGCCAGCACCGGGTGCCCCTCGGGCAGCAGTACGTCGGGCGCGCCCAGCACCCAGGTGCCGCGCTCGGCGAAGCTCGCCCCGCTCCACTTGCGGGCCGAGGAGAACGCGGCGACGTCGGTGATCGACCACCCGCGCGGCGCCGGGTAGGCGTCCACGATCGCCTGGAGGCTCGCGTTCGGGCGCGGGTCGGAGGTGCCGAGGGCGCCGAGCGCCTGGCCGATCGGCAGGGTGTCGTCGAGCGTACGGACCTCGGCCACGTCCATGCCGCCCTCGGTGAGCGTGCCGGTCTTGTCCAGGCACACCACGTCCACCCGGGCCAGCCCCTCGATCGCGGGCAACTCCTGGACCAGGCACTGCTTCCGGCCCAGCCGCACCACGCCGACCGCGAACGCGACCGAGGTGAGCAGCATCAGCCCCTCGGGGACCATGGTGACCAGCCCGGCCACCATGCCGCGCAGCGCGTTGGGCAGGCCGTCGTCGGTGCGCAGTTGGCTGATGATCAGCAGGATTCCGACCGGGATCATCAGCCAGGTGACGTAGGTGAGGATCCGGTTCAGCCCCTGACGCAGTTCCGAGTCGACCAGGGTGAACCGGCCCGCCTCCTCGGCGAGTCGTGCGGCGTACGCGTCGGCGCCGACCTTGGTCGCCCGGTACGCGCCGTTGCCGGCGGCCACGAAGCTGCCGGACATCACCGGGTCGCCGATCCTCTTGTGGACCGGATCGGTCTCGCCGGTCAGCAGCGACTCGTCCAGTTCGAGCGCGTCGGCCTCGACCACGACGCCGTCCACCATGACCTGTTCGCCCGCGCCGAGCGCGCAGACGTCGTCCAGGACCAGTTCGCGCGCGGACACCTCGACCGTGTGCCCGCCGCGGCGCACCCGGGGTTTGGCCTCGCCGATCACCGCCAGGGTGTCCAGGGTGCGCTTGGCGCGCAGTTCCTGGATGATGCCGATCGCCGTGTTGGCGACGATGACCAGGCCGAACAGGCCGTCCTGGATCGGGCCGACGATCAGGATCACCACGAACAGGGTGCCGATGATGGCGTTGAACCGGGTGAAGACGTTGCCCCGGACGATCGCCGAGGCGCTGCGGCTCGAACGGCCCGGCACGTCGTTGACCCGGCCGGCCGCGACACGTTCGGCGACCTCGGCGTCGGTCAGCCCGGTGATGGTGACGGGGGCATCGATCATGCCCTGAAGTTACGTCAGTGAATGTCAGATTTTGTGGTTATTCGGAACGGGTCGCCGAGTACATTCACCGCACGCCCGGAGCGGGGCGGACGCCGGCCGACGCAGCCCCGCCAAGATCCGCCGGACAGGGCCTAGTCGTCGCGCGCGCTCTGCAGGCGGCGGCAGTACCAGAGGCCGAACAGGCCCAGGCCCGAGCCGGCCAGCGCGCACCACGGCCACCAGTCGCGGCCGTCGTCGGTGAGCGAGTCGCGCATGAACCAGGCGACCACGAACAGCGCGAACCAGATCACGCTGCCGACGGCGACGAGCTTGATGATGTCGCCTTCGAGCGGGGGCGGGGCAGGCCGCATGCCGGTGTCCGCGGTGGGCGGCTCCCGGTCGGCGGGCGGCGCGGGCTCGTCGGCGGCATGGGTGACGGCGGCGAACTCGGCGGTTCCCCCGCCCAGGGCCGGGTCGGTCGCCGGGTCGTAGGCGCTCGCGCCGTACTCGGGCGTGGCGTGGCTCCCGGAGTCGTACGCGTCGGGCTCGAAGGCCGGTACGGCGGCCTGGTGGCCGCCGGAGCCGTAGGCCGCCTCGGGGGCCGTGTAGTCGGTCTGCGGGTAGTCGGCGTAGTTCGCGGCGGCGTACTCGCCGGAGGTCGCGCCGTACTCGCCCGAGGTCGCCGCGTACTCCCCGGAGCCGTAGTCCGCAGAGCCGTAATCCGCAGAGCCAAAGTCCCCAGAGCCATAGTCCGCGGTGCCGTGATCCGTCGCCGGGTAGGGCTCGTTCCCGTGTGCCGCGTATTCGCCGCTGCCGGAGGCGCCCGCGTCGAACGTGTCGTCGACCGGATCCGGCGTCGCGGCCGAATCCGTCCGCGCCACGCCCGTGTCGTCCGGATCCGGCGAGGTGCGCCGTCGTTTCCCGCTCCCGTGCCTGCTCACGAAAACAAGGCTACTTGGCGGCCCGCACGGGGCCCGCGCGTGCCCCGACGCACAACCGGAGAGACCGGTTCCCGTTTCGGCTGTGGTCTCTGGCACCCTTTTGGGGTCTCCCGGCACGCGTCCCCCTCGTGCCGTGTGCGTGTCTTGACTACCCGTTCCCACGCTCCGAGGATTCGCATGCCCCGCCAGGCCCCCGCCGTGACCGTCCCCGAGGTCCCCGCCACGCGGAGGAGCGGCCTCGACCGCTTCTTCAAGATCTCCGAGCGCGGCTCGTCGCCGCTGCGCGAGATACGCGGCGGGCTCGCCACGTTCTTCGCGATGGCCTACATCATCGTGCTGAACCCGATCGTCCTCGGCAGTGCGACCGACAAGTTCGGCAACCACCTGTCCCAGCCGCAGCTGGTCACCGCGACCGTGCTGGTCGCCGCCGTGATGACCATCCTGATGGGCCTGATCGGCAATATGCCGCTCGCGCTGGCCGCCGGGCTCGGGATCAACGCGATGGTCGCGTTCCAGATCGCGCCGCAGACGACCTGGGACGAGGCGATGGGCCTGGTCGTACTGGAGGGCGTCGGCCTGCTGATCCTGGCCGCCACCGGGTTGCGCGAGGCGATCATGAACGCCATCCCGCTGGTGCTCAAGCAGGCGATCGGGGTCGGCATCGGCCTGTTCGTCACCCTGGTCGGCCTGGTCAGCGCGGGCATCGTGACGCGTGTGCCGGACAAGGTGAACTCCACCGTCCCGGTCGCGCTCGGTGCGGGCGGCACGCTCAAGGGCTGGCCGGCGGTGATCTTCTGCTTCGGGCTGCTGCTCACGTTCGTGCTGGTGGTACGGAAGGTGCCGGGCGCGATCCTGATCGGGATGGTCGCCTCGACGGTGCTCGCGGTGATCGTGCACAACGCCGCCGGCCTGGACAAGGCGGCGTGGGGGCTGACCGCGCCCGAGGCGAACGGTGTGGTGGACACGCCGGACTTCGGGCTGATCGGCGACGTCGACCTGTTCGGCGCCTTCGGCCGGGTCGGCTTCATCACCGCGTCGTTGCTGATCTTCACCCTGCTGCTGTCCAACTTCTTCGACGGCATGGGCACGATCATCGGGGTCAGCCGCGAGGCCGGGCTGCTCGACGAGCAGGGCAAGGTGCCGGGCCTGGGCCGGATCCTGACCGTCGAGTCGGTCGGCGCGATCGCGGGCGGCGGTGCCTCCGCGTCGTCCAACACGGTCTTCGTGGAATCCACCGCCGGGGTCGGCGAGGGCGCCCGGACCGGACTCGCCAACCTGGTCACCGGCGGCCTGTTCGCGCTCGCGCTGCTGTTCACCCCGCTGGCCAAGTTGGTGCCCGCGCAGGCCGCGACACCGGCGCTCGTGGTGGTCGGCGCGCTGATGATGACCCAGATCAAGCACATCGAGTGGGACGACCCGACGGTCGCCGCCCCGGCGTTCGTGACGATCGCGCTGATGCCGTTCACGTACAGCATCACCACCGGGATCGGTGCCGGCTTCATCCTGTACGTGGTGCTGCGCACGGCGGTCGGCAAGGCCCGGGAGATCCCGCTGCTCCTGTGGATCGTCTCCGCCCTGTTCGTGATCCACTTCGCCATCGACCCGATCGAACAGGCCCTCGGCGTCAAGTAACCGGATGGCCGGGCGGCCACCCCACCCCCGCCCGGCCACCCGCATGGCGCGGATGGCCCCGGACACCCGTGCCCCGCCCGCAGCGCCGCCCGACACCCGCCCTGCCCGTCTCGGGTTTGTCCTCTCCGGGTGGGTTCGCCCCCTCCCTGGGGCAGCCGTCGTGTACCGGCGGAATATCCCGGACGGGGAACGCATTGGAAGTTAGCGAGAGTAAAGAGTTAAGCTAAAAAACGTGTCCCCGTCCGAACCCGACCGTGCCACGGTGGCAGCCCTCCGTGCCTCGGTGCTGAAACTCTCTCGTCGCCTGCGCAACCAGCGGGCCGACGAGACGCTGAGCCCCACACAGCTCTCGGTGTTGACCGTGCTCGTCGTGCGCGGCGCCATGACTCCGGGCGAACTCGCCCGGCAGGAGAAGGTGCAGCCGCCGTCGATGACCCGGGTGATCGCCGGCCTGGAGGAGCGTGGCCTGGTTCGGCGCGAGCCGCACCCCGACGACCGCAGGCAGGTCGTGGTCTCCGCGACCGAGCCCGCCGCCGCCGTGGTGGAGGAGAACCGTCGACTGGGCAACGCCTGGCTGGCGGAACACCTGGCGCGGCTCACGCCGGAGGAGAACGAGGCGTTGCGCGCGGCCCTGCCGGTGCTGGAGAAGCTGGCGCAGGCGTAAGCGAGGCTCGGCGCGCCCCGCGTCGCGGTCGGTTCGGTTCAGGGACGGATGCACATCCGGCCTCGGCCGATCCGTACGACGAAGGGGGAGCCCGTGGCGGCGACAGCCGGCACTTTTCAATCACTACGAAACCGCAACTTCAGACTGTTCGCCGCTGGCCAGACCGTGTCGAACACCGGCACGTGGATGCAGCGCATCGCGCAGGACTGGCTGGTGTTGCAGCTCACCGGCAGTACCACCGCGCTGGGCGTGACCACGGGCCTGCAATTCCTGCCCATGCTGCTGTTCGGCCTGTGGGGCGGGGTGATCGCCGACCGCTACCGCAAGCGTGTGTTGCTGATCGGTACGCAGACCGTGATGGGCCTGCTCGCCGCCGTGATGGCCGTCCTGGTGCTCAGCGGCGCGGTCGAGGTCTGGCACGTATGGCTGCTGGCCTTCGGCCTGGGCCTGGCCACCGCCGTGGACAACCCGGCCCGGCAGTCCTTCGTGATCGAGATGGTCGGGCGCAAGGACCTGGCCAACGCGGTCAGTCTGAACTCGGCCAACTTCCAGCTCGCCCGCATCGTCGGCCCCGCCGTCGGCGGTCTGCTGATCACCGCGATCGGCACCGGCTGGGTCTTCGCGCTCAACGCGGTGTCCTACATCGCGGTCCTGCTCGGCCTGGTGGCCATGCGCGAGGCGGAGCTGCGCACGATGCCCGTGGTGGCGCGCGAGAAGGGCCAGCTGCGGGAGGGGCTGCGCTATGTGCGCGGTCGGCCCGATCTGCTGGTGGCGATCGCGCTGGTCGGGTTCATCGGCACCTTCGGCTACAACTTCGCGGTCACCCTGGCGGGGTTCTCCAACAACGTCTTCCACGCCGGGCCCGGTTCGTTCGGGCTGCTCAACACGGTGTTCGCGGTCGGCTCGCTGGCGGGTGCGCTGCTCGCGGCCAAGCGCGGGCACACCCGGTTGCGGGTACTGGTCGCCGCGGCCGTCGTGTTCGGCCTGCTGGAGTCGGTCGCCGCGTTCATGCCGGGCTACTGGAGCTTCGCGCTGCTGCTCGTGCCGATCGGGATCGCCGGTCTGACGTTCAACACGGCGGCGAACTCGACCGTGCAGTTGGGCAGTGATCCGGCGATGCGTGGTCGGGTGATGGGCATCTACATGCTCGTCTTCATGGGCGGTACCCCCCTGGGCGGCCCGCTGATCGGCTGGCTCGCGGAGAGCTTCGGTCCGCGCGTCGGGTTGTTCGTGGGCGGGCTGATCTCGCTGATCGCGGCGCTCACGGTCGGTGTGCTGCTGGCCCGGCACAGTGGGATCCGGCTGCGCCCGCGTGCGATGGTGCGCGCGATGCGCCCGGCCGCCGCCGCGACCACGCCGGCCATCGCTGCGGAGAGCGCTGCGCCCACCGCCTCTCCAGCCGTTTCCGCGACTCCCGCCGGCGCCGGCGTCACGGCGACACGGTCGGGGTTCGGTAATCCTGCGGTCAAGATCTGACACAGCGTCAGCACATCTGTGCGACACACCTTTTCTTGACGTGGGATTCACGCTCTGGGGTGACGCAGGCCATCGACACGTCACCCGAACCGCTGGAATCCTTGACGAATGGACTACGTGCGGTTCCAGCACCTGTTCCAGGCGGAGGGCCTCCGCCTGGGCCAGGCGGCCGTCACGGACATGGACGCGCCGGTACCGTCCTGTCCCGGTTGGACGGTCGCCGACGTCGTACGACATTCCGTGCTCATGTACACCGACGCCACCGGGCAACTGCGCTCGGACGGCCGTCCGGAGGGCCGCCCGCAGCCGGGCGGCCCGAGCGACAAGGGGGATCTGCTCGACACCTACACCCGGGCGCACGCCGCGCTCGTGGCGGAAATGGCCAGGCGGGACCCGCTCGACCCGGTCGAGGCGGACCTGCCCGAGGCCGCCGTCCCGGAGGTCTTGGAGCGCGACGGGCCCGATCCGGGCACGGTCGGCTTCCTGGCCCGCCGGATGGCGCGCGAGGCGGCGGTACACCGGGCCGACATCGAGATGGCGGTCGGCACCCCGGGACCGCTGGACGCCCAGCAGGCACTGGACGGCATCGACGAGGTGCTGGGCGTACTGCTCCCGGCGCACTACGACGGGGGCGCGCGCGACGGCGCGAGCGGGCGCACCATCGGCGTACACAGCAACCGGCACCACTGGCGGCTGACCATGCAGCGCGGCGGCCTCACGATCTCCCGCGAGCCGGGCTTCTCCGACGCCGCGGTGACGGGCGAGCCCGCCGAACTGCTGCTCTACCTGTGGGGCCGGCGGCCCGGCACGGTCGTCTCGCGGACCGGCGACCGCACCGTGCTCGCGGCCTTCCGCCGCCGCCTGGCCGCCTCCATGGTCTGACCCGACGACTCGGGGCCGGCCCGCGGACCCGCCCGCGCGAGCGCCCGACCGGAATTCGGCCGGGCGTTCGCGCCGCGTAGGCTCTGATGCGTGAATCCCCGCACCCGAACCCGCGTCGTCACGGCCACCCTGGCCCTCCTGCTCATCGCCGTGATCATCGGCGCGTTGATGCGGTAGGGCGGTGCGTCGAGGGCTCGCGTGCCGCGACACGGCGACGCCGGTCCGGCTCGGCGGCGAGACCTGCCGTCAGTGCGGGTTCCCGGCCGCGCGAGCCGCGTGTACCCGGTCGGCGGCGATCCGGACCAGCGCCGCGTTGCCCGGGACCCGGCGGCCGTCCGGGTCGAGCAGGGTGTCCTCCAGCCCGATCCGGGTGTCCAGGCCGGCCGCGATCGCCGCGTCCAGGGCCGGCCACGCGGACGCGTCGGCGCCGTGCAGCAGACGCGGCACCGCGACCTCGTACCGATCCAGGACCGCCAGAATCCGACCGGCCTCGGCCGCCGCGTCCCCCGGTTCGCCGCCCTCGACCTCGACCAGGATCCGCGTGCACACCGCGGCCAACTCCCGCTCGACCAGCAACTCCGCGTCGGCCTCGGTCCACACCCCCGCCTCGACCCCGACCCCCAGGTGCGCCAGCGTGTACGCGAGTTCGACCGAGCCCTCCTCGGAGAGATTGACCGAGGCCAGGTCGGGCAGCACGGTCCAGGAGCGCACCGACGCCAGCCGGGAGGCCGCGTCCGCCTCGATCCACGCACCGGTGCTCACCCCGATCGGCACACCGGGCGCCGCGCCTCGGATCGCCCGGACCACCGAGGCCAGCACGTCCGGCGCCAGACTCTCGCGACCCCGGCGATCACGTGGATGCACATGCACGATGGATGCCCCCGCGGCCACCGCGGCTCGACTGTCCGCGGCGATCTGTGCCGGGGTCAGCGGTAGCGCCGGGTGCTCCTCGGGGCGCCGCGTTCCGTTCAGACAGGCCTTGATCAGTGTCATGGAAGACTCCCGATGCCGACGCCCACGAGCTCCCATCCCATCCCCGATCCACGGCAAACCGCAATGGATTCGGCCGACCTGTCGCAAAATGACCGGAGGAGTCGAACGGGAGCCCGGACCGGGCCGGCAGGCTGGACCCATGACACGGCGGTACGCGTGAAACGCGTGAAACGAGGCCGGTTGCGCGTCCTGGGCGCGCTACCGGCGGCCCTGGCCCTGGTGGTGGCGCTGCCCGCGGCGGCGACGGCCGATTCCGACGTGGCGTTCACGATCAAGGACGAGCGCATCGGCGAATCCAGCGGCCTGGTGGCGAGCGCGCAACATCCCGACGTCTATTGGACGCACAACGACAGCGGGGACTCGCCCAGGATCTACGCGATCGGCAAGGACGGTGCCACCAAGGCCACCATCACGCTGTCGGGCGTGGACGCGCGGGACTGGGAAGCGATCACGATCGGCAAGGACGACGCGGGCAATCCGGCCCTGTTCGTCGGCGACATCGGCGACAACTTCCACGGCAAATGGCCCGAGGTGTGGATCTACCGCTTCGCCGAACCCGCGACGCTGGCCGACGCGACGGTCAAACCGACCAAGTTCCGGGTGAAGTACGACAACGGGCCGCGCGACGCCGAGGCGATGCTGATCGATCCGAGGACGAACAAGCTCTACATCGCGAGCAAGGAGTCCGACGGTGGGCTCTACGAGCAGCCGGAGCAGTTGTCCACCACCGGGATCAACACGTTCCGGCGAATAGCCGCCGGCGACTCGACGGTGACCGACGGCGCGTTCGCGCCCGACGGGTCGCGGTTCGTGCTGCGCGGCTACTTCTCCGCCACCGTGTTCTCCGCGCCGGGCAAGCAGGTGGGCCCGGTCAGCGTGCCGCTCCAGCGCCAGGGCGAGTCGGTGGCGTGGAGCCCGGACGGCCGAACCCTGCTGTTCGGCAGCGAGGGCAAGGGCAGCCAGGTGCGCCGGGTCGAGCTCAAGGGCGACAACCGGCCGGACTCGGTACGCAACGCGCCGGGCGGCGGGGCGAAGTCGGACGCGAAGTCGGACTCGGCGGGCAGCGCGGCCGGCAGTGACAAGAGCGACGGCGATTCCGCCGCCGACAAGACCAAGGCGTATGGGCCGGGGCTTCTGGCGGTGGCGGGTCTGGTGTTGCTGTTCTTCGCGTATCGCCGACTCGGTGGGCGGCGGAACCGGGACTGAGCGCCGGACGGCCGCCGCCTCGGACCCCCGATGAGGGTCCGAGGCGGCGGCCGTCCGTTCACGCGTTGTCGGCGTGGATCAGAGCCGTTCGGTCCCGGTCAGAGTTGCCCGGTCCGAGTCAGAGCTGCCGATCCGGGTCAGAGCTGTTCGATCACGAAGTCGATGCACGCGGTCAGCGCCTCGACGTCGGCCGGCTCGACCGCCGGGAACATCGCCACGCGCAGCTGGTTGCGGCCCAGCTTGCGGTAGGGCTCGGTGTCCACGATGCCGTTGGCGCGCAGCACCTTGGCCACCGCGGCGGCGTCGACCGAGTCGGCGAAGTCGATCGTGCCGACGACCTGCGAGCGGGCCGCGGGGTCGGCCACGAACGGGCTCGCGTACGCGGACTTCTCGGCCCACGCGTACAGCCGGCCCGACGAGTCGGCGGTGCGTGCGACGGCCCAGTCCAGGCCGCCCTGCCCGTTGATCCAGTCGAGCTGGTCGGCGAGCAGGAACAGGGTGCTCAGCGCCGGCGTGTTGTAGGTCTGGTCCTTGACCGAGTTGTCGATCGCGGTGGCCAGGTCGAAGAACGGCGGGATATAGCGGTCGGAGCCGGCGATCCGACCGGCCCGCTCCAGCGCGGCCGGCGAGAACGCGGCCAGCCACAGACCGCCGTCGGCGGCGAAGTTCTTCTGCGGCGCGAAGTAGTACACGTCGGTCTCGGCCGCGTCCACCGGCAGCCCGCCCGCGGCCGAGGTCGCGTCGACCAGAACCAGCGAACCCGCGTCGGCGCCCGCCGGCCGGGCGATCGGCATGGCGACACCGGTCGAGGTCTCGTTGTGGGTCAGGGCGTACACGTCGACGCCCGCCTCGGCCCGCGGCAGCGGGTGGGTGCCCGGCTCGGACTTGATCACGGTGGGCTCGTCCAGCCACGGCGCGGCCTTGACCGACCCGGCGAACTTCGAGGAGAACTCGCCGAACGACAGGTGCTGCGACTTGCGGTCGACGAGGCCGAACGCGGCGATGTCCCAGAAGGCGGTGGCACCGCCGTTGCCCAGGATCACCTCGTAGCCCTCGGGGAGGGAGAACAGGCTGCCGACACCTTCGCGGACCCGGCGGACCAGGTTCTTCACCGGCGCCTGCCGGTGGGAGGTGCCCAGGAGGGAGGTACCGGTCGCCGCGAGGGCGGCGAGCGCCTCCGGACGTACCTTGGACGGGCCCGAACCGAACCGGCCGTCGGCGGGCATGAGCGCTGCGGGAATCTGGATCTCGGCCACGCCAAGAGCGTAGTCGTGTCCGTTTCGTGAGTGATCTGTATTCCGCACAATGAGACGAATGTGGCCGACATTCGGCCGGCGGCGGTCTCGACGGGTGGACGGCGCGGGGTGTGGCGCGCCGTTTCGGCGGGGGTCGCGCGCCCTGGCCGGGGCCGGTTCGGGTGAGGATGGCGGGGTGACGACACAGCTCGGGGATCTCGAAGAGGCGTTGCGGGCGCGGGTGCGCGGGGAGGTGCGGTTCGATCCGCAGGCCCGGGCGCTGTACTCGATGGACGCCTCCAACCACCGCCACGTGCCGCCGGGCGTGGTCGCCCCGCTGGACGCGGACGACGTGGTCGCCGCGCTGGCGGTGTGCCACGAACTCGGGGCGCCGGTGACGGTACGCGGCGGCGGCACCAGCATCGCCGGGCAGGCCACGGGCAATGGCGTGGTGCTCGACCTCGCGCGGCACCTGAACCGGATCCACGCGGTCGACCCGACGACGCGGATCGCGCACGTCGAGCCCGGCGTGGTGCTGGACGACCTGCGCCGGGCGGCGGGCCGACACGGGCTGACCTTCGGCCCGGACCCCTCCACGCACAGCCGCTGCACCCTCGGCGGCATGATCGGCAACGACGCGTGCGGGTCGCACTCGGTCGCGTGGGGCCGGACGAGCGCCAACGTCGAATGGCTGGACATCGCGACGGTGGACGGCACCCGGATGCGGGTTGGGCGGGGCGAGCCGGTGCCGACCACGGGGCGGGCGGCGGAGATCCACGCGGCTGCGATCGCGCTGGCCGACGCCAACCTGGCGCTGATCCGGCGGGGCTTCTCGGCGCTGCCGCGCCGGGTCTCCGGCTACCCGCTGGATCGGCTGCTGCCGGAGCACGGGCGCGACCTGGCCCGGGCGCTGGTCGGTACAGAGGGGACCTGCGCGGTCGTGCTCGGGGCGGGCGTGCGCCTGGTCGAGGCGCCGAAGGCGCGTGTGTTGGCCGTGCTCGGGTATGCCGACGACTTCGCGGCGGCCGACGCGGCGCCGATGCTGTTGCGGTACGGGCCGCTGACGGTGGAGAGCCTGAGCGCGGGTCTGGTCGCGCTCGCGTCCTCCGCGCGGGGGGTGGCGCTGCCGCCGGGCGCGGCCTGGTTGTTCGTCGAGGTGGGCGGGGACACGGTCGCCGAGGCGGCCGGGAAGGCGCGCGAGTTGGCCGGCGGCGGGCCGTCGCTCGTGGTCACCGATCCGGCCGGGCAGCGGGCACTGTGGCGGATCCGAGAGGAGGCGTCGGGCACCGCGACGCGGATGGCGGACGGCTCCGAGGCGTGGCCGGGATGGGAGGACACGGCGGTGCCGCCGGAGCGACTGGGCGCGTATCTGCGGGAGTTGGCCGAGCTGATGCGGCGGCACGGGCTGCGCGGATTGCCGTATGGGCACTTCGGCGAGGGCTGTGTACACATCCGGATCGACTTCGACCTGCTCACCACGCGCGGGGTCGCCGCGTATCGGGCCTTCGCCGGCGACCTGGCCGATCTGGTGGTCGCGCACGGGGGTTCGTTGTCCGGGGAGCACGGGGACGGGCAGGCCCGGGCGGAGTTCCTGCCCCGGATGTACGGGCCGGAGATCGTCGAACTGTTCGGCCGGTTCAAGGCGATCTGGGATCCGGCGGGGCTGTTGAATCCGGGCGTCCTGGTTCGTCCACACCCTGTGGACGGCGATCTGCGGTTCACCGGGATGCGTACTGCGGTGTCGGTGGAGTTCGGCTATCCGGCCGACGGCGGCGACTTCGCGGCGGCGGTGCGGCGCTGTGTGGGCGTGGGCAAGTGCCGCGAGTCGGCGGAGAACGCGTCGGGCGGGGTGATGTGTCCGTCGTTCCGGGTTACCGGCGAGGAGGCGCATTCGACGCGCGGCCGGGCCCGGTTGTTGCACGAGATGTTGATCGGCGAGGTGATCACCGACGGCTGGCGGTCCACCGAGGTGCGCGACGCGCTCGACCTGTGCCTGTCCTGTAAGGGCTGCCGCAGCGACTGTCCGGTGGATGTGGACATGGCCACGTACAAGGCCGAGTTCCTGCACCACCACTACCGGGGCCGGGTGCGGCCGGCGGCACACTACGCGCTGGGCAACCTGCCGCTGTGGGCGCGGGCGGTGGGGGCGGTGCCGGGGCTCGCGGGCGCGGTGAACGCGGTGACGGGGGTGCCGGCGGTGCGGCGGGTGGCGTTGGGGGCGGCCGGGCTGGACCGGAGTCGGGAGATTCCGCCGTTCGCCGCCGTGCCGTTCACCCGGTGGTGGCGCGATCGGCCTCGGGTGGTGGGGAGTTCGCGGCCTCGGGTGGTGTTGTGGCCGGACACGTTCACCAATCGCTTCAGGCCTTCCGTGGGGCGCGCGGCGGTCGAGGTGCTGGAGGCGGCCGGGCTGGAGGTGGTGGTGCCGCCGGGGTCGGTGTGCTGCGGGCTGACGTGGGTGTCGACCGGGCAACTGGGCGTGGCGAGACGGGTGATGGCCCGCACGATGCGCACGCTGCGGCCGGCTCTGGACGCCGGCCTGCCGATCGTCGGCCTGGAACCGTCCTGCGCGGCGGCGTTGCGGACGGATGTCCCGGAACTGCTCGGCGCGGAGGCCGCCGCGGGGTTGGCCGAGTCGGTGCGGACCTTCGCCCAGGCGCTGGAGGAGTACGCCCCGAACTGGTCGCCGCCGGCGGTGAACCGCGAGGTGACGGGCCAACTCCACTGCCACCAGCACGCGGTATTGGGCGACGCCGCCGACCGCCGCCTCCGCACCCGAGCCGGCCTGACCGGCGACCTGGCGGGCGGCTGCTGCGGCCTGGCCGGCAACTTCGGCTACGAGGCGGCCCACGGCGACCTGTCGAGAGCGGTGGCAGCCGACCGCCTGGTGCCGGCGCTGTCGGCGGCCACCCCGGAAGCCCTCACACTGGCCGACGGCTTCAGCTGCCACACCCAGATCACCCACGTAAGCAACCGCCGACCGCAACACTTGGCGGAGGTCTTGGCCGAGGCCCTGCGCCCGGGCGCAGGGGCGCGCGGGGCCTGACGCGGCGCCGCGAACGGCCCGGGCGGCGGGGCACACGGGGCCGGGGGGTGAGGCCATGCGGTTGGGCGGCAGGGCGCGGTCGAGCGGCGGGGCGCGAGAGACCCAGGCGTGATGGGGTGTTACGGCGGGGCGGCGGCCGGGTGCGCCGTTCGGCCTCGTCCGTGTCGAAGGGTTGGGGTGGGGTCTTGCAACAGGTGGTCTCGGCGTCGATCAGGTATTTCGTCGTGTGTCAGGACTGCGCGGCGCAAGCGGAGTGGTGGGGCGTCCAGGCATTGGTGGACGATTCGCTCCGCTGGGATGTCGAATGCCGGTGCACGACGTGCGGATTCGCGGTGGCGACATGCGATGGCGATCTGCCCGCCCACCTGCGGAATCGGCTGCTCTCCGAGCACGGAAAGGCAACGTTGCGGGTGATCCCGAGCGCGCGGAGGGCCAAGCTCATGCAGGTGCTGCGCGCCGAACTGAACCTCGACCTCACGGACGTCCGAGCCGCCCTGGACCGGGTACTGACCGGCACCCACTCGGGCACCCTCCCCGAGGTCGAGCACCTGGCCCGCCGACTCCGAGCATCGGGCATCGACGCCACCGCCCTGCCTCCCACAGCCGCCTGACCCTGACGCTCGGCACACACGTCGCTCGGATTCCGCCGGATGAGCGGCGGGACGGGTCTGTGCCACGCCGGGCTCCGGGAGCCGACGCGCGCCGTGACCGGTGACCGGTGGCCGGGCTGCCGTGGGCCGAGGTGGCTGTGGGCGCATTGGCAGGCGAACCAATGCGTGAGAGCCGGCCAAGGCGCGCACCCGACGAGTACCGATCCCGAGCGGTCGGAGACGGGACAAGATCACGCGTCACCGCGCTTCTCCGCCTGACGAAGCCGCCACCACTCCTCGTGATCCCACTCCCGCGCGGCTCGCACATGCCAGGCTCGCCGAACGGCCCGTGCACGCCGCTCGGCGGGTGTGACGTCGTCGCCGGTGCGATCCGGCGCGGATCGCGTGGAGGCGTCACCGGTCGGGCGGTTCGTCGTGTCATCCATCCGATCACCCTCCCCGACGGCACCGGTGGCCGTCAGCGGTTTCCGATCATCGTGAACGGCCGTGCCAGTCCCCGTGGTTCGAGGTCGAAGCGGCACCACACGGCCTTGCCGCCCGTCCCGACCGGGCCCCACGACACCAGATCCGAGACCGCCTCCACCATCCGCAACCCCCGCAACGACCCGCCGAGCCGCTCCGGCGCCGCCGCCGACGGCTCCATCACCCACCGCCGTCGCACCACCGGCGGCCGAGGATCGTCGTCCCGAACCTCGATCGCCACCGCCCGCTTCGGCCAAAACGACAACCGCACCGTGAACGACCGCCGCATCCACCCCACCTGCCGATCCGGCACCCCCGCGTGCACGATCGCATTCGTCGCCAACTCCGAAGCGCACAACATCGCATCGTCGGTCAACTCCAGCGGATTCCAATCCGCCATAGCCGCCCACGTCAACGCCCGCACCTGTCGCATCGCCTCCGGATGCGCCTCCCAAGCCCGCTGCCGAACCCAGACCGGCACCCACCCCGGCCCCCGAAGCACAGCCCCCAACCACCGCTCCCCAGGACTGAGCAGCCCGTCAGCCTCCAACCACGCCTGCTCCGGAGCTTTGTCCGACTTTTCCCGCTCAGCCGACTCCCGCTTGATCACATGTCGAATTCGTGTCTGTCCCGCCTGTGTTCCGGCCATGGAGCGAGCATGGCCGGCCCGGAGGATCGTTGATCAGCCCACGATGGGGATGCTCCCCGTGGGTAGACTCGCCACACGGTGTGACGAAGCAGCGACCAGGAGGTCTGCGAGTCGTGACGACCGACGTAACACCCGCCGCGCTGCCGCGTCACGTGCTCGACCGTGAGGATGTGCGCCGCGCCCTGCGTGATCACGACTTCGGCACGGTCTTTCGGTTGGCTCGCAAGTACGGCGGCATCAGCTACCAGAAGATCGCCGACGCGTGCGACATCAAAGCGGAAAGGGTCGGCACCCTTGCCCGGGGCGAGGGCCGCGTCACCACCGTCGAGAAGATGCGAAGCATCGCCGATGCCCTCCGAGTGCCCGGGGCCATGATCGGCATCGCGCCACGCGACTGGGAATCGGCCCCCGGGTCTGCGGCGGGCGCCCCGGAGACCTCGGTGACGGATGACGAACTCGACGCGGTGGAGTTGGGCCGCCGGGCCGCCGCGAGCGACGTGGGTGAGGAGACGCTCAACCGGCTGGAGAGCGCCTTCGACGAACTTGCGGTCGACTATGCGCGGCTGCCCCCGCGTGATCTCCTCGTGCGAACACGCCGGTATCTGTCCTATGCGTCGCACCTGTTCGCCGCCCGCAAGACACTGGCCGAGCATCGTCGTCTGGTCACTGTCGCCGGCCGGCTGTCCCTCATCGGCGCGACGCTACAGATCGACCTCGGACGGCACGAGGCGGCCACGGCCGGCCTGAGAACGGCCGTGGACCTGGCCAGGCAGGCCGACCGGCCCGAACTCGAAGCGTGGTGCCATGAAACAGACGCCTGGAGGGCGCTCGTCCGAGGCGACCACCGGCGCTGCCTGGAGCTTTCCCGGGCCGCCAAGGCCCTGGCACCGAAGGGAAGTTCGGTGGCCATCCAGGCAACCGCCCAGGAAGGGCGCGCGCATGCCCGGCTGGGCCTGCCTCGGGAAACCTACGCCTCGATAGCGCGAGTCCACGCATTCGTGTCCCGGCTGCCGCCGACGGATCGCCCGGAGCACCACTACCACTACGACCCGGACAAATCGACGTCCTACACCGCGACCACGCTCTCCTGGCTCGGCGACCCGGCCGCCGAGGACTACGCACGCGAGGTGATCGCCCGACTCACCCCGACCCCGGACACCAAAATGACCCGCCGAGCTGCCGTCGCCCACCTCGACCTGGCCCTGATCCTGCTCACCCACGAACGCCTCGACGAAGCCTGCGCCACCGCCCACCGCGCGATCCGTTCCGGCCGAGTCGCCCCCTCCAGCCACTGGCGAGCCCTCGAAGTCGTCAAGGCCGTCGAAGCCCGAGGCCTCCCGGAAGCAGCCGAACTCGGAGCCGCATACGAAGAGTTGAAGCGACCCCGTGCCGAGGCCACTTGAGATGTTCGGCAACGAGCGCAGGATTCTCGCCGCCGGTCGCCGTGTCCCACGGGCGATGACTTCGATGATCCTGATGTTTCCTTTGTTTCCTTGCGTGTTCGCGGCGCCCAAGCGGCAACCGACCATTGGAGGACCACCCGCGTGCGCTGGAAGAGCCATGGACGTCGTCCTGTCTACCGAAGCGACTACGTCGATGTATGGGTCGACGACGTCGAGATCCCCGGGGTGGGGAGGGTCGATCATCACGTGTTGACGATGCCGCGGGCGTCCAACACGGCCGTGGTGACCGACGAGGACGAGCGGATCCTGATGTTGTGGCGGCACCGGTTCATCCCCGACGCCTGGGGATGGGAGGTGCCGGCCGGCTGGTCGGATCCCGGAGAGGATCCCGAGCAGGCCATCCGACGGGAGATCGAGGAGGAGACCGGTTGGCGTCCCGGGCGGGTGCAGCGGATGACCGCCTACAACGCGCTCTCGGGCATCTCCACGATGCGCTTCACCGGTTTCCACGCCACGGACAGTCGCTACATCGGCCCGCCGACCGACCCGAGCGAGGCGTCCCTGGTCGAATGGCTTCCGATCGAGAAGGTCGCCGAGTTGGCCGCGACCGGCGAGATCTCGGACGGGCCGTCCCTCACCGCCATCGCCTACTACCTCGGCATCCACCGGCCGGGGCACGGAGGCAACCGGCGGGACTGACATGCGGTCAGGACGCGCACGGACCGCTGCGACGACCCGATGCACCCCTGGCCGGCTCGCTCGTCGAGGGTGGCGACCGACCCCGCGCGAGTGGTCGCCACCTCGGGGGTGTCGGCTAGACGAGATCTCCCGGGTCGGTGTTGGCGCCGCACAGTATTACGGCGACCTTTTCGCCCTGGGCCGGGGTGTACGCGCCTGTGGACAAGGCGGCCAGTGCCGTGGCGGCGGCGTGTTCCACGACGATGCGGAAGTTGTCCCACAGGGCCTGGCGGGATTCGACGATGGCCTTGTCGGAGACCAGGACCGAGAAGGCGCCGGTGCGGCGGGCGGTGGCCAGGGCCGTGGTGGAGACGCGGCGGGCGCCCAGGGAGTCGGCGGCCACCGAGTCGACCGGGACGTCGACCACCTCGCCAGCCTCCAGGGCCGCGTTCAGGGCGCGGCAGTTCTCCGGCTCGACCGCCACCGTGCGGATCCCGTGTTCCTCGGCGGCGGTGGCCACACCCGCGAACAGGCCGCCGCCGCCCACCGCGACGATGACCGTGTCCAGCTTGCCCGGCACCCCCGCGACCAGTTCCGGGACCAGCGTGCCGGCGCCCGCCGCGATCAGCGGATTGTCGTACGCGTGCGACAACAGCGCGCCCGTCTCCCCGGCGAACCGCGTGGACGCCTCCAGGGCGTCCGCGTACTCCCGGCCCACGAGCAGCACGTCGGCCCCGTACGAGCGCAGCCGCTCCACCTTGATCCGCGGCGCCGTCTCCGGCAGGAACACCGTCGCGCGCACCCCCGCGCTGCGCGCCGCCCACGCGCAGGCCAGCCCCGCGTTGCCGCCGGAGGCGATCACCACGCCGGCCTCGGGCATGGTGCCCGCCTCGATGTGCGCGGTGGTGAAGTTCGCCGCGCCGCGCGCCTTGAACGACCCGGTGTGCTGGATGTACTCCAGCGCCAGCCACACGTGCGGCGAGGGGTGGATGGGCATCAGGGTGACCGGCTGGGTCAGCCCCACGATGCGCTCGGCGGCGTTCCTGATGTCGCCATAGGTCAGTTCCGGCGTGGCGGTATCCATGACGACCGACCCTATGGCTTGCCGGCCCACCCGGTCCCGGCACCCGGCGGGTCGATCCGGTGGCAATGCGGGAAGGCTCCCGCACGGCGTGTCACCGCGCCGACAGCGCAAGGGGCGAATCGGTCCGATCCCTGACAGGCTGTCAATTGTGACGGTGTGGCCCCGGGGTCGAAGCTGACACGCCATCAGTTCTTTCCCCACGCACAGTAGGGAGGTGGGATGTCCGGCCACTTCGACGCGGGACAAACCCCCGAGGTCGCATCCCCGGCAGCACCGCAGGTCCAACGCCTGAAGGCGAATTCGGTCGGGCTCGTCGGCGTCGTGTTCATGGCGATCGCCACCGCCGCGCCGATCACCGCGATGACCGGAAACCTGCCGATCGCGGTCGGCTTCGGCAACGGGATCGGCGCCCCCGCGGGCTACCTGTTCGCGACCCTGGTGCTCAGCGTGTTCTCCATCGGCTACGTCGCGATGGCCAAGCACATCACCTCGGCGGGCGCCTTCTACGGCTACATCTCACACGGCCTGGGCCGGGTCGTGGGCATGGCCTCCGGACTGCTCGCGGTGCTGGCGTACGTGGTCTTCGAGGCCTCCATCGTCGGGATCTTCGCCTACTTCGCGGACACCACGGTCAACGCCCAGTTCGGCGTCGACCTCAACTGGTCGATCTACGCCCTGGGCATGCTCGCGGTCACCGCTGTGTTGTCCTGGTTCGACATCCACCTCACCTCGCGCCTGCTCGGCGTGCTGCTGGTCGCCGAGGTCGCGGTGCTCGCCGCGATGGCGATCGCGGTGCTGGTCCAGGGCGGCGGGCCCGACGGGCTGTCCGCCGAGCCGATCAACCCGGCCAACGCGTTCAAGGGCGCGGCGGGGCTCGGTCTGTTCTTCGCGTTCTGGTCGTGGGTCGGCTTCGAATCCACCGCCATGTACGGCGAGGAGTCGCGCAACCCGAAGAAGGTCATCCCGCGCGCCACGCTGATCTCGGTGATCGGCGTCGGCCTGTTCTACGTGTTCGTCTCCTGGATGGCGATCGACGGCAGCGGCCTGGAGAAGTCGAAGGAGATCGCGAGCGGATCCGCCCCGCTGGACGTCTTCTTCGGCCCGACCGGGGACTTCATCGGCGGTTGGGCGGTGGACTGGTTCCAGTGGCTGCTGATCACCGGCTCGTTCGCCTGCGGCATGGCCTTCCACCAGTGCGCGGCGCGCTACCTGTACGCGATCGGCCGCGAGGGCTTCATCTCCCGCAAACTCGGCAACACCCACCCGGTGCACGGCTCGCCGTACTTCGCCTCGTTCGTGCAGAGCATCATCGCCACCGGCATCGTGCTGCTGTTCCTGATCACCGATCAGGACCCGTACATACACCTCTACACACTGCTCGCGATCCTCGGCACGATGGCCATCCTGATCGTGCAGACGTTGTGCTCGTTCGCGGTGATCGGCTACTTCCACGTCGGCAGGAACCACCCCGAGACGGCGCACTGGTTCCGCACCTTCCTGGCCCCGCTGCTCGGCGGCATCGCGATGATCGCGGTGGTGGTGCTGCTCCTGCAGAACATGGAGACCGCCGCCGGCGCCGCCTCCGACTCGCTGCTGTTCACGCTCACCCCGTACATCGTCGGCGGCGTCTTCGTCGGCGGCATCGCGCTGGCGCTGTACATGCGGGCCCGCAGCCCGGAACGCTACGAACTGATGGGCCGGATCATCCTGGAGGAGGCCGGCGAACGGGACGAAGACGAACACCCCGACGACGCCCCGGTGTCGGTACGCTCCTGACCCGCGCGTCGGGTCGTTCGCGGGGCGCGCGCGTGGATCGTGCGCCCCGCGAACGGCTCCCCCGGAAGGGTGGAGCCGACCCCGAGGGGGGAATGTCGGGCCGACGCGTGTGGACACGAGGTTAGGCAAGGCTTACCTTCGGATCATGTCCGTGCTCGATCTTCGTCAGCCCGCGCCGTGCCCCGCGTTCGCGGAGACCTTCCGTGCGCTCGGTGCCGCGTGTCCACTGATCACGGTCGAGCCCGGACGTCCCGCCGTCGGCATGCTGCACGCCTCGCGGATGGCCGAGGACCCCGACGTGCTCGCCGAGATGCTGGCCGCCGAGCGCGCCCGGATCGGCGCGACCCTGGCGGCCGAGCCGCGCGCCGACGCGATCGCGATGTGGGCGCTGCACGGCTACGCCTGGTACGCCTGCCTGATGCTGACCGGCCCGTGGTTCCTGTGCCGCCGGGTCCCGCTGGTGGCCCTGGACGAGGTGTGGATCGCGCCCGGGCCGGAGCGGGTGGGCCGCTCCTTCACCGTCACCTCGAACACCTTCGCCTGCCTGCCCGACGACCCCGACGCGAACGCGCCCGGCGCGCGGGTGGTGGCCGACGAGGCGGCGCTGCGGGCGCTGCTGCGTGATCGGGTGGCCGAACACGTCGAGCCGCTGCTGGTCGCGTTCCGACCGCATCTGCGTCGGGGCGAGCGGGTGTTGTGGTCGATGGTGGCCGACGAGGTGGTGAGCGGCGTCTGGTATCTGGGGCGCACGCTGGGTGAGGGCGATCGCGCGGTGCGCGAACTGGGGGAACTGCTTCCGGGTGATGTCGGTCGCTTCAAGCGGGAGGCGGGCTTTCGGGTGCTTGCGGGGACCGAGGGGCGTAGCCACTGCAATCGCACGCAGAGCGTGTGCTGTCTTTGGTACACGCTTGATTCGGCCGCGCTGTGCAGTACGTGTCCGCGGGCGTCGGATGCGCGGCAGGTGGCCATCCTGGAGGGGCGTGGCTGACCCCGCTTCGCGGGGTTTGTGCCCACCCGCCCACCCGTTGCGTTATCCGCGAAGGCTGCGGATTTACGGCGGTGGGGCGGCCTGATCGGGCCCTGCGGCCGAGGGTCGGGTGCGGGTGCGGGTGCGGATCCGGACCCGGTTTCGGTTTCGGATTTGGGCGTGACGAAGCCCCGCTCCCTCGGGTGGGGCGGGGCTTCGTTCGGGGTTTCGGGCGGCAGCGATCCGTGCTCGGTGATCGATGCCCGCCGGTCAGTGCTTCAGGTTGCGGACCGTGTCGTCGTAGCCTGCGACCTCGGTGATCGGGCGGGTGCCCGGGCCGATGTAGCGGGCGGCCGGGCGGACCAGGCGCGAGGTGCGCTTGTGCTCCAGGATGTGCGCGCTCCACCCGGCGGTGCGGGCGCAGGTGAACATCGAGGTGAACATGTGCGCCGGCACCTCGGCGAAGTCCAGCATCACCGCGGCCCAGAACTCCACGTTGGTGGCCAGGATCCGGTCGGGACGCCGAGCCTGGAGCTCTTCGAGCGCCGCCTTCTCCAGCGCCGCGGCCACCTCGTAGCGAGGTGCCCCCAACTCCTTGGCCGTGCGCCGCAGCACACGCGCACGGGGGTCCTCGGCGCGATACACCCGGTGGCCGAAGCCCATCAGGCGCTCGCCCCGGTCCAGAACACCCTTGACGTAAGCCGTGGCGTCGCCGGTGCGCTCGATCTCCTCGATCATGTGCAGCACGCGCGAGGGCGCGCCGCCGTGCAGCGGGCCGGACATCGCGCCGACCGCGCCGGACAGACACGCCGCGACGTCGGCACCGGTGCCCGCGATCACGCGCGCGGTGAACGTCGACGCGTTCATGCCGTGCTCGGCCGCCGACGTCCAGTAGGCGTCGACCGCCTTGACGTGCTGCGGGTCCGGCTCGCCACGCCAGCGGATCATGAAGCGCTCGACGATCGTCTGCGCCTTGTCGATCTCGCTCTGCGGCACCATCGGCTTCTCCAGGCCGCGGGCCGACTGGGCGACGTACGACAGCGCCATCACGGCGGCCCGGGCGAGGTCGTCCCGCGCCTGGGCGTCGTCGATGTCGTGCAGCGGTTTCAGACCCCACACCGGAGCCAGCATGGCCAGCGCGCTCTGCACGTCCACGCGGACATCGCCGGAATGGATGGGAATCGGAAACGGCTCGGCCGGCGGCAGGCCGGGGTTGAACGCCCCGTCCACCAGCAGGCCCCACACATTGCCGAACGAGACGTGGCCGACGAGATCCTCGATGTCCACACCTCGGTACCGGAGCGCGCCACCCTCCTTGTCGGGTTCGGCGATCTCCGTCTCGAACGCTATGACTCCTTCGAGCCCGGGTACGAACTCGGACATCAGGCGGCTCCTCATGCGATCTCGACTGACTTGTGGCCGGGTCCTTCATACCCCGCCCCGCCACACCGTGTCTTCCCCCGAACGAGGCCGGGGAGCAGGGTGCCGATCAGGCTTCGCACCTGGGATCCACCGGTGTTTCGGGGAGGTGTTCCGGTCGGTCCGGGCGAGGCCGGGATGGTGCCTCGCCTGAAGGTATGGGCCGATCGAAGTCCGTTGTTCAGGATATCTCTCGATATCGAGACGACCTACTTCGGAACACTCCGGGGCGAGTGAGGTGGGGCACAAACCCACCCGGGACGGGATTGCCGGACGTCACCCGGTCGGGGGTGGTCGTGCCGCCGGTCGGCTCCGAGTGGTACTCGTTGTCCGTGGAGTTCACCGAGCTTGCCGCGATGCGCCGGCAGTACCGAGGCGAGGGCATCGATGTCGGCGCCCTGCCCTCGACCCCTTTCCCGATGTTCACCGCCTGGCTGGCCGAGGTGGCCCGGGCCGAGCTGCCCGAGCCGAACGCGATGGTGGTCGCGACCGCGACGCCGGACGGGCGGCCGAGCACCCGCACGGTCCTGCTCAAGGAGTTCGACGAGCGGGGCTTCGTCTTCTATACGAACTACGGCTCGCGCAAGGGCGTCGAGCTCGGCGCCAACCCGGCGGTGAGCCTGCTCTTCCCGTGGCACGCGCTGGCCCGCCAGGTGATCGTCACCGGTTCCGCCGAACGGGTGTCCCGAGAGGCGACCACCGAGTACTTCCGCTCCCGACCGCGCGGTTCGCGGATCGGTGCCTGGGCGAGCGAGCAGTCGAGGCCGGTCGCCGGGCGCGAGCAGTTGGAGAAGCGGTACGCGGAGGCCGAGGCGGGGTTCGCGGACATCGACGACATCCCGGTGCCGCAGTTCTGGGGCGGCTTTCGAGTGGTGCCCGAGACGGTGGAGTTCTGGCAGGGGCGGGAGAACCGGATGCACGACCGGCTGCGCTATCTGCGCGAGGGCGACGGCGGCGGGGACGCGTCGTGGCGGATCGAGCGACTGAGCCCGTGAGGCGGGTTCTGCCGGTGGGTCTGGCCGGCGGTTCCTGCCGTGGGTTCTGAAAAGCGGCCGGAAACGACAGCGACCCGCAGGTCGCTTCTCCGTCCACCTCGGTGAGGTGGGACGAAGGCCGGGGGACGATCCCGGCGACCTGCGGGTCGGGTGTCTGCCTGGTGTTGCCGGCCGCCTGCCTGCGTCCGTCGCGGTGCACTCACGACGGGGCCTGCCGAGCCGGTAAACCGGAGTGGCGGCTAGCGGGCAGCCACCTCACGCGTCCGAATGCTATGCAACTTCAGACCACCTCCTCTCCCGTGTGCCAGCGAGATTAGATCGGCGTCGGGGCGGGTGCAACGGATTTACGGGGTGCCCGATCCCACACCGGATCCAGGAATAGATGCAGGGCGCACTGGCTTGGATGTGGGGATGCCCCCCTGCCCCCGACAAAGCCGTGGCGGGCGGTGTGGTGGGTCAGGTGCGCGGCGCGATCCACACCTGTTCGGCGTGTGCGGCCGGGCGGCCCTCGGCGTCGTAGAGCGTGGTGGCGGTGTGTACCTTGCGCCCGTCCCGGCCCAGGAGGCGGCCGAGTACCACGCACGGCTCGTCCGGGTAGGGCAGCGCGTACACGTGCGCGGTCATCCGGCCGAGCAGGAGCGCGGTGTCGCGGTCGATGCCGGTCCAGCCGCCGGGGCAGTCCAGCGCGGCCCAGACGAACTCCGGTGCCACCTGGCCGGTGTCCGGCGCGACCAGCGAGCCGTGCGGGGTCCACACGCACGCGTTGGTGTCCGGGCGGTCGGCCAGCATGCCCGGGAACAGCCGCAGGCCGTCGCCCTCGGCCCGACCCGGGCCGCACACGAAGCAGTCGGTGTACGGGTTCCACGTCGCGAAGCCCGGGTAGGACCGGCTCGCCTCGGCCGCCTCGGCGGGGGTGACCGGGTCGATCGGGGTGGGCAGCGGCAGTGCGGGGTCGACCGGGATGGCCTCCGCGATCGCCCCCGCGTCCTCCGCCAGGGTCAGCGTCCCGCTCGCCGCGTCGTGCGCGAGGGCCAGCGGACGGTCCAGCGGCACCGCGCGGCGCAGCGTCACGGCCACCCCCGAGGCGATCCCGCCGACCGCGCGCGTGGCCAGCAGGCCGGCCAGGTAGCCGCCGTTGCCCATGCCCGGCGGCCCGTTGAAGCGGCCGGGGACGACCAGCGGGGCACAGCGGGGGTCGGCCGCGCCGCCCGCGCCGGACGAGGTCTGCTCGGGGGAGTGGGACCGTGCGTTGCGATGCACTGCCGGGTTCACCTCAGGTAGAAGATCCGGTCCGCGTGTTCGGCCAGCAACCGCTCGTTCCACGCGTTGCCGCCGTCGATGTTCGCGGACATGAACACCGGGGGTTCGATCCCCCGGGAGACCAGGTGGCCGATCACGCCGACCATGAGTGTCTGCATCACCGCCGAGCACACCACACCCGAGGTCGGGCCGATCCGCTGGGGCACACCCTCCACCTCCAGCGCGGCGTCGCCGACCGCGATCGCGGTGTCCAGGACGATGTCGCAGTTGTCCAGGACCCGGGTGCCCGACGGGTGCCGCGCCGGCTCGGCCTCGCTGGCCTCGACCGAGGTCAGGCCGATCACCAGCGCGCCGCGCTCGCGCGCCCGGCGGGCCAGCTCCACCGGCAGCCCGTTGCGCCCGGACAGCGAGATCACCACGAGCGCGTCGCCCTCGCGCACCCCCGCGCCGTCCAGCACGGGACCGGCCAGCTCGGCCAGCTTCTCCACCGCGCTGCTGACGGTGATCGGACGCACGGTCAGCTCGTTGCCGGGGGCGATCAGCGGGTTGGCCAGGATCAGGCCGCCCGCGCGGTAGACCACGTCCTGCGCGGCGAGCGCGGAGTGCCCGCCGCCGAACACGAACAGCCGGCCGCCCTCCGCCAGGGCTGCGGCGATCCGATCCGCGGCCCGGTCGATCGTGGGCAGTTCGACGTCCCGCAGCCGTTCCAGCAGCCCGATCGCCGCGTCGAGGTAGCGTGCGCCCAGCTCGACCATCCCCGGTCCTCCCGTTCGTCAGGAACTTCGTCCTCGGAGCTTCGTATACGGATCCGCCGCGCGAACGCGGATCCGGCACCCTACCGCCGGATCGCCTGGTAGCGGTCGAGTGCGACGCGTCTTTCCTCGGCGTGCTCCACGATCGGATCGGGATAGCCGTCGACCCCGATCCGCCACGGCTCGTGCACCGCGCGGCCCGCGATGTGCCGCAACTCGGGCACGTACCGGCGCACGTAGTCGCCCTGCGGATCGAACCGGCGCCCCTGCTGGATCGGATTGAACACGCGAAACCACGGCGACGCGTCGGTGCCGCAGCCCGCGGTCCACTGCCAGCCGTGGCTGTTGGACGCGGGGTCGCCGTCCACCAGGTGCCGCATGAAGTGCGCCGCGCCGCGCGTCCACTCCTGATGCAGGTCCTTGACCAGGAAGGACGCCACGACCATGCGCACCCGGTTGTGCATCCAGCCCTCGGCGAGCAGCTGCCGCATGCCCGCGTCCACGAACGGGAAGCCGGTTCGGCCCGCGCGCCACGCGTCGAAGAGCGCGTCGGCGTCCGGTCCGGTGTCGTAGGCCATGCCGGCCAGGTCCCGGTTCAGGTATTCGTGCATCGTCTCGGGGTGGTGCCAGAGCACGTCGCCGTAGAACTCGCGCCAGGCCAACTCGGACCGGAACGTGGCGTCGGGACAGTCGGCGAGCAGCGTGCGCGGGTGGATCTCGCCGAACTTCAGGTGCGCCGACAACCGCGAGGTGCCGGGCAGGTCGGGCCGGTCCCGCAGCTCCGCGTAGCGGTCCAGGCCGTGCGCGCGAAATTCCCGCCAGGCGGCCAGCGCCGCCCGCTCGCCCGCCTCGGGCAGGTCCACCCCGGCCGGCTCGGGGGCGGCGGGCAGGCCGTCCGAGTCGGCGTGCGCCCAGGCGAGGTCGGTCGGTCGCGGCAGCGGCTCGCGCCACCCGTGCTCGGCCCACGCGCGCAGGAAGGGGGTGAACACCCGATACGGCGTCCCGTCGGCCTTGCGCACCCGGCCCGGGGCGACCGCGTACGGCGATCCGGTGGCGCGGAACGGTACGTCCAGGGCCTCGGCCACGGCCGCGTCGCGGGTCCGGCCGTAGGGACCGAAGTCCGCCGT
This sequence comes from Embleya sp. NPDC020630, assembly GCF_044334985.1. Classification (NCBI taxonomy): domain Bacteria; kingdom Bacillati; phylum Actinomycetota; class Actinomycetes; order Kitasatosporales; family Streptomycetaceae; genus Embleya; species Embleya sp. NPDC020630. The sequence continues at coordinate 248,336 of NZ_JBIRUB010000008.1, forward strand.
GACGTGCACCTCGGCGGCGCCGCTCTCGCGCACCAGCGCGGGCAGTACCCGGGCCGGCTCGCCCGCGCGCACCACCAGCCGCCCGCCCGCCTCGCGCAGATCGGCGTCGAGGGCGTGCAACGAGCGGGCCAGGTGCGCCCGGCGCGCCGGCCCCGCGGCGCCCCACACCGCCGGGTCGAGCACGAACAGCGGCAACACCCGGGCGGGTGCTCCGTCCCCGGTACCGGGAAAGCCGGTGCCGGCCGCGGCGTGCAGCGCGGGGTGATCGGACAGCCGCAGATCGCGACGCAACCAGAGAACATGGACGCGGCGCACTCGATCGGTGGATTCCGCGTGACGCGAGGTCTTCCGGGATGGCAATGGCATATCGGAACGTTATGACCCTACGCACCCGACAGCGTGTACCCGCCGGGGCCGGGCACACGTACGGATGACGCGGCAAAGCGCACGGGACGGCGTGTGCCGGGAAACGCCGCGGGGACCCGATCGGCCGGACGTCCGCATCGGCGGTCCAGGTGCGTCAGAATTGCACGGCAGGACCACCAAGAACGGAGCCGCTGGTCGTGAGTGGACTCATCGACACCACGGAGATGTACCTCCGGACGATTTTCGAGCTGGAGGAGGAGGGTGTGGTCCCGCTGCGGGCGCGGATCGCGGAGCGGCTCGAACAGAGCGGGCCGACCGTGAGCCAGACCGTGGCACGAATGGAGCGGGACGGGTTGTTGACGGTCGAGGGCGACCGTCATCTGGAACTGACGGCCGAGGGGCGGGGAATCGCGACGCGGGTCATGCGCAAGCACCGACTCGCCGAGTGCCTGCTCGTGGACGTCATCGGGCTGCCCTGGGAACAGGTGCACGCCGAGGCGTGCCGTTGGGAGCACGTGATCAGCGAGCAGGTGGAGCGCCGCCTGCTCGAACTGCTGCGCTATCCGAAGGAATCGCCCTACGGCAACCCGATCCCGGGCCTGGAGGAACTGGACCGGGAACTGCACGCCGACTCCTTCAAGGAAGGCGGCCTCGTCACGCTCCTCGAGTCGGCGGGGCCGGAAGGAAAGAACGTCGTGGTGCGGCGGCTCGGCGAGCCGCTGCAAACCGACGCGCAGTTGATGTACACGCTGCGCCGGGCCGGGATTCGTCCCGGTGCGGTGGTGAGTGTGCACGAGTCCGCGGGCGGCGTGATGGCGGGCAGCGGTGGCGAGGCCGCCGAGCTGCCCCCCGAGGTCGCCTCGCACGTGTTCGTGGCGGCGCGCTAGGCGCGGCTCGCCGGCCGCGGCGCGCGTCGCTCGCGGCCGGCCGGCCGTGGTTCGCGCGAGGGCCCTCGCCACCGAGACGACTCGGTGGCGAGGGCCCTTCGCCGTACGTCCCGTGCGCTCGCCCGCTAGCGCGCCTCGGCCATCGACCGGCCGCAGGCGTACGCGATCGGGCTGACCAGTTCGCGGGCCTCGGGGAGCCAGCGGTTGAGCTCGGTGGGTTCGCGCGCCCACGCGGCGCTGCCGGAGGTGCCCATGCGCGACGGCGGGGCCACCACCCAGTCGCCCTCGCCCTTGGGGATCAGGTCGATCGAAGTGGCGTTCCAGCCGATCCGGCGCAACATCTCGCCCATCTTGTCCCGTGCGCCCGGCAGTACGAGGAACTGCAGCCGCCGGGTCGGGGTGGCGATCACCGGGCCGAGCGGCAGGCCCATCCGCTCCAGCCGGGCCAGCGCCAGACAGCCGGCCTGCTCCGGGACGTCGATCACGTCGAACCCGCGCCCGGTGGGCAGCAGGATCGCCGCGTCGGGGTGCTCGCCCCACCAGCGCCGCACCAGCGCGGGCGAACTGGCCGCCTGTACCGCCCAGTCGCGCAGGATCGGATGCGCGCCGGGGGTGGCGCACCCGGGATGGCCGCAGTCGCACCGACGCCCCGCGCTGTGCTCGACCACCGAGGCGCCGGGAACCACGTCCCAGTGCCGGTCCTCGGCGTAGCGGACTGCGGTCTCTACAAGCGTGTCGCGGGCGATCTGCCGGGCCCCCAGGGTGTCTTCCACGTGCTGCACAACTGTAGGACCACGGGATGGTTACGGCCGGGCGCGGGCGCACTCGCGGCCACCCGTACGGCGCACCGGCACCGGCACCGGGTCGCACGCCGCGCGGGCGCGCGCCGGCCGACGGAAACCGGGTGATCAGGGGCGATGGGATCATCGCCGGCCATCCGGCGCAAGGGGGGCGCATGGGTGCAGATCGGGGGGCGCAGTGAAGGGTGCCCTATCCGCTGCTCTATACGGGTCACTACGCTCCGTACGCGGATGAAGCACTCGTCCGACTGCCGGGCGGCAACGGCGATTCCCCGTACCAGGGGCCCCGGCGGACGGGCGACGTCCGCTCGACACGCACACCGGACTCACCAGGCATCGGGCGCGCACACGACGGACCGGGCAAGCCCCCGTCGCGCCGATCCCGCATGTCGCAAGCCCGCACCAACGGTCGGGGAGGGAACACCGATGGCCGCGCGAACGCAGGCGACGAGGCAGCCCAACGAGAGATTGACGGCACTGATCCAGGAGGCCGGCTGCTCGAATGCGGGGCTGGCCCGACGGGTCAACATGTGCGGGGCCGAACACGGCATGGACCTGCGCTACGACAAGACCTCGGTGGCCCGTTGGCTGCGCGGTCAGCAGCCGCGCGGCGCGGTGCCGAACCTGATCGCCGAGGCGATCGGGCGCAAGCTCGGCCGGCCGGTGACCGTCGAGGAGATCGGCATGGCCGACGGTCGCAGCCTGGCGACCAACGTCGGCCTCCAGTTCGCCGCGACCCCCGCGGCCACCGTCGAGGTGGTCACCGAGCTGTGGCGCAGCGACGTCAACCGGCGCGACTTCCTGCTCAACTCCTCGGTCGCGGTGGCCGCCCTGGTCGCGCCCAGCCGGGACTGGCTGATCACCGAGCCGGATCCGCAGGTGGCCCGGATCGGCGGACCGCGCGTGGGCGTCTCGGACATCGAGGCGGTGTGCGCGACCACGGACATGTTGTCCGCGCTCGACCACCGCTTCGGCGCCGGGCACATCCGCCCGGTCGTGGTGCACTACCTGGGCAGTGTGGTGACGCAGCTGCTCAACGGGACCTATTCCGACGAGACGGGGCGTGCCCTCTTCGCGGCCGTGGCCCGGCTCACCGAGCTGGCCGGCTACATGGCCGTGGACACCGGCCAGCCGGGACTCGCCCAGCGCTACTACATCCAGGCGCTGCGGCTGACCCAGGCCGCGGGGGACCGGGCCTACGGGGGCTACGTGTTGGCCGCCGGGATGAGCCATCTCGCGGGCAGCCTGGGCAATCCGCGCGAGATCACCCAGCTCGCCCGCGCCGCGCAGGAGGGCGCCAAGCACGAGGCCACGCCGACCACCCAGGCGATGTTCCACGCCGCCGAGGCGCGCGGGCACGCGCTGCTCGGCGACGCGCGCGCGTGCGAGGGCTCGTTGGCCCGGGCCCAGTCCGCGATGGACCTGGCGCTGCCGGACGAGGACCCGGCGTGGATAAGCCACTTCTCGCAGGCGTACCTGTCCGACGAGTTCGCGCACTGCTACCGCGACCTGGACCGGCCCCGGCAGGCGGAGGCCGCGGCCCGGGCGGCGCTGGAGGGGCACGCGGACACGCGGGTGCGCCGGCGGGCGGTCGACACCCTCCTGCTGGCCACCGCGCACCTGCAGCAGAACCGGCTGGACGAGGCGTGCGCGGTCGGCGCGGAGGCGCTGGACCTGGTGGGCCGGCTGCACTCGGCGCGCGGGCTCGAATACCTCAAGGACTTCCAGCGCCGGCTCGAGCCGTATCGGGACGAACCCCTGGTCCGGGAATTCGCAGAGGCGGTGCACGCGGTCCCCGTCTGATCGCCCGACCCCGCCGCCCACCTGCGGCGGGCCGTCTCGCCGGGGTCGCCGAACACCCTTGCCGGGGCCCGGTCGCGGCATGCGCCGCTGTTCGTCACTCGAACGACTGAGTTACCGTCGGGCGGACCGGGGGAGCGGCCGCCGGACGATCCGGCCGGTCGCGCGACGCCCCGGTGCGACGGCTTCGAGGCGACGAACGGGTGGATGGCATGGGATCCGGTGCAGCGGACGGCGGCACGGGCGGACACGGTCCGAACGGCGGGCAGCCGGGGCCGTCGCCTTTCGGCCCGCTCGAACTCCCGCGCGACGAGACCGAGGTGTTGCCGAGGTTCGACGACTACGCGGATCAGGGGCCGCCGGAGCAGTACGGGCAGGGGGCGTATCCGGGGCAGCAGCAGCCGTATCCCGGACAGCAGCAGCCGTATGCGGGGCAGCAGTCGTATGCGGGGAACCAGTCGTTTCCGGGGCAGCAGGGCTACCCGGGGCAGCAGCCGTATCCGGCGCAGCAGCCCCAGCCGCAGCAACAGCACGATGCGAACGGGCTGTTTCGGGCCGAGCCGGGACAGGCGCAGCCGCCGGCCGCGCCCGGGCAGGTGCCGCCGCGGCCGATGCATACGCCGCCGGGTGGGGCCGCTGTCGGCTCGCCCCTGGCGCCGCCCGGGACCGGGCCGCAGCCGGCGGGGCCGGCCGACCCCACCCAGGTGTTCGAGGTGAGCCTGTTCCGGGACGAGGTGGCCGGCTCGCCGTCCGCCGGTACGGGGCCGGTCGGCATTCCCGCGCCGCCGGTCCGGCCGGCCTACTCGGGGCAGCCCGCGCCGCCGTCCGGCGGATATCCCGCCGCGCAGTCCGCCGGATATGCCGCGCCGCAACCGGCCGCCCCGCAGTACGGGCCGCGCACCGTCGAGCACGGCGACCCCGGTCCGGGCCGGGGCCGCACGCCGCTGATCGCCGCCGGCGTCGGGGCGCTCGTGGTGGTCGCCGCGATAGGGGTGTTCGCCAGCGGCGCGTTCGGCGACGACGACAAGGGCGACAAGGCCGACAAGGGCGCCGCCGTGACGGCCGGTCCGAAGCCGGAGACGTCCGGGAGCGCGGCGCCCGGGACGTCGGCGCCGCCGGCCAAGGCGAGCGAGAGCGCCGCGCAGGCGTCCGCCGTGGACCGCCTCCTCCAGTCGGGGGCCGGCTCCCGACAGGTCGTGTCGCAGGCCGTGCAGAAGATCCAGAAGTGCGACGACCCCGCGGCCGGCGCGCAGTCGCTCAACGAGGCGGCCCGGCAGCGCGACGAGCAGCTCGCGGGCCTGGACAAGCTGGCCACCGACAAGCTGACCCGCGGCGCCGACCTGGTCGCCGGACTGCGCGAGGCGTGGACCGCCTCCGCCGAGTCCGACCGCGAACTCGCGGCCTGGGGCACCGAGATGGCCCGCGGCGGCTGCAAGGACCACAAGGCCGAGTACACCGACCACAAGCGCGCCGCCGACCGCGCGGGCGGCCGGGCCACCACCGCCAAGAACAAGGTGGTCGGCCTGTGGAACCCGATCGCGGCCGACAACAACCTCGGCAAGCGCAGCGCCGGCGACTTCTGAGCCACCGCCGGGCCGGCCGGCGACTTCCGAGCGCCCACCGCGCCGCGCCGGCGACCCGAGCGCCGCCGACGCGAACCGTCCCGAGCCGCGTGGGCCGCGCACACCGGCGCAGGGCCCCGGCCGCCGACCCGCCCATCGACCCACGCGCTAACTCCCGCGTGACCGTCCGGCAACAGGGACGTAACACACGTCGGCGAGTCTCACCCCATGGAGACAGGCACGGGGGCCGCGCCGCTGGTCGGGTTCACCATCGGCGTCACCGCGGCCCGGCGCCGCGACGAACTCGCCGCGCTGCTCCGGGACCTGGGCGCCAAGGTGGTGGACGCGCCCACCGTACGGATCGTGTCGCCGGCCGACGATCCGATCCTGCGCCGGGCCACCGAACGAGCCCTGGACCGCCGACTCGACTACGTGGTGGCCACCACCGGGGTGGGCTGGCGCGGCTGGTTCGGCGCCGCCGAGGGGTGGGGGCGCGGCGCCCGACTGGCGAGCGCCTGCCGGGCCGCGGTGGTGGTCGGATGCGGGCCCAAGGCGACCACGGCGGTGCGCGCGAGCGGACTGCGCGAGATCTACTCGCCCGGCTCGGACTCGCGCGGTGAAGTGCTGGCCTGGCTGCTCGCGCGCGATCTGCGCGGGCGGCGGATCGCCGTCCAGGAGCACGGCGCGCCGGCCCCGGGCTTCGCCGAGGGGCTGCGCGAACGCGGCGCCGAAGTGGTGGAGATCCCGGTGTTCCGCTGGGGACCACCGGACGATCCGGGCGCGGTGCGCCGGTTGGTCGAGCAGACCGTGCGGCACGAGGTGCACGCGCTCACCTTCACCAGCGCGCCCGCCATCGGCGCGTTCCTGGAGACCGCGCAGGCGGCCGGCCGGCACGCCGAGGTGCTGGCCGCGCTGCGCGCCGACGTACTGCCGGTGTGCATCGGCCCGGTGTGCGCGCGTCCGCTGGCCGACCTGGGCGTCGAGTCGGTGTGGCCCGAGCGCGGGCGGATCGGCTCGCTGGTGCGCACGATCGCCGAGGCGCTGCCCGCGCGGGCCCGCCGGGAGCTGGACACCGGCACCCGGCGGCTGGTCGTCCAGGGCAACGCGGTCCTGGTCGACGGGCGGACCATCTGGCTGCCCCCGGTCCCGGGCGCCGTGTTGCGCGCCCTCGCCGAGAAACCGGGCTGGGTGCTGGGCCGGGCCGAACTGCTGCGCCGGGTGTGGGCGGACCCCCGGACCGACGAGCACGCCGTCGAGGCGGCGATCGCCCGACTGCGCGCCGCGCTCGGGCCGTACGCGGACCTGGTCCTCACCGTCACCAAGCGCGGCTACCGCCTGGCCGTGGATCCCTGACCCCGGTCGGGCGGGGTCCCGGCTCGACCCAGGCGCCCGCCATGGGCGAAAGGTGCCGGTCGGGGCGCCGGCAAAGCGGTATATTTCCTCCGCGCGCTACCCCCCGCCTGGTAGGAGCCGAGGACCAACCCGCACCATGGCTGGGTGACAGGGGGTGAACACGAACCTTGATACGCATACGGAAGCGCACACGACTGTCCGCGGTCGTGCTTCTCGCCACCACCGTGGCGGGAGCCGCGGCGTGTACCGGATCGCCGGACGCCGGCAAGGTCGCCGACACGGTCGCCACCGCGGGGCCGAGCGCGGCGCGCATCGGCACGCCCGCGCCGAAGACGGTCGCGGCGGACGGCACACCCGCGACCGTGCCGCCGGCCGGCACACCGGCCACGGTGCCGCCGGTCGTGCCGCCCGCCGCCGCCGGCGACACCCCCGAGTCGGGGGCATACGGGAGCGAGTTGCTGACCCACCTGCGGACCACCGTGCACGGGGGCCACGTCACCAAGATCCGGGTGGTCAGCTCGTACAAGGTCTACAAGGTCACGCTCGAAACCGACCTGGTCCGGGGCAACGGCTCGAACACGCAGGCCGAGGAACTGGTCCGGGACCGGGCGGGCAAGCTGCTGACCGAGACCGCGCAGTGGGCCGAGGACCATCCGGCGCTGTGGGTGGGCGGAATCGAGATCCTGGACTCGGACCGCGACGCGATCGACTTCCGGCTCGGCGCCGAGCGGGACGACCGCAAGCCGGCCGCGGACGACTACGGGGCCACGATGCTGGCGGCGCTGCACACCACCGCGGAGGGCGCGCACCTCCAGCAGGTGCGGCTCACGCTGGACCACAAGGGCAAGTACGAGGTCGCGATCGACACCGACCTGTCCTCGCACCTGCCGGGGGACTATTCGACGGAGGCCGCGCAGGTCTTCAACAGCGCGGCCCGGATCCTGCTCGCCGCGCAGAACTGGATGCGCGACCACCCGGGCTTCGCGGTGGCCGCGCTGCGGGTGTTCGACGACGAGCGCGGGCTGATCACCATCAAGGTGGTGGACTGACCGCGCCGGAGCGCGGGGACCGGATCGATCCCGCCGGCCGGGCCGTCGCCCCGCCGGCGGGTTCGATCCGGTCTGCGGCATGATCGGTGGCGATTCGAGGTGATCCGGGCGATCTCGACCGGATCCGGTCGGGATCGGATCCGGAACGCGACCGGATCGGATCGGTGAAACCGAAGCGGGGACAGGGGAGGAGGCGCCACGATGGCAGGTATGCGCCAGAGCACCGTTCCGTGGTGGCGTTGGCGGGCCCAGGTCCGCTCCGCGCTGCACATGTTCGGCGACCCGACGTTCCAGCGCGAGTCCTGGCTGGCCGGCCGCCCGGAGTACGGCTCGATCACCGACGCCGTCTATCGCCTGGTGGGCGACTCCTGGCTGGACCGCTGGTCCGCGACCACCTACGTCGGTTGCCTGGTCACCGACGCCGAGGAGGCCGCCCTGGTGGACGCCGCGGTGCGGGAGATCCTGGGCGTGCTGCACGACGTCGGCGAGGACGCCCCCGCGCCCGCCTACCTCACCCACCCGCGCTGGCCCGACGTGGTCGCCGCCTCGCGGGCCGCGCACGTGGCGCTGGCCCGCGCGGACGAGGACGACCCCGACGCGCCGCCGGACTCGCTCGACGTGTTGCGTATCCGTACCGGTGGGCGCTGAGCCCGCACCGGACGTGGGATCCTGTACGACCGGCCGCCGCGCCACGTCGACACCGCGCACCTCGGCGGATGGCGGGTGGACACGGGCATACATCGGAAAGAAGGGCGCGTCATGACCGAGCAGACCCAGCAGCCTCTCGACGGCACCGACGCCGGCGACGCGTCGCCGGGTGCCGGCCAGTACGTGCTCACGCTGTCCTGTCCGGACAAGCGCGGCATCGTGCACGCGGTGGCCAGCTTCCTGATGATGACCGGCTGCAACATCGTGGACAGCCAGCAGTTCGGCGACCGCGACACCGGGCTGTTCTTCATGCGCGTGCACTTCACCGCCGAGCCGGGCGTCGAGTTGGACGCGCTGCGGGCGGGCTTCACCGCCGTCGGCGCGTCCTTCCACATGGACTGGCAGATCCACGACGGGGACGCGCGGATGCGCGTGTTCGTGATGGTCAGCAAGTTCGGACACTGCCTCAACGACCTGCTGTTCCGCAGCAGCATCGGCGCGCTGCCGATCGAGATCGTCGGCGTGGTGTCCAACCACCGCGACTTCGAGGAGCTGTCCCGCTCGTACGGGGTGCCCTTCCACCACATCCCGGTCACCCGCGAGACCAAGCCCGAGGCGGAGGCGCGGCTGCTCGCGCTGGTGCACGAGCACGACGTGGAACTGGTGGTGCTGGCGCGCTACATGCAGGTCCTGTCCAACGACCTGTGCAAGCAGCTCGAGGGCCGCGCGATCAACATCCACCACTCGTTCCTGCCGAGCTTCAAGGGCGCGAAGCCGTACCACCAGGCGCACGCGCGCGGGGTGAAGCTGATCGGCGCGACCGCGCACTACGTCACCGGCGACCTGGACGAGGGCCCGATCATCGAGCAGGAGGTCGAGCGGGTGGACCACGCGGTCACCCCGGCGGCGCTGGTCGCGGTCGGTCGGGACGTGGAGTGTCAGGCGCTGGCGCGCGCGGTCAAGTGGCACTCGGAGCGGCGCGTACTGCTCAACGGGACCCGCACGGTCGTCTTCACCTGACCCGGCCCGCGTCCGGGCGCCTCACCTGACGCTGAGCACGAACGCCGCCGAGCCGACCAGGGCCGCGGCGGCGCCGGCGATCCACCCGGCCCGGGCCGGTCGGGGGAACTCGGCGCGCTCCAGAGGCCCGTCGCCGTCGAAGTCGCGGACCACCGGAGGCACCCGCTGCCGATGCCGATCGCGCCCGAACACGACACAGGCGACGGCGGTGATCCACGCGGCTACCCCGACGACGAACATGCATCGGGAATGTACGCCCGCCCGGGTCGGGTGTCACAGCGGCGCGCGGTGTGTCCCGGGGGCGTGCGCGGGGCTCGCCGCGCGCACCGGAAAACCCTTTGCGGGGTGCGGCGTTGCCGTGGCTTGATGGAGGCCGAGCCAACGACGGGGCCTCCGTGTGTCCCGTCCCGTAGGGAGAGGAGCGAGCCGGTGCGGTTCCGTGACTTCGGCCGACGCCCCGTCAAGGGTGCCTCGGCCCGCCGCGTGTAACCCCTGCTTCGCTTCCCGCTCCGCGGGTCCCGCAGTCGCCAACCCTGCGGTCCCCGCCACCGGCTGCCCCGTGGCGCACCCGGGCCCACTACCCGGGGTGCGCCGGGGCGGCCACCCAAGACTTCGAGCCGCCGTGCTCACGTTTGACCACCATCCACTCAGGAGAGTGACCCACCCATGTCGTACACCGAGGTCCCCGGCACCCGGGTACCGATTCGTATGTGGACCGACCCGGCCGCGGTCGAGGGCCAGGCCATGCAGCAGCTCCGCAACATCACCACCCTGCCGTGGCTGCACGGCCTCGCCGTGATGCCCGACGTGCACTACGGCCGCGGCGCCACGGTCGGCTCGGTCATCGCCATGCGCGACGCCGTCTGCCCGGCGGCGGTCGGCGTGGACATCGGCTGCGGGATGAGCGCGGTGAAGACCTCGCTCACCGCCGCCGACCTGCCCGACGACCTGTCCCGGGTGCGGTCCGAGATCGAGCGGGCCATCCCGGTCGGGATGGGCATGCACGGCGAGGAGGTGGACCCGAGCAAGCTGTACGGCCTCGGGTCGGCCGGCTGGGCCGACTTCTGGGGGCGCTTCGACGACGTCGCGGACGCGGTGAAGTTCCGCCGGGACCGGGCCGCGAAGCAGATGGGCTCGCTCGGCGGCGGAAACCACTTTGTTGAGCTTTGTGTGGATATGTCCGATTCGGTGTGGCTCATGCTGCACTCGGGCTCGCGCAACATCGGCAAGGAACTGGCGGACCACCACATGTCCGTGGCCCGGTCGCTGCCGCACAACCAAGGCATCGTCGACCGCGACCTCGCGGTGTTCGTGAGCGACACCCCCGAGATGGCGGCGTACCGCTCCGACCTGTACTGGGCGCAGGAGTACGCGGCGCGGAACCGGGCGATCATGATGGCCCTGTACCAGGAGGTGATCCGGCGCGAGTTCCGCAAGGCGCGGGTGACCTTCGAGGAGACGATCAGCTGCCACCACAACTACGTTTCGGAGGAGACGTACGACGGGGTGGACCTGCTGGTGACCCGCAAGGGCGCGATCCGCGCGGGGGCCGGCGACCTCGGCATCATCCCGGGGTCGATGGGCACGCGCTCCTACATCGTCCGCGGTCTGGGCAACGAGGCCGCGTTCAACTCCGCGTCGCACGGCGCTGGTCGCCGGATGAGCCGCAACGCCGCCAAGAAGCGGTTCACCGTCGCCGACCTCGCCGCGCAGACCGAGGGCGTGGAGTGCCGCAAGGACTCCGGCGTCGTGGACGAGATCCCGGGCGCGTACAAGAAGATCGAGCAGGTCATGCGGCAGCAGCAGGACCTGGTCGAGGTGGTCGCGGAACTGCGTCAGGTGGTCTGCGTCAAGGGCTGAGGCCCGGGTCCGCCGGCCGCGAGCCGGTGGACGGGACGCGATACGGCCGAAGGCCCGCCCGGGATCGGGCGGGCCTTCGGCGTGTGGGGGGTGGGCTCGGGCGACTCAGGCGGCGCGGTGGGCGCGGGTGGTTCGGGCGAAGAGGTGGGTGGCTCGGGTGAGGGTGGCCAGGGCGGCGGTGGCGAAGAGGGTGCGGGCTATGTTCCAGGCTATCCAGGTGTTTTCGACGTCTTCGCGGAGTTTGGCCGGGTCGGCGACCTTCGCGGGGGCGCCGGCGTCGTCGATCTTGTTGTTGAGCGGGATGTTGCCGCCCATGGTGATCAGCATGCCGACGAAGGCCAGGGCGACGCCGATGACGACCCAGCGGACGGTCTCGGGGGTGCCGAGCTTTCGGGTCTGCGCGATGGAGATCACGCCCAGGATCGGGGCGCCGAAGAAGCAGGAAAAGAAGACCGGGTTCTCGATGCTCCTGTTGACCTGCTGGAGGAAGTCGATGAAGGTGCGGTCGTCGACGTGGCCCAGGGCCGGCATGATCGCGACCGCGAAGCAGAAGTAGACGCCGGCGACGAGGCCGGTGGTGACCAGACCGGCGCCCAGCACGATGGCGGCGGTGCGGGTCGGTGGTGTGGACGACTGCGTGGATGGCTGAGTCATGCCGGGGTCCCCGTTTTCGGATGGGTGGTCTCGAGAGGTCAGCGGGTGAGGGCGAGGATCAGGCAGACCGCGGCGGCGATGCCGCCCAGCGCGCGCAGGTGGTTCGCCCGGGTCCACTCGGTCGGGAACGCGGCCCAGAGGCGCTCCTCCGCCTGCGAGTTCGGCTCGACCCGGTCCAGCGCGTTGTTGCGCGGCACGTGGTAGCCGGCGGTCAGCCCGAGCGGGCCGATCAGGTAGCTCAGCGCGCCGGCGATCAGGTAGCCGGAGTACGCCCCGTCCCAGGACACCAGCGCGGTCACGCCCAGGCCCGCGCAGAGCAGGGAGGTGCCCAGCAGGCCGATCATCAGCGGCGGCTTGGGGGCCTCGACGTTGAGCGCACGCATGGCCGCGGCCCCCTGGTTCGCCGGGAGCCGGCCCAGACCGGCCATCACGAAGGAGGAGAAGCCGTAGAAGACTCCGCCCATCGTGGCGCAGCCGACGGCCGCGACCAGGGTCAGGACGAACAGGGGGCCGCTCATGGTCACACCTTCCAGACACCGCGGGCGGCGGCGTCGCGTGCGTAGTCGGAGAAGTCGCGGGGTTCCCGGCCGAGCGCGCGGCGCACACCGTCGGCGACGTGCGCGTTGCGTCCGTCGAGGACCTCGCCGAACAGGAAGGCCAGCAGGTCGACGACCTCGGCGGGAACACCGTGGCCGGTCAGGGTCGCCGAGTATGCCTCCAGGGGTACCTGGACGTAGCCGATCTCGCGGCCGGACGCGCGGGCGATCTCGGCCACCGCGTCGGCGAAGGTCAGCAGCCGCGGCCCGGTCACCTCGTACACCTGCCCGGCGTGCCCGTCCTCGGTGAGCGCCGCGACCGCGACGTCGGCGATGTCCTCCACGTCGATGAACGGCTCGCCCACCGCTCCGACGGGCAGCGCCAACTCGCCCTCCAGGAGCGGGCCGAGGAACTCGCCCTCGTCGAAGTTCTGGGCGAAGAAGGAGGCCCGCACGACGGTCCAGTGGGCGCCGGAGGCACGCACCCGGGCCTCGGCGTCCTGCGCCTCGGGCTCGCCCCGGCCGGACAGCAGGACCAGGTGCCGCACGCCGCTCTCGGCCGCGAGGTCGGCGAACGCGCCGACCGTGTCCGCGCCGCCGGGGGCGGCGATGTCCGGCTGGTAGGAGATGTACACCTTCTCCACGTCGCGCAGCGCCGGGGCCCACGTGGCGCGGTCGGTCCAGTCGAAGGGGATCGGCGCGGAGCGCGAACCGAGGCGGACCGTGCGGCCCCGCTCGATCAGTTTCGCGGCGATCCGGCGGCCGGTCTTGCCGGTTCCGCCCACGACCAGCGTGGTGGAGTAGTCGGTGCCGGCGGTGTTCGCGAGGTGCTGCTCGTTCGTCGTCATGGCTCTATTCAAGGGCCCTGCGGTGAGAGTGAACATCGCTGAAGCGCCCAATAACATGTTTGATCGTCTTGATCTTCGCTAGGATTCGGGGATGGATGCTCTCGCGAGCCTGCTCAACGGACCCCGGGCGCAGGGCGCCTTCCTGCTCCGTTCGATGCTCAGCGCGCCGTGGTCCATGCGCATTCACGACGAGGCGCCGCTGACCGTCGTGGCGGTGGTGCGCGGCCATGCGTGGATCGCGCTGGACCGGGGCGAATCGGAGCGGCTGACCGCCGGCGACGTGGCGATCGTGCGTGGGCCCGACCACTACCGGGTCTCCGACGAGCCCGACACGCAACCGCAGATCATCATCCATCCCGGCCAGCGCTGTACCACGCCCGAGGGGCGGGACCTGGCCAAGGAGATGGCGCTCGGCGTGCGCACGTGGGGCAACAGCGCCGAGGCCGAGACGATCATGCTGACCGGGACCTACCAGCTGGCCGGCGAGGTCAGCCGTTCGCTCCTGGAGGCACTGCCCAACCTGGCGGTGATCCGGGCGAACGAGGTGGACTGCCCGGTGATCCCGCTCCTGGCGACCGAGATCGTCAAGGACGAGGCGGGCCAGGAGGCGGTCCTGGACCGCCTCCTCGACCTGCTGCTGATCGCGATGTTGCGCTCGTGGTTCGCCCGTTCCGGAACGGACGCGCCGGGCTGGTACCGCGGCTACCGCGACCCGGTGATCGGCCACGTGTTGTGCCTGATCTACAACAACCCCGAACAACCGTGGACGGTCGCGTCGTTGGCCGCCTCGGCCGGGGTGTCCCGGGCCGCGCTGGCGCGGCGGTTCAGCGAACTGATCGGCGAGCCGCCGATGGCGTTCCTCACCGCCTGGCGGCTGTCGCTGGCCGCGGACCTGCTGTGCCAACCGGAGGCCACGGTCGGGGCGGTCGCGGAAAAGGTGGGCTACGGCGACGCGTTCGCGCTCAGCACGGCGTTCAAGCGGGTCCGGGGGATGAGCCCGCGCGAACACCGCACCCGGGCCCTGCGCCGCGAGGGCGTGGGTATCGACGGATCGCGTCACCAGCGAGCCGAGGGGAACGAGCCGATCACCCCCGACGATCATCGGATCATGTGATCGGGTGATCGGGTGATTAGGCTGGGTGGGCACGAAACCCGCGGTACAGACATCCCTATCGCACATCGAACGAATCGAACGGCACGCGCGTGACGACTCGCATTTCGGTCGCCGAGACCGAACGACTGGTCCTGACCAGGCCCCACCCCGACGACGCGGCGGCGGTGTTCGCCGTGCACGGGGATCCCGAGACCAACCGCTACAACCCACATGGGCCGATGCCGTCGGCCGAGGCGGGCCTCGAGTTCCTACGGACGATGATCGAGGACTGGGAGCGGGACGGGATCGGCTACTGCGCGGTCGCGTCGCGCGAGCGTCCCACCGAAGTGTTCGGCTTCGCCGGGACCCAGTTGACCCGGCGGTTGCGTCCCGACGGTGTCCCGGTGTTCAACCTCTACTACCGCTTCTCGCCGGTCGCGTGGGGTCGGGGCCTGGCCCGGGAGGCGGTCGACGTCACCGTCGCGCTGGCCCGTCGTACGCTGCCGACGGTGCCGATCTTCGCGGTGATCAACGCGGACAACGTGCCGTCGCTGACCCTGGCCCGCCGGGTCGGTTTCCGCCCGAGCGACGCGTTCGTCGACGTGGAGGGCCGGGATGTGTACCTGCTGCCTCAGGACTCGGTCGCGGAGTCGGTCGACGCCTGACCGGCGGCCGCCCGCTCGGCGAACACCGTGCGGGCGACGGCGATGCCGTTGAGCGCGGCGGGGAATCCGGCGTAGCCGACCATGTGGGTGATCGTCTCGACCACGTCCTCCTCGGTTCCCCCGACGTTGAGCAGACCGTGGATGTGCACCGCGAGTTGCGGCGCGACCGTGCCGAGCGCGGTGCACATCGCGATCGTGGCGAGTTCGCGGGTACGCAGGTCCAGGCCGGTGCGCGAGTAGACGTCGCCGAAGGCGAACTCGATCACGTAGCGGCCCAGATCGGGGGCGATGTCCCAGAGCGAGGCGACCACCTGCTCGCCGGCGTGCCCGTCGATCTCGGTGAGCGCGGTCAACCCGCGGCGGTAGCGGTCGGCGGTGGTCTCGGCGGCGTCCGGGCCCTCGCCGGCGGCCTCGGCATCCTCGGGCGCGGTGTCCGGGTACGCCTCGAACACCTCGCGCGCCACGCCCAGTCCGTTGAGCGCGGCCGGGAAACCGGCGTAGAGGGTGACGTGGATCAGCGTCTCGACGATCTCGCGCCGCGTGCAGCCGACGTTGAGCGCGCCGGCCAGGTGGAAGCGCAACTGCGGCGCCGCGTTGCCGAGCGCGGCCAGTGCGGCGACGGTGGCCAACTGCCGCTCGCGCAAAGTCAGTCCGGGCCGCGTGTAGACGTCGCCGTAACCGAACTCGACGACGAACCGGGTCAGGTCCGGCGCGATCTCGGCGAAGCCGTCGAGCACCGTCGACTGCTCGGGGCCGGCGACCTGCCGAAGGACGGCCAGGCCGCGCTCGTAGCGGTCGTTCGGGCCGGTGAGGGTGGCGGTGGTGGTGTTTCCCGTGCTGTTCATGATCGGGAGCCTACGAGTTGGAGTGAACTCGAAGTCAAGGCGCGTGTGAGACCGATTCCGGTGTCCGTGCCGCCAATGATCCGTGTCCGCGAGATGCCGTTTCGGCGGCAAACCATGATCCGGGTCACACGTGCCCGGACCTGTCGGTTGGCACGGCTATCTTGCTCCGATGTCTGATCAGAGGGGGAACCGGGACGCAGGCGAAGGCCGCGACCGGATGGATGGACCGGCGGGCGCCGGGTCGGGTGGGGCCGACCCGAACGACCCGTTCGCCGGGTACGTGTTCGACGAGGACTTCGTCCGGGGCGCGACCACGACCGAGGGGTCCGCGCGGGCCCGCATGCTTGCCCGGAAATGGGCGAACGAGCCGCCGCAGCACACCCCGTGGCGGGCCGACGGGCCGAGCCGGCCGCCGCGCCGGCGCCGGTGGAGGACGGTCCTGGTGACCGTCGCGGTGCTCGCGCTGGTGGCCTTCGCCGCCGCGCCGGACCGGGTGTTCGGCTGGTTCGGCACCTCGAACACGGCCGCGGGCGACGATCCGATGGTGCAGCCGTCGGTCGGTGGGGTGGCCACCTCGGTGCCGTCGGCGGGGGACCGCCGGGGTGTCGATCCGGACCGGCCCACCCGGAAGAATCCGTTCGCGGGCTCGCCGGCCGTGAACTACGCGGACAACGAGGCGGGCCTGACCCTGCCCGAGGTCAAGACGGTGCCCGGGTACAGCGCGGCCGAGGTCACCGAGGCGCTGGACCTGACCCGGCGGCTGCTGATCGCGGGCAACCTGGACCGCGACGTGCTCGCGGGCGAGCGGCCGGCCGGCTATC
Organism: Embleya sp. NPDC020630; assembly: GCF_044334985.1. Classification (NCBI taxonomy): domain Bacteria; kingdom Bacillati; phylum Actinomycetota; class Actinomycetes; order Kitasatosporales; family Streptomycetaceae; genus Embleya; species Embleya sp. NPDC020630. The sequence continues at coordinate 265,143 of NZ_JBIRUB010000008.1, forward strand.
TCGCGCTCCTGGATCCGGCCGACGGCCAGGTCGCGCGGATCGAGGACGCGCTGCGCACGAACCGATGGGAGCCGGACAACCCGGTCTCGTGGGTGACCCGGTTCGATCCCAAGGAGATCGAGCAGGTGGGCCGGGTGGTCAAGGTCAACGGCATCACGAGCTACGACGTCGACGGCGAGGGCACCCTGACGGTGCACGCCGACTACTCGTTCGTCTACCCGGTGGCCAAGGCCGGCAGCGGGGCGGACGCGACGGTGACCCGCTCGGTGGTGCGTCGGGTGTTGGAGACGAAGGTCTATCGCGGGCCCCGCTACCAGGCGACGGTGCGCGGCCGGATCGCGGTGGGGCAGGTCGGGTTCGACGCGGCGAACAGCTCGTGCACGCGCCTGGACGGCTTCGTGCGGCCGGAGTTTCCGGACGACGATTCGACGATGCCGTCGGGGTCGCCGAAGACGGTCGATCCGTACGACCGCAGCAAGCCGATCGAGGATGGGGTGCCGGGGGAGTGTCAGCGGGTGAGCCGGGTTTGATCCTTGTGGTTTTGATTTTTGTGGTGGGGGTCGGCTGCGCTAGAACAGGCCCTCCTGGACCGAGCCGTCGGGGGCGCGGCCGGTGTCCAGGGGCTTGAGGGTGAGGCCGGAAGGGGCGCCGCGGGCCGGGGTCAGGTGCCATCCGGTGAGCAGGCGCAGGTCCACGAACAGCGGGCCGGTGTCCGTGGTGATCAGGGCGTCGTGGCCCGCGACGCAGGTCAACTCGCCGTACAGCAGGGCGTTTTCGGTGAGGCCGGTGACCTGGTTCCGGGTCGGTGGCGGGGCGTCGGTCAGGCCGTAGAAGCGGCTCAGGTCCTGGACGTCGCACGGTGCGGGGGTCATCGTGTCCGGGAGCAGGGGGGTCAACCGGGCGTGTGCGGCGATCAGTTCGGCCGGGGAATCCAGCTCGCGCGGGCGCCACCAGGCGGTGGTCTTGGCCCGGTGCGGGATACGTTCGCGGACGGTGCCCGTGGCCGAGCATCGGCGTTCGGTGTCGCGGACCGGGATCAGCGGGCCGTGGCCGAGCCAGGTGAACATCGGCGCGCCCTGGTCGGCGAGGCGGGCCGCGCGGCGTTCGGTGGCGGTGAGGCCGACCTTGACCAGGCCGGGGCCGAACCAGGCGAGGTAGAGCGAGAACGGGCGGGGGTCGTCCATCGCCTGATCGCGCGCGAGTTTGCGGCCGGGGTCGGCGAGCGCGCATGCCTCGCACTGCGAGCGGGGGGCGGTCGCGGGCAGCGGGGCGAGGGTGGGGCAGGGGGTGCGGCGGCCGGTCTTGCGGCGGATGCCGACGCAGGTGCGGGGGCCGGTCAGGCGCCAGCCGGTGGGGGTGCCGAGGGGTAGCGGTTGGCGGGACTGTTCGTCGCCGGGGCCGGTCAGGGCGAGGTGGGCGCGGCCGTCGTGCCAGTGGATGCCGGTGGCCAGGGGGCCGGTTCGCTGGTGGGGGACGGTCATCGCCACACGATACGCGAAACGCGCGGGGTGGTATGGGTGGGCTGTTTGGTGGCCGGCTTGTCCTCAAGCGCCGGACGGGCTGGGCGGGTCGGGGGGTGCGGGTTGCGTGGCGCGTTGGTGTCGCCGAGCCTGGCCTGCCTGTCCTCAAGCGCCGGACGGGCTGGGTTTGGGTTGGGTTGGTTGTGCTTGTGGCGTGGTGCCGGTGCCTCCGGGCCGGCCTGCGGCCTGCTTGTCCTCAAGCGCCGGACGGGCTGGGTTTGGGTTGGGTTGGGTTGTCTGTGCTGGGTTGCGGGTTGCCCGGTGCCTCCGGGCCGGCCTGTGGCCTGCTTGTCCTCAAGTGCCGGACGGGCTGGGTTTGGGTTGCGTCGGTTGTACTTGTGGCGCGGGTGGTGTGGTGCCCGGCCGCCTCTGGGCCGGGCTGCGGCCTGCTTGTCGTCAAGCGCCGGACGGGCTGGGTTTGGGTTGGCTTGGGTGTGATTGTGGCGCGGGCTGCGGGGTGGTTGTTGTTTGGGCTGTGGATTTGGCCCAGCGGTAGTCGGGCTTTCCGGCTGGGGTGCGGGGGATTTCTGGGACTATTACCAGGCTTCGGGGGGTTTTGTAGCCTGCCAGGTGGGTTTGGGTGTGATTGGTGAGTTCGGGCAGGGTTATGGTGTGGGCCGGGCGCAGGGAGACCACTGCGGTGACGCGTTCGCCGAATCTTGGGTCGGGGAGGCCGACCACTACCGCGTCGTAGATTGCCGGGTGGGCCTTGAGGATGCCCTCGACCTCTTCGGGGAAGACCTTTTCGCCGCCGGTGTTGATGCATACCGAGCCGCGGCCGAGCAGGGTTACGTCGCCGTCGTCCTCGACGCGGGCGTAGTCGCCGGGGATCACCCAGCGCACGCCGTCCGGGTCGACGTGGAAGGTGTCGGCGGTCTTGACCGGGTCCTTGTAGTAGCCGAGCGGGATGTGGCCGGTGCGGGCCATCCGTCCGGTCTCGCCCACTCCCACCGGGCGCAGGTCCTCGCCCAGGATCGCGGTCTTCGGCTTCATCGGGAATCGGCCGCCGGCGGTCTGCGCGCTGCCCGCGCCGAACTCCGAGGCGCCGAAGCTGTCGGCGATGTACAGGCCGGGGATCAGCCGGGTGAGTTGGGCCTTGACCGTGGGGGAGAGCAGGGCGCCGCCGGAGCCGATCACCTTGAGCGTGTCGACGGCGTACGCGCCGCTCTCCAACTCGTCCGCGATCGGGCGGGCCATCGCGTCGCCGACCAGCATCATCGTCGCGCAGCCCTCGCGGGCGACGGTGCGCAGGATCTCGGCCGGGTCGTAGCGCGGGCCGGTCCACAACACCGCCGTGCCCGCGCCGAACAGGGTGATCCAGGTGATCCACTGGCCGTTGCCGTGCATCAGCGGCGTGGTCAGCATCTGTACCAGCGGCGCGCCCTTGGCCTTCTCGGCGAGCAGTTCGGGGTCGGCGATCGGCTCGCCGCCGAAGTTCCCGCCGCCCATCGCCGAGCAGAAGATGTCGTGCGCGCGCCATTCGACGCCCTTGGGGAAGCCGGTGGTGCCGCCGGTGTAGACCATGTAGCGGTCGTCGGGGGAGCGCGGCCCGAAGTCGCGGTCGGCGCTCTCGGCCGCGAGCGCCGCCTCGTAGTCGATCGTGGCGTCGAGCGTGTCGTCGTTCTCGTCGGCCAGCACGAACACCGGGCCGAGCGCGGGCGCGTCGGCCCGCACCGCGGCGACCTTGGGCAGATAGCCGCGCTCGACGACCAGGGCCGAGAGGTCCGCGTTGTCCACGATGTAGCGCAGTTCCTCTTCCACGTAGCGGAAGTTGATGTTGATCGGCACCATCCGCGCCTTGAACGCGCCGATCATCGCCTCCATCCACTCGGCGCGGTTGCGCGAGTAGATGCCGATGTGCGCGCCCACCGGCAGACCCGCCGAGGCGAAGGCGTGTGCGGCCCGGTTGGCCCGCTCGTCCAGTTCGCGATAGGTCAGCCGTACCTCGCCCGCGACCAGTGCGAGCCGGTCCGGACACGCGTCGACCACCACCTCGAAGAGGTCGGCCAGGTTGAACACCCGCTGGGTCATTGTCAGTTCCCTTCCGCGACGATGCCGCGCAGGCCGTCCGCGCCGAAGACCGGCTCCAGGAAGGCCCGGAAGTCGGGTCCGCGGCGCAGGTGGTGGCCGCCGTCCACGTTGATGTTCTGGCCGGTGATCCAGGTCGACTCGGGGCCCACCAGGAACGCCGCGAGCGCGGCGATGTCCTCGACCCGGCCGACCCGCTCCAGCGGGGTGCAGGCCAGGTAGTCCTCCAGCACCGGGCCGCCGGCGGTGACCGCGCCGACCATGTCGGTGGCCACCAGGCCGGGCAGGATGCCGTTCACCCGCACGCCGCTCGCGCCGAGTTCGTCGGCGGCGAGCCGGACCAGGTGGTCGATCCCGGCTTTGCTCACCCCGTACGCGCCGAACCAGCGGTGCGTGACGGCGGAGGCGATCGAGGAGATGGCCACGAACGAGCCGCCGCCGCCCGCCGCCATCAGCCGGGCCGTGTGCTTGAGCACGAGCATCGTGCCGGTCAGGTTCAACTCGACCGTCTCGCGCCACTTGGCGGTGTCGATCCGGGTCAGCGGGCCCATCGTCGAGTTGCCCCCGGCGGAGGCCAACACCGCGCGTACCGGGCCGAGTTCGGCAGCCGCCGCCACCGCTGCCTCGACCTGCGCCTCGTCGGTCACATCGGTCACCGCGTACCCGACGCGCACGCCGGCCGCGGCCACCTTCTCCAACTCGGCCACCGCGCCGCGCAGCCGGTCCTCGCTGCGGCCGGCGATCAGCACATGCGCCCCGTCGGCGGCGAACCGCAGCGCGCAGCCGAGCCCGATCCCGCTGCCCCCGCCGGTCACCAGCGCCACCGAACCCCGCAGCGGCGGCTCGGCACGTGTCGCCGCACTCGCCGCACTCGCCGCGCCCGGCGCGGTGCTCGCCACGTTCTCCGCGCTCATCGCCCGGCTCCTTCCACATCGGTGGGGGTGTACGCCGCGCCCGCCGCGGGCCACAGCGGTGCCGGCACCTCGAAGCCGACCGGCTCGCCCCAGGTGTTGCGGTAGGCCACCTCGTGCGCCGGGGTCCGCGGTGCGATGCCCCACGTGCCGGTCGGGTAGCCGAACGACACGCAGCACGCCATGTGCCAGCCCTCGTCGGCCGGCACGCCCAGGACGTCCGCCACCGCGTCGCGGTGCGCGATCCCGAGTACCGCGGTCAGCGCGCCGCCCACCCCCTCGGCGCGCGCGGCCAGCATCGCGCTCCACACCGCAGGGAAGATCGAGCCGCCGGTGGGGTCGTGCCGGGCGAAGCCGAACAGGAACAGCGGAACCTGCTCGAAGTTGTCCGCGAGCCACTGCGAGGAACGGCGCATCCGGACGAACGACCGGCTCTCCGCGCTGTCCGGATCCGCCTCGGCGGCGGCCACGCGCGACGCGTACACGGTCGTCCACAACGCGTCCATCGCCTCCCGGTACAGCGGCCCGAGCCGGCCCTTGACGCCCGGGTCGTCCACCAGGAGGAAGCGCCAGGCCTGGGCGTTGCCGCCGCTGGGCGCGCGCACGGCCGCGTCCAGGATTCGGGCCTGGACCGCTTCCGGGATGGCGTCCGGGGCCACCCGGCGCATCGCGCGAGTGCTGTACAGCGCCTCGTGTAGTTCCATGGAATCCCTTACCTGTACTGGGTGGTGATGCGGCGTCAGACGACCGCGCCGGCATCCCGGAAGTGCTCGACCTCGGCCGGGGACAGGCCCCACGCGGCGAGCGCGGCATCGGTGTCGCCGCCGGCGGCGGCCGGGCCCGGGTGCACCGGGCGGGTGGGGACGGCGGCGGCGGTGCGGGAGAACCTCGGCGCGGGAGCCGGTTCGGGCAGACCGTCGGCGTGCAGGAACGTGCCGCGGGCCACGTGGTGCGGGTGGGCCGGCGCCTCGCCGGGCGCGAGCACCGGCGCGAAGCAGGTCTCGGTCCCCTCCAGGAGCGCGCACCACGCGTCACGGGTGCGGGTCGCGAACACCTCGGCGAGCCGGGCCTTCATCGCGGGCCAGTGCGCCGGATCGTGTTGCCGGGCGAGGTCGGCGAACACCGGGTCCTCGGCCAGCCCGAGCCGGTGGATCAACTCGGCCCAGAACCTCGGCTCGATCGCGCCGACCGCGACGTAGGCGCCGTCCTCGGTCGCGTACACGTCGTAGAACGGCGCGCCGCCGTCGAGCATGTTGGTGCCGCGCGGGCCGAGCATGCCGGCGGCGCCCATGGTGAACCAGGTCGCGCCGAGCGTCGCGGCGCCGTCGATCATCGCCGCGTCCACCACCTGCCCGAGTCCCGAACGGCCGGCCTCCACCAGCGCGGCGACCAGGCCGAACGCGAGCAGCAGACCGCCGCCGCCGAAGTCGCCGACCAGGTTGAGCGGAATGCTCGGCGGTTGCCCGGCCCGGCCGATCGGCTCCAACATCCCGGCCAGCGCGATGTAGTCGATGTCGTGCCCGGCGGCGGACGCGAGCGGACCGGTCTGCCCCCAGCCGGTGAGCCGGCCGTACACCAGCCGCGGATTGTGCGCGGCGACCACGTCCGGGCCCAGGCCCAGGCGCTCCATCACGCCCGGCCGGAACGGCTCGATCAGCGCGTCGGCGTCCGCGCACAACCGCAGCGCCAAGGCGACCCCGTCCGGGTGCTTGAGGTCGAGCGCGATCGAGTGTTTGCCCCGGTTCATCGGGTTGCGCGGCGGCTTGGCGTAGCCCTTGCGGGCCTCGGCGGCGCGGTCGATCCGCAACACGTCGGCGCCGAGATCGGCGAGCAACATGCCGCAGAACGGGCCCGGCCCGAGGCCGACGAACTCCACGACGCGGATTCCCGCGAGCGGTCCTGCGGTGGCGGTCACGGCGGCTCCGGCGTCGATCGGGTGCGGAAGCGGGTCCGAAACGGGCCCGGAAATTACTGGAACACGTTCTCAGTAAATCTGACGAGACGTCAGACTAGACTTCCGTCTCATCCGTGGGCAAGATCGCCGCGGAACGAGTCGGCGCCCGATCCGACCGCCCGCGAACATCCCGCCCGACCCGCGTGCACGACCCCCACAGGACAGGCTCACCGGTGGCCGAACCCCGTACCGAATCGACGATCACCCTCACCAGATCGCTCACCCGCGACCAGCAGGCGCGGCGCGAGCGGCTGGTGCGCGCCGCGTGCGATCTCGCCCTGGAAGGGGGCTACGCCGCCGTCACGATGCACGATGTCGCCGACCGCGCAGGCGTGGCCCGGGCCACCGTGTACCGCTACTTCACCTCGAAGAACCACCTGCTCAGCGAGGTCTCGGCGCTGTGGATCGGCGAGTTGTCCGACGAACTCGCCCGTCGACCGCTGCCCGCCGACCCGGCCGGGCGACTGGCCGCGCTGCTGTGCCGGATCGTCGAGGTGAGCGCGGAGAACCGCCTGCTGACCGAGGCGGTGGTGCAGGCCGCGACCGCGCCGGACCCGTCCGCCGGACAGTCCCAGGAGAACTTCCACCAGAGCATCCACCGGATCACCGGCCTCGCGTTCGGTGAGCCCGGCGAGGACGTGGACGGCGCCGCGGCGGCCCGACGGCACGACATAGAGACGGTGCTCGGCCACGTCCTGCTCTCCGGCTTGGTCAGCCTCACCGCCCGCGGTCGCGCACTCGACGAGGTCCAGGACCTGATGCGCACCGCCGTCCGTCTGTTCGTACCGCTCGACACGTGATCACCCCGGAGGTATGCCGTGACGACTCCCGCGATCCGCGACATCCATCTGCTCGATCGGGACTGGTACGCCGGTGACCCGTACGCCGACTACGCCTGGCTGCGCGAGCACGCGCCGGTGTACTACAGCGAACGCGCCGGCGTCTGGGGACTGACCCGCCACGCCGACCTGTCCTGGGCCGAGCGCAACCCGGAACTGTTCTCCTCGGCCAAGGGCTCGCGCCCGCTCGGCTACCCGCAACCGTCGATGATCGACTCCGACGACCCGCTGCACTACCGCCGCCGCAAGCTGGTCTCGAAGGGCTTCACGCCCCGGCAGATCGCCGCGATGGAGGACCACGTCCGGGACATCGTGACCTCCCTGATCGACGCGATGCTCGCCGGCGGGCGCAGCGCGGAGCTGGTCCGCGCCTTCTCCGCGCCGCTGCCGATGACGCTGATCGGCGAACTGCTCGGGGTCGGCGCCGAACACCGCGACCAACTCCAGCACTGGGCCGACGTGATGGTGATGCTCTCCGACGGCGGCGAACTCAGCCACAAGGCCGGCGAGGCGTTCACCGAATACGTCGCCTACACGACGCGGGTGATCGAGGACCGGCGCAAGACCCCCTCCGACGACCTGATCGGGATCCTGGTCGACGCCGAGATCGACGGCGGGAAGTTGTCCTTCGAGGAACTGATCGGCGAGTCCCTGCTGCTGCTCGTCGGCGGCAACGAGACCACCCGCAACGTGATATCCGGCGGCATCGCGGCACTGCTGGCCGACCCCGGGCAACTGTCCCGATTGCGCGAGGATCCGGCGCTGATCCCGAGCGCCGTGGAGGAGTCGCTGCGCTGGGTGTCGCCGGTGGTCAACATGGCCCGGCACACGACACGTGACGTGGAACTGCACGGGACGGTGATCCCGGCCGACTCGACGGTGATGATGCTCTACGGGGCGGCCAACCGGGACGCCGAGGTGTTCGCCGACCCGGAGCGCTTCGACGCCTTCCGCTCGCCCAACCCGCACATCGCCTTCGGGAGCGGACCACACTTCTGCCTCGGGTCCTCGCTGGCCAGGCTGGAGATCCGGGTGGCCTTCGAGGAACTGCTGCGCCGCCTGCCGGACCTGCGGTTGGCGCCCGGCGCCACGCTCACGCACGGGCCGTCGTCGTTCATCCGGGGGCTGGTCGAACTGCACGTGGAGTACTGAGCCCGCTCCGGTCCGGATCCCGGTGCGAGGGAAGCACCTCGGATCCGGTTCGGACCGCTCGTGATCCGCCCGCGCAAAGTGGACACCCGCGTATTCTCGGGCCAACTGCCGGACGACGAGGGGGGCGCCGTGAAACCGCTCGAACCCGCGGATCCGCGGCGGATCGGCGGATACCGGGTGCTTCGCGTGCTGGGGGCGGGCGGGATGGGCCGGGTCTACCTCGGCCGCAACCCGGGCGGCCGGGTGGTCGCGATCAAGGTGGTGCGCTCCGAGTGGGCGGACGACCCGGGATTTCGCGAGCGATTCCGGCGCGAGGTGGACGCCGCACGGCGGGTCGGCGGCGCGTGGACCGCGCCCGTCCTGGACGCGGACACCGAGGCGGACACACCCTGGGTGGTCACCGGCTACGTGGCCGGACCCAGTGTGTACGAGGCGGTGTCGGGCCGCGGTCCGCTGCCCGAGGAGACCGTACGCACGCTGGGCGCGGGCCTGGCCGAGGCGCTGACCGCGATCCACGCGGCGGGCCTGGTGCACCGCGACATCAAACCGTCGAACGTGCTGCTGTCCCTGGACGGGCCGCGCGTGATCGACTTCGGCATCTCGCGCGCGATGGACGCCTCGGTGCTCACCCGGACCGGGCACACCGTCGGCTCACCGGGCTTCATGTCGCCGGAGCAGGTCGACGGGCGCGACATCGGCCCGGCCAGCGACGTGTTCTCGCTCGGCTCGGTCCTGGTCTTCGCGGCGACCGGTACCGGGCCGTTCGGCGAGGGCAGCGGCCAGGCGCTGATGTACCGGATCGTGGCCCAGGAGCCGCGCCTGGACGGGCTGCCGGCGTGGTTGCGCGAGGTGGTCGTGGCGTGCCTGACCAAACACGCCGGATCCCGGCCGAGCCCGGCCGAGGTGCTGGCGGCACTGGCACCGGAGGGTACGGGCGACCTGGTCGCGGGGAACTGGCTGCCGGCGGACCTGACCACCGCGCTGTCCCGCCGCGCGGTCGAACTCCTGGACCTGGACGAGGACGGGCCGCAGGACGCGCGCGGGTTCGTGGCGACCGGCAGCGGATCGCCCACGTGGGACGACCGGCCGGCGGGGGCGCCGACGGAGCCGACAGGGCCGACGCATGGCCCGGCGGAGTCGGTCGGAGCGGCGTACGCCCCGCCGGGGTCCCCGCCGCCGTCCTCGGATGCGTCGACCCCACAGTCCCGGATCCCGCGGTCCCCGATTCCGCAGTCGCCGGGCGCGTCTGCGTTACCCGGCGCGCCCGAGACATACGTGCCGGAGCACACGCCACCCCCGAAGCACGCGCGCCGGATCGCCCCGTGGGTGTATGCGCTCGTCGTCGTGCTGCTGGTCGCCGGCGGCACCACGGCGGCGCTGCTGTGGCACGGTGGCGGCGACAAGGACAAGCCGACGGCGGCCGGCCACCAGGACACATCGGGGGCGCCGTCGTCCTCGACGGACACCGTCCCGCAGTCCTACCTCGGCACCTGGACCGGCACGACGACCTCGGACCTCGGCAGTTCCACGCAGGTCACCGTCACGCTGACCGGCGGCAGGGTGGGAGACAAGAAGGTCGGCGTCACCACCCTGACCGGTACACCGGTCGGCGGCACCCCGGCCGAGTGCGACGCCGACCTGGAACTGCTGTCGGTGTCCGCGGACAAGGGCGTCGAACTGACCAGCCATCTGACCCACAACAAGGGCTGCGTGGACGGCCGGGTCTTCGTCAAACAGCTGACGCCGACCACGATGTCCTACGAGTCGCCGGGGGAAAGCCTGCTGACCTCGACCTCCAGGGGAGAGCTGAAGAAGAAGGGCTGACCCCCGGTCGGGAACCATCGTTCCCGACCCATGCGTCAAACTGGACACCTGTCGAATGCGGAACGGCCGTCGGGCCGGTAATGCCCGGTCGAGTGGGGGATGGCGAGTTCGGACATGCGGCACAGCCCTGAGAACGCGGACGACGAGCACGGCGCCGACGTGCTCGACGAGCGTTTTCGCGAACTCGTGGTCGAACTCGCCCCGCAGGTGCCGCTGCCGCCCGTCGCCGGGATCCACCGGGTGGTGCGCCGTCGGCGGCTGCGCAACCGGGTCCTGGCCACGGTCGCCTCGCTGGTGGTGGTCGCGGGTGGGGTGACCCTGGCGAGCACCGGATTCGGCGGCGACGACGCGAAGCCGACGCACCGGGAACAGGCGGCCGTGACCCCGAGCGTGCCCCCGTCCCCGACGGTGACCTCGGCCGGTCCGCCCACCACGTTGAGCGAGACCTTCTACCCGACCGCCCAGGAGTTCCCGGCGGTGGCCGGGATCTACGACAACTGGCGGGTGGTGGAGACCCGGGAGGCGATGGGCGAGGAGCTGGGTCCGTGTGCCTCCGACACGATCGCCGGCCTCGGCGCGGTACAGACCGAGGAACGGCTGTACCGGCACGACGGACAGGGCGGCGGCCTGGTGCGGCTGGTCCGCTACCCGGACGAGCGCACGGCCGTGGTGGCGGTGGCCGACTTCACCGGCGGACTCGCCGGCCCCTGCCCGGCGAGCAACCGACCCAACGCGATGGCCGACGGCTCGTTGCGGATCACGGCGTTGAACGCGGAGGGCTCCGCCTGGCGGATCCAGGGACTGGTCAGTGGCGAGGACCAGTACGCGGACTTCGGCGTCGTGCGCAACGGCCCGGTGGTGGCGGTGGTGCAGGAAACGACCATCGGTCCGGTGAAGGCGCCGCCCACGGACGGCTTCCTCCTGTTGGTCGACACCCTCCGGAAACGACTGGGAAAGCCCGGGTCCGGCCCCTGATGTTCCGAATTCCAGCTTTTCGTCGGCCAATACCGCGGGCAATAGGCGACCCGGGTCGTCGAATGCTGCGAACAGGTGAGCGACACGGCAATCCGACACCTGGCTATTCGCCACTCGGGCGAGCCGGCCGGATTTCACGCGTACGGCCCAGGGTGTATGCAACGCCGTGGCCGACAACAGGCGCTAAGCTGTGCGCGCGCCCTCGAAGCCGGTCAACCCGCAGAGGTGTCCACCCTGCATGGAATCACCCTGCACGGAATCATCCGGCTGCCGGCCCACCTATTCTCATCGGCTCTTTTCGGAGGCAATGCATGGCGGAGTTCGAGCCGCTGGGAAGCGCATGGCGCAAGAGCACCAAGAGCGCGGACGTGAACTGTGTCGAGGCCAGGCGCCGGGACGAGGTCGAGGTCAGGGACTCGAAGGCGCCGGTGTCGCGGCTGGCTTTCGGGGCCGGGTCCTGGGGTTCGTTTCTCCATGCAACCGGTCGTTCGGCGAACTGATCCGGTCGCTCCCGGCGACTTTGCACGCCGATACGTGAGGCGGCCTGCCGTTCGGCAGGCCGCGATTGATATGGGCGCAGGGCCCGAGGACGGGTTTGGTATCCGTTACCCGATGAGGGTGAGCAGTCCGGCGGCCCGGAGCGTGTAATAAAGCGCTCCCGCTGTCACCGCGGCCACGGCTACCAGCAGAAAGATCACGCGGAGCATCCTCTCGAAGTCGTCCTGCACGAGTTCACCTCCTTTCCCCGATCAGGCGTCCTTTCATGTAGACGGTGTGTACCGTGCAAGGGCGGGGAGGACGGCGTTGTTGCCCTCATCTGTGATTGTGCATGCGGATGTCCGCTTTCGCCAGAGTGAGTCGAGTCTGCTATGCGTGGTCCCACGCAAAAAAGAACGAGTTGTCCCGATAAGTCATAAAAACTGACCTCGGGACAACTCGTTCGAAGCCTCGCAGTGGCCGCTGCGAAACCGTGCTGCTCATCGACATCGAGCAACGGATACGTACCTGTCATTATGCGCAGGGATGTGCAATCAGCCAAGTGGCTCTTGGCATGTAATCAACTCGCGTCCTGGCAGCGCGCGTGCTGTCGGCCGGCCTGCTGCCACAACGTCCGGTACACCCTCTAATCCGGGGGATCGATGCCGGTGGGTGGCGGGGTCGAGCCCGGTGCGAAGCGTTCGAGCGCGGCGTCCAGCATCGCCGGCGCGTGTTCTCGCGACGCGAGTTGTTCGAGGCCCCAGAACGTCTCCAGGTAGGAGAGCGGGGAAACGGTCGGCGGATCCTCCGGGTTGCCCTCGCGGATGACGATGTTGCCGGAGGGGGTCTCGATGAACAGCACCGCCTCGTCCTCGAGGTCGGGGAACTCCATGAGCTGGTAGGCGATGCGGGCCCGGTGGTACAACCCGGACTCGAACGGCACCACCCGGATCGTGATGTTGGGCCACTCCGCGTACTTGCGGATGCGGCGGATCTGGTTGCGCATGACCGCCGGGCTGCCGACCGCGCGATGCATCACGCTCTCGTCGACGATGAAGTGCAGTGTGGGCCCGTCGGGGCGCATCAGCCGCTCCTGCCGGTCCATCCGCAGGGCGACGTTCTCGTCCAGCGCGGGACCGGCCGGCGTCATCACCCGGAGCACCTCGCGCGAGTATTCCTCGGTCTGTAACAGGCCGGGGACCAGGATCGGTTCGAAGTTGCGGATGACCGTGGCCGAGGATTCGTAGCCGAGGAAGACCTTCGCCTCCGCGGTGAGGATGTTCCGGTAGGCATACCACCAACTGCGCTGCTTCGACGCCCTGGCCATGTCGATGAACTCGGCGACCCGGGCCGGCTCCACCACGCCGTAGTGCTGGAGCAGCGCCTTGAGGTCGGTGGTCGAGATGTTGACCTGACCGGTTTCGATCCGGATCAGCTTGGAGAGCGACCAATCCATCTCCAGCGCAACGTCCCGTTGGATGTAACCGCAGGCCTCGCGCGTCTGCCGAAGCAGGGCGCGGAGCCTGCGTCCCTGGAACATCGGGTCCCGTGTACCCATCGGCCGCCCCCCAAAGGTTGTCGGCAGCGATCTCGCATCCAGCGAGGGCGCAGAACGGGTGGTGCACAAATGCCACCCGGAGAACAGCATCGCGTCGAATCGGCCGACGCGACAAGCCCTCACCGAGGTCCGAAGCGTGCGGATCCGGCGCCTGGTCGGTGGACGCGGCGCCGGATCCGGGGATGTTCGCGCAAGGGGGTCGAGCGGGGTCCGCGGGGGCGATCAGCCTTCCAGCGCGAAGGACTCGGCGCCGTCGGGGCCGACCGGCTTCGAACCCTGGAGGGTCACCCGCTGCATGGAACGGCGCATGCCCGGCGGCACGTCGGTGGGGACGAGGTGCACCGTCGCGCGGTTGTCCCAGAACGCGATGCTGCCCGGCTGCCACCGGAAGCGCACGCTGAACTCCGCGTCGGCGATGTGCGCGTAGAGCATCTCCAGCACGTGGGCGCTCTCCTGGCGGGTCAACTCCCGGATGTGGCTGGTGAAGTTCGGGTTGACGAACAACACCTTCTCGCCGGTCTCCGGGTGCACCCGCACGACCGGGTGCACCGCGCGCAGCCCATCGCCCAGGAACTGCCTGCCCAACTTGCTCTGCATTTCGCCGCGCTTGATCGGCAGCGCGTTGTGGTGCACCGCGTGCAGTCCGTCGACCAACTCCTTGAGCGGGTCGGACAGTCGCTCGTAGGCCAGGGCCAGATTGGCCCACTGGGTGTCGCCGCCGTACGGCGGCACGATCACCCCGCGCAGGATCGACGCGGTCGGCGGGTCGGGGATGAACGTCACGTCGGTGTGCCAGCGGCTCTCCACGAAACCGCCGCCGCCACCCATGCCCAACTGCTGGTTGTCCAGCAGCAGGATCTCCGGGTGTTCGGGGAAGGCGGCGGGCAACGTCGGGTGTCCGGGGGCGAGTTCGCCGAAGGCGCGGCCGAACGCCTTGTGCTGTTCCTGGGTCAGGTGCTGGTCGCGGAAGAACACCACCTTCCACTTCAGCCAGATCGCCCGGATCTCGGCGACCAGCTCGGCGCTCAGCGGCCGGGACAGGTCGACACCGAAGATCTCGGCGCCGATGTGCCCGGCCATCGGCCGCACTTGGAGGCCGAGCGCGGCGGCCGTGGCGGGGGTGGGGTCCTCGTACGTGGGCTGGTCGATGATGCTCGTCATGGCCGAACCTCCTGAGCCGAAGCGAGGTCCCGTGGCGGGACCGCTATGCGGATGGGTCGAGCGCGGCCGCGGTCCGGGCGGAGACCGGGGCCAGATAGAGCGCGACGGCGGTGTCGGTCAAACCCGCCAGGAAGAGCTCCCGAGCGGTCGGGGTGTGCCGGCCGGGGTGGTGCAGCGCCATCTCGCGGTCGGCGAGGGCGTGGGTGAGGTAGGACGACATCAACAGCCAGCGGTCGTCGCGCAGTTGCGCGGGCAACTCGGCGAGCAGGCCGAGCATGCGCTCGCGCACGGTGTGGATGCCGCGCGTCCACTCCTCGCGGGCGAGATCGCGGATGGCGGTGCCCTCCAGGAAGGCCGCGTGCACACAAAAGCGCAGATACCAACTGGGCTTGCCGACCTCGCCGAGAGTGTCGGCGAGCGGGTACAGGAACGCCTCGACCAGGCCCCGGGCGTCGTATCCGCGTCCGGTGGCGTCGAGTTCGTCCAGCATCGCCAGGCGCCGCGCGTTCACCGGCTCCATCCGATGCCGGAAGACCGCGTCCACCAGGGCCTCCTTCGACCCGAAGTGGTAGCGCGCGGCGGCGGTGTTGCGCTGCCCGGCCTGGGCGCCGATCTCGCGCAGCGAGACCCCGTTGATGCCGCGTTCGGCGAACAGCCGCTCCGCCGCCTCGATCATCAAAAGGCGTGCGCCGGCGCCGCGGTCCGACGCCGAAGCGCCGTGCGTCCCTGTCATGGCCGCACGTTAAACCGCGTGGGTTGATAACTCAAGTGGGTTAATCGAATCCGCTGGCCGTATCCCCGTCGGATCCGCCCGTCGTACCGGGCCCGCCGCACCCCGGCGGCGGGCGCTCAGGAGTGCATCAGGCAGTACAACTGGTGCCCCGCGTGGTGCAGATCGCGGGCGAACTTGGTCCAGTCGTGCAACATCCGATACAGCAGATACGCGTCGCGCGGCACCCGACGATCCGGGAACGTCGACCAGATGAAGGCCGCCGCGCCCAACTCCTCCTCGGTCGCGTTGCGCAGCACGTCCATCAGCATCGGCGGCAACTGCATCACCGCGTGCGCGGGATGCAGCACGACCAGCTCGAGCGGTGGCGTCGCGTCGGGCGGGGTGTCCCCGAGCAGCGACAACACCATCGCGCTGACCGTCTCCGGCTTCACGATCGACACGTAGGAATTGGTGGGGCGTTCGACCGTGTCGGTCGGATCGATCAGCGGTGGCACCCGCGCGGCGGTCGCGCGATCGGGTGCGCCGAAGTACTCATATGTCACGCCCACGTGTGCACCTCCCGACCATGGTCGGTTCCGTGACACGTGCGCACACCCGTGGCGCCCGACGCCATCGCTCCCTGCTCGCTTGTCTCGGTCTGCTCGCTTGTTTCGATCCGAGGGGGATCGGGGGGACTCGTTGAAGATCGTCGCAGGTCGCGCGGGCTTCCCATACCGCGGTTGGGTAACAGGTGTGCACCACTCGGAACCGGTGCCGCGCCGGCATGCGTCAGGACTCCCGGCCAGGCGGCCCGCCCGCGAAGATCCGCGCGAGCGACATGTCGTTCAACGCCTTGACGAAAACCCCTGTTCGCACCGAACCCGCCGAACGCGCGGTGATCTTCACCACGTTCGTGCCGACCACCTCGGCCCGGACGTCGGTGAGCATCGCGTTCCACGGCACACCCTGCGCGGTCGGCTCGCCGCCGGTGAACACCCCGCGCAGCCGGTCCGCCTCGGCCCGGGCGGCCTGTTCCGATTCCCGGGCCACGCACAGCACGTTCGTTCCGGGCACGCCGGCCTTGCCCGTCACACCCACCGCGATCCGGGGCCCGCTCGGCTGCTCGCCACCGCCGGCGCGGTCGGTGAGCACCGCGGCCAGCGGCCGGTCCAGGCAGGCGGCCAGCGCGCGGGCGGTCGGGTCGGCGCCGAGTCGGGCGCCGCCCCGGGACAGGTCGGCGCCGAGCAGGGTCGAGCCGTAGCCGATCTGTCGGTCGGCGACCCGCACCGCGTTGAAGTGGTCGACCACCGACGGCAGTTTCCGTGCCAGCGCGTCGTCGACGGACAACTCGTTGTCGGCGCGCAGGCGGTACACGCTCGCCGCGGTCGGGTCCGGCTTGCCGCCCAACTCCTTCAGCTTGCCGATCACCGCGCCCTTGTCGAAGCCGCCGGAGATCACCCCGCCCTGCTGCGGCGGCCGACCCGCCGACCACGCCTCGTTCGTCTTCGCCGGATCGAAGCCGAGCGCCGGCGCCACCTGGGGCCCCATCGCGGCCAGATCGGGATAACCGGTGCCGAGCAGCGCGCCGTACGGTCCGGTCGTGGCGGTGCCGCCGTTGGCCTTGGCGATCGCGGCGGTGTCGCCGTATTCGAACCAGCCCCGGGTCGACGCGTCGTCGCGCACCCCGTCCAGCGCACCGCGCAGGCCCGTGGACCCGGCGTCGTGGGAGCCGCCGCCGCACGCCGCCGTCCCTGCCAGCATCAGCAGCGTCGCCAGTGTCGGAACGAGGCCGCCGGCTATCCGCCCGCGTCGCCCGGACCGCCCACTCCGACGTGTTCTCGCCGCCACGCGCGCACCCCGATCGTCGTGCTGCACCCCACCGGACATGCCTCACCCGTGGGCACGAGTCCGGGTGGTCCGATCATACTGCGCCATACCCCCGGTTTCGCTTCCCGGATCCCCGGGAACCAACGCGAATCCGCGCACACCCGCTCCGGTCGCCGTCGACCCGCCGCTCCCCGGCGCCGCGGCGGGGAGCGGAGCGGGTCCGGATTTGTTTGAGAGCATGGCCGGGTGAGCTCTGCCAACGAGAACCCCGCACCCGCCTCCGCCGCCCTGTTCGCACGCGCCCGGGCCGTCACCCCCGGCGGTGTCAACTCGCCGGTGCGCGCCTTCCGCGCGGTCGGCGGCACACCCCGCTTCATGGTCTCCGGCACCGGTCCGTACCTGACCGACGCGGACGGCCGCGAGTACGTGGACCTGGTCTGCTCGTGGGGCCCGATGATCCTGGGTCACGTGCACCCCGCCGTCCAGGAGGCCGTCCGCGAGGCGGTCGCGCGCGGCACGTCCTTCGGCACACCCGGGGCCGGCGAGGTCGAACTCGCCGAGGAGATCGTCTCCCGGATCGCCCCGGTCGAGCAGGTCCGCCTGGTCAGCTCCGGCACCGAGGCGACCATGTCCGCGATCCGGCTGGCGCGCGGCTTCACCGGCCGGGCCAAGGTGGTGAAGTTCGCCGGGTGTTACCACGGTCACGTCGACGCGCTGCTCGCCGCGGCGGGCTCCGGCCTGGCCACCTTCGCCCTGCCCGACACGCCCGGGGTCACCGGCGCCTCGGCCGCCGACACGATCGTGCTCCCGTACAACGACCTCACCGCGGTCGAGTCGGCCTTCGCCGCGCACGGCACCGAGATCGCCTGCGTGATCACCGAGGCCGCGCCGGGCAACATGGGTGTGGTCACCCCGCGTCCGGGCTTCAACGCCGGGATCAAGGCGCTGTGCGAGCGGCACGGCGCGCTGTTCGTCTCCGACGAGGTGATGACCGGCTTCCGGGTGTCCAAGGCCGGCTGGTTCGGCCTGGAGGGTGTGGTCCCGGACCTGATCACCTTCGGCAAGGTGATGGGCGGCGGTTTCCCGGCGGCGGCCTTCGGCGGGCGCTCCGACGTGATGTCCCAGCTGGCCCCGCTGGGTCCGGTGTACCAGGCCGGCACGCTGTCGGGGAACCCGGTGGCCACCGCCGCCGGCGTGACCACGCTGCGGCACTGCACCGACGCGGTGTACAAGCACCTTGACCGGGTCTCGCTCGCGCTGCGCACCGAGGTGTCGGCGGCACTGGCCAAGGAGGGCGTCGCGCACACGGTGTCCACCGCCGGGAACATGTTCTCGATCTTCTTCACCGACGCGCCGGTGCACGACTACGACCAGGCGCGCACCCAGGAGTCGTTCCGCTTCGGCCCGTTCTTCCACGCGATGCTGGACGCGGGCGTGTACCTGCCGCCGAGCGCCTTCGAGGCGTGGTTCCTCTCGGCCGCCCACGACGACGCGGCCGTGAACCGTATCCTCGACGCGCTGCCGGCCGCAGCCCGCGCCGCAGCGAGTGCCCAGGAGAACTGACGATGGCTCAGAAGCCGCAGACCAACCGCGACGTGACGATCGTCCACCTCATGCGCCACGGCGAGGTGCACAATCCGCACGGCATCCTGTACGGCCGCCTGCCCGACTACCACCTGTCGGAGCTGGGCCTGAAGATGGCCGAGCGGGTGGCCGACCACCTGGCCGGGCGCGACATCACGCACGTGGTCTCCTCGCCGCTGGAGCGCGCCCAGGAGACCGCCGCGCCGATCGCCGGCCGGCACTCCCTGGAGATCGCCACCGACGATCGCCTGATCGAGGCGGAGAACATCTTCCAGGGCAAGACCTTCGGGGTCGGCGACGGTTCGCTGCGCAACCCGGGGCACTGGAAGCACCTCACCAACCCGTTCAAGCCCTCGTGGGGCGAGCCGTACATCGAGCAGGTGGTGCGGATGATGGGCGCGCTCGGTGCGGCCCGGGACGCCGCGCGCGGGCACGAGGCGGTGTGTGTGAGCCACCAGTTGCCGATCTGGGTGACCCGCTCGTTCGTCGAGCGGCGACGCCTGTGGCACGACCCGCGCAACCGGCAGTGCTCGCTCGCCTCGCTCACCACGTTCACCTACGAGGGCGACAAGATCGTCTCCGTCGGCTACAGCGAGCCCGCTCGCGACCTGCTGCCGGCCAAGCTCGCGGGCAAGAAGCAAAACAAGAGCTTCGGGGCATAGCCCCCTATTTATTTGGGACGAATCGGGATGATTTAAAGCGGTGTCGGCGGCACGACGGACCCCGAGTGGAGCGGTCGTGAGGGCATGCGAAACTTTTCACATGCTCACACGCCGCCTCCCTCGTCGTGCCGCACTGCTCACCGCCGCGGCCCTGCTCGCCCTCACCGGTTGTGGCGGGATGAGCGCCGGCGGCAAGAGCAGCGGCGGCGACGGCAAGGGCTATGTCGACAACGACAGCAGCGGCATCGCGCGGGCGAAGCAGGGCGAGCGCAAGTCGGCCCCCAAGGTCGCCGGCAAGACGCTGGAGGGCAGGGACATCAGCCTCGCCGACTTCAAGGGCAAGGTCGTGGTCCTGAACGTGTGGGGCTCGTGGTGCCCGCCGTGTCGGGCCGAGGCCGCCGACTTCCAGCAGGCGCACACCGAGAACGCCGACAAGGGCGTGCAGTTCCTCGGCATCAACACCCGCGACGCCACCCAGGACAACGCGCTCGCGTTCACCGCGAGCAAGGGCATCACCTACCCGAGCCTGTGGGATCCGGACGCGCGCGAGATCCTGAAGTTCACCGGGAGCCTGAACCCGAACGCCATCCCCAGCACGCTGATCATCGACCGTGAGGGTCGGATCGCGGCCCGGGTGCTGCGTGCGGTCACCATCGACGAACTGCGCTCGATGATCGACCCCGTGCTGAACGAGAAGGTCTGATCGCGGTGCTTCTCGCAGCCCAGGGGATGAACAACACGGTCTACACGGGATCGCTGCTCGCGGCGATGCCGATCGCCCTGCTCGCGGGGTTGATCTCGTTCTTCTCGCCGTGCGTGCTCCCTTTGGTGCCGGGCTATCTCAGCTACGTCACCGGAGTCTCCGGCGCCGACCTCAAGGACGCCCGACGCGGTCGGCTCTTCCTCGGCGTGCTGCTGTTCGTGCTCGGCTTCACCGCCGTCTTCGTCTCCATGGGCGCCGCCTTCGGCTACTTCGGCCAGACCCTGACCGAACACCAGTCGACGCTCACCAAGGTCTTCGGTGGCGTCACCGTCGTGCTGGGCCTGTCGTTCATGGGCGTACTGCCCGGCCTCCAGCGCGAGTTTCGCGTACACAAACGACCGACCATAGGTCTGGTCGGGGCACCCCTCCTGGGCGTGGTGTTCGGTCTCGGCTGGACCCCGTGCATCGGCCCGACGTTGTCGGCCGTGCTCACCCTGTCCACCAGTGAGGCGAGTGCCAATCGGGGAGCGCTGCTCACGGTCGCGTATTGCCTGGGCCTCGGCGTTCCGTTCCTGCTCACCGCCGTCGCGTTCCGTAAGGCACTCGGTGCGTTCGGGTGGGTCAAGAAGCACTACGTCTGGGTGATGCGCCTGGGCGGCGGCATGCTCGTGCTGCTCGGGGTGCTCATGCTCAGCGGGGCGTGGGACCACATGATGCGCGAGATGCAGTCGTGGGCCCAGCAATACACGATCGGATTCTGATGAGCATCGAGACCCATCCCGACGACGTCGTCCGGGCCGACCCCGGACCGGACGACGACCCCGAGCGGGTCGCGGCGAGCGAGGTGCGAGCCGGTGCCGGGATGTCCACGGCACCCGCGCAGGACGACGGCGACGAGGAGATCCGCCAACCGCAGTTGGGCGTGGTCGGCTGGCTGCGCTGGCTCTGGCGGCAGCTGACCTCGATGCGCGTCGCGCTGATCCTGCTGTTCCTGCTGTCGATCGCGGCGACGCCGCCGACGCTGATCCCGCAGCGGCCGGTCAGCCCCATCAAGGTCAGCCAGTACTTCCGCGACCACCCCACCCGCGCGAAGATCATGGACAAGTTCCAGCTCTTCGACGTGTTCTCGTCGTGGTGGTTCGCCTCGATCTACATCCTGCTGTTCGTCTCGCTCCTGGGCTGCATCGTGCCGCGCTGCTGGGCGCACGCGAAGACGCTGCGGGCCAAGCCCCCGGAGGCGCCGCGCAACCTCACCCGGATGCCCGCGTACGCCCGATGGGAGACCTCGGCGGACCCGGACACGGTGCTGGCCGCGGCGCGCGCCACGCTGAAGAAGCGGCGCTTTCGGCTCAACCCGGGCAGCGACACGATCGCGGCGGAGAAGGGCTACGCGCGCGAGACCGGCAACCTGCTCTTCCACATCGCGCTGTTCGGCATCCTGGTCGCGTTCGCCTTGGGCAGTCTGTACAGCGTCAAGGGCGGCAAGATCGTGGTCGAGGGCGGCAGCTTCGCCAACGTGCTGACGCAGTACGACGACCGCCAGTTCGGCGCGTTGGTCGACGAGGACAACCTGGAGCCGTTCGGATTCCGGCTGAAGTCGGTGGACCAGACCTTCCAGCCGACCGGCGCCAAGCGCGGCGAGCCGCGCTCGTTCACCGCGCACATCGAGTCCTGGTACGGGCACGAGGGCAAGGACAAGTCGGGCACGATCCGGGTCAACCACCCGCTCGAGGTGGGCGACACCAAGGTCTTCATGATCGCCACGGGCTATGCGCCCGAGGTGACCGTGCGCGATGCCAAGGGCAAGATCGCCTACAAGGGCCCGACCGTGTTCCTGCCGCAGGACGGCAACCGCACCTCGACCGGCGTGATCAAGGTCCCGGACGTCAGCGCCGGACTCAAGCAGCTCGGCTTCGACGCGCAGTTCCTGCCCAGCGCGCCGATGGACCAAGAGGGCAACCTCCTGGTGGACCCCAAGCGCGGTCCGATCTCGGTCTTCCCCTCGCTGCTCAACCCCCGGTTGATGATCAGCGGTTACGAGGGCGACCTGGGCATGGACTCGGGCGTGCCGCAGAACATCTACGCGCTCAAGGCGAACAAGATGTCGAAGTTCATGGACGGCAACGACATCTGGCGCAAGGCGCTCAAGGTCGGCGAAACGGTCGACCTGCCCAACGGCGCCGGCACGATCACCTTCGACGGCGTCAAGACCTGGGCCAACTTCCAGGTCGCCAGCGAGCCTGGCAAGGGGCTCGCGCTGATCAGCACGATCGCCGCGATCGTCGGTCTCGTATTGTCACTGTTCGTACGCCGCCGCCGGATGTGGGTGCGTGCGGCAAAGGGCCCCGACGGCCACACGGTCGTCGAGGTCGGCGGGCTCGCCCGCACCGAGGGTGGGGGCCTCGGCGATGAGGTACAGGAGTTCGTGGACGCGTTGCGCGAGGCCGCGCCGGCGAACTCTCCCGGCACCAAGGTCAAGGAGTGAGCGTGGGCGTCAACGAGAACCTCGCCCAATTCAGCAATGTGCTGATGTATTCGGCGATCGCCGTCTACCTGATGGCGTTCTTCGCCTATTGCATGGAATGGACCTTCGGCAGCAGCGGGGCGGTGGCCAAACGCTCCGCCGACCTGACCGTCGAGGTGCTCGAACCGGCGGCCGCCGCGGGTGCGGGCGGCGGGGTCGCGCTGGCCGAGCGGCCGGTGGTGGTGCTGCGCGACGGCGCGGACGCCGGTGCCGGCGACGACGACGAGGGCAACGTGGCGGGCGGCAGCGAACGTGCCGACCGCATCGGCCGGGTCGCGGTCTCGCTGACCGCACTGGCCTTCCTGCTGCACGCGGGGTCCGTGCTGACGCGCGGCATCTCGGTGGAGCGGGCGCCGTGGGGCAACATGTACGAGTTCTCCACGTCGGTCGCGCTGATGGTGGTCACCGCGTTCCTGGCGCTGCTGTGGAAGTACCCGGTGCGCTGGCTGGGCCTGTTCGTCACGCTGCCGGTGCTCACCACGCTGGGCGTGGCGGTGACGGTGCTGTACACCGACTCCGAGCAACTCGTCCCGGCGCTGGACTCGTACTGGTTGTGGATCCACGTCGCGTCCGCGATCGTGTCGTTCGGCGCCTTCCACATCGGCGCGCTCGCCTCGATCCTGTTCCTGTTCAAGCAGCGCTACGAGCGCCGGCAGGCCGACCCGGCCGACACCAAGCGGGGTCGCTTCGACGACCAACTGGCCCGTCTGCCCAGCGCGTCGTCGTTGGACAAGACCGCCTACCGCGTCAACGCGATCATCTTCCCGCTGTGGACGTTCGCGATCGTGTGCGGCGCGATCTGGGCGGAGAACGCGTGGGGCCGCTACTGGGGCTGGGACCCCAAGGAGGTCTGGTCCTTCATCACGTGGGTGGCCTATGCGGCCTACCTGCACGCGCGTGCCACGGCCGGCTGGAAGGGCTCGAAGGCGGCGGTGGTCTCGCTGGTGGCCTTCTCGTGCTTCCTGTTCAACTACTACGGGGTCAACATCTTCGTGAACGGGCTGCACTCGTACGCGGGCGTGTGATTCGCGAATTCCTCGTCGGGTCCGCCCCGTTGCCCCGGTCGGGGCGACGGGGCGGACCCGTTTCGGCGTTCGCCGCACCCTTCGCACCTTCGGAACCGGCCGATTTCGTCGGTGTCCGGATGGTCACCCCGCGCTATGGTGGCGACCATGGCAGTGGACGAATACTCGGAAAGTGCCCAAGCCGCTCCCACTCCCGAGGAAGTCGGCGCCTCCTACGACGAGTTCGGCGACCTGTACGGGCTCATCCTCGGCGACGCCGCCATCCACGTCGGCATGTGGGTGACGCCGGGCGCACGGACTCGCGCCGCCGGCCTGACCGACCTGGCCAACCTCGCCATGGATCGGCAGACCGACCACTACATCGCCGCCCTGGGCCTCGGGCCGGACGACCACCTGCTCGACATCGGCTGCGGCACCGGCGGCCCGGCCCTGCGGGCCGCGCGCGCGACGGGGGCCCGAGTTACCGGCATCACCGTCAGCGGCTCCCAGGTGGAACTGTGCCGGGCCCGCGCCGACGAGGCGGGACTCGCCGACCGGGTGGGCTTCGCCCTCGCCGACGCGATGGATCTCGGCAAGGAGTACGAGGACGAGTCGTACGACGCCGCCTGGGCCATCGACTCGTTCGCCCACATGGACAATCGCCTCGCCGTGCTGCGTCAGGCGTGGCGCGTACTGCGTCCCGGCGGACGGCTGCTGTTCACCGAATTCACCAAGCGCGGCGAGCCGACCCCGGAGCACCTGGCCGTATGGCGCGCGGTGTGGACGTCCCCGCCGCCCCAGACACCCGCCGCCCTGCTCGAACGGGTCACCACCGAGGCCGGATTCCACCTCGAACGCCTCGAGAACCACACCGACAGCTTCGTGGTCACCGGCGACCTGATGGACATCTTCTACCGCGAGCACCACGAGCGGATCCTGGCCCGATACGGCGCGGAGACGACCGCGAACATGGACGCGGCGATGCCGAAGCTGCGCGAGTTGATCAACGAATACATGGGCTACTTCGTCTTCGTGGTCCGCAAGCCGAACTGACGCGGGCGGCCGGCCCGCCCATCACTGCGCTCGTCGCGTGTGCCTCCTATCCTGACCCGGTGGCGGTATCACTCACCGCCGGGGAAGGTGGAGCATGTCATCCCGCATATCCATATCGGGAGTTCGCGACGCGGTCCTGATCACCGGTGTGCTGATCGGCGCCATCTGGGTGGTCCAGGTGATCAACTACGCGACCGACGACTCGCTGCTGACACACGGGGTGACACCGCGGCGGGCGGACGAACTGCCCGACATCCTCTCCGCGCCGTTCCTGCACTTCGGGACCGGGCACATCGTGTCCAACACGTTTCCGCTGATGCTGCTCGGCTTCCTGGCCGCGCTGCGGGGAGTCGCCCGGTTCCTGACCGTGCTCCTCGTGATCACGGTGGTCGGCGGGCTCGGGGTGTGGCTCACCTCGCCGTCGGGGTCGAACTCGGCGGGCGCGAGCATCCTGGTCTTCGGCCTGTTCGGGTACCTGGTCGTACGCGGCTTCGCCGATCGGCGCGTGCTCGACGTGCTGATCGGCTTCGCGGTAGTGGCCCTGTACGGCAGCTCGTTCGCGATCGGGATCCTCCCGGTAGCGGAGGGCGTCTCATGGCAGGGCCACCTGTTCGGCCTGATCGGCGGAGTGATCGCGGCAGTAGCACTACGCCGCCGCCCCACCGACCGCCGCGACCCGTCGCAACCTTCGCTCGCCGGCCTGCCGACCATTTGACCGGCGCTGCCGACGCGAGCAGCTCTCCGCGAGCCGAGGCGGCTGTCGTCGCCGCCTCCGGCTACGGGCGCAGGCCCCGGATGCCCAGGTCCAGCAGGGCACAGACGAACAGGGCGATGCCGATGAAGCCGTTCGTGGTGAAGAAGGCCCGGTTGAGCTTGCTCAGGTCGTTGGGCTTGAGCAGGCTGTGTTCGTAGACGAAGGCCGCCGCCACGATCAGCAGGCCCAGCCACCAGAAGAAGCCCGCGCCGGTGAGGGCGCCGAACCAGACGAACAGCAGCGTGGTCACCACGTGGCTGACCTTGGAGGCGTTCAGCGCGGCGGCGATGCCCCACTTGGCCGGCACGCTCTTGACGCCGTGCGCGCGGTCGGCGGCGACGTCCTGGCAGCCGAAGATCAGGTCGAAGCCGCCGATCCAGGTGCCCACCGCCAGGCCCAGGACCACCGCCTCCCACGACCACGAGCCGGTGATCGCCAACCACGCGCCGACCGGGCCGATCGCCTGCGCGATGCCCAGGATCGCGTGCGGGACGTTGGTGAAACGTTTGCCGTACGGATAGATCACCATCGGGATCACCGCCACCGGCGCGAGCGCCAGGCACAGCGGGTTCAGCAGCGCGGCGGCCAGCAGGTAGAAGAACAGCGCGACCAGCGCGCCGATCCACGCGGTGCGTACCGACACCGCGCCGGTGACCAACTCCCGCGTGGCGGTGCGCGGATTGCGCGCGTCGATCTCCCGGTCGATGATCCGGTTGCAGGCCATCGCGAACGTGCGCAGCCCGACCATCGCCACGGTGACCAGGAACAGCTCCCAGTAGTGCAGGCGTTCGTTGCTCTCGTACATCGCGGTGAAGGCCGCGATGTAGGCGAACGGCAACGCGAACACCGAGTGCTCGATCAGCACCAGACGCAGGAACGCCTTGACCCGGCCGACCTCCGACGGTGCTCCGGGAGCGGGTAGAGCAGCGGACGTCACAGCCCGTATTCCTTCCATCGGCGGGTCACCTTGGCGGCGGTCTCCGGATCCGACACGACCATCTCCGGCCAGCCGCCGTCGCGGGTGTAGCCCTCCTCGGGCAGCTTGCGGGTCGCGTCGATGCCCGCCTTGCCGCCCCAGAACTGTTGGTAGGACGCGTGGTCGAGGTGGTCCACGGGCCCCTCGACCAGCATCAGGTCGCGCGCGTAGTCGGTGTTGCCGAACGCCCGCCACGCGACCTCGTGGTAGTCGTGCACGTCGCAGTCGGCGTCCACGACCACGATCAGCTTGGTCAGCGACATCATGTGCGCGCCCCAGATGGCGCTCATCACCTTCTGCGCGTGCTTGGGGTACTTCTTGTCGATCGAGACGATCGCGCAGTTGTGGAAGCCGCCCGCCTCGGGCAGGTCGTAGTCCACGATGTCCGGCACGATGATCTTGAGCAGCGGCAGGAAGAACCGCTCGGTCGCCTTGCCCAGCGGCCCGTCCTCGGTCGGCGGCCGGCCCACCACGATCGACTGGAGCAGGGGCTTTTCGCGCATCGTCACGCAGTCGATGGTCAGCGCCGGGAACGGCTCCTGCGGGGTGTAGAAGCCGGTGTGGTCGCCGAACGGGCCCTCGGGCAACATCTCGCCCGGGGTCAACCAGCCCTCGAGCACCACCTCGGCCTCGGCCGGGACCTGGAGCGGCACGCTCACGCAGTCGACCATCTCGATCCGCTTGCCGCCGATGAAGCCGGCGAACAGGTACTCGTCGATGTCCCCGGGCAGCGGCGCGGTGGACGCGTACGTCACCGCCGGCGGGCACCCGAACGCGATCGCCACCGGCAGCCGCTCACCGCGCTTGGCGGCCACCTGGTAGTGGTTGCGGCTGTCCTTGTGGATCTGCCAGTGCATCCCGATGGTGCGCTTGTCGTGCCGCTGGAGCCGGTACAGCCCCAGGTTGCGCACCCCCGTGTCGGGGTCCTTGGTGTGGGTCAGGCCCAGGTTGTAGAACGAACCGCCGTCCTCGGGCCAGGTGAACAGCGCCGGGATGGTGTCCAGGTCGACCTCGTCGCCCTTGTACACCACCTGCTGGCACGGCGCGTCCTTGATCTTCTTCGGCGGGATGTGCGCGACCGCGCCGAGCTTGCCGAACGCCTCGCGGATCCCGCCGAAACCCTGCGGCAGTTCGGGCTTGAGCAGGCCGCCGATCTTCTCCGACAACTCGTCGTAGCTCTTCAGCCCGAGCGCCATCAGCATGCGCTCGTCGGTGCCGTAGACGTTCATCGCCAGCGGCATCGAACTGCCCTTGACGTTCTCGAAGAGCAGCGCCGGGCCCTTGGCCTTGTTCACCCGATCGGTGATCTCGCCGACCTCGAGATGTGGATCGACCTCGGCGCGCACGCGCTTGAGGTCACCGCGCTTCTCCAGTGCCTTCAGGAAAGCGCGCAAGGTCCCGTATGCCATGCGTGCCAGTATCCGATACGGACTCGCCGGACCCGCACGCGCACCCGCCCGCTCGGGCTACGTTGGTGCCTTCGTGCCGGGCAGGGACGGGCAGGGAGGGGTACATGCTCACGGTCGCTTCGGAATTGCGTTCGGTGGTCGTTCACGCCGTCGGGGCGGTATGCGTACGAAATTGCGAGGTGGACCTGCAGGCGGAGGCGTCGGGGCCGGTACGGGTGCGGGTGACCGGCTTCCCGTTGACCGCGTACGGCGACCGGTTGCGGGCGCGCGTGGTCGGGGGCGGTGCGGGCGTACGGGTCACCGACGTGCGGCCCGTGGTCGACGTCGAGGTGGTCGACGACGCGGATCTGCCGGACGTACTGCGCGACCTGGAGGCCGCCGAGTCGCGGCTGCGGGCGCTGCGCGAGCGGCGGGCCCGACTGGACGCCGAACTGGGCCGGATCGCCGGCCTGGAGCCGGTGTCGCCGCCCGTGCGTCGCGGCGACCCGCCGCGCACCGCGCCGGTGTCCGCGCTGTTGGAGCTTGCCGCTTTCGCCGACGAGCGGTCGGCGGCGCTGCACGAGCGGATCACCGCCTGCGACGCGGAGATCCGCGAGGCGATGCGCGACGTGGACGTGTACCGCTTCCGGCTCAACGCCGGGTCCGGCGCCGCGCGGACCGAGCGGGCCCAGGCGTCCGGGACCGCCGTGGTCACCCTGGAGCACACCGGCGGGGCCGGCCCGGTCGAACTCGCGGTGGAGTACCACGTGCCCGGCGCGCGCTGGGCGCCGATGTACCAGCTGCGCCTGGACGAGGCGATGACCGGCGGCACGCTGGTGATGCGGGCCTGCGTCGCGCAGCGCACCGGCGAGGACTGGTCCGACGTGCGGCTCGGGCTGTCCACCGCCGACCTGGCCCGCGGTTCCGACCTGCCCGAGCTCAAGTCGCTGCGGCTGGGCCGGCGGCAGAGCGCGCCCGCGCACGCGGGGTGGCGCGAGCCGCCGACCGGCCTGGCCGACCTGTTCGCGGGATACGACGCGAGTCGGGCCGAGCGGCCGCGGCCGATGTACGGCGTACCCGCGGCGGCGGCCGGAGGGGCCGTGCCGAGCGAACTCATGGAGGACGAGGACCGGATCGTGTACCGGGCCGCGCCGCCGCCCGCCCCGACCACTGCGGCCCCGGCGCCCCTGGCCGCGCCGATCGCGCCCGGCGGTTACGGCGGTCCGCCCCCGCCGGCCGCCGCCCGCCCCGCCCCGCGCAGCCGCTTCCGGCGCGGTGCCTCGGCCGAGGCGGCCGAGGGCGACGCGTACGGGGGCGCCGGATTCGCCGCGTTCCAGGAGTCCGGTTTCGCGCCCACGGCCGAGGTCGACGCGCGCTTCGTCGACGCCGACGTAGCCCCGCCGGCGCCGACCGAGCCGGGCGCCGACCTGCTCGACTACGCCGCGCTCGAACTGCGCGGCGCCGACGACGAACCGCAGGACCGGGGCCGGTTGCGCGCCGCGGCGTCCGGACCGGGCGGCGTGGCGGCGGAATATCGCCGGCGCGCCGACGAGGTCACCCGGCTCACGCTGCCCGAGCATGCGCTCGCGCCGCGCGACGCGGCCGGGTCGTTCGACTACCGCTTCGACACCGCGGCTCCGGCCGAGGTGGCGGCGGACGGCGCGTGGCACACCATCCCGGTGTGCGAGATCGAGATCGGCCTCGACCCCGAGTTCGTCTGTGTACCCGCCCTGGACGACGCGGTGTTCGGCACCGTCGTACTCGCCAACGCCTCCCCCCACGCGCTGCTCGCGGGGCCGGCCGACGTGTCGGTGGCGGGCGAGTTCCTGATGACCGTGCCGCTGCCGACGCTGGCGCCGGGTGCGCGCGAGCGGGTCGGGGTGGGCGTGGTGGAGAGCGTGCAGGTCTCGCGCAACGCGCACATGCGCGAGTCGACCGCGGGCCTGCGCGGCGGCACCGTCGTCCTCGACCACCGCATCGAGGTGGACGCGGTCAACCACCTCGCCCGGCCGATCCGGCTCGACATCCTGGAGCGGGTCCCGGTCACCGACGACAAGGACGTGCGGATCGAGGAGCACGACGGCGCCCCGCGCTGGGTCGAGGACACCGAGCTGCGCGACGGACGACACGTCGCCGGCGCGCGGGTGTGGCACGTCGAACTCGCCCCGGGCGAGCGCAAAAACCTGACCGGCGGCTACGAGATCCGGATCCCGGCGGCGAAGGCCGTGGTCGGCGGCAACAGGAGGGTTTGAGATGACGCAGCCGATGGCTCGGCCGACGACGCAACCGACGGCTCGACCGACACGTACGCAGGGCACGCCGGCGGAGCCCAAGCCGGAGTCGTTGCCGATCACCGCGGTGACCTGCCTGGAGGACCGGGCCCAGGTGACCCGGTCCGGCCGGATCGTCCTGACCGAGGGGGTACAGCGGGTCCTGATCGGGCCGGTGACCCCCCTCGCGGTGGACCGGTCGCTGCGCGCCGAGGTGGTCGCCGACGACGGCACCGCGACCGCGATCGACGCGCGGGTGCTGCGCACGTACACCCCCGAACCCGCGAACGGCCCGGGCCCGGATGCCTCCGAACTGCGCCGACTCGTGCACGAGTTGAGCACCAAGGACAACGAACTGACGCGGCGCGAGGAGCGGTTGCGCGGCCGACTCGCGCTGATCACGCGGGCCGAGCAGGAGTTGCGCCGGGAGATCGTCGAACACACCGGCTACGGGACCACCGATCCGCAGCGCTGGGCCGGCGAACTCGACCGGCTCTCCGCCGAGGCCGAGCAGCGGTTCGCCGACCTGCACGCGCTGACCGAGGAGAAGAGCGCGCTGATCCGCCGGTCGCGCGACGCGCAGGCGGCCCTCGACCTCGCCGAGCGGGCGCCGGAGGAGCTGACCGCGACCGTCGAGGTGGTGATCGACGCGGACCGGGCGGGTTCGGCCGAGCTGCGCGTGACGCACCTGGTGCCCTGCGCGCTGTGGCGGCCGGCCTACCGCGCGACGCTGGCTTCCGACCGTCGCTCGATCGAGCTGGAGTGCGACGCCATGGTCTGGCAGCGCACCGGCGAGGACTGGTCCGGGGTCGCGCTGTCCCTGTCCACCGCGCGACCGACCCTGGCCGCGCGGCCGCCGAGCCTGGTCGAGGACCGGCTCACTCTGCGCGAGCGCAGCCAGGAGGAGAAGAAGCAGGTCGAGGTGGACCTGCGCGAGGAGGACATCGCCGCGGTCGGCAAGGTCGCGGCCGGCTCCTCGGGCTCCGCCGAGCTGCCCGGCGTGGACGACGGCGGCGAGGTCCGGGTACTGGCCGCGCCCGGGCCGGTGAAGGTGCCCGGCGACGGCCGGCCGCATCGGGTCCGGCTGACCACCTTCTCCGCCGACTGCACGCCCGAGGCCGCGTGCGCGCCGGAGTTGTCGGAGTACGTGAGCCAGGTCGTGCGGTTCGCCAACGACGCGGGACACGTGCTGCTCGCGGGCCCGGTGGAGCTGGTGCGCGGCAGCGGCTACGTCGGACGCGGGCAGCTCGACTTCGCCGCGCCGGGCGAGGAGGTGCGGTTGCCGTTCGGGAGCGAGGACGACTTCCGGGTGGTCCGCGAGGTCACCGAGTCGCGCACCACGGCGGGGCTCACCGGGCGCACGGTGATCACCCGTACCGTGACCGTCTTCGTCTCGCACATCGCGGCGCCGGGTGCCGAGGTGCCCGGGACGGTGGTGCTGCGCGAGCGCGTGCCGGTGTCGGAGGTGTCGGCGGTCGAGGTCAAGGTGCGCCGCGACCTGTCGGAGCCGGCCCCGGACGCGGTCGACGACCAGGGGATCGTGCGCTACGACGTGGCGCTGTCGGCCGGCGAGCGGCGGCGGTTGACGCTGGTGTACGAGCTGCACGCGTCGGGCAAGGTCACCGGGTTGTGAGCGATCCGGTGTTCATGGAGTCGACCGTTTACGCTGGATGGGAGACACACCTCAGTACGGAGTTCCGAGTACCAGTCAGGGAGACCAATTCATGCTCAGGGTCCTGCCAATCCTGCTGGCCCTCGGCGTGCTCGTCTACGCCTTCATCGACTGCCTGACCACCGACGAGAAGCAGGTCCGCAACCTCTCCAAGGTGATGTGGGTCCTGATTCTGCTGGTCTCCTTTCCGGTCCCGTTCCTGGGGCCGATCGGCTGGTTCGTCGCCGGGCGGCCCAAGCGGGAGCGCGTCGGCGGCGGGACGGTCTTCGGTGGTCGCGGTCGCGGCGGGCAGTTGGCCCCCGACGACAACCCCGAGTTCCTGGCGTCCCTGGCCAAGGACGGCAAACCGGCCGACGCGCCCAAGCCCGGCACCGACGAGGACGAGATGTTGCGGCGCTGGGAGGAAGACCTCAAGCGCCGCGAGGACGACCTGCGCAGCCCCGACCAGGACAACCCGGAAGGGCGGGCGAAGGACAAGGACTGACCCGCGCCGGCAAACGCGAGCGCCGACCGTGGCCCGGTCGGCGCTCGCTTTTTCACAGCGCGGCGGCCACCTCGGCCGCCGCGTCCGCGAGCAGTCGACCGGTGCGTTCCAGGGTGCGGCCGTCGGTGCGCGGCGCGAAGCCGCGCAGGCTCAGGATCAGTACGAGGTCGCCGTCCGGGGCGTGCACGGGCGCGCTGATCGCGCCCACCCGGTAGTCCCGGTCGGCCTCCAGCTCGTCGATCTGTCCGCCGTCGGAGCCGCCGATCTCGGCCGCGATCTCCTCGAGCAGGGTGCGCAGCCGGGCCGCCGACGCGCCCGCGCCGAGCGTGTCCAGGCCCTCCAGGTGCTCGTCCAACTCGCCCAGCGTCTCGCCCAGTCGGGTCTCCACGTCGGTGACCAGCTCGATCGCGAAGCCGGCGCGCCGCGCGTTGTCGATGGCGTGTTCCATCCGGGCCCGCGCGGTGGGATCGTCGGCATCGTCCAGCCAGCGGCGGACCGTTTGCTCGTCGGCCCAGGGCACGTAGCCGATGCCCAGCGGCGGGGTGATCGGGGCCTGGGCGCCGATGTGCGGCCGGTGCGGCTCCGCGCCCGGCGCGCGCACCACCTCCGCGATGGCCACGTGCCGCTCCCCGGGGGTCATCGCGAAGCAGGTCAGCCCGGTCTCGTCGCGCAGCCGGCGCATCACCGGCCGGGCCACGTCGAGCACGCCGAGCCCGCGCGCGGCGGCACGCCCGACCGCGACCAGGGCCGGGCCGAGTCGATAGGTGCGCCGGGTGGGGTGGCGGATCAGCCAGCCCAGTGAGGTCAGGCTCGCCAGCATCGGATGGCAGGTCGCGGGGGTCACCGCGAGGTGCCGGGCGATCTCGGACAGGGTCAGCCCCTCGGCGGGCCGTTCGGCGATCGCGTCGATCAGCGAGACGAGTCGGTCGGTCTGCGGCGAGGGGCGTGGGGCCATGGCGGGACCATACCGGATGGAATCCGTGATCTTTTCGCATAGTGCGCATCTTGACTCGCACAATGCGCAGCCGTACGGTCTGGCCACCTTACCGGGGAGGCTGCTGTGAACGACCTCGAAACTCCTGTGCACGACGTCGGGACCCCCGTCTACGACCTCAAGATCGTCAACGCCACGATCGTCGACGGCACCGGCGCGGATCGGTTCGCCGGCGACATCGGGATCCGGGACGGACTGATCGTCGCGGTGCGCCGGCACGCCGGCCCCGATCCGGCCCTGGACGGCGCCGCGACCGAGACGATCGACGCGGCCGGCCGGCTGGTCACGCCGGGCTTCGTGGACATCCACACCCACTACGACGGCCAGGCCACCTGGGACGAGGTGCTCGACCCGTCCACCTCGCACGGGGTGACCACGGTGGTCTCCGGGAACTGCGGGGTCGGCTTCGCCCCGGTGCGGCCGGGTCGCGAGGACTGGCTGATCCGGTTGATGGAGGGCGTCGAGGACATCCCCGGCACCGCGCTGGCCGAGGGCATGACGTGGGGCTGGGAGACGTTCCCCGAATACCTGGACGTGCTGGAGCGGCGCACCTTCGCCGCCGACATCGGCGTCCAGGTCGCGCACGGCGCGGTCCGGGCGTATGCGATGGGCGAGCGGGGCGCGCGCAACGAGCCGGCCACGGCCGAGGACATCGCGGCGATGGCGGCGATCGTCACCGAGGCGATCGAGGCCGGCGCGCTGGGCTTTTCCACCTCGCGCACCGTCGCGCACAAGGCGATGGGCGGCGAGCCGGTGCCGGGCACGTTTGCCACGGAGGACGAACTCTTCGGCCTGGGCCGGGCGATGGCCGCGGGCGGGCGGGCCGTGTTCGAACTGGCGCCGACCGGCTCGTCCGGCGAGGACATCGTCAAGCCCGCCTCCGAGGTGGCCTGGATGCGCCGACTCGCCGCCGAGATCGGCATGCCGGTGTCGTTCGCGCTGCTCCAGGTGAACGCGGCGCCGCGGTTGTGGCGCGAACTGATGGCCGAGTCGCAGGCGGCGAACGAGGCGGGCGCGCAACTGCATCCACAGATCGCGGGGCGTCCGTTCGGGATGCTGACCGGGTTCGGCACCCGCAACGCGTTCAGCAAACGACCGACCTTCCGTGCGCTGGACGACCGGCGCCTGGCGGGCGAGCTGGACGACGCGGCGTTCGCGGCCGAGTTGGCCCGGCCCGAGGTCAAGGCGGCGATCCTGGCCGAGCCGGACCTGCCCAGCGATCCGAACATCCCCGGCGACTCGGTCAACCTGGCGATGCAGTACATGCTGGACCGGATGTATCCGATGGACCCGGTCCCGGACTACGAGCCGCTGCCGGACCGGACCGTGGTCGCGATCGCGCGGGCCCGCGGCGAGGAGCCGTTGGCGACGCTGTACGACCTGCAACTGGCCGACGACGCGCGGACCACGCTGATGGTGCCGATGTTCAACTACTCCGACGGCGACCACGAGGCGATCCGGGAGATGCTGACCCACCCGGCGAGCGTGTTCGGCCTGGCCGACGGCGGCGCGCACTGCTCGATGATCTGCGACGCGTCCCAGCCCACGTTCCTGCTCACCCACTGGGCCCGCGACCGCACTCGCGGCGAGCGGCTGCCGCTGGAGTTCCTGATCCGCAAGCAGACGATGGACACCGCCGCGCTGTACGGCCTGACCGACCGGGGCGTGATCGCCGAGGGCAAACGCGCCGACCTGAACGTGATCGACCCGGACACCCTCACCCTGCACCGCCCCCGCATGGTCCACGACCTCCCGGCCGGCGGCGGCCGCATGCTCCAACAGGCCACCGGCTACACAGCCACGATCGTCGCCGGCGAAATAACCCGCCGCAACGGCCAAGACACCGGCGCCCGCCCGGGCCGCCTGATCCGCGGCGCCCGCTGACCCACACCCGGCGGGCCACCGTGTGGAACACGCGAACGACGGTGCGGATCACCGACCCGCACCGTCGTTTCGACCGCTACCGCGCGCGCAACCCTGCCACGAGCGATGCCCATGCCCCCGTGTCGAGGGGAGCCACCGGCGAAGCCGCGAGCTTGCTGTCGCGTACGCCCATCGCCCGGTCGCCGAAGGTGGCCACCTCGACGCAGTTCTCCTCCTCGGTGTAGGAGGACTTCCGCCACTTCACAGGTTGGTCTCGATCGCCGTGCATGCTTCCCGCCTTTTCCTGTAGATCAACTCGAGCGAGGCAGCCGGATCGAGCGCCGGAAGACGCCTGGCGCGCTCCAGGCGCAGACGTTGGCGCGGAACGACGTGATGGGCCGACGGGCCGGCCCGAGCGCGGCCTGCGTCCGTAGCCGGAGGCGGCGGGCCCGGCGGGCCTTCGCGGACGCCGCGCCCGCGCCGCTACTCCGCGCCCAGTTCCATGGCCGCGTCGACCTCCGCCTTGCGGGTGGCGAGGTCGGCGGCGGCTCGGGCCGCGTCGTATTGGTCGGCGATTTCCTCGTCCTGGCGCATCAGGGCCAGGAGGTCGGACTTGGCGTGGTCCAGGACGCCCATGGACTCGTAGGCGGAGCGGACGCCGTCGCCCCACAGGCCGATGTCGCGGACCACCGGCACGATGCGGCTGAACAGGTGCGAGCGGTAGAGGTGGAACATCTCCGACGACTCGACGCATTCCATACACTCGTCGACCGGCATGTCCAGCGTCTCGAACACCTCGCGGCCGGTGAAGCGGTCCCGCATCAGCAGGCTGCCCTCGATCACGAACTCCTCGCGCTCGGCCCGCTCGCGGTCGGTCAGTTCGCGGTAGTAGTCCTTGAGCGCGAGCCGGCCGAACGCCACGTGCCGGGCCTCGTCCTGCATCACGTAGGCGAGCAGGTGCTTGACCAGCGGCGCGGTGGCCAGGTCCCGGTACAGGCCGAAGGCCGCGAGCGCGAGGCCCTCGATCAGTACCTGCATGCCGAGGTAGGGCAGGTCCCAGCGGCTGTCCTCCAGCGACTCGGCCAGCAGCTTGGCCAGGTCCTGGTTGACCGGGTAGTACATGCCGATCTTCTCGTGCACGAACCGGGTGAACAGCTCCACGTGCCGCGCCTCGTCCATGGTCTGCGTCGCGGCGTAGAACTTGGAGTCCATGTCCGGCACCGACTGCACGATCCGGGCGGAGACGGTCAGCGCCCCCTGCTCGCCGTGCAGGAACTGGCTGAACAGCCAGGAGCCCTGGTGCCGGTCGACCTCGTCGCGGTCGCGCTGCGACATCCGGCCCCACAGGTCGGAGCCGTGCAGCGGGTTGAACTCGTCGGGCAGGCCGGCCACGTTGATCGGGTCGATCTCCAGGTCCCAGTCGATCCGGTCCCGGGCGTCCCACTGCTTGTCCTTGCCTTTTTGGTACAGCGCGAGCAGCCGCTCCCGACCCCCGTCGTATTCCCAGGAGAAGCGGGCGGACCCGGCCATCGGCACATTCCAGGTGTCGGCGGACACCGGGGTGGAGTAGAGCGGGAACGACGTCACGACAGTCCCTTCGTGGTCGGACCGGTGGTCGGGTCCACGGTCAGATCAACCCCTCGGCCGCCAGGGGGTTCCTGGTCAGGGCCCGCTCGACGCCCAGCCACATCGCGCCCGCCATCTCCATGATCTTGGGCTGGCCCATCAGGTGTTGGCTGATCGTGGTGAGGTCGCGCGTGTGGCGCTCGATCGGGCAACCACGGTAGATCGAGGCGCTGCCGACCACGTCGGACAACACGCCGGCGGCGTCGCGGCAGGTCCGGATGGTGTGCATGTAGCCGCCGACCAGGGCCGCGCGCAGCCGCAACGACGGTTCGGTGCCCTGCTCCAGCGCCGACCACAGCTCGCCCAGCACGTCGTACAGGTGGCTGCGCGCCGCGCCCACCATGGCGTGCGCCTGGGCGACGCCGGTCCGGACCCGGGGGTCCTCCCGGGCCGGACGCATCTCGGGCACCGCGATCTTGTCGGCCAGCAGGTCCTCGGCCGCTTCGAGGGCCGCCCGGGCGATGCCGAGCGGCACCCCGGGGAGGTTGGCGAAGAACATGCCAGGCCAGGCGTACAGGACCCCCTCGCGGCGGCGTTCGCGCAGGTCGCGGAAGCGGAAGGTCTGCTCGGCCGGGACGAGGACGTCGTCGATCCGGTAGTCGTGGCTGCCGCTGCCCGCCAGGCCGGTGGTGTGCCAGGTGTCCAGGATCTCGAACTGCTCGGCGCGCAGCAGGGCGACTCGGGCCTCGGGCCGGCCGTCGTCGGTGTGCGCGGGGGCGCCGTCCTCGTACACGATCGCACCGCCGATGATCACGTCGGCGTGGGTGCAGCCGCTGCCGAACTGCCAGCGGCCGGTCAGCCGATAGCCGCCGTCGACGCGGTGGAGCCGACCGGCCGGCACGATCCAGCCCGCGGTGATCGAGTCCAGGTCGGGGTACAGCTTGCGGCCCACGGCGTCGTCCAGCGCGGAGCTGTAGTAGCCGCCGTCGGAGCCGATCATGGCGCACCATCCGGCCGCCCCGTCGGCCGCGGACAACTCCTCCACGATCCGGGTCTGGGTGCGGATGTCCACCTCGGGCCCGCCCCACGCCCGGGGCATCGCCATGCGGAACACCCCGGTCGAGCGCAGCGCGTCGACGGCCCGCGGGGTGAGCCGGCGCCCCCGCTCGTTCGCGTCGGCCTCCTCGCGCAACACCGGGGCCACGGCCCGGGCGTTGGCCAGGATCGTGGCACCGTCGACGGGCCCGCCGTCGCTGGGGCCGCCGTCGACGGTGCCGCCGTCGAGCCCGGTCGGGTCGGTCGTGCGGGACATGATCGATCCCCCTTCAGTCTCAGGCCGGAGTCGCTTCGATCACCCGGAAGTCGAAGCGGGGGAGTGTGGTGATCCGGGTCGTCGCGAAGCCCGCGGTGTGCAACAGGCGCCGAAACTCCTCCTCGGTACGCTCGCGACCACCGGTGGCGACCAGCATGTGCAGGTCCAGCAGGAGCGCGGCGGCCTCGGACAGGCTGCCGGGGGTGACCGTCTCGGGCAGCGCGCGCTCCAGCAGGAAGACCCGGCCCGCCGGGGGGATCACCGCGCGGATGTTGCGCAGGATGAGGCCGGCTTCCTTGTCGTCCCAGTCGTGCAGGACCTGCTTGAGGAGATAGGCGTCGCAGCCCGAGGGCACCGCGTCGAAGAAGTCACCGCTCACCACCCGCGCCCGGGCCGACACCCCGGCGGCGGCGAGCGTGTCGGCGGTGGCGGCCAGACCGGTGGGCACGTCGAACACCACACCCTCGACCTCGGGATGGGCCCGCAACACGTGCGCGACGAGGGTGCCGTCGCCGCCGCCGAGATCGACCACGGTACGAAACCGCCCCAGGTCCGCGGCGGCGATCGCCTCGGGCGCCACGTCGCGGGTGTGCTCGGCCATGGCCAGGTTGAACGTCTCGGCGGCGTCGGGATGGGCCGCGTAGTACTCGGTCCACCCCATGCCGTGGGCCAGCTCCCACGGCGGCTCGCCGGTACGCACGCCGGCGACCAACTCGCCCCAGCTGCGCCAGACTTCGGGGCCGCACATCATCCGCATCAGCCCGCGGATCGAGTCCGGCGCGTCGGTGCGCAGCGGTTGCCCCAGCTCGGCCAGCTCGAAGCGGTCCGGGCCGACCGGGGCCAGCACCCCCATTCCGGCCAGGGCCAGCAGCAGGCGGTGCAGGGACGGGCCGTGCGCGCCGATCCGTTCGGCCAACTCGGCGCTGCTCCGCGGCCCCCCGGCGAGCAGGTCGGGGATGCCCAACTCGGCCGCCGCGTAGACCGTCTTGCCGGCCAGCACCTGCACGATCATCGCGGTGAGCCGGGCCGAGGGCGGCGGTTTCCGCCCGCCTTCGCGCACGGCGTCAGCCGCCGAGCGCATCGGTCGGGCACAACGTCGATTCGGCCACGTCGGCGGCGATTCTCTTCATGGTGACCTTCCGATGGAAATAGTGGTAGCTCCGGGAGACCGCATAATCGACGTGTTCTTTCCGGTCGGTCATGAAGTAGGTGACGTAGTCGCAGATGGTCTTGTCACCCAGGAGATGCAGGGGCGTGTGACGCACCGGAATCGTCCCGAAGTCCACGAACATGGGCAGGATTTCGTGCCGAATCAGCCCGGCGACGTAGTCGAAGCCTTTGGCATGGGAAAGCAGCGCGCAGTTGCGCATGATGATGCCGAGCAGGAGGTCGCCCTTGAAGGACTGTTCTATCGCGACATTGTTGACCTCGATGATCCGCCGGCCCGCGGCTCCCGGTATCACCTCGTGATAGATCGAGTCGGGCGCCGCCGGGGTCAATCTGAAGATGGCCGCCATGCGGCCGTCGAAGGTGACCTTGTAGCAACTCGACGTCACTCCGGGAAGGAATTTATCGCGATAGATGCCGAGCGGCTTGAGCGCCTTCTCCAGGAATTCGCGGTATTCTTCGCGTTCCTGGGTCTCGGTGATCATGCACGTCTGGTACTTCCGGACCTCGGCCAGGACGGATTCGTCCTTCGGCGCGGCCACGAACGCCACCGGTGAGGCCGCCATCGCATGGTCGGTGGGAATGCCGTCGTCGTCGGGCCGTCGCTCTTCCCGTATGCTCCTCATCCCGTCGAATCCTCGACCCTAGGACGCGAGGGGAGTGGTCAGCACATCGTCGAACATCCGACTGTAGTAGTGGATCGTCATCCTCCTTCCCTGGATGACGTCGGCCATGTCGGAATCCTTCACCAACAACTCGTTCACCGCGCGCTTCACGTCTTCGATGTGTTTGGCGTCGAATCCGCCGTGGCTCTTGATGAATGTCACCTGATTACGTTCGAGGCCGTACCGGTCCCGGAGCACCTGTGCCATGGCCTTGCCCAGTTCCGCGCCGAGGCCCTCGGTCAGACTGGCCACGCCGAGGATGCCCACGGGGTTGCCGTACGTCGCCATGTAGTAGTTCTGCGAGACCAGTCCCCAGGACCCGGGTTTCGGCGGCACGGCGAGCACCTGCGCCACGTCCTCGCCGAGGTTCCGCAGGTCGTTCATACAGAATTGGTCATGATTGTTCTCTTCCTGGACCTGCTCGAAGAACCAGTCGCGCAAGCCCCGGTAGTCGTCGCCGAGCCGCGCGCCGGCCAGCGACAACATCCGCGAGGTGTGTCGCACCATGTGGTACGTCTCGCGCAGGTAGCTCACGTAATGCTCGCGTTTCATCCCGCCACCGAGCACGAGCTCGATCAGCCCGTTCTTTTCGATCGAGGCCTTGTAGTCCTCTTCCGTCGCGGCGAGCAGGTCGTCGAAGTTGCTCATGATCGGTGCTCCATTCGTTCCGGCGTGCTGACGGACGGTGGTGGCGACAATCCGGTCGAGGTGGGTTTCGACCGCGGTGCGAGAGCGATGACGAAAGGCGGAACCGGGAGCGGGAAGGAAAAACGGGAACGGGAACGGGAACTAACGGGTCTTCGTCGGCGGCTTCGGGAAGGGGAGCAGCCGGTAGGTGCCGATTGCCCGGGCCAGGATCCGGCCCTCCGTATCGGTCAGCCTCGCCTCCAGAAAGGCCGAGCTGTTGCCCCGCGAGGTGATCCGTCCCGTACCCAGGATTCGGCCCACGGAAATCGGTTTCACGAAGTCGGTGGACATGGAGACGGTAACCGGCATGAACTCCGCGTCGGTGACACCGACGATGGCCGAACCCATGCACTCGTCGAGCATGGCGACAATGAATCCGCCGTGCACGTTGCCGGCCGGATTGGTGAACTCGGGCAGTGCGGTGAAGGAAAGGTGGATCGAATCCGATTTCTTGTCGAGTTCGAGCAGCGTCCAGTCGACGAGAGCGGCCACCTGCGGCAGATCCCCCAGGCGGTCGAAAACGGTCTCTTCGACGTTCGTATTCGGCACCGGCGATTCTTCTTTCCTCGATTTTGCCGGACATTTCGCGGCTCGACTCGAGCGGCTCGCCCCTGCGTCCGACCCATGAACATTCGGCCGCGCTTGTCAGCATGGTGAGGTCGGAGGGCGAATGTCAACCACTCCGGCAAGATCATGCGAGAGGGACGGGCGATTAGCACCCGACCGGGTGAAGGCAAAATGGACCGACGGCCAAGATCGCGAATGGAGATCAAATATCGGCCGCCGGTCCATCGAATCGTGGACCTTCGATCCGGCCGATTCCCGTGTGTCCGCGCCCGGCATACGGGCGCCGGCGTACGACTCCCGACCCCGAACGCCACTCGGCCGCCCCGCACGATGCGGGACGGCCGAGGAAGCGCGTTCGCGCCGCGATGGCGCGGGATCGAACGGGTCGGGGTTCAGGCGGCCTTGTCGTCGCCGAACAGGCCACCGCCGAAGGACTTCAGCAGGCCGTTCAGGTCGATCGTCTCACCGGCCGGGGGCGCCTTGGGCGAGACGCCGCCGGAGAGCTTGGAGTACTTGAGGTCGACGGTCACCTCATTGGTGCCGTCGCCCTTGTCGTCGGCGGTCACCCGCACCGGGAACGGTGTGCCGTTGGCCGCCACGTAGATCGTGGTGACCGCGCCGTCCGCGTCCTTCTCGATCAGCGGGATCGTCTTGACCCCGTTGATGTCGGTGATCGGACCCTTGGTCAGCTTCGGCTTGTCGGTCGGGTCGGACGAGTCGGAATCCGAGTCGGAGTCCGAGCCGAACAGCGAACCCGAGCCCGGCTTCGAGCCGAAGAGGTTGTCGAGCGAGGGAGTACCGCCGCCCTTGAGCAGGTCCTGCCCGAACTTGCTCGCGTCGGTGTCGCCGAACTTGACATATTTGCCCTCGACGAGCTTGGCGGCCTCGGTGAACATCGTGTCGAATTGGCCCCCCAGGTCCTTGTCGCCGCGGGAGGAGGAATCCGACTTGCCGGACGGGGAGGCCGCCTCGGCCCGCTTGCCCAGGTCGACGAGGGTCTGGATGGTGCCGGGCGCGAGCCGGACGTAGAACGCCTTGTCGACCGCGATCAGGTCGAGCGCCTTGCCCTGGATGGTCACCTTGCCCTCGGCCCGGTTCTCGGTACCGATGCGCAGGTCCACGCCGACCGGCGCGTCGTAGATCTTGCCGGTTCCTTCGATGTGCAGGTTCGTGAGGTCCTTGTAGCCGTTCTCGGCCTGCTTGGACAGCGCTTCCACGCTCAGGCCCTCGTTCGAGGGGCCCTTCGGATCGAGGGCGTTGCCGCCGGCGGCAACGGACTCGAAGGGGTCCCCCGAGGACGACTCGCCGCAACCGGCGGCGAGCAGGACCAGCGGAACGGTCAGGGCCGCGGCGGATATCCGGATCGGACGCACAGTTGAACTCCCGGTCGAGGAACGATCGATGGCATCACGAAGGACGCTTACCCGCATGGTAGGCAGCCTTGTCCACTCGATTGCGCCACGGGTGGCGGGTGGGGGCCGAACGGCGCGGGCCACACCCCTCCCCTGCGGGAGTCGCCGACCCCGCGACGCGACAATGGGGGCATGGACGCCGAGCACAGCAATAGAGGAGAACGACGTCCGTGGCTCGTCGGTGTGTCGGGAGCCTCGGGTACGCCGTACGCCGGCGCGGTGCTGCGCGCGCTGCTCGACGCCGGGGAGGCCGTGGACCTCGTGGTCAGCCGGGCCGCCCGGCTGACCCTGCTCGACGAGACCGGCATCGCGTTCCGGGACGCGCACTGGCGCGACGACCTCACCGCGTGGACCAAGCTCGACGAGGCCGCGCTCGACCGGGTCCGCTACTGGTCGGCCGGCGACCTGGGCGCGGGACCGGCGAGCGGTTCCTACCCCGCCAAGGGCATGGTCGTGGTCCCGGCCAGCACCGCCTCGGTCGCGGGCATCGCCATCGGCCTGTCCAAGGACCTGCTCCAGCGCGCCGCCGACGTCACGCTCAAGGAGCGCCGTCCGCTCGTGGTGGTGCCGCGCGAGACCCCGCTGACCGGGACCACGCTGCGCCACCTGGTCCGCCTCGACGACGCCGGCGCGGTGATCCTGCCGGCCTCGCCGGCCTTCTACGCGGGTGCGCAGGATGTACAGCGCCTGGTCGACTTCGTCGCCGGCAAGGTGCTGGACGTGCTCGGCGTCCACCACGACCTGTACCGGCGCTGGGACGGCGAACTCGGCGGCGCCCG
This sequence comes from Embleya sp. NPDC020630, assembly GCF_044334985.1. Taxonomy (NCBI): domain Bacteria; kingdom Bacillati; phylum Actinomycetota; class Actinomycetes; order Kitasatosporales; family Streptomycetaceae; genus Embleya; species Embleya sp. NPDC020630. Next base: position 308,167 of record NZ_JBIRUB010000008.1, read on the forward strand.
ACGCGAGGCGACCGAATGAGCCCGACCCCACAACCACAGCCCTTCCGACAACCACAGCCCTCCTCACAACCAAAAAGGCCCCCGTGAGAACGGGAGCCTTGGCGGGTCGTGCCGGATCTGCCGAGGTGATCAGCGACCGGTCTTGCGGCGGCCGACCAGACGCTTCACACGCTTGAGCGTGCTCGACGGCTGGGCGGCTCGTGAGCGTTCCGCGATCTCATGCAGTTCCTGCATGTGGGCGCGGGCCATCTCCAGGGTGTACACGGTGTCGTCTCCCAACGAATCGTCATCAGAGGCTTGTGGCTTCCGATGCCTTTGATTCTAAGGGTTAGAATCGAAACCGTCCAATGAATTACAGGCATGACTGGGGTTTGTGCCTGCGTCATGTTGTAGTCCCCTGGCGGACCCCCGGTGGACACCATCGAATACCTGGAGGAAACGGACATGGATGCCGTCGACCGCAAGCTGATCCAGGCGCTGCGCGGCAACGGACGGGCCTCGTACGCCGAACTGGGCCGACTGGTGGGCCTGTCCGGACCGAGCGTCACCGATCGCATCAACCGCCTCGAACAGGCGGGCGTGATCACCGGCTACCGCGCCTCGGTCGACCCGGTCTCGCTCGGCCTGGGCGTGACCGCGCTGATCGGGATCCAACTCTCCGACGCGGCCGACCACGACGACGTCAGCCGCCGACTGCGCGACCTGGACGAGATCGAGGACTGCTGGTTCATCGCCGGCGACGACTCCTTCATGCTCAAGGTCCGGGTCTCGGACATGGAGGGCCTGGAGAACGTGGTCCGGCGCCTGTCCGGCACGCGCGGCGTGGCCCGTACCCGAACCACCGTGGTGCTCTCCACCAAATGGGAGTACCGCGCGGCCGAACTGCCCGAACCCACCGAATAGCCGCACCCCGACCGGCATCCGAGTGGTCGTCGACGCGCCCTCGTAGGGTGGCGGACATGACGAATCCGGTGACACTCGAAGACCTCCGGGCCGCACGGAAGCGCATCGCGGGCACGGCCGTACGCACCCCCCTGCTGCCGTCCCTGCACGGCGACGCCGACCGGCCGCTGTGGCTCAAGCCGGAGAGCCTGCAGCCGATCGGCGCGTTCAAGATCCGCGGCGCGTACAACGCGATCGCGGCGCTGACCGACGCCGAACGCTCGCGCGGGGTCGTCGCACACTCCAGCGGCAACCACGCGCAGGCGGTGGCCTACGCGGCCCGCCTGTTCGGCGCCAAGGCGGTGATCGTGATGCCGGACACCACCCCGCAGGTCAAGATCGACGCCACCCACGCGCTGGGCGCCGACGTGGTGATCGTCACCCCGGAGCGGCGCGACACCGCCGCCGGGGAGCTGGCCGAGGAGCACGGCTACGCGTTCGTACCGCCCTACGACGACGCGCGGATCATCGCCGGCCAGGGCACCACCGGCCTGGAGATCACCGAGGACCTGCCCACCGTCGACACCGTGCTCGTCCCGGTCAGCGGCGGCGGCCTGATCTCCGGCATCGCCGCCGCGGTCAAGCTGACCAGCCCGCACACCAAGGTGATCGGCGTCGAGCCCGAACTGGCCGCCGACGCCGCCGAGTCCTTCCGTACCGGTGTGCGCACCACGTGGTCCACCACGCAGACCTACCGCACCATCGCCGACGGCCTGCGCACCACGTCCGTGGGCGTGCTGCCGTTCGTGCACATCCAGGCGTACGTGGACGACATCGTCACCGTCACCGAGGACCAGATCCGTGAGGCGATGCGCTTCCTGGGCCTGCGCGCCCGCCTGGTCGCCGAACCCGCCGGCGCGGTGGCCACCGCGGCGTACCTCTTCCGCAAGGACGCGCTCCCGGCCGGACGCGAACACGTCGCCGTGGTCAGCGGCGGCAACGTCGACCCCGCGCTCTACGCCGAGGTGATGGCCTGAGCGGGCGCGTCCCGCGCCGGGCGTAACCTCGTACAAGCCGCGCAGCGGCGGACAAGAAGACCAAGAGGGAGTACTCACGCATGGACGCGGGCCTGCGCAGGGAGATCGAGGACAAGGTTTTCGCCGGGGAGCGCCTGAGCCGTGAGGACGGCATCGCGCTCTACGCGAGCGACGACCTGGCGTGGCTCGGCGGGCTCGCGCACCACGTGCGGACGGTGAAGAACGCCGACAAGGTGCACTTCAACGTCAACCGCCACCTCAACATGACCAACGTGTGCAACGCGTCGTGCGCCTACTGCTCGTTCCAGCGCAAGCCGGGCGAGAAGGACGCGTACACGATGCGCATCGAGGAGGCCGTGCGGCTCGCGAAGGAGATGGAGCCGGACGGGATCACCGAGCTGCACATCGTCAACGGCCTGCACCCGACCCTGCCGTGGCGCTACTACCCGAGGTCGCTCAGCGCGCTCAAGGAGGTGCTGCCGAACGTCGCGCTCAAGGCGTTCACCGCGACCGAGATCCACTGGTTCGAAAAGATCTCCGGCCTGTCCGCCTCGGACATCCTCGACGAGCTGATGGACGCGGGCCTGGAGTCGCTGACCGGCGGCGGCGCGGAGATCTTCGACTGGGAGGTCCGGCAGCACATCGTCGACCACGACACCCACTGGGAAGACTGGTCGCGGATCCACCGGCTCGCCCACTCGAAGGGCCTCAAGACCCCCTGCACGATGCTCTACGGCCACATCGAGGAGCCGAGGCACCGGGTCGACCACGTGATCCGGCTGCGCGAACTCCAGGACGAGACCGGCGGGTTCCAGGTCTTCATCCCGCTGCGCTACCAGCACGACTTCCACGACAGCAAGGACGGCATCGTCCGCAACCGGCTCCAGGCCCGGACCACGATGGCCACCGGCGCCGAGGCGCTGAAGGTGTTCGCGGTCTCCCGGCTGATGTTCGACAACGTCCCGCACGTGAAGTGCTTCTGGGTGATGCACGGCCTGGCCACCGCGCAACTCGCGCTCAACCACGGCGCGGACGACCTCGACGGCTCGGTGGTGGAGTACAAGATCACCCACGACGCCGACGACTTCGGCACGCCGAACAAGATGACCCGCGACGACCTGCTCGAACTGATCCGGGACGCGGGCTTTCGTCCGGTGGAGCGCAACACGCGCTACGAGACGCTGCGCGAGTACGAGGGCCCGGACCCGGCCCGGCGCGACACGCCGCAGCCGATGAAGCTCTGAGCCGACGCGGTCGAGGACGATCGGCGACGGGGGAGCGGGGCGATGCGGGACGGTGCGCGCGGACCCGGCGGCATCCGCGCGCGGGTTCGGCCCCGTCGCCGAGGCGGTTCGACGAGAGGCGGGAGGACTGCTGTATGGCTGAGGCGTTGCGGATCGCGCTCACCCGGCGCGACGTCGAGGAGTGGTTCGGGCCCGACGAGGTTCTCCGGTACGACCTGCCCGGGATCGCCCACGAGCCCACCCGGCGCTTCCTGGCCGAGGTCGGCCTGCCCCGCCGGGCGGCGCTGATCACCTTCGCGCCCGACGCCGCGCCGGACCCCGGTCGGGAGGGGCGCATCATGCTCGGCGCCTACGGCTCGCTGCGCACGGCCGACCAGGCGGTGCTGCTCGACGGCGCGACCGGCCGGGTGTTCGCCGAGGAGCGCTACGGCGATCCGGCGCTGATGTCCGTCGACGTGTCCACGCTGGTGCGCAACTGCGCCCTGGTCGAGGCGATCCGTCCCGGCCGCGGCCCGGTGCGCACCGCCGAGGAACTGATCGACCTGCTCGGCGAGACCGAACCCGAGCTGAACCCGGGGCACTCGTTCTGGCACACCTCCTTCGCGCTGTGGCAACTGCGCCGCGCGGCGCTGCCCGGCGAGGGCCTGGCGGTGCGGATCACGCCCGCGATGCTCGACCTGGTCTACGAGAACGAGTTCTCCGGCTACGAGGAGCGGCAGCTGCCGGCCGCGATCACGCACGAGCCGACCCGACGGTTCCTGCTCGACGTCGGGCTGATCGACGCGTGGGCGTATCTGGACATGCGCAGCGACGGCAAGCCGCTGCCGACCCTCGCGGAGCTGGCCGCCGAGCGCCGGGCGGACTGGGACGACGAGCCGGAGCCGCCGGCCGACGCGGAGCATCTGGTGGTGCTGGGTTATGTCAGCGAGGACGGCGATCTGCTCGTGGACGGCCGTACCGGCGTGGTCCGGCGCTGGAACACCGGCGGCGACGAGCCGTTCCTGGACACGCTCGACACCGACCTGTCCACGCTCGCCTTCACGATGTGGGTGATCGGCCGGATGCACCGGCAGGGCGAGCGGTTCGGGATCGGCATCCACGACGTGTGGGAGTCGATCGCGGTCGACCTGTTGTCGTCGGTGGACCCGCTCGCCTGGGCCGAGCCGGGCAGCTATTGGGAGGGCATGATCCTGGACGGCATCAACGGACTGGGTCCCTGAGCCGGAGTGGATCGCCGATTCGGGGTCGGGATCCGGGTCCGAAATGGGGGATGCTTGACTGGTAGTGGCGGCCCGGGCTCGCGCCCGCGGCCTCTCGTACCGCGTCCGCCAGTGGAACCGAAGGTGACCATGTCGAATCCCGCGCTGCGTTACTCGCTCTTCCGGCTCGGCATCTTCGCCGCGCTGTTCGCGGCGGCCATGGGCGTGTTCAGCCTGTTCGACATGGAAGGCGGCGGCAACGTCTTCATCGCGATCGCCATCGCCGCGGGGCTGTCCGCGGTGATCAGCTACCGCTTCCTCGATGCGCAGCGCGAGGCCATGTCCGAGGCCCTGTACAACCGGGTGCAGGCGGCCAAGGCCAGGATCGCCGAGGACAACCGCGCCGAGGACGAGGCGACGGGCGCGATCTCCCCGCGTGCCCGGGAGGCCTCCTAGGCCCTGTCCGGGGCGCCTGGCCCCGAGGCGGGACGGGTGCGCGTCGTGCCCTGGGACGTCGGGTAAGCGAGGTGTGGCCGGCGGTGTCCCTCGGTGTCCGGCGGTGTCCGTTCCGTAATTCTTTGCGTTTATCGGTTTGCTGTCGCTATCCTCGCCACATGATCGGTGCAGGCGACACGCAGATGACGCACGGTGCGGTGGGTTTCCCGCTCGTGTCACGTCGTCATGTCGACCTGGGCCGTTGCGCCACCGCGCTGTGTTGCGGCTGACCGCTGCCGTGCCCCTGTCGGGCCGACGCCTTCACGCTCGTCGTCCCGACCGCCCGCACGTCGGCCTTTTGCGGCCGTTCTGCGCGAAGTAACGCTTCCTCGTAGTTCTTCCTGCGGGCACTCGGGTGCCTTTTGATGCGCAGGTTCACGGCCGCTCCGTACCGCCACCCTCCGTCCCCCACGGTGCCCGTTCAGGAGCCCTGCCTTGTCATCAGCAGTCGATTCCCTCAAGACATTGAAGCGAACGCCCTTTTGGGCGCAGATAGCCGCCGGCCTCGTGCTCGGTGTGGTCCTCGGCTTCATCGCCAAGGAGTACAGCGTCTCGTGGTTGACCGAGACGCTCGACCAGATCGGCACGATCTTCGTCCAGCTGCTCAAGCTGGCCGTACCGCCGCTGGTGTTCACCGCGATCCTGGTCAGCGTGGTGAACCTGCGCAACGTGAACAACGCGGCCCGGCTCGCCGCCCGCACGCTGATGTGGTTCCTGATCACGTCGCTGATCGCGGTCGCCATCGGCCTGACCATCGGCCTGATCACCAACCCGGGTGACGGCTTCAAGCTGCCGGCCGACCCGGGCAAGGCGCCGAAGACCAACGGCGACTGGCTCGACTTCCTCACCGGCATCATCCCGACCAACATCGTCACCGCGTTCTCCGAGGTCAAGGTCCTGCAGATCGTGTTCCTCGCGGTCGTGCTCGGTTCCGCGATCCTGTCGGTCGGCGCGAAGGCCGAGCCGCTGGTCAAGGGCGCCGAACTGGTCCTGGAGATCATCCAGAAGGCGCTGTGGTGGGTCATCAAGCTGTCCCCGCTGGGCACGCTCGGCCTGATCGGCACCTCGGTCGCCACCTACGGCTGGGACCTGATCAAGCCGCTGGGCACGTTCACCGCCGACATCTACATCGGTTGCGCGCTGGTGATGTTCGTGGTGTACCCGCTGCTGCTGTGGCTGGTCGGCAAGGTCAACCCGCTCAACTACTTCAAGGGCGCGTGGCCGGCCATCCAGCTCGCCTTCGTCTCCCGCTCCTCGGTCGGCACCATGCCGGTCACCCAGAAGGTCACCGAGCGCCTGGGCGTGCCGAAGGACTACGCGTCCTTCGCGGTGCCGTTCGGCGCCACCACCAAGATGGACGGTTGCGCCGCGATCTACCCGGCGATCGCCGCGATCTTCGTGGCCGAGGTCTACGGCGTGAACCTGGGCATCAAGGAATACCTGCTGATCGCGTTCGTCTCGGTGATCGGCTCGGCGGCCACCGCCGGTCTCACCGGCGCGATCATCATGCTGACCCTCACGCTCAGCACGGTGAACCTGCCGCTGGCCGGCGTCGCCCTCCTCCTGGCGATCGACCCGATCCTGGACATGATGCGCACCGCGACGAACGTCGCCGGGCAGGTGGTCGTGCCGATTCTGGTCTCCGCCCGGGAAAAGACGCTCGACCTGGAGATGTACAACAACCCGCGTGACCTGGAAGCCCCCGACGAGCCGGCCAAGCCGCACGTCCCGCTCCAGAAGACGCCGGACCGCGAACCGGTCTCCGTCTGACGCACCCCGAACCGACGCCCCCGATCCCCTCGTGCCGAAGGGGTCGGGGGCGTTGTCGTGTCAGCCCCGGGGCGCTTCCTCGGCCGGTTCGGGCTCGGCGGCCGGGGTCGGGGTCGGGGTGGCCGCCGTGTAGCGGCGGGCCAGGGTTCGGATGTGGTCGACCAGCTCGGGCGGGTCCTCGATCTCGAAGTCGGCGTCGAGCAGGCCGATGTAGACGGCCAGGCTCTCGATGCTGGGGGCGCTGGTCTCGAAGACGCAGGTCTCGTCGTCGATCACCGCGAACGAGCCGAAGGCGGGCGGCACCCGGTCGGCCACCGTGCCGATCGGGGCACGTACCAGGACCCGGGCCCGGTACTGCCCGCGCGCGTTCTGCACGCCCTGGTTGACGAAGGCGGCCACGTCCCCGTCGGCGGGCAACTCGCGTGGGGTGAAGCGCGGTCCGTGCGGTGGGCGCGGGGTGATCCGGTCCAGCCGGAAGGTGCGCCAGTCCGCGCGCTCCAGGTCCCACGCGACCAGGTACCAGCGGCCCATCCGGTGCACGAGGCGATAGGGCTCGACCCGGCGCGAGGACTCCTTGCCGTCGTGCGAGCTGTAGCGGAAGCGCAGTTGCTCGTGGTCGCGGCAGGCGCCGGCGAGTACGGTCATCACGTCCATGTCCACCGCCGGGCCGGTCGCGCGCACCGGCACGGTGTACTTCTGCAGCGCCTTGACCCGGCGATGCAGCCGGGACGGGAGCACCTGGTCGAGCTTGCCGAGCGCGCGCAGCATCGCCTCGTCCATGCCGTCCACCACGCTGCCTGCGGCGATTCGCAGACCGACCACGACGCTGACCGCCTCCTCGTCGTCGAGCAACAGGGGCGGCAGCGCCTTGCCCGCGCCGAGCCGGTAGCCGCCGACCACCCCTCGACGTGCGTCGACCGGATAGCCCAGACTGCGCAGACGCTCGATGTCGTAGCGGACCGTCCGGCCGCTCACGCCGAGCCGTTCGGCGAGTTCGGGTCCGGTCCAGTCGGGCCGCGTCTGCATCAGCGAGAGCATGCGCAACAGGCGCGCGGAGGTTTCCAACATGAGCCGAAGTCTGCCGGCTCCGCCCGGGATAAACAGGAACGGACCTTGCCTGTTTGACCCCTAGTGTCGGAGGCGTGGAAAAGAGCCCGGAAATCAGCGGCGAGCAGACCCTCGCCACCCCGTCGTCCCCGTCCTCCCGGCCCGTCGTCGGCACCCGGCAGCGTTGGCTCGGACTGCTGGCGGTGTTGGCCGCCACCTTGATGAACCTGCTCGACTCCAGCGTGGTGGGCGTCGCGGCACCGGCGATCCGCCGGGACCTTGGCGGCGGCTACTCCAGCCTCCAGTGGATCGCGGCCGGCTACACGCTGGCCCTCGCGGTGGGCCTGCTCACCGGCGCGCGGCTCGGCGACATGTACGGCCGCAAGTTCATGCTGATGGTCGGCGTGGTCGGCTTCATCGCCCTGTCGGTGGCCTGCGCCGCCGCATGGTCGCCGGAGACGCTGATCGTGGCGCGGGTGCTCCAGGGGTTGTTCGGGGCGCTGATGATTCCGCAGACGTTCGGGCTGCTCCGGGACCTGTTCCCGCCGGCCGAACTCGGCAGGGCGTTCGCGGTGTTCGGCCCGGCGATCGGGTTGTCCACGGTGCTCGGGCCGATCGTCGCGGGTGTGCTCGTGGACGGCGACGTGCTCGGCACCGGGTGGCGGATGATCTTCCTGATCAACCTCCCGCTGGGCGCCTTCGTGCTGCTCGTCGGCGGGCGGATGTTGCCGAAGGTGGCGCCGAGCGAGACCGGCGGGCGGCTGGACGTGCTCGGCATGGTGCTCGCCGGGGTCGGCACCTTCATGCTGGTGCACCCGCTGGTGCAGGGTCGCGAACTGGGCTGGCCGCTCTGGTCGTTGATCGAGTGCGGCGCGTCGTTGCCGGTGCTCGCCGGGTTCGCGGTGTACCAGCTGCGGCGGCAGGCGGCCGGTCGGGTGCCGCTGATTCGGCTCGGGGTGTTCCGGCGCCGGTCGTACGCCTCGGGCGTCGGGTTCGTGATGGTGTTCTTCGGCGCGATCGTCGGCATCTCGATGGCGATCGGGCTGTTCCTGCAGATGAGCCTCGGGTACACGCCGACCCGGGCGAGCCTGACCATGGGCGCGTGGGCGCTCGGCGCGTTCTTCGGGTCCGGGTTCAGCGGTGCGGTGATGGGCAGGCTGGGTCGGCGCATCCTGCACATCGGGCTGACCGTGATGGCGGCGGGGACGGGCTGGCTCTACCTGGTCTTCAGGCAGGCCGAGACGGACCTGGGCAGCGGCGACCTGCTCGGCCCGCTGGCGGTGTTCGGCCTCGGGATGGGCATGATCTTCGTCCCGGTCTTCGACATCATCATGGGCGAGGTCGAGGACCACGAGGTCGGCTCGGCGTCCGGTGCGCTGGAATCCCTGCAACAGCTCGGCGCCTCGCTGGGCATCGCGGTCCTGGGCACGGTGTTCTTCGGGGTGATCGGCGCCCAGGCCACGCACAACTTCGACACGTCGGCGGCGCCGAGGCTGCGCGCGGAGATGAGCGCGGCGGGCGTGCCGACCGGGACGCAGGACTCGATCGTGGCGGGCCTGCGGGCCTGCCTGGACGACCGGGAGAACGCCACCGACCCGGACACCGTCCCGACGAGCTGCCGCACCCTCCAGGTGCCGCCGGCCGCGACCGCCGCGGTCGCCGAGGCGAGCGCGGACACCCACATCCGCTCCTCGCTCGACGCGATCCGCCGCACCACCCTCCTGGCCCTCGCCCTGACCGCGGTCGCCTTCGCCCTGGGCTTCCTCCTCCCGAAGCGCGCCAGGGAAAACCAGCTCCCCGACCCCACCCCGAAAACCCCCACCGAAACCCGCGAACCGGCCCTGGTCTGAGGCCCATTCCCCACCCCCCGCCCGGCCCGAGCCCCGAAAGGGAGCCCGCGCCGGGCGGCGGCATGTCCTCCGCGATCACGCTTCGCGGAGTCGGGTACAGAACTCGGTCCACCGATCCACGGCTTCCGGCAGTTCCAGCGCCGCGACCTCTGCGGGGGCCAGGCCCACGGTGTGGATCAACCGCTCGGCCGGCCAGTCCGGCACCGGCTCCAGTACCGGCGTGGGATCGACCGCCACCGCGCCGATCAGGCGCCCCAGACGCTCGACGATCTCGCCCAGCCGCACCATTTCCGGACGAGCGGAGTCATCATCGGCGGGCGTTGGCGGTGTTGCGGTTTCTGGAGCGGGACCGAGGTCAGCCCTCGACCCGCGTGGCGGCCTTCGTGTTCGCGCGGTTCAGGGCGCGGATGATCAGCCACTGGTCGATCATCGCGCCGAACGTGGCGAACAGGCCCATCACGACGCCGACGACCAGGTGGCCGGTCTGCGCGGCGAGTTCGAAGCCGACCAGGTGGATCAGCAGGCGCAGGCCGAAGCGGATGGCGACCAGGGCCAGGGCGAGCATCCGGGTGTGGCTGTTGCGCATCATCGCCTTGAAGAACTTCATCCGCGCCCGCATCACGGTGAACGAGACCACGATGTTCACCACCACGAGCGGGATCAGGTACGCCCACAGCGACGGGTAGCCCTGCGCCACGTCGCAGCCGCCGACCGACACGCCCACCATCGCGAAGTACCAGGCGGGCAGGCCCCGGGGAGCCTCGACGAGCGGGGCGGGGGCGGCGGAGGTGCGGGCCGTGGCGGTGGTGTCCTTCGTGAAGGCGATGGTGGCGATGCTCATGGTTCCCGGCTCCCCGATTTCGGCCCGTTACGGCCCGTTCGCTGACATGCATCAGCCTGCCGGTCGGGGGCCGGTGGACAGGACGACCGACCGACGTACACCGGCTGTCCACCGAACGGCTGACACGGGGGCGGGCGGGCCTCGGGACAGGCCTCGGGACGGCGGGGCCGTCGGTCGACCGATGGCCCCGCCCGCGCCGTGGGGTCAGTACGCCACCGTGAAGCGTTCGCCCGTGTGCTTCGGGGTCTCGATCTCGTCGAGGAGGGCGACCGCGTAGTCGGCGACCGAGATGCGGCTCACCCCGTCCGCGTCCACGACCAGGTCGTCGCGGCCGGTGCGGTAGGCGCCGGTGCGCTCGCCGGGGCCGATGTCGGCGGCGGGGGAGAGGTAGGTCCAGGTCACGTCGGTCACCGTGCGGTAGTGGTCCAGGGCCGCTCCCTGCCCGCGCATGATCTGTACCGCCAACTCGGGGATGCCCTGCGCGTCCCACACCCGGTCGCCGCCGGGCGTGCGCAGCGAGCCGGCGCCGCCGACCACGAACAGGCCGCGCGAGGGCGCCGCGTCGCCGAGCGAGCGCAGCCCCTCGGTCAGCGCCTTCGCCGCGGTCACCACGAGCGCGGCGTGCGCGGCGCCGTCCACGTACCCGCCGCCGATCGCGCTCACCAGCGCGTCGTGCCCGGCCGCGACCGAGGCCGCGGACGCCGGGTCGGTCGCGTCGCCGGTGACGACCGTCAGCCGCTCGTGCTCCTCGCCGGCGAGTCGGGCCGGATCGCGCACCACCGCGGTGACGTGGTGACCGCGGCCCAGGGCCTCGCGAAGGATGTGCACACCGATACCGCCGTTGGCGCCGAACAGGGCGATCCTGGCCATGATGAAGTCCTCGTGTTCTCGGGAAGTGGAAGAGCTACGACACCATCCAACACCGCAGTTCAAGCCATTTGTTACCGACGGATATCGAGCACCTTGAAGTGCTATTGTTTCCTTGTGGATACCAATGGCGCGGCCGGTCTCGCGGCGAGGCTGCTCACCGACTCGCCGGACTGCCGCAGCCGGCACGTCCTGGACCGCCTCGGCTCGCGCTGGAGCGTGCTGATCATCCTCAACCTGGCCGCCGGCACGCTGCGCTTCACCGAGCTGCGCCTTCGGGTCCGGGGCATCACCCCGAAGGTGCTCACCACCAACCTGCGCGACCTCGAACGCGACGGGCTGATCCGCCGCGAGGTCTTCGCCGAGGTCCCGCCGCGCACCGAATACACGCTCACCCGCCTCGGCGAAAGCCTGATCGACACCTACCGGGCGGTCCAGGACTGGGCCGAGGCGCACGTGGACGAGGTGCTCGTCAACCGGGAGACGTACGACCGGGCCCGCTGACCGCACCGGCCACCCGCGCCGCCCAGGCCCCCCACCACACCTCCCCGCCGGCCGCCGGCGATCGGGCGCGGGGTTGGTCGGGGGCTGATCGAACGGCGCGGGAGAATGGTTGTATGACAACGCCCGTCCGGCTCTCCGCGATCGATCTCGTCACGTACACCCCCGGTCTGGCCGCGCTGCTCGTGGACGCGGTGGACGACGGGGCCGGGGTCGGTTTCCTCGCCCCGCTGCCGATCGACGCGGCCGCCGAGTGGTGGGCGACGCAGGCCGCCGAGATACGCAACAACCGGATCATCGTGTGGGCGACCTCGGACCACGAGGGCGTCACCGGGACCATCCAGCTCCGCTTCGCCGGCATGCCGAACAGCCGGCACCGCGCCGCGATCTCCAAGCTGCTGGTGCACCGACGCGCCAGAGGCCACGGCATCGCCCGTGAACTCCTGTCCACCGCGGAGCAGTTCGCCGCCGCGTCCGGCCGCAGTCTGCTCACCCTGGACACCCAGACCGGCAGCGGCGCGGAGCGGCTGTACAAGCGCGCCGGCTGGATCGAGTCGGGCGCCATTCCGTCCTACGCGGCGGACGCCTCGGGTGTGCTGCGCTCCACCACGATCTTCCACAAGCACCTGGCCTGAGCCGGACGCGCACCCGGCCCCGGCCAAACGGGTTACCGTTGGAGGCGATATGACGACCAAGACCTCCAAGGGCGCCAGGCCCGAGCCGCTCGATGCCCGCCTGGACGCGATCGGCAAACTTCCCTCCCGCTCCCGGTTCCACCTTCCCGGCCGGGAACGCACCGTCGCCGTGACCCTGGGCGAGTCCGGCGTGCGCTGGTACGCGTACGACGTGATCGCCCGGCGCCTCGGCCCCGCCAAGCCGAGCAAGGACGGCCGACAGACCCCGTACCGGGGCCACCCGGTGTTCGTCGCGCAGCATGCCACGGCCACCTGCTGCCGCGGCTGCCTGGAGGAAGTGCACGGCATCCCCCAGGGCCGCCCGCTCGACAAGGCCGAGCTCAACTACGCGGTCAACCTCGTGTGCGGCTGGCTGACCCGGGAGATCGGCCCGGTCGCGAAGACCCGCGCGAATCGCCCGCCGCGCTCGGCGATGCCGGCCGTCCCGGAGAACCCGACGGGTGCGCCGAGGACGGGTCGCGGTCTGCGGGCGTCCAAGTCCCGCTGAGCCGAGCACCCGCCGCGCCGCACGCGCCGATGCCCGGCCCGCCCGGCGCTCACGGCCCGCCCGGCGTCGCGGCGCCGGGCGGCGCGTCGGTGACGGTCAGGTCGGCCGAGAACTCGCCCCACGTCCCGTCGGGCAGCTGCCCCCGGATCTTCAGCACGTGTCCCACCGCCGGCCGATCGCCCAGCGGCAGGCTGTACCGCGCCGTCTCGGTCGGCGGCGCCGCGCCCCACTGGACCGTGGTCAGGAACCGCCCGTCCAGGTACACCTCGTAGCTCGCGACCACCCCGTCCACGTCCGGCGGGGTCCAGGTCAGGTCCACGTAGGTGCCGTCCGCCGCGGTGCGGGGGATCGCGCGCAGGTCGGTCGGCGCGGTGTTGCGACCGTTGCCGGCGCCCTGTTCGGTGACCACCGTGACGGGGCTGCTCGCCGGCGACTTGTTGTCGGCGGCGTCGCGCGCGGTGACGGTGAACACGTACTCGGTGCCCGGGCGCAACCCGGTGACCACCGCCGTGGTGCGATCCGCGGCCACGCTGTGCACGCGTACGCCGGCCTGCCACACGTCGTACGCGGTCACCCCCACGTCGTCCGTGGCCGCCTCCCACGTCAGCGTCACCCCGTCCTTGCCCCGGGCCTGGCCGCGCAGATTCCCGGGCGCGGTCGGCGGCACGCGCTCGCCCTGGACCACGGACGGCGTGGTGGCCGGCACCTGCGGGCTCGCCGCCGACACGTTCCCGGCCCGGTCCCGGGCCCGCACGGAGAACGTGTACGCGGTCCCCGGCGTCAGCCCGCCCACGTCCACCATGTGCCGCCCGCCGGTGACGTCCAACACCTTGGCGTCGCCGCGATACACCTCGAACACCGCCACGCTCGGATCGGCCCGCCACATCACGTGCACCGACACCGAACTCGACGCGAGCGCGCTCACCTCGACCGGCACCGGCGGCGGCGTGGTATCCCGCCCGTCGTCCGAACACCCGCTCACCGCCAGCGCAACGACCAAGCCGGCCAAGCCGATCCGTGCCACCCGTCGCGCCACAACGCCTCTCTCCACCGATCACCACCGAGGAGCAATTGGTCTAGACATATATGACACAGCGTTCGGCTCGGCAACAAGAGCCGACCGCCACGCTCATGACGTTCCGGTACGCCGGCGTGGGGTCAAACGCCGCGAAGTGGGGCGAGACGCAGCGGTTGTCGGCCTACCGGCCCGCCGGCTCCCGCAGGGTGAACGAGTCCGAGGTGAGGGCTCGACGCATCCATCGGCCGAGCGGCCGCTCGACGACTCGGTGCAGCACGTACGCGGTGATCACCATGCCCACCACCACGCCGGTGAAGAGCGGCCACGGCGCGACCCGATCGCGCAGTGCGTGGATGATCGTGACCCCGATCGAGTAGTGGATCACGTAGAGCGGAAAGGTGATCGAACCCGCCACGCTCAGCCAGTGCCACCGGATCCGGGCCGTCCAACCGAGCGCCACCGCCGCGATGAGCAGGTAGAACGTCGTGATGAGCAGGATCAGCGACGCCTGTCGGGGAGACCACATTTCCCAGTCCAGCCGACCGTCGGTTCGGGCCAGGAGGTAGTGCAACCCCAGGAGCCACGACATGCCGACGATTCCCCACAGCAGGGGCGTCGGGCGGAATCGGTGCATCAGATAGAACACCATGCCCGCGACGAAATACGGCGCGGACATGGGATTGACGAGCAGCGTGTATGCCTGGTTGTCGACCGCGGGGGCGAGCGCTGCGGCCACGATCCACACGCCGCCGAAGACGACGACGCGGCCGTACGTGACGCCGCGCCACACGACGGTCGAGAAGCTCAGGTAGAAGGCCAACTCCGGCCACAGAGACCAGTAAACGGAGTCCACGTTCGACACCCCGAGCGGGGTTTGGAGCATCGTCAGGTTGGTGAGCACCGTGTCGAAACTCGGAGCAGCCAGCGGGGTGGTGACCGAGACCAGGACAGCCGATGTGAGCAGTACCGCGACCCAATACATGGGGTAGAGCCGGGCGACGCGCGAGACGAAGAATTGGCGCGGACTGCGCCCCCAGGCGCTCATGCAGATGACGAAGCCGCTGATCAGGAAGAACAGCTCGACGCCGAGCAGGCCGAAGGCGAAGACGCCCTGTGCCCTGGGGAACATGACGGCGTTCGCCTGCCCCCAGATCTTTTCCGACGTGTTCGCGGCCTGACCGCCGAAGTGGAAGAGCACCACGCTCAAGGCAGCGACGAAGCGCAGGCCGTCCAGGACCGCCAAACGCGAGTGACCGTCGACTCCGGCACCTCGACCTGGACCGGAGCGAGGGGCCCGCACGTTCGGATTCGGCTGCGACGCCGGCTTCGTGGTGCTGTCGAGAATACTCATGAAGTCCCTGCGGTGGAGTCGACTGCGTCGGGCATCGAAGCATCTCACCGCTCCGAGGACCGCTATCGACGCGGGTCCGCAGACAAAGACGCGCTTATGGGTCGCAACCGGTCGATCGCCATCCGTCGGTGCGCCGCAGGGCGGTCGGCGGTTGCGGGCTGCGGCGGATACGGGTGATCGGGTTGCGCCTTCGGGGGAACTCCCGCAGGATTCAAGGCTGTTTCGTGCAGTCCCCGCAGTTGTGCCACGGGAGTTCGCGCCACCCGCTTGAATGGTTTTCGACGCTGGGGTTTCGGGAGGCGGGGGCGTTTCATGGTGCGCAAGGTGGGGATGGCGGCGGCCCTGCTCGTGAGCGGGGTGCTTGTGGCGGGGTGTTCCGGTGGGTCGTCCAAGGGCGGGCCGTTCGGCCTCGGGGTGAGCGATTCGCCCACCGTGAGCCAGAGTTCGACGCAGAACCCGGAACCGCCACCGCCGCCCTCGCCGGATCCGGTCACGCCGGAGCCGGTCGCCACGAGTGCCACGCCGCGCCCGACCACGACCGCTCGCGCCGATGTGACGCTGACCACCGAGCGGGCGAAGACCGTGGTCTCCGCCGTCGCGCTCGTCCCCAAGGACTGGGGTGACGCCTACGTCCCGCAGGAGCAGAACTACGAACACACCGCGCTGGACCGGGTGATCACCGGCACCGACTGCAAGCAGGCGCTCCAGGGCACCACCCCGGGGGCGCTCGCGACCATGGATCGCTACGTGTACATCCCCGACGGCAAGCCGAGCGTGGACAACCTCAGCAAGACGCTCGCCACGTCCTCCGCGACCGTCTACTCCACCGCCCTCGCGGCCCGTACCGACATGCAGACCGGCCTCGCCGACGCCCGGCGCTGCCCGAACCAGGTGCTCGGCGGCGACGAGAAGCTGAACGGCATCCAGGTCCTGGACCTGACCGTGGAGGGCATCGACGAGGTCCACGTCGCCCGCGCCCAGTGGGTCTCCGGCCACGGCGGCGCGCCGTTCCAGTACGTGTGGGTGACGGCTCGGCAGGGCCAGATGGTGCTCACCGCGGCGGTCGTCGACCGGGGCGACAAGACCTACGAGTCGGCCAAGAACCAGGCGATCGACGCGCTGGCCAAGATGGTCGCCCGCACCACCGTGTACCTGCGCTGACCCGACGCGACCGCGCCGACCTCGCGCGAGCACGGTGAATATCATGTCGATTCACGCTCACGGGGGAGTCATCGGATGAACGGCACGAGAATCCGCGCAGGATCCGGCACGATCCGCGCGGGATCCGGCACGAGATCAACGATGCTCCGCGCGATCGGCCCGCTCCTGGGCGCCTTGCTGCTCGCGGGTTGCGCCGACAGCGGCGACGGGCCGTTCGCGGTCGTCCCGAACGCGACGTCCACCGACGCGAGCCCCGCGGCCAAGGGCCCGGGCGCGACCCCGGGCACGACCGCGTCCACCACCGCGACCTCCCGGCCGTCCGCCACCACCGCGCCGCCGAGCCGCAGCCCCGAGCAGGCGCAGACGCTCGCCCGCTCGCTGGCGCTGACCCCCGAGGACTGGGGCGGCGGCTTCGTCAAGCAGAGCACCTACGAGTTCGCCGGCGAGACCTGGACCGACTACGCCGCCGACTGTACGCAGCAGACCGTGCCGCTGCCGTCGAGCATCATCGGCCAGTGGGTGCGCCAGGTCCAACAGGCCGACGCCGCGCAGCCGAACACGCTCTCCAGCGGCAGCACCAGCGCGATCGTGCACAAGGACGTGCGCGGCGCGCGCGATCAGGTCCAGAACGCGCGACAGGTCAAGGACCGCTGCCCGACCCGCACCTACACCGACGGCACCCAGGCCAAGGACACCCCCGGCGCCCCGCAGCCCACCTTCGCCGAGGCCGACGAGGTGTTCGCCGAGGAGGGCCTGATGTACCTGAAGTCGGGCGGCAGTCCGTACGCGTACGTCGTGGTGACCCTGCGGAAGGACACCGTGGCGATGTCCGCCTACTTCAGCGCCCCCGGCCCCGAGCACATGGCCGACGTGCGCACCCGCGCGACCCAGGCCGCCCGGCTGATGCTCGACCGCCTGCTGCGCTCCTAGCCCCTGTCCGTCGGATCGACCGGATGCGCGCCGGAGCGCGTCGGGGCGACTAACGTTTCCGGTCATGACCCAATCGCACGGCTTTGAGACCCTGGCGATCCATGCCGGGCAGGAACCCGACCCGCTGACCGGGGCCGTGGTTCCGCCGATCTACCAGGTGTCCACCTACAAGCAGGACGGCGTCGGCGGGCTGCGCGGCGGCTACGAGTACAGCCGCTCCGGCAACCCGACCCGCACCGCGCTCGAAGAGTGCGTCGCGGCCCTGGAGGACGGCACCAGGGCGCTGACCTTCGCCTCCGGACTCGCGGCCGAGGACTGCCTGCTGCGCGCCCTGTGCGCGCCGGGCAACCACGCGGTGATCCCGGACGACGCCTACGGCGGCACCTTCCGACTGTTCGCGAAGGTGGCCTCGCGCTGGGGGATCGAGTACACCCCCGCGCACGCCGGCGACCTCGACGCGGTACGGGCCGCCATCCGGCCCGGCGTCACCCGGATCGTGTGGTGCGAGACGCCGAGCAACCCGCTGCTCGGCGTCGCCGACATCGCCGCCCTCGCGGCCGTCGCGCACGACGCGGGCGCGCTGTTGGTGGTCGACAACACCTTCGCCTCGCCCTACCTCCAGCAGCCGCTGACCCTGGGCGCGGACATCGTGGTGCACTCCACGACGAAGTACATGGGCGGCCACTCCGACGTGATCGGCGGCGCGCTCGTGGTCAAGGACGCCGGTCTGGCCGCCGAGTTGGCGTTCCACCAGAACGCGATGGGCGCCGTGCCCGCGCCGTTCGACGCGTGGCTGACGCTGCGCGGGCTCAAGACGCTGGGCGTGCGGATGGACCGGCACTGCGCCAACGCGGAGCGGGTCGTGGACCTGCTCTCCCGGCACCCGCGCGTGGCCGAGGTGATGTATCCCGGGCTGCCGGGACACCCGGGCCACGATGTCGCGGTCAAGCAGATGAAGGCGTTCGGCGGCATGGTGTCGTTCCGGGTGAACGGCGGCGAGGAGGCCGCGGTCAAGGTGTGCAACCGGACCGAACTCTTCATCCTGGGCGAGTCCCTCGGCGGTGTCGAGTCGCTGATCGAGCACCCGGGCCGGATGACGCACGCCTCGGCGGCGGGCTCGCCGCTGGAGGTCCCGGGCGACCTGGTGCGGTTGTCGGTGGGCATCGAATCCGCCGACGACCTGCTGGCCGACCTGGAACGCGCCCTCGGCTGAGGCGCGATACCCAGGGCCGGGCGCCGGGCGCCGGGCATCGGGTCCCTGGCGTCGCTGCCGCGTCCCGAGCGCCGGGGGGCCGGTCGGCCCACCCGGCGCTCGCGGCCCCGCCGACCCCCGGCCGGCACCGGCCCTATCGCGCCTCGTCCGTACAACCCGCGCAGGCCGCGACCAGGTTGCCCGCCTCGTCGTAGACGGTGATCGAGACCGGGGTCCCGCCGGTGAAGGCCCACAGGTAGGCCACCCCGGGCAGGTCCGCCGGGCGGTCCAGACGCATCCGTCGGCTGCCCGCGGCGTCGTGGAGTTCGCCCCGCAGCGCCGGGGCGGTCGTACCGCGCCCGATCAGGACGGTGACCACCAACCGCTGTCCGGCGGGCGCGTACCGGCCCGAAGGCATGATCGCCGTGTCCAGCCGCCCCGGGGCGGGCAGGAAGCGACACCGCGCCTCGTCCGGCTCGGCCGCGCCGCCCAGGCACCAGGACGACTCGCCCTCGGGGCCGCTGTCGCCGATCCACGCCGAAGCGCCGAAGCCGACGTCGGTACGCAGATCCGACGACTGGCTCCGGTCCACCGGCCACAGCGGCGTGGGATCCGGCGGCGCCGGCGGCAGGCCGCCCCCGCCGCCGCTGCCCGGGACGGCCAGCCACAGGCCGCCGGCCGCCGCGCCGGCCACTACGACCGAGCCGAACACGTGGCGCATCCTGCGCAGCGCCGCCCGCCGCCGCACCCGCCGGGCCAGGTTCGGCGGCAGCGGCCGATACGGGAACTCCGGCGCCTCGGGCACCTCCTCCGCGTCCGCCGCACCCGGCGGCGACACGGTCACGCTCATCGGTACGCCTCCGCGCCCGCGGCGAGATCCGTCGCCTCCCGCACCCCGACCGGCGCCGCGCGGACCAGCCCGCCGCCGGCCAGGACCTGCGCCATCCCGCGCCGCCACGCCTCGGACACCGTCTCCACCGGCAGCCCCATCGCCTCGGCCGCGTCGTACTCGTCCAACCGCGCGTAAAGCCGCAACACCACCGCGGCCCGCTCCAGCCGGCCGAGCCGGTCCAGCGTCGTGAACGGCTCGCCCGCGTCCGGGAGTTCGTGGTCGTGCCCGCGCGGCCCCGGACGCCACGGATCCAGGTAGCCGGCCATCAGCGCCCGCCACGCGGTGCGTACCGGATCCTGGCTCGGCAGTCGGCTCCACTTCAGACAGGTATGCGCCAGCGCCCGCTCGACCCGGCGTTCCGCGCGTTGTCGGTCACCGGTGAGCAGATCCGCGGCGTGCAGCAACTGCGTGCCGACCGTATGGACGAAAACCTCGAACTCGCGAGCGTCGCGCTTGTGCACGGTGCCTCCCGCAGGTCTGCCGAGCGGATGCCCTCGGGCCCGGCTCGGTGCCGTCGCCGCTCTGTCTGTGCTGCTGCCCCACACCTGTCCGGGTAGTCGCGGGCCGCGACATATCGCCCCTCGACACCGCATCCCCGTCACCGGGCCCGCACTCCGGCAACGACGGCAAAACACCCCGTTGTGGCCACGGTAAAACCCTCGGCGGCATTGCGGGGTGGAATCGTCCGGTCGGGGCCCGGTGATCCCGGTCCGCGCAATATCCTCGGAGAATCACATCGGATCGACGAACGAGCGGCGATGACACCGGAACAGGACCCGATCGACCCCACCGGCTCTGCGGACCCGCTCTACGACCGCCTGCAGCACGAGGTGGCCCTCTTCGCGCGGCGCGCCGAGCAGACCCGCCTCGGCGCCGTCGGCGAACTGCGCAACTCGATGGACCGCGCGGCCTATCTGCTGCTCGGCCGGTTGGAGGCGGGCGGCCCGATGGGCGTCAAGGCCCTCGCGCAGGCGATGACGATCGACTCGTCCACGGTGACCCGCCAGGTCACCCCGCTGGTCGAACAGGGCCTGGTCGACCGGGTCCCCAACCCGGACGACGGCCGCGCGGTCCTCCTCGAACTCTCCACCGAGGGCCGCGACCGCCTCCACCAGGTCCGCAACGCCCGCCAACGCCTGATGGCCGAAATCTGCGAAGGCTGGAGCCTGGACGACCGCGAACGCTTCACCACCCTCCTCACCAGATTCAACGCCTCCATGGAACGCCGCCAAAGCCGCACCACATCGGAGTCGTGACCGCGCCCTCCACGCGATGACCGTGCCATCGTGACGCGGGACACGCCGGCCGAGAGCGGACCGGCAGCCACGTCGACCGAGCCGGCCATCGGCCCGGCGGCGGGCGGAGTCGGGACCGGGCCTTCCCGAAGGAGGGCGCCTCGGGAGCACAGAACAGTAGGGGGCCGCAGGTGGCCCCCGCGCCCTTCGGGCAACACGGCACCCGGCGCGGGGGCAGGGTCGGTTGGTGCGACACTCGGCGTATGAGCAGCCCTGCCTCGGACGTGGTGAATCTCCATGACATCCGCCTCGCGCGGAAGATGTTGGAAAGTGTCGTCCGCGAGACGCCGATGCGGTCCTGTCGGGCGCTGACCGATCGGGTCGGCACACCCGTCCATCTCAAGTGCGAGAACCTCCAGCGCACCGGGTCGTTCAAGATTCGCGGCGCCTACGTGCGGATCGCGGGACTGTCCGAGGCCGAGCGGGCCCGGGGCGTGGTCGCCGCCAGCGCCGGCAACCACGCGCAGGGCGTCGCGCTCGCGGCCCGTACCCTCGGTGTCGCGTCCACCGTGTTCATGCCGGCCGGCGCGCCGCTGCCCAAGGTCGCCGCGACCCGCTCCTACGGCGCCGAGGTGATCCTCGGCGGGGACAACGTCGAACACGCGCTCGCCGCCGCGCGCGCCCACGCGGACGAGACCGGCGCGGTGTTCATCCACCCGTTCGACCACCGCGACGTGGTGGCCGGCCAGGGCACCGTGGGCCTGGAGATCCTGGAGCAGTGCCCCGATGTCAAGACCATCCTCGTGGGCACCGGCGGCGGCGGCCTGCTGGCCGGAATCTCTGTGGCCGTCAAGGCACTTCGCCCCGATGTCAAGGTGATCGGCGTACAGGCCGCGTCCGCCGCCGCCTACCCGCCCTCGCTCGCCGCCGGCGCCCCCGTGTCGCTGCCCTCGTTCGGCACGATGGCCGACGGGATCGCGGTCGGCCGCCCCGGCGAGGTGCCCTTCGCGCTGATCCGCGAGTACACCGACGCGATCCGGACCGTCGGCGAGGAGTCCCTGTCCCAGGCGCTGCTGCTGTGCATGGAGCGGGCCAAGCTGGTGGTCGAACCGGCCGGCGCCGCGTCGGTGGCGGCGCTGCTCGAGGTCGGCGAGCCGATCGAGGGCCCGGTGGTCGCGGTGTTGTCCGGGGGCAATGTGGACCCACTGCTGATGTTGCGGGTACTGCGGCACGGCCTGGCCTCGGCCGGCCGCTACCTCTCACTGCGCGTGCGGATCCCCGACAGCCCGGGCGCGTTGGCCACCCTGCTCGGTCGGTTGGCCGAGACCGACGCCAACATCGCGGCGGTGTCGCACGTACGCACCGACGCCACGCTGCGCGTCGGCGAAGCGGACGTGGACCTGCAACTGGAGACCAAGGGCCGCAGCCACTGCGCGGCCGTGGTGGAGGCGCTGTACGGCGCGGGCTATACGGTCAGCAAGAGCTGACCGCGAGGCAGGGACGGGCCGAAGCCGCCTCCGGGCACGACGCCCCGACCGCCGAACAGGCATGCCCGCGCCCCCTCTCGGCGTGCGGGCGCGTCGATTGTCGGTGCCATGTGCTTGGCTCGACGCACGAGCCATGCCCGCCCACGGAGGACGCGGCCGTGCGGGACCGGGACCGGGTCGGCGCGATCGATGCGACCGACCGATGACGCGAGCGCCGTCGGTCGGTCACCCGGAGTCGCGCCGCCGGTGAAATGCGGTCGCACACTCACCGCGTCCGGGCGCATGGTGGAGATCCGAATCGATCCATCCGACCGCGGCCCCACCCCCTGCCCCACCCGCACGAGGAGTGATCCACCGACATGCAGGAAGCGATCGTCGCCGAAGGTCTCGTCAAGACCTTCGGCTCGGTCCGAGCACTCGACGGCGTGGACGTGAGTGTGCCCACCGGCACCGTCCTCGGTCTGCTCGGCCCGAACGGCGCAGGCAAGACGACATGCGTACGCGTACTGACCACACTGCTCAAACCCGACTCGGGGCGAGCCGTGGTGGCCGGTCACGACGTGCTCAAGAACCCCAACGAGGTCCGCCGCTCGATCGGTCTGTCCGGGCAGTTCGCCGCCGTGGACGAATACCTGACCGGCCGGGAGAACCTGCGGATGGTCGGCGAGTTGTACCAGCTGAGCGGGCGCGACGCCAAGCGTCGCGCCGACGAGTTGCTGGCCCAGTTCGACTTGGCCGACGCGGGCGATCGGCCCGCCAAGACCTACTCCGGCGGGATGCGCCGCAGGCTCGACCTGGCGGCGGCCCTGGTGGTCAGCCCGCCGGTGATGTTCATGGACGAGCCGACCACCGGCCTCGACCCGCGCAACCGCATGGCGCTGTGGCGGGTGATCGAGAACCTGGTCTCCGATGGCACCACGCTGCTGCTGACCACGCAGTACCTGGAGGAGGCCGACCACCTCGCGCACGACATCGCGGTGGTCGACCACGGCAAGGTGATCGCGCGCGGCACGGCCGACGAGCTCAAGGCCAGGGTCGGCGGCGAGCGGGTCGAGGTGGTCGTGCACGACGAGGAACGACTGACCGAAGCCACCGAGATGCTGGCCGGGTTCGGCAAGGGCGAGCTGGGCGTGGTCAAGCTCCAGCGCCGGATCACCGTCCCGGTCATAGGCGGCGCCAAACTGCTCGCCGAGGTCATCCGCGAACTGGACGCACGCGGCATCGAGATCGACGACATCGGGCTGCGTCGACCCACCCTCGACGACGTGTTCATCACCCTCACGGGACACGCGCTGGAAACCGAGGACGGCAACACCGACGACGCCGACGGCGAAGCCGACACGGACGAGAACGAGGCCGGTCCGCAGCGCGGTCGCGGCAAGGCGGTGAAGAGCTGATGGCCGGGCCGACCAAGGCGTTCGGAGAGGGGTGCGTCGCATGAGCATGGTGGCCGATTCCTGGGTCATCGCGCGCAGGAACCTGATCCGGATGACCCGGATCCCCGAGATGGTCCTGTTCGGGATCATCCAACCGGTGATGTTCGTGGTGCTGTTCACGTACGTCTTCGGTGGCTCGATGAAGATCGGCGATACCACCGACCCGGACGTCTACAAGGACTTCCTGATGCCGGGCATCTTCGCGCAGACCGTCACCTTCGCCACGGCGGGCTCGGCGGCCGGCATCGCGGACGACGCGCAGAAGGGGCTGATGGACCGGTTCCGGTCGTTGCCGATGGCGCGTGGTGCCGTACTGACCGGCCGCACCGTCGCCGACCTCGTGCAGACGGCCCTGACGCTGGTCATCCTCGCGGCCGTCGCACTGCTCGTGGGGTGGCGGACCGGCTCGGCCGAGCCGACCAACGCCGCGCGCATCCTGGCGGGCTTCGGCCTGCTGCTCCTTCTGGGCTACGCGTTCACCTGGATCGGCGCGCTGATCGGTCTGTCGGTGCGTACCCCGGAGGCGGCGACCTCGGGCGGGATCATCTGGCTGTTCCCGGTCACGTTCATCTCGAACGCCTTCGTGGACTCGTCGCAGATGACGCCCTGGGTGCGACACATCGCCGACTGGAACCCGTTCAGCGCCACGGTGCAGGCCGCGCGCGTGTTGTTCGGCTCGCCGGGCGTCGTGCAGTCCGACGCCTGGCCGATGCAGCACCCGGTGTGGGCCTCGCTGCTGTGGTCCGTGGTGATCGTCGCGCTGTTCCGCACGCTGGCGGTGCGCAAGTACCGGTCCGCGGTCTCCTGACCCCGGGGCCGAGCGCCGCACACCCTCGAAAACACGGCCGGCCCGGCCCCCCGCGCGGGGGGCCGGGCCGTGTCGCGTCGGTGCTCAGCCCCGGTAGGGCTTGGCGTCCACGACCTCGACACTGGTGGTCTTGCCGTTCGGCAGCGCGAAGGTGGCCTGGTGGCCGATGGTCTTGCCGTTGATCGCCTTGCCCAGCGGGGACTGGGGCGAGTACACCTCGATGTCGGTCACGGCGTCCTCGCGCGAGCCGAGCAGGAAGGTGGTGGGGTCGTCCTTGTCACCGTCGAAGACGACGGTCACGACCATGCCGGGCTCGACGACGCCGTCGTCCGCGGGCGCCTCGCCGACCTTGGCGTTCTGGAGCAGGCCGATGAGCTGGCGAATGCGCAACTCCTGCTTGCCCTGCTCCTCCTTGGCCGCGTGGTAGCCCGCGTTCTCCTTGAGGTCGCCTTCCTGGCGGGCCTCTTCGATCTTCACGGCGATCTCGGCACGGCCGGGACCCGACAGGTCTTCCAGCTCGGCCTTCAGCCGGTCGTACGCCTCCTGGGTGAGCCAGGTGACGCTTTCGCTGGTCTGGGTCACGGGGTGCTCCTCGTAGGTTTGCGACGGGGGTGCGTACACGGTGCGTACGAAATACACGATGCGTACGAAAGAGGTACACGCGACCCCCGCGCCGCCCGGGCGGGCCCCGGCGGCGGAGGGGGTCACATATACCAGCGCCCCCTCACCGTCCGCGGTGTGAACACCTCGGGTCGTGAGGGGACGAAGCTTCGAGAGTAACAATCTCCCGCCGTCCGGGGCAGTCACCCGAGCCCGGGTGACATGCGACACCGGCGGGTGCGGCGGGGATGCCGTCGGTTGCGGTACGGGACGCCCGCGGGCGCGGCGGAGGACATCGGTCGGTGCGGCGGGAGCCGCGTCAATCAACCGACGGTGTGACAGTTCTCCAGCTCGGCGGTGTTCGGCTTGCCCGCCGTCTGCAACGTCTCGGTGCGCTCGATGTGCTTCTCGCCCTTGGCGAACCGCAGTTCGCGGCGACCGACCTCGGCGCCGTCGCGATCGCGCGAGCGCAGTACGCAGACGGCTTCCTTGTCGGCGTCCTTGCGGATCTCGACCCGGGCCTCCACCGAGGAATCCGAGGTCACCCGAAAGCTCGGAATAGACCCGCGCACGCCGGGGTTCGCCACATCGAGGCCGATCCACACCGTCCCGGCCACGAGCACGACCATGAAGACCGCGAACGCGATCCGCAGTTTGCGATCGCTTCGGGTGGCGCCCTTGCCGTAGCGGGTGACGGGCGTTGCGCTCACCGGGTCTCCTGCGGGACGGGCCCGGGTTTGCGCCCGGGCGAGATCTATCGGCCACTATATGTCGGGTGCAAGAGCGGCCCTCTACAGGTTCCGGCGGTTCACCCGGCGGCTGGGACACGGGGCACGGATGAGGAGCGACGTTCCGGTGAGTGACGATCGACTGAGGCTGATGGCGGTGCACGCGCACCCCGACGACGAGTCGAGCAAGGGCGCGGCCACGATGGCCCGCTATGTCGCCGAGGGGGCCGAGGTCCTCGTCGCGACCTGTACCGGCGGCGAACGCGGCTCGGTACTGAACCCCGCCCTCCAGGGCGACCCGGAGATCGAGGCGAACATCCACGAGGTGCGCCGCAAGGAGATGGACGCGGCCCGCGAGATCCTGGGCGTGGAGCAGGCCTGGCTGGGCTGGGAGGACTCGGGACTGCCCGAGGGAGACCCGCTGCCGCCGCTCCCCGAGGGCTGCTTCGCGCTCCTCGACGTGGACAAGGCGGCCGAGCCGCTGGTCCGGCTGATCCGCGAGTTCCGTCCGCACGTGATCACCACGTACGACGAGAACGGCGGCTACCCGCACCCGGACCACATCCAGACGCACAAGATCACCATGGTGGCGTTCGACGCCGCGGGCGACCCGGACGCCTACCCGGGCGCCGGCGAGCCGTGGCAGCCGCTGAAGCTGTACTACAACCAGGGCATCTCCCGGGCGCGGATCGAGGCGCTGCACGAGGGCATGCAAAAGCGCGGCCTGGAGTCCCCCTACGGCGAATGGCTGGAGCGCTGGGGCGACCGGGACGAGCGCGACATCACCACGCGTGTGCCGTGCGCCGACTGGTTCGAGACCCGGGACCGGGCGTTGATCGCGCACGCCACCCAGGTGGACCCGGACGGCTTCTGGTTCCGCGTGCCGATCTCGGTACAGCGCGAGGTGTGGCCGACCGAGGACTACGAGCTGGTGCGGTCGCTGGTGGACACCGACCTGCCCGAGGACGACCTGTTCGCGGGTGTGCGGGTGGGCGTGCGCCGGTAGGCGGCGGCGATCGATACGCGCGAGGGCCCGGGAGCGACTTTCCGGGCCCTCGGTGCATACGTTCCGGCGATCGGATGTCACTCTTGACACCGAGGGGTTCCGATCCAGGAGGTAGTTCGTCATGTCGCTCGCGGTCCAGCTCGCGGTCGAGGAAAGCAAGGTCACGCCCGGCCTGCTCGGATTCGTGGTGGTCGCGTTCCTGGCGGTCGCCACGTGGCTGCTGCTGAAGTCGATGAACACGCGGCTCAAGCGAGTGGACTTCGACGAGAGCGGCAAGCCCGCCGAGAGCGGCAAGCCCGCCGAGACCGACGCGGCGCCGACCGACGCGGCGCAGAAGAAGGAAGACAACGGCGCGCCCGTCGCCTGAGCACTCCCGCGCGCGGCGGCCCTGCGAGGATGGCGCCATGCCGAATCGTCTCGTCGGGTCCACGTCGCCCTACCTGTTGCAGCACGCCGACAATCCCGTCGAGTGGTGGCCTTGGGGTGAGGAGGCGTTCGCGGAGGCGCGTCGGCGGGATGTGCCGATCCTGCTCAGCGTGGGGTACAGCGCCTGCCACTGGTGTCACGTGATGGCCCACGAGTCCTTCGAGGACGAGGCCACCGCCGCGATCGTCAACGCCGACTTCGTGGCGATCAAGGTCGACCGCGAGGAACGTCCGGACGTGGACGCGGTCTACATGGAGGCCACGGTCGCGCTGAACGGCGGCCAGGGCGGCTGGCCGATGACCGTGTTCGCCACCCCCGACGGCGAGCCGTTCCACTGCGGCACCTACTACCCGAACGAGGCCCGCCAGGGCATGCCCTCGTTCCGCCAACTGCTGCACGCGGTCAAGGTCGCCTGGAAGGACCGCAACGACGAGGTGCGCCGCACCGGCACCCAGATCGCCACCTCCCTGGCCGCCCCCCGCGCGTTGTACACCGACGGCGCGGCGCCGACCGCCGAGGAGCTGGACGCGGCGCTGACCCTGCTCGCGCACGACTACGACACCGCGCACGGCGGCTTCGGCCACGCGCCCAAGTTCCCGCCGTCGATGGTGCTCGAATTCCTGCTGCGCCACCACGCCAGGACCGAGTCCGAGGCGGCCCTGGGCATCGTCCAGGAGACCTGCGAGGCGATGGCCCGCGGCGGCCTCTACGACCAGCTCGGCGGCGGGTTCGCGCGCTACTCGGTGGACGAGGCGTGGGTGGTGCCGCACTTCGAGAAGATGCTCTACGACAACGCCCAGCTGATCCGGGTCTACACCCACCTGTGGCGGGCCACGGGCAGCGAGTTCGCCCGCCGGATCGCGTTGCAGACCGCCGACTTCGTGGTGCGCGAACTGCGCACTCCCGAGGGTGCGTTCGCCTCCGCGCTGGACGCGGACAGCGCGGACGCCGAGGGCCACTCCGTGGAGGGCGCGTTCTACGTGTGGACCCCGGCCGAGCTGGTCGAGGTGCTGGGCGCCGAGGACGGCGCGTGGGCCGCCGAGGTGTTCGGGGTGACCGAGGAGGGCACCTTCGAGCACGGCCGGTCGGTGCTGCAACTGGCTGACGACCCCGAGGACTTCGAACGCCTGACCGACGTACGGGCGAGGTTGTCGGCCGCGCGCGGGAAGCGGGCGCGGCCGGGGCGCGACGACAAGGTCGTGGCCGCGTGGAACGGGCTCACCATCGCCGCGCTGGCCGAGGCCGGCACCCTGTTCTCCCGCCCGGACCTGCTCGACGCCGCGCTCGCGGCGGCCGACCTGCTGATCGCGGTGCACCTGGGCGGCGACGAGGACGACGAGCTGGGCGACCGCCTGGTGCGCACCTCGCGCGACGGCCTGCCCGGGCCGAACGCCGGGGTCCTGGAGGACTACGCGGACGTGGCCGAGGGGTTCCTGGCGCTGTACGCGGTGACCGCCGACGACGCGTGGCTGACCTTCGCCGGGGTGCTCGTGGACGTGATCCTGGGCCACTTCGTGGACGAGGACGGCGCGCTGTACGACACCGCCGACGACGCGGAGGAGCTGTTCCGCCGACCGCAGGACCCCACCGACGGGGTCACCCCCTCGGGCTGGACGGGCGCGGCCGGCGCCCTGCTCGGCTACGCGGCGTATCTGGGCTCGGCCGAACACCGCGAGGCCGCCGGACGCGCGCTCGGCGTGGTCCGGGTGCTGGCGGCCCAGGCGCCGCGCGGGATCGGCTGGGGCCTGGCGGTCGCCGAGGCGTGGCTGGACGGCCCGCGCGAGATCGCCGTGGTCGGCCCGCGCGACGACGACGCGACCTGGGCGCTCTACCTGACCGCGCTGATGACCACCGCGCCCGGCGCCGTGGTCGCGATGGGCGACCCGGCCGAGGACCCGCCGGTGCCGCTGCTGCGCGACCGCACGCCGGTGGGCGGCAGGCCGGCGGCGTACGTGTGCCGGCACTTCACCTGCGACGCGCCGGTGACCGACCCCGAGCAACTGGCCGACCAGGTCCTGGCCAAGGCGGTCGCCCGAGCCTGAACCCACCCGCCTGAACCCACCCGCCAGGGCCCGACCACCGGGCCCGGGCCCACCCGGCCCGAGCCCGCCCCGACCCCGTCACGGCCCCTCCCGCAACCCCGCCTCCAGGATCCCCAGCGCCCGGTCCACCAGCACCGCCGGATCCCCGACGCAGCCGCCCTCCGCCCAGGTCAAGATCGCGTCCGCCATCGCCGCGTTGATCGAGGAGACGGCCACCCGGAGGTCGAAGTCCTGCGCCGAGCGTCCGGTCCGGGCGGCGTACGTCTCGGCCATCAGCCGCCACGTCTCGATCTGCTGTTCGTAGCTGCGCCGCCGCAGCGCCGGCACGCCGACCACGAGCGACATCCGGGTGATCATCTCCTCGCCCTCCTCGCGCATGATCCGCCGCAGCGCGTCCACCACGCCGCTGCGCACGATCCGGATCAGGCTGGTGCCCTCGGGGGCGCTGCGCAGGATCTCCACGAGCATCGGGTCGTACTCGTCGGTGAGCACGACGTCCTCCTTGCTCGGGAAGTAGCGGAAGAAGGTGCTCGGCGAGATCTCCGCGGCCTCGGCGATCTGGTCCACGGTGGTCGCGTCGTAGCCGTGCTCGCGAAAGAGCCGATAGGCCTCGCGGCGGATCGCCCGCCGGGTCTTGATCTTCTTGCGCTCGCGCAGCCCCGCGGGGGCGACGGGCAGGTCAGGGATGGAGGACTCCTTCGCGGTCATGCTCCGATTCTCCCGGTCCGGCCGCACCGACTGCTCCCGGTCCACTCGCGCCGTCCGTCGGAGCCGGGGTCGTCGCGGCGCGGCGAGGCAGGAAGACCGCCACCGCGGCGGCCAGCACAAGCGCGGTGACGCCGCAGATCAGCAGGCTCAGGTCCATGCCGTGCACGAACGCGTCGCGGGCCGAGTCGAGCAGCGCGGGGTCGGCGCCGTGGCCGGCCACCTTCGCCGCGCCGCCGATCGACTCGCGCGCGGTGTCGGCGACCGGGCCGGGACGCCCGCCCGTGTCGATCCGGTCCACGTAGGCCGACGCGAGCACGCTGCCCAGGATGGCCACCCCGAGCGCGCCCGCGACCTGGCGCAGCGTCTGCACCAGGGCCGACCCCATCCCGGCCCGCTCCGGCGCGACGCCCGCCATCACCGCGTCCATCGCGGGCACCAGGGACAACCCCAGGCCCATCCCCGTCAACACCAGCCAGCAGGCCGTCCACCCGTAGCCGTCGTCGGCCGAGCCGGTCGCGCCCAGGAGCAGTCCGCAGCCGAGCAGGAACATCCCGCCGGGGATGACCACCTTGTAGCCCAAGCGCGGCGTGACCCTGTCGCCGGCCGGCGCGGTCACGAACAGCCCGCCGAGCAGCGGCAACAGCCGCAGCCCGGTGCCCAGCGCACTGCTTCCGTCGACGCCCTGGAACCGCTGCGGGACCAGGAACAGCACGCCCGACATGGCGAAGGACGGCACCAGCGCGGAGATCGTGGCCCACAGGAAGTTGCGGTCGCGGAAGAGCCCGAAGTCGATCATCGGCTGCCGGGCCCGGCTCTCGCGTACCGCCACGCTCGCCGCGAGCAGTGCCGCCGCGCCGAACAGGGTGAGCACCCGCGTGTCGCCCCAGCCCCACTCGGGCGCCTGGATCACCGCGAAGATCAGCGTGGTCAGCGCGGCGGTCACCAGGACCGTGACCGCGACGTCCACCCGGGGCGCGTCGGCGGAGCGGGAGACCGGCAGCAGGAACCCGCAGACCAGCAGGGCGAGCCCGACCATCGGGATGTTGATCAGGAACACCGAGCCCCACCAGAAGTGCTCCAGGAGCAGCCCGCCCAGGATCGGTCCGAGCGGGATGCCCAGCGCCGTGCTCGAGGCCCAGATCGAGATCGCCCGGCCACGCTCGGCGGCGGGGAAGAGCGAGGGCAGGATGGACAACGACAGCGGCATGATGAACGCGCCACCGACGCCCATCAGCGCGCGGGCCGCGATCACCCCCTCGACCGAGCCGACGAGCGCGCCGACCACCGAGCCGACGCCGAACACGGTGAGCCCGACCAGCAGGAAGCGCCGCCGGCCGTAGCGGTCGCCGATCAGTCCGGCCGGGAGCATCAGCGCCGCGAACACCACGATGTAGGAGTCGGCGATCCACTGGAGATCGCCCGTGCTCGCGCCCAATCGATCGCTCATCGTCGGCATCGCCACGTTGATGATCGTGGTGTCCAGGCCGACCACCAGGAGGCCGATCACCAGCGCCCCCAACGCCCACCATCGCCTGGGGTCCGGCGGCCCCTCGGCCTCGGTCGTGCGGGTCGGCTTGCCCGTCGTCGCGTCCATGACAGCCACCTCCTATTGAGTGCTACTACTTTATGACAGTAGCTTTCAAAAGTCAGTGGCAGTCACTTTTTTCGGCAAAGGGCAGCCCAAGCTCGGGGGAAAATCCGGAAAAGCCCGAAGGCCCGCAACTCCCGTGGGAGCGGCGGGCCTTCGGGCCGAAGAGTGTGGGTCGGGTCAGCGCAGCGCGACCAGCGCGACGGCGATGAAGTGGCTCGCGAACGCGAGCAGCGTGAAGGCGTGGAAGACCTCGTGGAAGCCGAACCACTGCGGCGACGGGTTGGGCCGCTTGATCCCGTAGACCACCGCGCCGAGGCTGTAGAGCACGCCGCCGACGATCACCAGGACCACCACCGCGACGCCGCCCTCGCGCATGAACTCGGGCAGGTAGAACACCGCCGCCCAGCCGAGCACGACATAGATCGGGGTGTAGAGCCAGCGGGGCGCACCGATCCAGAAGACCCGGAATCCGATGCCGGCGAGGGCCCCGATCCACACCGCCCACAGCAGTATTTGGTCGCTTTTGCCCAACAATAGGATGGTCAACGGGGTGTAGGTGCCCGCGATGATCAGGAAGATGTTGGCGTGGTCGAGGCGTCGCAACACCGCCTCGCCGCGCGGCCCCCAGTTGCCGCGGTGGTATACCCCCGACGTGCCGAAGAGCATCGCCGCGGTCAGTGCGAACACGCCGCACGCGACGCGGGATTTGGTGTCGTCGGACAGCGCGACCAGGACTATGCCCGCGGCCACCGCCAGCGGAAAGGTGCCCGCGTGGATCCATCCGCGGAGCCTGGGTTTGATGGGCGACAAGGGCGCCGTGAAGCCATGCGCGTCCACACTCATGGGCCCGAGTGTACTTACGCAGACGTAGGTTACCGGCAAGTACGTAGTGAGACGCATCACGGGAGATCTTGTCCCGGGGGGGCGCGAAAGCGCACGTCTTTGGGGTTTTCGGTCCGGGACGGGGCACAACTTCCAGGTGGGGGCCCGATCCCGGGCGGTTCCGTGTTCGACCGACCGGATAAAATCCCCGCAACCCTCAACCCGACGCCGGGGACTCGCCGTCCCGGGCGCGAAATGGAGCGATCGTGGCCAACGAGGTCCCGACGAAACACAGGCAGCTGCTCGACTGGGTGAGCGAGATCGCCCGGCTGACCCAGCCCGACCGAATCGAATGGTGTGACGGTTCGGAAGAGGAGTACCAGCGCCTCGCCGACCTCCTCGTCGAGAAGGGCACCTTCCGCAAGCTCGACGAGAACAAGCGCCCCAACAGCTACTACGCGACGTCCGACCCTCGGGACGTCGCGCGTGTCGAGGACCGGACCTTCATCTGCTCCGAAAAGGAGGAGGACGCGGGTCCGACCAACAACTGGATAGCCCCGGCCGAGATGCGCACCAAGCTCGACGGGCTGTTCGCCGGTTCGATGCGTGGTCGCACGATGTACGTGGTGCCGTTCTGCATGGGTCCGGTCGGCTCGCCGCTGGCCGCCTACGGCGTCGAGATCACCGACTCCGCCTACGTCGCGGTGTCGATGCGCACGATGACCCGCATGGGGCAGGCGGTCCTGGACTACCTGGGTACCGACGGCGAGTTCGTCAAGGCCGTGCACACCGTCGGGGCACCGCTCGCCGAGGGCGAGGCGGATGTGCCGTGGCCGTGCAACACGGAGAAGTACATCACGCACTTCCCCGAGGACCGGGAGATCTGGTCCTTCGGCTCGGGCTACGGCGGCAACGCCCTGCTCGGCAAGAAGTGCTACGCGCTCCGGATCGCGTCGGTCATGGCGCGCGACGAGGGCTGGATGGCCGAGCACATGCTGATCCTGAAGCTCACGCCTCCCTCGGGCGCCGAGCCGAAGTTCATCGCCGCCGCCTTCCCCTCCGCGTGTGGCAAGACCAACCTCGCGATGCTCCAGCCGACCATTCCGGGCTGGACCGTGGAGACCGTCGGCGACGACATCGCGTGGATGCGGTTCGGCGAGGACGGCCGGCTCTACGCGATCAACCCCGAGGCGGGCTTCTTCGGGGTCGCGCCGGGCACCGGCGAGCACACCAACGCCAACGCGATGAAGACCATGTGGGGCAACTCGGTCTTCACCAACGTCGCGCTCACCGACGACAACGACGTCTGGTGGGAGGGCATGACGGAGGAGCCGCCGGCCCACCTGATCGACTGGAAGGGCAACGACTGGACGCCCGAGTCGGAGACCCCCGCCGCCCACCCCAACGCGCGCTTCACCGTCCCGGCCGCCCAGTGCCCGACGATCGCGCCGGAGTGGGAGGACCCGAAGGGCGTGCCGATCTCGGCGATCCTCTTCGGTGGCCGCCGGGCCAGCGCGGTGCCGCTGGTGACCGAGTCCTTCGACTGGCAGCACGGTGTCTTCCTCGGCGCGAACGTCGCCTCGGAGAAGACCGCCGCCGCCGAGGGCACGGTCGGCGAGCTGCGCCGCGACCCGTTCGCGATGTTGCCGTTCTGCGGCTACAACATGGGCGACTACATGGCGCACTGGCTGGACATCGGCCGGGCGACCTCGGCCGACAAGCTGCCGAAGATCTACTACGTGAACTGGTTCCGCAAGGACGCGGACGGCAAGTTCGTGTGGCCGGGCTTCGGCGAGAACAGCCGGGTGCTCAAGTGGATCGTCGAGCGCCTGGAAGGGCTCGCCGACGGCGTGGACACCCCGATCGGCGTACTGCCCACGCGCGAATCGCTGGACCTCAAGGGCCTGGACCTGAGCGACGCGGACCTGGACCTGCTGCTGAGCGTGGACCGGGAGATCTGGAAGCAGGAGGCCGCACTGGTCCCCGAGCACCTGGAGAAGTTCGGCACCCACACCCCGCAGGGCCTGTGGGACGAGTACAACAAGCTGGTCGCGCGACTCGACGGCTGAGCCGGCCCCGCGCCGACATCGAGCGGACGGTACGCCGAGGGGTGAGCTGACTCGACGTCAAAATACCGGTACGCTCCGGGCCCGGCGGGATCTCCTCCCGCCGGGCCCTCGGCGTTTCGACCGGTTCCTTCCCTGGCCGGGACCCGGCCGGCCCCGAAGCGCGTGTCGTGGCGCGACACGCCGTGCGCGGGCCGACCTTCACCGCATCTTCACGCCCCTCCTCCGCCGCGTGAGATCGAGCGGGCGTCGGACGGGAGTAGGGTTTTCGGCGCGGGTGATCACGGACGGAGGAGCAGGTGGACATGGGCCTGCGGGACCTCGCATACGGCGCGTACGGCAAGCGCATCGAGGCGTCGCTCGACCGTACGGTGATACCGCGTCACGTCGGCGTCATCCTCGACGGCAACCGCCGTTGGGCGAAGGCGTACGGCGAGCAGGTCGCCGAGGGGCACCGCAAGGGCGCCGACAAGATCCACGAGCTGCTCACCTGGTGTGAAGAGGTCGGTGTCGAGGTGGTCACCCTGTGGCTGCTGTCCACCGACAACCTCAACCGGCCGCCCGACGAGCTGGCCGACCTGATGGTGATCATCGAGAACGCGGTCACCGACCTGGCCGCCGCGCGGCGCTGGCGGGTGCACCCGGTGGGCGCGCTCGACCTGCTGCCCGAACACACGCGCGAGGTACTCAAGCGATCCGAGGCCGAGACCGCCGACCTGACCGGCGTCTTCGTCAACGTCGCGGTCGGCTACGGCGGTCGGCACGAGATCGCCGACGCGGTGCGCTCGCTGCTGGTCGAGCACGCCGGCAAGGGCACCTCGATCGAGGAGTTGGCCGAGGTGCTCGACGTCGAGCACATCGCGGAGCACCTGTACACGCGCGGGCAGCCCGATCCGGACCTGGTCATCCGAACCTCGGGTGAACAGCGGTTGTCCGGCTTCCTGTTGTGGCAGAGTGCGCATTCGGAGTTCTACTTCTGCGAGGCCTTCTGGCCGGACTTCCGAAAAGTCGACTTTCTCCGGGCGTTGCGCGACTACTCCGCCCGCCATCGCCGCTACGGGGCCTGACGCCTCGTCACCGGGCTTGTCGGAGCCAGGGGTTCCACCGGTGTGTGATCATCCGGTTTGTGTTGGACCCCCCGCGGCCGGGCATAACCCCGTCGGGCCGGCGCACATCATGTGGGCCGGTGCGATATGTGGGTGACACCCCGTCACCTGCCCGGGAGGCCCTTCCGTGCACTTCAAGCTCCACTGTTCACGGCGACAGGAGGGTCGGGCACCCGGCCTTCGGGCCGGGGCCCGGACTCCGAGCGATCAGGGCGCACGGTGCGCGTGCCCTGAGAGGGGGCGAGGCACTCCGTGGCCACGATCCAACGCCGTGCTCCGCAGCACCGGACGTATGTCCTCGACACCAGCGTGCTCCTTGCCGATCCGTCGGCGCTCTTGAAGTTCGACGAGCACGAGGTGGTTCTGCCCGTCGTCGTGATCACCGAGTTGGAGGCCAAGCGGCACCACCCGGAGCTGGGCTACTTCGCCCGGCACGCGCTGCGGATGCTCGACGAGCTCCGTACGCAGTACGGGCGGCTCGACGCGCCGGTGCCGATCGGCGAGTCCGGCGGCACCCTGCGGGTGGAGCTCAATCACATCGACGCGACGGTATTGCCGCCCGGCTTCCGGCTGGGTGACAACGACTCGCGGATCCTGGCGGTGGCCAGGCACCTCATGGCCGAGGGGCACGATGTGACGCTGGTGTCCAAGGACGTCCCGATGCGGGTCAAGGCCTCCGCCGTGGGGCTGAGCGCGGAGGAGTACCGCGCCGAACTGGTGAACACCTCGGGCTGGACGGGGATGGCCGAACTCCAGGTCGACTCCGCCGACATCGACGCCCTGTTCGAGCACGACCGCACACACATCGAACAGGCCGCCGACCTGCCCTGTCACACCGGTCTCGTGCTGGTCTCCGAGCGCGGCAAGGCGCTCGGCCGGGTCACCGCCGACAAGCAGGTTCGACTGGTGCGCGGCGATCGCGACGTGTTCGGTCTGCACGGGCGCAGTGCCGAGCAGCGGATAGCGCTGGATCTGTTGCTCGACCCCGACATCGGCATCGTGTCCATGGGCGGCCGGGCCGGCACCGGCAAGTCGGCGCTGGCGATGTGCGCGGGCCTGGAGGCGGTCCTGGAGCGCAATCAGCACCGGAAGGTGATGGTCTTCCGGCCGCTGTACGCGGTGGGTGGTCAGGAACTCGGCTATCTGCCGGGCACCGAGAACGAGAAGATGAGCCCCTGGGCCCAGGCGGTCTTCGACACGTTGTCGGCGGTGACCACCTCGGATGTGATCGAGGAGGTCGTCGCGCGCGGGATGTTGGAGGTCCTGCCGCTCACCCACATCCGCGGGCGTTCGCTGCACGACGCGTTCGTGATCGTCGACGAGGCGCAGTCCCTGGAGCGCAATGTGCTGCTGACCGTGCTGTCGCGGATCGGCAGCAATTCGCGGGTGGTGCTCACCCACGACGTCGCCCAGCGGGACAACCTGCGGGTGGGTCGGCACGACGGAGTGGTCGCGGTGGTGGAGAAGCTGAAGGGGCATCCGCTGTTCGCGCACGTGACGCTGACCCGATCGGAGCGCTCGCCGATCGCGGCCCTGGTGACCGAGATGCTGGAGGACCTGCCGGGCTGACGGATGCCTGGTGAACGCCCCGCGGGAGTGCTTCGACCGGCCCCGTCGGCGACGTCTCGACTGCTTCGAGACGTCGGCGGCGGGGCTTCGACGTGTCCGCATATTCCGGGTGGAAACGGTCTGCGGCGAAATGGAAAAGGCTTGGCGATTCCCGGAGTTGTGATGTTCGCCACGTCTCGGGAAATTTGCTTCCCGATGTTTGGCTGAGGCAGGCTGCTGGACTTGTAAGACCTCCGCGTACAGCTCGGCCCGAAAACTCAACACATGACCTGCTGTACGCCACCCACGGCACGCGCCCGGCGAACGATCAGGCGCGCAGGCCGAAACGCCCCCCGAGGGGGCGGGGGAGACCGGAGGTTGGACCCGTTCGCCGCTTGGATCGCGGTGCACGCCTGCCGGAAGGAACGTGTGTGAGCCGGATCTCGGTTCGGGGGATAGCCGTGGCGTCAGCCACCGCTGTCACGGCCGTTGGCGCCGTGGTCGGATTCAGTGGCACGGGCGTTTCCGCGTCCGCCGACGCCCAGACGGCAGACGAAGCGAGCACCACGAAGCTTCTCGAGGTTCCCTCGGCCCCCGCGGCGCAGCAGTTGAGCACCGGTATCACCCACCAGGCCGACGCGCAGACCGCCGCCTACGACGAGGCACAGCGGGTGCAGGCCGAAGAGGCCGCCCGGGTCAAGGCCGAGCGCGACGCGGCCGACAAGGCCGCCGCGGAGAAGGCAGCGGCCGACAAGGCGGCTGCCGAGAAGGCCGCCGCCGAAAAGGAAGCCGCCCAGAAGGAGGCCGACCGCAAGGCGGCCGCCGAGCGCGCGGCACGATCCGACAACCGCGGCGCGGTGGAGAAGGTGTCCGCGTCCGCCGCCGACGCCCAGGCGATCGCCAAGTCGATGATGAGCGCGAGCTCGTACACGTGCTTCAGCAACATCGTCGAGCGCGAGAGCGGCTGGCGGGTCAACGCCACCAACTCCTCCTCCGGCGCGTACGGTCTGATGCAGGCGCTGCCCGCGAGCAAGTACGCCTCCGCCGGCGCCGACTGGCGGACCAACCCCGCGACGCAGATCAAGTGGGGCCTGAGCTACATGAACGAGCGCTACGGCAGCCCGTGCCAGGCGTGGACGTTCTGGCAGAACCACAACTGGTACTGAGCCGCCCGCGGGTCTTTCGACCCGCCCCGCCGCATACGACCGAGCCCCGCCCGCCTTTCGGCGCGCGGGGCTCGGTCGTATGCGGCGGGCGTCTCAGATGCGTTCGATGATGGTGCCCGACGCGTTGGCGCCGCCGGCGCACATCGTCACCAGCGCGAACTGCTTGTCGGTGCGCTCGAGTTCGTACAGCGCGGTGGTCAGCAGTCGGCCGCCGGTGGAGCCGACCGGGTGGCCGAGCGCGATCGCGCCGCCGTTGACGTTGACCTTGTCCAGGTCGGCCTTCTGCACCTGGGCCCAGGACAGCACGACGGACGCGAACGCCTCGTTGACCTCGAACAGGTCGATGTCGGACATGGTCATCCCCGAGCGGGCGAACAGCCGCTCGGTCGCGTCGTTCGGGCCGTCGAGGTGGTAGTGCGGGTCGGCGCCGACCATCGCCTGCGCGACGATCCGCGCGCGCGGGCGCAGGCCCAGCGCGCGGGCCCGGTCCTCGTCCATGATCAGCAGCGCCGCGGCGCCGTCGGAGATCTGCGACGAGTTGCCCGCGGTGTGGATGCCGTCGGGCAGGACGGGCTTGAGCCGGGTCAGGCTCTCGATCGTGGTGTCGCGCAGGCCCTGGTCGCGGTCGACCACGGCGGTCTCACCGGTGGGGTTGCCCTCGGCGTCCAGGATCGGGGCCTCGACCGGGATCACCTGCGAGGTGAAGCGGCCCTCGTCCCAGGCACGTTTGGCGTTGGCCTGCGAGCGCACGCCGAGCGCGTCCACGTCGGCGCGGGTGATGCCCCGGTTGCGGGCGATCCGCTCGGCGGCGGTGAACTGGTCGGGCAGGTCGATCGCCCAGTCCTCCGGCTTCGACTTCTGGCCTGGCTTGGCGGTGTGGCCGAGCGGGTTGCGGCTCATCGACTCGATGCCGCATGCAACTCCCGCATCGATGGCGCCGGTCGCGATCAGCCCGGCGATCAGGTGTACCGACTGCTGGGCCGATCCGCACTGGCAGTCGATCGTGGTGCCGCCGGTGCGGTGCGGCAGTCCGGCGTAGAGCCAGGCGTGCTTGACGATGTCGCCGGACTGCTCGCCGGCCTGGGTGACGCAGCCGCCGATCACCTGGTCGATCAGCTCGGGGTCGATCCCGGCCCGCTCGATCAGCCCGCGCTGTACGGCCGAGAGCAGCTGCACCGGGTGCAGCCCGGCGAGCCGGCCGTTGCGCTTGCCGATCGGGGTGCGCACGGCTTCGACGATGACGGGATTGCCCATGGGTCGCTCCTAGCGAGTCCTGAGTGGCCGGTCCCGGGGGCCGGGCCACGGTGGCGACGGGTTGCCGGCCCGAGCCGACCAGCCCGATCTCACCCTGCACCAGGTGTATGACTAAGTCAAGGATATGGGGGTGTCCGACGAGTTCGGCGGGGGTGCCGAAGTGGTCGATGACGGGGCGGATGGGGCGGGCAGGGACTACCGGAACGTGAGACTCCGCATGGGAATCCCAGGCGTACTACGCTTGCCTCGTGTTGAGCGATCGAGCGGGTGCGGAGCGTCACATCAAGCCGCGAGCGGATCGACGCGCGGAGATCATCAGACACGCCTGCGCGCTGTTCGCCAAGC
This sequence comes from Embleya sp. NPDC020630, assembly GCF_044334985.1. NCBI lineage: Bacteria > Bacillati > Actinomycetota > Actinomycetes > Kitasatosporales > Streptomycetaceae > Embleya > Embleya sp. NPDC020630. The sequence continues at coordinate 348,000 of NZ_JBIRUB010000008.1, forward strand.
GCGGCTACGGCGCCACGACGGTTCGTCAGATCGCCGAGTCCGCCGACATGCTCTCGGGCAGCCTGTACCACCACTTCCCGTCCAAGGAAGCGATGTTGCTCGAGGTGCTCGACTCCTTCTTCGCCGACATCATGAGCCGGCAGCGCGCCACCGTCGAGCGCGGTGACGCCCCCGTCGAGACCCTGCGCGGGTTGCTGCGGGACAGCCTCGAAGTGATCGGCAACAGCCCCGACGCGGCGATCGTGGTCGTCGGCGAGTCGCGTCGGCTCTCCGGGAGTGACAGTTTCGTGTGGCTGTCCGATCGCACCGTCGAGGCATCCGCGTTGTGGGGGCGGGTGTTGCGGCGCGGCGTCGAGGAGGGCAGCCTGCGCCGCGACCTGCATCCCGTACTGCTGTCGCTGATGCTCCAGTCGGCGGTGTGGGGGATGGCCCAGTGGTATCGGCCGAGCGGGCGCTACGACCCCGACGCCGCCGCCGGTCGGCTCGTCGACCTGTTCGTGCGCGGCATCGTCCGGCCCGGACGCTACGCGTCGCAGCGCATCTGCACCCTGCTCGGACCGGCCCGCCACACGATGCCCACGCTGCGCCGCAACGGCTCCGGCGACGACGTGCGGGTCGAGGCCGAGCGGCGCATGGCCCGGGTACCGCGCCGCACCGACGCGCGCACCCGGATCCGGATCGCCTCCAACCTGCTCTTCGAACAGGACGGGTACGCCGGTACCACGGTGCGCCGGATCGCCGATCTGGCCGGTGTCCCGGTCGGCAGCCTCGCCCATCACATCGGCTCCAAGGAGCAGTTGCTCGGCGAACTCCTCGGCGAATTCCTCGGCGATCTGCGCACCGCCTTCGACAAGGACGCCGCGGATCGGCCGGAGCCGGTCCAGCGACTGGCCGGTCTGATCGGCCACACGGTGGAGGCGCACGCGTGCCACGGCGTGTCGACGGTGCTGGCGATAAACGAGGTGCGCGGCGACGAGCTGCCCGCGTGCCGACTGGCCGCGCAGCGCGCCAAGGTCTCCGAGACGTGGACCCGGGCGCTGGTCGCCGGCATCCGCTCGGGCGACTTCCACCCGGACCTGGACCCGGTGTTCACCCAGCGGGTGCTGCGCACGGCGATCTCGACCGGGAGCCGGATCTATCGGGGGATGGGCGTGCGGGACGCGGTCGGGCTGTATCGGGAGGTCGCGTTGGCGGGGATGGCGGCGTCGTGAGGGCGGGGATCGGGGCGGGTGCGCGGCCGGTGTCGGCGCGGCTGCGGTGGACGGCCCGGTGGTGGCGGGCGACCTGGGTGCGCGGGGCGGTTCGGGTGCGGTGGACGATTCGGTCCCGGCCGGTGGGGTGGTCGCGCGCGGGGCGGTGAGGGGTGCTCGGGGGGATGAGCGGCGTGACGCGGGAGAGCCCGCCCCCGGGTGGGGACGGGCTCTCTCGGGTCGTTCTCGCGTGCTGTGCGCGGGTGTTCGGGCTTGGGGCGTGCTCTCGGCCCCGGTCCGGACTCCGGCGGGTCAGCCCTGCTCGGACTCCAGCGTCACGCCGACCGCGTGGATCACGGCGGCGATCTTGATCGCCTCCTGGATCGTCTCGCGCGGCATGTTCTCCTTGCGCAGGACCTGCTCGTGCGACTCCAGGCACCGACCGCAGCCGTTGATCGCCGAGACGGCGAGCGACCACAGTTCGAAGTCGGCCTTCGGGGCACCCGGGTTGGCCATGATGTTCATCCGCAGCCCGGCCCGCAGGTTGCTGTACTCCGGGTCGCCGATGAGGTGCATCGACCGGTAGTAGATGTTGTTCATCGCCATCACCGCGGCGGCGGCCTTGGCGGCGTTGTACGCCTCCTCGGACAGCCGGCTCTTGGCCTCGGGCTCCAACTCGGCGAGCACCTTCGGGCTGCGCGTGGCGATGGCCGACACCAGCACCGTGCCCCAGAGCGTCTGCTCTTGGAGCTTGGAGTTGCCGACGACCGAGCCCAGGTTGAGCTTGAGGTCCTTGGCGTATTCGGGCAGTGCGGCCTTCAGGACGTCGAGACCCATGGATCAGGCGTCCATCAGCTTGGCGGCGTCGAGGGTCTCGCCGCCCTTCTGCCAGTTGCACGGGCACAGCTCATCGGTCTGCAGCGCGTCGAGGACCCGCAGGACCTCGTCGGGGTTGCGGCCCACCGAGCCGGCGGTGACCATCACGAACTGGATCTCGTTGTTCGGGTCGATGATGAAGACCGCGCGGTCGGCGACACCGTCGGCGTTGAGCACGCCGGCGGCCGAGGACAGCTCGCGCTTGAGGTCGGACAACATCGGGAACGGCAGGTCGGTCAGGTCCGGGTGGTCCTTGCGCCAGGCCAGGTGCACGAACTCGGAGTCCACGGACACGCCGAGCAGCTGCGCGTCACGGTCCTGGAAGTCCTCGTTGAGGCGGCCGAACGCGGCGATCTCGGTCGGACACACGAAGGTGAAGTCCTTGGGCCAGAAGAACACGACGCGCCACTTGCCGTCGTACGACTTGTTGGTGATCTGCTCGAAGGCCTTGTCCGCCTCCAGCGACACGACGCCGGTGAGGTCGTACTCGGGGAACTGGTTACCGACAGTAAGCACTGGATCTCCTCCGCAGGGGGGCCGGGGAGGCAGGTTCACCACCCCGGTCGGACGTACGTTGATCACGATGTCACAGCCAAATTGATAGATGAAATAAGCAACGCTTCATCTATTGATCGTGATCACTTATCAGTGCGGGGGAGGTGGCGAACGACCAGCTCAATCCATGCGCGCGGATGTTCGACGGTCGGTGGAGGGGGCCGGAAGGAGCATACGCGTCACTCTCGCGAGTGCCGAATCGGCCTATTTCGGAGGGTGTCCGGCCCGGGTGCCGAGTGGGTGGGCGGGGGTGGTCGTGGGCGATCGGAGCACCTCGCGACCGAATGGATGGATGGGTCGGGTCGGTCACGGAATGTGGCCGACCCGACCTGGCTAGCCCGCCGGGTAGAAGAGGAACAACGTGCAGCCGGTGGTGGTCGACGGGAGGTGCCACGACCCGGCGGGGGCGTGCAGGAAGGTGCCGGCCGGGTAGTCGCGTGCGCCGTCGTTGAAGGTGCCGGCGACCACGTAGACCTCCTCGGGGCCGGGCTCGTGTACGTCGCGGCGGGGCCAGGCGGAGTTCGGGTCCATCTCCAGCACGCCGGCGTGCGCACCGGTCGGCGCCTTCCATAACGGGCGGAACCGAACCCCGGGGAAGAGCGTGCGGATCGGGGCTTCGTCGACGGACGCGGACACATAGCCCGGCTGGGCGAGGATCTCGGGATGCATGCCCTCCACGGTGCCGTGGGTGGGCCGCGGCGGGACAGGGTCCGGACGGACACCATGGGGTACGTTCGTGCCATGCATCGTGTGGTGGCCCTGGTGCGGCCGGTGCAGTCGACGTTCGAACTCGGCTGCGCGGTCGAGGTCTTCGGCACCGAGCGGGCCGGGGTGCCGCAGCACTACACGTTCGAAACGTGCACCGAGACGCCGGGGCCGGTGCCGACCACCGGCGGATACACGATGCACGTGCCGCAGGACCTGGCGGCGCTCGACCGCGCCGACACCGTCATCGTCCCGGGGTGGTTGCCGGTGGAGACGCCGCTCTCCGCCGACGTGCGCCGCGCGTTGTTGCGAGCGCACGCGCGTGGGGCGCGGCTGGTGAGCATCTGCTCGGGGGTGTTCGCGCTGGCCCGCACCGGCCTCCTGGACGGCCGCTCGGCCACCACGCACCGGGCGCGCGCCGAGCAGTTGCGCCGGGAGTTCCCCCGGGTGCGGGTGGAGCCGGACCGGCTGTACGTGGACCACGGCGACGTCGCCACCAGCGCCGGCGCGGGCGCGGGCCTCGATCTGTGCCTGCACCTGGTCCGGCGCGACCACGGGGCCGCGCACGCCGCCCTCCTCGCGCGGGACATGGTGCTGCCACCGCATCGCGAGGACGGCCGGGTGCGGCCGGCGCCGGCGCCCGAGGACGGCCTCGACGACCTGTTCGCGTGGGCCGACGAGCGCGTCGGCACCCCGCTGACCGTGCACGACCTGGCCGCCCGCCTCGGCGTCTCGCCCCGCACGCTGGCCAGGCGCTTCGCCGACCGCCTCGGCACCAGCCCCGGCGCCTGGCTCCTGTCCCGGCGCGTGGCCGCGGCCCGCACCCTGCTGGAGGAGACGGACCTGCCGATCGAGGCCATCGCCACCCGAGTCGGCCTCACCTCCGCGGTCAACCTCCGCCGCCGCTTCCGCACCAGGGTGGGCACCACCCCGGGCGCGTACCGCCGGGCGTTTCGGGCGCCGGGGAGCGCCACGGGCCAGGCCGCGCGGCTCGCGTGAGGGCCGGCGCCGTATGGGGGCCGTTGGTTACGGCCGAGTCATCCCCAACACGTCCAGCGCCGTGTCGAGTTCGGCCTCGGTGAGGCGGCCGGCCTCGATGTGGCCGCGTTCGATGACCACCTGGCGGATCGTCTTGCGTTCGGCCAGCGACTGCTTGGCGATCTTCGCTGCCTCCTCGTAGCCCAGGAAGCGGTTCAGCGGCGTGACCACCGACGGGGAGGACTCGGCGTATTCGCGCATCCGCTCGACGTCGGCCTCGATGCCGGCCACCGTACGATCCGCCAGCACCCGCGTGACATTGGCCAGGAGGCGGATCGATTCGAGCAGGTTGCGGGCGATCACCGGCAACATCACGTTGAGTTCGAAGTTGCCCGCCGCGCCGCCGAAGGCCACCGCCGCGTCGTTGCCGATCACCTGCGCGACGACTTGGCCGACCGCCTCCGGGATCACCGGGTTGACCTTGCCCGGCATGATCGAGCTGCCCGGCTGCAGGTCCGGCAGCCGGATCTCGGCCAGACCCGTGCGCGGCCCCGAGCCCATCCAGCGCAGGTCGTTGACGATCTTGTTCAGGCCGACCGCGACGGTGCGCAATTGGCCGGACAACTCGACCAGTCCGTCCCGCGCGCCCTGCGCCTCGAAGTGGTCGCGCGCCTCGACGAACGGCAGCCCGGTGGCCGCCGCGATCTCCGCGATCACCCGGGCCGAGAAGCCGGGCGGGGTGTTGATCCCGGTGCCCACCGCGGTGCCGCCCAGCGGCAGTTCGACCACGCGCGGCAGCGTCGCGTGCAGTCGTTCCACGCCGTAGCGCACCTGCGCCGCGTAGCCGCCGAACTCCTGCCCCAGGGTCACGGGCGTGGCGTCCATCAGGTGGGTGCGGCCGGACTTGACCACGTCGGCGAACTCGGTCGCCTTCGACTCCAGGGAGGAGGCGAGGTGGTCGAGCGAGGGGATCAGCCGGTGGGTGACCGCGAGCGCCGCCGCGATGTGGATCGAGGAGGGGAAGACGTCGTTGGACGACTGGGACGCGTTGACGTGGTCGTTGGGATGTACGTCCCGGCCCAGTCGCTCCGTCGCCAACGTGGCCAGGACCTCGTTCATGTTCATGTTCGACGAGGTGCCGGACCCGGTCTGGAACACGTCCACTGGGAACTGGTCCGCCCAGCGGCCCCCGACCACCTCGACCGCGGCCTGCTCGATCGCCTCCGCCGTCTCCTTGTCCAGCACGCCCAGTTCGGCGTTCACCCGGGCCGCCGCGCCCTTGATCCGGGCCAGGGCCTCCACGTGCGCCGGCTCCAGGTGCTGCCCGGAGATCGGGAAGTTCGCCACCGCGCGCTGGGTCTGCGCCCGCCACTTGGCGGCGGCCGGCACCCGGACCTCGCCCATCGAGTCGTGCTCGACGCGGAACTCGCCGGACGGGTCCGCCCCCGGACCGGCGGTGGGCTCCGCGGTGGGCTCCGCGCTCGCTGCTGCCTCGGACATCGCTGTGGCCTCCTAGAAAGCGTTCCCTGGCGACAACGGCTTCTCGGCCCGGCCTGTTCCTGCGGGCCGGCGCCGGGCGGTCGGGGCTGGGCCGGACGATCGGGGGCGGCCCGGGCGCTGGGGAGTGGTCCCGGGCGGTCCCGAACCGGCTACCCGATCAGCAACACGTGCAGCGTCCGCGGCCCGTGCACCCCCGCCACCCGCTCCAGTTCGATGTCACTGGTCGCCGACGGGCCGGAGATCCAGGTCTGCGGGCGGCGCGGGTCGAGCCGGGCCACCGCCTCCGGCACGGTGCCCACGACCTGATCGGCGCGCACCACGCACAGGTGGTAGTCCGGCAGCAGCGTGAGCACCCGGCGGCCCTGGTCGAGGCCGGTGTCCAGGACGATCGTGCCGGTCTCGGCGACGGCGAGCGCGCACCCGGTGACCACCGCGTCGATCGCGCCGATCTCGTCCCGGCTCAGCTCGGGCGTGTCCACCACCAGCTCCGCGCCGAGCCGACTCAGCCAGGCCAGCTTGTTCCCGCGCGGCACCACCAGTCGGGTGACCCCGGCCTGGCGCAGCAGGTCGCTCGCGCCGAGCAGCAGGTCCCGGGTGTCGTGTACGCGCAGCACGGTCGCGTCGTAGTCGGCCAGCCGCGCGGCGAACCGGGCGACCGGGTCGAGGCCCGCCGGGCGCTCGCGCCGATACGTCCGGCGTACCGGGGGCGGCTTGGGCCGGTCGTCGAGGGCGGCGCGGAGCCGGTCCAGGACCACCGTCCGCGCCTCGCGGTCCGCCTCGTGGCGCTCCACCGTCACAGCTCCCGACCCCCTTCGGTGCGCTTGTACCAGGACCGGAACGACTCCGCCGGGGGCGCCGGCGCGTCCCGGTCGGCGAACCACGCGCCGACCGGCCCGGAGATGCGCTTCGGCAGCGGGACCCGACCGATCACGCCGTGGCGCACGAAGTGCGCGCCGACCCCGGCCACATGTTGGGCGAAGCCGATCCGCCACGGCTTCTCGAAGGTCCACCGCAGCGTCTTCATCCCGGCGTCCTCGGCCCGGTCGTGCGGCCCGCGCCCGCCGTCCACAACCTGTGCACGAAGATGCACCAGCACCTCGGGGATGTCGATCCGCACCGGGCACGCGTCGAAGCACGCCCCGCACAGCGTCGACGCGAACGGCAACGACGCGGTCTGCGCGTCCACCGGATGCCGGGCGATGCCGCGCAGTTGCGGCGTCAGGATCGCGCCGATCGGCCCGGGGTACACCGACCCGTACGCATGGCCGCCGGTGCGCTCGTACACCGGGCACACGTTCAGACAGGCCGCGCACCGGATACAGCGCAGCGCCTGGCGGCCCACCGGGTCGGACAACACGTCGGAGCGGCCGTTGTCGAGCAGGATCAGATGGAACTCCTGCGGCCCGTCCCCGGGGGTGACCCCCGTCCACGTCGACGTGTAGGGGTTCATCCGCTCCCCGGTGGCGCTGCGCGGGAGCAGTTGCAGGAACACCTCCAGGTCGCCCCACGTGGGCAACAGCTTCTCCACGCCCAGGACGGTGATCAGCGTCTCGGGCAGGGTCAGACACATGCGCCCGTTGCCCTCCGACTCGACCACGCACACCGTGCCGGTGTCGGCGATGGCGAAGTTGGCGCCGGAGACCGCGACCTTCGCGCGCAGGAACTTCTGCCGCAGGTGCAGCCGCGCGGCGGCGGCGAGCGCGGCCGGCTCGTCGCTGAGCCGTTCGGGCGCCGGCCGGCCCACGCGGCCCATCTCGCGGATGAAGATCTCCCGGATCTCCGCGCGGTTGCGGTGGATCGCGGGTACCACGATGTGCGACGGCAGGTCGTCGCCGAGCTGCACGATCAGCTGCGCGAGGTCGGTCTCCCACGCGTGGATCCCGGCCGCGGCCAGCGCGTTGTTCAGCTCGATCTCCTCGGTGGCCATGGACTTGACCTTGACCACCTCGTCCACGCCCTTGGCCCGGGCGATGTCGACCACGATCGAGTTCGCCTCGGCCGCGTCCCGGGCCCAGTGCACCACGCCCCCGGCCGCGCGCACCGCCGCCTCCAGGTGTTCCAGGAGGCCGGGCAGCCGGGCCAGCACGTCGTCCTTGATCGCCTCGCCGGCCCGGCGCAGCAGCTCCCAGTCGGGCAGCTCCGCGACCACCGAGTCGCGCTTGGCCCGGATGGTGTGCGTGGCGGCGCGCAGATTGGCCCGCTGGACGGGGTTCGCCAGCTCGGCCTCGGCCGCCTCGGGGAAGGGCGGCATGCCGACGAAGGTGGGTTCCCTGTGTACCGCCGCGGTCATCGTGTCGCCTCCGGTCCCGGGGCATGCCCGACGACGAGGCCCGACGCGTCGGGCAGGCCCGGCCGGTACACGGGTACGTCCGGCAGCGCGTCGGTGCGGGCCAGGATGTCCGCCAGGTGCAGTACCCGGATGCCCGCGTGTTGTCGGGAGATCAGTCCGCCGATGTGGGTCAGGCACGAGTTGTCCCCGGCGCACAACACCTGCGCACCGGACTCCAGCACGGCGGTCACCTTGTCGCCGCCCATCGCCACCGACGTCGGCGCGTTCTTGACCGCGAACGTGCCGCCGAAGCCGCAACATTCGTCGGCACGCGGCAGGTCGACCAGGGTCAGCCCGCGCACCGCGCGCAGCAGCCGGGTCGGCCGATCGCCCACCCGCAACATGCGCAGCGAGTGGCAGGTGGGGTGGTAGGCGACGCTGTGCGGGAAGTAGGCGCCCACGTCGGTCACCCCGAGCACGTCGACCAGGAACTCGCTGAGTTCGTACACCTTCGGCGCGACCCGCGCGACGGCCTCCGGAAGCGTGCCACCGGCCGAGCGGGCCACCGTGGCGTGATACTCGCGCACCATCGCGGTGCACGACCCGGACGGCACGATCACCGCGTCGTAGCCCTCGAACGCCTCGACGAAGGACCGGACCAGCGGTACGGCGTCGCGCCGGTAGCCGGAGTTGAAGTGCATCTGGCCGCAGCACACCTGGCCGTACGGGAACTCCACCTCGTGTCCGAGGCGCCGCAGTACCCGGACCACGGACGCGCCGGTCTGCGGGAAGAGCGTGTCGTTGAAGCACGTGATGAAAAGGGCAAGACGCACGATTTACCTCCGCGATCGACTGTACGGACGTCCCGTGGCGCACGCCCGGCCAGACCCGCCGGGCGCGTCCGGTCGTGTGACGGGGGGGGCGCGGCGGGGCGTCGGGATCGGGGCCGGTCTCCGACCTGCGTGGTTGCCACGTAGGGTCTGCGCATGAGCCTCCGGACGGCATTCGGCCGCCCCTTCGCCGCCGTGCGCACGCGACTGACCACGCGTCGGTCACGGGTCGTGGCCGGTGTCCTCGCCCTCGTGGTGGTCGTGATCGCGGTCCTCGGGGTCGGCGTGCTCGTCGGGGACGACGCCGCGACGCCGGTACGCGCCACCGAACAGCGTGTGGATGTGGCCGCGGGGCCGGGCGATCCGGCCCGGATCGGCATCGACACCACGCTGTTCGTACCGCCCGGCGTGCGGGGACCCGCGCCCGCGGTGCTGCTCGCGCACGGATTCGGCGGCAGCAAGGCCGAGTTGCGCCGGGACGCGGAGGCGCTGGCCCGTTCGGGGTATGTGGTGCTGACCTATTCGGCGCGCGGCTTCGGCGGCTCGGCGGGGCAGATCATGCTGGACCAGCCCGACTACGAGGTGGCCGACGCGCGGGCGCTGATCGACTGGCTGGCCGCGCGGCCCGAGGTGCGCCTGGACGGTCCCGGCGATCCGCGCGTGGGCGTGGCGGGTGCCTCGTACGGCGGCGCGCTCTCGCTGCTGACCGCCGCCTACGACCCGCGCGTGGACGCCATCGCACCGCAGATCACCTGGCACGACTTCGCCGACGCGCTGCTGCCGAACGCGGCGGGCGGCGGGCCGGCCGAGGGTGTGTTCAAGAAGATGTGGGCCGGGTTGTTCTTCTCCTCCGGGACCAGTCCGCTGGGCGGCCTCGCGCCGATAGACGCGAAGACCGGATGCGGTCGGTTCGACGACCGGGTCTGCGCGATCTACCGCGAGGTGGCGGTGTCGGGCAAGTCCACGCCGCAGGCGGTCGACCTGCTGCGGCGGGCCAGTCCGGTCTCGGTGGCGGACCGGATCGCGGTGCCGACGCTGCTGATCCAGGGTCAGAACGACTCGCTGTTCCCGCTCGACCAGGCGGACCGCAACGCGGCGGCGATCGCCCGCAACGGCGCGCCGGTGGAGATGGTGTGGACGGCGGGCGGGCACGACGGCGGGCGGCCGCAGAGCGCGATGGTGCGCGACCGGGTCACGGGGTGGTTCGACCGGTGGCTCAAGCCGAGCGGGCCCGCGCCCAAGGCGGGTGCGCCGGCCGCCGCCGGGTCGTTCCGGGTGACCCGCTCCGGCGGGGTGGACAGTGCGACCCGGGAGCAGCGGCTGCGGATCGCCGGCACCGACCACTACCCGGGCCTGGACGGGACCCGGCAGCGTGAGGTGACGCTCGCGGGGCCGGAGCAGACCGTGACCAATCCGCCGGGGGGCGCGCCGACGTCGGTGTCCGGGCTGCCAGGGCTCGGCCTGTTGGCCGGCTCGGGTGGGCCGGCCGCGCTGGCCGCCGGTGCGGGCGATCTCGGTGGGATCGCCTTCGACCTCCCCGGGCAGAGCGCGTTCTTCCAGAGCGACCGGATCGATCGCAGTGTGCACATCACCGGTTCGCCGACCGCGCGGGTGCGGGTCTCGGGCGCCGACGACATCGTGTTGTTCGCGAAGTTGTACGACATCGCGCCGGGTGGGGCGAGCGTGCTGCCGCATCAGTTGGCCGCGCCGATCCGGGTGAGCGGGGCGCAGGGCGGGCGGGACGTGGAGATCCGGCTGCCGGCGATCGACCGCGAGGTGGACTCGGGTCACCGGCTGCGGCTCGTGTTGACCGCGACCGACCTGGGCTTCGCGTCGCCGAACACGCCCGCGAGCTACCGGGTCGCGCTCGCCGGGCCGCTGACGCTGCCGTCGGTGCCGGGGTTGCACGTGGGCTCGACCGGCTACCCCTGGTGGACGTGGGGCCTGCCGCTGATCGCGGTCGTGGCCGCGGCGGCCCTGCTGCTCACCGGGCGGCGCCGGGCGGCGGCGACCGCGCCGGATCCGGACCTGGCCGACGTCCCGTTGCAGATCCGCGGCCTGACCAAGCGGTACAAGGGCGGCAAGCTCGCCGTCGACGACCTGTCCTTCGGGGTCGAGGCGGGCCAGGTGCTCGGTCTGCTCGGCCCCAACGGCGCGGGCAAGACCACCACGCTGCGGATGTTGATGGGCCTGATCCTGCCGGACGACGGCGAGATAAGGATCTTCGGCCGGGTGGTCGGGCCCGGCGCGCCGGTGTTGTCCCGGCTCGGCTCGTTCGTCGAGGGCCCGGGTTTCCTGCCGCACCTGTCCGGGCGGGAGAACCTGTCGCTGTACTGGCGCGCCACCGGCCGGCCGCACGAGGACGCGCACTTCGACGAGGCGCTGGAGATCGCCGGGCTCGGCGAGGCGCTGGACCGGAACGTACGCACCTACTCGCAGGGCATGCGCCAGCGGCTGGCCATCGCCCAGGCCATGCTCGGCCTGCCGGACCTGCTGGTGTTGGACGAGCCGACCAACGGGCTCGACCCGCCGCAGATCCGGGCGATGCGCGACGTGCTGATCGGCTACGCGGCCACCGGCCGCACCGTGGTGGTCTCCAGCCACCTGCTGGCCGAGGTCGAACAGACCTGTACGCACGTCGTGGTGATGCACCGGGGCCGGCTGATCGCCTCCGGTCCGGTCGGCGAGATCGTCGGCAACGGCAACACGCTGGTGATCGGAACACCCGTACCGGACCTGGCGATCGCGACCCTGAAGGACCTGCCGGGCGTCGGCTCGGTGGAGCCCGAGGAGGGCGGCGTACTCGTGCACCTGGCGGGCGCGCGGACCTCCGCCCTGGTGGCCGAACTCGTCGGCGCCGGCGTCGCGGTGGACCGGGTGACCGCGCGCCGCCGGTTGGAAGACGCGTTCCTGACGCTGATTGGGGAGTCCTGATGACCCGTACGCTCCCCGAGTTGCCGACCGAGGAGGGCGCGCACCCGATCCCGGGCGCGGCCCACGCGCACGGCTATCGCCCCCGGCACACCCTGCCGATCTGGGTCGAGACGGTGCGCCAATTCCGGCGCCGGCGCACGCTGTTCATGATCGGGCTGCTGCTCGCGCTGCCGTGGATCCTGGTCGCCGCGTTCAAGATCGGCGGTGATCCGTCGGCGGACTCGGTGCCGACGCTGGTGGACGTGGCGACCAGGAGCGCGCTGAACTTCACCGCGTTCACCCTGTTCGTCTCGACCGGGTTCCTGCTGGTGGTGGCGGTCGCGCTGTTCTGCGGCGACACCGTTGCCAGTGAGGCGAGTTGGTCCTCGCTGCGGTATCTGCTGGCCGCTCCGGTGCCGCGTGCCCGGTTGTTGCGGGTCAAGCTCGTGGTGGCGCTCGGCTACAGCGTGCTGGCCTTGGTGTTGCTCCCGCTGATGGCGATGATCGCGGGCGCGATCGCCTTCGGATGGGGGCCGTTGGACCTGCCGGTGGGGGCGTCGCTGCCCACGGGCGAGGCGCTGGGGCGGATGTCGGTGGTGGTCGCGTACGGCGTGGTGGCGCAACTGGTGGTGATGGGCATCGCGTTCTGGCTGTCCACGGTCACCGACGCCCCGCTGGGCGCGGTGGGCGGCGCGGTCGGCCTGGTGGTGGTCTCCAACATCGTGGACGCGGTGACGGCGCTCGGGTCGTGGCGGGACTACCTGCCCACGCACTGGCAGTTCGCGTGGGTCGACGTCCTCCAGACCGACCCGCAGTGGGACGGCATGATCAAGGGCTCGGCGGTGTCGGTCTCGTACGCGGTGGTCTTCCTGGCCCTGGCGTTCCGCCACTTCGGCCGCAAGGACATCGTGTCGTGAGCGCCGACGAGGCTCCGGTGGTCACGGGTGCCGAGCCGGGGTCGTTCGCGCGGTCGGTGCTCGCGGAGCGGCATCCGGCGCTGCTGGGGCGGGTGTCGGCGGCATTTCCGTGGCCGCCGGAGCGCCGGCGGGCGCTGGACGACCTGCTCGGCGAGGTCTCCGGCGGGGTGATCGCTCCGCTGCCGGCGGATGCGCCCGATGCCGGTGGGTGGGGCGCCCATGTGGGGCGTTCGTGGTTCGAGGTGCCGTTCTTGTGGGCGGAGAGCTACTTCTACCGTCGGCTGCTCGCGGCCACCGGCTATTTCGAGCCCGGTCCGTGGCGGGGGGTCGACCCCTTCGGGCCGTTCAAGCGGGACGAGTTGCGCGGCGCGGTGGTGGACGAGGAGTTGGCGGCGCTCGACGCGGTCGGGGCATCGTCGGGTGAGGCGCTCCTGCGGGGCGCGCTGTGGGGCAATCGGGCGGACCTGGGCTTTCGGATGTCCGCGTCGGGGGGCGACCCGGCGGCTTCGCACCTGGTCGCGGACGACAGCGCCCGGCTGTGGTCGCGGCTCCCGGTCGGCGGCGCGGCCGAGGTGCACCTGATCGCGGACAACGCCGGGCGCGAATTGATCCCGGATCTGGTCCTGCTCGACCACCTGTTGCACGCGGGCCGGGCCGCGCGGGCCGTGCTCCACCTCAAGCCGTACCCGTACTTCGTCTCGGACGCCGTCACGGCCGACTTCCTGGCCGCGCTGGACCGGCTGCGTGCCGCGCCGGGGCGGGCCGCCGCCGTCGGCGCCCGGCTGTGGTCGGCGTTGTCCGCGGGCCGGCTGGGGGTGGGCGCCCACCCGTTCTTCTGCGCCCCCTCGCCGTATGAGGCGATGCCCGACGACCTGCGCCGGGACCTGTCGACGGCGACGCTGACGATCCTCAAGGGCGACCTCAACTACCGCCGTCTGGTGGGCGACCACCACTGGCCCCCCACCACCGCCTTCACCGACCGCGTCACCCACTTCCCGAGCCCGGTGGCCGCGCTGCGCACCCTCAAGTCCGACGTGGTGATCGGCCTCACCACGCCGACCCTGACCACCCTCGAAGCAGGCACGACCCCTTGGCGCACCACCGGCACCCACGCCCTGATCCAGGTGAGCACGTAGGACCCCATGGACCGCGTTCGCCGACCCCGGCCCGATCAGCCGTACGCCGCAGTCCACTTCCCACGGGTGAAATGGCAGACGCCGTCGGGGGTGATGTGCACGCGGCTGCCGTAGAGCGGCAGCTCTCCCTCGGCATTCAGGCGGTGTCGGATGCGCTCCAACGTGGTCCACAGCCGGCGCGGGCCGCCCTGGTGCACCGTGGGTGGGTCGATCCACGTCGCCGAGGCGCGCGCCCAGGAGCCGTCGACGTGCACGAGCCAGGCCGTGCGCTGCTCGCCTCGCTCCTCGTAATGGGCCTCGACGCCCGGCACGGCGAGTTCGAGCATGGAGCGCAACGCCCACGCCTCGGTGACGTCGAGCACCGGGTAACGCCCCTGCGTGACCTGCTCGCCCTCACGGTCACGGACATCCGCGAAAAGCTTGCCCGCCCCGGGCTCGTAGTCGGCGCCGGTGCGAGTGCCCATGAACCCGGCGCGGTCCCACTCGACCACCCCCCGCGCCGTACCGTCGGCGTCTTTGTCGGCCGTGACGATCACTTGCATGCGCCGGAGGGTCGTCACGAGACGGCCTCCGGGACGCAGCGCGGCAAGCGGGCCGGCCAGGTTGCCCAAGGCGACCATGGACACGATGCGGTCGAAGTCCCCGGGCAGCGGCCCCGTCGCATCGCAGGTGATCACACGGGGCGCCGAGCCGATCGAGGCGAGCCGCGCCTTGGCCGCCTCGGTCAGGTAGGGGTCGACGTCGAAGGACGTCACGCGCGCGTCGCCGAGCCTGTGCGCCGCGAGGGCGGTACTGGCCCCCGTCCCCGTGCCGATCAACGCGAGATCGGCCCCGTCGTAGAGCAACCCATGCCGCAACATCCGCACGACCAGCCCCGGCATCGTGCTCGACGAGGTGGGCACCCCGGTCGCCCGTTCCCCGAGGCACGCGTCATCGGCATGCCTCGGCCCGACCCGCGTAACAAGAGACGTATTCGAGTAGGCCACACGCAGCCACGCCTCCTCATCGACCTGTCCGTCGCGCAGTCGCCAGGTATGGTCTTTTGTCCGTTCCCACCATGTGGGTACAAAGAGGTGCCTTGGGGTGTACGTGAGTGCGGACCGCCAACGGGACGTAGGTGGGGTCACTTCGACCGCGAGTCGTTCGGCGTAGGGCTTCCAGTCCATGAGCAGCCTCACTCGTCGTACTTCGGGTCGCACGCATTCCGTTCCGCGGGCGAGCAGTCACCGCCGTCCGACGCGGGCTTGCAATCAGGGTCACACGGGTCGTCGCCCGCACGAGCCGGAATAACGCACATTGCCTCGGCCCACGCCGCGCCACCCAAGATCGTGCGCAAGTCACCGGTGTGGACATTCCCCGTCGTCAACCATCGCGACATGACGCAGGGCGTCACCTCGCCGGAGGGCAGCACGGCCGCTTGTCCATGTCCGCAACGTCCGCACAGCTCCGTTGGATCCTTGCTGCCTGTAGGCAGCGTGGCGCGCCCGATGCGTCGAGTCCGGTCCACGCGGATTCTCGTGACTCCGAGCGTCTCGAGTTCCCGGCGCGCCGCGACCACACGCTGACCATCGAGCACCCGTACGATGCCGACACGTAGTGGGATACCGCGTCGTACGGCCTCGACGAGGTTCGCTCGAGTGCGTTCGTAACTGCCCGGACGGGTGGTGATGCGGTCGTGCTCCGCAGCGCAGTCGCTGTAGTAATTGGTCGCCAGTTTCACGCCGTTGCGGGTAAGAGTGCCCCACCAACTGCTTTTGACGTGGAACAAGTTGCTGTAGACCTCGACTTCCAGCTCAAGGCTCAATGCATGGTCGACCAATTCGATCCAGGCCGGGTGGGCGGTCGGCTCGCCGCCGATCAGTTGTACCTCTCGTGCCCCCAAGGCCGCCGCATCCGCGATCACGCGCTGCCAGTCGCAGACCGTCATCGCGCCGTGAGTACCCTGCGGACCCGACTCCGCGAAGCAGTGCGTGCACGCGAGCTGGCATGACCCTGTGATCTCCAGCGCGATGGCAGTAAGCGGCGTTGCCGTACCCACGGCCGGACTCTCCACGGTGACTGTCATGGGTGACATGCCCTCCAATGAGATAGGCCTGGTACCGACTACTTCGCCGTCAGCCCGTTGCGAGCGGGCACCGCTTCGGTTGCCGCGCGCCTACAGGCGCCGTCGCGTATTCGGATGCGTTGACCGACTCTCCGCGATCGACACATGCTTACGGAAAGTCTGCATTTATGGACACCATGTCACAAGCGGGCTTCTGTGGTCCGCGAGTTGCATCAAGCCGATCCGCGACCTTGAGCAGGAATGACGAAGGGCCCCCGGCGGGTGGGCCCTTCGTGCGGAGCGGGCTTCTTGACGGCGTCCACGAGCGAAGCCCAGGCGCCGGGCGAGAACAGGTGGGCCGGCCCGACCGGAATCCTGGAGTTCCGCACGCCCACGTGCCGGTCGATGAGCACGCTCTCGACGCAGGACTTCTCTGCGCCGCCGCTGTGGGCGGACTTCCGCCAGCCGACTGCGATGACACCGGCGTTTGCCATGGACATCTCAGTTTCTCGATTCCCTCACCGGGCTCGGACGGAATACACACCATCCCTGCACCAGCATGGCGCCCACAGGAGGCCGCCAGAAGGCCGAGCGGTTCGGACGGCGAACACTTCCCCCACCGGTCGGCAGGAGCGATTCGGGTTACCTGGTGGCCGATAGGAAGGCGGTCCAAGCCGTGGCGGTGATCGTGATGTGACCGCGTTCACGACTCTTGGTGTCCCGGACCCCGGCGGCTGCGAAAGCCAGTGGCGCGACCTCTACGCAGTCGCTGCTGGCGGAACCTCCCGAGTGGGTGGACGTACGCCATGTCGCCGTTGACTGTTGAGCGTTCACAGATCTTCCAACCTCGTAGCGATGTATTTTCTCGTGTCCTCGGGTGACAACGCGCTGTTTCGCAGGTGGTCCAAGAGGCGCCGGAACCGGCGGACGTCGAGGTCCGAGTCCTTCGCTTCCATTCCGGCTTCATACTCGGTGTACACAACGCTCGGGTCGATACCTTCGGGGAAATCGAACAGGACGATTCCGCTGGTCACAACCGCGCGCCGAGCACTGAACGGAATTACCCCAATCTCGACGTTCGGCCGATCCATGACAGCGATCAGGTGTCGCAGCTGTTCGCGCAGGACGTCGGGGCCGCCGAGTTGCGCGTGCAACAGCCCCGCCCCGACCGTGGCCACCACCTCGACACGTTCGTCGTCGAGGATTTTCTGACGCCGGACACGAAGTTCGACGAGAGCATCGGCGACATCCGGGTCGGGTACGTAGGGTCCGGCGTCGAACACCGAACGGGCATACTCGCGCGATTGCAGGAGGCCCGGGAGAACACCCCCAGCCACCGTGTGAATCCTGGCCGCCTGGGACTCCAGCGCGACGAACTCTTCGAGCGTGGGCGTCATCACGTGGTTGTAGGCCTGCCACCACCTGAAGCTGTTCGTCTCCTCCAACCATCCCTCGACACGCCGGACTTCCCCTTCGTCGGCACCGTACAAGTGGCAGATCTTCAGCAGGTCGTGGCGCGTGAGCGAAACCTTCGCCGACTCGATACGGATCAGTTTGGTCCGGCTCCATTCGAGGCGCTGCACGACCTGATCCACCGTCAAGGTGGCCTCGGTACGCAGCCGTCGCAACTCGATGCCGAGCCGACGTCGTGCATGACTCGGCTGGACAGCCATGGTTACCCCCAGGTCCTGGTTTGCGCCGGCATTGTCCCTCACGACATGGCTGCCAGCGCAGCCTTTCACGATCTCTCCGGCCATCGAGTGAACTCGCGAGATCCAGTGGCGCGCACTAGTGCGCGCCATCTATCGTCACGAACGGCAGCCACCTACGCACCACAGGGCATATCGCCCAAATTCCCGGTCGGCTGTACCTCCTCCCGTTTGGAGCGACGTATGGCCTCATCGGCGGCGGTTCCCGGACTTTCGGATGCCCTGCTCGACTCGGATATCGAACTCGGATCCGATGCGACGTTGATCGCTTGCCTGACCAGGCAAATCGATGGCGAGTTGGTGCGGGAGATCGTGGATGCCGTCGTGGGCTTCGTCGGAGGCGACAACGACACCGCTTTCAAGCTTCGGTTGTGTCTCGTCGAACTGCACGGAAACGCGGTCCGACACGCCGGCGGGGTGACTCGGGTGCGGGTCTGGTGGCTGCGGATCGTGGATCAACTATTCGTTGCAGTCGGGGACAAGTGTTCGGCGCCGCCTCTGCGTTGCGCCGATCCCTCCCTCGACGCCGAAGGCGGACGCGGGCTGTTGCTCGTGGAAGCGCACTCTTCGACCAACGGATTCGCGCTCCACGCAACCGGCAAAGACGTCTGGTTCGCGCTCACGATCGCGCGTCGCTACGAGGGTGATTGCGCTTTGCATCCATCAGACACGGGGCGGCCGTAGGCGGCGCTGGTCACTTCGACAGCCGTTCAACGCCGTGTGCGCCCTGAGGGAAGGAAGCGAATCCACGATGACAGAAGATCGCGGTGAGGTTCGCGGCAGGTGGGCCGATGGCCGGGCACTTGAGCGGGTGCCGGATGAGGTTATGCGGTTGCCGATTCCGAAGGCGGATGGGAGTGAGGCCAAGTCACCTGAGAGGCAGAGGGCTTGGCGGGTGTTCGGGTCCTCGGGCGCCTTCGTGCGGCTTGGTTCGTCCGTGCCACTCGATCGGGGGCCAAGGCGGCTTGTGGTGGTGGCTCGGGAGGTGGGACCGGGTCGACGGGCGGCCGGGTGGGTCACCGGGGAGGAGGCCAACCGGGCCGCCGGGTTTGTCGAGCGGTACCGGGGTGCCTGGTGTCGGGATGGGCGGAGCGGGCGGGAAGGAGGGCTCGTGGAGGTGAGTGGACGCCGGGTGTATCTGCGTGAGGCGGATGGGGGCGAGTTCACATGTCGGCTGCCGGCGTTGGTGGTGCTGCGGCTGCCGCCGCCTCGGTTGTACCGGCGGGTTCGGACGCGGGCGGGTGATTGATGCGCGGTGTTGGCCGTCAGCGGCGGGTGAAGGTGGTGATTGTGACGTCGTTGGGGAAGGTGGTGCGGGTGGTTGATGTGAAGGGAGTCGGGGTGAACTTTCCGTTGAATGCCGGGATTCCGGATCCGGCGACCACGGGTCGATTTCCGGCAGCAGGGTGCCGGCGAGGAGGCCGCCGCCGCAGAGCCAGATGTCCAGGCAGTCCTGCTGCTTGAGGTCGCGGACCCCGGCGAGCGGGTCGTCCTCGACCACAGTGACCGCCGGGTCGGGGGTCGAGGTGAGGGTGCTGGACACGACGTACTGGCGCAGGTGGGCGTAGGGGCTGGGGAAGCCTGCTCGCAGGCCGGGGCCGTAGGTGCCGAGCCCCATCAGGACGGTGTCGAAGTGCCGGTTGAGGGTGTCCGCCAGGCCGTGGGCGGCGCGTATGAAGGTCGGGACCGTCTCGGGGTAGCGGGCATTGACCCACCCGGCATAGACGGCGGCCTGCCGGGAGTCCGATGACGAATTGCGGGTGGTGGAGGGCTGATTTGGCGGCTTCGGGAGCGGGGCGGTGGCGGCGGCCATGGGGTGGCGCCCGTACCCGGATGTTCTTCGCATGATGACCCACCCGTAATATGACTCACGGTCAGGTGTCACGGGCGCTGGGTACACCAAGCTCATGTCTAACATCCTGCGCATGCACGAGCACTTCGAGGATCCCCGTTCCGCGGCCGGCACCTGGTCTTCCGGCGACCAGGTGCTCTGGCGTTATCTGCGCGGCGGCCAGGTCCTGGACTGTCGGCCGGTGACCGTGGTTCGCGACGACCCTGACCAACTCGCGGTCTGGCTCGCCGGCGGCACCTCACGGGTCAAGCCGATGTTGCCGGACGGATCGGACATCCGGACCGCGCCGATCGAACGCAGATTCAGGCTCGGCCGGATCCCCTCGGTCGTCGAGTGGCACGGGACGGGTGTGTTGATGCTGGCCCGGCCGGGCGAGCCGTGGTCGGTCTGGCTGTTCTGGCAGCCCGGCTGGCGGTTCTCCGGCTGGTACGTCAACCTCGAACGCCCGCGCACCCGTTGGGCGGGCGGCGTGGACACCGAGGACCACGTGTTGGACGTGTGGGTCACCCCGGATCGCCGCTGGGAGTACAAGGACGAGGACGAACTCGCCGCCTCCCGCGAGGCGGGCCGGCTCACCGATCGCCAGGTCGAGGCGATCGAGGCCGAGGGCCGGGCCGCCGTCGCGGCGATCGAGGCGTGGGGCGCGCCGTTCGACCAGGGATGGGAGAACTGGCGTCCCGACCCGGCCTGGCCGCTGCCGCAACTCCCCGACGACTGGGCGGACAACGCCCGCATCGCCTGACCGCCGCCTCGGCAAGTCTCCGTTTCCGGGCCCGACTTCGGTCGGGCCCGACGCGTGTGCGGATCGGTTCGTCCTCCGGTGCAACCCTTTCGCCCCTCGGCCGCTCTGAACGGGGTGAACCGAAGGGGGCCGAGATGCCGACAGCCGGACGGCGAGATTTCGAGGAGTACGCGCGGGCGCGCCAACATCAGCTCTACCGCACCGCGTACCTGCTGTGCGGCGACGCGGATCGGGCGCAGGACTTGGCCCAGACCACGCTGGCCAAGCTGTTCCAGCACTGGAAGCGGGCGAGCCGGGCGGAGAACCTGGACGCGTACGCGAAGACCGTGCTCAGCCGCACGTTCCTGAGCGAGCAGCGCGGTCGCCGACGCGAGTACGCGGCGCATGAACTCCGGTCCGCGGGACCGCCGTCCGCGCGGCACCCGGACCTGCGGCTGACCCTGCTCGCCGCGCTGGCGACGCTGCCGCCCAAGCCGCGCGTGATGGTCATCCTGCGCTACTGGGAGGACCTGAGCGTGGAGAACGTCGCCACCCTTCTGTGCTGTAGCACCGGCAACGTGAAGAGCCAGTGCGCCCGTTCGATGGCCAAGCTCCGGGCCGAACTCGGAGACCTCCACCTGTACGCGACGGAAAGCTGAGGCGGTGTCATGCACGACGACGGGTACGAAGAGCACGCGGGTCGGGATCTGCGCATGGTGATGGACCGGGCCACGGTCGAACTGCCCCCGCTGCCGGACCTGGTGGCCGACGCGATCCGGGACGGGCGCCGCCGCCGGGTGCGTTCGCGGGCGGTGCTGAGCGCGGTGGTGGTCGGCGCGGTGGCGGCCGTCGCCGCGCCGACCCTGCTACTCGGGCCGCCGGCCGGGAAGGACACCACCGGGGCGGGCGCCTCGCGAAGCGGCGGGGAACTGCCGTTGGCCCCGGCGAACTGGCCGACGGGCCAGCCGCTCGCCGTGCCGACCAAGGCCTATCCGACGGTGCACGTCGAGGAGACGGGCGGGTCCGGGCCGAAGTCGCCACTGACCAGGGAGCAGACCGAACTCCGGTACGCGTTCAAGCAGAAGGCCGCCGACGTGCTGACCAGACTGCTGCCGCCCGACGTGGGGGAGATGCGGATTCCGGACAACGGCGCGCAGAGCTATCGACTGGTGTCGGGCGACAAGACGTACGACATCACGTTCCGCGTCGATGTGTCCGGCGGCGGCCCCGCGAGCATCGCGCCCACCCCGGCCGGCGGGGCCGACGCAGGCGGGGCGGCGCCGCCCTCGTCGGTGAACGGGACGTGCGCCGAGACGGCCGTGTTGCGTCAGAGCAAGACCACGGAGGTCTCCTGCACCGACGCCAAGCTGCCCGACGGCACGGCGATCTCGATCACGAGCCGGCCCGCGGCGCGCGCGGGCACGGTGATGAGCCCGCCCGTGCCGATGGCCGCGTTCAGCTACCGCGGGGCCGACGTCATGCTCGCGCTGTTCGCCGACGTGAAGACCAACACGGCGCCGGCGGTCGGCAACGAACAACTGGCCAAGGTGGTCACCGACCCGACGTTCCTGGAACTGGTCGACTTCTGGCGGGACAACCGGATCGGCCGCTGAGGGCCGATCCGAACGGCGCCGTCACGACCCGGCGCCGGCCCTCACCGCACCACCCGCACCGGCAGATCGCCCACCGCGCGCCGCAGCGCGACCGCCAAGTCGGCGAACTCCGCGCCTCGCCCCGTGCTGGAGCGCATCACCAGGCCGATGCGTCGGTACGGGGCGGGCGCGGCGAAGCGGGACACCGCCAGTTGTGAGCCGGGGCGGGTCTCCACGTCGATCGCGGTCTGCGGGAGCAGGGTCACGCCCAGGCCGCCGGCGACCAGCTGGACCAGGGTGGGCAGGCTCGCCGCACGGGTCGCGCCCGCCTCGGACGCGCCGACCTCGCGGCACACGTCCAGCGCCTGGTCGCGCAGGCAGTGGCCCTCGTCCAGGAGCAGTACGTCGAGGCCGCGCAGCGCGTCGCGGGGAAGGTTCCGGCGGCCCGCCAGCTCGTGGCCCTCGGGCACGATCAGGGTGAAGTCCTCCTCGTACAGCGGGATCTCCTCGACCCCGCCGAGCCCGGGGGAGGGCAGCGCGAGCAGGAGCAGGTCCAGCCGGCCGCCGGTGAGGCCGTCCATCAGCGAGCCGGTCTGCTCCTCGTGAACGTAGAGCTGGAGGTCCGGGTACTCCTCCCGGGCCAGTCGCAGCAGCGCCGGCAGCACATACGGCGCCACCGTCGGGATCACCCCCAGGTGCAGCGGCCCGGTGAACGGGCGCCGGGCCGATTCGGCCTCGTCCACCAGGTCGGCGAGCGCGTCGAGCACGCGGCGGGTGTGCCGCGCGACCCGCTCGCCGGCCGGGGTGAGCAGGACCCGCCGCGTGGTGCGCTCCACCAGCTGGGTGCCCAGGGCGTCCTCCAGGGCGGCGATCGCCCCGGACAGCGCGGGCTGACTGGTGCCCACCGCCGCCGCCGCGTCCCGGAAGTGCAGGTAGTCGGCCACCGCGGCGAAGGCCCTGAGCTGCGACAACGTCGGCGTGCGAGTACTGATGGGAACCACCTGTCGGGTGCGTGTGGGCGGCCGATCCCCCGGCTCCTCCACGATAGGGCAACCGTCCGGACCGGCCCCGCCCCGCGCACGCGGCCCGGCGGTTCGGTCGGGTGCCGGCCGACCCTTTGTGCCGCAAGTCACTTCTCTTCCGGTGTACCCACCGGTAGCTTGCTCTCGCTCCACTGTGCCCAAGTCCCCTTTGGGCGGCTCGTGCGTGTTCCTTCCATGCCACGAAGGCGAGGGTGCATGTCCAGATTCGAGCGGGTGCGGACGCTGGGACGGGTGCGCGGCAAGGTGTTGCCGGTGGCGCTGATGGCGACCCTGATGGGTCTCACCGGCGGCCTGACCACGACCGGGTCGGCCGGTGCGGCCCCGGCCGCGGCCACCGCACTGTCCCCCCAACTGGAGGCGATCCGGCAGACCGAGGCCCAGGCGCTCTACGGGAGTACCGGGATCAAGCCGATCACCGAGCGCAAGACGTCGCTGATCTCGCTCGGCGACAGCGAGATCGCCGGCGAGGGCGTCGGCGTGTACGAACCCGGCACCGACGGCCCGGACAACTGGTGCCACCGGTCGCCCGAGGCGGCGATCCACAAGACCGGGATCCCGACCGACCTGACCTACAACGTGGCCTGCTCCGGGGCGTCCACGGTCAACATCAGGATCGGCGGCAGCAAGCAGTACGCCGACGAGTTGGTGCAGTCGGACAGCCTGGCGATCAAGGCGCGCAATACCCGCGTACAGCTGATCCTGCTGGTTGCCGGGGCCAACGACGACATCCAGTTCGGCCCGACCATGACCGACTGTGTGACCAGGCGGGTGTTCTTCCAGGGCGAGTGCTACGGCACGTACCAGCCCGGCTGGCAGGCGCGCGCGGACGCGATGCGGCCCAAGGTCGAGCAGACCGTGCGCGATCTGAAGACCGTCATGGCCGACGCGGGCTACGCGAGCGGCGACTACAAACTCGTGTTGATGGGCTACCCGTCGCCGATCGCGCCGGACGTGGAGGACAACCCCGACTTCCCCGGCTGGTACGCCGGCGGCTGCGTGGGCTATCTGCGCGACGCGGCGTGGGGGCGCAACGAGGCGGTGCCGATCTTCGAGCGGGCCGAGCGCCAGGCCGCGGCGAACACCGGTGTCACCTACCTGGACAACTCGCGGCTGTTCCACGGCCACGAAGTCTGTACCGACAACACGTGGGCGCGCGGCCTGTGGTTCGCCAACCCGAACGTGTTCGACCCGAACACGACCCGGCAGAGCTTCCACCCCAACGCGCGCGGCCACCTGGCGTTCGCGTCCTGCCTGACCCAGCTGTACACCTCGGGCTGGAACCAGGCCGGCTGCGCGGACTCGGCAAGCACCGGACAGGCCAAGCTGTATCAGGGTGTGCTCAGTGCCGACTTCCGGCAACTGCGCAACGAGGGAACCGGGTTGTGCGCCGACGCGTACGGCTTCTCCTCGCGCAACCAGACCCCGGTGGACCTGTGGCCCTGCCACGGCGGGCGCAACCAGGGCTTCCGGTACGACGCCACGAACCAGTCGCTGCACACCGAACTCAGCGAGGACCGGTGTGTGGATCCGCTCGGCGGTGGGCGCGCCTCGGGCACCGCGCTGGTGTTGTGGAACTGCAACGGCGGTACCAACCAGCGCTTCGTCGAGGTCGCGGGCACCCTGCGGCCGGCCGACACACAGACCCTGTGCGTGGCGGCGCCGGCGGCCGACGCGACGCTCGGCGCGAAGCTGGTGCTCGCCGGGTGTGACGGCTCGGCGGGGCAGCGATGGGTGAAGGAGCCCGCCGCGCCGGTACGGTTCGCCGAACTCGTCTCCGGCGCCAAGTGCCTGGACGTGGACGGCGGCACGATGTCGTCCGGGCGGGCCGTACTCGCCTGGGACTGCACCGGCAACACCAACCAGAAGTGGTGGCGCAACCCGGCCACCGGCCAGGTGCACAGCCTGAAGGACCCGGCGTACTGCCTGGACAACCGCGGCGCCACGGCGGCGGGCGCGGGCCTGGGCATCTGGCGGTGTGACGACGCGCACGGGGCGTACCTGAACAACCTGCGCTTCGACACGGACGCGGCCGGCCGCCTGATCAGCCGGGTCTTTGGCCTGGCGGTGACCGCACCGGCGGGCAACGGCGCGGTCACCCAGCAGCCGGTGGGCGCGTCGCCGGCGCAGACGTGGACGGCGGGGGCCTCGGTGGCTCTGCCCTACTCGGTGATTCTGTACGACGCGTACTGAGCGCGCACGCACCACGCGGCCCCCGTCCGGATGCCGGGACGGGGGCCGCGGCCGCGGTCGGTTCCGGGGCGCGGCTCAGTCGCGGTCGGGGTCCTTGCGGAGGGGGTCCTCGCGGCGGACGGGCTCGTCCTTGCGGAACATGTCGCGTTCGCGGCCCCGGTCGAGTTCGGGGCGGTGGTCGGTCTCCTGGGGCAGGTCGCGGACGCGGTCCGCCTCCATCTCGCGGAAGCGGTCCGCCTTCATTTCGCGGATGCGCTCCATGCCCATCTCGCGCTTGCGCTCGCGTTGTTCCTTGCGCCGCTTGACCCGCACCGAGACGCCGCCCATCACGGCGAGGCCCTTGACCACCACGACGGGTGCGCGCGGGTCGTCGGTGTACTGCTCGTGCACGTCGAAGCTGCCCATGAAGCCGAACCCGTGGTCGCGCACGGTGACGCCCTCCGGGATCTTGATGTCGATCCCGCCCCAGATGGTGAACACCCGGATCACCAGCTCGGGTTCGTCGAACACCGCGTCGGTGAGGTCGATGTCCACCCCGCCCATGATCGCGACGGCGTTCAGCTTCCCGCCCGCGCGCCAGCGGCCCTTGCGGGTGGAACCGCTCCAGAACGCGAACATGTTCGACCGCGCCGGGGTCGGCGGCACCGACGTGGCCGCGGCCGACTCGTAGCCGATCGGGGCCGGGGCCGGCAGGTCGGCGATCAGCGGTTCGAGCTGGCTCACCGTCCTCGCGGCCAGCGCCGCGTCCACCCGTTCGGCGTGTTCGTCGGCGGTCAGGCGGCCCTCCGCGAGCGCGTCGCGCAATACGTTGACGTAGCGGTCGCGGTCCGCGTCGGACGCCCGCAACTCGGGTATGGGCGGTTGGGATCGACGCTCTGGGCTGGTGTCCACGGGTCAAATCTAGCCCGGGGGTGCATTCGCCGGGAGTACGGACCGCGCGAGCAGCCGGACGGCCTCGCGCAGCCGGTCCGGGGACAACCCGGCGTAACCGATGATCACCGCCGGCGGGCCGGTCGCGAACGCGCGCAGGTCGGCCATCGGCTCGACCCGCACGCCGAGCGCCGCGGCCCGGCGCACCGTGGCCGACTCGTCGGAGCCGGGCGGCAGTTCGACGTAGAGGTGGATGCCCGCGGCGACGCCGTGCACCCGGGCGGCCGGCAGGTGTTCGGCCAGCGCCTCGACCACCGCGTCGCGGCGGGCGCGGTAGTGCGCGCGCATCGCCCGCAGGTGCCGCTCGTACGCGCCGGTGGCCAGCATCCGGACCAGGGTCAGCTGGGGGAGGGTGGCCGAGCCGAGGTCGGCGTTGGTCTTCAGATCGTGGATCTGCTCGATCAGCGGTGCGGGCAGTACGGCCCAGCCCAGTCGCATCCCGGGCGCGAGTGCCTTGCTGGTCGAGCCCAGGTGCACCACCCGGTCCGGCGCCAGGCCCTGGAGGCAGCCGACCGGGTCGCGGTCGTAGCGGAACTCGGCGTCGTAGTCGTCCTCGACGATCAATCCGTCGTGCGCGCGGGCCCAGGCGACCAGGGCCGCGCGGCGGCGGGGGGACAGGACCACGCCGGTGGGGTACTGGTGCGCCGGGGTGACCAGCACCGCCCGGGCGCCGGTGCGGGCCAGCGCCGCGACGTCGAGTCCCTCGGCGTCGGTGGGGGCGTAGGCGACGGCCAGGCCGTGGGTGGTGAAGATGCCGCGCTGCCGGTCGCTGGAGGGGTCTTCCACCGCGAGTACGTCCCGGCCGAGTCGGCGCAGCGCCTGGGAGACCAGGGACAGGCCCTGGGCGACGCCGTTGACCACCACGATGTGCTCGGGCCGGGCCTGGGCGGCGCGGACCCGGCCCAGGTAGTCGGCCAGCGCGGCGCGCAACTCGCCCGCGCCGGACGGGCCGGGGTAGCCGAGCGCCCGGTGCGGGGCGGTGTTCAGCACGTGCCGGGTCGCGGCCAGCCACGCGGTGCGCGGGAACGCGGACAGGTCGGGCACCCCGGGCTTGAGGTCGTGGGTGATCGGGACCGCCGTGCCGGGATCGGGCGCGGCGGCCGGCTGGGGCGCGGTGCAGGCGGCGGTGACCTGGGTGCCGGACCCGTGCCGCGAGACCAGGTAGCCCTCGGCGACCAGCTGCTCGTAGGCGTCGACGACCATGCCCCGGGAGACGTCCAGGCTCTCCGCGAGCGCACGGGTGGACGGCATCCGGAATCCGGCGGGCAGCCGGCCCGAGCGGATCGCCTCGCGCAGGCCCGACTGGACCTGGGCGCCGAGGCGGCCCGCGGATCGGTCGAGGTGGACGAGGAGTTCGCGCATGGGTGCCTGCCCTGGAACGGCCGGGGTCGTGCGCCCGCCCGGATGGGAGGACGGTGGGGCGCACCGTCCCGAAGTGGTCCGGTTTTTCGGGGTGGAAGTGGCTCTGCCGAGGGCTCCACCGGCTTCCTAACGTTACGGCACATGACGTTCTCCTCGATGTCCCCCCGCTCGATCGGTCTGCTGTGCGCGGCCTCCGCGCAGGGGCTGATCGGCGCCGCCGCCGGCGTCTCCGCGGTGCTGCGCGACTATCCGGTGACCGGCGGCCAGATGCTCCGCTACACGCTGGCCGCGCTCGTGTTGTTCGGGGTGTTGCGGGTGCGTCGGATCCCGCTGCTGCGGCCGACCCGGCGCGAGCTGGTCCGGCTCGGGCTGCTCTCGCTGTCCGGGCAGACGGTGTTCAACCTGTGCCTGTTCGCCGCGCTCGACCGGGCCGACCCGGCCACGGTGGGCAGCATCCTGGGCGCGACGCCGCTGCTGCTCGTGCTGGTCGCGCCGCTGCTCGGCGGGCGCCGGCCGAGTCGGTCGGTGTTCGCCGCCGCGGTGCTCGTGGTGGCGGGGGCGGCGGTGGTGCAGGGGCTGGGCGGCGGGACGGCGGTCGGGTTGGTGTTCGCGTGTGGGGTGGCGCTGTGCGAGATGGGCTTCACGCTGATCGCGGTGCCGCTGCTGCCGCGGCTGGGCGCCTGGCGGATCGCGGCGTACGCGACGGCGATGGCGATTCCGCAGATGTCGGTGGTGGGGGTGTTCACCGATGGCGCGGACCTGATCCGGACGCCGTCGGGCACCGAGCTGGTCGCGCTGCTCTACCTGGCGTTGCCGCTCACCGCCGGGGCGTTCCTGCTCTGGTACTCGGCGCTGGCCCGGGTCGAGCCGGAGCGGGCCGGGCTGTTCATGGGCCTGGTGCCGGTGACGGCCGCGCTGTCCGGCCTGGTGCTCGGCACCGGTACACCCACGATCGGCCAATTCGCCGGCGCCCTCCTGGTCGGTGTGGGCGTGGTCCTCGGACTGCGTGCGGAGGAGGGTGAGCCGGCTCCCGATCGGGTCGCCGAGCCGGGCGTGGGCGGTTCCTCGGCGCCCGTCGTGATCGCCGGTCCACCGCCCGGGGCGACCTCGGAGCCGTGACCGCTCCGGAGGCGTTCTACTCTGGACGACGGCCCCGTCACCGCCCCAGTGAGGATCACGATGTCCGCCCCTCTGAACTCCTTCAGCGCCTACACGGATCTGCTGCCGCTCGGGGAGGACGCCACGCCCTACCGGCTGCTGACCGCCGACGGCGTGTCCACGTTCGAGGCGGGCGGGCGTCGGTTCCTCAATGTCGATCCCGAGGCGATGCGACTGCTCGCGCGCACCGCGATGCGCGACATCTCGCACCTGCTGCGCCCCGGGCACCTGGCCCAGGTCGCGCGGATCCTGGACGACCCCGAGGCGTCGGCCAACGACCGCTTCGTCGCGCTCGACCTGCTCAAGAACGCCAACATCGCGGCCGGCGGCGTGCTGCCGATGTGCCAGGACACCGGCACCGCGATCGTGATGGGCAAGCGCGGGCAGCACGTGCTCACCGACGGCCGGGACGAGGAGCACCTCTCGCGCGGCATCGCCAACGCCTACACCGAGCTGAACCTGCGCTACTCGCAGATGGCGCCGCTGACCATGTGGGACGAGAAGAACACCGGCAACAACCTGCCCGCCCAGATCGAGCTCTACGCGACCCCGGGCGAGGCGTACAAGTTCCTGTTCATGGCCAAGGGCGGCGGCAGCGCCAACAAGTCGTACCTGTACCAGGAGACCAAGGCGGTCCTGAACCCGCAGAGCATGCTGCGCTTCCTGGACGAGAAGATCCGCTCGCTCGGCACCGCCGCCTGCCCGCCGTACCACCTGGCGATCGTGGTCGGCGGCACCAGCGCGGAGCACGCGCTCAAGACCGCGAAGTACGCCTCCACCCGCTACCTGGACACGCTGCCCGGTCAGGGTTCGCCGCTGGGGCACGGCTTCCGCGACGTGGAGTTCGAGGCCGAGGTGCTGAAGCTGACCCAGCAGATGGGCATCGGCGCGCAGTTCGGCGGCAAGTACTTCTGCCACGACGTGCGGGTGATCCGGCTGCCCCGGCACGGCGCGTCGTGTCCGGTGGCGATCGCGGTGTCCTGCTCGGCCGACCGGCAGGCGCTGGCCAAGATCACCGCCGAGGGGGTGTTCCTGGAGGAGTTGGAGACCGACCCGGCCAAGTACCTCCCGGAGACCACGCACGACGACCTCGACGACGCCGTCGTACAGATCGACCTCAACCGGCCGATGAGCGAGATCCGCGCCGAGCTGTCCAAGTACCCGGTCAAGACCCGGCTGTCGCTGACCGGCCCGGTCGTGGTCGCGCGCGACATCGCGCACGCCAAGATCAAGGAACTGCTCGACGCGGGCAAGCCGATGCCGCAATACCTGCGCGACCACGCGGTCTACTACGCGGGTCCGGCGAAGACTCCCGAGGGCTACGCGTCGGGCTCGTTCGGCCCGACCACCGCCGGGCGGATGGACTCCTACGTGGAGCAGTTCCAGGCCGCGGGCGGCTCGTTCGTGATGCTGGCCAAGGGCAACCGGAGCAAGCAGGTCACCGACGCGTGCAAGACGTACGGCGGCTTCTACCTCGGCTCGATCGGCGGCCCGGCCGCGCGCCTGGCCCAGGACTGCATCAAGAAGGTGGAGGTCCTGGAGTATCCGGAGCTGGGCATGGAGGCGGTCTGGAAGATCGAGGTCGAGGACTTCCCCGCCTTCATCGTGGTCGACGACAAGGGCGAGGACTTCTTCGCCGACGTCACCACGCCGACGTTCCAGATCAACCGGCGGTCGTGAGTCCGGTCGGCTTCGTCGCGGCCCGGGTGTCGAGCGGGTTCGGCACCCGGGCCGCGGCCGTCAGGCCCCGGGCCCCTCGGCGGGGTCCGGGTCGAGCGGGGTGTGGAGGAGCGCGGCCAACTCGGCGGTGAAGGCCGCGGTGCGAGGGCTGCCGGGGCCGCCGAGCGGGGCCAGGAAACGTTCGTGCAGCTCTCGGACGATGCCGATCGCGCGGCCGGTGACCTCACGCCCGTGCTCGGTGAGGGAGAGCCGTATCGCCCGGCTGTCGGCCGCGTCGCGGGTGCGCTCGATCAGGCCCGAGCCCTCCAGGGTGCGCGCCAGCTTCGAGACGTAGAGCGCCTCCAGGCCGGTGTGGTCGGCGAGTTCGCGCTGACTGGGCTGCCGGCCGGAGCGCGCCATGCCGTACAGCGAGGCCAGCAGCGAGTATTGCGCGTGGGTCAGCCCCATCGGCCCGACGGCCCGGTCCACCGCCACCCGCCACTTCATCGACAGACGCCACACCAGAAAACCGGGCGTCGCCCCTTCGGTCGTCGTGCTCATGGCGAAAACAGTACATGGCTACCAAATACATGGACGCTGTTTCCGCGGGTCGGAAAGTGGGGCCGTGGGCCCTCGGTTTCCTTGACGTTTCCTTGTGGTTACTTGTCGTCGCCTTGTCACGCCGGCACGCATGCCTGGGAATTCGTCGGGTAGGCGACACCCACCGAGCCCACCAGCCGACGTGAGGAGCACAGCGTGACAGAACGGATCGACATCATCCGCAGCGCCCGCGCGACCTGGACACCGCCGCCGTCCGGCGCGTGTGCGAGCGTGGACCGGCAGATCTTTCTCGGCTACCCCGGGGAACCCGTGGTCGCCCGGCTCGCCCGCGAGGAGGACGCCAAACGCGTCTGCGCACGCTGCTCGGTCCTGTTGGAATGCCGGGAGAGCGCCCTGGCCGAGACCAACCCGGTCGGGGTACGCGGCGGCCTGACGCCGAACGAGCGTGGGGCGGTGCGTCGCAGGCGCGCCTATCACTGACTCGCCGTCACCCCGGGTGCCGGTCCGCCTCGCCGACGATGTGGTCGTGCGGGGTGTCCGTCGTCAGCCGGGCCAACTTGCGCAGCAGCGCGCTCAGTTCCTCGGATTGTTCGGGTGACCAGTCCGCCATCACCTCGGTGAGCATCTGCCGACGGGCCTCGACCAGCGCCTCCAGCGTTTCGTGGCCCTTGGCGGTGAGCACCATCGTGCCCTCGCCGAGCCGCTCGATGTGCCCGGAGAAGGTCAGTTCGTCGGCGTAGCGGCGGACCCTGGCCTCGGGCTCGTGGATGCGGACGGCGAGGTCGGGGATCGAGATCGGCCCGAGCCGGCCGAGTTGCACCATCCCGTACGCGCACGGCACCGACAACTCCACGCCCGAGCGGGCGATCATGCGCTCGTAGCGCGACCAGCCGTTCTCCCGGTGCACCATCTGTGCCATCGCCCGCTCGATCTCGTCGACCGAACTGCGCGCGGTGGGCGACATCAACGGGGTCTGCTCGGTCTCGCGGGTGGCCTCGCGCAGCGGCACCTCGCGGAGCAGGAACGACAGCACGAACGCGACCAACACGATGCAGGAGGCGGCCAGGAAGACGGTTTGCAGCGACTGCGCGTACGCGTGGATGAAGCCGGTCTTGGCCGCGGGCGGCAGCCGGTTCAACTCGGCCGGGTTGATCGCGGACGAGGATCCCGGCGCGGTGCCGGGCGGCAGGCCCTCGCCGCGCGCGGCGGCCTCGCGCAGGTGGACCGCCAGGCGGTTGTTGAAGATGGTGCCGAAGATGGCCGCGCCGAACGAGCCGCCGATGGAGCGGAAGAAGGTCGCGCCGGCGGTGGCCACGCCGAGTTCGGCGTAGGGCACGGCGTTTTGCACGGCGAGCACGATGACCTGCATGACCAGGCCCAGGCCGACGCCGAAGACGAGCATGTACAGCGAGGAGGCGGCGGTGGTGGTGAACTCGTCCATCCGCGACATCAGGAACATGCCGACCGCCATCACGGCCGTGCCCAGGATCGGGTAGATCTTGTACCGGCCGGTCCGGCTGATCAGTCGACCGCTGACGATCGAGGTGACCAGGAGTCCGCCCATCATCGGCAGCAGCCGCAGGCCCGACTCGGTCGGCGAGGCGCCGTTGACGACCTGCATGAACAGCGGCAGGAAGCTCAGTCCGCCCATCATCGCGAAGCCGACGATGAAGCCGATGCCCGCGGTCACCGAGAAGATCCGGTTGCGGAACAGGGTCATCGGGAGCACCGGTTCGGCCGCGCGCCGCTCGACCACGACGAAGGCGACGAGCAACACCACGGCCGCGACGCCCAGTCCGACGATCTGTGCGGAGCCCCACGGGTACGTGGTGCCGCCGAAGGTGCTGAGCAGGACCAGGCAGGTGGTGCCGGCGGCCAGGAGGGTGATGCCGAGGTAGTCGATGCTCGGCCGGGTGTGCACCTCCTTGGTGTGCAGCGCGGCGGCGATCACCGCGAGGGCGATCGCGCCGATCGGGAGGTTGATGTAGAACACCCAGCGCCAGGTGAGGTGGTCCACGAAGAACCCGCCGAGCAGCGGCCCGGCCACCGAGGTCACCCCGAACACCGCGCCGAACAGGCCCTGGTAGCGCCCGCGCTCGCGGGGCGGCACCACATCGCCGATGATCGCCTGGGACAACACCATCAGCCCGCCGCCGCCGAGTCCCTGGATCGCGCGGAAGGCGATCAACTCGGTCATGCCCTGGGCGATGCCGCACAGCACCGAGCCGATCAGGAAGATCACGATCGACGCCTGGTAGAGCTTCTTGCGCCCGAACAGGTCGCCCAGCTTGCCCCACAGCGGCGTGCTCACGGTCGACGCGAGCAGATACGCGGTGACCACCCACGACAGGTGATTGAGCCCGCCGAGGTCGCCGACGATGGTCGGCAGCGCGGTCGAGACGATGGTCTGATCGAGCGCGGCCACCAACATCCCGAGCATCAGCCCGGTCAACACCAACCCGAGCCGGGGCGCGGCCTCCACCCCGGCCGGACTGCTGCCATGACTGCGCTGCGGCGCGCTCATCCGGTGGCCTCCTCGATCGACGCTCAAGGAGGATCCCCACAAACCGGTACAAAATCCGCACCTATTAGTGGGACAAGGGGCGAGGCCCGACCGAAAGCCGGACCGCGGCCTCGCAATCGCGCGGCCTCGCAATCACGCAAGCCTCCGCGCCAAACGCCGACCGAGCCAAAATCCAGCCCGGCCGGCGTTTGAGGCCACCCTCGGCCGAAGGCCGGGGTCAATTCACCGGCCGCAAAGGCCTATCGCGCGTGGTCGAAGTCGATCGCGCTGTACGCCCGCAGCTTCGCCAGCCGATGCTGGCTGTCGATCTGCCGAATCGTCCCGGACTTCGACCGCATCACCAGCGACGAGGTCAGCGCCGTGCTCGCCCGATACCGCACCCCGCGCAGGAGCTCGCCGTCCGTGATCCCCGTGGCGACGAAGAAGACGTTGTCGCCGCGCACCAGGTCGTCGGTCAGCAGGACGCGCGAGAGGTCGTGCCCCGCGTCGATCGCCTTCGCCCGCTCCGCAGCGTCCTTGGGCCACAGTCGACCCTGGATCACACCGCCCATGCACTTGATCGCGGCGGCGGCGATGATGCCCTCGGGCGTGCCGCCGATGCCGAGCAGCAGGTCGACGCCGGTGCCGTCCTTGGCCGCCATGATCGCGCCGGCCACGTCGCCGTCGGTGATGAACTTGATCCGGGCGCCCGCCTCGCGGATCTCCTTGACCATCGAGTCGTGCCGGGGGCGGTCCAGGATGCAGACCGTGACGTCCTCGACGGCGCTGTGCTTGGCCTTGGCCACCCGGCGGATGTTCTCCGCGATCGGCGCGGTCAGGTCCACCACGTCGGCCGCCTCGGGGCCGGTGACCAGCTTCTCCATGTAGAACACGGCCGAGGGGTCGTACATGCTGCCGCGCTCGGACACCGCCATCACCGCGACCGCGTTGTTCATCCCCTTCGCGGTCAGCGTGGTGCCGTCCACGGGGTCGACCGCGACGTCGCATTCGGGCCCGTGGCCGTCGCCGACGCGCTCGCCGTTGAACAACATCGGGGCGTCGTCCTTCTCGCCCTCGCCGATCACCACCACGCCGTTCATCGACACGGTGTGGATCAGGCTGCGCATCGCCTTCACCGCGGCGCCGTCCGCGCCGTTCTTGTCGCCCCGACCGACCCACCGGCCGGCCGCCATCGCGGCGGCCTCGGTGACCCGGACGAGTTCCAGCGCGAGGTTGCGGTCCGGAGCTTCCGGAGCGACTTCGAGTTGCGGGGGTACAGATTGGTCCGTCATGCGGCGGGCCTTCCTGTAGGGGAACCGGTCCGTGACCACGAGGGGTGCCCTGATCCCCCGGAGCCGTGTGCGCCATCGGGTGCGGGTGGCACGGCGATCGCGCGGCCCGGGTCCGGACTGGTTCCAACGGGATTGCCCCGATGTTATCGGTGGGCGGTGTTATCGGTGCGGGTAGGCCGTGCGGAACCGGCCGGCGGGCAATGCGACCATGTTCGGGTGGCGAGGAAGTCGGGTCGCGAGACCGTTCGAGACATGGTTCTTTCCCTGGGCGCGTGCGGCCTTGTGGTCGGTGCGCTGTTCCTGGTGGCTCCGCACAACGAGAGCGATCCCGTGCGGCGGGTCGCCTACGAGACGTCGTTCCGACAGGCGGCCCGGGTGGCCCCGTACCCGCTGCTCGCCCCGCAGGGCCTGGACGAGCGCTGGCGGGCGACCTCGGTGGACTACCAGGGCCTCGACCGCAACCAGACCAAGTGGCACATCGGGTTCATCAACCCCGCCGAGAAGTACGCCGCGGTGGAGCAGAGCAACGGCTTCAGCGACGAACTGGTCCGGGACAAGGGCAAGCGCGGCCAACCGATCGGCGATCGGGACGTGGCCGGCGAGCAGTGGAAGGCGTACGACGGCCCCAAGTACCGCTCGCTGGTCCGGGTGCGCGACGGCGTCACCACGATGGTCACGGGCAACGCGACTTTCGAGGATTTGACCGTTCTCGCCGCATCCCTGCGTCCGGCCGCCGCCTGAGTCGAAATACGCGAGATCCGTCCGACGTATCGGGGCGATTCGGGCGGCCCAGTGCACATGTTGCGCAGGTGCTTGTAAAGGTTTTGTAAAGACCCAACGTCCTCCCCTGCCCCGTTCGTTGCTCCCGCCCCTAGGGTCCGGAAGCCCGGTCGAACATGCGTCGGCACCGTCGTGACCCGATGGTTGCCGGCACAGGTCCGCCGGGCTTTCCGAGCCGGCCCGACGCCGTGTGCGCTTGATCAGATCCCGCGCGGCGTCGCTTTGCGTCCGGGGGATGGCCCCCCGGTCGGAAAGGGGAGCACGTTGAGTCCATTGATACCCGGGAGGGGTGCGACGCCGCCCCAAGGCGTCCGGCGGGTGAAGCGCCGCGTGGCACTGCTGTCCGTGTCCGCGCTGGCGATCACCGGCCTCGCGGCCACGACCGCGCCCTCGACATCCGCCACGCCTACGCGCGTGGACACCACAAAGGCGGTGTGGAACCCGGGCCCCGAGGACCACTACGTCAACTCCGTCGATGCGGCGATCGACACCAGCGCGCTGCCGGACGATCCGGCCAAGGCGGCGGCGCTCAAGGCGCAGAACGAGCGCAACGCCGCGACCAAGCGCAAGAATTCGGACGGCAACCCGCGCGCCGCCGCCCAGCTCAAGGAGCTCGAGGCCGAGGCGGGTCGCACGGGCAAGAGCCCGGCCGAGATCAAGGCCGAGCGCAGCGGCAAGCCCGCCGACGCCACGCAGAACGCGAAGCTGCTCACCGTCCTGGTCGAGTTCAACGACCAGGCCAACGACGACTTCTCCGGGTACAAGCGCCCGACCAGCGTGTCGGACCCGACCTGTGTCACCGAGCCCCCCGGCACGGTGAAGAACGGGCCGCTGCACAACCGGCTGCCCAACCCGGCGCTGAACCCGAACGACAACAACACGCAGTGGGTGCCGGACTTCGACCAGGCCCACTACAACAAGATGCTCTACTCCAAGGAGGGCATCACCGAGCGCATGCGCACCGACCTCAAGGGGCCGGACGGCAAGCCGGGCATCAGCCTCGCGGGCCAGACCATGCGCAACATGTACGAGGAGATGTCGGCCGGAAAGTACTCCGTCTCCGGCGAGGCCACCTCCTGGATCAAGGTGCCGCACTCCGAGGCCTGGTATGGCGCGGGCGCCTGCGGCAACGCGCAGCAGGACAACAGCGGCAGCCCGCAGAACCCGCTCGGCGCGCAGCAGCTCGCCATCGACGCGGTGGACCAGTTGGCCAAGTCGCAGCCGAGTTTCCCGTGGGCGGACTACGACAAGGAAGACCCGGGCGACGCCGACCACGACGGCAACACCCAGGAGCCGGACGGCGTGGTGGACCACCTGGTCCTGGTCCACGCCGGCAAGGACAAGTCCGCCGGCGGCGGCGCCGAGGGCACCTACGCCATCTGGGCACACGCCTCCACCGTGCTCTTCGGACACCAGGTCCCCGGCAGCAACATCAAGATCGCCAACTACATCGTGCAGCCCGAGGACTCCGGAGTGGGCGTCTTCGCCCACGAATTCGGCCACGACCTCGGACTCCCCGACCTGTACGACAACTTCAGCGGCGGGCAGACGGACCTGAACTTCTGGGACCTGATGTCGGCCGGTTCGCACACCGGCCCGCTGTTCCAGTCGCAGCCCGCGCACATGGGCATCTGGGACAAGTACGCGCTCGGTTGGCTGACCCCGGACCTGGTCAAGGTCGGTGACCGGCCCAAGGTCGCCACCCTTGGTCAGGCCGCGAAGACGCCCAAGGGCACCTCGCGGGGCATCCGGGTCAACCTGCCGAACAAGCAGGTCGCGGTCGGCAAGCCGCACGGCGGCAACGGCATGTGGTACTCCGGTCAGGACCAGGCCTGGTCCGACGTCCGGATCGAGCGCAACATCGCGGTGCCGGCCGGCTCCGACGTGAAGTTCTGGATGTGGAACGACTACGTCATCGAGCAGGACTGGGACTTCGGCTTCGTCGAGGTGTCCACCGACAACGGCGCCACCTGGAAGCAGCTCGCGGTCAAGGACGAGGCGGGCGCGCTGGTCAGCACGCCGGCGGACTACCCGGACCCGCAGAAGAACCTGGCCACGTTCCGCAAGACCAGTGGTCTGACCGGCTCCAGCAACGGGTGGCGGCACGACAACGTCGACCTGACCCCGTACGCGGGCCAGAACATCAAGCTGCGGCTGGACTACAACACCGACGCCGCCTTCATGGAGAAGGGTTGGTTCGCCGACGACTTCTCGCTCACCAACGGCGGCACCACGGTGTGGTCCGACGACGTGGAGCAGGGCGACAACGGCTGGACCGCGATCAAGGGCACCAACGCGATCACCAAGGGCGAGGGCTGGGGCCGGACCAACGGCACCTTCGAGCGGGAGCAGTACTACCTGCTGGAGTGGCGCAACCTGTCCGGCTTCGACGAGGGCCTGAAGTACGCGTACACCGCCGGCGAGAACGGCAAGACCAACCGGGTGCCGTACAACGCGCCGGGCATGCTGGTGTGGTTGCGCGACAACGAGTACCAGAACAACGGCGTCAACTTCAACATCAACAACGGGCCCTCGTGGGGTCCGAAGGGTGAGCTGTTGATCGTCGACTCGCACCCGGACCCGCTGCGCTTCTCCGGCGACGCCGCGGCGCAGTTCCCCAAGCCCGACCCGAACACCCCGGGCATCGAGTCGAAGAACGTGTTCGGCAACCTCGGCTCCCGGTCGCAGTCGGCCAACGCGGCGTTCGGCTTCACCAAGACCACGCCGTTCACGGACTGCATCCCCGGCACCAAGTACTGCACCTCGTTCGAGGCGCAGAAGCCGGTGACGCTGTTCACCGACACGGTCGGCTGGGCGCCGGGCACCGAGATGTACAAGGGTCGCGCGCTGCCCAAGGACCGCTACGGCTCGGCCGTGGTCCCGGCGAAGGCGCCGTACACGACCAAGGTCACCAAGGCGGACGGCACGCCGGACAAGGACGCGTTCGGCAAGCTGTTCCACGGCTCCGAGTTGGGCACGGGCAACCCGGGCTTCGACAAGGGCTACGGCGTGACCGTGCTGCCGGTGGTCCCGCTTCCGGGCGGCTCCGGTGCGGTGGTCTGGATCCTGCCCGCGCAGAAGTAGGTTCCTCCGCGCGTGACGGTCGCGCGGCGGTGGAACCGGTAGGTCCGGTGGATCCGTTGGATCCGGTGGATCCGTGGGATTCGTAGGACGAAAGGGGCGCTCCCGAGTGGGGGCGCCCCTTTTGCCGTGCCGTTGGTGTGTCGGGTCAGCCGTTCCGCTCGGCCGGCTCGTCCTGCGCGCCGTTGCCCGCGCCCGCGCGCTCGGCGCGGACCGCCGCGTCCAGGCGGGCCCGGGCGCCGTCGAGCCACTGCTCGCAGACCACGGCGAGCCGCTCGCCGCGCTCCCACAGGGCCAACGACTCCTCCAGGGTGATGCCGCCGGTCTCCAGGCGGCGCACGACCTCGATCAGCTCGTCACGGGCCTGCTCGTAGGCCGGCGCCTCGTCCTCCGGCACGGATGCGGTCTGCTGCTCGCTCATGGCGCCAGCCTAGTTCGTGGGTGTCGGCGTCACGGGCGGGCGGAGGTGACCCGTACGGCGGCGCCACGGTTGGGGTCGCGCCCGGCCGGGCTCACCAGCGTGGCCGAGGCGCCGTAGGCGAGGGCGGGGCCGGGATCGCCACTGCCGAGCACGGAGCCCTGGTACGGCACGCCGTAGTGCTCGGGATCGGGCGAGCCGTCCGGAAGGACCACCCGGGTGCTGTACGGCCCGCGCGCGGGCACCACGGTCGACCCGTCGGTGAAACGGTCCACGGGCGCGCCGTCGACGTACTCCACGCCCGGCGCCCAGCCGCGCGCGTCGGAGAACGCGCGGACCGGTTCGCGGGCGGCGAAGTCCTGGCACCACGCGCCGTTGGAGTGGCACGCGACGAACGTCGGGGTGGGGGCGAAGCCGAACGCGGCGTCGGCGGACTGGGCCCGGCTGTCCAGGTTCTTCCGCGGGTTGCGCTTGACCGTGTAGTGCTCGGCCGCCTCGCCCGTCCAGCGGCGCGGGTCGGGGTGGGCGTCCACCAGCAGGGTCTGGCCCTTGGCGCCGTAGCTGGGCGGTGCGCCCAGATTGAAGTTCACGCCGTTGTTCTGGTATTCGGCATCGCGCAGCCAGACCAGCATGCCGGGCACGTTGTAGCCCAACCGGCGGACCTGTACGCCCCGTTCGTCGCTGTGCCCGGCGGTGTAGGCGTGACTCAGGCCGCGGTCGAAGCCGACGGGCGCGCGCCATTCCAGGAGGTAGTACTGCTCGCGCTCGACCTCGCCCGAGGTCTGCCCCCAGCCCGCGCCGCGGGTGACCGTGGTGCTGCCCCTGGCCGCGGTCCAGCCGTTGTCGCCCTGCTCCACGTCGTCGGACCACACCGTGCCGCCGTCGGCGCCGCCGGTGAGCGTGAAGTCGTCGGCGAACCAGCCCTTCTCCATGAAGGCGGCGTCGGTGTTGTAGGTCAGGCGCAGCTTGATGTTTCGGCCCGCGTACGGGGTCAGGTCGACGTGGTCGTGCCGCCAGCCGTTGGTGGTGCCGGTCAGGCCGTGGGTCTTGCGCAGCTCGGCGAGGTTGTGGTTCGGGTCGGGATAGTCGGGCGGGGTGCTCACCGGGTTGCCGGCCTCGTCGCTGACCGCGAGCTGGGTCCAGGTGGCGCCGTTGTCGGTGGAGGCTTCGACGAAGCCGAAGTCCCAGTCCTGTTCGATCGTGTAGTCGTTCCACATGGAGAAGGTCGCGGGGCCGCCGGTGGGGATCGTGAGGTCGCGGACGAGGCGGGCGTCGGACCACTCCTGGTCCCGCTCCGAATACCACATGTGCGTGCCGCTGTGCGGGGTGCCGATCCGGACACGTTCGTCGGGCAGGTTCACCCGGACCGCGTCGCGGGTGCCGGGCGGCGGGGCGGCGGCGGCGCCGAGCAGCACGGTGGAGGGTGCGCCGCCGACCGGGACGACCGGGGGATCGATCCAGCCCAGCACGTACTTCGACCACGCGCCCATGTGCGCGGGCATGGTCTGGAACAGCGGGCCGGCGTGCGATCCGGAGGACATCAGGTCCCAGAAGTCGACGTCGGTGTCCCCGCCGCTGAAGTTGTCGTACAGGTCGGGGAGTCCGAGGTCGTGGCCGAATTCGTGGGCGAAGACGCCCACTCCGGAGTCCTCGGGCTGCACGATGTAGTTGGCGATCTTGATGTTGCTGCCGGGGACCTGGTGTCCGAAGAGCACGGTGGAGGCGTGTGCCCAGATGGCGTAGGTGCCCTCGGCGCCGCCGCCGGCGGACTTGTCCTTGCCGGCGTGGACCAGGACCAGGTGGTCCACCACGCCGTCCGGCTCCTGGGTGTTGCCGTCGTGGTCGGCGTCGCCCGGGTCTTCCTTGTCGTAGTCCGCCCACGGGAAACTCGGCTGCGACTTGGCCAACTGGTCCACCGCGTCGGTGACGAACTGCCGTACCCCGCGCGGGTTCTGCGGGCTGCCGCCGTTGTCCTGGCGGATCGCGCCGCAGTGGCCGGCGGCGTACCAGGCCTCGGAGTGCGGGACGGTCACCCAGCCGGCCGCCTCGCCGCCGATCGAGTAGGAGCCGTGGGACATCTCCCGGTACATCGAGCGCATGGTCAGGCCGGTGAGGTCGATGCCCGGTCGGCCGTCGGGGCCGGTCAGGTCGGGGCGGACGCGCTCGGTGATGCCCTGATCGGAGTAGAGCATCCGGTCGTAGTGATCCTTGCCGAAGTCCGCGACCCACAGCGTGTTGTTGTCCCCGCCGCCGACCGCCGGATCCGGCAGCAGATTGTGCCGGGGACCGTTCTTGACGGTGCCCGGCGGCTCGGTCACACAGGTCGGATCGGCCACGCTCGTGGGCCGGCGGAATCCGGAGAAGTCGTCGTCGGCGTGATCGTCGAACTCGACCAGGACGGTCAGCAGCCGCGCCTCGCGGTGCGGCGCCCCCTCCTGGGCTCGAGGACTGACCCCGGTCCGAGCGGCGACCGCCTCGGCTCGGGCAAGCCGGCGCGCGGCGACGGGATTCCCGGCGGCGAACTTGCGGTCGTACTCCCGCGCCCGCCGATCGGCGGCCAGGGCGCGTTCGCGGACCTCGGGGGACGCGCCGGGTGGTCCGTCGGGCGGCAACGGGTCCCTCGGCGCGACGTAGTTGACGTAGGAGTCGGCGGCTGACGGATTCCACCGCGCGGGCGAGTCGTCGGCGGCGGCCACGGAGGATGTGGCGACGCCGGTGAGCAACAACGCGGACGCGGCGAGCAGATGACGCAACACATGCGCAAAATAAGCCGCTTCACCCGCCGATCGGGTGAGATACGACGTCTTGTCCTACGAATGGGCCAAGCCGAACCGCCCCGCGACACCCGAACGAGCGGGACTCGGATGAGCGAGATCGGATGAGCGCCGCCCGGATGTCGCGAGCCCGCGTCAGTCGCCCGACGCCGATGGGTCGTCCGCCACGACCACGTCGAAGCGTCCCGTGGACACCCGCGCGGTCAGCTTCTCGCCCGCCGCCACCTCGGCCGGGTCCCGGACCGCGTGGCCGTCCGCGCGTTGCAGCACCGCGTAGCCGCGCTCCAGGGTGGCCGCGGGGGACAGCGCGACCACCCGCGCGCGGGTGTGCGCGAGGTCGCTCTCGGCCCGGTCCAGGAGGTGCCGCAGGGTACGCCGCGAGCGCTCCACCAGGGCGGCCACCTCCTCCGCGCGCAGGTCCACCATCCGGTGCGGGTCGGCCAGCACCGGCCGCGAACGGGCGGCTCGCAGGCCCTGATACTCCCGATCCAACCGCGCCCGGAGCGCGAGCCGCCCCCGATCGCGCACCTGGTGCACCTTGTGCAACTCCTCGCGGATGTCCGGCACGATCCGCTTCGCCGCATCCGTGGGCGTCGAAGCCCGAAAGTCCGCCACCAGATCCAGCAACGGCGAGTCCGGCTCATGCCCGATCGCACTCACCACCGGCGTCGTACAGGCGAAGACCACCCGCACCAATTCCTCGCTGGAGAACGGCAGCAAATCCTCGACACTGCCACCCCCACGAGCCACCACGATCAGATCCACATCCGGATCCGCATCCAACTCGCGGACCGCCGCCACCACCTGCGGCACCGCGCCGACCCCCTGCACCGCCACGTTACGCACCGCGAACCGCACCGCCGGCCACCGCCGCCGCGCGTTCTCCAACACGTCCCGCTCGGCCGCCGAGGCCCGCCCGCAGACCAGCCCGACCCGGTGCGGCAGGAACGGCAGCGGCCGCTTGTGCCGAGGATCGAACAACCCCTCCGCGGTGAGCGAGCGCTTCAACTGCTCCAGCCGGGCCAACAACTCCCCGATGCCCACCGGCCGAATCTCCGCCGCCCGCAACGACAACGTCCCGCGCGCCCGATACCAGTCCGCCTTCGCGTGCACGACCACCCGCGACCCCTCGGCCACGATGTCCCCGACGGCGTCGAAGACCTTCCGATAGCAGGTCACCGAAATCGACACGTCCTGCTCGGCATCCCGCAGCGTCAAAAACACCACCCCGGCCCCCGGCCGCCGACTGAGCTGCGTGATCTGCCCCTCGACCCACACCGCCCCAAGCCGATCGATCCACCCCCCGATCAACCGAGAAACCTCAGCCACAGGCAGCGGCGCATCAACAGACGTCGAAAGGGCCATCTCCAGAGGTTATCCACCCGACCCCCACCGCCCGACAGCCGCCACGACCCAAGGGATCGATCGGCGCCCGGGCACCCGCTCAGCGCTGCGGGGTCCATTTGTGGATCAGCTCGTATCGGGCCAGGTCCTCGAAGGAGCGGTGGCGCGACCAGGCGGCGAGGTCGCCGATGACGATGAGGCGTCGACGGGCGCGGGTCACGGCGACCTTGAGGAGGTTGTGCCTTCGGGTGGCCCGGTTTCGGGATCCCACTTGGCCGGCGCCGGTGCCCAGCACCAGGATCACGATGTCGGCTTCCTTGCCCTGGGTGGTGTGCACCGTGCCGCAGCGCTTGCCGGTGAGAGATCCGCCGACCACCTTGCCGAGGCCGTGGACGACGTCGCGGAACGGACTGACGACGAAGACCGACTCGTTCAGGCGACGCTTGCGCTCGGCGGCGAAATCGCCTTCCGCGGCGTCACCGGGGTACACCTCGTCGGAGTACGAACCTTCCCGCCGGATCGATCGCCTGCCGCTCCGCGGCCAACGCCTGTACCCGCTCGCGGGCCCGGGTGAAGCGCCGGACGGCCTGCTTCCAGGTCTCCCGACCCAGTGGCGCCACCGCGTCGGCTTCGGGATTCGGGTCCGGGGCGCCCGGAGCGTTCGGTGTGAACGGGGAGCGGTGATAGCCCTGGAGATGTTCGCTCTGTAACTGCAGCATCTTCTGCAGGCCCAGAGGCGGTCGTTCCTCGCCCGCGTCCGGCCTCGGCCCCGGCTTGCCATTGCCCTTGGCCTCGGCCTGCTCGCCCCACCAGAAGCGCTGGACGAAGTCGGAGCGATTGCTGCGCCGCCCCAGGCGGGCGGCGATCGCGCCCCACGCCTCACGTCGTCCGCCCAAGCGGTCAGTAGTGGTACCGAGCCGCGAGGACGACGATCTCCTTGTCCGTGACCAGGTAGACGAGGCGGTGTTCGTCGTCGATCCGGCGTGACCAGGCCCCGGGCAAGTGATACTTCAGTGGCTCGGGCTTGCCGATGCCGGTGAACGGGTTCCGCTTGACGTCCTCGATGAGCTTGTTGATCCGGGCGAGCATCTTGCGGTCGTGCCTGAGCCAGGAGGTGTAGTCGTCCCAGCCCTGATCCTCGAAGACGAGCCTCACTCGGCGCTCTTGCCGGTGTCCGGTGACTCGGGGTCGAGCAGTTCTCGCTCCGACACATCGACGTGAGCCAGGGCGTTCTCGTAAGCCTTGAGCAGTCGACGGGCGTTCGCCGGTGAGCGCAACAGGTACGAGCCCTCGCGTAGCGCCGCATAGTCCTCGGCCGATACGAGCACGGCGTTGCCATGCTTGGACACGATCTCGATCGCCTCGTGGTCGTCGTTGACCTTCTTGATCAGCGGAAAGAGCGCCTTACGGGCCTCGCTCGCAGTTATGGACACGGCTGACTCCCAGCATCAAGTGGTACCGAATAATGTACCACTCATGGCTCGTGGGCACGCGAAAGGCCGGCCTCCACAGAGGCCGGCCCGCTGACCTGCGAACTTGGCGAAGCGATCGACGCGCGGCGGCGAAGTGTGGTCAGACGTTGAAGCGGAATTCGACTACGTCGCCGTCCTGCATGATGTAGTCCTTGCCCTCCATGCGGGCCTTGCCCTTGGTGCGGGCTTCGGTGCGGCCGCCGGCTTCGACCAGGTCGGCGAAGCCGATCACCT
The DNA here is from genome assembly GCF_044334985.1 of Embleya sp. NPDC020630. NCBI lineage: Bacteria > Bacillati > Actinomycetota > Actinomycetes > Kitasatosporales > Streptomycetaceae > Embleya > Embleya sp. NPDC020630. Next base: position 392,588 of record NZ_JBIRUB010000008.1, read on the forward strand.
CGGCCTTGATGAAGCCGCGTTGGAAGTCGGTGTGGATGACGCCGGCGGCCTCGGGGGCGGTGGCGCCCTTGGCGACCGTCCAGGCGCGGGCCTCCTTGGGGCCGGCCGTCAGGTAGGTCTGCAGGCCCAGGGTGTCGAAACCGACGCGGGCCAGGATCGACAGGCCGGATTCCTCCTGGCCCAGGCTCTGCAGCAGCTCCAGGGCCTCGGCCTCGTCCAGCTCGATCAGCTCGGACTCGATCTTGGCGTCGAGGAAGATCGCCTCGGCCGGTGCGACCAGCTCGCGCAGCTCGGCCTTGAGCGTCTCGTTGACCAGCTCTTCCTCGTCCACGTTGAAGACGTACAGGAACGGCTTGGCGGTCAGCAGGTGCAGCTCGCGCAGCGGCTCGGGGTCCAGGCCCGCGGCGAAGACCGTGGTGCCGGCCTCCAGGACCTCCTTGGCCTGCTGCACGGCGGCGGCGACGGCGATCTTGTCCTTCTGCAGCCGCGAGTCCTTCTGCAGGCGCGGGAGCACCTTCTCGATGGTCTGCAGGTCGGCCAGGATCAGTTCGGTCTCGATGATCTCCTTGTCGTCGGCCGGCGAGATCTTGCCGTCGACGTGCACCACGTCGGGGTCGGTGAAGACCCGGATGACCTGGCAGATCGCGTCCGACTCGCGGATGTTGGCGAGGAACTTGTTGCCCAGGCCCTCACCCTCGGACGCGCCGCGCACGATGCCCGCGATGTCCACGAAGTCGACCGTGGCCGGGATCTTGCGGGCCGACCCGAAGATCTCCGCCAGCTTGTCCAGTCGCGGGTCCGGTACGCCCACCACGCCCACGTTCGGCTCGATGGTCGCGAAGGGATAGTTCGCCGCGAGCACGTCGTTCTTGGTCAGGGCGTTGAAGAGGGTCGACTTGCCGACATTGGGCAGGCCGACGATTCCGATGGTGAGCGACAACTGGATTCCCTGGCTTCTCGGCGATCGATGTGGCGCGCTGCGGACATACAAGCGCCTCCGGGAAGTGTAGGCGGTGGCCCGCGGCCAGTAGCATCCCTGGTTTCGTACGCCGGACACTCGACGACGGGGACATCGATGAGCCGCACCTCGAACATCAACCTCAACCGCAGGCAGCTCATGGACGGCGTCCTGTGGGAGGCCAAACCCATGCGGGTCCTGCTGGTCACCGCGTTCGTTCCGATCGCGCTCGGCCTGCTCGACCTGGCCGATCTGGGCCTGTCGACCCTCTGGAGCGTCGCGCTGTGGGGTGGGCTGACCCTGTTCGTACTGCTGGGCTACGCGCTCTATCAGTACCGGAAGCTGTCGATCGGCCCCAACGGCCTGGTCTTCCACGGCCTGTTCCGCACCCGCGGGTTGCGCTGGGAGGAGATCGGCGCGGTCGAGGCGAAGCTCAAGGTCGGCACCGCGGATACCCACAGCTATGCGGTGGTGCGCTGCACGATGCGCGACGGCTCCCGGAAGCAGCACACGATCAACTTCCTGGACAAGGACACGTTGGCGTATCTGGCGGTGGACCTGCGCCGGTACGCCGCGCCGCGTGGCATCGCGGTTCGGGTGCTGAGCACCGACGAGGTGGTCCGCGCCGTCGACCTCGTGGAGAGCGGCGCCCGGGGGTGACGGGCCACTCGCCCGATTTTCGCCCGTCCGCCGAATTGGTCGACCGATTCCGCCACCGATTCCCGCCCCGCGAGCGTCCTCCCTGGTGAGCCCGCCCGGATCGGGGGCACAGGCACAACGATCCACGATGATTCACGACGATCGAGGACGGACAATCGAGGACGAAACGGCGACCGGGTGCACGGTTCGACACGGGCGGGGTGAGGTTTTTCGTGTTCTTGGACGGTTTTGACCGTGATGCGGCAATACCTTGTGGGGATGGAACAGCGCAGCCGAGCGGGAGTGCGTCCCGTCCCGCCCCGGAACCCACCGAAGCGGTCTCCCGTGCCGGCGCCGGGACGAGGTGAGCCGGTGCGTCGTCGACCGCCGACCGGACCGCCCCCACCCACCGCGGGCCCACCGCCGGCCGAGCGCGGGCCGGTGGAGCGCGCCGCCCGGCCCCGACGCGCCCATCCGCAGCGGGCCGCCCGCCCACAGCCGCGTCCCGGCCCGTCCCGGCGCCCGCCCGGTGCCCCCGGCGCGTACCGACCGGCCCACACCGGCGGCCTCACCGCCGCGGGCGCGGCCGTGTTCGGCCTCGGCGGCACCCTGCTCGGCGGCCTCGTCGACCACCTGGCGACCGACGGCCTCGGCGTCGTGTTCGGCCTCGCGTTCCTGATCAGCTCCGTGTTCGTGGCCTGGAAGGTACGCGCGCAGGACTGGATCGCGGCCATCATCGCGCCGCCGATCGCCTTCGCCGTGACCGTCGTGCTGGTCAGCACCCTCCTCGGCGGCGACACGCACGAGAGCTACCTCACCCGGGTCGGCCTGGACCTGCTCACCGCGCTGTCCTTCAAGGCCGGCCTGCTGTGGGGCGGCACCGCCCTGGCCGCCGCCGTGGTCCTGGCCAAACGCCGCCTGACCGCCCGCACCTGAGCACCGGCACCCGAGCGCCCCGCCCGCGCGCGCCCGCCGAGCCCGCCACCCAAAAGGGCCCGCCCGAGCGCACCCGGACAGGCCCCACACCTCGCGCCCACGCGCCACCGCTCAGGAGTTGCGCAGATCCCGCCGCAACTCCTGCGGCAACGCGAACTGCAACCGCTCCTCGACCGACCGGTGGATGTGCACATCGCCGAAGCCGCGCTCGGCGAGCCAGGCCAGCACGCCGTCGACCAGCACCTCGGGCACGGAGGCCCCGGAGGTGACGCCGACCGTGCCGACCCCCTCCAGCCACTCCTCCTTCAGCTCCTCCGCGTAGTCGACCAGATACGACGCGCGCGCACCCGCCTCCAACGCGACCTCGACCAGCCGCACCGAGTTGGACGAGTTGGTCGAGCCGACCACGATCACCAGGTCCGACTCGGCGGCGATCTGCTTCACCGCGACCTGGCGGTTCTGCGTCGCGTAGCAGATGTCGTCGCTGGGCGGGTCGACCAGCAGCGGCAGCCGCTTGCGCAGCTCCTTGACGGTGGCCACGGTCTCGTCCACGGACAGCGTGGTCTGGGACAACCAGGCCACCTTCGACGGGTCGCGCACCTCGACGTTGGCGACGCCCTCGGGCCCGTCCACCAGGTGGATGTGGTCGGGCGCCTCGCCGGAGGTGCCGATCACCTCCTCGTGGCCCTCGTGGCCGATCAGGAGGATGTCGTAGCCCTCCTCGGCGAAGCGCACGGCCTCCTTGTGCACCTTGGTCACGAGCGGACACGTGGCGTCGATCGTGCGCAGCGAGCGGGCCGCCGCCTCCTCGTGCACCACGGGGGCCACCCCGTGCGCGGAGAAGACGACCGTGGCGCCCTCGGGCACCTCCGCCGTCTCCTCCACGAAGATCGCCCCACGCTTCTCCAGCGTCTCGACGACGTATTTGTTGTGCACGATCTGCTTGCGCACGTACACCGGCGCACCGTACAGATCGAGGGCCTTCTCGACGGTCTCGACGGCTCGGTCGACGCCCGCGCAGTAGCCCCGGGGGGCGGCGAGCAGGACGCGGCTGGTTGACGACATGGGTCCATCGTACGGGCGCTGATCGGTGATCCATCGGCGTCCGAGCGGCAAAGCGCGCGTAATAGGGTCCTTTGGTCGGGGCCGGTCGAAGATCTGCCGTACCCGTGCCCGCCCACGCCGTCCACGGGAAGACGTCGGATGCCCTTCAGCTCAGCGGAACGGCCCGAAAACGACACCTCGGCCGATCGGGCACCCGCGAAACGGCGCCGGGTCAGCTGGGATCTGCTGCGGGTGGCGTTCGTATCGCTGGTCCTGCTCTTCCACGGCACCTACCTGGCCCGCCAGTGGCATCCCGAACTGGTCGCCCGCCCGATCGTGTTCCCGTACCAGCTCGGCGCGAGCCTGCTCCTGGTGGTCTCCGGCTACTTCGCGGCGCACTCGCTGCGCCGGGGGGACGTGGTCCGCTGGTGGGTCGGCCGGATGGCGCGGATGGTGCCCGCCTTCCTGGTCGGCGTCCTGGGCACCTCGCTGTTCCTGCGGTTGGCCGCGCCGCCGGGGTGGTACGCGCCGGACCTGCGCGACGTGCTGGCCAATCTGGCCATGTTGTGGAACTGGAAACCGCAGACCTACACCTATGTGGACGCGGCCTATTGGACGATTCCGCTACAGCTCCTCTGGTTCACCGCGATCTTCGCGCTGTGGCGTTGGCGCCGGGTGCACGGCGACGCGACGGCCCGGGCGTTGTGGACGGTGCTGCTGATCGAGATGTTCCTGCTGCCGATCCGGCTGCACCTGCAATCGGAGGCGTTCCGCACCCTCTACGACGGCTTCGGCCTGTACCGCGTGCACCTGTTCGTGGCGGGCATCGTGGTGCACCTGTGGTCGCGGCGGCGGGTGCGCGGCGCACACGCGGTACTCCTGCTCGGCACCTGTACGTTCGCGCATCTGTGCCAGACCCGGCAGGTGTCCTGGAGCGTCGGACTGGCGGTCGGCATCGCCGCGATCTGCCTGGCGGCGCTCGGCCCTGACTGGAACCGCTTCCTGCCCGGATGGGCCGGCCGCGTGCTCGAATGGACCGCCGGCATCACCTACGCGGTCTACCTGGTGCACCAGTCGATCGGCTACGTGGTGATGCGCCGCCTCCAGGACCACGGGGTCGGCGCGTGGGGCCAACTCCTGGCGCTCGGCGTGGTCGCGATCGGCCTCGGCTGGCTGCTCACGGTGCTGGTGGAGCGCCCCGCGCATCGGGCGATCATGCGCGGCTTCGACCGGCTGCGCCCGCAGTCCCCCACCTGACCGCCTCGCGCCGTCTCACCGCGTGTGGCCGCCTCACAACGAGTACTTGGCGAAGAAGGCCCACATCAGGTCGTTCGCCGAGATCTCCTGGTTGATCCGCCCGAAGCCGCGCACCTCGACGCCGGCCGCGCCCGGCCAGGTGTGCCCCGCGTCGGACTGGGTGTACAGGACCACCGTCGTGCCGCCCGCACAGTCGCCGTACGTCGTGCGCTCGACGTGCCGGGACACGCGCGTGCGCACCGGCTTGCCCGGGCATCCGTCGATCCCGGCCCAGCGCCGCGCCGCCTCGGGCACCGCGTACGTCCAGCGCGAGGCGGGCCCGCCGTCGTAGGGGTTCGCCTGGTCGGCCAGCCCGTGGAAGGTCAGCACGGGGACGGGCCGGATCGGCCGACACGGCGCCGGCCGGGCCCCGTCCGTGCCGTCGGCGCGCAGACCGGCCACGGGGGCGATCGCCGCTATCCGCCGACTGAGCGTGCACCCCAGCAGCGACGTCATCCGCGCACCGCCGGAGAACCCGGTCGCGTACACCCGCCGATCGTCCAGGCACAACGAGCGGTCCAGCGCGTCCAGCGCGGCGCCCACGAAGCCGACCTCGTCCCGACCGCCCGCCGCGGCCGGATGCCCGCCGTACAGCGGCACGCCGGGGATGTTCCAGGCCCGCCCGGGACCGCTGCCCGGATACTTCAACCCGCCCTCGGGGATCGCGACGACGAAGCCGTGGCGCTCGGCCGACGCACCCATCCCGGTGATCGCCATCTGCGCCGCGCCGGTGCTGTTGCTGCCGTGCAGGTTGAGCACCAGCGGCCGGGGTTCGGTGCCGTCGTAGCTCTGCGGCAGGTACGCCTGGACCCGAAAGGTCTCGCCGGAGAAGGACACGGGAACGCTCACCCACCCCTGCCGGTCGCGCCCGTCGCAGCCGACGTCCACCGCGGCGGAGCGGGCCCGCGCGGCGGGATCGCTCGCGTGCGCGGTCAGCCGGGACAGCGCGAACACGGCGAGTACGGCGGCGACCGCGGCGAACACCGCGAGCGCGCGACCCACCCCTCGCAGGCCCGGGTACCGGGATCCCGCCACAGCCCACCCCACCTCGTTCGGCGACCCGGGTCCGGATCCGGTCCGTTCGGGAAGCATGTCCCCCGAAGACAGACGCTCGCGAACCGACAAAGGTTGCCTGCTGCGGCGCCCGCTCGGCACGTAGAGTTGTCCGCCATGACCGGGACCCGCATCGTCGTCGGCGCCGCGATCCTCCACCGGGGACGCCTGCTGGCCGCCTGCCGCAGCGCGCCCGCCGCGTTGGCGGGCGGTTGGGAGTTCCCCGGCGGCAAGGTCGAGCCGGGCGAGGACGAGACCGCCGCGCTGGTGCGCGAATGCCGCGAGGAGCTGGGCGTGACCGTGCGCCCGGTGCGCCGGTTGCCCGGTGCGTGGCCGCTCGGGAAAGGGTACGTGTTGCACGTATGGCTCGCCGATCTGGTCTCGGGTGAGCCGCGCCCGCTCCAGGACCACTCGGAAGTGCGCTGGCTCGCCCCGACCGCGGTGGCGGACCTGGACTGGCTCGCGGCGGATCGACCGGCGGTGGACCTGGTCGCGGCGGTCATGGCCGAGTCGGCTACGGGAAGGCAGGTCATAGGTGACGAATCGCTGCCAATGCCTGGATAAGGTCGACGTGGCCGTGCCCGGGGGCCGGGCTTGAGATGGTGATCAATCGGGAAAACGGTCCGGAGTAGCAGCGACAAAGGAATCCGCCGTCCATGGAGCAGCGCCGAGAAGTCGACCGGAATCCGGGGGACCCGGCCCGGCGCTCGTCGGCGCCCGGATCCCTGTTCGATCTGGTCCCGTCGGCCACGTGGGTGCTCGACGCCGAGGGCCGGATCGTGATGTGGAGCGCCGCCGCCGAGCAACTGTTCGGCTACCGGCGCGAGGACATCCTCGGCGCCCGCGCGGTCGACCTGGTGCATCCGCCGTTCACCCCCGAGCAGCAGGCGGCGACGACCGACGCGGTGGCCGGCGTCGACGTGTTCGCCGGGCTGTACACGATGCGTCGCGGCGACGGCACGCTGTGCACGGTCGAGTCGCGGGCGGCCTTCGCCGAGGACCTGGACGGCAACCGGTTCGTGCTGATCACCTCGATGGACTCGGCGGTGGTGCACAAGGTCGAGGCCGACCTCGCGATCCGCGAGGCGCTGTTCGACCAGTCGCCGATCGGGGTGGGCATCTTCGACGCCGACCTGCGCTACGTCGCGGTCAACGACGCGCTCGCCGCGATCAACCGCATGCCGGTCGAGGCGCATATCGGACGCCGCCTCGAAGAGGTCCGCCCCGGGATGGACACCGAGCGGGTGCGCACCATCCAGCAGCGCGTCCTGGAGACCGGCGAGCCCGTGGTCGACTCGCGCATCTTCGGCCCGATCCCCGTCGACGGCAGCCCGCGCACGGTGTGGTCGATGTCGTACAACCGCCTGGAGGCGCCCGGCGGCCGGATCCTGGGCATCAGCTGCTCCCTGATCGACGTGACCGAGCGGCACTACGCGATGGTCAAGGTCGACGCCGCGCGCAAGCGGCTCGCGCTGCTGAACGAGGCCGGCACCCGGCTCGGCGCCACCCTCGACATCCCCCGGATCGCGGAGGAGCTGACCGCGTCGGTGGTGCCCGGATTCGCCGACCTGGCCGCGGTGGACCTGCTGGAGGCGATCGTGCAGGGCGAGGAGATCCCGCCCGGCGCGCACGCCGAGAAGGCCCGCCTGCAGCGCGTCGCCTCACGCGGCGCGCGCCCGGGGCGGTACACCGACGAACTGCTGCGCCAGGGCAGCACGTTGGTCTACGCGGCCGACTCCACGTTCGGCCGCTGTCTGCGCACGGGCGGCTCGTACCTGATGCGCAACGTGCAGGACGAGATGTACGACGAGCTGATCCACGACCCGACCCGGGCCGAGGCGGCGCGGGCCCTCGGGCTGCATACGATGATCGTGGTTCCGCTCAGCGCCCGGGGCGTGGTGCTGGGCACGCTGTTGCTCGGGCGCGGTGAGGGCCGCCCCGCCTTCGACCCCGACGACCTGACCCTGGCCACCGAACTGGGCTCGCGCGCGGCGGTGTCGGTGGACAACGCGCGGCTGTACCACCACCAGCGCGAGACCGCGGTGATGCTGCAGCGCAGCCTGCTCCCGCAGAACCTCCCGGACCTGCCGGGCATCGCGGTCGCGCACCGCTACCTGCCGGGCAGCTCGGTCACCGAGGTCGGCGGCGACTGGTACGACGTGATCCCGCTGTCCGGCGGCCGGATCGGGCTCGTGGTCGGCGACGTGATGGGCCACGGGGTGCACGCGGCGGCGGTGATGGGCCAGCTGCGTACCGCCGTGCGCACCCTCGCGGGACTGGAACTGCCGCCCGCCGAGGTGCTGGGGCATCTGGACGATATCGTGGTGGGGCTCGGGGAACTGCACTACGCGACGTGTGTCTACGTGGTCTACGACCCCGTCGCGCGTACCTGCGAGTTCGCCAGCGCGGGCCACATGCCGCCGATCCTGGTGCCGCCGACGGGTCGGCCCAGGGTGGTCGACAACCCTCCGGGCACCGTGCTCGGCGTGGGCGGACTGGGCTTCGAGCAGGGCGACTTCGCGGTCGAGTCGGGCAGCACGCTGGTGCTGTACACCGACGGCCTGGTGGAGACCCGGGACCGCTCGCTCGATGTCGGCATCGGCCTGCTGTGCGACGCCCTGGCGGGGCCGCCGGGGACCCTGGAGCGCACCGCCGACCGGATCGTCGCGGACGTGCACGAGGAGCCCGGATTCGACGACGTGGCCCTCCTGGTGGCCCGCCTGGACGCCCTCGCCGAGGACTCGGTCGCCTCGTGGTGGTTGCCGGCCGAACCCGCCGTGGTCTCCCGGGCCCGCGAGCTGAGCCGCAAGACGCTCACCGAGTGGGGTCTGGACGCCCTGGTCGACATCACCGAGCTGCTGGTCAGCGAACTCGTCACCAACGCCCTGCGCTACGGCGCGGGCCCGATCCGGCTGCGCCTGCTGCGTGGTCGCGCTCTGTTGTGCGAGGTCGCCGACGCGGGCACCACCCTGCCGCGCATGCGCGAGGCCGACGACACCGACGAGGGCGGCCGGGGCCTGCAACTGGTCAACCAGCTCGCCGAACGCTGGGGCAGCCGCAAATCCGGCCACGGCAAGACGGTCTGGTTCGAACTCCCTTTGCCGGAATAGCCTCCGACCCCTACGCGGTGGGCGCCTCGTGCCGCCCGCTCAGTTCTCGTAGTGGTAGCGGCACTGGGCAATCAGCACCGAGTCGTCGGTGACCTTGTAAATCAGGCGGTGCTCGTCATTGATCCGGCGTGACCAGTAGCCGTGGAAGCCGTGCTTGAGTGGCTCCGGCTTGCCGATGCCCTCGTTGCCGTTGTGCGTGATGTCGGCGACGAGGGTGTTGATCCGCTTGAGGATCCTGCGGTCCTGGACCTGCCACCACAGGTATTCCTCCCAGGCTCGGGAGGCGAAGACGATCTTCACTCCGGGTCCACCAGCTCCCGTACCGTCCCGCCGCCGTTTTCCAGTTCCTCGATGGAGGCCAGGAGCCGGCGGGCGTTCGCGGGGCTGCGCAGCAGGTAAGCGGTTTCCTTGAGGGACTCGTAGTCCTCCAGCGAGACTATGACCACCGGTTCGTGTCCCGCGCGAGTGATCACGATCTCCTCGCGGTCGTCCACCACCGCGTTCAGCACCTCGGCGTAGCGAGCGCGGGATTCCGAGTAGGTCATCGTCTTCATGAGCTCGACTCCTCCATTGGGTACAAGAAATTGTACGTCGTGGATCGTGTGGCGACAACGACACCGGGTGCGAGTGCCGTTGCCGACCCGGTCGGCTCGCGTAGTGGCGGTCGGCGAGGCCGGCGGGCCGACCGGGCCGGGGGCGGTGGCCCCGGCGACCGGCCGCCCCCGTCCCGCCTCAGTCCCCGGCCCCCCGCCGGCGGATCTTGTTGCCCAGCCAGACCAGCGGGTCGTACTTGCGGTCGGCGACCCGTTCCTTCATCGGGATCAGCGCGTTGTCCGTGATGTGGATGTGCTCCGGACACACGTCCGTGCAGCACTTGGTGATGTTGCACAGGCCGAGCCCGTGCTCCTCCTGCGCGGCCTTTTGCCGGTCGGCCACGTCCAGGGGATGCATGTCCAACTCGGCGATGCGCATCAGGAAGCGCGGACCGGAGAACGCCGCCTTGTTGTCCTCGAAGTCGCGGATGACGTGGCAGGTGTTCTGGCACAGGAAACACTCGATGCACTTGCGGAACTCCTGCGAGCGCTCCACGTCGACCTGGTGCATCCGGTACTCGCCCGGCTTCAGTCCCTCCGGCGGCGTGAACGAGGGCACCTGCCGGGCCTTCGCATAGTTGAACGACACGTCGGTGACCAGGTCGCGGATCACCGGGAACGTGCGCATCGGGGTGACCGTGACCACCTCGTCCGGCGCGAACGTGCTCATCCGGGTCATACACAACAACCGCGGCCGGCCGTTGATCTCCGCGCTGCACGAACCGCACTTGCCCGCCTTGCAGTTCCACCGCACCGCGAGGTCCGGGGCCTGGGTGGCCTGGAGCCGGTGGATGATGTCGAGGACCACCTCGCCCTCGTTCACCTCGACCTTGAAGTCGCGCAGCTCGCCGCCGTCGGTGTCGCCGCGCCAGATGCGGAAGTCCGCCTTGTGGGTCATCAGCCGTCCTTCCCGGGAAGCTCCGCGTCGGTCAGGTACTTCGTCAGCTCGTCCCGCTCGAACAGCTCCAGCAGGTCGGCGCGCATCGGCACGGCCTCGCTCCTGGTCAGCCGCACGGACAGGGTTTCCGCGTCGGGGTCGACGATCGAGCACGCCAGCACCACCCGACGCCACTCGGCGGACATCGCCGGGAAATCGTCGCGGGTGTGCCCGCCGCGGCTCTCCTGCCGCTCCAGGGCCGAGCGCGCCACGCACTCGCACACCAGGAGCATGTTGCGCAGGTCCAGGGCCAGGTGCCAGCCCGGGTTGTACTGCCGGTGGCCCTCCACGCCCGCCTTGGCCGCCCGCGCCTTGAGCTCGTCCAGGCGGGTCAGCGCCTCGGTCATCTCGCCCTCCCGGCGGATGATGCCGACCAGGTCGTTCATGGTCTGCTGGAGCTCCTGGTGGACCGTGTACGGGTTCTCCGCGCTCTCCACGGCGAACGGTGCCAGTGCCTCGGCCTCGGCCGCGTCCAGCTGCTCCTGCGGGGCCTCGCGCCGCGCCTCGCCGATCTCCTCGGCGTAGCGCGCCGCGTGTTCGCCCGCCCGGCGGCCGAACACCAGCAGATCGGACAGCGAGTTGCCGCCGAGCCGATTGCTCCCGTGCATGCCGCCGGCGACCTCGCCGGCCGCGTACAGGCCGAGCACGCCCGGGGTGGCCGCGGTGTCCGGGTCCACCGCGATCCCGCCCATCACGTAGTGGCAGGTCGGACCCACCTCCATCGCCTCGGCGGTGATGTCCACGTCGGCCAGTTCCTTGAACTGGTGGTACATCGACGGCAGTTTGCGCCGGATCTCCTCGGTGCCGCCGGCCATCCGGCCGACCACGGTCAGGAACACCCCGCCGTGCGGCGAGCCCCGACCGGCCTTGACCTCGGAGTTGATCGCCCGCGCCACCTCGTCCCGGGGCAGCAGCTCGGGCGGACGCCTGTTGTTCTCCTGGTCGGTGTACCAGCGGTCGCCCTCGGCCTCGGACTTGGCGTACTTCTCCTTGAACACGTCCGGGACGTAGTCGAACATGAAGCGTTTGCCCTCGGAGTTGAGCAACACCCCGCCGTCGCCGCGCACCGACTCGGTGACCAGGATCCCCTTCACCGACGGTGGCCAGACCATCCCCGTCGGGTGGAACTGGACGAACTCCATGTTGATCAACGGCGCGCCCGCCAGCAACGCGAGCGCCTGCCCGTCGCCCGTGTACTCCCACGAGTTCGAGGTGACCTTGAAACCCTTGCCGATCCCGCCCGTGGCCAGCACCACCGCCGGCGCGTCGAAGACGGTGAACCGGCCCGACTCGCGCCAATAACCGAACGCGCCGGCGATCCGGTTGCCCGCCTCGGAGCCGGCGTCGGGCACGGTCAGCAGCCGGGTGATCGTGCACTCCTGGAAGACCTTCAGCCGCGCCTCGGCGTCGCCGAACTCGCGTTCGTCCTCCTGCTGGAGCGCGACGATGCGCTGCTGGAGGGTGCGGATCAGCTCCAGTCCGGTGCGGTCGCCGACGTGCGCGAGGCGCGGATACTCGTGGCCGCCGAAGTTGCGCTGGCTGATCCGGCCGTCGGCGGTGCGGTCGAACAGCGCACCCCAGGACTCCAACTCCCAGACGCGGTCCGGGGCTTCCTTGGCGTGCAGCTCGGCCATCCGCCAGTGGTTGAGGAACTTGCCGCCGCGCATGGTGTCGCGGAAGTGCACCTTCCAGCCGTCCTGCGAGTTCACGTTGCCCATCGAGGCGGCGATGCCGCCCTCGGCCATCACCGTGTGGGCCTTGCCGAACAGCGACTTGCAGACCACGGCGGTGCGCAGGCCGCGCGTGCGGGCCTCGATGGCGGCCCGCAATCCGGCGCCGCCCGCGCCGATCACGACCACGTCGTACGAATGACGTTCCACTTCGGACACGAGTGCCACTCCTGTACTGGGCTGGGACGTTGGTGCCGGGGGCGAAGAACCGTGCGGGGGGATCGCTCAGAAGAAGCGGGGATCGTGGAAGGCCCCGCTCGCGACCAGGTACACGTACAGGTCGGCGAGCGCGACGCCGAACAGCGAGGCCCAGGCCAGTTCCATGTGCCGGCCGTTCAGCCGGCTGACGAAGCCCCAGAGGCGATAGCGCACGGGGTGCTTGGAGAAGTGCTTGAGCTTGCCGCCGACGATGTGCCGACACGAGTGGCACGACAGCGTGTACGCCCAGATCAGCAGCACGTTCGCGAGCAACACCAGCGTGCCGAGCCCCATGTGCCCCCAGGCGCCGTGCTCGTCGCGGAACGCGATCAGCACGTCCCAGGTCAGGATCACCGCCACCACCGCCGCGAACCAGAAGAAATAGCGGTGGATGTTCTGCAGGATCAGCGGGAACCGGGTCTCGCCCGAGTACGAGCCGCGCGGCTCGGGAACCGCGCACGCCGACGGCGACGCCCAGAACCCCCGGTAGTACGCCTTGCGGTAGTAGTAGCAGGTCAGTCGGAAGCCGAGCGGGAAGATCAGGATCAGCAGCGCCGGGGACAGTCCCCACCAGTCGCCGAACAGCGGCGCGTTGGCGCTCATCGGCATGCTGTCGCACTTGGACGCCAGACAGGGCGAGTAGAACGGCGACACGTACGGCTCGGCGAAGTAGTCGTCGTTCGCGAACGCCCGCCACGTCGAGTAGACGATGAACGCGGACAGGATGGTCACGGTCACCGCGGGCGAGAGCCACCAGCGGTCCGTGCGCAGATGTCGCGCCGGGATTTGTGCGCGGCCCGGCGCGTTGGTGCCGGTGCTGCCGGCCGGCCCCGTCGTCCCTGTAGCCAAGACGTCACCTTCCTGTCCGGCGCTGCGGTCGCATGCCGCCCACGCCTTCGTCGTCCGCGTCCGCGAAGATGACCGGGTCGTACGGCAGATCGGACATCACTTCGCTCGGCGTGGGGACGGGCACGACCACGGGTTCGGCCTCGGCGATCGTCTCGCCCACGAAGCCGAGACTGCTCCGAGCCCGCTCCACGTCGTCGCAGAGCCGACGGACGCCGTACGTATCGCCGAGAGTGCGGCGCAGAGTGCGCACCGCGCGTGCCAGTTCGTCGAGCCTGCGCCGGGCAAGGGCCAGGTCCTCGTGCGCCCGAGTCGTCAAGATCGCGCTCACCTCCTGCTTTTCCGGCGCCACGTCGTCGGGGGCCGGGGGATGGGGATGGTGTTGCGGACTTGCCATGGATTCCCGAGGTGGGAACGTCGGCAGTCTGGCGCGAACGATCAATCGATGGAAAGTGTTTCGCGGATCTCGTCGGTCACAGATCGGGAAAACGTGATCGGGAATGGAAAGATCACCGGAATTCGATCTTCGGGAAACAAGATCGAATTCCGGTGATCAGGGGGGATGGGCGATAAAGATCTTCGCTCGGGCGGGCCGCTCGAGGTTTAACGATCTTGTCGATGTCCGCCGATTGCCGAGTTCGGCGATCGGGTGGACTCAGCGATCGTCGAGGCGCATCGTGGCGGCCGGGCTGGATTCCACCCGGGCGCGGGTCGCGGCGATCCGGGGCCGGCCGGGAAGAATACGCTCCGCCTCGGCCAGCGCCTCCCGGGCGGAGACGATGTCGCCCTCGGCGCATACACACAGCGCGAATGTGCACAATGCGTCGGCATGCCCGGCGCGGGATGCCCGCTTTTCGGTGTCCACCAGGCGTTTGGCGGCGCGTACCGCTTTCGCGGCGTTTCCGTGCAACACCATCAGCAGCGGCTCGTCGTCCTCGGCCTCGAAGCGGATCGTCGCGCCCGAGGGGTGCCGGTACGAATCGCCCGGCTTGCGCAGCGCCTCCTCGGCGGCGGCCAGGTTGTCCGCGAGCGGCACCGTGCCCATGATCAGCGCCTGCACCATGACCTCGCCGAACAGCGCGCGGGCGGTGTCCCAGGCCGGATGGCTCGGGCCGATCCGGTCCAGATAGGCCCGGGCGACCGCGGCCGCCGCGGCGTCGTCGGCGTGCGCCTCCAGGGACTGGACACGCGCGAAAGTGCGATAGGGCTCACTTTCCGGCCCGTCGGGGATCAGATCCGCCAATTGTTCGACCAGGGCGACATCTCCGTCGCGATAGGCCTCGGTGGCGCGCTCGTACAGCACCCGCGCCCGCCCCTCGGGGGTGCCCTGATCCGACGGGGCGGGCGTTTCGTCCGCCCCCATATCGGTCGGAACGGGCCCAAAGGTTCCGTCCCGCCGTTCCGCGGCCCGCCGGGACCACCGCTTGCGGATGCGTTCGTTGAAGGACTCGCCAGACTCGCTCACACCTACGGATTGTGCCCTGTACGCCCCCCGAACGGCTTCTCGCGGGCGCCGGCACCGAGCGGCGCGCGTTACTCCCCGTACGATTGACCTTGGCGCCGAGGAGGCAGGCCGGTTCGCGCGATGCCCATCGCACGACCGAGGAGGCCCGCGGTCGCCGGCCGTCCGTAGCATCCCCGACCGAAGCCGAGAGACACGCAGCCGTGCCCACGCGCCATGACATCCGCAACGTCGCCATCGTCGCCCACGTCGACCACGGCAAGACCACCCTCGTCGACGCCATGCTGAAGCAGGCGGGCACGTTCAGTGCCCACCACCAGATGGACGACCGGGTGATGGACTCCAACGACCTGGAGCGCGAGAAGGGCATCACCATTCTCGCGAAGAACACCGCCGTCGCCTATCACCCCAAGGACGGTGGCCCCACGGTCACCATCAACATCATCGACACGCCCGGCCACGCCGACTTCGGCGGAGAGGTGGAGCGCGGCCTGTCGATGGTGGACGGTGTCGTGCTGCTCGTCGACGCGTCGGAGGGACCGCTCCCGCAGACCCGCTTCGTGCTCCGCAAGGCGCTCGCGGCGAAGATGCCGGTCATCCTGTGCATCAACAAGGTCGACCGTCCCGACTCGCGCATCTCCGAGGTCGTCGACGAGACCTACGAGCTGTTCATGGACCTGGACGCCACCGAGGAGCAGATCGAGTTCCCCATCGTCTACGCGTGCGCGCGCGACGGTGTGGCCACGCTCGTCCGCCCCGCCGACGGCACCGTGCCGACCGACAGCGACAGCCTGGAGCCGTTCTTCCAGGCCATCCTCGACTCCATCCCCGCCCCGGAGTACGAGGAGGGCGCGCCGCTCCAGGCCCACGTGACCAACCTGGACGCGTCCAACTTCCTCGGCCGCATCGCGCTGTGCCGCGTGCACCAGGGCACCATCCGCAAGGGTCAGCAGGCCGCGTGGTGCCGGCACGACGGCACCATCGAGCGGGTGAAGATCACCGAGCTGCTGATGACCGACCAGCTCGAGCGCAAGCCCGCCGAGGAGGCCGGCCCCGGCGACATCATCGCCATCGCCGGCATCCCGGACATCATGATCGGCGACACCATCGCCGACCCCGAGGACCCGCGTCCGCTGCCGCTGATCACGGTGGACGAGCCCGCGATCTCGATGACCATCGGCACCAACACCTCGCCGCTGGTCGGCAAGGGGGGCAAGGGCCACAAGGTCACCGCCCGCCTGGTCAAGGACCGCCTGGAGCGCGAGCTGGTCGGCAACGTGTCGCTGCGCGTGCTGCCCACCGAGCGCCCCGACACGTGGGAGGTCCAGGGCCGCGGCGAGCTGGCGCTGGCGATCCTGGTGGAGACCATGCGCCGGGAGGGCTTCGAGCTCACCGTCGGCAAGCCGCAGGTGGTCACCCGTGAGGTCAATGGCAAGATCCACGAGCCGGTGGAGCGGCTGACCATCGACTCGCCCGAGGAGTACCTCGGCGCGATCACCCAGCTCCTGGCGTCCCGCAAGGGCCGCATGGAGACGATGACCAACCACGGCACCGGCTGGATCCGGATGGAGTTCGTGGTGCCCGCCCGCGGTCTGATCGGGTTCCGCACCGAGTTCCTCACGGACACCCGCGGCACCGGCATCGCGCACAGCGTGCACGAGGGCTACGAGCCCTGGTTCGGCGAGATCCGGACCCGCAACAACGGCTCCCTGGTGGCCGACCGCGCCGGTGTCGCGACGCCGTTCGCGATGATGAACCTGCAGGAACGCGGCCAGATGTTCGTCGAGCCGACCACCGAGGTGTACGAGGGCATGATCGTCGGCGAGAACTCGCGCGCCGACGACATGGACGTCAACATCACCAAGGAGAAGAAGCTCACGAACATGCGCTCGTCGACCTCCGACGAGACCGAGAAGCTGATCCCGCCGCGCAAGCTGTCGCTGGAGCAGGCCCTCGAGTTCTGCCGCGAGGACGAGTGCATCGAGGTGACCCCGGAGACCGTGCGCATCCGCAAGGTCGTCCTCGATCAGAAGGAGCGGGGCCGCTCGGCCTCGCGTGCCAAGCGCTGATCACGCGAAGGGCGCCGTTCGGCGACCCGAAACGAGCCGGTGACCTGCGGTCGAACCCGCAGGTCACCGGCTTTTCGCATGCTGAGACCAACTCGATATCTTTGCCCGGTTATATTCGTTATGTTTCCAATGCGAGTAACATTTTCAAGCAAAAATCGATCAGATGCGAAACTTCTAACAAACATAAATGACGAATATCTTTCGCTCTCGGGTTTAGTATGACTGTCCTCTTGACGACACGGTAATTGGGTTGCGAGAGTCCGTGCGGCCACCAAACCAAACGGAATCCGGTCGCACTCGACCGCGACTCGGGGGTATTTGCAGTCATGACCATGCAACCCCAGCTGGTCCCGGAGGCGGGAGGATCCCCGAATCCGGGAACGCCCGACTCACCGCTCTCCGAAGCGGGGGTCGCGGCGGCACCGCAAGAGGTGGTCGGGCGATCGCCCGGCCAGCTCGCCTGGCGGCGTTTCCGCAAGGATCGCAGCGGCGTCATATCCGCGTCGATCGTGATTTTCTTTTTCTTGATCGCTTTCGCTGCGCCATTGATCGAAAAGCTGTACGGAAAGGACCCGTACACACGTTACGGGCAGATCCACCCGGGCCTGCTCAACGAGGTCGGCGCGCCCATCGCGCCCAACGGCGGCATCTCGGGCGAACACTGGTTCGGCATCGAACCCGCGGTCGGCCGGGACGTGCTGATGCAGCTCGTGTACGGGATCCGTACCTCGCTGCTGCTGGCCGTGGTCGTGGTGATCATCGTGACGGTGGTCGGCACCGTCCTGGGCATCACCGCCGGATACCTCGGCGGCAAGGTGGACTACGTGATCAGCCGGGTGATCGACACCCTGCTGGCGATGCCCTCGCAGTTGTTCTTCATCGCGTTCACCCCGATCGTGCTCGCGCTGTTCGTCAGCGAGCGCGAGACGACACCGACGATGCTGCGGGCGACGGCCCTGATCATCGTGCTGTCGTTGTTCGGCTGGACCCGGATCGCCCGCATCCTGCGGGGCCAGGTCCTGTCGATGCGCGAACGCGAGTACATCGAGGCGGCGAAGGTCAGCGGGGCGGGATCCGGGCGGATCATCTTCAAGGAGCTGCTGCCCAACCTGTGGACCCCGATCCTGATCGTCGCCACGCTCGACCTGCCGACATACGTGACCACCGAGGCGGCGCTGTCCTTCCTCGGAGTCGGCATGACCGAACCCACCCCGGACTGGGGTCGGATGATCAACAAGGGTTTCGAAGGCATGCAGAGCGACGTCACCTACCTGGCCTTCCCGGCCATCGCGATGGTGATCTTCGTGCTCGCCTTCAACCTCCTCGGCGATTCGGTACGCGACGCGCTCGACCCCAAGTCGAACCGATGACCGGCCGGGGTCCACGCGCGGGCCGATCGTGCCCGTCGTGACCCCGGAGCCTGCGCAACCGCTCCTGCGTACGTCCCACCCGCCGCGGCACCTGGGCCCGGTGAACGGTTTCTTGATGAGGGGATCACATGACATCGACGGGGAAGCGCCGATTCGTCGCGCTGTTCGCGGTAGGGGCCCTCGCGGCCTCGGCCTCCGCGTGCAGCAGCGGCGGCGGAGACAAGAAGGACAACACGGCGAAACCCTCCGCCAAGACGGCGTCCGTCGTGATCGGCACCGCAGCCGACTCGAAGGGCCCGGCGGCCGAGGTACCGGGCGCCAAGAAGGGCGGCGTGGCCGGCGTCCTCAACCGCACCGGCTTCTCGCACCTGGACCCGGGTCGCGCCTACGTCAGCAACCTGATGACGGTGTCCGAGCTGATCTCGCGCCGGCTGACCACCTACAAGCGCGAGGGTGACAAGACCACCCTCGTCGGTGACCTGGCGACCGACACCGGCACCACCACCGACGGTGGCAAGACCTGGAAGTACACGCTCAAGGACAACCTGAAGTACGAGGACGGCACGCCGATCGTGGCCGCCGACGTCAAGTACGGCGTCGAGCGCATGTTCAACAAGGCGTGGAACGAGGGCCCGGTCTGGATCCAGGGCTGGCTGACCGGCTCGGAAAAGTACTGGGAGAGCTACCCCGGTCCGTACGACGGCGCCGAGCTGCCGAACGACAAGATCGAGGTGCCGGACGCGAAGACGATCATCTTCCATCTGACCGCGCCGCAGGGCGACTTCCCCTTCGCCGCCGCGATGGGCACCACCGCCCCGATGCCCAAGGCGAAGGACACCAAGGAGCAGATCGACACCAAGCCGTTCGCCAGCGGCCCGTACAAGATCACCACGCACGAGCCGGACAAGCAGCTGATCCTGGACAAGAACCCGAACTGGGACCCGGCCAGCGACTCGGTGCGCCACCAGTACGTGGACCAGTTCAAGTTCGAGATGGGCATCCCGGGCGCGACGCAGTTCCAGCGGCTGACCGCCGCGGCCGGCAGCGACGCCGCCGCGTTCACCCTGAACGAGCGTCCCGACGCCAACTTCGCCCAGCAGATCGCCACCGACCCGGCGCTGAAGAACCGGGTCACGGACGGCATCGGCCCGTACGCGAACCGGTTCGACATCAACAACCTGCGGATCACCGACGTCAACGTCCGCAAGGCGATGGCGATCGCGTTCCCGCGCCAGTCCGCGCGACTGGCCGAGGGCGGCCCGACCGCGGGCGACTTCTCCACCACCATCGCCTCGCCCACCCAGTTGGGCTACGCGCCGTACAAGAGCCTGTTCGACGGTCTGCCGCCGGACGGCGACCAGGCCAAGGCCAAGCAGATGCTGGAGGCCGCCGGCAAGGTCGGCCAGAAGGTCGTGCTGTGCATCAACACGACCAAGGTCCAGCAGGAGCGCGCGCTGCCGATCATGGACATGCTCGGCAAGGCCGGCTTCCAGATGGAGCGCAAGGAGATCTCCGACAAGGAGTACTACGACGTCATCGGCAAGCTCGACACGCCGTGTGACCTCTACTGGGCGGGCTGGGGAGCGGACTGGCCGACCGGCTCGACCGTCTACACCCCGGTGTACGACAGCCGCCAGGTGCTCGACAACGGCCAGAACTACGCCAAGTACAAGAACCCGGCCGTGGACGCGGAGATCGACCGCATCCTGAAGATCACCGACACCAACGCGCAGGCCGTCGAGTGGATGAAGCTCGACGAGAAGATCATGCAGGACGTGCCGTCCATCCCGTACATCTACCAGCGTCACCGCCTGGTGTACGGCCCGCAGATCGGCGGCGCCGCGCTCAACTCCAAGGGCGCGATCGACCTGAACAACATCTTCATCAAGTAGCCGTCAGGCCCGTCGGCGGTCGATCCGCCCGTCGGTCGGTCGGTCCCGGGAGTCGCGCACGCGACTCCCGGGACCGACCGGTCCGACCGGATCGATCGCCGGGGGCACATCGCGGAGGAAGACCGGCCTCATGCTTCGATTCCTGGTCCGGCGGCTGCTCGGCGTAGCGGCGATCCTGCTTGTCGTCAGCCTCATCACGTTCTACCTGTTCTTCGCCGCCTCCGGCGAGGACTCGGTCGTGCGCCTGTCGTGTGGCAAGAACTGCACGCCCGAGATGCGCGAGACGGTCCGGCACAACCTCGGCCTGACCAAACCGCTCCTGGAGCAGTATTGGATCTTCATATCCGGGATCTTCGCCGGCCGTAACATCGGTGAGAAAACCTGCAACTTCCCGTGTCTGGGCTACTCGTTCGCCAACAACCAGAACGTCGCGCACACGGTGGCGGACCGCTTCCCGACCACGGTGTCGCTGGCCATCGGCGCGGTCGTGCTGTTCATGACGCTGGGTATCGGCCTGGGCATCCTGGCCGCGATGCGGCGGGGCAAGAAGACCGACAAGGTCGCCACGGGCTTTGCGCTGCTCAGCGGTTCGGCACCGATCTACGTGCTCGGGCCCCTGTTCATCTATCTCTTCGTCCAGCAGTTGGGCTGGATGGATCGACCGCAGTATCACCAGTTCACCGACGATCCGTTCCAATGGGCGTCGGGACTGCTGTTGCCGTGGATCTGTCTGATGACCATCCACATGGCCATGTACGTCCGCCTCACCAGATCCACGATGGTGGACGTGTTGTCCGAGGACTACGTACGAACACTCAAGGCCAAGGGCCTGTCCGGACGCAGCGTGTACATCAAACACGCCTTCCGGGGCGCGCTCAGCCCGATCGTCACCGTGCTCGGCGTGGACATCGGCGTGCTGATGAGCGGCACGATCATCACCGAGAGCACCTTCAGTCTGCACGGCATCGGCATGCTCGCGGTCACCTCGGTGACCGACTCCGACCTGCCGATGATGATGGGCGTGGTGGTCATCGCGGCCAGCTTCACGATGCTCGCGAATCTCGTGGTGGACCTGTTGTACGCCGTCATCGATCCACGGGTCCGGCTCGCGTGAGAGGGCGGCGTCCGATGAGTCAGCGTCACCGTCCACCAGCCGCAGGGGCCGAGGAGCAGGGCATGGCCGCGAGTACCGATACCACCGCCGATCAGCCGGCCGGCAAGGCCGAGGCCGCCGGGAAGGCGGGGGCTTCCGCCCGCGCCGACGGCTCCGACGCGTTCTTGTCGGTGCGCGATCTGCGGGTGCACTTCTCCACCGACGACGGCGTGGTCAAGGCCGTGGACGGGTTGTCCTTCGACGTCGAGAAGGGCCGCACGCTCGGCATCGTCGGCGAGTCCGGCTCGGGCAAGTCGGTGTCCTCGTTGACCATCCTGGGGCTGCACAACCGGGAGAAGACGAGGATCGAGGGCGAGATCCGGTTCGACGGCCGCGAACTGATCACCATGCCCGAGCGCAAGCTGCGCGACCTGCGCGGGCGGCGGATCTCGATGATCTTCCAGGACCCGCTCACCGCGCTGTCGCCGTTCTACACGGTGGGCGAGCAGATCGCCGAGTCCTATCGGCGGCACCTGGGCGCCAATCGCAGCGACGCGCACGCGCGGGCGATCGAGATGCTGGACCGCGTCGGCATCCCGAATCCCAAGACCCGGGTGAACGACTACCCGCACCACTTCTCCGGCGGCATGCGCCAGCGCGCGATGATCGCGATGTCGCTGGTGTGCGACCCGGACCTGCTGATCGCCGACGAGCCGACGACCGCGCTCGACGTGACGGTCCAGGCGCAGATCCTGGATCTGCTCCGCGACCTCCAGGACGAGTTCGGCACCGCGATCCTGTTCATCACCCACGACCTCGGCGTGATCGCCCAGATGGCGCACGACGTGCTGGTGATGTACGCGGGACGCAGTGTGGAGAAGGGCACCGTGCGCGAGGTGCTGAAGAATCCGCGGCACCCGTACACGTGGGGGCTGCTGTCCTCGATGCCCAATCTCTCCGGTGACGTCGACATTCCGCTGCGGCCGGTGCGCGGTACGCCGCCGAGCCTGCTGGCGCCGCCGTCGGGTTGTCCCTTCCATCCGCGGTGCGACTACGCCGACGTGGTGGGCGGCGAGCGGTGCCGGACCGAGCCGCCGGTCCTGGCGCTGTCCGAGGGGCGCGGGTCGGCCTGTCACCTGAGCGCCGAGGACAAGCAGCGGATCTTCATCGACGACGTCCGCCCGCTGCTCGGTTGATCGCCGAGGCCCGGCCGACGGCAGAAAGCAGGAGAACGACGATGACCGAGACGATCAGCGAGACCCCGGCGCCGGCTCCGGACCCCGCGCCGAAGTCGCCCGGCGAACCGCTGCTCGACGTACGGGGTCTGGTCAAGTACTTCCCCGTCAAGGGCGGCGGCCTGGTCCGTCGCAAGATGCTCAACGTGCGCGCGGTGGACGGGATCGACCTGTCCGTCGCGGCGGGGGAGAGCGTGGGCCTGGTCGGCGAGTCCGGGTGTGGCAAGTCCACCACCGGTCGGCTGATCAGCCGGCTGCTCGAACCCACCGGCGGCACGATCCACTACGACGGCAACGACATCACGCACGCGACCCGCAAGCAGATCGCCCCGATCCGCAGCCAGATCCAGATGATCTTCCAGGACCCGTACTCGTCGCTGAACCCGCGACAGACGGTCGGCGCGATCGTGAGTTCGCCGATGGAGGTCAACGGGATCAATCCCGAGGGTGGCCGGAAAAAGCGGGTGCAGGAGCTGTTGGAACGTGTCGGTCTCAACCCCGAGCACTACAACCGTTTCCCGCACGAGTTCTCCGGCGGCCAGCGGCAGCGGATCGGAATCGCCCGCGCGCTCGCGCTCCAGCCCCGGTTGATCGTGGCCGACGAGCCGGTCTCCGCGCTCGACGTGTCCATCCAGGCGCAGGTGGTCAACCTGCTCCAGGGCCTGCAACGGGACATGGGCATCGCGTTCGTGTTCATCGCGCACGACCTCGCGGTGGTCCGGCACTTCTCCCAGCGGGTGGCGGTGATGTACCTCGGCAAGATCGTCGAGATCGCCGACCGCACGTCGCTGTACGCGAACCCGCACCACCCGTACACGCACACGCTGCTCGCCGCGGTGCCGGAGACGGACCCGGACAAGAGCGGAAACCGGACACGGGTGCACGCCTTCGGCGACATGCCCAGTCCGATCAACCCGCCGTCCGGCTGCCGCTTCCGGACCCGCTGCCCCAAGGCACAGGACGTGTGCGCGAACGAGGAGCCCCCGCTGATCGGGATCGACACGCTGCTCGCGGGCCACCGGGTGGCGTGCCACTTCCCCGGTCCGCTGGAGGCGACCGCCAAGGCGGAGGAGACGATGCCCGAGGAGCGGATCGAGGCGGCGCTGGAGGCCGGCATCACGACCGACCCGGAGTAACGACGCGTCGCCGTGACGGCGAATCTTCATACCGCACCCGAGAACGGGATGCCACCGATTTGGTGACATCCCGTTTTTCGTGCTTTCCTGCAGGTCAGCTACGCGCGTTGAACCCGATGTGACCGGTCGGTCCGCGCCGCCTCGGCCGGGCGAGTGCCGTCACGCTCCGTAGCGTTTCTCGCTTTGTGAGACGAGGTAGGGGCGTCTTATGGGTGTTCGTTCATCGGACTGTATGCTCCGGGCAGCGGTACATGGTGTCCGTTTGATACGGCTTCGTTACTGGTCTCATATGTCTGGGTTTCGAGATTGATCACGGATTTACGTGATCAAACTGAAACCTGCAGGGGATTGGTCGCGGCCAATCGGTGACGGATAGTGGATCCGCTTGTGCTCGGAACCTGGTCACGCGCTCGGGGGCGCCGACTCTACGAGCAGCTGTGACGGATGCTTCCCGCTCGGGTGGCCCCGTTGCACTTCACTTCGGTAGTGATTCCATGAGGAGGCAACCCATGCGCGGAACAACGCGCGTGAAGTGGGTCGTCGGTGTGGCCGTTCTGGGCCTGGCCGCGACTGCGTGTGGCAGCAGCAGCGACGACAAGAAGGACGACAAGGGCGGCGGCGGTGGCAACAACGGCCTGCCCGCCGGCTACTACTCGGCCTACAGCACCGAGCCGCAGAACCCTCTCCAGCCCGCGAACTCGAACGAGAACGGCGGCTTCTACCCGCTTCAGCTCATGTTCCGCGGTCTGTACACGTACGACTCCAAGACCGGCCAGCCCGTGCCGGCCATGGCGGAGTCGGTGGAGTCCACGGACTCGATCAACTACACGGTGAAGATCAAGTCCGGGTGGACCTTCCACAACGGCGAGCCGGTCACCGCGAAGTCCTACGTGGACGCCTGGAACTGGGGCGCCGTCTCCACGAACAAGCAGATCAACGCGAGCCCCTGGTTCGAGAAGATCGAGGGCTACGAAGCGACTCACCCCAAGGAGGGTGAGCCCACCAGCAAGGAGCTGAGCGGCCTCAAGGTCGTGGACGACAAGACGTTCACGATCAAGCTGGTCCAGGCGTACTCGTCCTTCAAGGCGAGCCTCGGCTACGTGGTCTACTCGCCGCTGCCGCAGGAGTTCTTCAAGGACCCGGCGAAGTACGGCGAGGCGCCGATCGGCAACGGCCCGTTCCAGCTCGACACCGCCAACGGCGGCTGGAACCACAAGAAGTCGCTGACCGTGAAGAAGTTCGACAAGTACGCCGGCACGGACAAGCCGAAGTCGAACGGCGTGCAGCTCCAGTTCTACACGTCCTACGACGCCGGTTACACCGCGCTGCGTGACAACAAGCTCGACGTGATCGACCAGATCCCGACGTCGGCGATCGGCAGCTTCAAGAAGGACCTGGGCGAGCGCGCCATCGAGGCGCCGCAGTTCTCGATCCAGAAGATCGGCTTCCCGCTGTACGACGCCGGCTGGGGCGCGCCGGGCAAGGAGAAGGTCCGTCAGGGCCTGTCCATGGCGATCGACCGGGCGAGCATCGTCAAGGCGATCTACAAGGGCGCGGAGCAGCCGGCGACCGACTGGTTGGCCCCGAACATCCCGGGTTACAGCAAGGACATCACCGGCGAGCTGACCAAGTACGACCCGGTCAAGGCCAAGCAGCTGGTCAAGGACGGTGGCGGCATCCCCGGTGGCAAGCTCACCATCGCCACCAACGCGGACGGCCCGCACAAGGAGTGGGTCACCGCGGTCTGCAACAGCATCAACGAGGTCATCGGGCAGGGCTCCTGCGAGCCGAAGCTCTACCCCGAGTTCGGTGTCGCGCGCAAGGACATCTCGGGCAAGAAGATGACCGGCGCGTACCGTACCGGCTGGCGCGGTGACTACCCGTTCCCGGACAACTTCCTCGCCGACATCTACCAGACCGGTGCCGCGTCCAACGACGCGGGCTACTCCAGCCCGGTCTTCGACGACCTGGCCAAGCGCGCGAGCGCCGCTTCCGACCAGACCGAGGCCATCAAGCTCTGGCAGGACGCCGAGCGGCAGTTGGCGAAGGACGTCCCGTCGATCCCGCTGTGGTACTACGTGACCAAGGGCGGCTCCTCGACCAAGGTCTCCAACGTTCAAATCGACCCGTACGGCAACCCGGTCTGGACCGAGGTCACCGTCAAGTAGTGATTCGGACATGACCCGGCATTGACCATGGTCCGGCCGCACCGCAATCGGTGCGGCCGGATCTTGGCGGTGACGGGCCGGGCCTGCGACGTGCGATCCACGACGCCGGCCTGGGTCCGATCCTCGCTTCGGGCCGACGACGACAGCAGGAGGCTGGCATGGGGCGATATGTCGTACGGCGACTGCTCCAGATGATCCCGGTGTTCATCGGGACCACGTTCTTGATCTATTACATGGTGTACCAGCTGGGTGGCGACCCCATCTCGGCCATGTTCGGCGACAAGGGTGCCGACCCTGTCTTCGTGCGCCTGAAGCGGGAAGAGTTCCACCTGAACGACCCGCTGATCGTGCAGTACTGGTACTACATCACCGACCTGCTCCAGGGTAATTTCGGGACCAGCTTCAACGGTCGTCCCGTTTCCGAGGAGCTGAAGCGCGCCTTCCCGGTGTCGATCCGGCTCGCCATGATCGCCTTCGCGATCGAGGTCGTCCTCGGTGTCGGCCTCGGCCTGCTGTCCGGCCTGCGCCGCGGCAAGCTGGCGGACACCGTGGTCCTCGCGGGCACCCTGGTGGTCATCTCGATCCCGGTGTTCGTGCTCGGCACCGTCGCGCAGTTCTGGCTCGGCAGCGAGTGGGGCATCTTCGAAGCCACCGCGAGTGTGGGCGACCCGACCTGGAGTCAGTTGGTCCTGCCCGGCATCGTGCTCGGTTCGCTCTCGTTGGCCTTCGTTGCCCGATTGACCCGAACCAGCGTCGCGGAGAACATGCGCGCGGACTACGTGCGTACGGCCACGGCCAAGGGTCTCCCGCGCCGCCGCGTGGTCACCCGCCACCTGCTGCGCAACTCGCTCATCCCCGTGGTGACGTTCCTGGGCGCCGACCTCGGCGCGCTGATGGCCGGCGCGATCGTGACCGAGGGCATCTTCAACGTCGACGGCGTCGGCCGCCTGATCTACCTCGCGGTCACCAAGCACGAGAGCTCGACAGTGGTCGGCGCGGTGGCGGCGCTGGTGATGATCTACCTGGTCATGAACCTGATCGTCGACCTGCTGTACGCCGTCCTGGACCCGAGGATCCGGTATGCCTGACATGAACAAGCAGCAGCGCGAACAGCTGCCGACGGCGAGCGACGAGCAGCCCCAGTTCGGCTCGATCGAGAACCCCGGCCTGATGTTGGCGGACGAAGAGGGCACGACGCTGGAGAAGCGCGGCGCCTACGCGGCCCCGGATGTCCAGGGCCCGCAGAGCAAGCCCCGCGGTGCGTGGGGCGAGGCGTGGCGCGAGCTGCGGCACAACCCGAGCTTCTACGTCTCCGGCGGGCTGCTGGTGTTCCTGATCTTCATGGCGTTCTTCCCGGGCGTGTTCACCGACATCGATCCGCGGCACTGTCCGATTTTGGACACCAACAAGGACCCGTCGGGAGACCACTGGTTCGGCACCAACGTCCAGGGTTGCGACGTCTACGCTCGCACCGTGTTCGGTGCTCGCGCGTCGATCATCGTCGGTGTCGCCACGACCGCGCTGATCGTGGTCATAGGCGGTCTCATCGGCGCGCTGTCCGGCTACTTCGGCGGTTGGCTGGACACCATCCTGGCCCGCGTGACGGACATCTTCTTCGGCATCCCGCTGCTGCTCGCGGCGCTGGTGTTCATGAGCGCGTTCAAGGACCGCACCGTGTGGACCGTGGTGATGGCGCTCGGCATCTTCGGTTGGATGCAGATCGCGCGCATCATGCGTGGTTCGGTGATCACCGTGAAGAAGTCCGACTACGTGGTGGCCGCCAAGGCGCTCGGCGCCGGCACCGGCCGCATCCTGGGTCGGCACGTGCTGCCCAACGCGATCGCCCCGGTGATCGTGGTCGCGACCATCTCGCTCGGCACCTTCATCGCCACCGAGGCGACGCTGTCGTTCCTCGGTATCGGGCTGCCGCCCACCGAGATCTCGTGGGGTGCGGACATCAGCTCGGCGACCACCGCGCTGCGCGACTCGCCGTACCAGCTGATCTTCCCGTCGATCTTCCTGTCGGTCACGGTGTTCAGCTTCATTCTGCTCGGCGACGCGGTGCGCGACGCCCTCGACCCGAAGCTCCGCTGAGGGAGGGGACAGACAAGTGACGACGATCGACACGAAGAACAAGCCCGAGGGACCGGGCTCGGCAGGCACCGCGCCGCTGCTCGAAGTGGACAACCTGCACGTCGAGTTCCGCACCCGTGAGGGTGTGGCCAAGGCCATCAACGGTGTCTCGTACGACGTCAGCGCCGGCGAGACGCTCGCCGTGCTCGGCGAGTCCGGCTCGGGCAAGTCGGTGACCGCACAGACGATCATGGGCATTCTGGACATGCCGCCGGGGCACATCACCGGCGGCGAGATCCGGTTCCACGGCAAGGACATGCTCAAGATGTCCAAGGAGGAGCGCCGGAAGATCCGCGGCCAGAAGATCTCGATGATCTTCCAGGACGCGCTCTCCGCGCTCAACCCCGTGTATTCGGTCGGCTTCCAGCTGGCCGAGATGTTCACCGTGCACCGCGGCATGTCCCGCAAGGACGCCAAGCTCAAGGCGATCGAGCTGATGGACCAGGTGCGCATTCCGGCGGCCAAGGATCGGGTGAACGACTACCCGCACCAGTTCTCCGGCGGTATGCGCCAGCGCATCATGATCGCCATGGCGCTCGCGCTCGACCCCGAGCTGATCATCGCGGACGAGCCGACCACCGCGCTCGACGTGACCGTCCAGGCGCAGGTCATGGACCTGCTCGCGGAGTTGCAGCGCGAGCGGAACATGGGTCTGATCCTGATCACCCACGACCTCGGCGTGGTCGCCGACGTCGCGGACAAGATCGCGGTCATGTACGCCGGCCGGATCGTCGAGCAGGCACCGGTGCGGGAGCTGTACCGCCAGCCCACGCACCCGTACACCAAGGGTCTGCTGGAGTCGATCCCGCGCCTGGACCACAAGGGTCGCGAGCTGTACGCGATCAAGGGTCTGCCGCCGAACCTGATGCGTATCCCGTCCGGCTGCGCGTTCAACCCGCGCTGCCCGTACGCGCAGGACATCTGTCGCAGCGACGTTCCGCCGCTGCACGAGATCTCGGTCGGTCGGGGCAGCGCGTGCCACTTCTGGGAGACCGTGATGGAGGGAGAAGTCCGTGGCTGAGTCCCCGAACGGCGCGAACGGCGCGACCGCCGCCGATGTGCGCAAGGCCGCCGAACCGGTGGCGATGGGCGAGCCGATCCTTCAGGTGCGGGGGCTGGTCAAGCACTTCCCGATCACCCAGGGCATCCTCTTCCAGAAGAAGATCGGCGCGGTCAAGGCCGTCGACGGCGTCACCTTCGACCTGATGAAGGGCGAGACGCTGGGCCTGGTCGGCGAGTCGGGTTGTGGCAAGTCCACGGTGGCCCGACTGCTGATGAACCTGGAGTCGATCACCGAGGGCAGCGTCCTGTACAAGGGCGATGACCTGGCGAAGTTGTCGGGGCGCGCGCTCAAGGCGGTGCGCCGCAACATCCAGATGGTCTTCCAGGACCCGTACACCTCGCTGAACCCGAGGATGACGGTCGCCGACATCATCGGCGAGCCGTACGACATCCACCCGGAGGTCGCCCCCCGCGGCGACCGCAAGCGGCGTGTGCAGGAACTGCTCGACCTGGTCGGGCTGAACCCGGAGCACATCAACCGGTATCCGCACCAGTTCTCCGGCGGCCAGCGCCAGCGCATCGGGATCGCCCGGGGCCTGGCGCTCAACCCGGAGATCATCATCGCGGACGAGCCGGTCTCCGCGCTGGACGTGTCGGTGCAGGCGCAGGTGGTCAACCTGCTGGAGAAGCTGCAGAACGAACTGG
Source organism: Embleya sp. NPDC020630 (assembly GCF_044334985.1). NCBI lineage: Bacteria > Bacillati > Actinomycetota > Actinomycetes > Kitasatosporales > Streptomycetaceae > Embleya > Embleya sp. NPDC020630. The sequence continues at coordinate 422,193 of NZ_JBIRUB010000008.1, forward strand.
GTCTGTCGTACCTGTTCATCGCGCACGACCTGTCCGTGGTGCGGCACATCTCGGACCGGGTCGCGGTGATGTACCTGGGTCGGATCGCCGAGATCGGCACCGACGCGCAGATCTACGACCACCCGACGCACCCGTACACCCAGGCGCTGCTGTCCGCGGTGCCGGTGCCGGACCCGGATGGGCGCGAGCACCGCGAGCGGATCATCCTCACCGGTGACGTGCCGTCGCCGGCGAACCCGCCGTCGGGCTGCCGGTTCCGTACCCGGTGCTGGAAGGCGCAGGACATCTGCGCCGAGCAGGAGCCGCTGCTGCAGATCCGCACCGGCCTGGACGGACTGGCCGCGCACGACAGCGCATGCCACTTCGCCGAGGAGAAGGACATCGTCGGCGCGGCCTGAACCGCGCGCCGACCGACGACGCCCGCCGTTCCCGATTGGGGGACGGCGGGCGTCGTCGTGTGCGGCGGGTGTCAGTCGCTCGCGGGGCGGGCGAGCGAGCGGTGCAGGAACTCGACCTGGAACAGCAGCAGGTTCTCCGCGACCTGCTCCTGCGGGGTCATGTGGGTGACCCCGGACAGCGGCAGCACCTCGTGCGGATAGCCGGCCGCGAGCAGCGCGCTGCTCAGCCGCAGCGTGTGCGCCGCGACCACGTTGTCGTCGGCGAGGCCGTGCACCAGCATCAGCGCCCGTCGGGTCGACGCCACCTCGCCCAGTTCGGAGCCGGACACCAGGGAGCTGCGCCGGTACGCCTCGACCTGCTCGGCGGGCATGCCGTAGTAGCGCTCGGTGTAGTGCGTGTCGTAGAGCGCCATGTCGGTCACCGGCGCGCCGGCGACCGCCGCGTGGAACACGTCGGGGCGGCGCAGCACGGCGAGCGCGGCCAGGTAGCCGCCGTAGGACCAGCCGCGGATGCCCACCCGAGTGGTGTCCAGCCACGGCCGCTCGGCGGCGACCGCCTCCAGGGCGTCGACCTGGTCCTGGAGGCTGATCGGGCCGAGGTCGAGGTGGACCGACTTCTCCCACTCGGGGGAGTGGCCCGGGGTGCCCCGGCCGTCGGCGACCAGCACCGCGAAGCCCTGGTCGGCGAACCACTGCGAGGTCAGGTGCGGGTTGCGCGCGGCGAGCACGCGCGGGCCGTGCGGGCCGCCGTACGGGTCCATCAGGATCGGCAGCCGCTCGCCGGACGCGGGGTCGAACCCGGTCGGCAGGATCAGTGCGCACGGGATGCCGCGGGCGCCGGCGCGGAGCAGTTCGACCCGGGGGGTGAGCACCGGGGTGGCCGCGTGCGAGGTGACCGTGGCGATCTCGGCGCCGCCGCGCAGCACCGCGACCCGGGTGCCGAAGCGCTCCGGCGTGGCGGAGACCAGGACCGTGGTGTCGCCGGCGCGGACCGCGGTGTGCACACCGGGTTCGGCGCTGACCCGGGTGACCCCGTCGGGGGCGACCCGGTAGACGTGGATCTCGCCGATCTCGGGCACGCTCGCGTCGGTGCCGGCCGACGCGGTGATCAGCACGTCCTCGTCTGCCACGTCCAGGATCGAGCGCACGAACAGGCGCCGGTCGGTCAGCTCCTTGTCGGCGACCACCACACGCCGAGCGCCGTCGGCGTCGACCAGGCGGACCAGCCGGCCGTCGGGCGTCCAGGCGGGCACGCCCGGAACCAGGTCGATCCACACGTCGTCGTGCTCGCGGTGCAGCTCGCGGGTGGTCCCTGCGGCCACGTCGACGGCGAGGGTGAGCAGCACCTTCTGGTCGCGCGGTTGCAGGCTCAGGAGCGGGTCGCCGCCGGCCGACCAGTGCACGCTCGCCAGGTACGGGTAGGCGTCGTGGTCCCAGGTCAGCTCGGTCCGGGCGCCGTCGAGGCCGATCAGCCAGGCGGTGACCTCGGCGTTGGCGGTGCCGGCCGCCGGGTAGGCCACCTCGCTCGGCGCCGCGGCCGGGTTGGCCGGGTCGCTGATCCACCAGCGGTCCACGGGCGCGTTGTCCACGCGCGCGGCGATCAGCGCGGAGCCGTCGGGGGCCCACCAGTAACCCCGGAAGCGGTTCATCTCCTCGGCGGCGATGAACTCGGCGAGGCCCCAGGTGACGTCGTCGCCGTCGGGCTCGGCGAGCGCACGATCGCCCGAGCCGTCGGCGGCCACCACCCGCAGCGTGCCGGCGGACACGTAGGCGATCCACTCGCCGGTGGGCGAGGGGCGCGGGTCGATCACCGGACCGGGCACGGCCAGCTCGCGCGGCGCCTCGCCGGCGGACAGGGACACGGCGAACAGCCGGCCCGAAAGGGTGAATACCGCCAGATCCCCGGCGCTGTCGAGCGCGTAGCCGACGATGCCGGCCGCCCCCTCGCGACTGCGTTCGCGCCGGGCCCGCTCCTCGGCGGACAGGTCCTCGGCCGCGCCGCCGAGCAGCGTCGCGGGGTCGGCCACCAGGCGCTCCTCGCCGGTGTCCGGATCCAGGATCCACAGGCAGGTGGTGGAGTCGTCGGGGGCTTTGGACCGCAGGAATGTGATCCGGCCGTCGGCGAAGCCGAAGCTGCGTGGAGCGCCTTGGGTGAAGCGCTGCGTGCGGGCGTATTGCCGGGGAAATGTGATCTCCGAGCTCATGTGCCACAGCGTACGGGGACGTACGCACACAGGGAGGGGAGACCGGGGGAGAGTGCGGACAGCCGTACGAACACCACCTCGCGCCCGCTGAACGAGTGAACGCGGTTCGTGACCACTGGCTTACAGTCTGTGTGTAGACATGTCCCTTTGGACCCACAGGCCGGCTTCCCCCAGCACGAACTGCGGGTCCCTGCGCACAGGAGGTGCGTGACTGTGGTGGTGTCCGTCTCCGCCGTGCTGCTGCTCGGTGTCACCGTCGTCTTCTTCGTCCGGAAGTCGTCGCTCAAGCCGATGCACGCGATCATCTGCGCCCTGCTCGGCTTCTATCTCTCCGCGACGTCGATGGCCCCCTCGATCCGCGACGCGGGCACGAGCTTCGCGGGAGTGGTGAACGGGATCCACTTCTGAACGGTGCCGCTCGTGCGGGAGCCGCGTCGACTGTGAGTCGGGGTTTGTAGGCTGGTCTGTCATGACCAATCGATGGCTGGCCAATACCGGTGGCACCCGCGGGCCCGAATACGCCGAGCGGTTTCGCCGGCTCGCGGCCGAGGGGCGTGACCTGCACGGCGAGGCCAGGTTCTGCGACGACCTGCTGCCCGAGCCCGCCCGCGTCCTCGACGCGGGATGCGGCACCGGGCGGGTGGCGATCGAGCTGGCCCGGCAGGGCCACGAGGTGGTCGGCGTCGACCTGGACGCGTCGATGCTGGCCGAGGCCGAGGCGGCGGCACCCGGTCTGACCTGGGTGCTCGACGACCTGGCCGACCTGGACCCGCTGCGGCTCGGCGGGCGCGGGAGCTTCGACCTGGTCGTGGCCGCGGGCAACGTGATGATCTTCCTGACCCCCGGCAGCGAGGCCGACGTGGTGCGCGCGCTGGCCGCGATGTTGCGCCCGGGCGGGATCCTGGTCAGCGGATTCAGCCTCGCGGGCGGCCCGGACGGAGTCGGGGCCACGATCACCGCCGCCGAGTACGAGGACGCGTGCGCGGCGGCCGGCCTGGTGCGCCGCACCCGCTACGCCGGATGGGACCGCGAGCCCTGGGTGCCCGGTGGCGACTACCTGGTCGCGGTGCACGCGGCGCCGCCCGGTCGCGGGGCCTGAACGGGCGGTCCCGGGGGTGTCCGCGGGCGCGCGTAGGCTGTCGCGCATGACCGAACGCACTACCGAGAGCCCGCTGCGACTGCTGCTCGTCCACGCCCACCCGGACGACGAAGTGATCAACAACGGCGCGTCCATGGCGCGGTACGCGGCCGAGGGTGTGCACGTCACGCTCGTCACCTGCACGCTCGGCGAGGAGGGCGAGATCCTGGTGCCCGAGCTGGCCCACCTGGCGGCCGACCGCGAGGACGGGCTCGGGGCGCACCGGATGACCGAGATCGCCGACTCGATGAAGGCGCTGGGCATTTCCGACCAGCGGTTCCTGGGCGGTCCTGGCCGCTACCGCGACTCCGGGATGATGGGTGTGCCGAGCAACGCGCGGCCCGACTGCTTCTGGCAGGCCGACGTGGAGGAGGCCGCCGCGCACCTGGTGCCGGTGATTCGCGAGGTGCGGCCGCAGGTGCTCGCCACCTACGACGAGCGCGGCGGTTACGGCCACCCCGACCACATCCAGGCCCACCGGGTGGCGCTGCGCGCGGCCGAGTTGGCCGCCGACCCGACCCACGCCGAGGGCGAGGGCGCGTCGTGGACGATCGCGAAGATCTACTACAACGTGATGCCCCGGTCGATCCTCAAGGCCGGCATCGAGCGCATGATCGAGGCCGGGCAGGACGTACCGTTCACCGCGGTCGAGGTGGACGAGTTGCCGTTCGCGGTCGACGACGACCAGGTCACCACGGCGGTGGACGCGGGCGCCCACCTGGAGGCCAAGTTCGAGGCGCTGCGCGCCTATCCCACCCAGGTCTCGGTGGAGGACGGCTTCTTCGCGCTGTCCAACAACATCGGCCAGAGCATCATGGCGGTCGAGCACTATCGACTGGTCCGCGGCGACCTCGGGCCCACCGGCCCGGACGGCCGCGAGGACGACCTGTTCGCCGGACTGCGCCCGTAAGGTAGCCCTCGTGCCAGAGAAAGCCGGCCGCGTCGCGGCATACGTCGTGCTGTTCCTGCTCGGCGCGGTGATCGCCTTCATCGGGGCGTTCACCCAGGCGGCCTACCCGCCCGCCGGGTTGATCGTCTCGCTCGCGGGCAGCGGCGGCCTGTTCGTCGCCGGCGGCTCGCTGCTGAAGGCCAAGGCCGGGGCCGCGGTGCCGGTCGGCGCCTGGATGCTCACCGTGTTGTGGCTGGCGAGTTGGACGAAGCCGGAGGGCGACTGGATCTTCGTCAGCGGCGTCCTCTCGTACATCTACCTCCTGGGTGGCACCATCTTCGGTGTCGCCGCCGCCACTTACCCCTGGGGCGGCATCAAACCCGTCCTTCTTTCGGGTGAATCGGTGAAGACGCGGACAAGGTGAACCCCTTGCGCCGCCATGCTTGCCGACGGCGCGTGCCGGGAGGCACGCGACGGTGCGGGGTAACGGTGTGGCAGGAGCGCAGTATTGTGGGTGTCGAGGTGCGGTACGTGTCATGCCCTGTCCGTGGGGTCGTCGCGACCGACTCCTCCGGCCCGTCGTACCGGGCAACCTCGGTGGCCGAGTTCGCCCACGTGCCTTCGGCGGGGAGCACCAGATCCCTCGAAGGCCGTGTCACGACCCGCACGCGGCGGGTGTCAACGCACCGCCGTCGCACTTTCCCGGATACCGTCCGATCCCGGGCGGGGGCGGCCGTGCGCCGCCACGCAACCTTCAGCTGTCGGAGAGCTCGTTCTTCGTGAGTAACGACCAGCCCCCCACGCCCGACGACCCGGGCGCGCAGCCGCGCCGCGACGATCACGATGGTGATCCGCATCCGTTCTTCGGACGCGGGCGGCCGTCGTCGGCGGCGCCCGCCGCCCGCGAGCGATCCGCCGCGCCCGCGTCGTCTCCGCATCCGTCTCCCGATCCGTTCGGGGACGACGACGAGTTCGCGTCGTGGTTCGACGACGAACCGCCCCGGCCCGCGCCCGTCGCGGGGCCGCCGGGAGGTTCGTCGTGGCCCAGCGCGGACGACGATGTGCCGCCCGTCGCGCAGCCGACCCGGCAGCCGGCCGCGCCGCCGCCGGGACCGGGCGGCCTGCCGCAGCGGGTCCCCGGCGCCTCCGGAGCCAGGAGCCTGACCACCGAGGGCACCGGTGCGCCCGGACCCGTGCCGTTGCAGGAGGCGCCGGCCACGCCGTATGTACCGGGACAGCCCGGACCGGCGCCGGTGCACGAGCAACAACGGCCGCTGCCGCCAAGCACCGCCTACGGCGTCGCGGGCGAGCACGGCGCGGGAGCGTCGGGGCCGGGTCCGGACGAGGCCGGCCGCGGGGTGCCCACCGGTGCGGAGCCGGTCGTACACCCGATCGATCCGGGCGCATCGGATGCGGCCCGGTCGGCGCCCGAGGGCGGCGCGCTGCCGAACCGGGTGGGCCGGCGTCGGCTCATCGCCGGCTTCGGCACGCCGGAGGCAGGCCCCGCGCCGACCCCGCCGGCCGGGGGCGGCACGGATGCCGAAATGCCCGCCGACGCGGGTGATTCGGGCGACCAGACGATGACCACCCGGGTCAGCATCAAGATCCCGGGCTCGCGGCCGATCCCGCCGGTGGTGCTGCGCGGTCAGGCGCCGCTGCCCTCGCAGGAGGCGCCGCGGTGGACCCTGGACGGCGACTCGGACGGGCCGTACGAATACCGCACGATGCAGGAACAGGACGCCGCCGACCACGGGTTCCCGCAGTACGGCACGACCGACGCGGCCGGGACCGCCGCGGAGCACCCGGCAGACGCCGAGGAGCGGACCGAGGAGGCGCGCCCGGCCCCGGCCCCGCCCCGACGGCGCAGGCCGAAGGCGCTGATCGCGTGCGCGGCGGGGATCGCGGTCCTCGGCGGCGTGTACGGCGCGTCGCTGGCCTACGCCGGCGGCGGGGTGCCGCGCGGCACCTCGGTGCTCGGCGTCAACATCGGCGGCCAGTCCCGCGACGAGGCGGTGCGTACGCTCGAACAAAAGCTCGGCGACCGCACCACCAAGCCGATAATGCTCGACCTCGGCGGCAAGGAACTGCGGCTGGAGCCGGCCGCGTCCGGGCTGCTCCTGGACGCGCGCGCGACCGTCAGCGAGGCGAGCAAGGGTGGGATGAACCCGCTCACCTCGGTGCCCGCGATGTTCGGCAAGACCCGGGAGACCCAGCCGCGCACCGTGGTGGACCCGGTCAAGCTGGGCGCCGCGCTGGAGGCGCTGGCCGCCGAGGCCGGCGGTGCGCAGGTCGACGGCGGGATCTCGTTCGCGAGCGGCCAGGCCACCGCGGTGCCGCCGGCCAAGGGCAAGGTGCTGGACACCCCCGCCGCGATCAAGCTGGTCGAGGCGGCCTTCCTGCACGGCGGCGGTCCGGTCGCGTTGCCGACCAAGGCCGCCGATCCCAAGGTCACCCAGGCCGAAGTGGACCGGGCGATGCGCGAGTTCGCGGTGCCCGCGATGTCGGGGCCGGTGACCCTGACGGCCGGTACCAAGTCCTTCAAGCTGAACCCGCCGGCGCTGGCCAAGTACCTCACCATGGTCCCGGACGCCGCCGGCAGGTTGCAGCCCAGGATCGACGCGAACGGCCTCCAGGAGGAGCTGGGTCAGACCTTCTCCTCGGTCGGCGAGAAGCCGAAGAACGCCACGTTCAAGGTGGAGGGCAAGCTCGCGGCCGGCGCCAAGGTCACCGTCGTGCCGTCCGTGTCCGGCAAGGGCGTCTCCGGCGCCACGGCGGCCGAGGCGGTGTTGTCCGTGCTGACCAAGTCCGGCGCGGCGCGCACCGCGAAGGTCAACCTCGGCCCGGTCGAGCCGGCGTTGACCACGGAGGCGGCGAACAAGCTGGGCATCACCGAGGTGATGTCGACCTACACCACGAACTACCCGTACGCCGCGTACCGGTTGACCAACATCCACCGGGCCGCCGATCTGATCACCGGATCGGTGATCAAGCCGGGCGACACCTGGAGCCTGAACAAGACGGTCGGCGAGCGCACCGCGGAGAACGGCTTCGCCAAGGGCACGATCATCAACAACGGGCGCTTCCAGACCGACTTCGGCGGCGGCGTCTCGCAGGTGGCCACGACCACGTTCAACGCGGTGTTCTTCGCCGGGCTCAAGGACGTGATGCACCGCCCGCACAGCTTCTGGATCGACCGCTACCCGCCCGGTCGCGAGGCCACGGTGGCCTGGCCGTCGCTGGACCTGAAGTTCCAGAACGACTCCGGGAAGAACGTCTACCTGGAGTCCACGTACACCGATTCCACGGTGACCGTGACGCTGTTCGGCACCCGCAAGTACGACGACATCAAGGCCGAGCCGGGCAGCAAGTACGACGTGGTCAAGCCCAAGTCGGTGGTGGACAAGTCGGCGGGCTGCGTGGAGCAGGCCGCGTCGGACGGGTTCAAGATCGACGTGACCCGGGTGTTCATCCAGGGCGGCAAGGAAACCGCCCGGGAGAAGTTCCACACCAAGTACGACCCGGCCGACAAGATCACGTGTGACAAGACCGGCGGCGCGGGCGAGGGCGAGGGGCAGGGCCGCACGGCCGACTCACCCCCGCCGGGCGCAATGCCGGTACGGATGTCGGACGACTAGGGCCGGACAGGGCCTAGCGGCTGCCGAGGCGGCGGACGTACGAGGCGGGGCCGGATCGCGAGACAGGCGATCCGGCCCCGCCTTCGCCGTGTCGGCCCGGTCCCGCGACGCTCTCGCCTCAGGACTCGGCCCGGCCCACGTCCCGCGACAGGTCGAGGGCCAGGAACCGGTCGACGTGTGCCAACGCCTCGAAGCGCGCCCCCGGCGCCACGTTCTCGTCGCGGGCCAGCTCGACCAGGAGCCGGATCGCCGCGCGGGTGTCCAGGTCGGCGTCCAGCGCGGCGTGGATCGGCCCGATCGCCTCGGCCGGCATCGGCGCGGACGGGGACTCGGCGCACGTGGCGGTCCGGGCGCGCAGTTCGGCGAGGACGGCCGTCGCGTCGGCCGCCCCGTGATACCCGGCGTGGTCCGCGCGCAGCGGCTCGTCGGCGGCCAGCGAGAGCAGGATCAGCCGCATCACGAGCGGATCCTCGGGATGCGGGACCGGTCGGCGGGGCGCGGCGTCGACCACCGCCGCCGGATGCAGCACGTGCACCCGGGCGCGCGGCCCCTCGTCCCCGTCCTCGCCGAAGTACAGGTCGATCGCGCCGTCCGGCTGCCCCATGGCGGGCAGCGGCATGTTGTACCGGCCGTAGCCCGCCGCGTCCGCCACCCGCGCGCGATAGGGCAGGTGGTGGACGGTCACGGTCAGGTGGTGCCGGCCGGCGACCCGGCGGAAGGTGTCGGCGATGATCGCCGCGCGCAGCGAACGGCTCGGGTAGGCCACCCGTACCCGCCGGCCGATCGAGGTGGTCACGAGTTCGGACTTGCCGGTCTGGGAGTCGGTCAGTCGCACCATGGCGGCCACGCTAGTGCCGGGAGGCCCGTCCGCGGCGCGGCTCCGCCATACCCCATGACATCTGTCATGCCCTGATCAGGAGGTTTCCCACTTCGCCGGCCGAGGGTGGTCGGCCAGGCTGGGCGCATGACGATCACGGCTGGGAAACAGACGACCGCGCCGGCCGTCGCGCTCGGCGGGGTGGGCAAGTGCTTCGGTGAACTGCGCGCCGTGGACGGGCTCGACCTCGAACTGCGCCAGGGGGAGACCGTCGCGCTGCTCGGGCCCAACGGTGCCGGCAAGTCGACCACACTCGACCTGCTGCTCGGACTGAGCCGGCCCACCGAGGGCACGGTCGCGCTGTTCGGCGGCGATCCGCGCGACGCGATCCGGCGCGGTCGGGTCGGCGCGATGTTGCAGACCGGTGGCCTGATGCCGGACGTGACCGTCGGCGAGATGATCGGCCTGGCCCGAGACCTGCATCCGCGCCCGCTGCCGCGTGCGGACGTGCTGCGTCGCGCCGGCATCGAGGACCTGGTCGACAAGAACGTCGACAAGCTCTCCGGCGGCCAGGCCCAGCGGGTGCGCTTCGCGATGGCGATCGCGGGTGAGGTGGACCTGATCGTCCTGGACGAGCCCACCACCGGGATGGACGTGGACAGCCGGCAGCGGTTTTGGGTCAGCATGCGCGAGCAGGCCGAACTGGGCCGCACCGTGTTGTTCGCGACGCACTACCTGGAGGAGGCGGACAACGTCGCCGACCGGGTGCTCGTGCTGCACCGGGGGCGGTTGCTCGCCGACGCGAGCGCCGCGCAGATCAAGGCCCGGGCCGGGCTGCGCCGGATCGCGTTCGACCTGGACCGGGCGGTCGAGCAGGACGAGGCCGTGCTGCGCGCGCTGCCCGGCATCGCGCACATCGAACTGAGCGGCCACACCGTGCGCATCCGCAGCGCCGACGCCGACGAGACGGTGGCCGCGATCTACGCCGCCGGCCTGCGTCCGCGCGGCCTGGAGGTCGCCGGTCTCGGTCTGGAGCAGGCGTTCCTGGCGATCACCCAGCAGGCGGACGAGGCGGAAGGAAAGGGCATCCCGGCATGAGGACGTTGATGAGACTCGAAGTGCTGAGGATGTTGCGCAACCGGCGCTACCTGCTCTTCACGCTGGCGTATCCGGTCGCGATGTACCTGATCTTCGGCAGCCAGTCGGGAGACGTGGACGGCACCGACGTATCCGCGTACGTGATGGTGTCGATGGCCTCGTTCGGCGCGGTCGGCGCGGTGCTCAGCGCCGGTGTGCAGCGGATCGCGGCGGAGCGGCAGAGCGGCTGGACCCGGCAGTTGCGGCTGACCACGCTCACCGGGCGGCAGTACGTGATCTCCAAGCTCGTCTCGGCGGCGGTGGTCGGCCTGCCCGCGATCGTGCTCGTGCTGGGCACCGGCTTCCTGCGCGGGGTGCGGCTGGACGCGTGGCAATGGGGCGTGATCGTGATCGCGCTGTGGTTCGGCTCGTTCGTGTTCGCCGTGCTCGGGATCGGGCTCGGCTACCTGGTCGCCCCCGACTCCGCGCAGCCGCTGTTCATGCTGGTCTACCTGGGCATGGCGGTGCTGGGTGGCATGTGGGTTCCGCTGAGCGGGTTTCCGCAGGTCCTCCAGGACATCGGCCACGTGATGCCGACCTATCGCTACGGGCAACTGGGCTGGGAGGTGCTGGCCGGGCATCGGCCCCGGGTCGCCGACGTGGTGGTGCTCGCGGTGTACCTGGTCGCGTTCACCGCGCTGGCCGCCTGGCGCTACCGTCGCGACGAGCAGAAGGTGGCGGCCTGATCCGGGGCCGTTCGCCCGACGGGACGGTCCCGAGGCGTGGTGGGACCTGTTCCCGAGAAGGAGCGCGTGACATGCGGTGGTCGGACGCGACAGCGACACGGCAGGACTCGACGCGTGGGCGGGCCATCCGGATGTCGTGGTCGTTGCTCTGGTTGTTCTTCCTGACCCCCGTGGTGCACGACCTGGCCACCGGGGGGTACGGGCCGGTGCGCCTGACGGTGGGCTCGATCGGGCTGCTCGTGGTGGTGGTCTGCTACGTCGCGCTGGTGTTCGGCGGGGTCGGCTGGTTCGGCCTGTTCGGTCGGGTGGAGGCGGTGCTGCGCCGGGCGCTCGACACCGAGCGGGCCCAGTCGGGGGCCTGCCTGCTGCTGTGGGCGACCGCGGTCGGGCTGATCCTGACCTTCGACGACGCCTGGCTCGGCCTGATGGTCTACGTCGCGGTGTCGGTCGGGGCCGGGCTGCGCTTTCCGCGGTCGATGTGGGGGATCCTGGGCTGCGTGGTCTCCGGGCTCGGGCTCGGTGTGCTGCTCGGCGCGGCCGGCAACGACCTGCTGGTCCTGGCGTTCGTCACGGTGCTCACCGGCGGGGTGATGATCGGGGTGCGCCGACTCCTGGAGACCCTGGTCGAACTGCGTGAGGCCCGGGAGATCGTGGCCCGGCTCTCGGCCAGCGAGGAACGCCTGCGGATGGCCCGCGACCTGCACGACGTGCTCGGCCACTCGTTGTCGCTGATCACCCTCAAGAGCGAACTCGCCGGCCGCTTCCTGCCCGAGCACGTGGATCGCGCGGCCGAACAGGTCGCCGACATCGAGCGGGTCGGCCGGCAGGCGCTGGTGGACGTGCGCGAGGCGGTGAGCGGCTACCGGCGGCCGACCTTCGCGGTCGAGCTGGCGGGCGCCCGGATCGCGGCGCGCGCGGTGGGCATCGAGCTGACCGTGGTGCCCGAGCAGTGGCCGCAGTGCCCGGACCCGGAGGCGGAGGCGGTGCTCGCCTGGGCGCTGCGTGAGGCGGTCACCAACACGATGCGGCACAGCGGCGCGCGGCGCTGCACGGTGCGCCTGGACACCGGCGCGATGTGGCGACTGGACATCCGCGACGACGGGCGCGGCACGACGGGTGGCGAGGGCAACGGGCTGACCGGGCTGCGCGAGCGATTCGCCCTGGCCCACGGCACCATCGAGGTCGGCGGCGGGGAGCACGGGCGCGGGTTCGGGTTGACCGCTTCGGTCCCGGTGCTTCCCGGAAAGACCGCCGAGCGCCGGATTGCCCCCGGAGCGCCGGAAGGGACCCGCTAACGTTCGGGCCGTGATCAACGTACTGCTCGCCGAGGACCAGGCCATGGTGCGCGAGGCGCTGGCCGCGCTGCTCGGCCTGGAGGAGGACATCCGCGTCGTCGCCCAGGTCGCGCGCGGGGACGAGGTGGTCGAGGCGGTGCGGGCGAGCGGCGCCGACGTGGCGCTGCTCGACATCGAGATGCCGGGACGGGACGGCTTGGCCGCCGCCGCCGAGTTGCGCCGGGCGCTGCCCGGTTGCCGAATTGTCATCCTGACCACGTTCGGTCGCCCCGGCTATCTGCGCCGGGCGATGGAGGCGGGCGCGGACGCGTTCCTGGTCAAGGACGCGCCCGCCGCGCAACTGGCCGACGCCGTACGCCGGGTGTTGCGCGGCGAGCGGGTGATCGACCCCACGCTCGCGGCCACCGCGCTCTCGGTCGGCGCCGACCCGCTGACCGAGCGCGAGCGCGACGTGCTGCGCGCGGCGTCGGGCGGCTCGACGGTGTCCGAGATCGCGAGCCTGCTGCACCTGTCCGAGGGCACCGTGCGCAACCACCTGTCCTCGTGCATCGGCAAGACGCACGCCCGCAACAGGGCGGACGCGGTGCGCATCGCGCACGACAACGGCTGGCTCTGACCGGCGCCGGTACGGGTGTCCGGATCGCGCGGTCGCCCCGGTGGCGTAAGGGTCGCCGACGGAATGTGGGACCGGGATCCCTCGTTGTGGGACAACGGATCTTTCCCGCCGGTCGCCCCGGGCGATCGATGGGACCGGGGCCCGAAGGCCGGTAGAGTCCTCGTGCCCGGCGGCCCGAGTGTCGTCGGAGAGGATGTCGGAGGAATGGGCATGGGGTCGCACCGGGCAGGCGGTCCCGAACCGGGCACCCGTCGTCCCCGTCGGGAACGCATCCGCTGGGCCGCCGCGAGCGCCGTGCTCGCCGCCTTGCCGGCCGCCTTGGTGGTGGCGCTGTCCGGGGACTCGTCCGACGCCGATCACCTGCTCAGCGCCGACTACGTGCGCACCGGATCCTGGCCCAGCGGCTACAGCGGCCAGTACGTGCTGCGCAACACCGGGTCCGACACGGTCGAGGGTTGGACCCTGCGCTTCGACCTCCCGGCGGGCACGCGGATCGCCACCGTATGGAACGGCCGGCTCGAACCGGCGGCCGGCCGCTACACCGTGCGCAACGAGAACTGGAACCGGGCGCTGCGGCCGGGCGAGAGCATCGTGGTCGGCTTCGAGGTCCGCCGGGACGGGGTCGGCGTGCCGACCGCGACCGAGCCGGTCCGCGCCGACGGGCCGACCGCGTGCACGATCAACGACAAGCCGTGCGGCGGGTCGGCCGGGACCGGGCCGGACGAGCGGACCGGCCCGTCCGGGTGGACGCCGACCGCGAGCCCGTCCGCCGGCCTCGACCGGCACACCGGCACCCCGACCCCGACCGGCACCGGCCGGGGCGGCGGGACGACGTCGTCCCCCTCGGCCCCGCCGGTGACCGCGTCCCCGACCGACGCCACGCCGCGCGCGGGCACGGTCGAACACCTCGCGCCCTACCTGGACATGACGCTCGACCCCACTCGGGCCGGATCGTCCGGCGTGCGCGACCACACCCTCGCCTACGTCGTGGACGGCGGTGGTTGCCGGCCGATGTGGGGCGGGGTGACCCGCCTCGACGACCCCGCGACCGCCGCCCGGATCGCCGCGCTGCGCGAGGCCGGCGGATCGATCAGGGTCGCCTTCGGCGGCGCCGGCGGAACCGACCTCGCGGTGTCCTGCGGCAGTCCGGAGGAACTGGTGGCCGCCTATCGGCAGGTCCTGGACGTTACCGGGACCGATGCGATGGATCTGGACATCGAGGGCCGGGCGCTGGTCCGCCCCGATGTGATGCAGCGGCGCAACGCGGCGCTGCGGCTGCTCCAGGAGGACGCGCGGCGGGCGGATCGGCGGGTGGACGTCGGCTACTCGCTGCCGGTGCATCCGCTCCAGGGCCTGGGCGACGAGGCCAAGGCGCTGCTGCGGGACGCCGCCGCGCAGCAGGTCGACGTGTCCTACGTGAACATCAAGGCGATGAACTACGGCGCCGGGGTCGCGCCCCGGCCGCAGGGACGGATGGGCCGCTTCGCCGCCGACGCCGCGCGCGCGCTCCAGGCGCAGATCCGCGAGGTGTGGCCGCACCTGACCCAGGAACAGGCCTGGCGGCGGGTGTCGGTGACGGTGATGATCGGCCGCAACGACGTGCCGGGGGAGGTGTTCACCCTGGACGACGCGCGCCGGTTCGCCGATTTCGCCCGGCAGAACCATCTGGGCCGGGTCGCGTGGTGGTCCGCCGCGCGGGACCGACCGTGTGCCGACGGCACCGCGACCGAGACCGGCGCCGACCCCACGTGCAGCGGGGTGGCCCAGGAGCCGGAGGCGTTCCTGCGCGCACTCGGCGGCTGAGCGCGCGGTCGGGTCCCGGGCGTGGAGCCGGTCACCGGTCCGGTCCGGCGCGGTCGCACGGCATTCGGGGCCGGTCTGCGTGCCGGGTGTGGGTGGCTGATTTCGACGGGTCGGGTCGGGTTGGTCGCCGCCGGGCGCCGGCGAATCCAAGCGGCAACCTTATGGTTGTTCGATTCGAGGACTTTTCTCGATGCGGCGAGCGCGGCGAGGAGTCCCACCGGACGGGCCCATGCCCTAGTTCAGCCGGGCCCGGGCCGCCTTCGCCTCGGTGAGCATGCCCTCCGCGGCCTTGGGGTCGATGTGCTTGACCAGTTCGGCGTACTCCTCCAACTGCCGTGCGCCGGCCGCGAATTGGCCGGTCCTGGCGAGGAGTGTGCCGCGTTCGTGGCGCAGCGCCGCCGGGTGGCGCGGCAGCAGCAGGGACAGCTCGACCGCCCACAGCCGGGTCCAGGCGCCCTCGATGCCGCGCTCGGGCTGTGCCGCCCAGGCGCGGATGTTGTTCAACATCCGGAGCAGGATCGCGGTCGGCCGCGCCGGTTGCAGCAGCGTCGGATCTCCGGGCCGGCCCCCCGCCTCCGCGGCCAGTCGGCGGGCTCGGGACACCGACAGCGGCACCCCGCCGTGGAACGGGTCGGCCAGCTCGAACTCGCCGTCGGGATCCCCGATCCCGACCACGAAATGTCCCGGCAACGCGACGCCGTACACCGGCAGCCCGGCCCGGCGGCCGACGTCGATCCACACCACCGACAGCAGGATCGGCAACCCGCGCCGGCGGCGCAGCACCTCGTGCAGCAGCGACGAGCGCAGGTCGGCGTAGTCGGACTGCTGCCCGAGGAACCGGGCCCTTCCGCCGAGCACCCGCGCCAGCGCCGCGGCGGCCCCCGGCGGGTCGAAGCCGGGCCCCGCCTCGGCCCGCACCGCCGCCGCGAGCCGCTCCAACTCGGCGATCCCCACGGCCGGATCGAACGCCGGATCGACCTCGACGCCCATCAGCAGCGCGGCCTCGGCCAGATCCACCTCGTCGGCCCGCACGACCGCCGCGAACCGGTCGCGTGGATTCCCGGGAGCGCTCACGTGGCGGCCGGGGAGCGGCGGTAGTGGTAGCCGTGGTGGTCGGTGTAGCCGAGCGCGTCGTAGAGCTCGCGCGCCGCCCGGTTGTCCGACTCCACCTGGAGCCAGCCGGTGACCGCGCCACCTGCGAGCGCCCGGTCGGTCAGCGCCTTCACGATCGCCCGCGCGTGGCCGCGTCTGCGGTGCGCCGGGTCCACCTCCAGGCCGGCGAAGCCCGCGTAGCGGCCGAGCACGCACACCCGGCCGATGGCGACCGGCCGGCCCGACTCCGGGTCGGACACGGTCGCGAACAGCGTCCCCGGCGGCCCCTGGAGCACGTGCCGCTCGGCGCCGCCGGCGTGTTGCGCGACCCGGTGGTAGAGCGACACCCACCCGTCGGTCAGGGTGGTCCCGATCTCGACCCGGCCCGCGTCCACGTCGCGCAGCACGTCGGCCGCGCGCACCAGGCGCCCGGTACGCATCAGCGCGTCACCCTCGGCCGGCCACCCGGCGGCGTCGAGGAAACGGTCGAACGGGTCCTCGTGCGCGACCTGGAACAGCGTCGGCAGGTCGCGCGCCGAATACCAGGCATTCACTCGATCGAGTGCCTCCGGGAAGGGCATGTCGGGCTCGCCCAGGACCAGCACCGAATTGGCCCGCCGGGTGAATCCGCCGGCCGCGCGCAGCAGCCACTCGCCGAAGGCGGCGACCTCGGGGGCGGGCCAGGACCGACTGGCCACGTCCTGCAGGCGGGCCGGGGTGAGCCGCCGTACGGGTGGCGGGACGACCTTGGCGGCGACGATGCTCGCTTCCGCCACCCGGGCGATACTGCCGTCCCTGCGGGTGATTGTCAGCACACCGTCGCGCCAGTCCACGAGATCGCCCACGACGTCGGAATAGCTCGCCTCGGCGTCCTCGGGCGGCAGTTCGCGGCGCACCGACACGCGTCTGCCCACATCCCGCGGTGTGATCCTCTTCACCTGTCCGGCATCCCCGATCCGTGCTGACCTCGTCCGCCCACGTCTGCTGACATGTTCCCGGCCCACAGGTAAGGGCCACCTGCTAGGAGTAGGCCCCGGCCCACCGCGATACTAGTTGCGGGCACCGACGTTGCCGCGCTCCCGCGCACCCTGTACCGCCCGCATGAGGAGGAACCCGACGTGACCTACGTCATCGCGCAGCCCTGCGTCGACCTGAAGGACAAGGCATGCATCGAGGAGTGCCCCGTCGACTGCATCTACGAGGGTGAGCGTGCGCTGTACATCCACCCCGACGAATGCGTCGACTGTGGAGCCTGCGAGCCGGTCTGCCCGGTCGAGGCGATTTTCTACGAGGACGACACCCCGGAGCAGTGGAAGGACTACTACAAGGCGAACGTGGAGTTCTTCGACGACCTCGGCTCCCCGGGCGGCGCCTCGAAGATGGGTCTGATCGCCAAGGACCACCCGCTCATCGCCGCGTTGCCGCCGCAGGCGACCGGCGAGTAGAGCGTCGTGACCGCTTCGCACAACGGTGCGCGGCCGCTTCCCGACCCCGCCGACGCGCGGGGCCGGGAAGCACGTCGCGTCACCGACCTGCTCCCCGTCTTCCCCTGGGACCGGCTCGAGCCTTTCGGCGCGAGCGCGCGGGCCCATCCCGACGGCGTGGTCGACCTGTCGGTGGGCACCCCCGTCGACCCCACGCCGGAGCTGATCCGCGCCGCGCTGTGCGCCGCCGCCGACGCGCCGGGCTACCCGACCGTGTTCGGCAAGCCGGATCTGCGCGAGTCGATCGCCGGGTGGTTGCGCCGACGGCTCGGCGTCGCCGGGGCGAACGCGGACGCCGTGCTCCCGGTGATGGGTACGAAGGAACTGGTCGCGGCACTGCCCAACCAGCTCGGGCTCGGCCCGGGCGACATCGTCGCTCACCCGGCGCTGGCCTACCCCACCTACGACGTGGGCGCACGGTTGGCCGGGGCCACCCCGCTGCCGGTGGTGGACGGCACGCTGCCCGATCCCGCCGGGGTGCGGATGATCTGGCTGAACTCGCCGGGCAACCCGCACGGCGCGGTGCGCACGCTCGAGGAGACCCGCGCGATCGTGGCGTGGGCCCGCGAGCACGACGTGCTGGTCGTCTCCGACGAGTGCTACATCGAGCTGTGCTGGGACACCCAGGCGGTGTCCGTGCTTCACCCCGACGTCTGCGGCGACTCGCACCGGGGTCTGCTCGCGGTGCACTCGTTGTCCAAGCGCAGCAACCTGGCCGGCTACCGCGCCGGGTTCGTCACGGGCGACCCCGCGGTGATCCGCGAACTGCTCGCGGTGCGCAAACACTCGGGGCACATCGTGTCCGGCCCGGTACAGGCGGCGATGACCGTCGCCTTCGCCGACGACGCGCACGTGGCCGAGCAGAAGGCGCGCTACGCGGCCCGGCGCGCGGCGCTGCGCGGCGCCCTGGAGTCGGCGGGCTTCCGGATCGAGCACTCGCAGGCGAGCCTGTACCTGTGGGCCACGCGCGACGAGGACTGCTGGGACACCGTGGCCTGGTTCGCCGAGCGCGGCATCCTGGTCGCGCCGGGCGACTTCTACGGGCCGCTGGGCGATCGGCACGTGCGGCTCGCGTTCACCGCGACCGACGAGCGCGTCGCGGCGGGCGTGAAGCGGCTGCACGAGGTCTGAGCGCGTTCGCGGGCCCGGCGTCGGGTCGAGGGCCGCGTTCGGGGACGGGGATAGGCTGCTCGGCATGACCGTGAAGCTCGATCTGTCCCAGGACGCGGCATCGCTCACCGCGCAACTCGTCGACATCCCGTCGGTCAGCGGTGACGAGCGGGTGCTCGCCGACGCGGTGGAGGAGGCGCTGCGGGCCTTCCCGCACCTGACCGTGTACCGGGACGGCGACTCGGTCGTCGCCCGCACCGAACTCGGGCGCGCCGAGCGCATCCTGATCGCGGGTCACCTGGACACCGTGCCGATCGCGGACAACCTGCCGTCCCGGATCGAGGGTCCGCTGATGTACGGGTGCGGCACCTCCGACATGAAGAGCGGCGTCGCGGTGCAGCTGCGGCTCGCCGCGCACCTGCCCGAGCCCAATCGCGACGTGACCTACGTGTTCTACGACTGCGAGGAGGTCGAGGCCGCCCGCAACGGGCTGCTGCGGCTGGCGAACAACCACCCCGAATGGCTGGTCGCCGACTTCGCGGTGCTGATGGAGCCCACCGGCGGCGCGGTCGAGGGCGGTTGCCAGGGCACGTTGCGGGTCAAGGTGACCACCACCGGCACCCGCGCCCACTCGGCCCGCTCGTGGCTGGGCGACAACGCGATCCACGCGGCGGCGCCGATCCTGGCCCGGTTGCAGGCGTACGAGGGCGCGCGGGTGGAGATCGACGGCCTCGAATACCGCGAGGGACTGAACGCGGTGAAGATCGAGGGCGGCGTCGCGGGCAACGTGATCCCGGACGCCTGCGCGGTGACGGTCAACTTCCGCTTCGCGCCCAATCGCAGTGTCGAGCAGGCGCTGGCGCACGTGTGCGACGTGTTCGCCGGGTTCGACGTGGTGCTCACCGACGAGGCCGCGGGCGCCCTGCCCGGCCTGGACCGCCCCGCCGCGGCGGCGTTCGTGGCGGCGATCGGGACCCCGCCGCGGGCCAAGTTCGGCTGGACCGACGTCGCGCGCTTCTCCGCGCTCGGCATCCCGGCGGTGAACTACGGGCCGGGCGACCCCAACCTGGCGCACAAGCGGGACGAGCACGTGGAGATCGCGCTGATCGGGGACAGCGAGGAGCGGCTGCGGCGCTGGCTCGGCTGACCCGGGCACGCGGAAATGCGATCGGGCCCCGGCTCGGCGTGACAGGGTGGCCGGATGGACGCGCGATTCGCTCCGGAGGAGCCACCCGAGTTCGCCTCGCCCAGCGAGGTGGAGGAACAACATCCCGGTATGGGGCACCTCGGCACCGAGGCGTGGCGGGTACTGCGGATCCAGACCGAGTTCGTGGACGGGTTCGGCATGCTCGCCGACCTCGGCCGCGCGGTCAGCGTGTTCGGCTCGGCCCGGACCAAACCGGGCTCGGCCGAGTACCGCATCGGCGAACGTGTCGGGCGGGCCCTGGCGGAGGCCGGCTACGCGGTGATCACCGGTGGCGGCCCCGGCGCGATGGAGGCGGCCAACAAGGGCGCCCGGGACGCCGGCGGGCAGTCGGTGGGCGTCGGCATCAAACTGCCGTTCGAGTCCGGGCTGAACCCGTACGTGGACCGCGGCATCACGTTCCGCTACTTCTTCGCGCGCAAGACGATGTTCGTCAAGTACGCGCAGGGCTTCATCGTGCTGCCCGGCGGGATCGGCACGCTGGACGAGTTGTTCGAGGCGCTCACCCTGGTGCAGACCGGCAAGGTCACACACTTCCCGGTGGTGCTGATCGGCCGCGACTACTGGACCGGACTGGTCGACTGGGTGCGCGACGTGGTGATCGCCCAGGGCAAGGCGTCGCCGGCCGACCTGGACCTGATCCGGATCACCGACGACGTGGACGAGGCGGTGCGGATCATCCGCGACGCCGATCTGGAGTGCTCGAAACTGGAGGCCGAGGCACGCGCGGACAAGGCCGCCGCCGAAGGACGCGCCGCCGGCGGGTCGATTGCCACCTGACGGGCATGCGGGGGCCCCGTCGTGTTCACTCGGACGACACCGACGGGCGAAAGCGTAGGGGCGTCCCGATATCTCCCCGCCTGTCACAGGAGAAAACCAGATGTCGCTGTCCCGTAGGGGTTTCCTCGGTCGCACCGCCACCACCGGTGCCGGTGTCGCCCTCATCGGCAGCACCGGCATGCTGCTGGCGCCGAACGCCTCGGCCTCGTCCCGCTCCGGCGACCGGCGCCCGCCGGCCCGGGTCGGCTATGGCCCGCTGGTGGACGACCCCGCCGGGCGCCTGGCGCTGCCCAAGGGTTTCTCGTATCAGATAGTCACCGAGGCCGGTGTCACCAAGCTGGAGTCGGGCGAGTCCACCCCGAGCAACCACGACGGCACCGGGGCGTTCAAGCTGCGCGGCGGCGGCACCGTCCTGGTGAACAACCACGAGCTCGGCGGTTCGTTCAAGGACACCCCGCTGCCGGTGCCGCACCTCGCGGGCCTGGTCTACGACGAGGGCCTGCCCGGTGGCTGCACCGTGGTCGAGGTGAACCGTTACGGCAGGCGCATCCGCGAGTACGTCGGCGTGGCCGGCACCGCGACCAACTGCGCGGGCGGGGTGACCCCCTGGGACACCTGGCTGACCTGCGAGGAGACCGAGCAGCTGGCCGGTCAGGGCACCGCCACCAAGGACCACGGCTACGTCTTCGAGGTCGACCCGTACGACCGCCGCGCCAACCGCGACCCGAAGCCGATCAAGGCGCTCGGCCGGTTCGCCCACGAGGCGGTCGCGGTGGACCCGCGCCGCGGCCACCTGTACCTGACCGAGGACGCGAGCAACCCGAACGGACTGCTCTACCGCTGGGAGCCGCCGCGCCACTGGGACGGCGGGCGCGGCCGGCTGCGCAAGCTGGCCGACGACGCGGGCATCCTCGCGGCGATGCGCTGCGTGGACGCGAGCGGCAAGCACGTGGACGACCTCTCCCGGGCGACCGAGGTGGGCACCACCTACGCGGTGAACTGGGTGGCCGTGCCGGAGCGCGACGCGCGCACCACGTCGATCCGCAAGCAGTTCCAGAACACCGACATCACCCGCGGTCGCAAGATCGAGGGCATCTGGTGGGGCGACGGCGGCGCGTACGTGGTCACCAGCTTCGCCCGCAAGGAGAGCCCGGGCACCCCGCACGACGGGCAGATCTGGTTCTACGACCCGCGCCGCGAGCGGCTGACCCTGAAGCTGCGCTTCGGCGTCAACACCACGCCGGACGTGGACGGTCCGTTCGACGGCCCGGACAACATCAGCGTGTCGCCGCACGGCGGCGTGATCATCGCCGAGGACGGCGAGGGCGTGCAGCACCTGCTCGGCGCGACCGACGACGGCAAGACCTACCCGGTCGCCCGCAACGACGTGGACGGCGACAGCGAGTTCACCGGCCCGGTCTTCTCCGAGGACGGCCGCACGCTGTTCGCGAACGTGCAGACCCCGGGCACCATGTTCGCCATCCAGGGCCCCTGGAAGCGCTGCTGAGGCACCGAGTCGGCGGCCGTCGCCGTCGTTGAAGCCCACTTTTCGGCGTCCGCGCCCACCTTCGCGGTGGGGGCGGGCGCCGAAAGGCGTTCTCCGGGGGCCTGAAGACACGCGCTGGGGGCGGGTCCTCGATCGGGGGCTCGAAGACCCGCCCCGGGTCCGTCAGGCCAGGGCGCGACGGGCCACGGCGGGCTGCCGGGTGCCGTGGATCGAGGACACCATGTCGAGCACCTCGCGGGTCTCCGCCACCTGGTGCGCGCGGTACACCCGGGCCCCGAGCCACGCGCTGACCGCGGTGGTGGCCAGGGTGCCGAGCAGCCGCTCGTTCACCGGCTTGTCCAGCGTCTCGCCGACGAAGTCCTTGTTGGACAGCGAGACCAGGACCGGCCACCCGGTGTCGACCATCTCGCCGAGCCGGCGGGTGGCCTCCAACGAGTGCCGGGTGTTCTTGCCGAAGTCGTGCCCCGGGTCGATCAGGATCGCGTCCCGACGCACGCCGAGCCGCGCGGCGCGCTCGGCCAGGCCCACCGTGACGTCCAGGATGTCGGCCATCACGTCGACGTAGCCGATCCGGTGCGGCCGGGTGCGCGGCTGCGCCCGGCCGGCGTGCGTGCACACGATGCCCGCGTCGTACTTCGCGGCCACCTCGGCCAGCTTGGGATCCACCCCGCCCCACGCGTCGTTGAGCAGGTCGGCGCCCGCGTCGCAGACCGCCTCGGCGACCTCGTGGCGCCACGTGTCCACGCTGATCACCACGTCGGGGTGGCGGCGGCGCACCTCGGCCACGAAGGACACCGTCCGGCGGATCTCCTCCGTGACGTCCACCTCGGCCCCCGGGCCGGCCTTCACGCCCCCGATGTCCACGATTCCCGCGCCCTCGTCGATCGCGCGGGCGACCGCGTCCAGGGCCGGTCGGTCATCGAACGTCGCGCCCTTGTCGAAAAACGAGTCCGGTGTCCGGTTGATGATCGCCATGATCACCAACTCGTCCCCCTCGAACTCCCGTCGTCCCAGCCTCAGTGTCGTCACCCCGTCGACCTCCGCCCAACACCCTGCACGTGCCACCTGACCCCCTGATCGTGGCACGATCGTCCCGTGCGACGAGCCGGGGGCTTCCCGAAACGGCCCGGAGCCGACACCGTTCCAGCGCCTGCACCACCGTCGAAGGGGAGCCGTCCGTGTTCTGGATCCAGCTTGTCGTGGTGATCGGGGTGGTCCTCGTCATCGCCGCGGTCGTGCTCGGGGCGGGTGGCTCCCTTCCCGACGCCTACCGCGAACAGCCCGAGCTGCGGATGCCCGGCGACCGCCCGCTCACGAGCGCCGACGTCGACCGGATCCGCTTCCCGGTGGTCTTCCGGGGCTACCGGATGAGCGAGGTGGACCTGGTCCTGGACCGGCTCACCGGCGAACTCGCGGCGCGCGACGCGCGCATCCTGGAGCTGGAGTACCGGATCGCCGGCACCACGCCGGTCGGCGTCGCGTCGGCGATGCCGGGCGTGGCCGCCGCCGGGGCGAGCGCGTTCGGCGCGAGCGGGCACGCCCCGTCGCCGCGCGGCTCGGGGACCACGCTGTCACTGGAGAAGCCGGAGCGGGCCGAGGCCGCGGGCTCGACGCCGGCCGCCACCGAGGCCGCCGAAGCGGCGGTCGAACCGGCCGCCGACGCGGACGAGACACCGGAGTCGAAGGCGGACGAGACGCCGCAGACGAACGTGGACGCGTCGGCCGAGGAGGCGGCGCCCGAGGCCGCTGTGGACGAGGCGAAGGTCGAAGCGAAGGACGAGGCCGAGGACGTGCCGAAGGGCGACGACGCGAGCAAGGGCGACGAAGCGAACAAAAGCGATGAAGCGAACAAGGTCGACGAGGCGAAGGGCGACCCGAAGTCATGACCGCCGCCACCGCCCCCGTCGTCGGTGGTCCGGTCCCGGGGCCGGACGGACTGCTGCGCTGCCCGTGGGGCGCAACCGGCCCCGAGGACTACCGGGAGTACCACGACACCGAATGGGGCGTCGCGGTGCACGGTGACGACCGGCTGTTCGAGCGGCTGTGCCTGGAGGCGTTCCAGTCCGGTCTGTCGTGGTTGACCATCCTGCGTCGGCGCGAGGGTTTCCGGGCCGCCTTCGCCGACTTCTCCATCGCGCGGGTGGCGGCCTTCGACGACACGGACCGCGCGCGGCTGCTCGCCGACGAGGGCATCATCCGCAATCGGGCCAAGATCGACGCCGCGATCGCCAACGCACACGCGGCACAGGCCCTCCAGGGCGGCCTGGACGCCCTCGTGTGGTCCTTCGCACCTTCCGGTCGCCGGAAGGCTCCCGAGGCCCTCTCGGACGTCCCGGCGGTCACCGACGAGTCCACCGCCCTGGCCAAGGAACTCAAGCGGAAGGGTTTCCGCTTCGTCGGCCCGACCACGGCCTACGCGATGATGCAGGCCTGCGGCCTGGTCAACGACCACCTCAGGACCTGCATCTCCCGCTGACCCGCCCCGCCCACCCCGGCGGGCCGCGTGGGCCCTGCCGGGTGGTGGGGATCAGCGACCGAGGAAGGTGGGCTTCTCCTTGGCGACGAAGGCGGCCACCGCGATCCGGTGGTCCTCGGAGGAGCCCGCTCGCAGTTGCAGTTCGTCCTCCTTGGCCAGGGTGTCGATCAGGGAGTGGGAGGCGCCGTAGGCGACCGATTCCTTGAGGGCGGCCAGGGCCACGGTCGGGCCCTCGGCCAGGCGGTGGGCCAGGTCGCGGGCGGTGTCGAGGACCTCCTCGGCCGGGACCACCCGATGGGCCAGGCCCAGCTCCAGCGCCTCGGCGGCCTTGATCGTGCGGGGCAGCATCAGCAGCTCGGTCGCCCGCGCCTGGCCGACCAGGCGCGGCAGCGTCCAGGACGCGCCGGAGTCGGCGGTCAGCGCGACCCCCGCGAAGGCGGTGTTGAAGCCGGCCGTGTCCGCCATGATCCGGAAGTCGCAGGCCCAGGCGATCGCCGCGCCGGCCCCGGCGGCGACCCCGTTGACCGCCGCGATCACCGGCTTTGCCATCGTCGCCAGCGCCGTCACGAGCGGGTTGTAGTGCTCACGCACGGTCGCGAAGGTGGCGTCGGGGCCGGTCTCCAGCTGTCGGATGTGCGCCTTCAGGTCCTGGCCGGCGCAAAACGCCCGACCGCTTCCGGTCAGCAGCACCGCCCGGACGGCCGGATCCTCGGCGGCGCGCAGGACCGCGTCGCGCAACGCGATCTTGGTCGGCTCGTCGAGCGAGTTCATCGCCTCGGGCCGGTTCAGCGTGACGGTCGCGACTCCGTCGGCGAGGTCGTACCGCACAATCTCGGCCTTGTCGGTCATGACTTGCCTCCACATCACATACATCGCCGCAGGTGGGATGTGCACAGCATGCCGGAAGCCGGATCCGGCCCCCGTCCCGCCCCTGACGGACCGTCAGCCGCATTTCCGAGCCGGGACGGACCATCCCATTCCGCGCCGTACGGACGGGGTTGGGGAGGTCGACGGGACCCGATGTTGCTCACCCCACCGTTCGATGCGGGATAATGGTCCCTGATCAATGCTCTCGAAGACCGGTGGCCGGTTTGAGCACCGGTGCGTCGATATGCAGGAAGGGGAACGAGCATGGCGGCCATGAAGCCGCGGACGGGCGACGGCCCGCTCGAGGTGACCAAGGAAGGGCGGGGCATCGTCATGCGCGTTCCGCTTGAGGGCGGTGGACGGCTCGTGGTCGAGCTGTCGGCCGATGAGGCCGGCGCCCTGAGCGAGGCGCTGAAGAACGCCGTGGGCTGACCCCCTGGGGCGACGCCCCCGACGAAAGTCGTGATGCGACGGCCCCGGCACGGACATGGAGACTCATGTTCGTACCGGGGCCGTCGGCATGTGTCCGGCCGGGTCGTATGCCGGCCAGGCCGGGCTCAGCCCCGACGGGCCGCGCACAGCAGGCCGTCGCCTACCGGGAGCAGCGCCGGCACCAGCGACTCGTGCTCGCGGATCACCCGCAACACGTCGCGCACGGCGGCGGTCTCCGCGTCCCGGTGCGCCGGATCGGCCACCCGGTCGCGCAGCAGCGCGTTGTCGAAGCAGACCACGCCGCCGGGCCGCAACAACCGCAGCGCCTCGGCGAGGTAGTCCAGGTATTCGAGCTTGTCCCCGTCGCAGAACACCAGGTCGTAGCCGCCGTCGGCGAGTCGGGGCAGCACTTCCAGGGCCCGGCCCGGGATGAACCTGGCGCGCCCGCTGGGAAAGCCCGCCTCGGTGAAGGTCTCCTTGGCGAGCCGCTGGTTCTCGGGATCGGCGTCGACCGTGGTGAGCACCCCGTCGGAGCGCATGCCGCGCAGCAGGTAGAGGCCGGACACCCCGGTCCCGGTCCCGATCTCGGCGACCGCCTTGGCCTCGACCGCGGCGGCGAGGAAGCGCAGCGCGGCGCCGCCGCCGGGACCTATCGGGAGCACGCCGACTTCCCGGGCGCGGGCGCGGGCGCCCGCGAGGACGGCGTCCTCGCCGACGTACTCTTCCGCGAACGCCCAGCTCGCCTGGCGATTGCCGGAAATGGCTTCCTCCTCTGTCCCGGCCGCCCGTTCGCGCTCGGACGGGTCGGCCACCTGAGCGCAAGCGTATTACCGAGGTGTCCCCCCACCACCCGGGGAGCGCCGCACGAACGCCCGCCCCCACCCCCTGGCGCGTCAGCGCCCCCGAACCAGACCGACCCTGGAGATCGACGCGCGAAGCGCGGAGAGCGGCGGAGCCGCAAAGTTTGGGCTGGGTGGCCCGGAGCGAAGCGGAGGGGCACCCGGCCCCGAGCGAGGGGCCGCTTTTCTGCGGAGGAGCGAAGCGGGGGAGCGGAAAAGTGGTCCCTCGCGAGCCGGCGCGAAGCGCCCAAATAAAAGCAACGCCGCGACCACGACCGTGCCCGTCGCGTCCCGTGCCCGCTGCGGGAACCCCCCACGGATGTGGTTCGTTGGCTCCCTCGGAAGACAGGTGAACACGAGGCTCGTGGTCTCGCGGCACCGGAGGTTGGGTCGGACCGGGGCTCGGCGCCCTTATCCGGGCTTAACAGGCAGGACGCTTATGGTGGTTGCGCTACTCGGAAGAGGAGGTGTGGCAGTGGTCGACCGTCGCGGGGAACAATCCTGTACTCGCGAGTCGTCGCCGATGCCGGATCACGTGGCCGAAGCCGCAAACGCAACCAGCAGCCCAGCCCAGGCCGAATGGGTCCCGCCGACGTGGGAGGACATCGTCCGCACCCACTCCGCGCGGGTGTATCGGCTCGCCTACCGCCTCAGTGGCAACCCGCACGACGCGGACGACATCACCCAAGAGGTGTTCGTCCGAGTGTTCCGATCGTTGTCGAGCTACACGCCCGGCACGTTCGAGGGTTGGCTGCACCGCATCACCACGAACCTTTTCCTCGACATGGTCCGGCGCCGTCAGCGCATCCGCTTCGAGGGTCTGGGCGACGACGCGGGCGAACGCCTCGCCGGTCGTGAGCTCTCGCCCGCGCAGGCATACGACGACGCCCACCTGGACGCGGACGTCCAGCAGGCGCTGGACGCGCTCGCGCCGGAGTTCCGCGCCGCGGTCGTACTGTGTGACATCGAGGGCCTGTCGTACGAGGAGATCGCCACCACGCTCGGAGTGAAACTCGGGACCGTGCGCAGCCGCATCCACCGCGGCCGGTCCCAGCTCCGTGCGGCGCTGCGGCATCGTGCTCCCCGGAACAAGGCAGGCCAGGAGACGGCTGCGGAGGTCCGGACCACGGTGCGGAGATGAGGGACCGTGAGCAGTGAGCCCGGCGACCGCTTGGGCAGGGGGGTAGTGAGTGCCGCACGGCTGGGGCGCGCCGCGACCCGATGTGGGGCATGCGAGGTGGGGACATGAGCCACCCCGAGGACAAGCTCGCCGCCTATGTGGACGGCGAACTGGGCCATGAGGCCCGCGAGAAGGTGCTGGCGCACCTCGCCGAATGCGCGGACTGTCGTGTGGAGGCCGAGGAGCAGCGGCAGGTGAAGCAGCTGCTCGGCATCGCGCGTCAACCCGGTCCCTCCGAGGACCTGATGGCGCGGTTGTTCGCGCTCGGGGAATCCGCCGAGGAGCCGCCCGCGCCGCCCGCGGGCGGCGATCGCTTCATGTTCCCGGCCGCCGGGCGACCGACGGGCTCGACCCGCGCACGTGCGCGGTCGACCGGTCCGCGGGCGGGCCGGCCCGGCAACATGCCCGAGCGGGTGCGCCCGCCGGTGAGCCGGCGTCGGCTGACGTTCGCGGCGGCCGGCGCGTTCTCGATGATGGCCGTCGCGCTGAGCAGCGCCTTCGTGCCGGGCGGGACCAGCGGCGGCACCGAGGGCCGGCCCGCGGCCCCGGCCGTCGAGCGTTACCTGGTGGAGCAGGCCGCGAGCACCAGCGCGCTGCCTGCGGGCAAGGCGGCCAAACGCTCCGAGCCGGTGCTCGCGGGGGCGTCCCTGACGGTGCCGGTCCATACGATCGAGACCCGGCCCTAGGCAGGCCCGTACAACCCGGTCCCGGGCGCGATGCGCCGGTCCGGGGCGCCCGCGCGGATCCGCGCGGGCGCGGTGCTTTCGGGCGGGTTCGCGTGCGGGATGTGACGGGTATCCGCTGCCGCCGGGACGCCGGCGAGCGGCACGCGCAAGACTGTGGCCGGGCCGGAGAAGCAGCGGATGCCCCGGCACACCGGGAGCGGTAGGAAGGCACACGATGAGCGACGCATACGGCCGTGGGGGAGCGGAGCCGCCGCGAGGCGACGACGCGCCGGCCGGACCGGCACCCGAGCACGACCCCGGCGCGGAGCCGGCGGCCTTCCCGCCCGGCGGCCCGCGGGTGTCGACGGACCCCGGGGAGGACACCCCCGACGGCGCGCCCACGGGCCCTGTGGCTTCCGGCCGGGCGACGGACGAGGAGCCGCCCACGGAGATCCGACCGGTGTCGGGGACGGAGGACTCCACCGGAGGCGACTCACGGCTTTCGGACACGGGCGCGGAGTCGGGTCGCGGGGACACGGCCGGCGACGCCGCCGAGCCGGGACACCGGGGCGCGACCACTGAAGGCTTCGCCGCGCCGGGCGGCTCGCACGCGGCCGACGCCGAGCCCGCCGCGTTTCCCGCGCGGACGTCGTTGGCCAAGGAGCCGCCGCCGGCCGATCCCGCCGCCGAGCCCGACGCGTTCGGGGTGCCGAGGCCCGATGTCCGGGACGCGGTGACCGCCGAGGTGCCCGTGGTGCACGGCACCGCCGAGTTGCCGGCCGCGGACGACCCCGGCTACGACCCGTTCGCCCCGCCGCCGCAGCCGCCGCCCGTCGGGCCGCCCCCGCAGCAGCCGACGGGGCAGTGGCCGGGATATCCGGCGCAGCCCGGGCAGCCCGGTGCCTACGGTGCGCCGGCCGGCGTCGCGCATCCGGGCTACGGGCCCTACGGGCCGTACCCCTCGTATGCCCCGCAGACCGGCTACGCGCCCCAGCAGGCCGTGCCGTACGGCTATGCGGTCCCCGGGGACATGACCGGGGCGGGCGGGCCCACGGAGGACCTGGGTCGGCGCTACGGGCGGCGGCTGGTGGTGTGGGCCGCGGCGCTCGCGCTCGTGGCCGGGTTGATCGGCGGCGGCATCGGAGCCTGGGTCGCCGATCGGCACGACACCAAGATCCGCCTGGGCGACCCGCCGCAGAGCGGTCCGGCTCGGGGCAAGGACACCATCGCCGGCCTCGCGGACCGCACGCTGCCCGGCGTGGTGTACATCCACGCCAAGACCGGTCGCGGCGAGGCCACCGGCACCGGCTTCGTGCTGGACACCGCCGGCGACATCCTGACCAACAACCACGTCGTGGACTCGGCCGCGTCCGGCGGCACGATCACGGTGACGTTCAACGACGGGCAGCGCACCACCGCGACCCTGGTCGGCCGGGACACCGGCTACGACCTCGCGGTGATCCGGGTGTCCGGCGTTCAGGGGCTGCACCCGCTGCCGCTGGGCAACTCCGACGCCGTGCAGGTCGGCGACCCGGTGATCGCCATCGGTGCACCGTTCAACCTGGAGGGCACCGTCACCTCCGGCATCATCAGCGCCAAGGACCGCGCGGTCAGTGCCGGCTCCTCCGGCAGCGACGTCTCCTACATCAGCGCGCTGCAGACCGACGCGCCGATCAACCCCGGCAACTCCGGAGGACCGCTGATCGACGCGGCGGGTTCGGTGATCGGGATCAACTCGGCGATCCGCTCGGCCGGCGGCGGCCAGGGCAATCCTTTCGGGGCGCAGCAGGAGGCGGGCAGCATCGGCCTCGGCTTCGCGATCCCGATCAACCAGGCGCGCCGGGTCGCGCAGCAGTTGATCGACACCGGCAAGGCCTCGCATCCGGTGATCGGCGTCTCGCTCGACGTCGCCTACACGGGCGACGGCGCCCGGATCGCGTCCGAGGACGTCAAGGGCACGCCGCCGGTGCGTCCGGGCGGACCCGCCGAGCAGGCCGGGCTCAAGCCGGGCGACGTGATCAAGGCGATCGACGGCCGCCGGGTGCACGACGCGAACGAGTTGATCGTGGCGATCCGGTCCAAGGCGCCGGGCGGCGTGGTCAAGCTCACCATCGAGCGCGACGGCGCGGAGCGCTCGGTCGACATGACCCTCCAGGCGGGCTGACCCGGGGCCGGCCGACCCCGACGGGCCGGCCGGCCACCAAGCAGGATGACTCGGACATGACGTACACATGGCCGGGTGATCACATCTTTTGCCAATAGGCGCCAAGCGACCGGTTCGGTGCCGCCCGCGGCCTTCCGCTCGGGGGGTCGGCGACTACTCTGAGGGGGTTCGGTCACCCGACCGAACCCCCTCGCGCAATCTCGTGGAGTCCAGGTGTTCGACGTCGGTGCACCCGAGATGGTCGCGCTCGTCATCCTCGCGATCGTCATCTTCGGTCCCGAGAAGCTGCCGAAGATGATCGGCGACGTGGCGCGCACCATTCGCAAGTTCCGCGAGTTCTCCTCCGGGGCCCGCGCGGACCTGAAGAAGGAACTGGGTCCGGAGTTCCAGGACATGCACCTGGAGGACCTGAACCCGAAGACCTTCGTCCGCAAGAACCTGATGGGCGACGGCGACGACGATCTGGGCATCCGGGAGTTGCGCGACTCGCTCGGCAAGGACTTCGACGACATCAAGGGCCTGGCGAGCGGCAACCTCTTCGAGCCGGACGTGCCCGACACCTCGCACCGCCCGTCGGCCGGACAGTCGTCCGCGCCGAAGACCTCGCTGCACAAGAACGGCGGCGCCGCCCGGGTCGAGCCCGGCGAGCGTCCGCCGTACGACGCCGACGCCACCTGAGGGTCGATCCGCTCGTCCCCGGCCGGGGATCCGCCGGCCCGGATCCGGGCCGACCGGCGCCGAGGACGGCGTCGGAGAACCCGCGCGTTCGGGCACTATGGAGCCCGAGTACACGGGCGGTGTGTGGTCGGTGACTCGGCGGATACATGTATCGCACGGCTCGTCCACCCGGATCGCCCGGGGGAGTGGCCGCCCGATATGGCAGACCGAGGCAGCCGGCCCGGCGCCGTCGCGCCGCGCGAGAGGACCTGAGGCGGAGCATGGACACAATCAGCCACGCGGGCGAGGCGTTGCCCGCCGACGGGACCGGCAGGCCCGATCTGCTGGCGGAATACCTGGACGCGGACTTCCCCTGGTACGGCCTGGACGAGGGCTGGAACGGGCGGCGTTGGTTGTCCTCGGTGTGCCGGGGGCGGGGCACGATCGAGTACGGCACGCTGGGCCACGGCGACCTGCCCAGCCGCCGGCCCGGTGATCCCACGCCCCGCCGGTTCGTGTCCGTGGTGACCGTCCCGCAGCGACCCAAGCGGCCGGCCGGCGACGGCACGGGACAGATGGAGGCCACGTCGAAGGCGAGCGCGGCGTCACTCGCAGGGGTGGCGTTGCTCGCGGACAGTTGGCCGTGGCAGTTGGACCGCGCGACCCGTGCGGAGTGGCTGGATCAGCAGACGAACATCGCGTGGGACCTGTCCGACAATCTGCCCGGACCGGGGTGGACGGATCTGGCGATCCCGGTCGACGGAGTGCCGGCGCGTTTCCGCTATCGGGAGTCGGCGTACGGCTGGGTACTCGCGGGGGAGAGTGCGGGGGTGTACCTGGGGGTGTACGGCCGGGGCGCGAGCGCGTACGGCCTGGGCCTGTCCCGCTTGGTGGACCTGCGAACGTACGCGATGCCGGACGCGTGAGAGCCCGGCGCCGGCCCGGGGCCACGGCCGCGCCGCAACGGGCGGGCGTGCCCCCGGGATCGGCGCGCCTGGACCCCGCCAAGATCCGCCGGACAGGGCCTAGTACTGCAACCGTGCTTGATCTGATGAGGTCACGGCCTATGGGCTGTGGCCTCGTCGTTTGTAGTGGCTGACGCGTGCTCGATATTGGGCTCGGCGTCGCCAGTGGGACCAGTTCAGGGCGTGGGTGATCGGGGCCGGTCGCAGGTCGGCGAGACGGGCGATCAGGCGGCGGATCTCGGGCAGGCTCAAAGGGACGAGTTGCGGTTCGTCGGGCGC
>NZ_JBIRUB010000009.1:0-63761 GCF_044334985.1 Embleya sp. NPDC020630
GGGGGGGGGGGGGGGGGGGGGGGGTGGGGGGGTTGGGGGCGGGGGTGGGGGGGGGGGTTTTGGGGGGGGGGGGGGGGGGGGGGGGGGGGGGGGCGGGGGCCGGCCCCCCCCCCCCCCGCCCGTCGGGCTCAGCAGCTCAGGTTGTTCCCGGGCGTGGTGCCCAGGATCGACACGAACGACTGGTAGCTGTTGATCCGGCTCTGCACCTGCGCGGGATTGCCGCCGTTGCATTCCAACGAGCCGTTGATGCTGCGGATGGTCTCGCCGAAGCCCGCGCCGTTGACCATCGCGTTGTGCGGGGTCATGGTGCCCGGCCCGTTCTGGGTGTTCCAGTACCAGAGGCCGGTCCGCCAGGCGACGGCCGGGTCGTTCTGGACGAGGTTGGGATTGTTCAGCAGGTCGATGCCCAGCGCGTCACCCGCCGCCTTGTAGTTGAAGTTCCAGCTCAGTTGGATCGGGCCGCGTCCGTAGTAGGCGGCCTGGCCGGCGGGGCATCCGTAGGGCCGACCGGCGTCGCAGTAGTGCGGGTAGTTGGCGGTGTTCTGCTCGACGATGTAGACGAGGCCGCCGGTCTCGTGATTGACGTTGGCCAGGAACGCCGCCGCCTCCTGCTTGCGCACCGTGTCGCTGCCGGTCTTGGCGAAGCCCGGGTAGGAGCCGAGCGCGGCGGTCAGGCCGGCGTAGGTGTAGAACGGGTTCCGGTTCGGGAACATGCGCTCGAACTGCGCCTGGCTCACCACGAAGTCGCCGGGATTGCCGCCGTTGCCGCCGGTGCTGCCGTCGGTGGTGGATCCGGTGGTGCTTCCGGTCGTCGATCCGGTGGTGGATCCGCCGCACGCGTACGGCTCCCAGTACCAGGTGCTGATCACCGGGTCGTAGCCCGGGTTGGCGTTCTTGGCCCGGTAGTAGTTGCCGTTCGTGTAGCGCACCACGTCACCGACCGCGTAGGACCGGCCGGCCACCCAGTCCGGGTAGGTACAGGTGCCGCCACCGCCGGTCGTACCGCCGGTGGCCCCGCCCGTGGAGCCTCCGGTGGTGCCGCCGCCTCCGCATGCGCCCTGGTCCGTCCATACGTCGGCGGCCCCGGGGGTCTCGCCCTGGGTCCACCACTTGGCGCCCCAGTTGTGGCCGTTGTACGAGGCGGTGGCGCCGCCCGTGTAGACGGCCGACGCGTTCCATCCGGCCGCGCAACTCGCGGCGGCGGCGGTCGAGGCGAAGGGCAGCGCCGCCGCCCCCATGCCCACGATCGCGATGGCCAACAGGAACCCGATGATTCGTTTTCTCGCCATGGAAAGCCCACTCCCCGGCGCGCGAAACACGCCGCGCCTGATCGACGGAAGTACCGATGCGGGTACTTCGACTGCCGTGCCGGGACCGGCGCCTGCCTCGTTCGAGGCCCCTGGACGGGATGGTGCGGGGCTCACTCAATACCAGTGGTCTATACCAGTCAAGACTTTGCGTGGGATTGCCTGCGTGCGTCGGAACGGCCGCGCCCCGCAAGACCGTTGGTTGCGGTCGTGCGGGACGCGGGGTGCGAGGTGGGCCTATGTGGCCCGATGCGGCGGCTGC
The DNA here is from genome assembly GCF_044334985.1 of Embleya sp. NPDC020630. Taxonomy (NCBI): domain Bacteria; kingdom Bacillati; phylum Actinomycetota; class Actinomycetes; order Kitasatosporales; family Streptomycetaceae; genus Embleya; species Embleya sp. NPDC020630. The sequence goes on from NZ_JBIRUB010000009.1 coordinate 1,570, forward strand.
GGCGCCTGCGGCGGGCAGGGGGTTACAGCGCGCCGCACTGGTCGGACTTCGGTCCGGAGACCTTGTTGGGGATGCCGCCGTTGGTCGGCGGCGGGGTGTTGAGGCGGCAACTCAGCGGGCCGGCGACGGTGTTGCCGGCGACTACCGTGACGCCCCGGTTGAGGCTCAGGTCGGCCGGGCCGCCGAGCCCGGACCACAGGAGCATGACCGGGCCGGTGCTGCCGCTTGCCGCGACCGGGCCGCCGACGGTGGTGTCGGCCAGCACGAGGACGGTCGCGCCCCGGGAGGAAATCGGGCCGGTGACCGTGGAGTTGGTGGCGATGAGGCCGGCTCCGGGCTGCACCAGGATCGGGCCCTTGACCGTGGCGTTGTCCAGGCAGGTGATGCCCGACGTGACGGCCAGGGGCTTGGCGGTGGTGCCGCGGATCGTGGTGGTGCAGGCGGCCGGGTCGACGTCGCCGACCTTGACCGGCTGTTCGGCCTTGACGCCGCCGACCGTGACGGTGAGTGTGGCCACGCCGGGGCGCAGACCGGTCAGGGTGCCGTAGGCCGGGTCGTAGGCCACGATCGTGCCGCGCGGGGCGGAGGCCGGCGAGCCGATGTGTACGCCGGTGCCGCCCCACTGGGCGGTGACCGGCCAGGCGACCGGGACGGTGCGGCCGTCCTGGGCCATCGTGGTGGTGACCGGTTGGGTGTTCAGCACGCCGAGCGTGGCCGGGGCCTTGAGAGCGACCGACTCCGCGTGCGGCTTGACCTCGGCGCGCAGCCACGCGGCGTCGTCGGTCGGCACCGCGAACGGGTCGGTGACGCGGCCCCTGGCGGGATCGATGCCGAGCATGGTCCAGCCGACGAAGCCGCCGCGGTCGGGCTCGGCGGCCGGGCCCTTGCTCGAGTTGCCGTTGATCAGGTACGGGACGCCGTCGACGCTCGCGGCGTGGAACGCGCCGACGTGGCCGCTGACCATCGCCGCCGACTTGCCGCTGTCCGCCCGGAACGCGCCGAGCCACTGCTCGACCATCCGGGCTTCCTTGCGGTCGCCGAGTTGGCTGCCCTTGTCCGGCAGGGGGTCGTTGGTGGGGTGGTGGTCGAACAGCAGCAGGCCGGTGATGTTCGGATCCTTCGCCGCGTCGTCCAGCGCCTTGCGCAGCCCGGCGACCTGCTCGAAGCCGCCGCCGCGCAGCGTGCCCATGGAGCTGTCCACGGTGACGAAGCGGGTGCCCTTGTGGTCGAACACCTTCGAGGTCTCGCCGAAGGCGGCCTTGAAGTTGGCGATGTTCCCGGGGCCCATCACCTCGTGGTTGCCCGGCACGTAGTGCCACGGGATGGTGCGGTTGGTGTACTGGTCGAACTCGTCGAGCAGGGTGCGGGCGAGCGCGAAGTCCTCGGGTGCGGCCTCGTCCACGAAGTCGCCGGTGATCACCATGAACTCCGGCTTGGCCGCCGCCACTTCGCGCAGCGTGCGGCGCGCGTCCCGCACCCGGTCGCTATTCGGGTCGCGGGCCACGAACTGGGCGTCGGACATCACCGCCACGCGCAGCGGCTTGGCGTCGACGGTGCCGTTGGTGAGGATCACCGGGTCCTTGACGTACGGCTGCTTGGGCAGTTGTACGTCCGGCGGCACCTGGACCCGCAGGTCGCTCAGGCCGAGCCGGCCGGTGTACTGGCGCTCGGCGTTGGTCTCCATCAGCCGGAACCGCTGGAACGTGAGCGGGTATTGCACCCCGGCCGGGACCGGGAACTCGACCTTTTGCCAGCCCTTCCAGGTGACCATCGGAGCGTCGAGGTTGGACACCACGCCCGCCGCCGTCCGGTACTGGATGCGCGGCCAGGCGCCGTTGCCGTCGCCCTCGATCCACATCGTGAGCGCGCGCGGCTGACCGGGCAGGACGATGCCCTCGGGCGCGATGGCGTACTGGCCGCGCGTGCCGGTCGACGTGGTGAAGTCGTAGGCCAGCGACAGACCCGGCTTGCCGTCGGGCCCGGGCGCGGGGGCGACCGAGCCGCCGGGGGCGCGGTCGTTGCCCGACTTCCAGGCGGCGGCGTTCGAGAAGTCGGCGAAGGACTTCTCGGTCATGCCGACGGTGACCGCGACGGCGGTCTCCAGTGTGCCGACGGTGAGCTTGAGGGTGGCCGAGCGGCCGTCGGCGAGCGCCTTGAGGTTCAGCGTGCCGTCGGGGGCGGGGGTGACCTCGACGATGCCCTCGCCGCCGGAGACCTTGACGTCGGCGGCCTCGACGGGCGCCGCGTGGCCGGTGGCGTCGTAGCCTGTGACCGCCAGGTGCGCGAAGGCGCCGGGGGCGGCCAGGCCGACCGGGTCGTCGCCGGCGGTGACGCGCACGGGTGCGCCGAGCACGGTCAGCGGCAACTTCGCGTCCTCGGCGCCCTTGGCCTTGATCGTCACCGACGCCGGGCCGGGGGCGCGACCGGTCACCACCGCCTCGGTGCCGTTGCCGGCCACGGTCAGCTTCGCGGCCGTGTCCGTCGACCACTTGGGCTTGGGCACAGCGCCCTTGACCGCGCCGAACGACTCGTCGTGCGGCAGCGCGCGTACGGTCCGGTGCAGCCCGGGGAACACCCGCACGCCCGTGTCGACCGTCGGGACCGGCCGCAGCCGGAAGCCGCGCGTCTCGCCGGAGCCCGGGGTGGTGAACAGGCCCAGGCCATTCGCCACCGGCCGTTCGCCGCCGTTGTCCGACGGGCTGCTCACCACGCCGGACTGCGCCTGTCCGGGCAGCCGGGCGACCATGTCGGCGGAGCCGCCGCCGTCCATGTTGAGCGCGTTGTGCGCGCCCATGTCCCGCATCAACACGGCCAGGTTGCTCAGGTTGATGCCCGGGCTGTCGGCCTGGCGACCGTCGATGGTGACCAGGTACATACGCCTGCCGTCGGCGGAGAAGCCCACGGCGGTGCGGGCGTTGGGCTCGTTGCCGTCGTTCTCGCCGGACTCGGTCGCGACCCCGTCGCGGACCAGGACCTGGTAGCCGCCGACCGCGACCGCGACCTCGCCGAAGGAGGCGCGCGGCTTGTAGCCGATGCCGACCGGGTCGCCGGCCTTCAGCTCGCGCAGCCGGTCCGCGCCGCCGTCGCGGCCGACCAGCAGTGTCGTGCCGTCGGCGATCGGCCCGCCGCCGAGCCGGTCGCGCACGGCGACGACGCGGCCCTCGCGGATCTCGACCTCGACCACGTTGCCCGAGCCGCCCGCGACGTGCGCCAGGGACGCGTTGCCCCACGCCGAGGTGAACACGCCGACGCCGCCCTCGGGTAGGCCGTAGGTGTTGACGCCCGACAGCGGCACCTCTCGGCCGCCGGGCAGTGTGGCACTGCCCTCCAGGAACACCTGTGCCATCCGGGCCAGTCCGTCGGTACCGACGGTCACGGCCTGGTTCCAGCCCTCGATCGGCGCGTGGATCAGGCCCTTGTCGCGCGAGACGCCGGCGCCGAGCGGGGCTTCGGAGGCGTTCATGTCGAAGTAGTCGCCGTTGATGGCGGCCACCGCGCCCGCGTTGCGAGCCTGTTCGGACACGGTCTGCCGGGTCGTCACCTTGCCCGAGGACAGGTAGTCGACGCTCAGGCCCTTGGTGTTGAGGTCGGCGACCAAAACGTTTCCGCGGATCCAGCCGGCCCGGCCGATGCGGTCGAAGGACGTCCGGGTCAGGCCGGGCGCGATCGGGGTGACCTCACGGCGGGTGACGACGGACTCGCCGGGACGGTCGAGCACGAGGCCGTCGGCGCCGCCGCCGCCCGCCTGCGGCTTCGCGGCGGTCTGCGGCGCCTCGTCGGCCAGAGCGGCGGGGGCGGCGGCGGTGAGGCCGGCCACGAGCAGGGAGGTCAGGGCGAGCGCGGCCGCCGCGGGGCGGGGGCGGGCCGGGCGCATGCCCATGCGGGGTGGTGACACGGGGACTTCAGCTCCTCAACGCATGCGAGGATCCACCGATCGGAGCACGGCGGCGCGGCCTCGCGCAATGGCTCGGCCCGGTCGGGAGCACCGGGCCACAGGCAGCCAATCGCGGTCGAGGGACCCGAATGCCACGTTCCGGTTAACCGGTTGTCGCCCGAGGGCGAACACCGTCCGCGAGTCCGCAGGAATGGGGCGGATCGGTTGGAGCCGGGTGCGGGGGTGGGGGCGGGACCGGGGCGCGTGGCGTGGCGGGGGGGCGTGGGCGTGGGCGAGGGGCGTGGGCGGGTCAGGAGTCGGGCGGGGTCGTCGGCGCGGGGGTATCGGTTTCGGTGTTTTCGGTGTGTTCGGTGTTTTCGCGGTTTCCGTCCGAGAGTTCCTGGAAGACGGTGATGTGGAGGTCGGCGGGTGCGTCGAGCCTGGAGTTCAGGGACTGCCATGGCGTGATGGTCGGGGGTGCGACCGGGGTGGCGCCCGCGTCGACGAGGCGATCGGTCACGGCCCGGCCGTCGGTGACCTCGAAGGCGACTCGGATCCGGGGCGCGACCTGGCGGCCGACCTCGACGTCGTCGATCATCCGCTTCTGCTGCGGGTTCGCGATCTCCAACGTGGCCCGACCGGCGTCGAGGATCGCGACACGGGCCCCGCCGTCCCCGGAATAGGCCGCCTCCTCGGGCAGGCCGAGGGCGTCACGGTAGAAGGCGAGCGCGGCGTCGAAGTCCTCGGCCTCGACGACGAGACGCAGTTGGCGTACGGGGTGTGATGGGGCCGGGGCCGGGGCCGGGGCCGGGGTCGGGGTCGGGGCCGGTGGCTTCGGGGCTTCGGGGTGGGGCATGGTCGTTCTCTCCCGGGTGGAAATGGGCCGAACGACCCCACTATTGCGACACCCGCCCCGAAAGCCCCGGCAACGCGCCCGAAAAATCGGATCGTCATCACGGGGGTGTGCGCGTATGTCGGGTGTCTCGAGTCTTGACCGGCCTTTTGTGCGCGGCCTAGCTTGTTTGGCGCCAAACAATCCTCGGAGGAGAACGAACGCCAAGGAGAGCGGTATGGATCTGCGCCACTGGCTCGAGGCCGCCGTGACATCCAACGAGCACTGGGCGGCGGGGTTCGGGTCCTACCGGGGCCATCCGGCCCTGGACGTGGACGACGAACGATTCGCCGAGGTCTTCGCCACGTTCACCGAGCGGCTGACGGACAACTACCCCTTCTTCCATCCGCGTTACGCCGGCCAGATGCTCAAGCCGCCGCATCCGGCGGCGGTCGTGGGCTACCTCGCCGCGATGCTGATCAACCCCAACAACCACGCCCTGGACGGGGGACCCGCGACCGCCGAGATGGAACGCGAGGTCGTACAGCGGCTCGCCGACATGTTCGGCTACGACACCCACCTCGGGCACCTCACCACCAGCGGGACGATCGCCAACCTCGAAGCACTCTTCGTGGCGCGCGAACTCCATCCCGGGAAGGGCATCGCGTACAGCACCGAGGCCCACTACACCCACGGGCGCATGTGCGGCGTGCTGGGCGTGGAGGGACACTCCGTACCGGTGGACGACCTCGGCCGCATGGACCTCGACGCGCTGGAGGAACTGCTGCGGACCGGACGGGTCGGCACGGTCGTACTCACCGCCGGCACCACCGGCCTCGGCGCCGTCGAACCGATCCACGAGGCGTTGCAGTTGCGCGAGCGGTACGGCATACGGATCCACGTCGACGCCGCCTACGGGGGATTCTTCACCCTGCTCGCCGGACTGGACGGCCCGGAGGGGCTGCCGCCCGCGCCGTGGCGGGCGATCGCCGAGTGCGACTCGATCGTGGTGGACCCGCACAAGCACGCCCTCCAGCCGTACGGGTGCGGTGCCGTGTTGTTTCGGGACCCCTCGGTCGGCCGGTTCTACCTACACGACTCGCCCTATACCTACTTCACCTCCGACGAGTTGCACCTCGGCGAGATCAGCCTGGAGTGCTCACGCGCCGGCGCGGCGGCCGCCGCGCTGTGGCTGACCTTTCAACTGCTGCCGCCCACCCGGGAAGGACTGGGCCGGACATTGGCGGCCGGTCGACGTGCGGCGTTGCGGTGGGCGGAGTTGATCGACGGGTCCGACCGGCTGGAGCTGTACCAACCCCCGGAGTTGGACATCGTGAGCTACTTCCCGATCACCTCGCCGTACACCCTCGCCCGAATCGACGAGGCCGCCGCCCGCGTCCTGCACGAGGGCATGCGCGACAGCGACGACCCGATCTTCCTGAGCACACTCCGAATAGACGCGGGCCGTCTGACCACGCGCCACCCCAAACTCACCGCCGACGCGGACGGCGCCCGAATCCTCCGCAGCGTACTGATGAAGCCGGAGTCGGAAGCCTACGTCGCCCACCTCCACAACCGCGTGGAGCAACTCACGGACCGGTGAAAGGACATGGGGCCGAGCCCGCACCGCGCCGCTGCGCCGCCACCATTCGGGTCGGGGCGGGTCGGTCCTTCGGCAGGGGCCTTCCCGAGTGGGTTGGGCGTTCCCGGCGCGCGTTGCGCTTTTGGTTGCGGGTGGCTGGTGCGCGGGTGGTCAGAGTCGATGGTGGGCCGCCGCCGGCGTGCGGGGCTCCGAGGCGCGAAGCTCCTGACGAGACGGGCGTGTTGGTCGGCGAAAAGCCGGCCGGCAGCGGGGGGCAGGGTGGGTGGTCGGGTCGAGTTTTTCGTGGAGCCTTCCCTGGTGGGTCGGGAGTTCTCGGCGGGTTGTGGGCGCGTGGGTGGCGAGGGTTCACAGAACCGGACGGCGTGAGGTGCTGGAGCCTCGGTGGGAGAGAAAACCGCAGGTCAGTGTGAAGGGATGCCTACTGGAGCGCCTCGGGATCCGGTTTTGGCTCTCACTGGGCACTTTCGGTCTTCTCGACGGCTTTTGTGAGGTTGCGGCACGCGAACTCAGCTTCGACTGGGCAGTTTTGGTCTCAACGCCGGTGTTGAGGGGGTTGAGCGCACGAAACCGGCACTCGGCGCCCGACTTTCCGCCTCGACACCACAAAACCGCAGTTCAGCGAAGCTCGAAGCCCACGACCGCCCAACGCGATCCGGTTTCGACCCCAGCTCCTCTCCAAACGCCCCCAAACCGCCGCCAACCCACACTCGGGAAGGCTCCCCGGCGAACTCGACCCCACAGCCCTCGCTGCACCGGCACCGCCGCCGCCCAAGGCGCAGCTCTCGCCGACACCAGCCGACCCACTCGGGAAGGCCACTCAGGGAACTCGACCCGAGCTCCCTCCCGTTCCCGCTGCCGGCCGGTTCTTCGCCGACCAATTCACCCGTCTCGTCGGGAGCTTGGGGGCTTGGAGCCCCGCACGCCGGCGGCGGCCCACCACCGACTCTGGCCAACCCCGGACCGGGTACCACGCAACCCGAAGCGCAGCGCCTGCCGGAAGCACTCGACCCACTCGGAAAGGCACCGCAGGGAACTCGACCCGACCACCCTCCCGCCCCTGCTGCCGGCCGGTCTTTTGCCGACCAACACGCCCGTCTCGTCGGGAGTTTGGGGGCTTGGAGCCCCGCACGCCGGCGGCGGCTCATCGCCGACTCTGACCAGCCCCGGACCGGCCGGCCGCAACCACAAGCGCAACGCACGCCGGAAGCACTCGAACCGACCACCCTCCCGCTCCCTGCTGCCGGCCGGGTTCCCGGCAGCCTGCTCGGCTGTGGGGGTGGGCTATTTGTTGAACGCCCTGCGGAGGTTGGCTAGTTCGTGGGACAGGATGTCCTGGTCGCTCAGGGGGCCGCCGGTGGCCAAGGTGTCTGGGTCGATGTGGTGGAATTCGGGCATTTGCATGGTGCCGCAGCAGGTGGATCGGTCCTGGTCCGCGCGTAGGCTCGGGGAGTTTTGGTTTGCCGGGTCGACCCTCGTCACCTCGTGGGTGCCGTCGCCCGTGTAGTCGGGGTCGGTCAGGTTGAGGCGGCCCTCCAGTACCGCGTCGAGTGGGGTTGGGGAGACGACGACCTCGCGGAGGGCGAATCTGTTGCGCAGGAACGTGCGGTGGTTGGCCGGGTCGTTGCGTTCGGCGGACAGGCGCAACATCTGGTTGACCACGTCGGCGTAGGTCGCGTCGGTTGCGGGTGCGGCCACGATCGCGTCGAACAGGAGTTTGCAGAGGTGGTCGGCGACCTCGATCAGGACGATCGTGGGGTCCTTGGTTCGGGCCTGGCGGATGCGCTCGAACGCGTAGATGTCGGCGAGTGTGTCGTAGATTCCGCCGGTGAACACCTGCGAGATCGCGTGTACTTCGATGCCGACCTCGCCGAGTTTGAGGTCGTTGTCGGCGTTGCGTAGTCCGAATGGGAGTCCGAGGGCCCGGCCGAACTGTTCGGCGAGGGCGGACAGGAACTGGCGGGCGTGCAGGTCGGCCTTGGCGAGTGCGACCAGGGCCTCGGCCTGGTCCGGCTGGGACAGGGCCAGGAAGATCGCGGTGAGGTCGCCGAAGGACTCGTGCAGCCCGCCGGTCTGTGGGGTGTTGGCGCTGCTCAGCCAGCCGGGCTTGAGGCCGTCGAGGATGGAGTGCCCGGTCTCGTGCGCGACGATGTCCAGGGACCGGCACGTGAAGACCGGCGAAGTGCCGCCCTGGGGTGTGAAGAACAGGAACTTCAGCGCCTTGGCCGCCCGGCTGTAGAAGGCGTTGGCCCCGGATCCGGCTCGGGGGAAGACGGTCAGCCGGTCGATGTTGCCGCCGACGTTCCAGGCGAACGGGATGGGCGCGCCGTCGTTGTGCCGCTCGTACATCGACACGGTCTCGTGCACCACCGCGAACGCGTGCGCGCAGTCGAACTCGGCGGTGCCCGGCTCGAATTCGAAGTCGCCGGTGGTGTTTCTGGCGACCGGGGTCACCCCGGGAAGCTCGGTCGAGACGCGGGCGTCGGTGGGGCCGTTGAGCACGACCGTGGGTATGAAGACCGAGCGCACGGCCGGGTCGGCGACCGTCGGGTCCTGCTTGAAGATCCGGAAACGGTGACCGGGAATCGGCGGCACCGGTACCGGAATCGGGCGCGGCGCGGGCCGGGGGAGCGGTTGCGGGATCGGCGCCGGCGCGGGATCCCCTGCGCGCGGCGTGGGGATCGACGGGTCGGGGATCGAGTGGGCGGGGGTCGAGTCGGTGAGAACCGTGCCGTGAACGCTCCGGAGATTCGGCATGTGGCCCATCCCGCCTTTCTGCAACGCGACACGGCGCGTTGCCGCCTGCCGGTGAGGGTGAACCACGGAGAGCGGAGAGCGGAGAGCGAGAAGCGGAGAGCGGGGGAGCGAGGAGCGAAGGGGACAGCGCGGCGCCGCCCGCCGCCGTGGCGGCACACCCGGATACCCAGCAGAGTCCGCCGGGTTTGCCGGATGGTCAATACACCGATTTGCGCTTGTTCGGGACATTGTCGGCGGACCCGAATTCGTCCCGGCTACACCCCTGTTGCACCCGTCGTGCTACCGATTCGGGCGGCAAGGCCGTCGAGGATCAGTCGTACGCCGTAGCGGAAACGCTCCGCGGAGTCGGTGGCCGTCAGGGCGTCGAGTGCGGGGCCGACGTCGGGGTATTCGTGCGCGTCGATGTCGACGGTGTGTTCCTCCCAGGCGCCCCGGGCGACGAGTTCGTCCCGCGCCTGCTCCTCGATGGTGTGGCCGAACACGAAGTGGAGCACGGAGAACGCGGCCAGGGCGGCCTCCTCGCGCGGCGCCCCGGCGGCGATGACCGCCTGGATGGCGACCTGGCCGACCCGCAGCGTGTTCGGTTCGCGCACGTAGGTGCCGGAGACGACCCGGGCGCCGTCGCGGTGGGACATCAGCGCGGTGCGCAGTCGCCAGGCCAACTCCGCGAGCCGATCCAGGCCCGGTCGGCCGGGATCGACGTCGCCGACGCCTTCCATCAGCCGCTCGGACATCGCGTCCAGCAGCGCCTGCTTGTGCGCGAAGTGCCAGTAGAGGGCGCTCGGTTGCACGCTGAGCACACCGGCGAGCCGACGCATCGTCAGCTTGTCGAGGCCGTCCGTTTCGAGCATGGCCATGGCCCCCGCGAGCACGTCCGAGCGGTGTAGGCGCACCCTGTCGATCCCTTCGTCACCGTGTTGACACGTACCGCCACCCTACCTAACCTGAACAGTGTTCTACATGAACACCGTTCAAGTCGCGTTCGGGAAGAGAACGAGGAGTAATCATGGAGAACCGCAACGTGCTCGTCGTCGGTGCGAGTGTGGCCGGGCCCGCGCTCGCCTACTGGCTGCATCGATACGGGTTCGACGTCACCGTCGCCGAGCGGGCGCCGGCGCTGCGGCTGGGTGGGCAGGCCGTGGACATCCGGGGCGTCGCCCGGGAGGTCGTCGAGCGGATGGGTCTGGCCGCCGAGATCCGCCGTGCCCACACCGGGGCACGTGGCCTGGCCTTCGTCGACGCCGCCGGGCGCAGTACCGCCACCGTGCCGGTCGACCTGCTCGGCCACTCCGGCGGCGCGGTCGCCGAGATCGAGATCACCCGCGGCGACCTGGTGCGCATCCTGCACGAAGCCACCCGCGCGGACGCCGAATACGTCTTCGGCGACGGCGTGATCGGCCTCGACCAGGACGACGACGGCGTCACGGCGCACTTCGTCGGCGGCGCCGATCGCAGGTTCGATCTGGTCGTGGGCGCCGACGGGCTGCATTCCGGGGTGCGGGCCGCCGTCTTCGGCCCGGAAGCGTCGTACGTGCGGCCGCTCGGCTCACACCTCGCGATCTTCGCCACGCGCAGCCCCGTGCCGCTCGACGGCTGGTGGAAGCTGTACAGCGACCCGGTTCGCGGCGGGGCGCGGACGGCGGGGCTGTACCCGATCGGCGTCGACGGCGAGGCTCGGGCGATGTTCTTCTTCGACGCGCCGCCCCCGGAGTTCGACCGGCACGACCCGGTGGCCGGCCGGGAGTTCGTCGCCGACCGCTTCCGGGGCGCGGGCTGGGTCGTACCCGCGCTGTTGGACGCCATGTGGGACGTACCGGACTTCCACCTCGACGCGGCGAGTCAGGTACACATGCCGCGCTGGTCGAAGGGTCGCGTCGTGCTGGCCGGCGACGCGGCGCACTGTCCCGCGCCGCTTTCCGGCATGGGTACCAGCCTCGCCCTGGTCGGCGCGTACGTGCTGGCCGGCGAACTCGCGAGCGCGGGCGGCGAGTACCGCCCGGCGTTCGCCCGCTACCGGCACGAGATGGCCGACTACGTCGAGCGGTGCCAACGCCTCGCGCTCGACAACACGCCGGCGATCCTGCCCGGGAGCCGGACCGCGGTGTGGGTGCGCGATCGCACCACGCGCATGTTGCCGTGGATGCGGCACCTGCCGCGCCTGCCGTGGGCGAGCGGCGACGGGACGGACGAGGCCGCGAGCGCGCTCACGCTCCGGGACTACGCGGCGCGAGCGGGTTCGGTCGAGCGGATGGGCTGAACCGCGCGGGGTGGGACGCCCGATCCGGTCCGGGTCGGTCCGGGTCGGTCAGGGGGCTGCCGGGCGGGCGTGGCGATCGAGGAAGGCTTCGACGAGGGCGTCGGTGTAGGGGGCGTCGACCGGCTCGTCGGTGATCAGGACCCGGTAGTAGAGCGGGCCCACCAGTCGGTCGGTCTCGCCGGCGATGTCGAGGTCGGCGGGCAACCGGCCGTCGGCGATGGCGCGTTCCAGGGCGAGGCGGTCGCGTCGGCGTTGCGGGTCGAGCCACTTGGCGCGGAAGTCGCGGCCGAACGCCGGATCGTGCTGGGCCTGGGCGATCAGCGCGCGGAAGACGGCGCCGGAGTCGGACTTCGCGAGGAAGTGCGCGAGCCGGCGCAGGTAGTCGCGCAGGTCACGGGCGAGGTCTCCGGAGTCGGGCACCGTCAGGTCCTCGGCGGCGTCCTCGAGGAAGGCGTCCATCAGTACGTCGGTCTTGGTGCTCCACCACCGGTAGATGGTCTGCTTGGCCACCCCGGCGCGGGCGGCGATGCCCTCCATCGTGACGCCGGCGAAGCCCTTCTCGACGAGCAGGTCGTCGGCCGCCTCGATCACCGCCAGGCGGGCCTGTTCGCTGCGCCCGTGTCGGTTGCCGTGGTGCTGTCGAGCCGATCCGCCGGGAGCGTCCGATCCGCCGACGGTGGGGGTGGTGCGGGCGTCGGCGCCCGGTGTCCTCGATGTCATCTCGCCTCCTCGGGTCGAGGGTATTGCATCCGGAAAAAGCGGCTAGCGTAGACGCGACGTTGCGTCTACGCTAGCCGACATGACATTCACTCACACGCTTGCCGACCCCCGCATCCGCACCGCCCTCGACCGGATGTTCGCCCTGGCCGAGCGCGACGACGCCATCGCCGCGACACTTCCCGCCGGCTACGCCTCGATGTCGGCCCACGACAAGGCCGACGCCGCGGCGGGGATCCACATGCCGATCTCCGCCGCGGGCGGGGTGCTGCTCTACAACCTGGTCCGGGCCACGCGTCCGACCACGGTGGTCGAGTTCGGCATGTCGTTCGGGATCTCCACGCTGCACCTGGCCGCGGCCCTGCGGGACAACGGCACCGGACGCGTGTTCACCACGGAACTCAGCAAGGAGAAGATCGCCGCCGCCCGCGGCACGTTCGCCGAGACCGGCGTCGACGACCTGATCACCGTGCTGGAGGGAGATGCCCTCGACACCCTCGCCGCACTGGACGCACCCGCCGACTTCGTACTGCTCGACGGCTGGAAGGACCTGTGCCTGCCGGTGCTGCGCCTGCTGGAGCCGCGCCTGCGGCCGGGCACGCTCGTGGTGGCCGACGACATCGACCAGAGCTCGATGCAGCCGTACCTGGACTACGTACGTGACTCGGGCAACGGCTACGAGAGCGTGAGCTTCCCGGTCGAGGACGGGATGGAGATCAGCTGTCGCCTGTGACGGGGCGGGGTCGGGTGCGGCGGTAGGGAGGCGCGGCGGCCGGGGCCGGAGGCCGGGGGTCAGCCGAATCGCGTGCGGGGGGTGGGTTGCCGCGCGCGTTTCGGCCTATCGGCCGCGCCGGGCGGTTTCTAGACTCCCCATGGGTTCCACCGGGATCGTGGGGCGTCGGGCCGATATTCGGCCGTGGCCCCGGGCGTCGACGCGGGTGTTCGACCCGTTCATTCGCCATGCCATCCAGGGGGACACCGTGCGCGTCCGGAGGTCGGATCGCACGTCCCGACGGGCGTTCGCGCCGCCGCCGATCCCGCTCGCACCGGGAACAGCGGCGGGGACAGACCGGCCGTTCGGGTACGGCCGACCCGTGGCTCCGGACGAACGGGGCCGCCATAGCCGGGAGTTCGTCGACCAGGAGTGGGGGTCTCGGGGGAGGCTCGTGCTCGCGGCGTTGCTCCTGGTCGCCGGCGCCGTCGTCGCCACCGTTTTGTTGACCGGTGGTGACGACTCCGCCGACGTGGCGGCGTCACCCGCGCGGTCGACGTCTTCCGGGCCGGGCACCTCGGGGGCGCCCGGCTCGGAGGCGTCCGGTTCGGTTCCGGCGCCGGCGTCGGCCCCGAACACCGCGAGCCCGCTCGCCGGCGAACTCCTGGCCGTTTATCAGCCACAGCAGGTGACCAGACGCGCCGTCGAGGGCGGGATCCGGGTGACCTGGCAGGCGCCCACGCGCACCGAAGGGATCGCGGGATACCTGGCCATCGCGCAAAGTCCGTCCGGTGCCTACCAGAAGACCGCCTTCCCGGCTCGGGACACGATGGACGCCCTGCTCTCGGGGAGTCCGGTGAACGCCGACTCGTGTGTGGTCGTGGTGACCCTGGTCGGCGGAGCACCCGGGATGAAGGTGGCCCCGGGCGGACCGGTGTGCGCGGCGGGTGGGCCCGGTGCGTCCGGGGCGACGCCGCCGAAGGGCGCGACGAGGAAACCGGAATCGAAGCCCTGACCGAAATCGAAGCCGAAGTCGATGTCGACGCCGCGTCCGCGGCGCCCGGCTCGGTCCCGCCGGACCGTGGTCGAGTCGTCCGTCCGCGCCGCGCCGCGCCGCACTTCGCCCGACCGAAGGAGCCCTCGTGACCGACCCTTCCGCGGTGCCCGCGTGGCCCGTCGTCCGCATCGAACTGTCGACGGACGGCAGGGTCCGGGTGGACGGGACCGAGGTTCCGGTGCCGGCGGGTGCCGACCCGCGCGCGACCGCGTTGGAGGCCGCTTCGGCGACGGCGCGTCTTCTGGGTCGTCCGGTGCGAGCCGACGCAATCGAGCCGGACGGCACCCTGTTTCCGCTCATCGTCGCCGAGGATGGTGAGGTGGCGGCGGCGGACGATCCGGTTTCCCCGCCCCAGAAACGGCGCTCGCGGCCGGGCCGACGCAAGCGGGGCTCGGAGGCCGCGGCTGCGCCCGCTCGGGAGGCCGCTGGATCGGGCGGGGCGACGGGGATGTTCGGCGGTCCCGAACCGACGAAGCGGGGTGTCTCGGCCGGGCGGGGCACCGGACTGACGCCCATACCCATGGCGCCGGAGGAACTCGTGCCGCCGACAGGTGGGTTCGCGCTGCCGAAGGTGGAGCCGACACCAGCGGCGAGTGCGCCGACACCGGCAGCGGCGGAGCCCGCGCCCGCGCCGATGCCCGCGCCTGCTCAGACGCCCGCGCCCGCGCCTGCTCAGACGCCCGCGCCCGCGCCGACAGCCGCGCCCGCGCCCGCTCAGACGGCCGCGCCCGCGCCCGCTTCGACGGCGGGTCGACAGATCGGGGCGGGGGTCGACTTCGGGTCGGGCGCACCTTCGGTCTCGGTTCCGGGTTCGGTCCCCGATGGGGCTTCGCCCGACGTGCCCGCGCCCGCCTGGGCGCCCGCCCCGGCCCCGACGCCCACTCTCGCAGCGGCTTCCGCGCCCGCAGTCCCCGCCGAGCCCGCCCCCGAGCAGACCTCGTTCGTGCACGCCGTCGCCCCGCCGGCTCAGGAGGTGGTCGACCCCCTTCCCGACGTGCCCTCCTGGCAGCCCCCGGCCCGGCGTGCCGCGCCGGCGTCGGTGGACGATGAGCCGCAGGTGTTCTCGTTCGCGGCGGAGCCCTCCGTACCGCCAACGCCGGCGCCCGCGCCGGCCCCCGCCTCCCCGCCCGGACCGACCATCGAACAGGCCCGCGCCGTCGCCGAGATAGCTCGGCTGCTCCAAGCCGGCGACAGCGAGCGGGCGATCACGCTGGCCGCCGCCCTCGACGCGGCCGTCGAGGCGGGGACCGACCATCGGGCCGTGCCCGCCGCACGTGAGGTGCACGCGTACGTGGCGCTGATGACGGACCGGCCCGGACTCGCGGTGGAGTTGTACGCCGATGCCGCCCCGGCCTGGCTCGATCTGCCCGAGGAGACCGCCCGGATGGCCCGGAACGCGCACTTCTCGTGGTTGCGCGTCGTCGAGCCGGAGTCCGCGTACGACCTCGGCTCGACCGTACTGCGGGCCTACGAGACCGTGCCCGACGCCCCCGGGCGCGAGGCGGTCCGCGACCGTATGCGCGCACTGCGCTCCCGCCTGTCCGACGGGTAGTCCGAAGTAGCCCTGAACGGGGTCCGACACCCCCCGGCGCGCGACTTCGAAACCGGGTTGTCCCGATCACGCGGGGCAACGATCCGGATTGCGTCCACACATCGTCGACTACCGACCGGTAACGGGGTGAAGGGAGGTCGCAACCCCTGCGCTAGGGTGACGCCGTGCCCTCACCGCTCGCCGGCCGTTTCACCCTCGTCGACCCGGTCGGGACCGGAATGTCCGGCTCGGTATGGCGGGCGTTCGACCATCGGTTGGACGGCTACTGTGCCGCGAAGCTGGTGCGTCCGACCGACGCGGGTCTACTGCTGCGCGTGGTGCGCGAACAGGGCTTCCGGTTGGAGCACCGGCACGTCGCGTCGCCTTACACGTGGGTGGCCGACGGTGATGTTCTGATCGCGATGGAGCTGTTCGCGGGCGGATCGCTGGAGTCGCTGATCCGCGACTACGGCGCCCTGCCGGAGGCGTACGCGGCGGCGATTCTCGGCCAACTCCTCGACGCGTTGGATCACGTACACACGGTCGGCCTCCTGCATCGCGACGTCAAACCGGCGAACGTGCTGCTCGACGTGACCGGACACGACATGCCCCGCTGTCTGCTGGGCGACTTCGGTCTGGCGCTGCCCCGGGAGGGACCGAGACTGACCGAGTCCGGGCACGTGGTGGGCACCCCGGGCTACCTGCCGCCCGAGGCCTCACTCGGTGCGGCGCCCGACGTGCGGCGCGACTTGTACGCGCTGGGCGTGCTGGCGTGGCAACTGCTCACCGGCCACGAGGACCCGACCGACGAGCCGCCGACCTTGCCGACCGAGGTCGGTCCGCTGTGGGACCTGGTGGCCGCGTTGACCGCCGCCGACCCGCACGAGCGGCCCGAGAGCGCCGCGGGGGCGCGGGCCCGGTTGCGCGAAATCGAGGGCGGTGCCGGGCAACGGAGTTCGGTGGTACCGGCGTTCACCGCCGACGGGGAGCCGATCGAGGTCTTCGACGTGCTCGGTCCGCTGCCCGAGTACGCCCCGGTGGGTCCGGTCCTGCGGGGCATGCCGCGCGACCCGGAGATCCGGATCGACGGTGGCCCCGGAGCCCGGGGGAGCGCCGCGCTGCGATTCGTGCCGCTGCCCGGACCCACGCCGCCACCTGTCTACGGACCCACGTCCGGCGTCACTTCCGCGCCCGCAACCGCGCCCACGCCCGCACCGACGCCCCCACCCACACCGACCCCCGCCACGCCGCCAAGCCGCGACCCCGGCCTTCCCGGCACGTCTTCCGGCCCCTTCCCGCCTCTCTCGCCGCAGGCCGGGGATCCACGCCCGTCGACACGTGTCGTGCGGCGGCGCGGGTGGCTGCTCCTGGGCGGGCTGCTCGCCATGGCGGCGACCACGGCGTGGTTGACCGTCGGCAACGACTCGGCCGAGCCGCCCGTCCCGGAGCCGACGCCGCAGATGACGGACGCCGCCGTGACGGAGGCCGTGTCCCCCGGCAACCGATCGGCCCCGTCCCCGCGCGGCACCGGCCCCTCGACGCCCGTCGCGGGTGGTGCCCCGTGCGCCTTCTACGAGGTGTCGACCGAGGCGCGCACCACCTCGGGCGCGTGGGTGCGCTGTACCTACGGCGACGACGGGACGTTTCGCTGGACCCCACTCGGGATCCGGTGACCCGAGTCGGAGCCGGCCCCGATCCCTACCCTGTGCCGAAGGCCACGTGAGGGCCCGTCACCGACCCCGAAATTGCAATTGCAAACGGGTCGTTCGAGGGGCATCATGCGACGATGACGAAGGCACCGGGGGACGAGGAAGCCATCGCGCGCAACCGCGCGCGGCAAACCCAGTGGTACGGCGAGCCGTTGCAGAATCGCTTCCGCCGGCTCCTGGGACGCCTGGGCGCGTCGCAGTTGGAACTCGCCGCCGTGCTGGGCCTGTCCGCGCCGATGCTCTCCCAACTGATGTCCGGGCAGCGGGCCAAGATCGGCAATCCGGCCGTGTTGTCGCGGCTCCAGGAGATCGAGGCGCTGGTCGCCTCCACCGACTTCGAGCGCCTGCCGGACGCCGAGCGGGCCGGTGCGCTGGAGCGGATCAGGTCGCATCAGCCCAGTACTCGTACGGCGTTGCGCCTGAACGGGCCGGAGGTGCTGACCGGGCCGGCCGCCGATCCGGTCGTCTCGGTGCAGGCCGTGTTGCGGGCGGCGGCCTCGGCCGCCGAGATCGAGGCCGCGGCCGAACTGCTCGCGGCGGAGCATCCGGGCCTGGCCGAGGTGTTGCGCGTATACGGCAACGGGCGCACCGCCGATGCCCGCGAGCACTTCCGGGCCACGGTGCCGCTGCCGTCGTGGTGATCCGGCGGCCGGCGACGCCGCCGACCGCCGGATCGTGCCCGCCTCATCCCGCGGCGCGCGACACCTTGTCCTCGGCGGCCCCGTGCCGCAGGGTGTACGACGGCAACTGCCCATAGGTTTCGCGGTACATCGACCCGAAGCGCCCGAGGTGGCCGAAGCCCCAGCGCAGGGCGATGTCGGTCACGGTGTCCCGGGACCTGCCCTCGGCCACGTTGATCAGGTCGGCGTGCGCGCCCGCCAGGCGCACCCGGCGCAGGTGGCCGACGGGGGTCACGCCCAGGTGCACGCGGAACTTCTCCTGGAGGGTGCGCACGCTCATCCCGGCCGCCGCGGCCACGGCGCCGACCGAGATCGGCTCCCCGGCGTGTTCGGCGCAGTACGCCAACGCCCGGCGCAGCCCGTTCGGCTCGTCCGCCCCCGAGCCGGTCCGCAGCGGACCGGCGCCGTGGGCGGGCGCGCAGGAGAGCAGGCCGTGTACGAGGACCTGCTCGAAGTGCCGGGTCGCCGTGCGCGAACCGACCAGGTGGCCGCCGCCGGAGTCGACCATCGTGGCGAAGTCTCGGGCCAGGGAGAGCCACTGCCGCACGCCGAGGTCGCCGGCGTCCAGGTAGGGCCCCAACTCGCGGGAACCCCAGGGCGAGCGGACCACGCCGTTGCCCATCGCGCGCTGCATCACCTCGCCGGGGATGCGCAGGAGCACCACGGACGTGTCGGGCTCCCAGGACAGGCGCGACGGGCGGTCGGGGCCCAGGACACAGGGGGAGAGCGTGTTCTCCGTGCCGTCGATCAGCACCCGGCCCCAACCGCGGTGGCGGATGGGAATCAGGTAGTCCGGCGAGCTGCCGTCGAGGTACACGTCGGCCCGAGCGCCGTAGGCGAGTTCGTGGATCGTGACGATGCCCTCGTGCAGGGCCCGGAAGGTGGCGTTGATCCGACCGCCGGGCACGCGCAGGCGGTGCGGGCCCAGGCGGGACGCGACCGCCGCATGCACCGCGGCCGGGTCGGTACCGCGGTAGAGCACACGTCGGTGGGGGCCGGCATCGGTCGGCCGGGGGCGCGGTATCGCGGGCGCGGACCCGGGGCCGCCCTGCTTCCGCTCGACCAGGACGGGTCGAAAGTCTGTCGATGCGGACATGATCTCCTGGCTTTTCACGTCGCGGGTACGGTTCACGGGGGATACGGTGCGCCCGTCGTCGCGGCGCGGCGGGCGCACCGACGCGACGGACGGGTCCCGGATCGGCGACCCGGCGACCGGGCCGTGGGCAGCGGCGCGGCTGCCCGTGGGCGGGAGAATCGGGCGCCGGTGATACGTACCCGTCGGCCCCATTTGCCCGTCCCGCATTGCGTCCGCCGATCGTTTGGGACATTCGAATGTCACGGACCGCGTTCGATTGAACGCCGGTTTGTAGATTGTGTATCGGAGCGGGAATCGACATAAGGTCGAGGACGTTACCTAGGACTGGTAAATTCACCGGTAACTACGTGGGCCGCGTAGGGTCGGCTCAGTCACGGGGGCTCAGAATGTCGAAAATTGAAGACCGAAACCCGCTGCCTACCGCGTTGTTGGCCACCCCGGCCATGATCAGGGCCTGCGCCGACCGCGATCTGGGGGCCATATTCCGGCTCGCCCAGGAAGACCTCGGATTTACTCTGAGCAAATTGGCGCGGCTGTGCGAGATGACGCCGAGCCGCGTCGCCGATTACGTCAAGGGAAGGGCCCAGGTCCGCCAACAGCACGTGGTCGAGCGTGTTTCCCAGGGCCTGCGCATTCCCGGGGAGATGCTGGGTCTGGCCCCGCAGCCGTGGGAGGAGGACGTGCCCGCGCAGGCGCCCGACCCGGTCGCGCCCGGGACCCGGCCCCCCGCACCGCGCAGCGCCGACACCGACCGCCGCGAGCCCGGGCAGCGCGGCGTGGCCGACTACTGGGAGCCGACCTCCCGGGACACGTCCCCGCACGCGCCGCACCCGTTCGGCGACGCGGTCGAACTCTCGCTCGACGTGGACATCGTGGTGGACCGGGACGGGCACGTGCGGCTGACCTACCGCCAGGTGGTGCTCAACCTGACCGGCCGCCCGCTCACCCGGATGGTCCGCGAGTTGTGGTTCGAGCGCACCCGCGGCCGACTCACCATCACCCCCACCGACGCCTGCGACCGACAGATCGCGATCCAGCGGCTGTACGACACCACCGGGCTGACCAAGTTCGCCTGCCAGATCTCACCCCCGGTGCCGCCCGGGGAGACTACCGTCATCGAATACGTGTGCGAGGGAGGGTTGTTCGTGGATGCGACGTACTGGCACCAGGCCATCGCGCGGCCCACGCGGCAGTTCTCCCTGAGCGTGACCCACCACGGCGTCGCCGAGTTCCGCGGGTGCGGCGCGGTCGAGGAACATCCGGACGGCTCGGAGAACTCGATCACCCAGCACACCCGCTGGAGCCTCGACGAGGACCGACTGCACGTGACGCTCTCCAGGCAGGACCTGGTGGCCAACGAATACGTGACGCTGCGTTGGGATGTGGTTCATGACAGTGCGTGACGAGGTCGAGGCGGCGATCCGCGCCTGGCACCGCTTCGAGATCGAGCGGGGCGGTGCCGCGATCATCGAATTCGACTTCCTTCCGCCGGCCGATCCGGTGCCGGCCGCGGGCAGCCGGCTGGAGGTGTACGCGCGGCTGAGCGCGCTCGCGGCGGCGCCGGAGGTGGCCGAGGTGCCCGGCCTGGCCGGCCGGCTGGCCGCCGATCTCGCGTATCTGGGAACGCAGTTGGGCGAACGGCCCGCGCTCGGTCCGTATGTGCGGGCCACCCAGGGATGCGCGGTCGCGGGCTGGTCGGCCGACTACGTCGGCGAACGCGGCCTGCTGGCCCAGCGGCTCCTGGACAAGCTGGGCATCGGCTGGCACGGGGCCACTGATCGGGATCTGTGCGTCCTGGAGGAGCCGGTGGCCCCCGAGGAGGTGTCCGCCGGGATCCGGGCGGCCGCCGCCGCGTACGAGCCGGCCGTCCGTGCGCTCACCGGCGCGCACGCGGCGTACGAGCTGAGCATCGAATGTGTCGACGTCGACGCCTACTGGGCCTACTGGCTCGACGGCGCCGGGCTGAACGTGCGGCTGCGGCTCAATCCGCGCAACGCCCGCTTCACCCGGGCCGGCACCCGGCAGTTCGCCCTGCACGAGGTGCTCGGCCACGGCCTCCAGGCGGCGAGCTTCGCGGACCGCTGCGGCGGCGAGGACGTGCCGTGGGTGCGGGTGTTGTCCGTACACGGGCCCACCCAGGTGGTCCTGGAGGGCCTGGCCCAGGCGATGCCGCTGCTCGTGGCACCCGACGACGACGTGCTGATCGCCCGTGTACGGCTGGACCACTATCTGCAACTGGTGCGCAGCGAACTGCACTTGGCGATCAATCGGGGCGTCGGCGTCGGCGCGTGTGCGGCGCACGCCCGCGCGCGGGTGCCGTTCTGGGACGACCAGCAGATCGCGGACCTGATCGGCGACCGGGGGGCCAACCCGCTCCTGCGTTCCTACCTGTGGGCGTATCCCGCCGGATTCGACTGGTTCGTCCGACTGATCGAGGAGGGCGGCCCGGTGGCCCACGAGGTGGTGCGCGCGGCCTACCGCAGCCCGCTGATCCCCGACGACCTGCACCGCCTCTGGGCCGAGGGGCCGCGCGTCGGCGGCAGTGGAAACCCGCCGCCGCCGCGCCCGCTTGCCCACCTCCGACCCCGCCCACCGGGCCCATGATCGGGCCCGGTCGGCCGCTCAGGAGCCGGCCCGCGCCGCCGTCAGTCGCCGCCGTGCCGCGCGCGCCCCCGGAGAGTCCGTGACCCCGCCGACGGCGTACGCGTGCAGCACCAACGCGCCCGCCGCGTCCGCCGCGACCGGGTCGGTCACGCGCAGCCAGCAAAAGTGCGCGTTGGCGGCCATCCGGGCCGGCGCATCCCCGGCCCCGCCGTCACCGAGTGTGGCCGCCTCGGCGTACAACCGCACCGCCACCTCGGGGTGCCCGGTGGCCAGCGCCACGTATCCGTAGACCTCGCGCGCGGCCAAGCGCTCCGCCGGCCCGGCCGCCGTCGTGCCCGTGCGGGAGTCCAACTCGGCGGCCAGCGTCAACGCGCCGGCGTGGTCCCCGGTGCCCATCGCCGACCGGATCAGGTCGAGCAGTCGGCGCTGTTCGGCGCCGGGTGTCGGTACGCCGGCGCCGAAGGGGTGCGGCGCGGGGGCCGGCGGATGTGCGTTCGCGGCCGACCGCGGCGGGGTCCACGAGGGGGGCGCCACGTCGGTCCCGGCCCCGGTCGGCGCCGACGGCGCCACCGTCGGCGGCGGCGCGACCTCGGTTTCGGTCGGCTCGGCCGCCGAGGAGGATCCGGGTCGACGCAGGCCGAACATGCCGCGACGACGCATGGGCGGGATCGGTGCTCCCGCCTCGGCGATCGAGCGATCCGCGTAGACGTCCAACGGGAAGATCGTGCCGTCCGGCTCCCGGGCGTGTACTCGCACCGGCTGCCCGAGCAGTCGCGCCCGCTCGGCGACCACCGCGAGCGCGGCCCCTCGCGGATCGCCGCCCGGGGCCACGGCGACCACCTCGCCGGCCACGCGCACGGAGTGATCGGCCGAGATCTCGACGAGGACGACGGGTTGATCGGCTGCGACGTCAATTGCCACGAAAGGCTCCTCGATATCAGAATCGGCTCTTACGCGACACGACGGTGACGCGCAGTGGAAATCCGGTTACGGCGCCGATCCACGGGGGCGCGATCGAATGCCTTCGGCGCCGTCGACGGCGACCTCGGCCGGAATGAAACGGGGCGGAACCGAGCGGAACAGAATCGGAGCATACATAGGACAGCGTTCGACGAACAGCGACAGGACCTCGAACGGCGCAACAGTTCGACGTCGAACTCTTGGGTTCCGATATTTCCCGGCGGCCGATTCACGGCATCGATGTTTCCGGCGTATTACCATCCGTCGGCACCCCCGGGGCGGCGCCCGCCGGGGGCGACCCGGCGGCCCGGGTCCGCAATGTCCCGCATTCCATGCGGTTACCTTTCGGTTTACCGAGAACGGGTAACCGTGGCGACCTTTGCGCGTCCCCCGCGCGCCGGGATCCTGGCAACCGCCAGGCACGATCTCGCATCGGCGGAGAGACGACGCATGAAACTCACGAACAAGGTCGACGTTCTCGGCGGGCCCAGGGACACGATCGAGTTCCCGTCCCCGGCCCGGACGGCCGCGGCGATCCGGCGGCTCGCGGCGGTGTACCCGCACACCGCCCTGCCGAGCATCCACGAGGAACTGGTCGCCGTCCGGCGACACGCCACCACCCTGCGGGCACCGGGCGACCCCGACGACTCGCGCGTGGACCCGCTGACCAAGGCGCTGGCGCGCGGTGTGTCCGCATGGGCCCTGCACGACCTCGGCGACACGCGCGAGGCACTGGCGATGGCCCAGGCCGGACTGCTCGACGCGGTCGTGGAGGCGCGCGACCCCAGCGCCGAGGTCTGGCTGCGCGGCGTACAGTCGCTGATCGCCTACCGCGCCGGCTGGGTCCACGAGGCACTGCGCTACGCCCGACTGGGCGCCTCCGTACGGGACATGGGGGTGGGTACCGCATCGGTCTGGCTGCACTCCCTGGTCGCCCTCACCCAGGCCACCCTCGGCGACGCCCTCGCCGCCTCGGCGGCACTGCGCGAGGCGGCCGACGCGCGCAAGTTGGGCCGCCGCGACGAACTGGACGAGATCGGCGGCCTGCTCGCCTTCGACCCGGCCGAACAAAGCGCCTACGAGGCACTGACCCGGGTCTTCATCCCCGGCGCCGAACGCCGCGCGATCGAATGCGGCGAGACCGCGCTCGGCATGTACGCCGCGATCACACCCGAACGTTATTCGAGCACCGACGAGATGATCGCCCGGGTGTCCATCGCGCTCGCCTACGCGAACCTGGACGAGATCGACGCGACCACCGAGGCACTGCGCCCCGTGCTGCGCATCGAACCGTCCTGGCGCGTCGACGGACTGCGCTCCCTCGTCATGCTGGTGCACGGGCGTCTTCGCCGGCCCATGCGCGTGCGCGAGACGCGGGTGCGCGAACTCCAGGAGGAAATCGAGACTTTCTGCCAGACGCCGCCGTCCGTGGACACCAACACCTGAGCCGGATGAATTCCCGGGAACCTCGCCGGCGCCACCGCGCGAGCACGTCGCGCACGCCGACGGGCGGACCCGAAGCCGGAGTTCGCGCCGCGACGCCACGGTCAGGAGGCCACCCGCCCCTTCAGCCGCATCGCCGCCAGGACCCGCTCCTGCGCCAACGCGCGGGCGGCCTCGTGCGACGTGACCCCACGACGCGCGCTCTCCTCGTACACCCGCACCGCGTTCTCCCGCAACTTCGTGGACACGCTCGCCCGGATCACCTCCGCGTCGGGCCGGAACGCGGAATACCGCGCGTCCATCGCGAACCCGGCGGCCACCACGCCACCCGCGTTCGCGATGAAGTCGGGTACCACCACGACCCCGCGCTCCGCGAGGACGCGCTGCGCGGCCGGCGAGGTGGGCAGATTGGCACCCTCCACCACCAAGCGGGCGGTGATGCGATCGGCCACCTTCTCGTCGATCACGTCCTGCAGCGCCGCCGGGACCAACACCTCCGCCGGCACCACCAGTTCGGACCCCAACGCCTGCACCACCCCGCCGGCGTACTCCTTGACCGCGAGATCGCCGAACTCCGCGTGCAGACGCGACAGGCGCTCGACGTCCAGACCGGCCGGGTCGTACAAGGCCCCGTGCACGGAGGAGACCGCGACCACCGTCGCGCCCAGCTCGGCGAACCGGCGCACCGCCGCCGAACCGACCGCGCCCAGCCCCTGGATCGCCACCCGCGCCCCGGCCAGGGGCAGGCCGATGCGCGCGGCCAGCGCGTCGGCCACCTCCGCGACCCCGTACCCGGTCACCCCGAGTCGGTCGTACGGCACCCCGCCCAGCACGGAATCGGTGCCCACCGCGGCCCCGCGGTCGCCCAGTTCGTCCTGGATGATCGCGGCGTCGTCCTCGGTCAACCCCATGTCCAGGCCGAACACGTACTCGGCGGGCACCTCGTTCGACAACGCCCGAGCGAACGCCCGCAGGACGGCCTCCTTGTCCCGACCGGTGGGATCGCCGACGATCCCGGCCTTGGCGCCCCCGTAGAAGAGGTCGACCGCGGCCCACTTCCACGTCATCACCCGAGCCAACCGGGCCACTTCGCCGGTGGTCACCGTCGGGGACATCCGGGTACCGCCCTTGCCCATCCCACGGGCGGTGTTGTCGATGACCAACACGCCCTTCATACCGGTTCGGGTGTGCGACACGGAGACGACCTTCTCCGGCCCCCACTGATCCATCAGCGACAGGACATCCGACATGGCGAAGCACTCCTCGAGGCCCAACGATCGATTCGGTCGACGTGCTCCAACAGCGTCGTGGCCGACACCACGGGTGCCAAGATCCGCCAGACCGCGACCTCTTTCGAGCCAGGGCAAGGAACTCTGATGCTCAACCCCCGTTCGAGCCAGGCCAAGGACATGTGATGCTCAACCCCCTGCATCTGCGCACGCTCGTCGAGGTGGTGGTCACCGGATCGTTCGCCCGTGCCGCACGCCGCACCGGATACACGGCCTCCGCCGTGTCCCAACAGATCGCCGCACTGGAACGGGCGGTGGGCACGCCGCTGTTCGAGCGCGAGGCGCACGGGATCCGACCGACCGGGATGGCCTTCACGATCGCCGAACGGGCCCGCGAGTCGATCGCCGTGCTGGACAGCCTGGAGCGCGATATCCGCGACGTGGTCCAGGGCCGCAGCGGGCGCCTGCGCCTGGGCACCTTCCCGACCGCCGGGGAACGCCTGGTCCCGTCGGCGGTGGCGGAGTTGACCCGTTCGCATCCCGGCGCGGAGATCCTGCTCGACGAGGCCGAGCCCGACGACCTGCTGCCGCAGGTGCAAAAGGGCGACCTGGACCTGACCCTGGTCTTCGCCTACGACCTGGTGCCGCGGGTGTGGCCCGTCGAACTCACGGTGTTCCCGCTGATCGAGGAGACGCTGGTCGTACTGGTACCGACCGGGCATCACGCGCTGCGGCGCGCCGACGGGATCGACCTCGCGGACCTGGCCGAAGAGCGCTGGGTGGCCAGCAGGCCGGGAACCGCGGGTGCCACCAGCCTGTTCCGGATCTGCGCGGCGCACACGTTCGCCCCCAGGGTGGCCTTCCGGAGCAATGACTACGACGTGGTCCAGGGTCTGGTCGCGGCCGGCGCGGGGGTGGCCATCGTGCCCGGTCTGGCCTACCAGCCCCGGGAGGGCATGGTCGCCATACCGCTGGCGCAGACCCCGTCGCACCGCCGGGTGTTCGCGCTGTATCGCACCGCCAACCACAATCCGCTCCTGAAGGCCGCCCTGGACGCGTTCGTGCTCGCCGGGCGATGCCTGCAGGGCCGTTTCGTGCGCGCCGACGAGTCGATCCGGTCGATGCCCGAAGAGGAAGCGGCCCCGGTAGCCGACCTCGAGGAGGCGGTTTGATCGGTTCGATCGACGTCTGACGCGTGACCGGGACCGGTTTCTTTTCCGATGCAGGGTCGGGTTTCCGATATTCGAGACGGCGGTCCGGCGGTGGCCGAGATCGCCGATTCGAAATGCCGCGGGAAATTGGGAAGGGCGCGACACTCGGGGAGCGGACGTGCGGTGGGAGCGGAACTCCGGCACGTGCTTCAAGGGGACTACGGGAGGAGTACCGCCTCCAAATCGGGAGAAAATCGGACCGATCGGTCCGGCGGCGCCACCCCGACGCGATCACGCGTGAGCGTCGCTCCACCGTGGGCGCCGACTGCCGCGAGCCGGACGGCCTGCGACCGGCCCGCCAAAAGAGAGGGGCGGTGCCGTATTACCGATCCATTCGCCCGCCACAGTGAAGCAAAGCGCGGATCCCGACGTCAAGGACGGATGGCGAATATCCATTCTGCGCGACCGGGGTATACCGGCGGCATTCCGATTTCGGCGTGGAAATACGCGCCCTTGGACGCGGATGGCCCTATGGTGTCCCCGATGCGCGCGCCGACTCGCACTGTCGGGCGCGCAGGGAGGTCTCGCTCGAGACCGGACGGCGTGTGCTCGGCGCGCGTCGAGGATCCAGGGGGGAGCCGCACATGATCGACCCGGCTTCGGTGCCGGCCATACCGGTGACCGTGATCGAGATGACCGACCGGGGCGAGACGGCGGTGGACGGCGTTCTCGTGCCCGCGCCACCGGACTTCGCCCGCGCGGAGGCGATCCGCTGGGTCTCGGTCAAGGCGTTGAGCCTGGGTCGGCCGGTCCGGGCCGTGGCCGTGGAGGCGGACGGCACCCGATGGCCGCTGATCGTCGACGTGGACGGCGAGGTGACGGCCGTGGACGCGCACCCGACCCCGGACGCCCGGCCCGGTCCGCCGGGGGGCCCCGTCGAGGAAGCTCCCGCTCGGCCGGCCGGCCGGCAACCCGTCGCGGCGCCGGTGCGGTTCGAGACGGTCGAGGTCCCGCGTGCGAGAGCCCTCGAGCCCGTCCAGGCGCCCGTGCCCGCACCCCCGGCGGTGTCCGCGGCAGCGCCGCCCGTGGCCGAATCCGCTCCCGAACCCGCCGTCGCCGAGCACCGACACGACCTGCTCGTGCGGATCCGCGCCGCGGTGGAGGCCGGGGACTGGACCGAGGCGCGCGCCCGCGCCGAGCAGCTCATCGCGGACGACCCCCACCCTCCGCGCGGCGCCCGGGAAGTGCGCGCATATGTCGCGGCCCTGAGCGGCGAGCCCGAACTGGCCGCTCGGATCTACGCGGAGCTGGTGCTGGAGCCGGAGGCGGACACCGAATCGGAAGCGGTGCTCCGGCGGCTCGCGGGCAACGCGTACACCAGCTGGCGGCGCGTGGCACGGCTGCGGGCCGGCCTCGACGTCGGCCCCTCGGTGCTGCGGGCCCAGGTAAGAGTTCACGGAGCCGACGACCCGGCGACGGAGGTCGCTCGGCGTTGGTTGGAAGAGCTGCGCCTGTTGGACTGACGGCCCCTGTCACCCGGATTCGATACCCGGGGCCCGGCCGGTGTCGTGCCGGGCGGACGGTCCGTGGGGCATACTCCCGCTGGGGCGGTGTCCGACGGCATCGACCGGGGGCGAGCGCGGGCACGTTCGACCCCGCATCGGCGAACACCGCCGCCGGACCGGTCACATGGGCGCGCGTCGCCTCGTCGGCACGAGCCCGGAAGGCCCGCATCCGGTCCGGGCAGGCCCGGGCGATCCCGCCCGGGCATCGGTCGCGACGGCGCGAGGCGGGGACGACCCGTCGCCCGGCGGCGCAGTCCCTGTCAGCAGCGGTCCTCGGGCCGACGACTCATCGAGGTGGGACGATCTGATGGTCCAGCGTCCGGACGGTGCCGGGAACGGCGTCACGAGCACATACGACCGCGGCGACCTCGATGCGCGTGAGCCGGAACCGGCGGGTCGCACGCCGAGCGCGCTGATCCCTCCGGACGACCTGTGGTGGCCCGCTCCCGCCCCTGCCCCGCACCACCCCGAGCCGGCGACCGGCGACGGGTTGCTGCCGCCGGACGAGGACTGGTGGCCCGTGGCGGACGCGGCGGACCACGAGGCTGCTGCGGCGACGCCGGCCGGCGCGCGGTCCGCCGGAGGGTGGACACCCCCGCACCGGGCGTCGGTTCCCCTGTGGTGGCCCAAGAGCGCGCTTTTGCGTGAAGCACCACCGAGCGCGCCGCCGCCCCTGGAGGCAGCCCCGGTCGGGACTGGACTCGCCGCCTCATCCCCGACCGCCCCACCGGCCGAGCCCGAACCCGGGGCCACCGAAGTGCGGTTCGCCAAGCCTTCGGTCGGCGAGTCCCCGGCCGCCGAGGTCGCGACCCCCGAACCGCCCGCCGGCACCATCCCCACCACGTCGACCGCCGGCACCCCCACGACCTCCCCCGCGTCGTCCGCTGCCGGGAGCGACCCGGACGATCCGCCGCCCTACGTCTCGCCGTACGCCGGTTACGAGGACCTGGACGAGGACCCGCCGCCGCGACAGGCCGCCTTCCCCCCGGCGCCGGCGGACCCGGACGACCCGCCGCCCCCCTACGTCTCGCCCTACGCCGGCCTCGACGACGACGAACCGACCTACGACATCCCGTCGCCCACCGGCGCGAACCCGGTCGCCGACCCGGAGCCGACGACCGGCTCGGACGGTGCGGCGACCGCCGGCTACTTCCCGCGCGCGCACGACTGGGAATGGGCCGAGGAGAAGTCGGACCGCCGGAAGTTCAAGCCGATGTTCCTGGTGGCGGCGGGAGCGGCCGGGTTGTTGGTGGTGGGGGTGGGCGTGGTGTTGCTGGCGGGCGGCGAGGACAAGAAGCCGAGCGCCGGCCCCGCCCTGCCCAGCACCGTGAAGCCGGCCCCTTCCGCGGCCAAGGGGCCCGCAGGGCCGGCGAATCCGTCCGCCTCGGCGAGCGGATGGGTCACCCAGACCGCGCGTCCGGTCGACCAGGCCCAACTCGCGGCCCGCCAGGCCCGTTCCGTAGCGGTGAGCGGCTTCGACAAGACGTTCAAGCTGTCCTGGGAGGCACCGGTCGACGCGCGGAACGTGAGCGGCTATGTGGCCGTGGCGCAGACTCCGGCGGGCAGTCTCATCGAGCGTGTCCTGGTCGGCGCCGACGAGCACGTCGCGGTGTTCGCGCAGGCCCCGAGCACGTCGTGCTTCGTGGTGACCACCTTGATCGGGGAGGCCGACGGGGTGCGCGTGGCCCGAGGCGAACCGGTGTGCCCCGCGGGCAACAAACCCACGACTCAACCCAGGAGTTGATCGATCCGGACGGTCGTGGCCGAGGACGCGCGGCGCGGCGCGCAGGCCATCCCATTGGCGCGTAGAGCCTCACGCGATCTGGATAGTGGGTGGTGAGGGGGCCGGCTACTGTCGGCGTGCGCCTTGCATCACTCGGCCCCGACAGTCCTACGGAGCACCATCTCGTGACAGACCCCACTCTCGGCCGGTTGCCACCGACGACACCGATGCGTGGAGGTCGGTCCGTCGCGCGAGGGCACGCGCGCGAGGGCTCGCCGGTGGGCCGCGATGCCGAACGCCGAACGTTTGGAGACATGCATCGTGCCGTGGGACCTGCTGCCGATGGACGATCCGCCGCCACCGACCTACATCGTGCCGTCGGACGTCAAGAAGCCGTTGCCTCCGGATCCCGGCACGGGCGTGCCCTTCGCGGGACCGTTGCAGACGATCGTCGACTACGGCTTCTACATGGTCCTCGTCGTCTGCGTGGTGGGATTCCTGCTGTCCGCGGCCAAGTTGGCGATGACGTATCGCGACGGCGACGCGGAGGGGACCCTGTTCGGCGCGGGTTGGGTCATGGTTGCCTGTGCCCTGGCCGGGAGTTCGGCATCGATCGCGAAGGCGATCGTGTGACCGGGCGTCCTCGGGACCGGTGCTTGGCCGTCCTCGTCACGCCTCGCCGACCGTTGTAACGCCGGGGGACCCGTGTCACGTCGGACGGAAGAGCCGAAGGAAAACCCATGGTTGCCCCGCGCCGCGGTCGTGGTCGAGGCGGCACCCGCGGTGGAGGCGCCCACCTATGTCAGCCTCGGACCGCAGACTCCTCAAGGCGGCATCGCGCCGCCCGGAGCGGGCGGACTGCCCACCTGGTCGCCACCGGAGTCGGCCCGACCCCCCTGGTGGTGGGTGGGCTGCCATGGCGGAGCGGGGGAGAGCACGCTCGCGCTGGCAGCCTCGCAGGGCGCCGCGGCGGAGGGCAGGGGGTGGCCGATTCCCCCGCCGGGGGGACATGCCGGGGTGGTCCTGGTGGCCAGGACCCATGCGGGTGGCCTGCACGCCGCGCAGACCGCGGGGAGGCAGTGGGCGTCCGGTGCGTTGCAAGGGATAGACCTGCTCGGACTGGTCGCCGTGGCGGACGCACCCGGTCCACTGCCCAAGAGCCTCCAGCAGTGGCTGAAGTTGATCGCCGGAGGGGTGCCGCGCCTGTGGCGCGTCTCATGGAACGAGGCGTGGCGGCTCGGTGAGTGGCCCGATGCGCGCAACTCGGGCAAGGACGTACGGAAGTTGGCATCCGAACTGGCCGACCTCACCAACTACCGAAACAGCGGGGAGTAACAATGGCTCTGATCGCAGCGACCCTCACGGGGTTCAAGGACGGGAAATCGGACACCATCGAGGACCCGAAGCCGACCGCGCCCGCCGGACTGGGCGAGGGCATCAACACCCTGCTCAGCTACGGCGCGTGGATCGTCACCGTGGTGTGTGTGATCGCGGTCCTCGCCTGCGCGGCGCGGATGGCCATGTCGCACAAGAGCGGCGGCAGTGGCGAGCACATCATGAGCCTCGGCTGGATCATGGTCGCCGCCATCCTGGTCGGCAGCTCCGCGACGCTCGCCCAGTTGTTGCTGGTGAAGAAGTAGGCCGACGGGTCCCCGGGGAACGACAGTGGCCTTTCTACGGCGGGACAAGTCCGGCGACCGGATGGGGGACGACGGAAACCCGTTCACGCAACGGGGATTCATCGCCGCCGCGGCGGGATTCGGCTTCCTGTGCGTCGTCGCGCTCGGAGTGATCGTCTTCGAACCCGACGGGGCGCCCTCGTCGGGGCGCGCCGCCGAAGGAGCCACGACATCGGGGCCGAGCGTTTCGTCGACCACGAGTGCCGGCGGACCGGCGGCACCGGGTGGAGCGGGTCCGGCCGACACGGTGGGTCGGTGTCCCGCCCTGTCCGACCAGGACCAGAGCATTCCCACCACGCGGCAACCCGACGGCGTGGTGTGGGAGCCCTACCACGGCGTCGGACTACCGGTGTCGCGGGCGGCCGGCCCGGCCCTCGCCGACTCCGGCACGGTCCGCTGCTACGCGCACACCCCCGTCGGCGCGCTGATCGCCGCGGCCCAGGCGAGCGAACGGTACGAGACGACGGAATCCCCGACGCTGGCCGCGGGCACGATGTTGGCCGCGGGCCCCGGGCGGGAGAGTTTCCTGGCCCGAGCCCGGTCCGCGGCGACCTCGCGCGCCGTGGCGGAGAGTCCGGCGAACGAGGACAAGCCGCAGTTCGTCGGCTTCCGAGTGGAGGGCTACTCCGCCCAGGCGGCCACGGTCACCCTGGTCCGCATGCGTGAGCGCGCGGCCACGTTCGACGCCACCACCTGGACGGTGGTGTGGGACGACGGCTGGCGTCTGCAACTGCCCCCGGACGGCAGCCGCCCGTCGGCTCGATCCGTGCCGTCACGCGCCGGCTATGTCGCGTGGACGCCCTGACGATCCCCGGATCGGCATCGGGCACCTTCCGACCGCGCTCGTACGAGCGGCACCGGTCGAGGCATCGAGGAGACGAACGTGAGCGCACCCGAGATCCGCACCTACGGCAACTGGCGCAAGCCGACCTCGCCGGGCGTCATGGGCCTGGGACTGGCCGGGACGCTGATCCTGCTCGGCGGCATGATCATGATCATCATCGGCATGATGATCTCGCTGGTCGTCGCGATGTTCCTGGCGGTGCTGCTCGTGGTCGTGCTCGCCCCCCTGCTGTATCGAGACCGACAAGGACGTACGGGTTTGCAGTGGCTGGTGGCCCGAGGAGCATGGTCTCGGGGAAAGATGAAGGGGCAACACCTCTACCGATCCGGCCCGCTCGGCCGGGTCCCGTTGGGCACCTGCACGCTGCCGGGGCTCGCCGCCGCGTCACGCCTGTACGAGGCCCGCGACGCCTACCAGCGCCCGTTCGCACTGTTGACCGTGCCCTCGACCAACGACCACACCGTGGTGATCGAATGCGACGCCGACGGCGGCTCGTTGGTCGACACCGAACAGGTGGACACCTGGGTCGCCTACTGGGGCCAGTGGCTGGCCGCGCTGGGCAACGAACCCGGGATCGTGGCCGCCTCGGTCACCGTGGAGACCGCCCTCGACACCGGAGAACGCCTGCGTCGCGAGGTCTTCGACCACCTGCGCCCCGACTCGCCCGAACTCTCCCGCCACGTGCTCAACGAGGTGGTGGAGTTGTACCCGGTGGGTTCGGCCCGGGTCTCCTCCCGCGTCGCGCTGACCTTCTCCGGAGCTCCCCGGCCCGGGGTACCCAAGCGCACCCCGGAGGAGATGGCCACCGAACTGGGCACCCGCCTGCCCGGGTTGTGCGCCACCTTGCAGATGACCGGGGCCGGACAGGCGCACCCGATGAGCGGCGGCGACCTCGCCGAGGCCGTCCGGGTCGCGTACGACCCCAGCGTCGCGGGCCTGATCGACCAGGCTCGTTCCGAAGGCGGCGCCGGCATCACCTGGAGCGATGCCGGGCCCAGCGCCACCCAGGAGGCGTGGGACCACTACCGCCACGACGGCGCGCTGTCGGTGACCTGGGCGATGTCCGACGCTCCGCGCGGCGAGGTGTTCTCCAACGTGCTGGCCCGACTGCTCGGCCCGCACCCCGACATCGACCGCAAGCGGGTCACCCTTTTGTACCGTCCGCACGACTCCTCCACCGCCGCCGGCATCGTCGAGCGCGACGTCAAGGACGCGATGTTCAAGGCCAAGCAGGCCAAGGTCGGCAACGCCCGCGACTCGATCGCGGTGCGCGCCGCCCAGCAGAGCGCCCAGGAGGAGGCCACCGGCGCCGGACTGGTGAAGTTCGGCATGCTCGTCACCGCGACGGTGAACGATGCCGACGGTCTGGAACTGGCCGCGTCGGCGATGGACAACCTGTCCGCGTCCGCGCGAATCGCCATCCGCCGGGTCTACGGTTCGCAGGCCTCGGCGTTCGCCGCGGCGTTGCCGCTGGGCCTGGTGTTGCCGAAGCACCTCAAGGTGCCGCAGACCATCCGGGACGCGATGTGAGTGCCGACCCGGCACCGACCGCGAATGCGCCGGGCGCTCGCGCACGCGCCAGGGAGAACGGGGCGAGATGACCACGTACCACCCCACGGGGGTCGTCCCCGAGGACGACGAGACGACCAAGGCCGGTCGCCGGCGCGGCAAGCGGCAGAAGTCGCTGCCGCACGGGCAGGCGCAGCCGACCGCGCCGAAGAAGGAGAAGAAGCCCCGCGTAGTGCGTCCGCGCACCGCGGGCTGGCGCGGTTGGACCGGTTACGGCGCGGGCTCGGTCGGATATGTGGAGGCGGCGCCCGAGTGGCGCGGCACCACCGTCCAGGTCTGCGGCCTGTGGCCGTTCGCGGCCGGATCCGGGACACCGGCGGTCGGTGTCCCGCTGGGTCGTTCGCTCACCGGCGGCGGCACCCTGTGCTGCGACCCGATCAGCTGGTTCCAACGCGCCAAACTCATCCTCAACCCCAGCGAGTTCGTGCTCGGCAAGCCCGGCCTGGGCAAGTCGACCATCGTGCGCCGCCAGGCCCTGGGACTGGCCGGATATGGCGTCAACCCGGTGGTGTTCGGCGACCTCAAGCCCGACTACGCCGACCTGATCCGGGCCCTGGGCGGCCAGGTGATCACGCTCGGCCGAGGTCGCGGCTTTCTCAACGTGCTCGACCCGGGCGAGTCCAGGGCCGCCGCGGCGCGTCTGCCCGAGGCCGCGCGGCGTTCGCTGCTCGCCGACGCACACGGCCGGCGGCTGAACGCGGTCGCGTCGCTGATCACCGTGCTGCGCGGGAATCCGCCCGCCGACCGCGAGGAGACCATCCTCAACACGGCGCTGAAACTGCTCGACGAGCGCTTCGACGGTGTACCGGTGCTCGGCGACCTGCTCGCGGTCATCCAGGAGGCGCCCGAGGCCCTGCGCTCGGTCGCCCTCGACCGCGGTGACCTGTCCCGCTATCGCGAGATCACCGAAAACCTCGAATCCTCGCTGATCGGCCTGCTCGGCGACGGCCGGCTCGGGGAGATGTTCTCCCAGCCGACCTCCGAACCGATGCGCCGGGACAGCCCCGTCTGCTTCGACGTCAGCGCCATCGACGACGGCGAGAGCTCCCTCCAGGCCGCGGCGCTGCTGGCCTGCTGGAGCTACGGCTTCGGCGCGATCTCCGTCGCCCAGGCCCTGGCCGACGCGGGATTGGAACCGCGACGCAACTACTTCGTCATTCTCGACGAACTCTGGCGTGTGCTGCGCGCCGGTCGCGGTCTGGTCGACCGGGTGGACGCGCTGACCCGACTCAACCGTCAACGCGGCGTGGGCATGGCGATGATCACCCACACCATGTCCGACCTCCTCGCATTGCCGACGGAGGAGGACCGGATGAAGGCCAAGGGCTTCGTCGAGCGAGCGGGCATGGTGATCACCGGCGGTCTGCCCGCGGCGGAGATGCCGCAACTCAACTCGGTCGTACCGATGACCAGCGCCGAGCAACGCATGATCGAGGACTGGTCCACACCGCCGTCCTGGGACTCCACGCGCGGCGAGGAGGCACCGCCGCCCGGGCTCGGGAACTTCATGGTCAAGGTCGGCGGCCGGCCCGGAATTCCGGTCCACGTCGATCTCACCCCGGCCGAACTCGACGTGAACAACACGAACAGGCGGTGGGGCAATGTGTGATTTCGCGCCGGTCAACCCGTACGGCCCCAACATCGCCGACAAACTCAAGGACAACCAATACGACTCCGGGGAACTGGTCCGGGGTGACTTCGCCTGGACCGACACGTACGCGATCGGCAAGATCGGTTGCCACGAGTTCCATCCCGACGAAAGCTTCAACTGGCACAGCGCCTGCACCCTCAAGGACAGCGAGTGGGAGTGGGCGGTCAGGAAGTGGGCCAGCGACAAGACCAACAACCCCTACAGTTTCCTCGGTCAGCCGATCGAGTGGGCCCGTTTCGAGCTGAGCCAACTCGCCACGGAGGTCTTGAGTTGGTGGCTCAAGGTCGACGCCCCCTTCACCGGCGGTAAGGACCGCAACGCCTCCGGCATCACGGATATGCTGCGCAGTCACACGATCTTCATCACGACGATCGTCGCGGTGCTGTCGTTGTTGTGGGTGGCCGGGAAGATGGCGTTGTCGCGCAACCCGATGGCCGTGGGAGCGATGGCCAAGGCGATGTTCACGCTGGTCGTGGTCACCACGTCGAGCATCGCGTTCTTCGGTCTACTGCTCAAGGCGGGGCATACCTTTACGCAATGGTTCATGATCAGAGGCTTGTCCGGTAAGGGCGACACCGCGATCAATCAGGCCGAAGTCTGCAACGCCGTACAGAAGTACCTCGAAGTGGCGCCGATGGGCAGCACGGAACACCCGATCAACTTCGTGCTGTTCCTGATATCGGCGGTCCTGCTCATCGTCACCGGCGTCATGCTCTATCTGTACATGCTGGCGAGACTCATCGGCATGACCCTACTCCTGGGAGTCATGCCGATATTCGCGGCCGGGTCGGGAACGCAAACCGGCAAGGCGGCGCTGCTGAAGTGCTTCAGCTTCGCGGTCGGCTTCGCGCTGCTCGAACCCACGGCCGCGTTCGTGATCGTCCCGGTGTTTCGCATGTGGGCGGATCCCGCCGACGGAAGTACGGCCGAGGGCCTGGCCAGCGTGATCCTCCTGGGCGCGGGCACCCTTTCGTTGCCGGCGACGATGCGCATGGTCAATCCTTTGGTCGGACTCGTGGCCGAGGACGGCAAGGGAGCCCACGGCGCGGTGATGGGAACCCTGGCGGCGGGCGCCAAGGGTGTGGCCGCACTCGGCGCGGTCGCCGCCACGGGCGGCACGGGCGCGGCCGCCGCGATGGCCAAGGGAGCCCGCAACCGGCGCGGGAATCGGCCGCCGCCGCCCAACCGCCGGCCCGGACCGTCCAATACCGGCCCGTCGAACAACGGCCCGTCGAGTCCGTCGCGAGACCGCTCGACGCCGAACCCGCCGAGCCCGGCACCGGTTTCCCTGGTCAAGCAGCCTCCGGTGCCCGCACCGCCGATGCCGCCCTCTGTCCCGACGCCGCCCCCGGTGCCGAAATCCGCGGCGATCAACACGGCCGCGAAGTTCGTGGCGCAGGCCGCGCTCCCCAGCTTCACCGGGCTGCCTCCCGGCACCGGCAAGCTCGCTTTCGCCGCCTCCAACACCGGCCTGGGTATGGCCGCCCAACACCAGTTGAACAAGAGCGGTGGAGGTGACGAGAACCCGTTCCGGATCGAACCCAAGTACCGCGAGCCGCGACTCCCGCAGCAGCAGATTCGAGTCCTCACCCCCGGCGGTCCCGCCGGCGGCGCCCCGGCACCGCAACGCTGGTGAACGCCGCGCGCACCCGGGTTCGCGACCGTCGTGCCCGAGACAGGAGGTAGCACATGAGCGCCACGCAGAAGCGCAGAGGACCCAACGTCGAACTCGAGGCGCTGGTCTTCCTGTTCGGCCTGATCGCCCTGGTGGCGGTGCACGTGATGGCCTGGTTCGCCGCCTCCTGGGGCGGCGGGCCGACCGAGCAGCCGGGCGGCAACCCCCTTGTGCTCGGGGTACGCCTGGCCACCGATGACTATCGGTGGCCGGGTGCCGCGGCAACCGTGTACCTGAGCCTGCAACTGCTCGCCGTGCTCGTTCTGATCGGCATCGGATGGTCGGTGTGGAACAAGACCAGGGGCCGCAGCGAGCGCATCGACCGAGCCATCCGCTACCTCGCCTCGCCGCGCGAACTGCGGCCCTCCACCACGCCCGAGGTCCGGCGTACGGCGGGGAAGTTCGGCCTCGACAAGGACACCACCCCCGGGGTATTCATCGGCAAGACCGTGCGCGGCGGCAATGAGCTGTGGGGCTCGTGGGAGGACATGCACGTCGACATCTGGGGCCCGCGTACGGGTAAGACGGCGACCAGGGCGATTCCCAACATCGTCGCCGCCCCCGGGGCCGTGGTGGTCACCTCCAACAAGCGCGACGTGGTCGACGCCACCCGCGCCATCCGTGAGGACATGGGCACCGTCTACATCTTCGACCCGCAGAACCAGGCCGGTGGCAAACCGGTGTTCTGGTGGAACCCGCTCACCTACGTCGGCGACAGCATCGTGAAAGCGGTCAAGCTCGCCGCCCGCTTCGTCTCCGTCAACCGGCAGGAACACGCGCGCAGCGACGCCTACTTCGAGCCCGCCGCGCAGGACCTGTTCGCCAACATGCTGCTCGCGGCCTCGATCGACAAGCGCCCGATCACCGACGTCTACGTCTGGCTGACCCGCCCGACCGACGACACGCCCGTACGCATCCTGCGCGAGCAGGGCCACCGGATGCCCGCCGAGGCCGTGGAGTCGGTGATCGGACAGCCCGATCGCCAGCGTGCGGGCGTGTACGGCACGGCCATCCAGATGGCGTCCTTCCTGGTCGCCGAGAACATCAACGAATGGGTGACGCCGGGCAGCGATCCCAGCCGGCCCGAGTTCGACTACATGGCCTTCGTGCGATCCCCGTCGGACACCCTGTACCTGCTGTCCGAGGAAACCAACAAGATCGCCGCCCCGCTGGTGATGGCACTGACCACGATCCTGGCCGAGGAGGCGGAGAACTACTCCCGCGACTCGCCCAACGGACGCCTGCCCATCCCGGCCCTGTTCGTGCTCGACGAGGCCGCGAACGTGTGCCCGTGGAAGGCCCTGCCCGACAAGTACACCCACTTCGGCTCGCGCGGCGTCATCGTGATGGTCATCCTCCAGTCCTGGGCCCAGGGCGTCTCGGTCTGGGGCGAGAACGGTATGTCCAAGCTGTGGGGTTCGGCGAACATCCGGGTCTACGGCGGCGGTGTCTCCGACGTCTCCTTCCTGGACAACCTCGCCAAGTCCGCGGGCGTGTTCGAGCCGCGGACCACCTCCACCAGCCACAAGTTCGGCGATCACCGCGGTATCAGCCGCGCCACCCGCGCCGAGGCGGTGCTGGACGCGGCCGACCTGATGTCCATGCCGCGCGGCAGGGCCTTCGTCCAGATCAGCGGCTCGCGGCCGACCCTGGTGCGCACGGTGCCGTGGTGGGAGACCGCATACGCCGACCGGATCCGGGAGTCGATCGCCACCTACGACCCGTCCCAGGTGATGGTGGCGGCCAAGGTGAACATGGCGAAGGCCGTGGGATGAGCGGCGAGCTTCCGGACGACGACGTCTGGGGACAGGGCGACGCTCCCCGGCGGCTGCGCGAGAGCGTCGCGCCGACGGACGCAGCCGCCCGGTCGGCCCCGGCCCCGAGCGTGCCGCGCGACCCGGCGCCCGAGCCGGACCCCGACTTCGACGACGAGGAGCCGGAACCGGAGTTCGTCTTCGAATCGGTCGACGCCTTCGTCGTCGAATACCTCGCCAAGGTGATCGAACGGCGGCTCAACCGTTCCTCGCTGATGTGGTGTTCGGGCTGGTGGCGGCACCCCGAGGCGGTCATCCGGCTCACCGCGATCTGGCGCGCCTTCGAATACCTGCGTCACGACGCGGCGTTGGGGATGTCCAACTGGTGGCTCCAGCACGCCGATCCGCACCTGCGCGTGCTGATGGACCCGGAGATGGGCCCGTTCGTCGCCTGCGACCCGCGGGAGGGTCACACCGACCGCCCCCTCGCCGAACTGCCCCTCGAGCCCTCGCCGCCCGAGATGTGGGACGACCCGGCGTTCCGCGTGGCGCCCCGCGACCCCGACGCGACCTGGTACGACGAGGCCGCCCCCGACGCCGACGAGGACATCGAGGCCGACGCCGAGGCACCCCCGGAACAACCGAAGATCCGCAAGGAGCAGTACGACCTCCAAAAGGGCAAACTCAACCGGGTCGGCGGGCCGTGAGCCGCCGCGGACGCCCCAGTGGTGACAGAAGGGATGAGCGATGACCCAGGCCGTCGAATTCGGCCCCAACGGTGGCCCCCAGTCGATCGGCGACGCGGTCGCCACCTTCCAGCCCATCGTCTCCGCCGTCTCCAAGCGCCTTGACAAGGCACGCAGCTTCCTGAAGAACAAGCGCAAAGCACACTACAAACCCATCACCGCGGCGGCGCGGCGCGTGGCGACCAACACCGTGGACCGGGCCAGAACGGCGAAGTTGTACGCGCAGAACTCCGGGATGCGGGCCGGCGCTCGTGCCTACCGCAAGTTCGAGAACCAGGCCAGGAAGGGCGACTCGAACCAGGCCAAGGCGCGCATGCAGGCAAGCCGCAGCCGGGCCCAGATCATGCTGCTCCAGGACATCGCGGCCGGCAACACCCGCCGGTTCGCCCCCGGACTCCAGCGAAGCAGCGCGGCCCGCCGTCAGGCCGCGGCAGCGCGCAAGGCCGTCCGGTCACGGCAGAAGTCGGCCGCCGCGCGACGCAGGGCGGCCGGGTTCGCCGCGGATGCGGCGCCCGCGCGCGAGCGGCTGCAGGAACTGATGCCGCACGGCCGGGTGCCCGAGCGGGCGCGCGAAGCGTTCAACCTATAGTGGCCGGATGATGGAGTCCCGGGCCGGGAGGCGACGTGAGTAAGCAGAGCGGGCCGTCGGCGAACGAGGCCAACCCCTGGACCGCGGACGCGAGTCGGGGGGTGGCGGCATCGCCGACGGCACCCGGGTCGAGCGTGTGGTGGGGGAGGGGCTTCAGTCCGCTGGGCATGCGCTCCGGCGCCCGGTCCGGGGCGGGCTCATCCGCGCCGGACCCGAAACCGCGCGGATTCGACCCCGTGGTGCAACCGCTGGTGACGCCGAAGTCCTACCGTGAGCAACTGGGACAGGACGGCCTGGCCGAACCGCTCGAGCGAAGCCTCGCCGGCGGCGGTACCCGGGGGCCGACTCGCGCGGAGGGCGCCGTCCGCGAACACGTGGCCCCGGTGCGCTGATCGGCCGAGCCCCGATCCGCGCCCGCGACAGACGTCGACGCTTCGGCGAGCCGCATGGCTTGCCGAAGCGTCCCGGATCCGGGTCTGCTACTTGAGCGACTTCAACCGGCGCGGCTCGAACGGCCCGTGCCCCTGGAAATACGGGTAGGGGATCTTGCGGTAGACGGCGCCCGAACCGCCCGCCTCCTCGTACGCCCAATACGAACTCCGAGCGTCGTCGACCCACTTCTCGAACAGCACGACGTGCCCTGAGTTGCCCGCATCGGAGTCGAGCAGGATGTCGCCCGCCGTCAACTCGTTCTTCTGGATGGCCACGGTCATCCCGGTCATCGTGACCGTGGTCGGACCGGCCTCCACCCCCCAGGCCATGGTGACGAAGCCCGAGCAGTCGGTCCGGTAGTACTGCTTGGTCTTGCCGTCGGCCATCAGACCCATCTTCGTGGTGCCCTGGTCGTAGGGTATGTGCGCGTCGGTCCACACCTTGGCCCGCGCCAGGATGGCCTGCCGATCCGCGCCCACGATCGCGGGCACCCCGTTGCCGGCACCCTTCAGTGAATACTTCTCCCTGGCCAAGCGGATGATCTTGTCCGCGTAGTCCCGGGGTTTCATGTTCTTCGGGTCTTCCAGGTCCGGCATGCCGTCCGAGGCGAACGTCGTCCCCGCAGGCGGGCTGACCCAGACGTAGGGGCCACGCAGATAGCCCGCGAAGATCAGATCGGGCATCTTGAGCTGGTCCCCCGGCCGGACGTTGGGGATCTTCCCTTCCTCCTGGAACTTGCGGATCTTCTCGGCGATCGAGCACAGGTAGTCACCGATCGCGATGATCGCGTCGGCGGGGTTCCCGACCTCCTTCTTCCCGTCGCCGTCGCCGTCGCGGCCCGCGCCGTTGCCGTCCTTTCCCCAGGTGTCCGGCATGAACTGGCCAAGCCCCTGGGCCCGGCCCCGGTCGTCGTTCACCTCCGGGGGGTCCCAACTGGTCTCGGTCTCGATCAGCGCCGCCACCAGGGGCGCGGTCAGGTCGCTACATGCCTTGCCGGCCCTTTCCAACTGGGGGATGTACTTGCGGTACTTCTCCGGGATCGAGGACGGATCCAGCGAGTCGCTCGAACCGCCCCGGATCATGGTCGTGGCCTTGTCGACGGCCAATTGATCCAACCCCGTCACGGAGCATCCCGCCAACGTCACACCCGCGAGCACGGCGGCCAGTGATGCCGGCCCCCTTCGCCGGACCGCGCGCGCTCGCGAACCGCCCCCATCGCTCACTGTCCCCACGCCCGTCGTCCCTTCGAGAAACCCCATACCGCGACGACCGTGCCCGGTCGCCACCGGGCGAGCGCCCGCCGGCGGCGCGAGGCGGCGGACGCCTCGCGGCGCACCGAACCGGCCACGACCGCCCACAACTCCCACGCGTCGTTCGCCTCCGCGTCCGTGGCGACCCGGTCGCCGTACGCGCAGTCGTTGACCAGATCCGCCAGCGCCGACAACCGGGTGCCGACCTCCTCGGGCAACAACGCGCCGCCGAGCACCGCGATCTCGCGGGCCGTGGACGCGCTCGCGGCGGGTACACCGGCCGCTCGGCCCAGTTCGCCGCCGATCGACTGCCAGGCGGCCAAGAGGCGTTCGTCGGCCGGCTTCGCGCGCCGTCTGCGCCGTTCCAGGTACGGGACCGCGGCGCCCGCCGCGAGGTATCCGAGCACCAAGAGCGCGCCGATCGCCGCCGGCAGGATCCACCAGGCGAACCCCGCGTCCGTACCCGAACCGGAATGCTTCGCCCGGTCGTTCGGCGCGGCGCGGTGCTCGGTGCCCTCGATGCCGGCGTCCGCCTGCTCCCGGGAGACTTGGGCCGGCGGTGCCGAGGCCGGCGTTCCGGGCTGCGCGACGTCCTGACCCGGTGCCCGCTCCCGCTCGCCCGACTCGCCGCGCCGGCCCGGGGTCGGGGAGAACGGAACCCATCCGGCGCCGGCGAACTGCACCTCGGGCCACGCGATCACATCGCCCGCGCGCACCTCGCGGACCCCGCCGCCGACGTCGGTGCCCGCGGAGAAGCCGACCGCGACCCGGGCCGGCAGGCCGAGCGAGCGGGCCATGACCGCGAACGCGGTGGCGAACTGCTCGGACGTGCCGACCTTGCCGGACTCCAGGAAGTACTGGAGATTGCGATACGAGTGGCCGGGCGTGGCGGCGGTGTCGTAGCGGTAGTTGGTACGCAGCCAGGTCGCGAGTCGAAGCGCCTGCTGGTACGGGAAACTGCTGCCGGCCGTGGCCTCCTCGGCCAGTCGGCGAAATACCGGCAGGGCCGCGAAGGGCTCGCCGCCGGCATCCCGTTCCGGCAACGCGGTGTCCGCCGGATTCGCGCCGACCCGGAGGAACTGGAGGCGGTTGGGGTCCGGCACCGGGATCCGCGCGTCGAACTCGTAGCGTGTTCCCGGAGTCAACCGCCGGTGTGCGATCACCGCGCCGCTGCCCGGGTCCACCGAGATCTCCGGGCCGCCGGCCGGATGCACCTCGCTCGGCCGGTCGGCCGTCGGCAGCCAGATACCGCCGAGTTCGCGGATCGTCACCTGGTGCGACTCGCGCAGCTTCGCCACCGCGTGCGTGTCGGCCTCGTCGGGGATCCGGCCGGTGGTCGGCCGCAGATCGACCGAGGGCGCCCAGCGCACCCCGTCGTACGTGTCGAACACGGCCAGCCGCCAGGTGCGATCCGCCGGCGCCGGTCCCGCGACGGTGAACAACGGGCGCTCGGGGGTCTGCAACCACGCGGAGATGCGATCCAGGGGACTGGCACCGCTCACCCGCAGATCGACGGGCGGGTCGACCAGTCGGTGCAGGTCCGGCGCGGCCCGCCGATCCGCGCCCGGGAGCGCGGGACCCACCAGACCGGCGAACAGCGCGCAGGCGAGCACCAGCGGCACGCCCACCGACAGGTTCCGCAGCGACGACCCGCGCCCCGGACGCCGCGACGACAGCAGCAGGCCGATCGAGCCGACCAGGAACATCGACGCCGCGACATTGTCGCCGGGACCGCCGACGCCGAGCACCACCGGGACCGCGAACAGGACCAGCGCGGGCAGAGCCGGGACGACCACCGTGCCGGTGCGCAGGGCCAGTTCGGCGCCCGCGAAGGCGGCGAGCCAGACACACGCCGCCG
The DNA here is from genome assembly GCF_044334985.1 of Embleya sp. NPDC020630. NCBI lineage: Bacteria > Bacillati > Actinomycetota > Actinomycetes > Kitasatosporales > Streptomycetaceae > Embleya > Embleya sp. NPDC020630. The sequence continues at coordinate 45,114 of NZ_JBIRUB010000009.1, forward strand.
GCAGAACCAGCAACCGCGCATCGCCGGCCGCCGGCGCCACCACGCCCAACACCGCGTGCGGCGCGTCCAAGAGGTCCCGGCCGATGTCGCGGATCAACCCGGCGCCCGGCAAGACCCCACCGACCGCGCCCGCCCGAAAGAGCGTCGCGGACATCGCCGCCAACCAGCAGACGACCGTCAGCACGAGCGACGGCCACAACGGCCGAGTGACCCGCGGAGCGGAAGCGGCCTTAGCGGCGGTCGACTTCGCGGCGTCCTCGGCGGCGGCCCGAGTCGGCCGCGAACACAGCACGGACAGCAGCACCGGGGCGAGCGCGCACGGCACGATCACCGGCAGCAGGTCGCGCGGTTCGAAGATGCGGACGAACGCCGCACCGACGGCGAGCGCGGCCATCATCACGGGCACCAGGGACCGAAGCGCCCGGCGCCGCGCGTCACGCCACGCGCGCTCACCGGCGGTGGAGGCACCCTCGGGCGGGGCCCCGGCGGCGGATTCGTGGAGCCTCACCGCCGGTTCGCCCGTTTCCCGGGCATCTCGCGGGCGCACCGCGAGATCGTCGACAATGATGGTCACCGGGATATCTCCTTGCGCCACGCCACGGCCATCTCTTCCAGGCCCGACACCCGGATCTGCGCCACCCGCAGCACGTTCGGGGTCGTGCCCTCGGCTCGCCCGGCGCCGTTTCGGCCGCCGTCGGGCGTCGTGGGCGGGACGCTGCGGATCAGCAGCACGCGGTCGAAACGGCCGCCGATCCGATCCAGTCGAGACAACCCCGGTGTGTCGACGCCACCTGTGATCACGACCAACGTGTCGCCGGCCGCGGTGCGTTCGACCTCGTCGAAGGCCGCCGACAGGGAGTGGTCCTCGCTCGCGGAGACGTCGGCGAGCAGGTCCAACCAGTGCTCGGCGCCGCGATGATCGCCCACCGGAGCGGGCAGCGCGCCCCTGCCGGTCAACACCCGCAGGGGGAAGTTGTTGCGCGCGGCGGCCAGCGACACCGATGCCGCGATGTCGACGGCGACCTCGAACGCCTCCTCGCACGCGTCGCCGTCCGATCCCTCGGCGTAGGCGGCCGACCCGGTGTCCAGGACCACCGTGGTCTGCGGCAGGCTCACGTCGATCAGCGTGCGGACCATCATCGTTCCCGTGCGCGCGGTCGAACGCCAGTGCACCCGGCGCAGGTCGTCGCCCAGGACGTACTCGCGCAGCGAGTGGAAGGTGAGTGTGCCGTCGTCCGCGGTATCCGAGTTCGGGCCCTCGAGGTGGTGTGTGCGCCCGGCCGGCAACGACGCCAGTGCGACGGTGCGCGGACGCACCAGCAGTGTCTCCAACTCGCCGTGCCGGCGCGAGCGCCGGGTCAGGCCGAGGGGATCGCCGCGCACCAGGTACATCGGGCCGATCTCCACCCGGCCGCGGCGATGCGTAGGCAGTGCGTAGCGCGCCCGCAACTCGCCGCCGGCCGGTACCGCCGGCAGATCCACGGGGGGAATCACCAGCCCCGCGACCCGGTCCTCGGCGCGCAACCCGCGCAGCGCCCGCCGCCCGGTGTTCGCCAACGTGACTCGGCCCTGGGCGACATCACCGCGCGCGACCTTGGCCGGCACCACCTCGCGTACGGCGGCCACGGAGGAGCGGCGCATCGTCCAGAGGGCCGCAACGGCCACCGCGAGCAGTGCGGCGACGCCCAGGACCACCGCCTCGCGGTAGCCGAGCCCCCACCCGACGCCGGCCAGGAGCACGCCGCCGGCCAGCACCCCGCGACCGCTGGACGACAACATCACCCGTTCGCCTTCGACGCCGTCGCGGCCGGGACACTCACCTGCGCCAGGACCTCGTCGAGCACGCCGGCGGCGGTGATCCCGCTCAACTCGGCCTCCGGCGTGAGCAACAGACGGTGCGTCAACACCGGGCCGGCCAGTGCCTTGACGTCCTCGGGCAGGATGTGGCCCCGACGCTGCGCGGCCGCGCGCACCCGGGCGGCGCGAACCAGCGACACGCTGCCGCGTGGTCCGGCGCCGAGGCGGGTGTACGGCGACTCGCGCGTGGCGTGCCCGATCCGTACCGCGTACTCGACGACCGACTCGACCGCCTTCACCCGGGTGCGGGCGATCTGTACGAACTCCTCGATGTGCCGGGCCGTGGCAATGGTGGGCAGCGAGTCGATCGACGGCGCGCCGCCGGTTCCGGAGGCGACCGCCACCTCGGAGCGCAGGTCCGGATATCCGAGCGACATGCGCATCAGGAACCGGTCCAACTGGGCCTCGGGCAGCGGATATGTGCCCGACATGTCGACCGGGTTCTGGGTGGCGATCACCAGGAACGGGCGGGGGACCGGGTGCGCGACACCATCCACGGTCACGCGCCCCTCCTCCATGACCTCCAAGAGCGCGGACTGGGTCTTGGGCGAGGCCCGGTTGATCTCGTCGCCGATGACGATGTTGGCGAAGATCGGTCCGGGCAGGAACTCGAACGTGTTGGTCGTCTGACGGAAGATCGACACGCCGGTGATGTCCGACGGCAACAGGTCGGGGGTGAACTGCACCCGCTGCCAGGTGGCGTCGAGCGAAGCCGACAGGGCGCGGGCCAAGGTGGTCTTGCCGGTGCCGGGCACGTCCTCGATCAGCAGGTGCCCCTCGGCGAACAGGCAGATCAGCGCCAGTTCGATCTGCTCCCGTTTGCCGACGACCACCCGCTCGATGTTGTCGGCCAGGGCCGTGAAGCACTCGCCGAACAGGGCGAGTGCGTCCGGGGCGGGGAACGCGGGGGCGGTTCGACGATCGTCGTTCGTCGTCGAGGGCATCGTGGTCACGGCGCTCCAGGTCGTTCGGCCGGCCGCCCGGTGCCGGGGCGGTCGTGGAGGAGGGGTGGGGCTTGCCGCGTCGTGGCGCGCGTGCAATCGCCGAGGGGGTCGGGGAACGCGTTGGTGCCCTCCGTACAGGTCCGGAGGGCACCGACGCGAGTGGGGTGATCCGACGCGTGGTCAGGCGTGGCGCGTCGGAACGAGGATCGGCGTCGGGGACGGACCCGGCGCTACTCGCACTGCCAAAGGTCCGACGACGAGAAGGTGCCGCTGCTGGAATTGGGGGTGCGGATGTAGAGATCGCTGACCCAGCCCGTGGCGGGTTCGCCCGTACCCCGGAAATCGACCTTGTCCCAGATCGAGCTGCTCACATTGGTTCCTGTTCGGACCTGGTGCTCGCCCTTGACCTGGCAGAAGACCTTGATGTCGCCGACGTAGCTGCTTCCGATGTAGCCGGCTCGTGAGGTACCCGCCACCGAGGGGCCCGTTCGGATGCCGATCGCGATGTTGTTGTTGATGTTCGGGCCGACCTTGTAGGTCCGAGCGGGTGGTGTCAGATCCAGTCGCCCGGTGCCCTTGGCGCTGGTGCCCGCCTCGTTTCGGGCGGTCACCGTCACGTCGTAGGCGGCGCTGTTCTTGAGTCCGGTCACCACGTGGCTGCCCTGGTTGGTCGTCGTGCTCTTGCCACCGACGGTGACCGTGTAGGTCGAGCCGGCGGTCCCGCTCCACTTGATCGTGCCGCCGTGACCGCCGGCCGCGGGCGTGGCCGCCGTCACCTTCGGCGCGGCGGGCACCACGCACGGGCGTACGGCCGTGGAGGCGGTCGACTTCTTCTCGACGCCGTCGGCGAACAGCGCGGTGACGGTGAAGCTGTACTCCGCCGCGCACTGGCCGCCGGTGACCTTGAACGAGAACGGACCCTTGCCGCCGACGGTCACCGGCTGCGCCTTCATGCCGTCCTTGAGGCCGTCGATCCGATAGCTCTCAGGGGTCGCGCCCTGGGAAGGGGAGAACGTGACCGTGATGAATCCGGCCCCGGAGGACGCCTTGGGTGATCCCGGCGCGGTCTGCTTGGGCGGATCGGGGGTCTTCGTGGCCGGAGGCGAAGACTGCGACGCACTCGGCGAAGCGGACGCGGTCGGGGTACTACTCGCCGTGGCCGTGGCCGTGGCCGTAGCCGTGGCGGTGGTCGTAGCGGTAGCCGTGGGCAGCGGCGGCGCGGTGACGGTGACGGTCGTGGTGGGCTCGGGCCTGGAGGTGGCGCCGCCGCCCTGGGTCGGCCGATGCGTGGGCGTGCCGTCGCCCGGCCGGTCCTTGCCGTCCCCCTCGTGGTCCCGTGTGTCGGGGGCGGGCGGGACGTTGCCCCGCCCCGGGTTGTCCGGACGCTGCCGGTCGTCCGGCGGCGGCGTCGTGGGCGGCACGCTCGGCGGCACCTCGTCCCCGGGGACCGGGTCGCCGCCCTTTTCGTCGTACTTCTTGACCTGGTGCAGCGTGCCGTCGCCGTCCACGACCACCGCGGCGGCGTGTTTCTCGTCGTTGACCCAGAGCAGACCGTGGTGGACGAACGTCTCCAGATCGCCGCTGACCCCGGTGACCTTGACCGGCGCCTCCAGCTTCGCCTGCCGCGTGTCGTAGACGATCAGCGAACCGGCGGTCTTGTCCGCGACGTAGACCTTGGCCCCCAACACCTGGGGTTCGCCCAGGGAGTTGTCACCGGTGCCCAGCGGCACGGCGGACACCTTGCCCGCCGCGATGTCCACCAGGACCAGCGTGCCGTTCGCGCTGCCGAGAACCGGCAACACCTGCCCCTCCGTCCGGCCGGGGATCACCGTCTTGTCGGCCCCGCCCTTGAACACCTCCGACGGCAGGGTGACGGTGCGGTCCACGCCGTTCGCGCCCAAGACCTTGGCGGCGCCGGCGACGGGGTCCACGACCACCGGGGTGTCGGCCACCAGCGCCAGGGTGATGGCGCTGCCGGGGTCGGCGACCTTGACCGGCGCGCCGGCGGTCGTACCGCGGATCGGAACCACCTCGCCGCGGGCGGGAATCGGGATCCACAGGGTGCCCTTGGTGTCCGCCTGGGGACGGCCGATCGCCTTGGTCCCGAGCGGAATCGGCGGTCCGAGCGGCGCGAGCGTGGTCGGGTCGATCGGCCGCACCACGGCGGTCGTGGCCTCCGGTGCCAGGCCGGCGTCGACCAACCAGGCCCGGTCGCCGCCGGTGAGCAACTGCATGCCGGCGTCGCCCATGTCCAGCGACAGCGGCGCGGTCAGCTGAGCCGGATCGATCCGGGTGACCTGGCCACTGGAGCGATCCAGGACCAGGACGGTCTCACCGTCCTCGCTCACCTGGTAGTCGGCGCCGGGAGCGAAGGGCAGCCGTACTCGACCGGTGACGTCGCCGGAGAGGCCGTTGACATGGACCATGCTGCCGTTCGCGCTCGGCAACCAGGCGCCGATGTCGGCGAGGTCGGCGTCGGCACCCGCGGCGCCGACGCCGATCACGATCGACGTCGCGATCAGCGATCCCGCGGCGGCCACGGCGACGACGGTCGTCGAACGTTCCCGGCCACGGCGCAAGGAGGCCACGGCCTGGGCGAGATGGCCGCGGGGCGAGTCGATCGAACCGGTCGCGCCGACGGCTCGACCCGAACGCGGCGCGGGCTCGGAATGTGCGGACTGGGACATGGATCCTCTTCCCGGAACAGGGAACGAATGGCAATCCTTGCTTTTGGCGTGACGCCGAACTATCCGAGTTGCGCGAAAGCGACGCGCGATGCGGACAGCGGCGGACGGCGAAGGCTCATCGACTCTTCGTGGGCGGAGGCGGGGAACCAGGTGGACGCGGCGGGTACATCGTGAGCGTCGTCAGCACCTGCTTGTTCGACTGCTCCCTGGTGGTCTCGAAGACCCCGACGCCGGACGCGGTCATCGCGACCGGGATCCGAGACCCCTGGGGCAGCGTGTCGATCGCCCCGGTGGCGACGTTCAGCGCCGCCAGTCCGGCGGTGCCCCGTTGGCGGTCCGCCGAGCTGCGGATGGTCCCGTACGCGATGCCGGTGTCGGATACGGAAGCCAATTCGACCTCGTTGTTACGGTCGTCCTGGGAGTGGCACACGGCCGTGCCGCGCATGTCCACGGCCAGCGGTCCCACGACGAGATAGCGGGTGTCCGGCGAGTGCCGCCCGACGAGCAGCGGGTGTTGGTCGTCCGGTTTGTCGTCCCGGGCGGTGCGACACGGCACCTGGGCCAGCGCGGCGCCGGTGATCAGGTCGTGCACGACGTACAGCACCTCCTGCGGCGTGTTTCCCTCGGCCGGCGTCCACCACGCCGCGACCACGGCCGTGTCGGTCACGCTCACCGGTACACCCAGGGCTCGTCCCTGAGGGGCGACCGAACCGCTGTTCCAGCGGCCGGCGACCTCGAAACCGCGGGCACAGGGGTTGGTGCGTGAATAGGTCGAGCGGCACCGCTCCGGCGGCGTACCCGGCTTCTGGCCGGGCGCGGCCTGCCATGTCTCGTTGAGCATGCCGGCCCAGGTGGGAAGCAGCGGGAACGAGAGCATCGAGCAGGTGGCGCCCAGCAGGCAGCGCCGTGAGGTCGGCCCGTCGACGCCGACGGGTGTGGACTCGCCGGTCTCCGGGTTCCACAGCACACCCTTGTCGATCGCACCGCGCTGCCGTGAGGAGGTGTCGTCGGGGAACAGCACCCCGCCGCTGCCGACCCTGGTGGGCACTTCATTCAGTCGTTCGCTCACGTCCCGCACCAGGTGCTGGTGCGGAGCCACGTCCCGACCACTGCTGGTGACCACGAAACTGTCCGTCACCACGACCCGTCGGGCCCGGACGAGTCCGTCCTCGGGGATCGTGCCCACGCGGACCAGCACGACGTACTCCACGTCGCGAATGGTCACCAGCGTCAGGCTCGGCGTGCTCTGGTCGCGCAGCGGGAGCACCGGCTTGGACCACCACCACACCTTGCCGTCGGACGCGCCGCGCGCGATCACCGCGGTCTTGGTCGGAGTCCGCGACTTGGCCTGCGCCGACGGGATGTCGCCGCGTCCGTCGACGCTGATCAGCGCGCCCACCTTCGGGGCCACCACGTACACGCGGTCGCGGACGTCGGCCTGCCAACCATTCGTCGTGTCGTACGGGGCCGGGACCACGAGCTTGGCCGCCTTCGCCGGTTCCGCGATGGGATTGCGCACCCTGGGGGCACCGGACACGGCGGCCGAACACGCGGTGAGCAACAGCGCCGCGGCGACCATCAGGATCAGAGGAAGGGGTGGGCGTCGGCGAATCACGGACTTCCGTTCCGGTCGGCGGAGCGACGGCGCTTCGGCGTCCGGGTGTTCGCCGGGACGCGTGGACGCGCGCGCACGGACGCGTGGGACCGGTGCCGCGCCGGCGCGTGAAGAGCCTAAGGCGCTGTCGTGGGCCCCGATAGGTCGGAAAGCGCGGAATCGGGAAAAGGGAGGCGGGTATCGGCCGACGGCGCCCCGGAGCCCACGGTGTCGTCGGACCCGGCGGTCAGCGGCCGGAGTTCGCTGGGCGGGCGGATCGTTTGGAGACGGGGAGCAGACCGGTGCGGGCGATGGAGGCGGCGTAGCCGCCGTCGACGCGCATGGCGTGGGGGTCCGATACGGCGCGGGAGCCGCCGGGACCGCGGGAGAGAGTGCGTACCGACGACACCCGCTGCGGGGGCGAGGCCGACGCGGCGGGTGCCGGCGGCGTGGGTGTGGCCCGGTTGTGGACCGGTTCGGTGCCGGGACCCGACGGCAGGGGGCCGAGTTGCGGCCGGCGTGGGGCGGTGGCACGTGTCGGGGAGGGGGCCGGGGCGGCCCGGGTGGGTTCGCCCACCGGTGGGGTGAGCGGCGCGGGTGGGGTGAGCGGCGCGGGTGGGACCTTCGGCGCGGGCGGGGTACTCGGCGCGACGGAGACGGTACCGGCCACGGGCATCGAACGGGATGCCGACGGGGGCCGGCGCAGGTGTGTCGAGTAGAGCGCGACCAAACGGGCCAGGAGGTGCCGCATCAGCTCAGCCATCGCCGACACCATGGGTGCGGCGAGCCGCCGGTTCGATCTCGCCCACAGTCCGCGCAACCACTCCCACCACACGCGAGAGACGGTGACGACGAACTCGCGGGCCCGGAGCGCGCCGGGCAGCTGCCGCAACCAGGGGTGCGCGCCGTCGGCAGCCGGAACCCACATCGGGGCCGGGCGTACGGGCGAGCCCGGAACCGTCCAGGCGATCGCCCCCTCGGCGATGCGCGTACCCAGGACCCGCAATCCCGGCTCCCCGGACAGCGGGCGGCCGATACCGATGTCCGAGGTCGGCACCAGCGCGTCCAGGCGGCGCAACAACGTATCGGCCTCGGGTGCCCGAAGCAGCACGGCGCCGTAGGCCAGGCCCCACAACTCGTCGAGCGCATATAGGGGTTCGGCGATTTGCTTCTGCCAGATCGCCGGGTCGACGATCGTGGCGGCCTTGTCGACAGGCGCGGGCGGGCGCCAGGTCGAGATGGGATCGCCGATCGTTGTGGGCTCGGCGGAGCGGTTCCGATCGAGAACACCGGTGAGGTCGCCGGCGTCGGCGGTCCCGGTCCAGGAGGCCGTCCAGGCCGCCGAGTCCGGGCCGAGCGCGCCGAGGGAGGCCATGTCCCACACCTGGTGCGCGACGGCGGCCTCGGCCGCGAGGGAGCGCAGGATCGAGCGCGACGCCCAGTCGGCCGCCGTGGACATCGTGGTCGCGGCGGTGGGGTCGGCCGCGGCGAGGGCGTCGAGGGCACCTCGCGCGGTCGGGAGGATCACCCCGTGTTCGGCGAACCGCTCTTCCAACGCCCGTAGTTCGCGCTCGGAGCGAATCGTCCCCGGCGTCAGCGCTCGCCGGATCCGGGCCACGGCCGTGTGCAGGGCGATACCCAACTCCGCGTCCAGGGAGGCGAGTTCGCGACCAAACGACTTGCCCATGCAGCCCCCGTCCGACCCATCGTTTCCGTGGTCGTGGTCCGTACCGCGCGCACCGCGCGTATGTCGCGCCTGTGCACCACGCCCACCCAGCATCCCACGCGGAGTTCGAGGATCGGGAGTCGTGGCGGGCCGACAAGCGCCAGAGCCGCTGGTCCTGCACGCCACATTCCCTCAGCCTGTGCGGACTTGGCCCGATGCGCGAGATGGCGCAGGCTGGTCGCATCGAAGGGCCTCGACCCGACTGCAGCGGGCGCTCGCCTTCGATGCGAACCCGACGGTTCTCCCGAACCTACCCTCGCCATCCTTCGGGAACGGAAGGAAATCCGACATGATTTGCTCTGCTTCGTCCATGGGTGGAGGCCGCGAAGGCCGCGGAGGCGGCACCCGAGGCGGTACTCGCACCGGCGGCACGAAGCCTCCGCAGAGCGTGCACCGGTCGGTCGAGTTCAGCGACCGGTCGGCCGATTACCCGACGTCCGCCGAGGCGGCTTCAGGGAACTGAGCGGTGCGGGCTCGGGCGACGGCCGGGCGTACCCCCTCAATGGCGCGGGGGAAACGTACCCTCCCGGCACTCGCCGCCCGAGCCCGCACCGCCCGTACCCGTACGGCATTCGGGGTCTCACCCCCGCCCGATCCCGTACGCGTCCACGACGGCCCGGATGCGCGACCCCCATCGCGCACCCGGGCCGTCGTGTTTGTGCGTTGCGGGCCGGCTCCGCAGTCGGAGTCCGTACCGTGCGAGGCTTTCGACGACGTGCCGAGGACAGCCCGAACAGGCGGCGGGGCCGGGCCCGTTCGGACCCGGCCCCGCCGGTCGTACTCCCTGCCGTGACGCGTCAGCCGGCGCCGGGCCGGCCGCTGCTCGTGCCTCGGTAGCCGAGATCCTGCGCGGCGAAGTCCTTCCGCACCACGTGTGCGGAGGAGACCGTGGCGACCGTGGCCGCACCGCGCACGACCGACGCCGAGTTGGTGCCATAGGCGAGCGGGAACAGCCTCGCCTGCACACCGGCGGCGGCCTGGTAGCTCTGGCCGGCGCCCCCGATCGTCGCGTTCACCGTCGCCGGGGCGACGAGGAACGTGAGCACCTCCACCGAGTCCCTGGGCGGGTCGGTCCCCGCCCTGGGGGTCATCAACTTCGTCTGACCGCCCGTCGGCCGGGCCGCGGCGAACTGCACACGATGCGTGAGATACGCCGTGTCCCGGGTGATCGCGGGCCACGCCCCGGTCTTGAGCCGGACCAGGTAGTAGTCCGAGATGTCGACCCAGGTGTGCCCCGAGTTGGCCGAGGGCGCGGTAATTGCGCTGGTAGTAGTCCTGATTCGGCTCCTTGTTGTCGAGGGAGGCGGGGTAGGGGGTGAAGTAGTGCGCGTACACCTTCTTGTCGCTCGCGCGCAGCGCCGCCGTGGACGGCATCTCGAAGGGCAGCGCTCCGGTGGTGGGGGCGGACGGATCGGTCCAGCGGACCGAGAGACGGGGAGCCTGGGCGGCCCCCGCGCGTGTGGACTGGAAGACGCCCTGCGCGCCCTTGGCCGCGGTCAGCGCGAAGGAGTACGACCCGTTGCCGGTGAACGTCGAGGACACGTCGATGGACCCGACCTGCCCCGCGGCGAACCCGTCGCGCGAGCCCACCTCGTCCCCGAACGCCGGCTGCCGGTTCCAGGTCAGCGTCTTCGCCGACCAGGAACCGGTGACCTTGTGCACCCGTACGGAAGTGTCGGTGGTCCGGGCCGAGTACAGGTCCAGACTCAGCCGCACGTCCCGGGCGCCCGCGGGCACGCCCGCGACGGTGAACCGCAGGAAGGCGCGACGCTCGGAGCGCGCGACCCCCTCGCAGGTCTCCGGACACACCGACAGCCAGGTCTGCGAGTCGTGGGTCTTGGCCGGAGCCACCTGACTCACATAGGCGTTCTCGGTGGTGGGCACCGTCGTCTTGGAGTTGTCCGAGTCACCCGACGCGACCCCGAAGGTGACGGCACCGCCGACCAACAGGAACGCGGGCAACACGGATTTGAGCGAACGAAATCGCAAGAGCCCTCCACGGTACTTCGAGGCAACCGAAGTCGACTTACCCGCGATCGGCAGGGGCTCGAATCCGGCCGGGACCCGGCACGGTCCGGCCTCGGAGGGGACACCGGCGCGGTACGACGACGGGAGCCTAGAGCAGGGTCCTCCGGGGTGCGAGGAGCGTCGGGGGATCCGCGTGTTCGGGATGTCGGGCCCGGCGCGGGCGTGTTCGGAGAGTGGGCCCGCCCACTCAGCGTGCGGTGCCGGGCCGGTGGGGGCCGCGTCCACGAGGGCGGCGGCCGATCAGCAGAAGTGCACCGACACCGGAGATCAGCACGGCCGCCGACGCCCCGGCGATCCGCAGTACACCGTCGCTCGCGCCGGTCTGCGCCAGTTGGCCGGGCACGTCGCCGGACGCGGGTGGGGTGCGCTGGTCGTCGGGGGGCGTCGACGCCGAGGTGGGTGTCGCCGTCCTGTCGGGTGTGGGCGTGGACGACGCGGACGCGGAGGCCGAGGGGCTCGGCGGCTTCGAGGTCGACGTGGTGGTGCTCGGCACGGCCGTCGTCGGCGGAACCGTGGTGGGCGGTGTGGTGGTCGGCGGCTTGGTGGACGGCTTGGGTGACGACGGCGCGCATTCCTTGCCACCGTTCCAACCGGCGATCAGGTCGGTCGGGAATTTCGCGTCGGGATAACGCGGCAGGGGATTGGCCTTGCCGTCGAAGATCTTGTCGTTGCCGTACAGATCGATCTGGCCGAAGCACGGCGGCGCGTAACGGGAGATGTCGAGAGCGGCACCGCGATGGGCACCGGTGAGGGATACCGTGCGCGATCCGAGGTATCGCTGCACCCCGGAGGTCTTCCAGGTGGGACCGTCCGCGCTGTACGCGGCGAGGGTGACTTTGTACGTGCAGGACTTGGCCACGTTGCCGGCGACGCGCACGTCGACCTTCGTGGCGAGCGAACCCAAAAGGCCCGCCCTGGACCAGGTCTTCCCGGCGTCGACGGACCATTCGATGGCGACCGACCCGCACGCCTTGGCGTCGTCGTCGGCCGCCTGGGCCGGTCCGGTGGTCGCGATGGTGGCGGCCAGGGCCGCGGCGCCGACGCCGAGGCCCGTGGCGATCCGGCCGGGCAGGCTTCGTCCGGCCGTCGTGTCGGTGTGACTTCGTTGCACTGTGTTGCTCCCCGGACTGGGTGAGGGGTGACGACTCGATCCATCGGCGGAGGGAGTCCGGGGGCAGGTTGGCGCCGCGCGTGCGTCCGTGGAAGGGCGAGTCGGTCACCCGGGACGGGTATACGCGCGGGTAGGAATCAAAGGACTGCGCTGTCGGGTGTCGCCGGGCGTCGGGTGCCCGGGTACCGGGGCGCGTCGGCGTTCAGACCATCCGGGCGTCGGCTCCTTCCGACAAGACCCGACCCACCCAATCCCGTACCGCCGCCCCGGTCGACGTGGCGTCGGTCGACTCGCGCCGGTCGAAGACCCGGAAGCGGGCCGTGTCGTCGGCCGCGAGCCGTTCGAACAGGACGGCCTTCTGCTGGAGTTGGGCCGGGTCGAGCAACTTTTCGTGGTCTTGTGTGCGCAATCGCTCGACCATGGCCTCCGGTTCGTCCACGTTGAGCAGGACGATGCCGGGGAGCGGTCGCCAATCGGCGACGGTCGCCAGGAACCGTCGCGCGCTGCGATGAGCCCGGTCGATGTCGTGGGGATGGCGGGTGACCGCGTCCTCGACGGCCGCCGTGTAGATGCCCCTCTGCTCGACGACGGTGCGCCCGGCTGCCAGGAACAGCCGGGCGGATTCGTAGCGATGGGTTTGCATGGCGATCAGCGTCAGGGTCTCCGAGGCGGAGCGTCCACCCCTGATGTACGGATCACCCCCGACCGCCTCGGCCAGCGCCATCAGCGTGGCGAAGTCCGGTCGGGCGTTCGGTTCGCGAGTGGATCCGACGAAGATGCGAGGAGGCGAGACGATCGAGCGCAACAGCGCGGAACTCACCTCGTACGCCTCGAGTCCCTCCACCCCCACGAGCAGTCCGGGGCGTCTGACGCGCCCACCCGTCGTGACCTTGGATTCGCGTTCCCGGGTAGGGCCTTGCGTTTTCTGTGGCATGGTCGAAGCCTGCGCCGAGACGAGCGTTCGACAATAGGCCGCGACGGGCATCAGCGGCGGGTAAACCCTTAGGTAATAAGGAAGTTCGCGGCGTTTGACCGCAGCGCCGGGGGGACGGTGGCCGCTCGTTCGGTGGTCGGCTACCGCACGACGGCGTCGAGAGCCGAAGGGGCATCGGGAGCCGGGGATCCGTCGAGGGCCGGCGAGGTGTCGGTGACGACCACACAGGCCATGGTCCGGGCCAACTCCCGGTCCACGACGGCGGACAGATCGCCCGCTCGGGCGGTGTCGCGCTGCCGCGCGGCCCCGGTGCCCTCCGTGAGTACCCGCTCGATCGTCGTCTCGACCCGGTCCAGGTCGTCGGCCTCGCGCAGGTACGGGGCCATCTCGGCCACCAGGGCACGGACCACCGCGGCCGCAGGACGTGTCACTGCGGCCACGGGGTCGATCAGGTCGTGCGCGAGCCCGAAGCGCGCCGCGTATCGGATCGCCCGGTGGGCGATCGCCGGCGAGGGTGCGGGAGGCGTCCGGTGCGCGACGACGGCACGCGAGGCGTACCGGTAGAGCGCGCGAAACACAGCGGCGATCGCGACGGTCACCTCGACATCGGCGCTGGCGTCACAGACGCGGAGTTCGAGCATGGGCGTGTGCGGCGACAGGCGGAGCGGGGAGTGCAAGGTCTCGCGGGCAGACTCCGTGGCCCCGACGCCGCCCCCGGTCGGCGTCGGGGCCACGGCCTCCAGACGGTGCCGGCGCCAGCTGGCGTGACCGGTGTCACGACCGGCCCAAAACGGCGAACTCGCGGACAGCGCCAACAGTGTCGATACGTGCGGCATGATCCACGCGATCGCCCGGGTCGCCGTCTCGCCGTCCTCGGCCTCGACACGGACGAACATGCCGCACGTGTGTCGACCGCCGACCGATTCCGCCGCGGCCGGATCGTCCCGACCGAGCAGGGGCGCGGTCCCGCCGGCCAGCGCACCCAGGTGCAGGCCCGCGGCGCGCTGTACCAGGATTCCCCGCAGGGCCACCAACTCGCCGCGAATGTCACCCAGTTCGTGGTGCGCGGAACCGACCATCCGGATCGTCGAAGCGGTGTCCCGATCCCCGATGAAGGCGCCGATCGGAAGTCGGTCCACAAGTCCGCGAGCCGACGGGACCACTCGTCTGGTGGCCAAATCGACGACGTGGAACTCCTCTTCGATACCCAGCTTGAGCACAGTGACCCCTTCATCGGCCTCGGCAGGAACGCCGACAGGGTCCGGGTACCCGTGTTCGCGGACCCCCGTCCCGTCGCCTGCCGCTTCGGACCCGTTCGATCGGCGTCCGGAACAACGGAGCCCATCGTCGCCGCGAGCCCGGCGGGGGCAAAAGGACGGGGTGGTTACCACGTATGGGTAAATCCTCCGGTAGCCCGGATGTTCGGTGCGGTTCAATCCGCCTCGGGCGGCGTGTCGGGCGGCCGCGGGGGCACGGCCGGCCTCGCGTGGGCACTCCACGGCGAGACGGGCACCGGGGCGGGCGCGGCGGACCGGCGCCGCAGCGCGTAGCCCCCGGCGGTGGCGACCAGGAACGCGGCCACGGTCCCGCCGACCGGGGCACCCCAGTCGGCGGCCGTGGACGACGCGTCGCCGCCGGGGGTCCCGGCCGTTTCGCGCGCGGACCCGGCAGCGGCGCCCGACGGGCTCCGGGTTGGCGGCGGCGCTTGCGTTCGCGCCCGTGTGTCGTTCTCGGGGTCGATCGGCTGGTCCGGGCGCCGGATGGGAGTGCCCTCCACGGACACCTCGAGCGTGATCGGGACGACGACACCGCGTTGGGGTCCCTGGGCACCCGAGATCGAGACCTGGATGTAGTACGGCCCGCGCAGCGCGTAGTGATCGTCCTTGAACTCCTTGAACGAGCCCTTGGTCCCGTCGAAGTTCTCGTACTTCTTGCCGTCTCCCACGGTCCACGCGCCCGAGGACACCTCCAGATGCGAGGCGCCGGGCCGGAGTTGGTTCGGCGGGGCGCCGGTGTTCGGAATGGCCTCGCGCAACGGGTTGTAGAGGTTGACGACGAAGCGCGGGCCCTGCTTGTGCGGGAAGTCGGCCGGAATGTCGACGGAACCCTTGACCGACAACTTCTGGCCCGCCTGCACATGCACACGCCAGAACAGGAAGTCGCCCACGACCAGGCTCTCCCGATGCACGCCGGAGAAGAGTGTGCCCGCGCCGTTGAACGAATAGCCGCCGGCGGCATCGGTCGCCGCGGGGGGTTCGGCGCCGGCCGCCGAGCCGGGCACGGCGATCGGCGCGATCACGGTCGTGACGGCGGCGAGGGCGGCGGCGGTGGAGGCGGCTGCGCGGCGGCTGCCCGGGAAACGGCTCACGGTCGGCTCCGACGGCGCGAGGCGCCGGCCACGAATGAGCCCAGAGCGCCGCCGAGCAGGAGCGCGGTGGCGATGAGGGCGACGGTGGTCGTGGTGCCGGGACCGTCGTCGGCGCCGGCCGCGCGGGCGGGTACCGGAGCACGGGAGTCGGAGTCGGTGGCTCCGGAGGGACCCCCGGCGTTCGTGTCGGCGGCGGTGGTGGGCGTGGGGGCCGGGTCGGGCTCGCCGCCGGACCGTGTGGCGTCCGCCCGCTTCGGATGGCTGATCAGAAGTTCGAGCAGGATTCCGCGTTGGGGGTCGACCTCGGCGCTGTGCGAGATGCGCAGACATCCGATGCCGTCCGGCGCCTTGGCGGTGCTGTGTGTGCCGCCGGTCGCGCCGGTGGTGACGATGTTGTTCGCCTCCAGGGCCACACCCTCGCTCAGGATCCAGCTCTGCGGCAGGTCCGGCGGACCCGAGCGGATGAACAGATGGGTCAGGAACGCCGAGTTCTCCCGGCCGTCCTCGTGGCGCATGCGCTCGGTGAAGATGGCGGTGGCGCCGATGGCCAGGTCCTCGTCCGGGTTCTTCCGGATCCGATACCAGAGGTCCCGGCTGGTGACGAACGTGTCGAGATACTGGCCGTCCTCGACCATCGGTGCGTCCGGGCAACCGGTCGTCGCGCCCTGTATAGGCCGTCCGGACGCCGTATACGGGGTCGCGGCCCGGCGGAAGAGGCTGGACATGTTCGCCACCAGCGAGTCGGTGTCCTTCGCGTCGGCGTAGGCCCCGCCGCCCGCGGTGGTGATGCATTTGAGCTGGTCGCGGGCCGCCCCGGAGACGTTGAACCCCACCGCGTCCACCGTCAAGCGGGTACCGTTCGCGGCCAACTCCTTCGCCACCTCGCACGGTTGCGGCGGCGCGCAGGTGTCCTCGCCGTCCGACACGAGGATCACACGCCGCTCGCCCTGCGTCCCGAGGTCGTTCGAGGCGGCACGCAAGGCGTTGCCGATCGGGGTGAATCCGACCGCGGTCAACTCGGCCACCCGCTGCCGGGCCGCGACCTTGGCGCCCGTGGTCAACTCTTCGACCGGTACCAGGAGCCGAGTGTCCGCACACCCCTGGACCTTGTCCGTACCGGCATAGGTCGATCCGTACACGCGGACGCCGACCCGGGCGGTTGCCGGAGCCGCGTCGATGATCCGGTTCACCGCCTGCTTGGCGGCCTCCAACCGGGTCTGCCCGCCGCCGGCGTCGTTTTGCTTCATCGAGCCGGACAGGTCGAGCACCAACTCCACCCTGGCCGGCTCCGGCGCGCCCTGCGGGCTCGGATCGGCCGCCGCCACGGAAGCGGACCCGCACAGCGCGAGGGACATCGCGCCCAGCGTCACGGCCGAGCAAGTGCGTAGGTATCGGATCACAGAGACGATCATGGGAGCCGGAACCTCCGATGCCAAGAGGGAAGGCCCATCGGACTCCCCGCACCGATCGTGGCCCGGCCCGTCCCGGGGGCCGAAGAACGTGGCGAACAGCCGGATCGCGCGAGCGGGGAGGCGGTGGCGCAACGGCGCACCCGCCGGTGGCGGACGGCGACGGGGTGGCGCCGAGGGCGAGGCTGGTGTTGGGTGGGCCCTGCGTCGTATCGGCTTCGGTGCCGGGTTCGGTTCCCGACCACAGGCCCAGAAGCGCCGTTGCTCAGCGTAAGACTTCTTGGACCCAGTGGGTCTTGGCAGCACGGTCACCAAGTCGCAGTCTTGTCCAACGGCCTTGCAAGCCAAAGGATTTCCGCCGCTTCGGCGGCCGGCCTGCGGCTGCGCCGACTTCGCTCGACCTCGGGGAAACCCCGACCGTCGAGGGCACGGGACAGTCCCGAGGCCACGTGGATCCGGCCGACGGAGCACACACGGGGGCGCAACACGTGCGGCCGACGCTCCGGGAGGTCCGGTGATCCGGGCGGTCCCGGTGGTCCGGCACCGGCCACCGTACACAAGACACATTCAAGGGGACGCATGTCGATTCGGACTGTGGGTGTCGAAGAAGAGTTTCACATTGTCGACCGTCGGACGGGGAGGCTGAGCCCGGCGGGTACGGAGTTGCTCGCCGAGCTCCCGAAGGCCGGTTTCACGGGTGAGGCCAAGGAAGCGTCCATCGAGACCAACAGCCAACCGCACCGCGAGTTGGCCGACTTGCGTGCCGACCTGATCGGCTCCCGCAGTCTGCTGGCCGGCGCCGCCGACAAGATCGGCGTGGCGGTGATCGCGTCGGGCACCGCGCCGCTGATGGACCTGGCGGACTCACCGCAGGCCCCGGGCGACCGCTACGCCTCGATCAAACGCGACTACGCCCAGGTGGCGGACGAGCAGGTGATCTGTGGGATGCACGTCCACGTAGGGATCGAGGACCGTGACGTGGCCGCGCGGGCGATGGCCTGGATCTCCCCGCATCTGCCCACCCTCCTCGCGCTGTCGGCCAGCTCCCCCTACTGGCTCGGCGCCGACACCGGATATGCCAGTTGGCGCAACATGCTCTGGCAGCGCTGGCCGTCGGCGGGGCCGGCCGACGGCTTCGCCTCGGCGCGGGAGTACGACGCCATGTTGGAAGGCATGGTGCGCTCCGGCGTGATCCTCGATATCGGCATGCACTACCAGGATTTGCGGCTGTCCTCGCATGTGCCGACGATCGAGATGCGCATCTGCGACGCCTGTCCGGACGTGGACACCTCCGTACTCATCGCCGTGCTCTTCCGCGCTTTGGTGCACCGCGCGATTCGAGCCGTCGAGGCCGGTGATCGAGCCCCGCAACATTCACCGGCGTGGTTGCGCGCCGCGACCTGGCGGGCCGCGCGTTCGGGCCTGGAAGGACAGTTGATCGATCCGACGACGATGGCCGGCGACTCCGCGCGCACGGTCATCTGGACATTGATCGAGAACCTGATGCCGGATCTGGTCGCGGCGGGGGACTTTGCCTTCGTACGCGCGGTGACCAAGCGCATGTTGGATGCCGGCAGCAGCGCCGCACAGCAGCTTCGCACGGCTGGTCCGTCGCCGAGGGCGGCGGTGGAATTGTTGCGGGCGCAGACGGTGGCGTTCGGGGAGATGCCCGGTGCGAGTACGGGTGCCGCCACGCGGAAGAAGCCTTCCGGCGGGGCGGGAGAGGCGGAGGAAGTGCATGCGAGCGTGGAAAGTGTGGAGCGGGTGAGCGATACACCCACTCTGGTTGCCTGATGAGGGAACGGGTGCACGGATTGCCGTGCACCCGTTTTTCGTATGGGTTTTGTGATGTGGTGGAGGGAAACGTCGAAGCGGGCGGGGGGGGGGCCCCCCCCCCGGCGCGCTTTAGTGAAAAAAAGGAAAAAAAAAAACACCAACCCCCCGCCCCCGGAAACCCGCCCCCCGCGGGGCCCCCCCCGGGGGGCCCCCC
>NZ_JBIRUB010000009.1:63771-385536 GCF_044334985.1 Embleya sp. NPDC020630
GGTGTCGTGTGGGGGGGGGGGGGGCCTGTTGTTGGTTCAACTTTTTTTTGTGTTTTTTTTGGTTGGGGGGGGGGCTCACCCCCCCGCGGGGGGGGGCCCCCCCCCCCGCCCGCTTCGACGTTTCCGTCAAGATCGGAATTTCCTAGCGCTCCAGCCCGCGGCCCTGTTCCCGCTGCCGCTGGCGGGCCGCGTCCTGGGTCGCGCCGGCGACGCGCCGCAGCCGGGCGTTGTGCGAGGTGGACGCGCCGGCGGCAGCGCGCGCCCGGCCGGTCGGGCGAGACGCCACCCGCACGCGGTCGGGCACCTGGTTGCCGCGAGCCGCGGTCGTCCTCGTGGGGCTCATCCGCGGCGTGACCGGTGGAGCCGGGGTCCGGGCCGGTCCACGGCCCGCCGCCGCGCGACCGGTGGCCGCGTTACGGCCCTGGATCGCGGCGCTACGACGCCTGCTCGACTCGGCGGCCGACGCGCGGTTGTTCTTCGCGGCCTTCGCCGCGCTGCGGGAGGCGCGGAAGTCGTTCACCCTGTCGCGGATGCCTTGACCGACCCTGACGAAGAACTGCCCTCCGTTGCGGGCGAGGTTGCCCAAGAAGGCGCGTGCTCTGCCGGGCTCCCGGTTGATCTGCGACCGTGTGTTCATGGGCCGTGTGTTCATGGGACGTGTGTTCAACGGCACCCTGTACATCGGCCGGTTGGGCCCGGGAAGACCGGGGGCGGCAGCGTTGATGTACGCGGCGGCTCCGCGGCGAGCGACGCTGCGGCCGTGTGTCTTTGCCGCGGAGATGGCGGTGTTCGTGTAGCGCTTGGCCGTTGTCTTGACCGAGTTGACGGCTCGGTCGAGGGTGTCGCGCGCGTCGAGATATTCGTTGTACTTCTCGAGGGCCTTGTCCAAGGCGTAGTTCTTGACCGCCTCGAAGGCGGTGCTCGCGTAGTGCTTGGCCGCGGAGACGACGGTGTTCCGGTAGCTCTTGACCCGGTTGGAGCCTCTGCTGAGGGCGCTGCGGGAGTTGATGTATCCGGCCACCCCACGGCGGGCGATGTTTCGGCCGGTTGCCTTGGCCGTGGAGATGGCGCCGTTGGTGTAGTTCTTGGCGGTCCGCTTGGCGCGGGCCGTCGCGATCCTCGCCGCTCGGCGCAAGGGGCGCCGCCGGGGGGCGTAGCGGGCGTTCTGCCAGGCTGGGCCTCGGCCCGCGGCGGCCCGGCGCATCCTCGAGATGCGTGTGGTACGCCGCCGGGCGCGTGCGGCGCGGATGCGATTGACGACGCCCCGTCGGGAACCGTTGTTCCCACGGCCACCCGATGCGGACTGGTCAACCCATGGACTGAGTGATTCTGACACCGAGCAGCCTTTCGTCGCATGCGCGTAGGCCCGACGATAAGCCTCCGGGGTGGGGGGTCGAAAGGACGCGACGCGCGGATAGCCCGTTCACGCGAGGGACGGGGAGCGGAGGCGGTGTTCGAGGCGTCGCAACTCGGGTTCGAGAGCGCCCAGTTGCGCGGCCTGGGTCGGCCGACTGGCTGATTCGGCGGTGCGTAGGGCTTCGATGGTGAGGCGCAGTTCCCGGAGGAGGCGCGCCTGGTCGGCGCGGGCACGGGGCGAGGTCGCGGGCGCGCCCGTGACGGCCAACGCGGCCGAGCGCAGGTCGGCTTCGGCTGATCGGGGAACTTGTCCGGGATGTACGGCACTTCGCGCCAGAACGTCGGCGGCTCGGGCCATCGGGCCGGGCCGGTCGGGTTCGTCGCGGAGGGACCAGGCGGCCAGGACGCCGGCGGTTTCGCGGGCGAGGCAGGCCCAGAGGGCGGGTCGGTGGGGGGATCCGGTGCGGATTCGGCGGCGAGCGCGGGCCACCTCGGACGCGGCCCGGGTCCAGGTGGGGACCGGAGCCGGGGGCGGGTTCGTGTCCGCGTGGGGATCGGGGCTCGTGACGGAGTCGGCGTCCGGTCGGTCGGGCCACTGCCGGCGGAGTCGGGGGAGGCTCAGGTCCGCGCCGAGCCGGCGGCCTCCGTAGCGGATGGCGGGGGATCCGTCGGGTGAGGGGAGGGCGACCGACAAGCCGACGGTTTCACGCGACTGGGCGCGGCGTGGTTGCACGATCAGGCCGTACGCCGCGAGACGGCGCAGGAAGTCCGGCTCATCGCGGGCGCTGACCGCCGCGGCGCGCATGTGACGTGCCAGGGTGACCTGTTCGAGTTCGGGACGACCTCGGCGGATGGCGCATTCGGCGTTCGCGCGGTTGTAGCCGGGATGCCCCAGTCCGTCGCGCCTGCCCTCGACGGGGGTCAGCTGGAAGCGCTGTTCGAGGTCGGCGCAGACGGCGGACGCGATGACCCGGTCCCGCCAGAGATCGGCGCGGGTGCCGTCCTCGCGGACCAGGCCGACGGCGATGTGGATGTGGTCGTTACCCCGCTTGGATACCCCGTGGCGCACGGCGACCCAGCGGCAGGGGGCCCTGCCGGAATCGTCACCGAAGCCCAGGCGGTCGACGAGGGCTCGGGCCGCGTCCGCCCATTCGGCGTCGGTGAGCCGTCGGTCGTCGGGGCCGGTGGAAAGCGCGGCGGTCCAAACCGATCCGTGTTTGACGACGGTACCGAACAGCCGCCTGGGGGCGTCGAGTTGGGCGGCCAGTGACATCGGGTCGAGGTCGAGGTCCAGTCCGGCCGAGGCGGCTATCGGGTGCGGGTCCACGTGCTCGTTCGATCGGCCGGGGCCGAACAGGTAGGTGACGAGTTGGGCCATGTCGTCGTGGCGCTCGGCGGCGCCGGAGATCTTGGCGATCACGCGGCGGGTCCGGTGCCGGTCGAGTCGAGGCGGTCCAGTGACGCGGCGAGCCGGGTGGTGAGGTTCGTGAGGGTGGCCGGGTCGTGGCCGGAGGGGCCGTCGCCGATGCGCGCCAACGCGTCGGTGATGTGCGCCAATTGCCGGCGTACGGCCAGGAGTTCGGCGTAGAACGCGCGTCGTTCGGTGGCGGTGGGCGCGTCGTTGGCGGCGGATTCCACCAGGAGTCTGGGGACGCTCACCCCCTGTGCGGCGGCCTTGGCGCTCACGAAGGTGTATTCGGCCTCGGTCATCAGCACCTTGGTCACCCGCCGCCGCCCGCCCGGCTCACGAGGAAGCCGGGCCCGGGTGGGCCCGTCGCCGCTTGGGCTCGGCGCGCCGGGGAGGTCCTGATCGGTGGGCATTCGGGGCTCCCTGGTCGCGACCGGTGGGGCGAGGGATGTGTGTTCGGGGAGCCAGTATCCGGGGCGTGAAGAGGGAAAGGAAGGCACGGAAGCAAGATAGTGCGCGAGGTAACCTGATTTCTTTCGCTGAACTTTCGTTATTGCACGGTTGGTTGGCAATGTCGGGGTCGTTTGCGGCCGGCTCGGATCGTGAGCCGGCGGGCAGGGTGGTGGGGTCCCGGTCCCGGCTCTGCTTCGCGGCGCCGGGACGACACACCGGTGCATCACGATGCGAAGGAGCCCGGCCGGGCCGGGGTTGCCCGGGGGCGCCGCGCGCCCCCGGAACGGCCGGTGCGGCGCACCGGATGCCGGCTGCGGCGCGGCCGGCCGTCGGGTGTGACACGTGCGCTCCGCGCCCGTGCGCGGTCGCCGGTCGGGCCGGGGGCTCGCCGCGGGTGCGCGGGGGCCGCACCGCGAACCCCCGGGTTCGGTGGGCCCGTTGGCCGCGATTCCGGTGTCCGGTTGCCATCCGGGTCGGGTACTACCCGGCGTCGACGGACCCCGTGTCCTCGTCCACGCCGAATCCGCCCTCGTGGAGGCGGGAGTACGGCTCGGCATCGACGCCGATGGACCGGACGTCGAACCGAGGGGTTGCCCGGCACACCCGGCATGCCCCGGAGCCGGGAACGCCCCCGCTGCCCTTCGGGCACCAGGTGCGGTCCGCATCGGCCGGTTCTGTTCCGCGCCGACCGCCGCGTCCGCGCCGAACACGCCGCCGGTCGCCTCGCGCGACCCGCCGCCGAGGGTGCTCACGACGGGCGGCATCCGGTGGAGCATCTGCGTCCACGTGACACCGCTGCCGCTCGCGAGCTTGGCGGTTCGGCATGTTCGGCGAAGATCGTCTCGATCCGCTCCCACGCCTCGGGGTCGGCCGTGCGCGTTGCGCCGCCCAACTCGCCGGGCGGGTCGATGATGGCGCGCGTGGCCGCTGTGGATCACCGGGGTGGTGATCACCACCCCGGTGCGGGGGGCGAACCTGCTCGGGATGGCCAGCAGCGCGTTCGCCATCCGAATCGGCGCGGCGACCACGTTCGCGGTCGGGTGGGGTCGGTCACCGAGTCCGCTTGCCCCCGGGGTGGAAATGGAACGTGTCCGTCCCCGACGCGACCGCCCCGCCCAGGACCCCGATCCGGCCGACCTGTTTGGTCGGGTCGCGGAGCGGCACGCGGACGGACTCGACCTCCCCGCCGCCGAGTACCCCGTCCCGCACGGCGACCGGCGCTCCACCGGGCCGCACCTCCGCGATCGCGCCGGAACACCGGCCGGACCGCCCGGATCAGCTGGTCCTGTTCCCGGAACCGGGCCGGAGTGAGCGCGGCCGCCGGGAGTGCGGTGGTGTGTACGTCGTGACCGCAGGCATGCGTCCGGTGCCGTCCACGGTCGAGCGGTACGGGACGGGCGCGGCCGTGGACCGGAAGGGCGTCGAGGTCGGCGCGCAGCGCGACGGTGCGACGCGCCGCCGCCGAGGCGGTGGTCGAGCGATGTCGCGGACGAGTGCGGTTCCTCGGGTACGGACGCGGGGGGCGAGTCCGGCCCCGTGGGTGCTCGACCAGCTTTTCGGCGGCGCGGGTCTCCTCGAAGTCCGGCTCGGCGCGCACGCGCAGGTCGCGGCGGAAGGCGATCGGCTCGGGGTGAGCGTGTCGATGTCGTGGATGATTCGGCGCGCCGCGGGCCCCGTCGCGGGTGGCGCCGCTCGCCGAGGGGATGTCCGGCGAGCTCGGGGCGGCAGTGCCCACGGCCGGTGTTCGGGCGGGCTCGGGAGATGGGCCGAGGGCCGCGGGTGGGCCGCGCGGCATGGGCCTCGGCGCCCGGTGGGCCACACACCCGACCGGCGCTCCCTTCTTGGCCGGGCACCGGAGGAGATCACACCTCGGGTGTGGTGTCCAGACGAAAAAGATGTCTGGACACCACACCCGACGCGCGATCTGGCGGAGCCTGCCCGGCTCCAAAAAGGGAGTCACCGGCCGGGCGCGCGGCCCACCGATCACCGAGTCCCACACCGCGCGGCGGAACCCCTCCGCCCATCTCCCGAGCCCTTACGAGCGCCGGACGGGTTGGCAAAGCCCGCCCCGAGCTCGCCGGACATCCCACACCAAGGAGCACCACCCGTGACCAAGCCCTCGGCACTTCGAATCATCCGCGACATCGACGGGTTCACCCCCGAGCTGATCGCCTTCCGCCGCGACCTGCACATGCACCCCGAGGTGGCCTTCGAGGAGACCCGCACCACCGAAAAGCTGGTCGAGCGCCTGCGCGAGGCCGGACTCGCCCCCCGCGTCCTCTCCTGCGGGACCGGACTCATCTGCGACATCGTTCCGACCACCGCCTCGGCGGCGGCGCGTCGCACCGTCGCGCTGCGCGCCGACATCGACGCCCTTCCGGTCCACGACCTCAAGGACGTCCCGTACCGCTCGACCGTGGACGGCAAGACGCACGCCTGCGGCCACGACGTACACACCACCGCACTCCTGGGGGCCGCGCTCACTCTGGCCCGGTTCCGGGAGCAGAACCTGCTGACCCGGCCCGTCCGGCTGGTGTTCCAGCCCGCCGAGGAGGTCCAGCCCGGTGGCGCGCTGGTCGCCATGCGGGACGGGCTGCTCGGCGACGGGGAGGTCGAGTCCCTCCACATGCTGCACTGCGACCCGACCAAGGAGGTCGGCCGGATCGGGGTCCTGGACGGGCCGATCACGTCGGGGACGGACACGTTCCACTTCCACGCCGAGGGCAAGGGCGGCCACGGTGCCCGACCCCACCTGACCGCGAACGTGCCCGCCGCGCTGATCCGGATGGCGAACGCGCTGCTGGCCATCCCGAGCAGGTTCGCCCCCCGCGACGGCGTGGTGATCTCCACCCCGGTGATCCACACCGGCCACGCGCGCAACATCATCGACCCGCGCGGCGAGTTGGGCGGCACGATGCGCACGGCCGACCCCGAGGCGTGGGAGCGGATCGGGGCGATCTTCGCCGAACACGTCGAGGCCGCCAAGCTCGCGAGCGGCAGCGGTGTCACGTGGACGCAGATGCTCCACCGGATGCCGCCCGTCGTGAACAGCCTCGGCTACCGGTCGCGCGAGGCGATCGTCGACCTGTTCGGCGAGGAGGCGGTGGTCGACACGGAGCAGAGCCAGGGCGGTGAGGACGGCGCCTGGTACCTGAAGGGCGTCAGCAACGTCCCCGGGGTCCCGGACATGCCGGGCGTGCCGGGCAACCTCGTCCGGCTCGGCGTGCGGTCCCGCGGGGTCGACCCCGAGTCGGCCGCCCACCTCCACGAGGGCGACTTCGACGTGGACGAGGAGGCGATCGGCGTCGGCGCCGCGTACCTGACCCGGATGGCGACCGCCTCGATGGTCGACCTCACGACCGACTGACCCTTCGATCCCGGGGGTTCGCGGCGCGGCCCGGTGCCCGCCGCGAGCCCCCGGCCCGACCGGCGGGGACGGGGTCGGCGACTCGGACCGGAGTCCGTACCGAGGCCGTGATCGGCCTCGGTTGGGCAAAATCGCCGACCCCTGCCGGTGGCTCCCACGAGCGACCACCGCCCAGTGTAGGCCCGGCGCCGTGGGTTCCCGGCCGCGTCGGGCGGCGCCGTCGTGCCGGCTTGCGCCGGGTCGCGGAGGTCGGGGTCACCTGCCGTGGGGGTACGGAGGGTGAAGGATCGAAAATCGCACACCTATGCATCTTGCCTGCCTCTTCCGGTAGTTGGGGTTCGTGGTTACCCTCTGTGCGTGCTGACGATCTCGGCGGGCAGCGATCATCGATACCTCACCGATCAGGTCGGGCGCGGTGCGGAGCACTACTACCTGAAGGCGATCGAGGTCGCGGGGGAGCCGCCCGGGGTGTGGTTGGGGGCGGGGGCCGCGGCGTTCGGGCTGCGTGGTGAGGTCGATGCCGAGGTCATGGAAAGGCTCTATGGGGACCTTGTCGACCCGGTGAGCGGTGCCGCCTTGGGCGCGGCGCCGCGCAGGTATCGGACGGTGGAGCAGCGCCTCGCCGATGCGCTCGCCGCGTTGCCGGACGAGGCGACGCCGGAGGAGCGGGCGGCCGTCGTCGCTCGGGTGCACGCGACCCAGGTCCGGGCGGTGAAGTATCTCGACCTGACCTTCTCGGCTCCGAAGAGTTGGTCGGTGTTCCATGCGGCGCTGCAGGCGGATGGGCGATACGAGGAGGCCCAGGCGGTTTGGGACGCGTGGATGGCGGGGGTTCGGGCCGGGATCGATCATCTGCAGGAGCACGCCGGTTTTTCTCGGGCGGGGCACAACGGGGTGCGGCGGGTGGACGCGCACGAGTGGACGGTGGCGGCTTTCCGGCAGCACACCTCGCGTGATGAGGAGCCGCAGTTGCATGTGCATTGCGCGGTGCTCAATCGGGTGCGGTCCGTGGAGGTGCATCCGTATACGGGGCAGCGGATCGAACGTTGGCGAACTCTGGACGGGCGGGCGGTGTACGCCCAGCGTCCCGCGGCGGCGGCTCTCGCGGAGCGGGTGGCGGAGGAGGCGTTGACCCGGGCGTTGGGTGTGCGGTTCGCGTTGCGGCCGGATGGTCGGGCTCGGGAAATCGTGGGGGTGGGCGCGGAGTTGCGTGAGCGGTTCTCCTCGCGGCGGCGGGCGATCTCGGCGAGGGTCGAGGAGATGGTGGCGCTGTATCGGGCGGTGCACGGACGGTCGCCGTCGGCGTACGAGTTGACGTGTCTCGCGCAGACCGCGACGTTGCACACTCGGGCCCCGAAGAAGAAGCACGCGGTGCCGCGTGAGGAACTGCTGGCGCGGTGGGAGCGCGTGGTCACCTCCACGTTGCGCGAGTCGTTGGCGGGAGTGGCGCGTCGGGTGCTCGACGCCGGTGCGGAGCCGGTGTCGGAGCCGGCGTTCGACCCGGACCGGGTGGTCGCGAAGGCGATCGGACAACTGACGTTGACCCGGCCCACGTTTCGGCGGGCCGAGTTGGTGGCCGAGTTGAATCGGCAACTGCCGGACGGGTTGGGCGGTTTGTCGCCGGATGGTATTCGGGGGTTGCTGGACGAGTTGGTGACGCGGGCGTTGTCCCCGGCTGCGGGGTCCGGTGGTGCGAGGGTGGTGCGGCTCGCGGCGCCTGATCCGGCCGCGGGGGGGCCGGCGGCGCTGTCGTTGTCGGACGGGGCGTCGCGGTACGCGCGGCCGGAGGCGACGCTCTATACGACGATCGAGCAGTTGGATGTCGAGGCGCGCATCATCGCGTACGCCGGTCGGCGGCAGGCGCCCTGTGTGCGGACCGAGTTGGTGGAGGGGTTCCTGGCGGGTGGGGCGCTCGGGTCGGATCAGGCGGCGGCGGTGCGGGACTTGGCCACGGCCGGGCGTTTCGTCGACGTCCTGGTGGGCCCGGCGGGGACGGGCAAGTCGTACACGATCGCGGCCTTGTGCGCGCTGTGGGAGGCGGGCGGCGGGACGGTCAAGGGGTTGGCGGTCGGGCAGCGGCAGGCGCGGGTGATGGCCGACGAGGGGGTTTCGCGCGTAGCCAACGTGCGGCGGTTCCTGATCGCGAACGCGGCGATCGCGGCCGGTGAGCCGGTGCCGGATCGTGAGTTGTACACGTTTCACGCGGGCGAGTTGGTCATCGTGGACGAGGCGGGGACGTGTTCGACGGCGGACTTGGCGAGCATCTTGTCGCTGGCGGCCGACGCGGGGGCGAAGGTGGTTTTGGCGGGTGATCACGGGCAGACGGCCGAGATCGGCGCGGGCGGCATGTTCGGTCTGCTGGCGCGTGATCTGCCGCATGCGCATGTTCTGGAGGAGGTGCGCCGGTTTCGGGACGGGTGGGAGCGGGCGGCCAGTCTGCGGTTGCGCGAGGGGGACGCGGAGGTCTTCGCCGAGTACGACCTGCGCGGGCGGGCGCACGGCGGTGGCGTCGAGGAGATGAAGGACGCGGCCTATCGGGCTTGGTTGGCGGACCATCTCTCGGGTGTGGACGCGCTGTTGGTGGTGCCGACGCGGGAGTCGGCGGCCGAGTTGTCGGGGCGGGCGCGGGCGCATCTGGTGCGGCTCGGGCGGGTGGAGCACGAGGGTGTGGCGCTGGCGGACGGGAACGTGGCCGGGCGTGGGGATCGGGTGCAACTTCGGCGCAACGACCCGTCGTTGACGAGTTCGGGGCGGCGGCACTGGGCGACGAACCGGGATGTGGTCCGGGTGTTGGCCCGGCACGGGGACGGTGGTTTGACCGTGGCGTACGAGGATGGGGAGACCCTTCGCGTGCCGGCGCGGTATGTGCGTGACCATGTCGAGCTGGCCTATGCCGGGACGGTGCACGCGGTTCAGGGGCGTACGGTCGACGCGGCGCATGCGCTGGTCACCACGGGCATGACGCGTGAGCAGTTGTATGTGGCGCTGACCCGGGCCCGGCTGGCCAATCACGTGTACCTGGCTGCGAGTGGTGGGGAGGCGGCGCATCCGCGGGGGGTGTTCGCGGCGGTGCTCGGGCGTAGCGAGGCGCAACGCTCGGCGACCGAGGCGTTGCGGGAGGCGTTCGCCGACGCGGAGTCCCTGCGGACGCGGGTGCCGGTGTGGAGCGATCTGATGGAGCAGCGCGCCGCGGCGGGTTGTCTGGATGTGGTGCGGGCGGAACTGGGTGCGGAGGGTGGGGATCGGGTCGAGGAGGAAGCGGCGTTCGGCGCGCTGACGCGGTTGATGCGGCGGGTGGAGGACGCGGGGTACGACGCTCACGGCATGTTGCGAAGGGTCATCCGGGAGCGGCGGTTGGCGGACGCGGACAGTGTGGCGGAGGTGCTGCATTGGCGGGTGGAGCGGGAGTTGGCGCGGGTGGCGGAGGTGACGGGCGGGCGGGGGTTGTCCGGGGCCCGGTCCGGATATGCGGCTCGTTCTGCGTCGGTGTCGGAGTCGGACGCGGTCGGTGTGCATCTGCGGGAGTTGGCCGCGGCGATGGATCGGCGTGTGGTCGAACTGGGGCATCAAGCGGCGGACTCGCCGCCGGGATGGCTGGTCGAGCGGTTGGGTGCGGTGCCGGTGGATCCCGGGGCGCGGGAGGAGTGGGTGCGTCGGGCGGGACTGGTGGCGAACTATCGGGAGGCGTACGGGTATACGCATCGGGGTGATGCCATCGGGCCGGCTCCGGCGGTGGATGCGGTGGATGCGCGGCATGCGTGGGATCGTGCCGCCGAAGCCTTGGGTGCGACCGGGGAGACGCATCGGTTCGCCGTTGCGTCGACGGCCGAGCTCCAGCGTTGTCTGGATCGGTACGAGCGGGAGGAGCGGTGGGCTCCGCCGCATGTGACGGACCGGCTGCGGGCGAATGCGGGGGAGCAGGCGCGTTGGCGTCGGGCGCGGGCGGAGGCGTTGATGCGTTCGTGGACCGCGGTGTCGCCGGAGGAGTCGGCGGCCGCGAAGCGTGCGGCCGAGTCGGCCGAGTCCCGGTACGCCGTCGCCGAGTCCGAGGCGCGTGTGCTGGAGTCGATTCACGCCACGCGTGCCGCCTGGTACACGCATACGGCCGAGGCTCGCGAGCAGGCGCGTGCGGCCCGTGTGGAACTCGACCGCCGCGAGCGGGTCGCTGCGGCGTCGGGCGCAGTGGGGTCGTCGTGGTTGCGCCGGTTCGGCGGGGGGCGTTTCGATCCGGTGCCGGCGTCGCGGTGGCAGAAGCCGAAGGAGGTCGCGCCCGGTGCGCCGCCTCGGGTGCGGCCGGACAGGGGGCCGGTGGTACCCGCGGGTGATGGGTCCGGGGCGGCGGCCGAACCGATGTCCCTGGAAGAGGCCGCGGCGCGTGCGGCCCGGGCCCGCGCGATCATCGACGGCCGTCGCCGGGTGGTGCCGGATCCGACCGCCACCGGCTTCACCGCGGTGGTCGCGATCCATCCGCAGGAGCCGCCGGTCGTCGATGCCTCGCCCGGCCCGGACTCCACCGCCGGGCGCGCGCCACGTGATCGCGGCGTCGAACGAGACCCCGGCTGATCTGCGTTCGGATGATGTCGACTCTCCTGATGTCCGGATGTCGAGATTCAAATCTCATCATTCGACATGCCGGCGTACGGTGGGGTGCATCGGTTCGCGACGTGGACACGCGTGAATCGGGCTGCGAGCAGGCGAGAGATGGGGACGTCATGTCAAAGGAATCCGCCGTATACACGCACGGGCACCATGAGTCGGTGCTGCGGTCACACACCTGGCGGACCGCCGCCAACTCGGCGGCCTACCTGCTCGATCGGATCGAGCCGCACATGAGGATCCTGGACATCGGGTGCGGGCCGGGCACCATCACGGCCGACCTGGCGGCGCTGGTCCCCGACGGCGGGGTCACCGGTGTCGACCACGCGCCGGACATCGTGGAGCGGGCGCGCGCCACGGCCGCCGAACGCGGGCTGGCCAACACGGAGTTCGCGGTGGCCGACGTGCACGCCCTGGACTACCCGGACGACACGTTCTGCGTCGTACACGCGCACCAGGTGCTGCAACACGTGGGCGACCCGGTGCGGGCCCTGCGGGAGATGTACCGCGTGACCAGGCCGGGCGGTTTCATCGCCGCCCGGGATGCGGACTATCCGGCGATGGTCTGGTTTCCGCCCGCGCCCGGCATGGACGAATGGCTGGACCTGTACCTGCGGGTGGCCCGCGCCAACGGCGGCGCGCCGGACGCGGGGCGGCGGCTCAAGTCCTGGGCGCTGCAAGCCGGTTACCCCGACATCACCGCCACGTCGAGCACATGGTGCTTCGCCGACTCGGCCGAGCGCGCCTGGTGGAGCGGCCTGTGGGCGGACCGGACCCTGGCCTCGGCCTACGCGGACCGCGCCGTCGCCGGCGGCCACGCGACCCCCGACGAACTGCACGCGGTCTCGAACGCCTGGCGGCAGTGGGGCGGTCGCGAGGACGGCTGGTTCTCGGTGCAACACGGAGAAATCCTCTGCCGCAAGGCGGGTCGATAACAGGCTCTTTGAAGGCTGAACAAGCCTTCGAAAAGTATTCGTTGACACGAATATTCGTGTGAGTGAATACTTGAGGCATGGACGAACTCCTTGTCGCGCTCGCCGATCCGGCTCGCCTGCGGCTTGTCGTGTTGTTGGCGCAGCGGCCTCGGCCGGTCGGGGTGTTGGCTCGGTTGGCCGAGGCGCGGCAACCGCAGACGACCAAGCACCTCCAGACGTTGGAGCGGGCCGGGATCGTCGCGTCGCAGCGCAGCGGGCAGCGTCGGATCTATGCGCTGCGGCCCGGTCCGCTGCGGGAACTGGCCGACGCGCTCGGGCGGATCGCCGATGCGGCCGAGCGCGTCGGCGGGCCGGGGGAGACCCACGACCGCTACGGGCGCGGCCTGGAGGTGGAGCGGCTCGCCGCCGGGGAGGCGGGGTGGGCCGACGGCCGCTCCTTCGGGTTCGCCCGGTCGTTGCCGGCGCGGCCGGGTGTGCTCTGGCCGTATCTGACCGAGGCGGCTCTGCTGGGTCGATGGTGGGTGCCCGACGATCTGCGGGTCGCAGAGTTGGTCTTCGAGGCGCGACCCGGTGGGCGGGTCGTGCTGGAGTATCGCGATGCGGAGGACCTCGACGACAGCGGCCCGGTCGTGGGCCGGGCGGAGGGCGTCGTCGACGAGGTACGCCCCGGCGAGCGCCTCGCGTACCGGCTCTCGCCGCTGCTGCCCGACGGCGGGCCCGCCTTCACCTCCCACGTCGAGCTGGACCTGCGCCCCGACGGCGCCGGCACCCGGCTCGACGTGCGTTGGCACATCACCGACAGCACCGTCGAGTCGGCCGACTTCATCGCCGGCATCGAGATCGGCTTCGGCCAAAGCCTCGACAAGCTCGCGGCGGCCCTCGCCGCGGCCGCGCACACCCCCGACACCGACACCAGGAGCACGCGATGAGCACGCAGACCGCCGGCCGCAGGATCGTCACCAACATCGCCCTGTCCCTCGACGGCCGCTATGCCCGCCCCGACGCCCCCGAGGACATGAGCTGGGTGATGCCGTACGCGCTCACCGACGTCGCCCGCGACCACCTCACCCACCTGTGGGAGCCGGCCACGACGGCACTGCTCGGGCGGGTCAACGCCGAGGGATTCCTGGGCTTTTGGCCCACGATCATCGGCGCGGAGGGCGTCGATCCGCGCGACGAGGGCTTCGCGAAGTGGCTCGTCGGGACCGAGAAGGTCGTGCTCTCCTCCACTCTCGGCCAGGCGCCCGCGCACTGGGAGCGGACGACGATCGTGAACAGGCCGACCGCAGAGGTGGCCGCCGACCTCAAGGCGAGCGAGGGCGGCGACATCCTCGTGCTCGCCAGCGCCGGTGTGATCAAGGCGCTGCTGGCCGCGGACGCGGTCGACCGCCTGGCGCTCACCGTGTTCCCGGTCTTCCTCGGCGGCGGCCCGCGCCTGTTCGAGGACGGCCTGCCGGCGGCCGAGTGGACGCTCACGGCACAATCCGCGGGCGAGCACGGCACGCTGTGCCTCGTCTACGACCGTGTCCGCGCGGGGTCCGCGGGGTGACTTCGGAGCGACCCGGCGCGGTCACGACGCCGGCGGCGTCGGGGCGCGGTGGTGCGCGTCGGCGGTGAACCAGGCTCGGGCCAGGTCCGCGACGGCGGCGAGGGTGCCGGGTTCGGCGAAGAGGTGGCCGGCGTGGGGCACGACCGCCAGTTCGCTTTCGCAGCGCAGCCGGTTGCGGGCCTGTTCGTTCAGGGCGAGGACGCCCGTGTCGTCGCCGCCGACGATGAGCAGGGTAGGGGCGGTGACCTCGGGTAGGCGGGGTGTGGCCAGGTCGGGCCTGCCGCCGCGGCTGACGACGGCGCTCACCCGGTCGCTGAGGTCGGCCGCGGCCCACAGCGCGGCGGCGGCGCCGGTACTGGCGCCGAAGTAGGCCACGCTCGCCGTTCGGGCCTCGGGTCGTTCGCGGAGTCGGTGGGTGACGGCGACGAGGCGCGCGGCCAGGAGTTCGATGTCGAAGACGTTGCCTCGGGCCTGTTCCTCGGTTTCGGTGAGCAGGTCGAAGAGCAGGGTGCCCAGGCCGGCGCGGTTGAGGACGTCTGCCACGAAGCGGTTGCGGGGGCTGTGTCGGCTGCTGCCGCTGCCGTGCGCGAACACGACGATGCGGTCGGCTCCGGCGGGGAGGGTGAGCCGGCCGCGCAGGCGCACGGCTCCGACGGGCAGGTCCACGTCCTCGTCCGTCGGGCCGGCCCCGCCGGACGGGCCCGGTGTCGGGTTCCGGGCGGCGGCGCGGGCCAGGCAGTCGACGACCTCCTCGTCGGTGGTCTGGGAGAAGTCCGAGTAGAACTGTCCGACCGCCATGAAGCCGAGGGGGTTGTGCAGGCAGACCAGTTCGTCGGCGTCCGCTCCCGCCGACCAGCCGGACGGCGCGACGGGTACGGCGAGGATCACGCGGGCGGCGCCGCGGGCCCGGACGGTGCGGCAGGCGGCGAGGGCGGTGGATCCGGTGGCGATGCCGTCGTCGACGATCAAGACGGTGCGGTTGGCGAGTTCGGGGGGCGGTCGGCGGCCCCGGTAGCGGTGCGCGCGCTCGGCCAGCAGGGCCCGCTCGCGCTCTTCGATGTCGCGCAACGTGGTCGCGGAGACGCGCGAGCTGCGCACGACGTGGTCGTTGAGTACGCGCGTCCCGTCCTCGGCGATGGCGCCCATGCCCAGTTCGGGGTGGGACGGCACGCCGAGTTTGCGCACCAGGCATACGTCCAGGGGCGCGTGCAGGGCGTCGGCCACCTGCGCCGCGACCGGTACCCCGCCTCGGGGCAGGCCCAGGACGAGCACGTCCTCGCCGGCGAGGTGGCTCAGCCCGGCGGCGAGTTGTCGACCCGCGTCGACTCGATCGGTGAAGAGCATGGTTCCTCCTCCGTGCGAACGCGGGGAACAGGCCGGGGCTCGGGCCGTGGGGGACGGTTCCGGGGACGCGGCCCGGGTGATCGGCGCCCGCCGGTCCGACGCGTGCCGTTCCGGCGCGGGCGCGGTGGGTGATCGCGGTCGCCGATCTCGGCTCGTCCCGCTCCTTCGATTCTGCGACTGCGGCGCACCGAGTGCCCGTCGTCGCGACGACGGCGCGCGCACGCGAGGCAGACGGCGGACGGACGAGGGACAGTGGAAGGACAGCATCGCCATCGAGGGGGGTTCCCAGGACCGGGAGCTGTCATGACAACCGGACGTCGGCCCGTGGTGGTCGGAGTCGAGAACTCGGCGGCGGGCATGCTCGCCGTCTCCTGGGCCGCCGACGAGGCCGCCCGACACGCGCTGCCGCTGCGCCTGGTCCACGCGTCGGAGTGGCCGGCCGATCCGGCGGGTGCGGAGGCCGCGGCGGAGTCGAGCCGGCACGACGGGCGGCTGCATCGGGCGCACGTCTTCGACTGGTCGGTCGAGACGTATCCCGAGGCCGGGGTCCCCGTGGTGCGCCGCAGTTGGGCCGAACGTCGGCGCGCGGCCGACGAGGCGCTGTTGGACAAGGCGCGGGTGGTGGCGGCCAAGCGCAGACCGGATGTGGCGGTGACCACGGCGGCGGTGGACGGGCGGCCGGTGGACGTGTTGCGGGTGGAGGCGCGTGAGGCGAGTGTGCTGGTGCTCGGGTCGCGCCGGTTGTCCGCGTTCACCGAGTTGTTGACGACGGGCAGCATCGCGGTTCCGGTGAGTGCGCACGCGCCGTGTCCGGTGGCGGTGGTGCGTGGGCCCGAGCCGATCACCGGGGAGCCGCCGGCGGTGGTGGTGGGCGTCGACGGGTCGGCCGGGTGCGAGCGGGCCGTCGGGTACGCCTTCGAGACCGCCTCGTTGCGCGGCGCGGGCCTGCGGGCGGTGCATGTGCGTCCGCCGACGGCGAGCATGGTGGCCGCGTTCGGCAGCGAGGCAGAGGTGGAGGAGGCGCTCATCCGGCTGGGCGAGACGTTGGCGGGGTGGAGCGAGAAGTATCCGGACGTGTCGGTGGAGCGGGTGACGATTCTGGGCCATCGGGTGCGCGCGTTGGCGGATGCGGCGGCGGAGGCGCTGTGTCTGGTGGTGGGCAGTCGGGGGATGGGCGGTTTCCGCGGCATGCTGCTCGGTTCGGTCACCAACGGGCTGATCCATCACGCTCCCGGGCCGCTGGTGATCGTTCCGCAGGGCGGCGACGCCGGGTGAGCGCGTGGCGGGCTCGCGTACGGGTTCGGGAGCCGGCGCGCGCCGGTGCGGGGAGTTCGGCGGCGCGGCGCGGGTGGATCACGGACGGGTCGTGGACGCGTCGCGGTGCGGGATCCGGGTAGGCGGGCGGAGGGAGTGTTCGGAGCGCGAGAGCCGTCGGGGACGCGTCGGTGGAGCGATCCGAGCGGGAGACGGACGGGAGGTCGTGGGGACGGACGCCGCCGAAAGACCCCGGGGCGGACCCGGGGAGCGATGTGAGGGAGACAGAGCGATGACCATTCCCATGCCGGTTGACCCGGATACCCGCCCGCCGCAGCCGACGCCCTGGCCGGGACCGGGGCCGGGGCCCGTGCCGGAGCCGGAGCCGCCGCGACCGGGGCCCACGCCCGAACCCGAGCCGGGCCCGGAGCCCGAGCCGCAACCCGTGTGACCTCGGCGATCGTGTCGGCGTGTGGCCGGTCGCGGACGCGGTGCGAGCGTGCCCGGTACGGGTTGGGCCGGCCCGAAGACGGGCGTAGCGTGGATGGGTGGGGGTGCCGCACGCAATCCAGAGCGGAACGGATGTGAGCGTCGTGATCATCATCGGACTCTTCATCGCGGCGGCGAGTGTCGCGTTCGCGGCCCTGCTCGTCGCGTACAACACCTCCGGGGGGCCCGAGTACACGGTGAGCATGTTCGGCACGGACATGGTCACCCTCGACACGCTGGCGGCGTTCCTGGCCGGTCTGGCTCTGGCGCTGTTGTTCTGCGCGGCGCTGGCGATGGTGGCGACGGGGATGCGGATGCGGGCGCGGCGGCGCAACTCCGCTGCGCGCGTGGGGGATTACGACCGGGATGGCCGGTTGGCCAGGTACCGGACCGCGCACGAGTGGCAGGCTGATCCGGCGCGGGCCGAGCGTGCGGATGTGCGTGGGGAGCCGACGGCGCCCGCGCCGCAACGGCCGCCGGAGCCGCCGGAGGGCAACGTTTGAGGGTGGTCGCGCGTGAGGAGGCCGGCTCGGCGGATGGTCGAGCCGGCCTCGTCGTTCGTCGCGCGGTGGGGCGGTGTCAGTCCGGGGGGATGCGGCTGCGGCCGGTGGCGTTCGGGGTGTCGCGCATCGCGCCGAGGGCCTTGGTCTCGACGAGTTCCTTGAAGCGCAGCAGGTCCGGCCGGACCCGGGTCGCGGTGAAGGGCGGGGTGGTCTCGGTGGTGTCGGTGAGGCCTTCGGGTTCGACTTCGGTGACGACATCGATGGTGGTGTGGTCGGCGTCGACCGCGCGGAAGGTCACGAGCGCGTGGTGGCGGGGTTCGTCCGACACGGTGCACCAGGAGATGCGTTCGTCGGGGAGTTCCTCGGTTTCGGTGCCGAATTCGCGGGTCACGCCCGCGGTGTAGGTCTTCCAATAGTGGTGGTGGGCGTCGAGCCGGACCACCTCTTCGACGCCGTCCATGAACTGCGGGTACTCCTCGAAGCGGGTCCACTGGAGATACGCCGTGTGCAGCGGGACGTCCACGTCGACCGACTCGGTCACGGCGGTCATACCGGTCACCTCCCACGGTGGGACGAACGATATGTCTGCGGCCTGCCCTGGGGTCGCGCGCCCAAACGGTGTCGGTGCGGCGGTACGGGCGCGGGTGGGGTGGGGGTATGCGCGCGGGGTGGGAGGGGAGGAACGAGGTCCGGTCGGGCGAAATCGCCGCCACCGGGGGACGCCACCGGAGTGTGGTTGCTACGTTGGTGGCATGACGGTGATGACGTTGCGGATTCCCGACGATCTCGACGCCTCGATCCGGGCGGGCGCGGCGGCGGCGGGGTTGTCGCTGAATGCCTATATCGTGCGGGCCGCGCGCCGGCAGGCGGTGCTGGACGCCGCTCGGCAGTTGGCCGCGCTGGGTCTGGGCGAGGAGTTGTGCGGCGAGGGCGACGGGCTGTGAGGCGTGGCGAGATCTGGACGTTGGGCGACGGCCGCGATGTCCTGGTCGTCTCGCTGGACGGTCTCGAACAGGCCTATGCGGCGGTGCTCGCGATCGTGCTGCATCCGGCGGGCCGTTTCCCGGACACG
The DNA here is from genome assembly GCF_044334985.1 of Embleya sp. NPDC020630. Taxonomy (NCBI): domain Bacteria; kingdom Bacillati; phylum Actinomycetota; class Actinomycetes; order Kitasatosporales; family Streptomycetaceae; genus Embleya; species Embleya sp. NPDC020630. The sequence continues at coordinate 82,098 of NZ_JBIRUB010000009.1, forward strand.
GCGATGTCCGTGGTGATCGAGCAGCCGCTGCCGTCGACCGCGGTGGCGGTCAACCTTCGGCAGTTGCGCACCGCCGGGTTCGAGGACGCGAAGCTGGTCGGCGCCGTGGCCCGCGAGGTGATGGAGCGGGTCGATCAGGCGTTGCGCGCGGTGCTGGACCTGTAGCCGGGTTCTCCGGCCGGTGCGGTCGGTGCCTCTCGTGGTGTCGGGTCATCCGTCGTGGGGTCGGCGGGTGCGTCTGGTGTCGACGTTGGTGGTCAGTGTGGTGAGGAGGTCGGGGAGTTGGGCGACGGTCGGCTCCGGCAGTCCGGTCACGGTTTCCTCGGCCAGGGTGCACCATGCCTGTTTGATCCGCTCGACCAAGTCGGTGCCGCTGTCGGTGAGTTCGACGACGGAGGCGCGTTTGTCGGTGGGTGCCGGGGTGCGGCGGATGTGGCCGGCGGCTTCGAGTTTGCGGGTCATCAGGGTGACGCTGGGCGGCTCGCAGCCGAGTGCGTCGCTGAGTCGGCCCTGGATCATCGGGCCGTTGCGGGCGAGTTCGAGCAGCAGTGCCTCCTGGCCGGGGTGCAGGCCGAGGGGGGCGAGCAGGGTGGTGATCCTGGCCCGGTGGCGCAGGCTCAGTAGGCGGATGGCCTGGTTGAGGGCGTCGGCCCGGTCGAAGTCCATGGCTCTTCTCTCTCGGCTCTCCTCGACGGTTTGCTTACGCGCATAACATTATCAATGTGTCAGGAGCGGCCCGGCGGCGGTGGTGCTTGCGGGCGGTCGCGGAGTACGTCCAGCACCGCCCGGACCGCGGCGCGTTGTGGTGAGCCCCGGCGGATCGCCGCCGTGATCGTCCGGGTCTGCGGGGTGGCCAGTTCGCGGGTGAGTACCCGATAGCGGTGGTCGACCGCCAGGCCCGGCAGCAGCGCGATGGACAATCCGGCCTCGACGTGCTGGAGCGTCATCATGTAGTTGCTGAACCGGCACACCACCCGAGGCTCGAAGCCCGAGCGGCGGCACAGGCGCAGCGCGAGGTTGGCCATGTACGACTGCGGTATGTCGAACGCCCACGGCTCGTCGGCGCAGGCCGCCAGGTCCGCGGTGCCGCGCCCGGCGGCGGGATGCCCGGGCGGGACCACCAGCACGATCGGGTCGGTGCCCAGCGGGACCAGGTCGAGGTCGGGGCCCAGCGGCAGTTCGTCGAAGTCGGTGGTGGTGATGATGACGTCGGCGTCGCCGACGCGCAGCGCTGGCATGCTCTCGTGCGGTTCCAGCTCCAGCAACTGCACGTCCAGGCGCGGGTGTTCGCGGGCCAGCCGGGTCACCGCGGGCACCGCCATGGAGTGGATGGCGCTTTGGAACGCGCCCAGGCGCACCAGTCCGGCCGGTTCGTCGGCGAAGCCGCGCAGTTCCTCCTCGACGCCGTCCATGTGGTCGAGGATCGCTCGGGCGCGGTGGGCGAGGATCAGTCCGGCCGAGGTCAGCCGTATCCGGCGGCCGGTGCGCTCCAGGAGGCGGGTGTGTGTCTCGGCCTCCAGGACGGCGAGCTGCTGGGAGACGCTGGACGGGCTCAGGTTGGCCGCCTGGGCGACCGCGCGGACGGTACCGAGGGTGTGCAGTTGGCTGAGCAGCCGCAGCCGCCAGGGGTTCATCATCTCGCCATTGTTGTACGGCAGAGCCGAACAGCGAGGCCACAATCGTGCGCTGGACGTGTGCTTCGGGCCCGACCTACCGTCGGGACATGGCTGCTTCGACCACTTCCTCGTCGTCCTTCGCCGACCCGTTCTGGACCGACGCCGAGCGGCATCTCGTGCGCTACGGCGGCGAGTTCACCCGCGAGATCATCGACCGTGCCGCCGGGAGCTTCGTGTTCACCGCCGACGGCCGGCGCATCCTCGACTTCACCTCCGGGCAGATGAGCGCGATCCTGGGCCACGCGCACCCGGCGATCGTGGACACCGTGCGGCGGCAGGTGGCGACCCTGGACCACCTGTACAGCGGCATGCTCAGCCGTCCGGTGGTCGACCTCGCCCGGCGGCTGGCCCGGACGCTGCCGGATCCGTTGGAGAAGGTGTTGCTGCTGACGACCGGCGCCGAGTCGAACGAGGCGGCGATCCGGATGGCCAAGCTGGTCACCGGCCGGCACGAGATCGTCTCGTTCGCGCGGTCCTGGCACGGGATGACCCAGGCTGCCGCGTCCGCGACGTACAGCGCGGGACGCAAGGGCTACGGGCCGGGCGCGCCCGGCAACTTCGCCATTCCGGTGCCGAACGTGTACCGGCCGGACTTCGTCGCGGCGGACGGAACGCTCGACTGGCGGCGGCAGCTGCACTTCGCGTTCGACCTGATCGACGCGCAGTCGACCGGCAGTCTGGCCGCGTGCCTGGTGGAGCCGATCCTCAGCTCGGGCGGCATCATCGAGTTGCCGCTCGGCTACCTGGCGGCGCTGCGCGACAAGTGCCGCGAGCGGGGGATGTTGCTGATCCTCGACGAGGCGCAGACCGGCCTGTGTCGCACCGGGGACTGGTACGCGTTCGAGCGCGACGGCGTCGTGCCGGACATCCTCACGCTGTCCAAGACGCTCGGCGCGGGGCTGCCGCTGGCCGCGGTGGTCACCAGCGCGGAGATCGAACAGCGGGCGCACGAGCGGGGGTTCCTGTTCTTCACCACGCACGTCGCCGACCCGCTGCCGGCGGCGGTGGGCAACACCGTGCTGGACGTGCTGATCGCGGATCGGCTGGACGAACGGGCCCGCTCGCTGGGCGCGTTCCTGCGTCGGGGGCTGGTCGAACTCGCCGAGCGTCACCCGGTGGTCGGCGACATCCGCGGTCGCGGGTTGCTCGCCGGCCTCGAACTGGTCGTCGACCGGGACGACGCGAAGCACGCCTCCGACGAGCTGGGCGCGCGGGTCACCCGGCGCTGCCTGGAGTTGGGGCTGCACATGAACATCGTGCAACTCCCGGGCATGGGCGGGGTGTTCCGGATCGCGCCGCCGTTGACCGCGACCGAGGACGAACTCTCGCTCGGGCTGGGCATCCTGGACGAGGCGATCGGCGACGTGTGCGCGGGGGTGCGGTAGGTGGGCGGGGGCCTGTGGCGGGTGGGCCTGCGCGGTGGCTTCCGGAAGGACGTTCAGGTTTGTGATAGCTTCTAACTGAAATGCGGGGATGTGGCTGCGTGTGCGAAAAGGTGGCGGGTCATGGCGGAAACCGAGGCGAACACCCCGCGTGAGCGCTACCGGACGCAGGTGCGGACGGAGATCAAGCAACACGCATGGGAGCAGATCGCCACGGCGGGTGCGTCCGCGCTCTCGCTCAACGCGATCGCCAAGCAGATGGGCATGAGCGGGCCCGCGCTCTACCGCTACTTCGCCGGCCGTGACGAGCTGATCACCGAGTTGATCCGGGACGCGTACCGCAGCATGGCCGACGCCGTCCGGGTCGCCTTCGAGAGCGGCGCCGACGTGGCCGCGACGGCGCGCGCCATGCGCCGGTGGGCGCTGGCGGATCCGCAGCGCTATCTGCTGATCTACGGCACGCCCGTCCCCGGCTACCACGCCCCCGACGACATCACCGCGATCTCCGCCGAGATCATGACCACTCTGCTCGACATGTGGAGTGCGCAACCGCCGGCCGAGCACGCCACGACCGCGTTGGAGGCGCACCTGGCGCGGCACCGGCGCTGGGCGGGCGAGCACCCCGCGCCGCCGGCCGTGCTGCACCGGGCCCTGATCTTCTGGACTCGGCTGCACGGCGTGCTGTCCCTGGAACTCGCCGGCCACTTCGTCGGCATGGAGTTCGACCCGGAGCTGCTGTTCGAGGCGGAAATCGCCGCATTGCAGGCGTAGCGGCGACGGCGAGGTCAACCGGCCCCGGCGGACAGGGGGCCTGCGGGGCCGAAGGCGAGGCGGGCGAACCGTTCGCCGATGCGCCGGTGGGCGGCCGGGTCCGGGTGCAGGTCGTCGGGCAGCGGGAGTTCGGCCTGGTCCGCCGCGCCGTACAGGTCGAGGCCGTCGAGGTGGTGCAGGTTCGGGTCGTCGGCGGCGCGCCGTGCGACGATCCGGGCCAGCTCGTCCCGGATCACGGTCAGGGTCAGCCGCCCGGCGGCGACCTGCGCACGATCGCCCGTGGCCACGAAGCGCAGGCGCCCCTCGCCGAACGCGGCCGGGTCCACGGCGCACGGCCCCGGGGTGTGCTCGTGGATGGCGCAGTGGATCGGCGAGACCACCAGCAGCGGGGTGTCGGGGTGTCCGTCGCGGATGGTGTCGAGGAATCCGTGCACGGCCGGGCCGAACGCCCGCAGCCGCATCAGGTCCGCGTTGACGATGTTGATGCCGATCTTGAGGCTGATCAGGTCCGCGGGGGTGTCGCGCATGGCGCGGGCGGTGAACGGGTCGAGCAGGGCGCCGCCGCCGAAGCCGAGGTTGATCAGCTCCACGCCGCCTCGGGCCGCGGCCAGGGCCGGCCAGGTCCCGGTCGGGGTGGTCGCGTTGGAGCCGTGGCTGATCGAACTGCCGTGATGCAGCCACACCTTGCGCCCGTGCGCCGGTGCCGCGTGGATGGGGGCGTCGCCGCGCAGAGCGACCAGCTGGGTGCTTTCGTCGTGCGGCAGCCAGATCTCGACGTGCTTGTCGTGGGTGGGCAGGTCGGTGAAGCGCAGGGTGCGCACCGGGCCGGGCCGGGTGTGTGCGGTTCCGCCGGCCGGGTCGATGGTGAGCGTGTCGCCGTCGGGCACGCTCGCCCGAGCGGTGAGGCTTCCGTCGACGAGGAGTTCGTACACGCCGTCCGGGCGCGGCGGGGCTCCGGGGTAGACACGCTTGCCGGCCACGACGTCCAGTTCGAGGACGGCGGCCCGGGTGCGCAGCGCCAGTCGTACGCCGGAGGGTTGGGACTCGGCCATGGCCAGTTGCCCGTCCGGGATCTGCCGGCGGGCGTGCGCGGGCAATCGGTGGGGCATCACGCCGCGTTCGGTGTGCTCCAGGTCGAGGGCGCCGCGCAGCAGGTCGGGCGTGATGGGGGTGGTGGTGTGGGCGTACGGGGTGTGCATGGGCTGGGTCTCTTCGTTCTGCGGAGGTGGCGGGGGAGGGGTCAGGAGGTGGTGGGCCAGGTGCGCAGCAGGCCGTCGAGCGCGTCGAGGATCGCGGTCCAGCTCTGTTGCGAGTCGGGGGAGCTGTGCTCGAAGCCGCCGGCGGACTCCAGGTCTACGAAGCCGGCGAAGACGCTGCCCAGCAGCCGGACGGCGTGCGTTTGGTGCGGTTCGGCCAGGTCGTATCCGCGCAGCAGCGCGCGCATCATCCGCGCGTGCCGGACGCCGGCGCCGGTGGCGGCCGGCTCCGGGTCGAGCCGGTATCGCGCGGCGGCGAAGCGGCCCGGGTGGGCGAGGGCGTAGTCGCGGTAGACGTTCGCGAAGGCGGTCAGCGCGTCCTTGCCCGCGCGTCCGGCGATCGCGGCGCAGGCCCGGTCGGCGAGTTCCTCCAGCGCGAGCAGCGCGATGCGGGTCCTGAGGTCGTGGGCGTTGGCGACATGCGAGTACAGGCTCGCGGTCCGCACGCCGAGTCGCCGGGCCAACTCCGCGGGCGTCGCCTGCGTGAATCCGATCTCGTCGGCCAGCTCGGCTCCGGCTCGCACCACGTTTTCGGTGGTCAACCCCACGCGCGCCATGCCCGGCCTCCTCATCCACTCTCGGATTCACCTGAATGAATTATGTGCATGCCTAATGTATTTAGGCAAATGGCATGCCTGGTTGGACCGAGTGGGCTCTCGGTGCGGAGGCGCGCGGCGGATGGCGTGAAGACTGCCCGGCATCGTGGCGTCTCGGGTTGGCGATTCGGACGGATTCGGTGATCGCTCTTCGTCCGCGGCGACGATTCGAGGTGTTCGGGCGCTGCCTACCCTGAGCGTCCACTGCGGCAGTCGCGCCGTTCTCCGAGGAGGTATCCAGCATGGGACGATCCGATGCGGTCGGGTCCGGTGTCCGGACGGTGGATCCGAACATTCGTACGTCGATCGCCGCCGCATCGGGGGGCGAAGGGCGTACGCGCTCCGCCGTTCCCGCCGGTGGTGCACGATGAGAGGCGCCGCGCGGGCGGCGGCCGGCGCGGTGGCCGTGGGGATGCTCGCCACCGGATGCGGCGGCACCGGAGCGTCGAGCGCGGGCGGGAGCGACACGATCACGATCGGTATCTCCGAGGACCCCGCCAACCTGTCTCCGCTCACCTCGCTGTCCAAGATCACCTCGCTGATGACGCGGTTCTCCTACGACGCGCTGGTCAACACCACGGTCGACGGGCAGATCGTCTCCGGCGTGGCCGAGAAGTGGGAGTCCGATCCGCTGTCGGCCACGTTCACCCTGCGGCGCGACGTGCGGTGCGGCGACGGCCGGATGTTGACCGCGTCCGCCGTCGCGGCGCAGTACAACTACATCGCCGACCCGAAGAACACCTCACCGCTGTACGGCCTGGCCGTGACGCCGGGAACGGTCGCCACCGCGGACGACGCCACCAACACGCTCGTCCTGCGCACCCCCGAACCCACCCCGTTCCTGCTGCGCGGCGCCTCGCAACTGCCGCTGGTGTGCCCCTCGGCGCTCGCGGCGCCCGACTCGCTCAACCACGCCACCGACGGCACCGGCCCCTACCGGCTCGTCGAGGCTGCGACCGGTGACCACTTCACCTACACCAAGCGGCCCGAATACGTCTGGGGGCCGGGCGGCGCGAACTCCACCGAACTGCCCGAGCGGCTGGTGTTCAAGGTCGTCGCCAACCCCTCGACCAGGGCCAACCTGCTGCTGGGCAAGCAGCTCGACATCGCCTCCGTGACCGGCGCCGACCGGGTCCGGCTGACCGCGGCGGGGCTGAAGTACCGCGTCCAGCGCGACCCGTACGGGATGTTCCTGTACAACGAGGCGCCCGATCACGTCACCGCCGATCCCGCGGTGCGCTGGGCGCTGACCGCCGCGCTCGACCTCAAGCAGCTGGGGGCGGTGGCCACCGGCGGCAAGGGCTCGGCGCCGACCCGGGTCGCGGTCACCATGCTGCCGACCTGCCCGGCGGACGCGGTGAGCGCCAACATCCCGCCGCACGACCCGGCGCGCGCGGCGGCCGCGCTGCGCGGGGCCGGGTGGACCAAGTCGGGCGGGCACTGGACCAAGGACGGCAGGCAACTGTCCATCGTGCTGCCCTACTCGGCGACGGCCGGTTCGGAACTGCTGTCCGCGGTGGAGCTGGCGGTCGACCAGTGGCGCTCGTTCGGGGTCAAGGTCAACCGTCGGCCGCTCACCGCCGGGATCACGGGAGAGGTGCTGGCCTCCGGGCAGTGGGACATCTCCTGGACGCCGATCACGCTGACCCAGCACGACCAGCTCGTGCCCTTCTTCAGCGGCGCCAAGGCGCCCGACGGGCTCAACTTCGGCGGCGTCGACAACCCCGAGTACCAGCGCCGGGTGGGCCTGGCCATGAGCAAGCCGGACGTCGCCGGCTGCGACGAATGGACGGCGGCCGAGGCCGAGTTGGTCAAGCGGGTCGACGTGATGACGTTCGCGGACATGCTGACCCCGTACTTCGCCACGCGCGGCACCACATTCGCCATCGACGGCGGCGGAATCGACCCGATGTCCTTGCGCCGGTCCCGCTGAGACGCGCGGAGGTGTGTGCTCGGCGGCGCCCGCACCTCCGCACAACCACGCGACGGGACGCCGCATCCGGGCGGCGGCCCATCGTCCTCGAACCGCCCTCAGCAGTCCGGCAGTTCACCCACTCGTGCGAGCGAACACCGCGATGTCGTAGCGTTCTTGCACCGGTCGGGGCGCGTCCTCGGGTTCGGCGGCGGCGTCGATCGCCAGCCGGCGCAGGCCCTCGTCGTACTCGGCGTCGGTCAGGCGGGTGAACTTCGATTGTGGTCGGGTGGTCATCCGTGCGTGGAATTCGTGCAGGCTCGCGGTGACCGGCTGCGCGAGGGAGTCGATCTCCCGGAGCGCGAACCCGCAGGCGGCGAAGTCGGCCACGACCTCCTCCCGTCCGGGGAACCGCCGTTCGTCGCTGTCCCGAAGGCGGGGCCAGTAGTGGTAGACGAGTGCGTCCAGGCGCTCGCGAAAGGTCGTACGGATCACCACGACACCGTCGGGCCGCAGGACGCGCGCCAACTCGCGGGCACAGGCGCGACGATCCGGCAGGTGGTGCACGACGCGCGAGAGCAGGGCCAAGTCGAACAGCCCCCCGCGCGTGGGCACCGCGTCGGCGCTGCCGGCGACGTAGCGCACCCGGGGATGGGCGTTGTACCGCAGGGCCTCGCCGAGCATGGCCACCGAGGGATCGACCCCGACCACGCGCGACGCGTGCCCCCACTCGGCCAACGCCGCACAGAACATCCCGGTCCCCGCCCCGATCTCGACCACCACCGGCCCCGGCCGAGGCGCAAACGCCCCGATCACCTCCGCCCAAACCCGCAGCGCCTCCGCGGGCATCTCGTTCCCGACCTGATAAACCCCGGCCAACCGCGCATCGTCATAAACCCGTCCCATCCCAGGATCCTCCCCACCCACCCACCCCCCGACAAGCCCCCGGGGCGGTCAGCGCGGACGGCGGGGGTCAGAGGAGGTCCTTCATGAACTCCGTGGGCCAGGCGGCGGAGAAGGGTTTGGGGAGCCAGACGGGTTCACCGACGTGGAAGACGGTCGGAGCCGGGTAGGTGCCGTGGATCGCGTCGCGGAAGAGCAGCACCTCGGCCCTGCGGCGGTCGACGACCAGGTACAGCGGGATGCCGCTCGCGGCGTACTGGCGTGGTTTGGCCGCCGGGTCGTCACGGTCGAGGTCCTCGCGTCGGGTGGAATTCGACGTCACCTCCACCAGCATCAGGATCCCGGCGGGGGACATGGCCTTGCCGGCTCGGACCAGGACGCGGCGGGACGGGTCGAACACGACCAGGTCGGGGGTGCGCTCGGACGCGCCGAACTCCACCGAGGTGTTTTCCCGCAGCGCCCGCTCGGCGGCGCCGTCGCGCGGCAGGGAGGCGAGGAAGGAGCGCAGGTTGTCCAGGATGTCCCCGTGCGCCGCGCCCGGAGGGGGCCGCATCACGATGCCGCGCGGTGTGGTCTCGAACCTCAACGGCGCCGCCAACGTGGCGAGTTCGGGTGCTTCTCGTACGTGGTCGAGAATGCGACGGGCGACGAAGGCGACGTAGTCGGGGTCGTGGGTGGTGGGGCGCATGTTCGGGCTTTCGCGGGGGTGTTCGGGTGGGGGTTGGGGTGGATGGTGGGGGAACCCGGGTGACGTGGGGGTTGTCGGCGTATGAGGATGGGGGTATGTCAGTCAACAGTGTTCCGCTTCCGCGTCAGGTTGCCGACTCCTATGTCGACGAACTCGTTGTGCTCGATCCCGTGATGGGGACGTTTCTCGGTGTTGCGGAGTGTTCCGGGCGGTTGCCCGATCTGTCTCCCGAGGGGCAGGAGGCGCGGGCCGCGTTGGCTCGCGACACGCTTGCCGCGCTCGCCGAGGCCGAGCGGCGGGATGGGGCGGAGGTGGCGGTCGAGCGGCGGTGTGCGCGGCTGTTGCGTGAGCGGTTGACGGCCGAGTTGGCCGTGCACGAGAGCGGGGAGGGGCTGCGGACCGTCGGGAACATGGGCACGCCGATGCACTTCGTGCGTGAGGTGTTCACCGTGACGCCCGCGGAGACGGACGCGGACTGGGCCGCGATCGTCGAGCGGCTGCGTGCGGTCTCGCACGCGCTTTCGGGCTACCGCGAGTCGCTGGAGCTGGGCCTGGAGCGCAAGTTGTACGCGGCGCCCCGCCCGACCGGGGCGTGTGTCGCCCAGCTCGGCGAGTGGGCCGACACCGACGGCAACGGGCGCGGCTGGTTCGAGGACTTCGCCGCCGCCGGCCCGCAGGCCCTGCGCGCCGAACTCGACGAGGCCGCACGCGCGGCGACCGCCGCCGTGGTGGAGCTGCGCGACTGGATGCGCGACGTGTACGCCCCCGCCGTCGCCGACGCCCCCGAGGTCGTCGGGCGCGAGCGGTACGCCGTGTGGTCGCGGTACTTCAACGGCGCCGACCTCGACCTGGACGAGGCCTACGCCTACGGCTGGTCGGAGTACCACCGCCTCCTCGGCGAGATGCGCCATGAGGCGGAGAAGGTCCTGCCCGGCGCCGCGACGCCGTGGGTGGCGCTCGCGCACCTGGACGAGCACGGTACGCACATCGAGGGCGTCGACGAGGTGCGGGCCTGGCTTCAGGCCCTGATGGACGAGGCGATCGAGCACCTCGACGGCACCCACTTCGACCTCGCCGAGCGGGTGCGCCGGGTCGAGTCGTGCATCGCCCCGCCGGGAAGCGCCGCCGCGCCGTACTACACCCAGCCGTCCGAGGACTTCAGCCGCCCCGGCCGGACCTGGCTGCCGACGATGGGCCGCGACCGGTTCCCGGTCTACAACCTCGTGTCGACCTGGTACCACGAGGGTGTCCCCGGCCACCACCTCCAGCTCGCCCAGTGGGCGCACATCGCCGGCGACCTGTCCCGCTACCAGGCCACCGTCGGGGTGGTCAGCGCCAACGCCGAGGGCTGGGCGCTGTACGCGGAACGCCTCATGGACGAACTGGGCTTCCTCACCGACGCCGAGCGCCGCCTGGGCTACCTCGACGCGCAGATGATGCGCGCCGCGCGGGTGATCGTCGACATCGGCATGCACCTGGAACTGGAGATCCCGGCCGACTCGCCGTTCCATCCCGGGGAGCGCTGGACCCCGGACCTGGCGCAGGAGTTCTTCGGCGCGAACAGCGGCCTCCCCGACGCCTTCGTGGACAGCGAGTTGACCCGCTACCTGACCATGCCCGGCCAGGCGATCGGCTACAAGCTCGGCGAACGCGCGTGGTTGCTGGGCCGGGAGAACGCCCGGCGGGCGCAGGGCGCGGCGTTCGACCTGAAGGCGTGGCACATGAGCGCGCTGTCGCAGGGGTCGCTGGGTCTGGACGACCTGACCGACGAACTCTCCGCGATTCCCGCGCCGTAGCCCGGACCCGCCCGCGGATCCCGACCGGATCGGCTGTACCGGTCGGGATCCGCGGTGGGCGGGCCGTGCGGTGCGACGGGCTAAGCGGCGACGAGCGGGAGGGTGTGCAGGCCGCGCAGGATGTTGTGGACCCGTCGCGTGGGCGCCCGGTCGGGCGCGGCGGCGAGGGTGTGGAAGCGGTCGCCCAGGGCGGTGAGCACCGCGTCGAGTTCGAGGACGGCCAGGTGGTTGCCGGCGCACTGGTGCACGCCGAGGCCGAGTGCGAGGTGGTCGCGGCTGTCGGGGCGGGTGATGTCGAACGTGTCGGCGCTCGGGCCCCATTTGGCCCGGTCGCGGCCCGCCGAGCCGTAGAGCAGGAGGAGTTGGTCGCCGGCCGACACGACGGTGTCGCCGATCCGGATGTCGCGGGTGGCGCGGCGGCCGAACCACTGGATCGGGGCCTCCATCCGCAGCGCCTCGGCGAAGACCGCGTCGCCCGGGACGGCGCGCTCGCGGACCAGGCGCCACTGCGCGGGGTGTGCGGCCAGCAGGTGCAGGGCGGTGCCGACGGCGTGGATGGTGGTGTCCATGCCGGCGACGGTGTAGGAGAGCATCAGCGGGACGGCCTGGGATTCGTCGATGTCGCCCCGGTCGGCCGCGGCGTGGATCGCGCCGAGCCAACTGTCCGGCGCCACCCGCCCGCGCGCGGCGAAGCGGTCGAGGTAGGCGAACATCTCCTCGGCGCGCGGGAACGCGGCCCGGGTACGTGCGATATCGGGGCCGAAGGTGTCGAACGTCGCGTCGGCGAGGTCGAGCAGCCGGGCGCGGTCCCGGTCGGGTAAGCCCATCAGGCGCATGACCGTGCCGGAGACGAACGGCGCGGCCAGGTCGGCCACGCCGTCGAAGACCTCGCCGCGCGGGAGCGCGTCGACCAGTGCGCGGGCGTGCGCGTACATGCCGGCGGTGAGGGATTTCAGCGCCCTGGGGGCGAGTTGGCGCGAGAGCACCCGGCGCAGGCGCGCGTGGGCGGCGCCGTCGGTGCCCACCACGGTGTCGGTCAGGACCCGCTCGTTGACCTGCTCGGTCAGGGCCAGGGCCCGTTCGCTGGAGTAGCCGATCGGATCGCGCAGCGCGTCGGCGACGGCCGCGTGGCGCGGCAGGGCCCAGACGGCATGCGCGTCGAGCCGTACGGCGGGGCCGAGTTCGCGCAGTCGGGCGTAGGTCGGGTAGGGGTCGGCGAGGACGGCGTCGTCGAAGAGATCGATTCCGGAGGAGACGTGCACGATGGCCCCTTTCGTCGCGAGGCCGGAGCCCGCGTGTGGTGCGACCGCCGCCGACGGTGATCGGAAGGCAGGGCGGCCATGATCGGCCGAGCCCGGACCCCGGTCAAGGGCGCACGGACGCACGAACGGCGCAGCCGGGCGCCCCATGCGGACCCGGCCCCTCCGGGGGGTCCGGGTCCGCATGGGGCGCCCGGCTGCTTCGGTGCCGCCGATCGGCGCGACGCCGCCTTGCGGCGGCGGGAGTTCGGGTGGGGCGAGCCGACGGGCCCAGCCGGGAACGGAGGTTCGGGCGGGCCCGTCGGTGGGCGTCAGGAGCCGATGGTCGGCAGGTACCGCGGGGCGCGCCAGGCGTGGAGGTGGTGCTCGATCGAGGCGCCCAGGGACAGGAGTTCGCCGTCGCGCAGGTTGCCGGTCATCAGGAGCAGGCCGATCGGGAGTTCGCCGACGGCGCCCGCCGGTACCGACATCGACGGGTATCCGGACACGGCGGCGGGAGTCGAGGACGGGATCACATCGTTGTCGCCGCGCGCACAATCGGTGGTCCAGGCGGGCGGGTTGGTCGGCGAGGCGATGGCGTCGAGCCGTTCGGCGGCCAGCGTCTCGTCGATCGAGCGGCGGGCCAGGTCCGTCAACTCGGCGCGCATCGCCCGGTATCGCGGGTCGGTGGTGGGCGGCGCGACCAGGGCCTGTTCGAACAGCTCCTGGCCGGCGAAGCAGGTCTGCTCGGCCGGGTGGGTGCGGTTGAACTCGATCAGCGCGGCGAGATCGCGCGGGCCCTCGCGGGTGGCCAGGTAGGCGTCGATGTCGCGGTGGAACTCGCTGAGCAGGGCCGGGAATTCCAGTTCGCCGATGCGCTCCTGGTAGGGGAGTTTCACCTCGATCACCTCGGCGCCCGCCGCGCGCAGGCGCGCCGCGGTGCGGGTCATCAGGGCGTCCACGTCCGGGCCGAGCGTGGGCAGGCGCCACAGCCCGATGCGCTTGCCGCGCAGCCCGTCGGGTCGGGCGGAGGCGGCGGTGAGGTCGAACGGGTCGGCCGGGCGCGGTATCCGGCCCTCGGCGAGCACCGCCAGGGTCAGCGCGGCGTCGGTGACGTTGCGGGCCATGGGTCCGGCGGTGTCCTGCTCGGCGGAGATCGGCACCACGCCGGATCGGCTGACCACGCCCAGGCTGGGTTTGACGCCGACCACGCCGTTCGCCCCGGAGGGGCACACGATCGAACCGTCGGTTTCGGTGCCGATCGCCACCTGCGCCAACGACGCGGCGAGCGCGGCGCCGGAACCGGCCGACGAGCCGCAGGGGTTGCGGTCCAGGACGAACGGGTTGCGGGTCTGGCCGCCCACCGCCGACCAGCCGGAAGTGGGCCTGGCGCCACGGAAGTTGGCCCATTCGGACAGGTTGGTCTTGCCCAGGATCACCGCCCCCGCGGCGCGCAGCCGGCTCACCAGTACCGCGTCGGCGTCGGGCGGGCTGCCGGCCAGTGCCGTCGAGCCGGCGGTGGTCGGCAGGTCGCGGGTGTTCACGTTGTCCTTGAGCAGGACGGGGATACCGTCGAGCGGACCCCGGCTCTGCCCGCGCCGATGCCGGGCGTCACTGGCGGCGGCTTGGCGCAGCGCGGTCGGGTCGGTGCGCAACACCGCCTTGATCGTGGGATCGACGGTCTTGATCCGCCACAGGTAGGCGCCGGTGAGCGCGGTCGAGGTCAACGATCCGCGTGCCATGCGGGTTTGTAATTCCGGGATGGTCACGGTGTCGAGATCGATGCCCAGCCTCGGCGGCGTGCCCGCGGCCGACGGTGTGCCGTTCGGACCGGCGGCGGCGTCCGCGTGGGCACCCGGCGCGCCGGCGAACAGGCAGCCGGCGACCAGGGCGCCGACCAGTGGGGTGACTCGTCTCTTCGTCATGGGAAAGACCATGGGAGCCATCGCACTACACGGCCGATGTCCGACACAAGCACCGCCGGTGTCGCCGGGACGAGGTCGTCGGGGGGATTTGGTGGTGCTTCGAGAGGATTGGTTCCGGGGGCGGGGGGACGAATGGGGCCGATGGGAGCCCTGCGGCAAACATCGGCAAGTGGTTGCCAGGCCGTTAGGGTGTCGCCCGTGATCACACAGCGATGGACATGGGGCGGCGATACGAGCGTCGCCAGGATCGGCTACGGGGCGATGCGGTTGACCGGGTGGCCGCAGGGCGAACCACCCGCCAGGGAAACGGCGTTGGCCATTTTGCGGCGGGCCGTGGAGCTGGGCGTGAACCACATCGACACCTCCAACTACTACGCGCGCGACAAGATCGCGGCCAACGAGCTGATCCGGGAGGCGCTGCACCCCTACCCCGACGACCTGGTGATCGTGACCAAGGTGGGCGCACTGGTCGAAGGTGCGGACGTGGCGCGGCCGGCGGCGCACAAGACCGGACTCACGCCGGACAACCTGCGCCGCGGCGTCGAGGCGAACCTGCGCTCGCTCGGCGTGGACCGCCTGGACGTGGTGAACCTGCGGATGGGCGACCTCGACCGGAGCCTGACCCCCCTGGCCGGGCCCCTGGAAACCCTGCTCGCGCTGCGCGAGGAGGGCCTGATCCGGCACCTGGGCGTCTCCAACGTCACCGCCGCCGAGTTCGCCCAGGCCCGGACGATCGCGCCGATCGTGTGCGTCCAGAACCTGTACAACCTGTCCCGGCGCGAGGACGACGCACTGGTCGACGCCTGCGCGGCGGCGGGCATCGCCTACGTCCCGTACTTCCCCGTCGGCGGCTTCCAACCACTGGCGGCCGCCCGCCTGGACGCGGTGGCCGCGCGCCACGGGGCGAGCGTGTCGCAGGTGGCGCTCGCATGGCTGTTGGCCCGCTCGCCCAACATCCTGCTCATCCCCGGGACCGGCTCGCTCGCCCACCTGGAGGAGAACATCGCCGCCGGCGCGTTGCGGCTGACCGAACGGGACCTGGCCGAACTGGGTTGAGCCGGCCCCGGGTCAAGGACGGCGCGGCGGCGGCGCCTACGGGTCGGAGCGGGTCAGCGCGTACAGCACGACGTCGACCCGGCCGCCGTGCAGGCGGCCGGCGTTGCGCAGGATGCCCTCCCGGTGCAGGCCCGCCCTGACGGCCGTCTTGCGCGCGGGGATGTTCCCGACGGCGGCTCGCAGTTCGAGGCGTTCGAAGCCCTGCTCGATCAGCAGCCAGTGCCCGAGCGCGCGGGTGGCCCGGGCGGCGATCCCACGTCCGCGAGCCCACGGGGCGACCCAATGGCGCACCTCGGTGACCAGGTCGTCCCAGTCGGTGCGGCGCAGCCCGACCGCGCCGAGCAGTCGGTCGTCGGCCGGGTCCGCGATCACGAAGTGGATGCCGTCGCCCGACTCGCGCCGGGTGTGCGCCGTCTTCGTACACCAGTCGACGGCCGCCTGTGGCGAGTACGGGCGCGGCAGCGGTATCCAGCGTTGGATCACCTCGTCCGCACAGGCGGTTCGGGTGTCCTCGACATCGCCGGCGGTGAACGGTCGCAGAGTGATCGGGCCCGCGGGCAGGACCCGTTCGGGAAAGACGTCGCTCACGGACAGGATTCGCCCCCTCGTCTCGAGTCGCACGATTGTGTCGCCCCGACCGGGCACGGCGTAAGGGCCCCGCGCGGAATTCACCCGCTGCGCCCAATTCCCAGTCCCCGCCGGAGCGGCGCGGATGACAGTGTTGCTCCGTGCGGGGGACGCCGGCGTCCGGGAAGGCCGGACGCGCGTTCGCGGGTTACCGAGACGCCGAACGGCGGATCCTCCCCACGGCCCGAGCAAGGAGAAAGCGGCATGCCACACGTACGGTTGAACGGCGCGGATCTGTACTACGAGGTCACGGGCGAGGGCGACCCGCTCGTCCTGGTCCACGGCTCCTGGACCGACCACACCGGCTGGGGGCCGATCCTCCCGGCGCTCGCCGCCTCCTACCGCGTGCTCGTGTACGACCGCCGGGGCCACAGCCGCAGTACCGGCGGGACCGGACCGGGCAGCCGCTTGCAGGACGAGGACGACCTCGCGGCGCTGCTCGAACGGCTCGACCTGGGACCGGCGCACGTCGTCGGCAACTCCTTCGGCGCCTCCACGGCCCTCGGACTGGGCGCGCGCCGACCCGAGTTGTTCCGCAGCCTGGTCGCGCACGAGCCGCCGCTGTTCGCGACCGTGGCGAACGACCCGCAACTCGGCCCGCTGATGCGCGTGGCCCAGGATCGGATCGACGCGGTGGTCGAGCGGCTGAGCGCGGGCGACGACCGGGGCGGGGCGCACCTGTTCGTCGAGGAGGTCGCGCTCGGGCCGGGGATGTGGGAGCGGCTGCCCGAGCGGGCACGCGAGACCTTCGTCGGCAACGCGGGCACGTTCCTCGACGAGCTGAACGATCCGCACTGGGACGAAATCGACGTCACCGGCCTGTCCGCGCTCACCGTTCCCGTGCTGCTGAGCTATGGCACGACCAGCCCGCCGTGGTACGCGAAGATCGTCGGCGGCCTCGCCGAAGCGATCGCACACGCGCGGATCCGCACACTGGACGGCGCCGGACACGTTCCCCACACGACCCACCCGGAGCTGTACGTCGCCACCGTGACGGGTTTCCTGGCCGATGTGACGGCGGGCTGACCCGCACGGCGCCGGCCGCGAGCTCAGCCTCGGCGGCCGAGCCCGGCGCCGAGGCCGAGCTCGCGGCCGGCCTGCTCGGAGGGCACGCCCTCCGAAGCCGTGTCGATCACCTCGTCGAGGACGTCGCGAGAGCGCAGCAGATCGGTGATCATCGTGTCGATCCGCTCGCGCTCCGCGGTGAGGTTGACCAGCAGTACCGGCGTGGCTCTCTCGTTCGCACGGCCGTCGGTGTCCCGGATGCAGGGCAGCAGTTCGGCGATCTTGCGGCTGTGCAGGCCGGCGGCGTAGAGGGTCTGGATGCGGATCACCCGGTCGACCGCCCACTCGCCGTACTCCCGTTGGCCGCCGGGGGTGCGTTCGGCGCGCAGCAGGCCCTGGGCCTCGTAATAGCGCAGGGAGCGCTCGCTCACCCCGCTGCGCCGGGCCAGTTCGCCGATCCGCATGTCCGCACCTCGCCGTGAACGACCGCTTGAACCTGACACTGATGTCAACTCCTACTGTGCCGGCACGACGAACACAGCGTCCACGCAGGAGGAGGAGACGACGATGGGTGACCTGACCGGCAGGGTGGCACTGGTGACCGGCGGCAGCCGAGGCATCGGCGCGGCGATCGCGAAGCGGTTGGCGGGCGAGGGGGCGGCGGTCGCGGTGACCTACGTCGAGGCGGCCGACCGGGCGCGCGCGGTGGTCGAGGAGATCAAGGCGGCCGGAGGGCGGGCCGTGGCCGTACGGGCGGACCTGACCGAGCCCGACGCCGCGGCCGAGGCGGTCGAGCGCACGGTCGCGGAACTGGGCCGCATCGACATCCTGGTGAACAACGCGGGCTTCCTCACCTACGGCCCGCTCACCGAGGTCTGTGACACGGAACTGGACCGGGTGCTCGCGGTGGACATCCGCTCCGTGTTCACCGCGGCACGGGCCGCGGCCCGGCACATGGGCGAGGGCGGGCGGATCATCGGCATCGGATCGTGCTTCAACGGGCGGGTCCCCGGGGCGAACTTCGTGCTCCAGGCGACGGCGAAGTCGGCGCTGCTCGGGCTGACCAAGGGCCTGGCCCGGGAGTTGGGTCCGCGCGGGATCACGGCCACCCTCGTGGACCCGGGCCCGATCGACACCGACATGAACCCCGCCGACGGCGACAGCGCCGACTTCCAACGATCCCTCACCGCCCTCGGCCGCTACGGCCAAGCCGAGGACATCGCCGCCGCGGTGGCCTATCTGGCGGGCCCGGGCGGTCGATACATCACCGGCACCACCCTCGCGGTGGACGGCGGATACACCACCTGAGGCCGCGTCGTTCCCGTCCGCGAGACAACGGGGGCGGACGGGGACGCGTCGCCCGGCCGGGCCCGAACGGGCTCCGGCGGGATGAACGGCCCGCACGGCGTGGGTACTTCCGCCGTGCGGGCCGCTCGGGTCGGGCGCGGTCAGCGCCACGGGTCCTTCGGGTTCCAGATCAGCGGCGGCGTGTTGGTGAGAATGCGCCGGATGACGGCCATCATGGTGGTCACCTCCTCTTCGAAGCGGGCGAACTGGTGGGGGACTTGGTGGTGCGGCTCAGGGTGAACGGGCGCGGCGCGGCGGCGTTGGTCACGACCGGCCGCGCCGCACCGCCGACGACGCTCAGGCGGGCGTCGTCGGCCAGCGCCGCCACCGTGTCGGTGGCCATGGTCTGGGCGATGACGGCGCCGCCGCACACGAACGGGCCCGTGCTGAACGGCAGATACGGGCCGCACGCCTGCGGTTCGGCCCAGCGTTCGGGCCGGAAGAGATCGGGCCGACTCCAGCGCCGTTCGTCGTGATGCAGGAGGTAGGGGCTGACCGACAGGATCGTGCCGGGCGGCAGCGCCACACCACCGAACTCGACCGCGTGCGGCGTCGGGCGGCCCACCATCCAGACGAAGGGACGATGCCGCGCGGCCTCGCGCACGATCCACTCGGCGGGCCACGGCCACGGCTCGCCCGGCACGCCGTGCAGACCGGCCAGCAGCACGCTCCAGGCCACGGCGTAGCCGACGTTGCCCACGATCGACCGGTACAGCAGCAGGTACAGCTCGGCCACGACCGGGTCCCGCGTCTCCTCGGGACAACCGCCGATGACGGCGTCGAGCAGATCGCGCGGCTCGCCCGGATCCACGCCGCGTGCCCGGCGTCGCGCGATGTCCCGGGTCAGCGCCGCGAACAGCCTCGGGCGCAGCAGCTCCGTGCGTACCCGGCCGCGGATGGTGGGCGAGCGGATCAGCAGACCGGCGCCGACGGATCGCGCCAGCAGGAGCCGCAGTTCGGGGGGCGACGTCGAATGCAGCAGCAGGTCGGCCAGACATCGATATACCAGCGCGGGGCCGGCCTCGGGCCACCGTGCGCTCGTGGGGAGTTCGGCCACCGCCTCGGCCAAGTTCCGCCGATAGTCGGGTAATCGCGGTCGGATGGTGTTGCGTATCGTGTGGCCGAGCGCGATCTGGGCGGATCGCGAGGGCAACAGGTCGCCATAGAAGGTGGACAGCCCTGCGTTGAATTCCGGATCGCGCAGCACCACCAGGGCCAGGTCCGAGTCGCCCACGCACCAACCGCCCCAGGGCAGTGGGAAGACATCCGTGGCACGAGCGCGGGACAGTCCGTCGAGAAATCCCAACGGATCCCGGTGGAACCGACGCAGATCTCCCCTACCCATCGAGCGGTCTCCCCCTCCGGCAGGCGGCTGTCGGCCACGGCGGACGCACACGCCCGCCCGCCCCGCGACAGGACCGGCGACCTCACGTCAGTATCGGCCGCCCCCGGCCGCCGAACAAGGCGGCAATCCAGCCGAATCGCCCCCGCGGCACCGGTACCGCAGGGGTGAGAGGTCGCGAGAATCGAGGTCTCGGCGGGCCGCGTTGTGATGAGGTGGGCGGTATCCGCGTCCGCGATGTTCACGTCCAAGGAGGTTGTGGTGTCCGCAACGCCGCAGGAGGTATTCGGTAGGTACATCCACGCGGGAACCGTGACCCGCGATGCCGACGCCCTCGCCGAGTGCTTCACCGAGGACGGCGTCTTCGAGGCCCCGCTCGTCCCCGCCGACGCGGCCTTCCCCCGGCGACTGGTGGGCCGGGCGCGGATCCGCAGCGCGATGGCGGCCCACTACGAGCAGCAGGCGAAGACCGACCGGCCCGCGCCCAACTTCGAGAAGTCCGGCTACGTCCTGCACATCACCTCCGACCCCGACGTCTTCATCGCCGAGATCGACTCGGTCTTCGACGGCGAGGACGGCGAGGCGGACACGGCGGTGTGCCTGGTCCAGATCTTCCGCGTCCGGGACGGCAGGATCGCCCGGCTGCGCGACTACTTCACCCCGGCCCTGGTCGAGTGAGCCCCGCCGCCCCGATCGCGCCCGCCGGTTCGGCGCCCGCCGTGCCGTAGCCGTCGGCGACGGCCGGGAGGCGGGACCCGGCGTACGCGGTGTCCTGGTTGGTGGGGCGGACCAGGCCGGTGTCGGACAGTGCGGCGTAGCGAATGCCCAGGGGTCGGGCGGGTGCGGTCATGGCTGAATCCCTCCGGGACAGGTGCTCGAGTTGTTGCGGCGCGTACAGGCGGTATCCCGTCACCGGTTCCACGCGCGCCGGTTGCCCGGCCCCACCGATGGTGTGGCCTGCCCCAGGGGGAAGGTCAACCAAGGGCCGCCGAGTGTCGACGTGCGACGTCAGCGGGCGAATTTCGCGATGGCGGCCGCGGTAACGGGGGTGAAGAAGTTGACGAGGTTGCCATCGGGGTCGCGGAACATCAGCGCGCGGTTGCCCCACGGCATGGTGGCGGGCTCGTTGACGAAGTCGGTCACGACGCCGGTCAGGTTCCGGTGGACGGCCGAGCGGATCCGCGCCCGGCTCCCCGCGGTGTTCGCGATCGTCGCGGAGGCGTCCCCTCCGGGCGGGGCCGATCCGGACGCCGGGCCCTGGTGCCGGGTGGAGCTTCGTGCGGAACGACTCGACTGGGTGCCGGCCCTGCCGGCGTCCCTGAACCGGCCGTTCGTGGTCGAGCGACCGGACGAACTCCGGGCTCTTCGGTACCGGCGTTCGCCGAGCGGCTGCGCGATCGGCGCGGCGCGGCACGTCGGCGGGGTGAGCGGTCGCATTCCCGGGGGCGGGGAGGGCCGACGTGTGGGGCGGTGTCGGCCGTGGCGTGCGGGTGAAACGGTGGGGTGTGTCCGGGGATTCGGCGGGACGCGGAGGCGGATCGCGCGGAGACTGGGTGCGGCCGGGCGTACGCGCGGCATGCCGGACAGCAGGAGGTGCCCCATGCGGGTGACGTTGGCGACGTGGAACCTCGAGAACCTGTTCCTGCCGGGGGAACAGGACGGCCCGAAGACGCAAGCCGAGTTCGACGCGAAGCTGGATTCGCTCGCGGCCACGATCGATCGGCTGAACCCGGACCTGCTCGGGGTACAGGAGGTCGGCAACCCGGACGCGCTGCACGACCTGGTCGGCCGCCTGGACGGGACGTGGCACACCGAGTTGTCCGCGCACCCGGACGGCCGGCGGATCCGGGTGGGGTTCCTCAGCCGACACCCGCTCACGGTGACCGCCGATGTCACCGCCTTCCCCAGCCAGTTCACCCCGCTGCAGACCGCGGACACCGGCGCGCCGCTGAACGCGATGGGCCGCGGCGGGCTCGCGGTCACCCTGGAACCGGTGCCCGGCCGGACCCTGCACGCGGCGGTGTGCCACCTGAAGTCGAAGCTGCTGACCTATCCGGGCAATCGGCACAGCCCGAAGAACGAGGGTGAACGTGCCCGCTACGCCGCGTACGCGCTGTGGCGGCGTGGCGCCGAGGCGACCACGATGCGTGCCCTGGCGGACGAACTCCTCGGGGGCGACGGTCGCACCCGCGACGTGATCGTGATGGGCGACCTCAACGACACCCCGCTCGCCGCGACCACGCAGATCCTGTACGGCCCGCCCGGCTCGCAGATCGGCACCGGCGGATTCGAACATCCGGACAAGGCCGACGCGGCGCGGTTGTGGAACCTCGGCCTGAAGATCCCCGTGGAGCAGCGGGTCTCCCGTGTCTTCGAGGGCCAGGGCGAACTGATCGACCACCTCCTGGTCAGCCACCAACTGCTGCAACGCCTCGAGGAGGTGTTCACCGGCGCCGACGGCCCGCTGCCGTCGATCAACGCGCAGCCCGTCGAACGCCAGGGCGCGGCCGGCTCCGACCACGCCCCGGTGGCCGCGCATCTGACCTTCTGAAGCCGCAGCGCCGCGGCGCCGCGAGATCGACCCGTCGCGGGCCGGGCGGCATCGAACGCCGGCATCGGGGCAGGCGCGAGGAGACGGACAGAGAAGGGTCTCTTCGCGATGAGGACAACGACGACCGGACTACGAAACACCGCCGTGGGACGTTCCGCGGCGGGCGGTACCGCGATGGCCGCAGCAGGGCGCGCGGGATTCGTGGCGCGAGGCGTGGTGTACCTCCTGGTCGGCGTCCTGGCCCTGCGGATCGCCGTCGGCGATTCCGGCCGGCAGGCCGATCGGGGCGGTGCGGTGCAGGAGTTGGCCCGGCAGCCGTTCGGCGGCTTCCTGGTGTGGGCACTGGGGATCGGCCTGGCCTGCATGGCGTTGTGGCGGCTGTCCGAGGCGGTGTTCGGCGCGGCGGGGCCCGGCGGGCGCGACGCCTCCACGCGGCTCGCTTCGCTGGCCCGATTCGGGTTCTACGCGTTCGTCGCCGCCTCGGTGATCGCGTTGGCCGCCGGGCGCAAGAACGGCCCCGGCGGCTCGGGCGGCTCCGAGGAGGGTGCCTCCGACAAGCAGTCCAAGGGCGCCACCGCCGAGGCGCTGGATCTGCCCGCCGGCCGCTGGCTGGTGGCCGCGGCGGGGCTCGTGGTGGTCGTCGCCGGGGTCTGGATCGCGGTACGGGCACTGCTGCGCAAGTATCGCGACCACCTCGAACTCGGGCGCATGTCGACCCGCACCGAGCGGGTGGTCGACACGCTCGGCGTCGCCGGCGGGGTCAGCCGCGGCGCCGTGTTCACCGCGGCCGGGGTGTTCGTCCTGGTCGCGGCGGCCAAGTTCGACCCGGACAAGGCCAAGGGCCTCGACGACACGCTGCGCACCTTCGCCGACACGGCGGCGGGTCCGCCTCTGCTCGGGGTGGTCGCGGTCGGGCTGATGTTGTTCGGGGCGTTCTCGTTCGCCATGGCACGGTGGCGAAAGGTATGACACTTCGGGTGCTCCCGGGCCTCGAATCCCGGGAGCGGCGTCGGCGGCGCCGGTCTTTTGTAGGAGTCTACGGAGAGCCGGTCCCGGACCCCGGGCGATTTCGGGTCTTCGACCGCTGACCGGGCCCGCCGGAGGTGCTGTGTACTCCTCACACAGGTATCCGGACAGTGGAGGCTCCCCGATGGTCGTGCCGACCGCACCCGCGCGCAGCCCGCAGGACCTCGACGAGGCGATCACCGGCGGGATCGGCGACAGCCCGCCGCGGCCGGACGGCACGCTCAAGGTGCGCGGGGAGTTCGCCTACTCCTCCGATCTGTGGGCGGAGGACATGCTGTGGGGCGCCACGCTGCGCAGCCCGCACCCCCATGCGCGGATCGTCTCGATCGACATCGGCCCGGCACTCGCTCACCCGGGCGTGTACGCGGTGCTGACCCACGAGGACGTGCCCGGCGAGAACGTCTACGGCCTCAAGGTCGCCGACACGCCGGCGCTCGCCGAGGACGTCGTGCGCTACCAGGGCGAGCCGATCGCGCTGGTGGCCGCCGACCACCCGGAGACGGCGCGGCGCGCGCTGGAGAAGATCGTGGTCGACTACCAGGTGTTCCAGCCGATCACCGACCCCGAACGGGCCGCGCACGACGACACGTTGCCCACCCTGCACCCCGGCGGCAACGTGGTGCGCCACCAGCCGATCACCCGGGGCGACCCGAACGCCCGGGCCGACGTCGTGGTCTCGGACGTGTACACCGTGGGCATGCAGGACCAGGCCTTCCTCGGACCCGAATCCGGCCTGGCCGTCCCGGACGGGGACGGCGGCGTCGACCTGTTCCTGGCCACGCAGTGGCTGCACGTGGACCAGCGGCAGACCGCGCGGGCACTCGGACTCCCGTTGGCGAAGGTGCGGTTCACCATGTCCGGGGTCGGCGGCGCCTTCGGGGGCCGCGAGGACCTGTCCATGCAGATCCACTGCTGCATGCTGGCGCTGCGCACCGGCCGCCCGGTGAAGATGGTCTACCACCGCGAGGAGTCCTTCTTCGGCCACGTGCACCGGCACCCGGCGAAGATGTACTACGAGCACGGTGCGGCCAGGGACGGCAGGCTCGTCTACGTCAAGGCGCGGATGTACTTCGACGGCGGCGCGTACGCCTCCAAGACCCCGGTCGTGGTCGGCAACGCCACCTCGCTCGGCGTCGGGCCGTACGAGGTGCCCAACGTCGTGATCGAGGGGTGGGGGCTGTACACCAACAACCCGCCGTGCGGCGCGATGCGCGGCCTCGGCGCGGTACAGCCCGCCTTCGCCTACGAGTCGCAGATGGACAAGCTCGCGAAGGCGTTGGGCATGGACCCGGTGCGGCTGCGCCGGATCAACGCGATCGCCGAGGGCTCGACCATGCCCACCGGGCAGGTACTGGACTACCCGGCCCCGGTCGCCGAGTTGTTGGAACGCCTGGAACGCCTGCCCCTGCCGCCGGAGCACCGCGCCGGGCCGGTGGACGTACGGGAGTTGCCGGGCGGCGGATCCAACACCACACACGGCGAGGGCGTCGTGCGCGGTGTCGGCTACAGCGTGATCATCAAGAACATCTCCTACGCGGAGGGCGCCGACGACTACTCCACGGCGCGGGTACGCCTCGAGGTCGTCGGCGGCGTCCCGATCGCGATGGTGCACACCGCGGCGGCCGAGGTCGGGCAGGGCCTGGTCACCGTGCAGCAGCAGATCGCGCGCAGCGAACTCGGCGTGGAGCGGGTGAACATCCACCCCAACGACACCGACGTCGGCGACGCGGGGTCCAGCTCGGCGTCCCGGCAGACCTACATCACCGGCGGCGCGGTCCGGGACGCGTGTCGGGCGGTGCGCGAGGTGCTCTTCGCGCGCGTCGCCCCGCGGTTCGGCGAGGACCCCGCCGACCTGTCGCTGAGCGGTGGCAAGGTCGTCTCCGCGAGCACCGGCGTCCTGGCCGATCTGGTCGACGTGCTCGGCGACGACACGATCGAGCAGACCCGGGAGTTCCACCACCGGCCGACGTGGGCGATGGACCCGGTGAGCGGGGAGAGCCCCCGGGTGCATGTGCAACACGCCTTCTCCGC
Organism: Embleya sp. NPDC020630; assembly: GCF_044334985.1. Taxonomy (NCBI): domain Bacteria; kingdom Bacillati; phylum Actinomycetota; class Actinomycetes; order Kitasatosporales; family Streptomycetaceae; genus Embleya; species Embleya sp. NPDC020630. Next base: position 107,226 of record NZ_JBIRUB010000009.1, read on the forward strand.
ACACCGGGCGGTGGTGGACGTGGACACCGAACTGGGCCTGGTCAAGGTCGTGCGCCTGGACTGCGCGCAGGACGTCGGCAGGGCGGTCAACCCGGACGCCGTCGTCGGGCAGATCCACGGCGGCTCCGCACAGGGACTCGGGCTCGCGGTGATGGAGGAGATCCTGGTGCGGGACGGCCGGGTGCGCAATCCGTCGTTCACCGACTACCTGATCCCGACCATCGTGGACATGCCGCCGATGACGGTGGACGTGATCGAGCGGGCCGACCCGAACGCGCCGTACGGGGTGCGCGGTGTCGGCGAGCCGCCGACGATTTCCGCCACCCCGGCGATCGTGAACGCCATCCGTGACGCGACGGGGCTGAACCTGACGCACACCCCGGTCGGGCCGGAGCACATCTGCCGCATCGAGCCGTGACGACCGCGCCCAGCCGGCGCGTCCCCGTACATCCAGGTGCAGTCCGCATCTCGATTCTTCGCACCCACGAATGGAGTCACCGTGACCGCGCATGCCCAGGAAACGCCCGCCCGAGAGCGCGAACGCGCCTGGATGGACGAGGCGATCAGGCTCGCCACCACCAGCGTGAGCGGCGGGGGCGGTCCGTTCGGCGCGCTCGTCGCCAAGGCCGACAAGCTGATCGCGGTCGGGCACAACCGGGTCACCGCGACGCTGGACCCGACCGCGCACGCCGAGGTGAGCGCGATACGGGCCGCCTGCCGGGAGTTGCGCACCTTCTCGCTCGACGGCTGTGTCCTGATCACCTCGTGCGAACCCTGTCCGATGTGCCTGTCCTCCGCGCTGTGGGCGCGCGTCGACCGGATCCTCTACTGCGCCGACCGGCACGACGCCGCGGTCGCCGGATTCGACGACCGCAAGTTCTACGACCTCTTCGAGAAGAAGCCGAGGTCGATGTGGCCGACCCGGGTCGAGCAATTGGAACTGCCCCACCGCACCGCGCCGTTCGACGCATGGCTGGCCAAATCCGACCGCGTCGACTACTGACCCGGCGCGCCGTCGCCCCGCGGCGAATTCGGCGAACCGTCAGTGCCGAACCGCGTGTCGCGTCATGAAGGTCATCAGCCGATCGGTGTCCGCGTCCGTCCAGTTCGGCGGGGGCAGGGTGGCCGCCCACGCGACGGTGGGGCCGTTGCCGTAGCGGTGCCCGTGCGGGGACGTGGTGCCGAAGGAGACCGCGAGGTCCACCGTCGTCTGCCAGAACGTGACGATCGGGTACCAGCGCACCTCGCGCGTGATGTCCGGACCCAGTGGCGCGCGCAGCCACGCCGGCCGGTCGAACAGCAGATCCGGGCTCCACCACACCACGGGGTCGGACGCGTTCTGGAGGTAGACGACCCGCGGATGCCCCCACGGGCCGGGCGGCCGGCGCAGATCGTCGGCGGGGAACTGGGCGAAGCGTACGTTGCGCCCGGCGTCGTACACCGGCCGCCACACCGGCGTGCCCCGGTCGCGGTCGTCCTTGATGCGATTCCACAACCGACTCGCGAACGGCGGCCCCTCCAGGACCACCGCGTCGGCGCCGTCGATCAGCGCGGCGGGGTCGGCGAAGACGGAATCGGTGGCGTACGCGCCCAGGGACTCGCCGCCGAGCACCAGTTTGGGCCGATCCTGCGGTGCCAGTGCCGACCACCGCTCGCGGACCGCGTGATACAGGGCCCGCTGGGCGCGTTCGGCGCGCGAGCGGTCGACCAGGAAGGAGACCCAACTCAGTCGCGAGGACGGTGCCGGCGGCGGGGGAGCGGCGTGGGACCCCCCATCGCCGGCGGCGGCCGGGGGGTCCGTCCGCCCGCCGCCGGCGCGGCTCGGCTCGTCGGCCGGCTCCGGCCCGGTCCCTGTGTCCACCATCCGACCAGCGTCCCCCGGGGGTGCGCCGGCACCCTGCTGCGACATGGGTGCCGGCGCGGACGTCACCGGTTCGGCGGTGGCGTGATCGGGTGACCCGCGGTCACAGGGGCGGCGTCGGCCCGGTGAGGGTCAACGTGTCCAGGCCTGGTTCCAGGTGCCGTGGCAGGCGTAGAGGCGGATCGCCGCGCCGTCGCCGGAGTTGTTGTTCCAGATGTCGGCGCACATGTTGGCGGTCTTCGTGTAGAGGGTGTTGTTGCGCAGCGCGAACTGCTGGGCGGGATTGCCGCTGCAGTAGGCGAGTTGCACGACGGTGCCGGACGCGGTGCCGCCCCAGGCCGCGTCCATGCACAGGCCCTTGGTGCGGATCGTGCCGTCGGGGCGGATGTCCCACTTCTGGTTCACGTCGCCGTTGCACGACCACAGGATCAGTGGCGTGCCGTCGGAACCGGCCGACCCGCTCAGGCACTTCCCGGAGGCCGGGTTGCGCAGGGGGCTGCCGGGGACGTCGGGCTTCGACGGCGGCATCGCCGGCCCCGGGCCACCGACCATGGGCTTGGGCGCCTCGGTCCGCGGTTCCTGCTTGACCGGCGTCTGCTTGGGCGCGGGCGGTGCGGCGGGGCGCTGCGTCGTGGGCGGCGGATCGGCGGCGGGCGGCGTGGTCGCCGCGGGGCCGGCCTCGCCGGGTGCGCCCGGGGCGCCCGGCGATCCGTCGGCTCCGGGCAGGCCGTTCGCGCCGGGCGGCCCGTCCGCCCCGGGGGCTCCCGGTGCCCCGGGCGCGCCGGGCGATCCCGGCAGGCCGTCGGCTCCGTTCGCCCCGGGTGCGCCGCCCTTGCCCGGCGCGCCGGACTTGGCCCCCGCGGCCGAGACCGTGCGGTGGTGGGTCGCGGTGTCGCCGCTCGCGCTGCTCTGGGCCAGGGTCACCGCCAGCGTGCTGACGGTGACGATGCCGGCGGCGGAGGCGAGCGAGATCCATACCCGCCGCCCGGGCAGGAGGCCGCGCGTGGGACGGGGCGGCCGGCGGGCGTACGCCTCTGCGAACGACGGCGCGGCCCCGGCGGCCGGGGAAGCCGGCGAACCGTGCGGCGGGCCAGGGGTGTTGGGTTCATTGGGTGCGGACACGAACTACTCCTCCATCAGCCACGGCCATCGGCCACAAGCCATGCGTCGGCGCCGGGATCGGCCGACGAAACCCGGTCAATCGGAGCCCACCAATCGCGGCAGGTCCATGTCGTCCAGGACCATCAACTGCTGCGCGTCCGGAGCGTCGAGATCGGCCATCCGCATGGCCTGACGTTCCGTCATCTGCTGGAACACCTGCCGCGCGGTACGGCCGTTGCCGAACTGCGCGCCGCGCGGCATCGCGGTGAACAGCTCGCCGAGCGCCTTGCGCGCGGCGGTGCTGAGTTCGTAGCGGTGCCGGCCCGCGTGGTGTTCGACGATGCGCACCAGGTCGCCGGCCGAGTAGTCGTCGAACAGCAGGCTGCGGGTGAAGCGGGAGGACAGACCCGGGTTCGACGCGATGAACCGCTCCATCTCGTCCGGGTATCCGGCGACGATCACCACGACCTCGTCACGGTGGTCCTCCATGAGTTTGACGAGGGTCGCGACGGCTTCGCCGCCGAAGTCGTTCGCCACGCCGGCGGGCACGAGGGCGTACGCCTCGTCGATGAACAACACGCCGCCCCGGGCCCGGTTGAACGACTCCGTCGTCTTGGGGCCGGTGTGCCCGACGTATTCGCCGACCAGGGCGCTGCGGTCGACCTCGACGAGGTGGCCGCGCTCCAGCAGCCCGAGGGCCTTGAGCAGCCGGCCGTACAGGCGCGCGATGGTGGTCTTGCCGGTGCCCGGGTTGCCCGCGAAGACCAGGTGCCGGCTGAGCGGCGGCGCGGGCAGTCCGGCCTCCTGGCGCATGCGGACCGTCTGCATCAGCTTGACCATGCCGCCGACGTCGCGCTTGACCCCGCCGAGGCCGACGAGTTCGTCGAGTTCGGCGAGCAGGTCGTCCAGGGTCTCCGGCGGTGGCGGTGCCTCGCCGAGTTCGGCCAGGTCGACCGCCGCCGGCGCGGCGGGGGCGGGGCTCGCGCCGACCGGGGCCACCCCGCCGACCGGGGCCGGTTTCGTGGGCCGGGGCGGCGCGCCGGGGGTGCCCGGCGACGAGTCGGGCAGGGTCGAGGTCTCGACCCGGACGGACACACAGTCCTGGAACACCGGGCGGGCGCCGTCGGAGTGGCCGACGTCGCGCGCGCAGTCGAAGATCCGACAACCGACGAACCTCGGCTCGGCGTCGCGGCCGATGTGCAGCGCGGGGTAGGCGCACGCCGACAGGTCGCTGTGTTCGATCAGGCCGCCCGCACCGTCGCCGAACAGGATGCCGTTCTTGCCGGTGCCGTCCACCCGGATGCCGCGCACCGTCGGAGTCGCGTCGCGCCCGAGCACCAATCCGCTGCCGGCGACGGCGAAGATGCCACCCCCGTCCATGCGCATCCGGGCACCGGACTCGACGCTGACCCCGGCGCTGCCGCTCTCGGCGATCCGGGTCGCGTACAGCGTGGCGACCGCGTCCGCCCCGATCTCCACGCCGGTGCGGCGGGATCGGCTCACCACACACTCGCGCAGTTCGGATTCGGTGGCCGAGCGCAGCCGAACCCCCGTCTCGCCGCCCTCGATCCGGGAGGCGACCATGGTCAACCCGGCCGCGTCGGCCACATGCACCCCGCACATGCCGGCGTCGGTGACGGTGAGGTCGGCGATCTGCGCCTCGGCGCCCGCGACCACGGCGAGGCCGTGTTCGTCGCTGCGGTCGAGTCGACAACCGCCGATCCGGGCCCGGGAGTTCTCGCCGAGATGGACCGCGGTGAATCCGGAGCGGGTGATCAGCGACGCGGTCATCGTCACCTCGGAGACGCCGAGCGCGACGACGCCGTTGCCGGCCGGGGCCTCGATCCGGCAGCCGTCCGCACTCAGGTGCGCCGCGCCGCCGGTGGCGATCGCGCTGGCCTTGGCGTCGGTGATCCGGCAGTCGTTCAGGTGTACGCGGGACTCGTGCTCGGCCTGCACGCCGCTGCGGCCCGCCGCGCGGATCCGACAGTCGACCAGGCGCAGTTCGCCGCGGTCCTCGACCAGAGCGCCGTTGCGTCCGGCGCGGTCGAGCGTGGTGTCCAGGGCGAGCAGCCGGGCGTCGCCGCGTACCCGCAGCGCCGAGCCGGAGGTGTCGCGCACCCGCAACCGGTCGGCGATCAGCACCGCGTGGTCCGACAGCGCCACGCCCATGCCGTCGATCGTCTCCAGGAGCGTGTCCTCCACGCGCGCCCGGGCATCGCCCGCCAGGACCAGCGCGCCGTGCCGGGCCCCGCGCAGCCGGCCGCGACGGATCACCAGGACGCCGCCGCCGGTCGGATCGCCGAGGTCGGCCTCCAGCGTGTCGGCGAACCCGAGCGCTGCGTTGTGGGCGGCGCCGGCCGCGCTCGTCGAACCGACCACCTCCACCCGGCCCCGGTCGAGTTCGCACCCGTCCAGGGTCAGGCCCGCCGCGTCCTCCACCCGCACCACCGGCTCCGCCGGGTCGGCGCCGCGCAGCACGAGGCCGCGGACCACGCAGTCGGGGGCGGCCACGGTCAGCGCGACGCCGCCGGGCGCGCGCACCACGACCGTGCCCGCGCCGTGCTCCGCGCGCAGCACCACCCGCCGCTCCAGGCGCAGCGTCTCCGGATACTCGCCGGGGGCGACGACGATCTCGGCGCCGGCGGGCGCGGCGGCGAGCGCCGCCGTGATGGTGCGCCGGCTCCGGCGGCCCCCGGGGTCGACGTGGATTGCCGTAGTGCTCATCCGCTACCCGTTCCCGATCCCGGCAGGAGGTTGTCGGACGACGTCCCGTCCGGTACATGGCCGATCCAGCGTACGGTCGCTGGGCTGAGCACCAGCAGGCCGAAGAGTTTGTCGACCATCTTGCCCAGCCCGCCGATCACGAAGATGTCCATCGGACCCTGGCGGTGGACCCACCGGCTGCCCATCGAGTGCTGGACCAGGGCCCGCAGCGCGCCCACCGAGACGGTGCCGAGGACCCCGCCGACCGAGGAGGCCAGACCGGCCAAAGCGGCGTCGCCGCCGGTGAGTTTGATGATCGCGCCGTCGGCGCCGCGGACCCCGAAGATCGCGGACTGCGCCGCGCCGCTGACGAACCCGGCCACCGAGCCGGTGCCCAGACCCAGGGCGAACTCGTAGGTGCCGCCGCGCCAGCGCACCGGGCGCTCGTTCGCCCCCCACTCGGTGTTGTGGCTGTCGTCGTTGGGCCGCCAACTCGGGGCCATCCCGTAGTCGATGTTCGACCAGTGCACCTTCCAGCCGCCCCGGTTGGCCGCCAGGTGCGCGGCCGCGACGGTGCCCTTGGTCATCGAGCTCAACGCGGCGCCGAACGCGGCGCGGCCGACGTCGACCATGCTCAACCCGCCGCCGGAGAGCACCCGGACCATGGAGAGCACCACGAGGTTCACGGTGAAGTCGAGCACGAACTCGTGGGTCATGTCGATGCCGATGGATTGGATGGCCCGAAGCATGAAGGGCTCCGGCACCACCTCGCCGTCCTTGGACGGCCCGTAGCCCCATCGGTTGGGTTCGCGGTAGGTGCGGTTCAGCGCGCGGTATTCGTTGGCGAGGCCGGTGAAGTGGGTCTCGCGACCGATGATGGCGACGCCGTCGGCGCTGAACTCCTGGATGTAGCCGGGGATCGTGCGCTCGTTGATCACGGTGATGCCGTCGATGTCGTAGCGCCGCGCGTGCTTGTTGAAGTTGTTGATCTCCAGGAAGGTGTCGTCCGCGAGCTTGATCTTCGCCTGCGCGATGATGCCCTGGTCGGACTCCTGCCACAGATGCCGGTTGAACTGCGTGTCGGGGTTGGGGCGGAAGTCGCGGACCCGGAACGGGCTGTCGGTGAAGAAGTCCCGGAAGAAGTTGGTGTATTTGCGCGCCGGTATCTCCTGGACGACCTGGTGGTCCAGGCTGGTGATCCGGTCGGACCACCGGGCACCCTTCTCCCAGCCGGGGAGCGGGTTGCCGTTCCGGTCGAACCAGTGCCGGACACGATCGCCGACACCGTCGCCGAAGTTCATCACGTTGTTGTTCGCGTCCAACTTGTTCCAGTGCCACACCGTGTTGCCCGCGGCGTCGACACCGCGCCAACCCTGGACGCTCAGGCCCTCGCCGAGTTGTCGGTGCTCGCGGACGAGGTTGCCCGCCGCGTCGAAGTCCTGGAACGACTCGCGGTCGAAGTGCCACGGCGTGATCTGCCGTTCGAACGCGGTGAGGCGCTTGCCGCCGATGGTGGGATCGAGCGCGTCGTGCCACCGGAACTCGCGCGAGTTGCGGCCCATGGTGCCGATGATGTCGACGCGTCCCACCCCGTCGGGCGTGGGGAAGGCGTCCATGCGGGCGACGACCACGCCGTGGTGGTCGTACCGGATCCAGTTCCCGGCGTGCGCGTCGATCAGGCCGCGGGTATTGGCTCCCGCGCCTCCGGCGCCGCCGGCGGGCCTGGGCCGGTAGTCGATGAACGTGCCGTCGGACAGGCCGGTGCGCACCACCCGCCACTCCTTGGTGCCGGGGGAGTACCAGTCGCCGTCTTCCACGTCGTCGGTGATCCGGTCCTGCCAGGTGATCTGCCGATCACCCGTGCCCGGGGTGACGGCGAAGTCGCCCTCGTGGAAGGTGCGATGGCCCCGGAGACCGTCGGCGCCCTCGGTCCACGGCAGGTAGCCGGGGCGGTGCGCCACCTGCGCTCCCGCGACGTCGGGCAGCCGGACGTCGCCGACGGTGAGGGTGTCGCCGTTGTGCAGGGGGCGCACCTCGCGGACGATGTCGCCGGTGTGGGCGACATCGATGACCGTCTTGTTGTTGGAGATGAACTGTACGCCGTGCCCCTCGGGACCGCCGCCCGCCGGCTCCTGCTTCCAGGTGCCCACGCGCAGCCGGTTGTCCTGGGCCAGCCACGGGTGCCGGGTGAGGTCGGCGGCGCGGAACTCGCCGCTGAACATGTTGCGGAAGAACACGGGGGGCCGCTGCTCGGCGAAACGTTCGAACTTGAGGAAGTCGCCGTTGTGCAGGGTCTTGCCGAGCCCGTTGATGTTGCCGTCGGCGTGCCGGGAGACCCAGTCGCGCTTGGGGATGCCGTCCGCTCCCAGTTCGAGCTGGTGGTAGCGGCGCACGTCGTGCAGGCCGAATTGGAAGCGGCCGAACTTCTTCTGCGCGGTGACGATCTCGTTGGTGATCGGGTGGCGCATGGTGTCGGTCCAGCCGCGGCTGAGGCCGGAGTCCCAGTGCCGGGTGCCGGACGCGATGGCCCGGAAGTCGGCGTCGAAGCGCACCCACCTGCTGTCGGCGGCGAACCCCTGGGCCGCCGGCAGGTGGCGCAGGTCCGTCAGTACGTGCCCGCCGTCCGCGCTGAGCTGGAAGTGCCTGACCCGCACGTCGGAGCCGAACACGCTCTTGACGTCGAACCAGCTGCGGGTGCTCTCGCCCCAGTGCCGGGTGCCCTGGTGCACGAGGTTGCCGTTGATGTCGAACTCGGCCCACCGACCCCGCTGATTGACCAGACTGAACGTGCCCAGCGAGGCGGACGAGTGGTGGGCGTCGAGGAAGCCGCCGTGGGGCAGGACGCGACGTTCGAACACGGTGACCTTGAGGTGACTGATCAGGTGCACGTGGCCGGCGTCCGCCCCCTTCGGGTCGACCACGCCGCCCTCGAACCACTTCGGTCGGCCCGGAACGGGAACACGGACGCCGTGGGCGTCGGTGCGCACCAGCGACCATGTGCCCTCGCCGCCGCCCGCCGGATACGTGACCTCGAAGTGCCGGTTCGGGTCGATGCCGCCCCGGGCGCCGACGATGTCGATGCGCTGGAACTCCAAGCGCCCGCCCGGGTCGAACCGCTGGAATTCGCCGGCGCGCGCACCGACGCCGCCGATCCGGTACCCGCCGCCGGGTTCCGGGGTCGCGCGCAACTCCGGGAGGTGGTCGAGATGGCCGCTCAGGACCCGCAGGTCGCCCGGGGTGGTGCTGAGGAACCGGGTGTGCAGGGGGTCGCCGATACGGGCGTCGGACAGCCCGATCATGTCGAACCGGTGCACCCCCGCGCCGTCGTCCACCCGGAATACGGTGATCCCGCCGTCCTCCGTCACCGGCCGCGTGGTCACGTGGAAGTCGAGGCGGCCGGCCGGGTCGAACAGGCGGAACTCGCCGTCGGCGCCGCCGACCCGGAACCCGCCGCCGGGGCGGATATGCACGGCGGTGTTCGCGATGTCGGCGAGCGTGTCGTCGACCAGGGTGTGTGCCCCGCCGGGGTGTACCCGGACGAGTTGCGACAGGTCGACGCGGTCCACGCCGGTCAGGCGCAACACCTCGAACTTGAACACGCCGGTGGCGGAGAACCCCCGGACCATGCCGGTGTCCCCGTGGATGACCCGGAGTGTGCCGTCGGGGCGAGCGACCACCTCGAACCCGAGGTTGCCGCCGTCGGCGCCCTTGAGCAGGGGCCGCGGGTCGGGCGCCGCCGCCCCGGCGACCGGGGCCGGGGTGAAGACGAACTCGCCTGTCGCGGCGCCGTCGGCCCCGCGCAGGCCGACCACGTCGTAGCGGTGTGCGCCGCGCATGTCGACGACGACATGGCCGGTGCCGTCGCCGATCCGGAATCCGCTGCCCGTCGCCGCTTCCTCCCGCCGGAACCCCTCGGTGATGATCCCCGGCTGGCGTACGACGTGCGCGTGGGGGACGGCGGCGAGGTTCCCGTCGACGAGCGTGTCGACGCCGCGTTCGATGCGCACGAACCGGCCGTCGAACGCGCCGCCGCTCAGGCGGGTCGCGTCGTAGCGGTGCGCGCCGTCGAGACCGTGCGCGGTGAACGACCCGTCGGGATCGGTGAGGCGCAACTCGTCGCCGGCCCGGGTGACGGTGAGGTTCGTGTCGGGTACGCCGCTTTGGTCGCTCGGGTGCGGCACGGGGACGTCGGGGGTGCCCACCGGGGTGTGCACGAACCGTCCGGCCTCGGGGCCGCCGGTCAGCGTGAGCGTGTTGTGGGTGTGCGCGCCGACGTTGTTCACGACGATCTTGCCGCCGGGGTGATGCACCAGGTATCCGCCGCCGTGTTGCGGCGTCACGGTGGCGCCCGGCACGATCCGGCCGTCGCCGTGAACGAGTTGCAGCACTCCGCCGGCGGCGTCGGGCAGTCGGATGAAGCCGCCGGGCGCGCCGCCGCCGGTCAGCGGCAGCGCGTCGTGTGAGAACGCCCCTCCCGGGGTGTACACCTGCACCACGTGGGGCCGCCCGCTCGTACCGGTGACGTGGAAGATGTGGTCGACGGTGCCCACGTGCGCGGTCGTGGACGGCGTGCCGTCGCCCGCGCGCAGGTGCGGCAGCCGGTCCGGGCCGCCGACCGGGGTGAACACGTGCAGTCCCGTCTCGGCGCCGGCGGGGGTGGTGAGGGTCACCACGTCGTGGGCGCGGGCGCCGCCGGCGTCGACGTGAAATTGGCCGCCGGGGTGCTGGATCCGGAACTCGTTGCCGATCTGGCGGATGACGGTCGTGTCGGGAACCGGCCTGCCGTCGGCGTGGGCGATCAGGGGTGTGTCGACGTGCGGCGAGCGGATGTGGCCGCCGGCCAGGCCCAGGCGGTCGATGCCGGTCAGCGGCAGCGAGTTGTGCGAGAAACGACCGTCGGCGCCGAAGACCCGCACGGTCGGGCCGGTGCCGGTCGGGACGACGTGGAGCATGCCGCCCGCGTGTTCCGGCACGGTGACGACGCCGAGTGTCCGGGTGGCGTCGGGGCCGACGAGGGTGCGGGCGCCGCCGCCGTCCGGGGTCAGTACGTGCAGCGCCAGGGGGTGGCCGTTGGAGCCGATCAGGCGCAGGCCGGTGCCCGACGGGGTACCGGTCGCCGGGTCGTGGAGCCGGAAGCCGCCGGGTGTGGGCACGACGATGCCCGCGTCGTTGAACCGCACGGGCGGCCCGCCCGCGTTCAGGATGTTGCCTTCGTCGTCGAAGTGGGCGACCCCGAGGGTGCGGTTGTCCGGATCGACATGGATCGCGACCAGGGTGCGGTCGTGTTCGCCGCCGGTGAGGGTGATGCGCCGCTCGATGCGGTCGAGCCGCCCGCTCTCGCCGGACACGTCGAAGTCCCAGCGGCGTACCTCGACGTTCGCCACGACCTGCCGCTCGACCCGCACGATGTCGTTGCCGGCCGGGCCGGTCACGCGCGAGGGGGTCAGGTGGGCCGCGTCCGCGCCGCCGGTGATCCGGATGCCCTCGATGCCGCCGCCGTCGCCGACGCGGTACTCCAGGCGTGTGCCGGACAGCCCCGGGATGTCGACGACACGCTGCCCGGGACCGGCGACGGTCGGCACGGTCGACCCGGTGGTGGCGACGTGCGGGAGCCGCGGGGTGGGCAGCGTGGTGAGTTCGACGGCCTGCCCGGGGACGGGGCCGGTGACGTGGGTGTCGATGATCTGGTCGTCGAGGAGGCGATGGTTGTTCGCCGCGCTCAGCTCGTAGTCCCAGCGCTGGGTGCCGCCGTCGCCGAGGTCGCGCTCGATCCGCAGCACTTCCCGGTCGCCGACGGTGATGTGGTTCGCCGAGATGTCGGTGCGGCCTCCGGGATCGATGTGGATGTCGACGGTGCGGCCGGCCTGCGTGCTCGGCAGGACCCGTACCTCGATGCCGTTCAGGCCGGGGATGGTGCGGAAGGTGTGCGCGAAGTCGTAGCTCGCGCCCCGCATCATGAACACGTCGAGGTTGTGCGTCGCCCCGTTCGCCGGGACGAAGTGCGCGCCGCCGGTGAGGCCGCCGGACACGGTCGGCACACCCGGCAGGCCGCCCGGCGTGGTGTGCACCACCGGGCCCGACGCCGGGCCGCCGAGGACCACGCGGCTGCCGTTGAGGTCGATGTGCGTGCCGGTGCCGCCCAGGCCCTGGACACCCTTGACGTCGACCCCGCTCGCGCCGGGCCCCACCAGTGAGGTCTCGCCGTCGCCGCCGGTACGCAGCCCGCCGAGGTGGGGCGTGTTCACGTCGGCCACGTGGATCGGCGCGCCGGTGTGGGCGGTCGCCGGCTGGGCGATCGTGGGCAGACCGCCGACGTTGGGCGTCGCGACGTGTCCGAGGGAGCCGACGCCGGTCACCGAGGGGACCGTGACGTGGCCGGTGTTCGGCATCGCGCCGACGTTCGGCGTCTGGATGTGCGAGGTGAGTGGGAGGGCGCCGACGCCCGCCACGTCGACGTGCGGCAGGGCCGGCGTGGTGACGTCCGGCATGGCGACGTGGCCCGGTTGTGGGAGGGCGACGGTGCCGAGGCCGTCGAGCCCGGTGTGCGTGTTCGCCCCGGACGTGGGCAGGTCGTGCACCAGCGCGCTGGATCCGGGCAGGCCGAGTTGGATCTTGCCGGCCACGCCGGCGCCGACGGTGTCCAGGCTCGGGATGCTGATGTGGCCCAGCGCGGGCGGCAGCGCGTGCACGCCGGTGGCGCCGAGGCCGGTGATCCCGTGCGGGACGGAGAAGTTGCCGGTGAGGTGGGTCAGGCCCAACCCGGTGAACGAGAACGAGGGGATGTCGGCGATCCGGGCGCCGACTCCCGGAAGGTGCGTGAGCGCGTTCAGCCCGCCCATGTCGTTGATGAAGGTGCCCAGGCCGGGCATGTTGCCGGCGTGGAAGCCGGCGCCGAACGTGTTCAGCGACGGCAGGTTGATCACGTCGAAGTGACCGAAGCCGTTGGTGAACTTCGTGGACAGCGGCGGCATGTCGAACGCGCCGCCGAGCGGGCCCGAGTGCACCGAGTCGAACGAACCCAGGTGCACGTTGGGCATCTTGATCAGATCGCCGCCGTGCCCGAACGCGTTGAACCCGGCGTTGGCGCCGGCGGAGATCTTGGAGCCCGCGCCGATGAACTTGCCGTCGATGAAGGCGCCGTAGCGGTACATGCCGAACATGCCGCGGTCGATGAAGCCGATCCGGAAGGCGAGCCCGAGGCCGTTGGGCATCTCGTCGGCGGCCACCGGCAGAAACAGCCGCAGTCCCTTGAAGCCGCTCAGACCGTGCCCGATGGAGGTGCCCAGATTCTTGAACACGTTGAGCGTGCTCGCCACCGCACGCAGTCCGAAGAACGTCTTGGCGCCGGCCAGGTTGATCACGGTGAGTTCGGCGGCGAGCGGGAAGAACTTGAGACCGCCGCCCAGTTTCGCGAAACCGGGCCCCATGGTCAGGAGAGGACCCAGTTTCAGTCCCTGTGCGCCGCCCCTGATCCACGCACCCGCCGCGGCCACCGCGTCGTCGATGCCCAACCCGACCCGGCCGAACAGGCCGAACGAGTTGGCGCCGCCGCCGAAGAAGTTCTTGGTACCGGTGATCCCGCGCCCACCGATGCCCTTGATGCCGCTCCACAGCTGACCCAGGTGCAGGCCCTTGGTGGTGGGCGCGATCATGCCCAGGATGCCCAACACGAGCTGGGTGACGCTCGCCTTGCCGTGCGCGAAGTCGATCGCGGTCTTGATCAGGAGCGCGACGTTGAGGGCGATGCTGAGCAGCGCGAGTGGGCCGCCGAGGAAGATCGCGGGAATGGCCAGGATCAGCGCGATCCAGCCGAGCGCCTTCCAGAACTCCTCGCACTCGTCCACGGGGGAGGCGATGGACTGGCCGGCGGCCATGATCTTGCGCGCGGCGGTCTCGGCCGCGGTGGACAGGATCGACTTGGCGTCCTCCGCGGTGGTCTTGTGCGCGGCCCGCCCCTCCTTGTCGTCCTCGGACAGTGCGGCGGCGGTGGACAGAGCGGTGTCCGCGCGGTGTTGCTCGTGACGCATCACGCCGACGTAGGCGGTCAGCGCGGCGCGCACGTCCTCGTGGGCCTTCTTGAACGTGGAGATGTAGTTGCGCAGGTTCCCGTCGATGACGCCGCGCAGCGCCTCGGCGGTCTTGCCGACGAAGATCACGCTGGAGGTGTTCTTGACCTCGGTCAGACCGCTGTCGATGGTCTTGGCGAGTTCGACGAACGTCAGTTCCGCGGCGATCACGCGGTCGATCCGGTCGGCGTCGCCGGGAGTCGGATCGCTGTCGAGGCCGAGCGCACTCCAGTCCCCGGGACGAGCCATCGAAGCGCCTCTCTCGCTCGATTCGTGCAACCACGGCGCTCTTTTGTACGCGCCAATGGTTCGCCGGGTTCATTCTTCCTCGCGACAATCTCGGTTGAACCCACGATGGTTGCGGCGCGTACAGAAATGGGAGCGGTTCGCGGCGCGGGCGCCCACCACGCGAGTCGGGCAAGGAACAGGAGGTCCGAATGGCGGATTTCGCCATCGACTACACCAACCTGCATGAGATCAACACCAAGCTCAGAGAACTCGCCAAGCAGGCCGATTCGGGCACCGGCGGGGCATTTCGCGAGCTGGGTGAGGCCGGTGCCGCCGAGCGCCGCGCCGCCCTGGGCACCTCCGGACTCTCGACCTCGTTCAACAGCTTCTACCACCACTCCAAGTCCCGTACCGCCAAGGCCAAGGAGGGGCTGAACAAGCTCGCCGACAGCTTCAAGGCGGTATCCGACCTCTTCTTCGACCAGGACTCGAGGATCTCCGGTTCGGCGGGACTGATCACCACCGGCCTGGGCATCGACCAATGGCGCAACGCCAAGGCCGCGCACGACAAGTGGCTCGCGGACAAGGCCAAGTGGGACGACTACCTGGCCTCGATCGGCGCCACCGAGTACTTCCGCGATCACCCGAACGAGACCATCCGACACGCATGCCACGATCCGGAGGCGCCCGCGTGGTGTGCCGCCTGGATCGCCAAGGGCGAGGACAGCGCGCCCCCCAAGCCCGGCGACGAGCCCCCCAAGCCCAGTGACAAGCCGCCGACTTCGCACCACTACGAGGACGAGCACGGCAAGATCGACGTGAGCGTCGAGTTGGACAAGGACAACAACATCGTCAAGGAGACGTCGAAGATCACCAATCCGCAGGGGCAGACCTACGAGACGACCACCACGTACAAGGGTCCCCCGGAATGGGTCGACGACGTGCCGGGCGCGGGCAAGGACGGAAAGCCGGGCCGGATCGACGTCCGCGACTACTCGATCACCACCACGTTGAGCGACGGCACCAAGAGCACGTCGGACTTCACCATCAACAAGGACGGCAGTGGCACCATGATCAGCCACTCCGGGAAGACGACCGAGCACTACATTCGCGACGGACCCAAGAGCGAGTGGAAGCGCGATCCCAAGTACGCCGACGACGACGCCGGCAGGGACGGTACCGAAAAGGGCGGGGGCGTGCAGAAGCCGCCGCCCGGGGGCAAGATCAACTGACGCCCGCCGCACCGTCGTTCGTGACGACCCACCCCGACTCGTTCCCGAGGAGACCCACCATGGCCCCCAATATCAAACTCACCTACTCCGAGATCACCCGGGTGTCCAACCTCCTGGACAACAGCGTCGAGCACACGCTCGTGCCCCGGATGAAGGAGGCCAAGACCGAGGTCGACAACGTGCTCACCACCAACCTCGTGCTCGTCAAGGCCAGTCCCGCGCTCCAGGCGCAGTACGAGAAGTTCAGCACGGCGCTCCAGGCCGCGACGGAGAGCATCAAGGGCTACGCGCAGCAGTTCCGGCAGATCATGCAGTCCGTCCAGGACATGGACAAGGACATCGCCGACAAGGTCAACTCCTCCCAGTAGCGGCCCGCCCGCGCGTCCCCACCCGACAACCCGACCCCTCGGAGGACCCGATGGCCGACATCAAGGTCGATTACGACGAGATCCGCAGCGCCGCCACCAGGATGGGCGCCAAGCTGAGCGACATCTCCAAGGAACTCGGCGATCTGGAGACCCAGGTCGCCACGTTGCTCCAGAACGGCCTGGTGTTCGAGAAGGCCAGCCCCGCCCTGCAGGAGGCCTACAACACCTTCAGCACGCAGATGAAGAACTCGGCGGGCAACATCGCGGCCTATGCCAAGAACTTCACCGAGATCGCCGACTCGCTGGGCAGCTCCGACACCAAGCTGATGGGCGACATCAACGCCGCCGTCGCGAAGATGAAGGCGGAGGCGGCGGCGCACAAGTAGCAGCCGGCCGAACCCATTTCGGGTGGGGCGCCGCGCCGGCGCCGGTCGGCACGTCCCGCAAGTCCGCAGTGGACGGGAACGTGCCGACGGGCCCCGGCGCCGCCGGTCAGCCGTCCAGGACCGTCAGCGGCACCTGGACCGCGATCGCCGCGCCCGAGTCGCCCGCGGTCCAGCCCCGGCCCGGGCCGAGCGGCGTGCGCACCTGCTCGGCCGACAGCCGGGCCCCGATCAGGTCCGCCTCGCCGAGCGTCTTGGGCCCCAGCAGCAGGCCGCGCCGCGAACGCCGGGCCATGCCGACCCAGCCCAGCGAACTCATCGACTCGGCCAACCCGGCCAACAGCAACCCCTGACCGTGGTCCCGGCCCGACGTCGCGATCCGGCGCAACACCGAGTCGGCGGCGCAGGCCAGCATCAGATCGGCGTCGTCCACCACGACCACCACCGGTTGCTCGCGCACCGAGGTCAACGCCTCCACCAGCACCTCCGGCTCCGGATCGGGGTCGGTGAGCACCTGCGCCAGGCCGTGCGCGGACAACTTGCGCAACTGCGAGTCACGCGGGGTCAGTACGACCAGCCGGGTGCCGCCCATCAGCAGCGACACACACATCGCGGCCAGTGCCGTGGTGCGCCCGCTGCGCGGCGGCCCGGCGACCATGAACGACCCGCCGCCGTCCGCGAAGTCGTAGGTGAGCGGCGCGACCGCGTCGCCGCCCACACCCAGCAGTGCTTGGAACGGCTTGCGCAGCGACTGCGGCATGCGGTCGTGCGCCTCCTGGAAACCGATCAGCGTCGGCATCTCGTTGACCCGGAACGGACGCCGTACGTCCGCTACGTTGCTGTCGCGCGCGGTCGCCCGCCGACCCAACTCCCTCATGGCCTCGGCCTGGTCGCTCTGGTCGTTCGCCGACGGGTCCTCTCCGTCGACGGCCGCCACCGGCGCGTCGGCGATCGACGGCAACAACGCGATCTGCGCCTCGATCGCCCCCGGCGCGAGCCAACCCCGCCCCGGCGCCACCGCCGCCGGGATGCTGTTGCGGGGCATCCCGATGAGCGTGTAGTCGCCCGGGTCGGTCTGGCGCAGCAGCAGCCGATGGTCGTTGTGCGCGGCCAGGCGCCCGCCGAGCAACAGCCGCTCCGACGTGGCGATCACATGGATCCCGGCACCCTGGCCCTCGCGCAGGAGCCGCACGACGTCGGCGTACAACCGGCCGCCGTCGTAGTCGTCGAGCATGGTGCTCAACGCGTCCCAGCCGTCCACCATGAGCACCAGGTGCGCGGGCCGTTGGTCCTTGCCCACCCTGCCCCGCAGTTCGGTGACGTCCGCGCAGTCGTGCCGGGCGATCAGCCGCTGTCGAAGGGTCAGTTCGGCGGTCAGCCGGTTGATCAGCCGCTCCATGCGTTCCGCGTCGTGGCGCGAGACGACCGCGCCGCAGTGCGGCAGCGCCTCAAGCACGCTCAGGCCCCCGCCGGCCGCGTCGATCGCGTAGATGTGCAGATCGGAGCACGGGATGGTGAGCGCCGCGGCACCTGCGATGGTGCGCAGCACCTGGGTGCGGCCCGAACGTGGTGCGCCGATGACGTAGAGGTGGCCGAAGGACGCGAAGTCGATCGCGGCCAGCCGCCGGGCCTGTAGGTGCGGGATGTCGAGCAGGGCGTAGGGGACCATCGGTAGTGCGCCGGGCGCCGGTTCCGGGATGGCGGGCAGCTCGTCCAGCCGCATGCGGTCGTCCAGCGGCGGCAGCCAGGGGCTGGGCTGCGGGCGGAAGTCGGGCAACCTGTCCGCGGCTTCGCGCAGCGCGTCCACCAGGGCGCGCAGGTCGGTCGGCAGTTCCTGGGACAGCCCGGTCATCGGGTCCTCGTGCGGGTCGAAGTGCGACTCGGGTCCCGTGTCCGTGTCGTTGTCGACGTCGGCTTCGGCTTCGGCTTCGGAGAAGTCGAGCGGGCGGCCCAGGCGCTGCCAGCCGAGCCGAATGCCGCGTACCGGCCGGGACGCGGCGGCCTTGGCGACCGGACTCGGCAGCGCGCCGGGGCGTTCCGCGCCGACGAAGGCGGTCTGGAACGGCGTGGGCGGGCCCTCGCCGCGGCGGACCAGGGCACGTCCCGGGTTGTTCGGCGAGATGCCGGCGGCCTCGATGCCGTCGATGATGTCCTGGCTTTCCGAGCGGTCGGTCACCCGCAGGGCCATGCGCAGGTTGGTGTTGGCCTTGATCTCGTTGCTGACCGAGCCGCCGGGCCGCTGGGTGGCCAGCAGCAGATGCAGGCCCAGCGAGCGGCCGCGCTGGGCGAGGCTGATCAAACCGGGTACAAAGTCCGGCAGTTCGCGCACCAGCGTGGCGAACTCGTCGATCACCAGCAGCAGTCGGGGCAGCGGGGGCAGGCGCGGATCACGCGCGCGCTTGACCCGGTATTCGGTGTGGTCCTTGGCCTCGACCTCGTTCAGGACCGTCTCGCGGCGGCGCAGTTCGGCGTCCAGGGAGGCCAGCGCGCGTTTGACCAGGTGGCCGTCGAGGTCGGTGATCATGCCGAGGGTGTGCGGGAGTTCGGCGCATTCGCGGAACGCGCTGCCGCCCTTGTAGTCGACCAGCACGAACGTCAACTCGTCCGGCCGGTTGACCGCGGCCAGCGACGCGATCATCGTCTGGAGGAGTTCCGACTTGCCCGAGCCGGTGGTGCCGCCGATCAGGCCGTGCGGGCCGTCGCGGACCAGGTCCAGGCGCAACACGCCCTCGTACCCGCTGCCCAGGACGAACGTGGTGGACGCCGGGCGGCGCGCCCAGGCCCGGAGCAGCACTTCGGCGTCCGGCGGTTCCTGGCCGATCAGCGGCAACAGCGCGACCTCGGAGGGCAGTCCGGAATCGCTCTCCACGGTGACGTCGAGCACCGGCGCGAGGGCGCGCGCGACCTCCTCGCACCAGGCGGGGTCGACCAGGTCGGCCCGGATGCCCTTCACCTCCGGCACGTGTGACGCCTTCAGGTCGAGTCGGCCGCCGTTCGCCGTCACCACCGCCGTGCACTCCTCCGGCAGCAGGTGCTCGCGCTCCTCCAGGCACAGGCTGAACACGCGTACGGCCGGGCCGTTCGTCAACACGTCGATCATGCCGGGCACATCGCGCAGGCGACGGGCGCCGTCCAGGATCACCAGCACGTCGGGCTCGCGCTGCAGGGTGGGGCCGAGCGCGGACTGCGAGGAGTCCGTGCGGGTCTGCACGTCGGCGATCAACTCGTTGACCCGGTGTGCGGTGCTCTCCGGGTCGGTGCCGAGGGCCACCACCGCGGCGCCGGGTCGGCCGGGACGCAGGTGCGGCAACCACCGGACCCACTGCCAGGCGTCGGCGTGTTCGTCCTCGGTCAGCACGACGATGCGCACGTCTCGCGGGCTGTGCAGGACGGCGGTCTGGATCACCGCCCAACTCGCGATCCGGCGCGGCAACTCCCCGGAGGCGCCGATCCCGACCACCCCGAAGGCGGTCATCTCGACCCCGAACGGCACGTCCGCGATCCGCCAGTTGACGTTGCGGTAGTGGTTTTCCCGGGCCTGGTCGTCGATGCTCTTGAGGGACGCGCGGGTGAGGGTGCCCAGTCGGATGGTCAGGTGGTCGGAGTCGCGCCGCCGGCGCTGCCACAGGGCCAGGCCCGGGCCGGTCGCGGTCAGCAGCAGCGCCGCCGGATCCGGGAACGTCGAGTTGCGCAGCCCGCGTTCCTCGACGGTCGCGCGGCGCATCTCGGTTTCCAGGGCCGATCGGCGGATGCGATAGACCCGCTTCGCCTCCTGGTAGTCGCGGCGACCGGTGCGCTTTCCGGAGATCCAGTTGCCGACCGCCATCAGCGGCGTGAAGAACACGAAGACGACGAAGAACAGGCTCCGGAACAGGAACATCATCGCCAGGCCCATCAGGAGCGGGGCGATCATCATCAGGAAGGGAAACGGGCGTTTGCTGGTGTCGGTCGGCGGACCCATCATCCGGATCGACTCGGCGTCCAGGTGCGGGGCGATGCGCGGCGGCCGGTTGTACTCGATGCCGAGGCCGTCCGGGGCCGGGCGTACCGCGGCCTCGGGTTCGTCCGGCCGGCCCGGGCGCAGCAGGTGCTCGCCGAGGGACAGGTCGGCGTAGGTGGGCCAGGGGAGCGATCCGTCGTCGAGCGGCGGCAGTTCGCCGACGGGCGGCAGCGGCGGCTGTACGGGTTGTCCGTCCGGACCCGTGGGCGGGGGCTCGGTCGAGTGGCCGCCGGGCCCGCCCTCCTGCGTGCCGGCGGGCTCCTCGGTGGACAGCGGTGTGCCGGTGATCGGATCGACGGGCGGCGGCGGGGTGAGGCTGCGCAGGCCGCAGTCGGCCTCGTCGGCGTCGTCCGGGAGGGCGACGGTGACGGAGCCGTCCGTGCCGACCGTGATCCAGGTGCCCTGCGCGGGGGCGCCGCCGCCGTCCAGGCGCAACGCGCACGCCCGATCGGTGCCGACCTCGTGCCGGCCGGGGCCGAGTCGCCACACCCGGCCCGCACCGGGGCCCGAGACGTGCCGCACGGTGACCAGGACCGGATCGGAGCCGGGCGGTCGCCACGCCCGGGTCGCGGTCTCGGTCGGCGCGGGAGCGCCGAGACCGATCACCGCGCCGGCGCGGATGCCGCTCGTGCCCACGCGCGCGTCGGGATTGAGCCGCCGATCACCCAGGAACAGATCGGCGGCGCCCAGCACCGACCCGAGGTCGGCGACGGTCGCCGAATCGGGCACGTCCAGCAGGTGATCGGAGCGTCGGCCCTGCGGATCGGTGGTGGTGAGAGCGAGATTCACGGGCATGCAACTCTCTCGCGGGGTGGGGGGAGGGGGTACGGACCCCGCCTCGCCCCGGCGGGGGTGTCCGGGGGCGAGGCGGGGTCGCGGTGGGCCTGCGCGGCGGATCTCGGCGGATCGGGCCGCGCCGTCCGGTACCGGGCGGCGCGGCGTCACCGAGATCCCGCGGGACAGGCCCTCAGGCCCCGGAGCCGGGGGGGAACGGCTCGGGGGCGGGATCGGGGGTTCGGTCGGTGGGGGTGTCGGTGGGCGGATCGGGTTGGTCGGGGGTTGGTTCGGCCGGGGGACGTGCGTCGGGCCCGTCGGTTGGTTCGGCCGGGGGAGACGGGTCAAGTCTGTGGGTGGGCTCGATGATCGGGGACGGATCGCGGCCGGTCGGCGGTTCGGTGACGGGGGGTCGGCCCGGCGCGCCGGCGGGTTCCCGGCGGGGGGTCGCCTCTCGGCGGGCCGAGACGGCGGGCGAGCCGGTGGGTGTGCCGGCGGCGGGGGCGAGGAATGTGGCCGTCGCGGTCGATTCGGGTGCGGGGCGGGCCGAGGCCGGCTCGGCGGTCGAGGATCGTGCGGAGACGGCCGCGGCCATGGATTCGGCCGGTTCCCCGATGGCCACCGGCTCCGCCGCCCGCGGCTCGGCGGCGGTGGATTCGGCCCCGGCCTCCTCCTCGGCGAACCATGCGGCGTGGTCCACTCCGGAGCGGGCCACCGGCGCGGGTACCGGCGGCAGCACCGGCGGAATGGTCGGCAGTACGCGGGCCAGCGCCGCGCCGAGGGAATGGCACACGACCACCAGCGGCGTGCCGGGCAGACCGACCCGACCGTGTCGATCGGTGAGCAGCGTCCGGATGTGTCCCCGTCCCGGCCCGCCGAGCAGCAGCCGCAACGGCGGTTCGTCGCGCGGCGGTTCGGTCAGTTCGGGCGGTAGCGGATCCGGCAGCTCCGGGGTCACCAGGAACGTGGGCAGCCCCAGCCGGGGCGGCCTGCCGCGAGCGGTCCGGTACGCCTCCCGCACCGCTTGTCCGGCCACGTCGCGGTGCACCCCGTCGGCGACCACGACCTGCCCGGTCGGCAGCCTGGCGTCCAACTGGGCCGCGACCGCCTGGAACAGGGCCGGCCCCGAACGCGGATCACCCTGTACACACACCATCGCCGGACCGACGACGAGGTCGACGAACACGCACTCCCGGTCCCGCTCGCCCAGCGCGACGACGACCGGCCTGGTCCCTTCCGCGTCCGGCGTGACCGACGGCAACTCCGCCCGAACGGCCGTCCAGGCCCGCGGGTCGTCGGGGACCGCCCGCCAGACGCCCCGAGGCGACGGCATCCCGGCGGCGGCGAACAGCACCGTCACCGTGTCCTCGCCGACGACGGCGGCATACGGCTGAGCGGGCGTAGCGGCGAACTTCGCGGCCACCAGCGCACGTTCCGCGTCCCGCCAGGTCGTCGCCGCGCCCAGGCCCCGCACCAGCACCCGTACCGAGCGCCGATACCGCAGCCAGGCCCGCACCGGGCCGCCGAACGCGTGGGCGGTCAGCGCGATTTCCCGCCACAACCGCCGCGCCGCCGCCTTCCACCCGCCCATTCGCATCGCGAAGAACCGGAGGATCAGGAAGACCACGAGCGCGGCGGCCGAGATGCCACCCCAACGGAGGATCGTTTCGCGGTGGTTCGCGAAGAATTCGAGCGGATCGGTGTTCCTCATCTGCCGGGTAGCTCCCCACATCGGGCATCCACGACAGCACCCGACCGTGCTGCCGCGTGGTCCGCGCGACACTGTATGGAATTTCGGGTACTCATCCGCCGCCGCGCTCCTCCAGGGCCTGGCGCAGGGCGCGGATCGCGTAGTAGGTACGGGACTTCGCCGTTCCGACCGGTATGCCGAGCAGTTCGGCGGCCTGCTTGGGATCACGATCGCTCAACACCGTCTCGGCGATGATCTCGCGATGCGCGGCGGTGAGCGAGGGCAGTGCGTCGGCGACGGCCATCTTCCAGAGCAGGGGCTCCCACTGGTCGTCGGCCAAAACGTATTCCAGGGGCTCCGGGCTGCACTCCTGGGGCCGGGAACGACGCGCACGGCGGTCGTCCATCACGATCCGGCGCGCCACCGTCGCCAGCCACGGCATCAGGTTGGACGTGTCGTCGGCGATCGTGCCCGCGTGCCGCCACGCGCGCAACATGGTCTCCTGGACCACGTCCTCGGCCCACGGCCGGTCCCCGCCGGTGAGCTTGAGGCAGAACGACAACAACGGCGTGGAGTATTGCCGATAGACGCGTTCCGCGAGATCCGCGGGTTCCGCGAGGTCCGCCGGCTCGCCGTCGGGTGTCGAGCAGGCCTGGCCGCCGGTGTCACGGCCTCGGGTACAAAAAGACGTCACGGGCCCGGACCCTCGCTTCCCGGATGTGTGTCGGCTCGAACCGCGAACACTAACCACGGCGTGCTACAAGGTTGTTGGATCTGCGCTGGATTTGAGGATTCGCCGGCCGCCGCCGAAAACCCAAGTACGGGCCCCGGCAGTGCCGTTGGCGAGCGTCGATCTCGGGTGTCCCCATCCGGGACCCTCCCTCTCTCCGGCGACCGCGACACAACCGCGTTCATCCACACCTCCGAACCGAGGTTTCCCTCCGCACACGCGCTCCGCCGTTCGCGGGTTGCATCCCCTCGATCCGAAAACCCGGGCGGAGGGTGGCGTGTCCGTGGCCGCCGATACCTTCCCCGCGTGGACCGGACGGCCGTCGGGCCGACCGCGCACGAGAAAAGGAAGCCGAGAGCCCATGTCCATGTGGTTGATGCTCGCGAAGGTCGAACCGTCGGTGCCGGCGGCGGTACTGGAGCGGCCCGAACTGATCGAGACGCTCTTTTTCGACCCGGCCGACGAACCCGAGCGAATCGACCCGTCCGACCGACCCGATCCGGAACGGGCGGCGGTGCTCCCCGGCGAGTTTCGTCCGCGCGCGGACTCCTACAGGTTCGACTACCGCCTGCTCGCCGCGGTCGCGGAGAGCAGGGCGCAGGCCGAGCAGGGCACGGCCGACTGGGAGGCGGCCTTCCCGTGGTTGGCCGGGGCGACCGGGCACGAGTGCGACGAGGTCGAGGAGTACGAGTTCTGCTACGGGCCCGCCTTCGTCCTCGCCCCGGACGAGGTCCGTCGGGTGGCCGAGGGCCTGGTCGCCGAGGGCTGGGCCCGCGCCGGCGGGGCGGCCCGCTGGGACGGGGAGTGCGAGGAGCACGAACTGGAGGACCTGGGTCCGTTCTTCGCCGCCGCCGCGGCCGAGGGCAGGGCCGTGATCGGCGGGGTGGACTGAGCCGGGTGGACTCCGTCGTATCGGCCGATGGGCGCAGCGCGGCGTGCCTTCGACCGATTCGGGGGTAAAGCTTGCGATAACTCAGGGTATGCGTCGCCGGCACGCGGTGCGCACGGGTCGCCGGGAGATGTGGGTATATGACGATCGATCGACGAGGATTCCTGACCGCTTTGGGGGTCGGCGGTGCGTTGGTGCTCACGGGGTCGACGGCCGACGGATCGGTGCGCGGCGCCGTGAGCCGGCCGGCGCCCCGGGCGCGCACGTACGCCGGGACGCGGATGCCGACGGCCGGGCCGCCGGACTGGTCGGCGTTGAAGGCGCGCCTTGACGGTCGGTTGTTGCTGCCCGCGGACCAGGGATACGACGTGGCCCGGCTCGGCTTCAACGAGCTGTACGACCGGCAGTTGCCGGCGGCGGTGGCCCGCTGCACGTCGGCGACGGATGTACAGAGCTGCCTGGACGCGGCCCGAGGCCACGGCGTGCCGATCGCCGCGCGCAGCGGTGGGCACAGCTACCTCGGATACAGCGTGCCCGACGACGGGCTGGTGATGGACCTGCGGCCGATGGCGCGGATCGAGGTGCACGACGACGGCACGGTGGACGTCGGTGCGGGCGCCCGGCTGATCGAGGTGTACGCCGGACTGGCGCAGGCGGGCCGACTGCTGCCGGGCGGCTCGTGTCCGACGGTGGGGATCGGCGGGCTGACCCTGGGCGGCGGGATCGGGGTGCTGACCCGCAAGTACGGGCTCACCTGCGACCGGCTGGTCGCGGCCGAGGTGGTCACCGCCGACTCGCGCGTGCTCACCGTGTCCGAGTGTGCCGAGCCGGATCTGTACTGGGCGCTGCGGGGTGGGGGCGGCGGCAACTTCGGCGTGGTCACGCGGTTCACGTTCCGCACGGAGCCGGCGCCCCCGCTCACCGTGTTCTCGCTGCGTTTTCCGGCCGGCGCGACGCCCTCGGTGGTCGGGGCCTGGCAGGGGTGGATCGCGGACGCGCCGCCGGAGCTGTGGTCGAACTGCGTGATCTCCGGCGGCACACCGCCGACGTGTCGGGTGGGCGGCTGCTACGTCGGCACTCCCGACGCGCTGAACCCGCTCCTGGACACGCTGGTCGCCGCGGTCGGAACGCAGCCCGGAACGCGCAGTGTGCAGGCGAAGAACTACCTGGACGCGATGAAGTACATGGCCGGCTGTTCGACCGACACCATCGCCCAGTGCCACCCGACGTTCGAGGGTGGACGACTGACCCGCGAGGCCTTCGTCGCCGTCTCCCGCGTACTGACCGCCGCGCTGGACGGCCAGGCCGTGGTGGGCCTGATGGCCGGCCGCCTCGGGCTGGACCTGCTCCTGGACTCGATGGGCGGCGCCGTCGCCGAACTCGCCCCCGATGCGACCGCCTTCCCGCACCGCAAGGCCCTGGCCACCGCCCAGATCTACGCGAACACCACGCCGGCCGGCCAGGCGGCGGCCACCGAGGCGGTCGACGCGGTCCGCGACGGCCTCGCCGCACTGGGCGCGACGGGCGCCTACGTCAACTACATCGACGCGACCCTCCCCGACTGGGGCACCGCCTACTACGCCGGCAACCTCCAACGCCTGAAGTCGGTGGCCCACCGCTACGACCCCACAGGCGTCTTCACCTTCCCCCAATCCGTCACCAACGCCTGATCCCCGCCGACCGTCGCGGTATTCGATGGTGCGGCTCGGGATCCGGTGTCAGGATGGCGGCTTCGGCGATTTCGGAGGCCATCCGCGTGCCCACGCCTGCCGACTACCTGGAAGCGGCGCGTACGGAGAAGAACGGTTCCGCCCTGCATCGCCTCGCGCGGCGTCCCTATCCCTTCGTGTGGCACGCCCTGGCCGCCAATCTCCACACCCCGTCCGCCGTTCTGCTCGAACTGAGCACGGCCCGTGACAGCGCCTGGAACGACAACATGCTCCTACGCCTGTTGGCGGAGCACCCCGGCGCGGATCGCGTCGTGCTTCGGGCCGTGCTCGATGCCGTGGCGGCGAGGCTCGACGAGGGCGAACGGCCCTATGCCGCGGCGCTCGCCCTCGCGGATCGCCCGGAAGCGGAGGCTGACGAGGTGCGGAGGCTCGGGACGCTTCGCGGCGCCTCCGCGCGCCTCCGCACCGGGCTTGCCCTGTGCCTCAGTGCCCGCGTTCGGGTCAGTGAGCCGCCTGGTACTTCGCCACGATGTCACCCGGTACCCGGCCGCGGGCGTTGATTTCGATGCCCTGTGCCTTGGCCCACTCCCTGACCTTCACCGGGTCCGGGCCGTCGCCGGTCTTGTGGGCCTTGACGGTGGTGCGGCGCGACGTGCCGGTCTTGCGGCCGGCGTGGAAGTAGGGGCCGAGGGCGTCCAGCAGTTGCTGGTAGGTGTCCTGGCCGAGGTCGATCTCGTAGGTGACGCCGTCCAAGCCGAAGGTATGCGTTGCGATGTCTTCACCCTCGTTGCCGGTGATGTCATCCGTGTAGAGCGTGACTACGCGCTGAGCCATTGGTGAGAATCCCCTTCCTGGGAGCGGGCTGATCGTAACGGAAAGGGGGTCCACGTCGCCTACTCGGCGGCCGGAGGATCAGGTGATTCGGTTCGCTTCGGAATTGTCGGACGGCGGAAACGGCTTTGGATACGATCCGATCTTTATCCCGATCGCGCATCGAAGAGAAGCATCGCATTTCCACGCGTCGCTATTGTCCTCGGGACGAAGTCCCGGCGTCGGTACTTTTGGCATTGCTCCGGAAGTGGTGGGGGATCGGGTTGCCGGCGCGGCGTCAGCCGGCCCGGGTGATCCAGGTCGTGCGTCGGGTTCGCAGGGCCAGGTCCTCGCGGGTGAGCAGGCTGTGGGGGGATTCGGGGTCGAGGAGGCGGTCCAGGGCGGTGCGGTCCTCGGGGGTCAGGAGCCGACCGATCCTGTTGCGGAGGCCGGTGAAGGTGGTGTGGGCGTAGCGGGTCACCGCCGGGTTCCGCGAGGCGGGGATGTGCAGCGTTCGGGTGCGTTCGGACTCGATGGCGAAGCCGGCCGCGAGGAGTTTTGGGGCCCAGTCCGCATCCCGGTGGGAGGCCGTCGCCGCGTGTTGCCGGTCGATCGTGGCGTGGCAGCGGTCTTCGAGGCCGGGGCTGTCCGCCGGCGCCTCAGGCGGGAGGAAGCGGGGGAAGGCGGCCAGTTCGATCATGACGAACAGGCCGCCCGGACAGAGCAGTTCGCGGACCTGGCGCAGGGTGCGGTCCGGGTCGCTCATGTGGTGCATCGAGGCGGACGCCCAGACCAGCTCCGGGCGGCCGAGGTCGGGCGGTGTCGGGGCGTCGAGGTCGGCCCGCACGATGCGCAGACGCTCGTCCACGCCGTTGGCGACCGCGTTGTCCCGCAGGCGATCCAGGTGGGCGGGGGCGGAGTCGACGGCCGTCACCCGGGAGTTCGGGAAGCGCCGGAGCAGGGCGAGCGTACCGGCGCCGGTTCCGCAGCCCAGGTCCACGATGTGACGGGGCTCGGTCCCCGAGGGCAGCGACGCGGTGACGGCGTCCATGTGCTCGGCGAGGACTTCCGCGTCCAGGTCCAGGGTCTGCGTGAGGTCGGCCTCGGCGTGGTCGTGCGTGTGGGCGGTGTGCGCGCCGTGATGTGCGGGGTGGGTCATGCCGTCACGCTAGGCGGATCGCGCGCCGCCGACCCGATGGGTTGCCGGATGCGCAAGGCGATCCCGAGAGGAGTTGCCGTACGCGCAAGGCACGAAGCGGACGGGGCGCGAATTCGCGCCCCGTCCGCCGCCGGTGTGCTCACACGCCCGCCGGGTCCTTCTCGCTCGCCGCGCCGACCGGGGGCTTCGGCGCGACCGCCGGCGCCGGGCCGCCTTCGCTCAGGCCGAAGCGGTCGTGGAACCTGCGCAGCGGGCCGGGCGCGTACCAGGCCGAGCGGCCGAGGAGTCGCATCGCGACGGGGACCAGCACGCCCCGTACGGCGATCGCGTCGATCAGGATCGCCAGCCCCGTACCCATGCCGAACATCTGCATGAAGCTGATCTTGGCCGTCCCGAAGGCGAAGAAGCTGACCGCGAGCAGCGCTGCGGCGGCGCTGACGATGCGTCCCGTGTGGCCGAGGCCGTTGACCACCGCGGACTCGGTGTCCTCGCCTTCGTCGTGCAGTTCCTTGATCCGGCTGAGTACGAACACCTCGTAGTCC
Organism: Embleya sp. NPDC020630; assembly: GCF_044334985.1. Taxonomy (NCBI): domain Bacteria; kingdom Bacillati; phylum Actinomycetota; class Actinomycetes; order Kitasatosporales; family Streptomycetaceae; genus Embleya; species Embleya sp. NPDC020630. Next base: position 135,435 of record NZ_JBIRUB010000009.1, read on the forward strand.
ATCGACAGGCCGAAGGCGATGCAGAACATCAGCACGGTCATCGACGTGTCCATCGGCTGCGGGGTGAAGCCGAACAGGGAGGCGAGGTGGCCGTCCTGGAACATCCAGGTCATCACGCCCAGGGCCGCGCCCAGGCTGATCATGTTCAGGAGCAGTGCGCGCAGCGGCTGGACGACGCTGCCGGTGAACAGGAAGAGCAGGAGGAAGGTGGTGACGGCGACCAGGGCGATCGCGGCGGGCAGTCGGCCGCCGATCGAGTCCTTGGAGTCGACCAACTCGGCGTCGGTGCCGCTGACCAGCGGGTGGGTCCCGGGGGGCGGCGTGACTGCCCGTACGTCGGCGACCAGGTTCTGGGCGGCGTCCGACTTGGGGGCCAGGGCGCCGACCACGTCGATGCGCTGGGCGCCCGGGCGGCCCATCGCCGGGTTGCCGGCGCCGGGCGCGGCGGGCCGGCCGCCGATGTACGTGCCGGTGGAGGTCGCGACGCGGACCACGTCCTTGTGCCGGGACAGTTCGCTCGCGTACGCCGCCAACGGGCCCTCGGTCACCGGACCGTTGATCACGATGTGTACGGCCGCGGCGTCGTTGCCGTCGAAGTTCGTCCGCAGCGCGGTCGAGACCTCCCGGCTCTGCGCGTCCTCGGGCAGCACTCGTTCGTCGGCCGTGCCGAACGTGATGCCGAGCAGCGGGCTCGCGGCAAGCAGCAGTACGGCGAGCACCGGAATCGCGGTGAGCGCGGGACGGCGCATGACGGTGCCGGCGATCCGTCCCCACAGGGGCGTGCGGGCGGAGGCGGGGCGGTCGAACCTCGCCCACGGCATGCGGCCGCTGTTGACCCGGTGCCCCAGGAGGGCGAGCAGCGCGGGCATCACGAACAGGGTGGCGACCGCGGCGACGATGATCACGCCGACCCCGGCGTAGGCGAACGAGCGGAGGAAGAACTGCGGGAACACCAGGAGTGAGGCGAGCGCGGCGGCGACGGTGGCGGCGGAGAACGCGACCGTACGGCCCGCGGTGCGCACGGTGTGCCGGACGGCGTCGTCCACGTTTGCCCCGGCCGCGAGGTGTTCGCGGAATCGGCTGATCATCAACAGGGCGTAGTCGATGCCCAGGCCGAGGCCGAGGGCCGTGGTCAGGTTGATCGCGAAGACCGAGACGTCGGTGAGGCCGCCGAGGACGGCGAGTTCGGCGAACGTGCCGACGACGGCGACGGTACCGATGACCAGCGGCAGCAGCGCCGCGACCACGCTGCCGAAGACGACCAGGAGCAGGAGCAGGGTCAGCGGTACGGCGATCGCCTCGGCCAGCACGAGATCCTTCACCACCTGCTCGGACAACTCGTCGCCCACGGCGGTGGCACCGCCGGCCTGGACGGTGAGCCCAGGTCCGTACCGCCCCGTGTAGTGCTCCAGGATGCCCTTGACGTTCTCCGCGCGCTCGCTGTCGTCGCCCTTGACGTGGGCGAGCACCATGGCCTGTCGGCCGTTCTTGGAGCGCAGTTCCGGGATGCCCGCGTCCCAGTAGGAGATCACGTTGTCGAGGTGTTTCTCCTTTTTGAGATCGGCGACCAGGCTCTGCCCGCCCTGCTTGGCCGCGGGGCCGTCGACGCCGCCGTCGGGGGCGCGGACCAGCAGGACCAGGTTGGTCTCCCCGCCGAACTTCTTGTCGATGACATGTTTGGCGCGGGTGGACTCGGAGGCCGAGTCGTCGAACCCGCCTCCGCTCAGCAGTTTGCCGAACGCGCCGGCGCCCAGGACGCCCATCAGGACCACGAGCAGACCCGCGACGACGAGTACCAATTTGGGCCGGCGAACCGTGAGTTCGGCTATGCGTTCAAACACGGGTTGTCTCCTTGGGCTCTTGCCATAACAAAAGAAAAGACCTGGAATGCGCCGTTCGCGGCGCCTCCTGCCACGCTTGATGACCCTAGTGAGGTACAAGAAACTTTGGCAGTGTTAGATTTTCTTGACAGGGTGCGCCGGGGTCGTGGCGCGCCGGAACCTTCGTCGTAAGGTCGTCGCATGTCTCCAGCCGAAGCCGGATCGACCGTGCCCACGTCGCCTGCGCCGCCGGCGCCTTCCGCGCCGCTCACGCTGCGTGAGCGGCGTCGGGCCGCCGCCGTGCAGGAGATCCTGAGCGCCGCCGAGGAACACATCGGCCGGGAGGGGCCGCACTCGTTGTCGCTGCGTGCGGTCGCCCGCAGCCTGGGGATGACCGTGCAGGCGCTCTACCACTACTTCCCGAGCCGGGACGACCTCGTCACCGCGCTCATCACCAAGGCGTACGACGACCTGGCGGACGCGGTACAGGTCGCGGTCGACGCCGTCGCCGACCCGGGCCTGTCGCGCATGGTGGCGGCTGCCGAGGGCTACCGCCGGTGGGCCGTCGCCAACCCGGAACGGTTCCAGCTGATCTACGGGGCGCCGCTACGCCACTACGCGGCACCCACCGACGGCCCGACCACCCAGGCCGTGCGCCGGATGAGCGCGATCTTCGAACGCGAGCTGTTCGGCGGGCTGACCACGCAGCAGCTGGCCGCCGCGGACATCCCGCCGCTGTCGCCGGCGCTGCGCGAGGAGTTGGAGCGGCTGCCACCGGACGGGCTGGGCTCACTGCCGCCACCCGCCGTCGCCATCATCCTGAGCGCCTGGGGCCACATGCACGGCCTGGTCTCCCTGGAGGTGTTCGGCCACACCTCGTTCGTCGACACGCACCAGGCGGAGATCTTCCGCATCGCGATGCACACGATGCTCGCGGACATCCACCGCCGCATCCCACCGGCGGACGGGGCGGCCAGGGCGCGACGGCCCCGTCCGTAGGCGGGTCCGCCCAGGGACCGGGGTCGGTCCCCTGCGGCGCGGTCAGGGGATGACCGGGACGCCCGGGTTGACCAGGCCGTTGCCGCCGACGACGGTGTTGTCGGCGGTGACGGTGGTGGGGCAGGCGGCGGTGTACGAGAAGGCGTGGATGGCGAGTCGGTCCGGGCCCGTCGCGCCGGTCAGGTCGGCGCGGTTGGCGTGAAAGACGGTGCCGCAGCCCCAACCCGGGAACTGCGCGTGCACCTGGAAGCCGTCGTTCGTGGAGTCGCGGCCCGTGTTGTCCTCGATCAGGTAGCCGTTCCCCTTCACGTCGACCCACGAGTCGTCGTAGTTGTTCCCGGTCAGGCCCGTGCCGTCGAAGGTGTTGCCCGCGACCCGGCCGCCGGTGGTGCCCTCCTTCAGGTCCACCGCCTCGCCGCCCACGTCGGGGCCGATCACGTTGCGCAGGATCTGCACCCGATCGCTGCGGTCGGCAAGCGTGTTGGCGGTACCGACGTACACGCCCTCGCCCATGCCGCGATTGTCCCGGCCGGTGTCGTAGATCCGGGAGTCGACGATCGCGCCGTCGCTGCTGGAATTACGGAAGTGCACGCCCTCCATGGTGAGTTCGTGCACCGTGACGGAGTCCACCAACACGCCGCGGGCGGCATCGATCATGATGCCCTTCTGGGCGTGGGTGAGGGTGATGCCGCGTACGGTCCAGTAGGCGGCGCCGTCGAGGTGCAGGGCGTAGCCGCCGCCGGTGCCGGTGCGCAGTACGGCGTTGGTGGAGCCGACGAGGGTGATCCGGGCGTCGGCGCGACCGGCCCTGGTGGTACGGAAGTTGCCGGTGTACGTGCCGTCGGCGAGGCGGATGGTGGCGCCCGGGGCGGCTGCGGCCAACGCCGACTTGAGCTGCGCCGACGTCGACACGAGCACGACCGGGTCGGACGCGGACGCGGCGGCGTGGCCGGGCGGCGCGACGGCGAGCACGGTGCCGAGCATGGTGGCGAGGGCGCTCACCAGGGCGAGCGACAGGGTACGGATGCGCATCGGGCAACCTTCCGTCGAGACGGTGACGGGACGCGTGCGGGCGAGCAGGGCCGGTGCATCCACCAGCGTGCGGCATCGGCGCGTAGAGGTCTAGACCAACACGGGCGCCCACGTGCGCCCGGGGCGCGTTTGCGCCCCGAATGGGTTGATTTCGGGGGCATCGGGTCATCCGGAGGCCGTCGGCGGGGGAGGATGGGCGAGGTCGGCGAGAGGGAGGCTGCGGTGGCGATGCGGACGGTTCGAAGGGCCATGGTCGCGGCGGTCGCGGCGGTCGCGATGACCGCCGTCGGGGCCGGCGTGCCCCCGACGGCGAGCGACACAGCCGCCGCGACGGGCGGGTCCGCCGCGGCGGGGGCCGGCCACGAACAGACCCGGGCCGCCATGGACTTCGCGATCCGCTCGGGCGTGCCGGGCGTCATCGTCCGCGCCCGGGACGCGCACGGCACCTGGCGTGCCACGGCCGGTGTCGCCGACCTGCGTACGGGCCGCCCGCCCCGCCCGGTCGACCGCTTCCGGGTGGGCAGCATCTCCAAGCCGTTCATCGCCGCGGTCCTGCTGCAACTGGAGGCCGAGGGCCGGCTGAGCCTCGCGGACAGCGTGGAGAAATGGTTGCCGGGCCTGGTCCGCGGCAACGGTAACGACGGCCGCGCCATCACCCTGCGGCAACTCCTCAACCACACCGGCGGCGTTGCGGACTACACGGACGATCCCGACCTGCACCTCCTGGGCAAGACCTTCCTGGACCACCGCTACGACACCTGGACACCGGAACGACTGGTCGCGATCGGCCTGAAGCACGCACCGACGTTCCCGCCCGGCGCCGGCTGGAACTACACCACCACCGCGTACGTCCTCGCCGCGATGGTCGTCGAACGGGTCACCGGCCACACCTACGCGGCCGAGGCCGAGCGGCGCATCCTCGTCCCGCTCGGGCTGCGCTCCACGCTCCTGCCCGGCACGTACCCCCGCATCCCGGCGCCGAGCGGGCGGATGTACACGAAGTTCCCGGACGACCCGGACCAAACGGTGTACGACATCACCGAGTTCGACCCGTCCTGGGGGTGGGCGGCCGGCGAACTGGTGTCCGACACCGCCGACCTGGACCGTTTCCTCACCGCCCTGATGCGCGGCCGACTGCTGCCCGAGGCGCAGATGGCCGAGCTGACCACCACCGTGCCCTCACCCGACTTCGGCGACGGCCAGGACGACGGCCTGGGCGTCTTCCGCGCCACGCTGCCGTGCGGCACGCAGGTTTGGGGGCACACCGGCTTCCTGCCGGGTTCGCAGAGCATGGCCTACACCACCCGGGACGGCGGACACACCCTGGTGGTCAACTTCGACACCGACTGGGCGGGCGACAGCGACGCCGCCGGCTACCTACTCCTCGCCGAATTCTGCGGCACGCCCCCGCCGTCGGCGCTCACAAGCCCGCCACCCACGCCCCCAGGGTCGCGTAGTCGGCCGCGGTGAGCCCGTGCACGGCGTCGACGCGGTGCAGCAGCGCCGGCGCGGGATGGTGAGCGTCGACCCAGGCCCGGTCGCCGTCACCGATCTCGTCGTCGACCCACACGAACGACCGCCCCGCCGCCCAGGCGACGAGGGCCCGGGTCTTCCAGTGCAGCCCGGCCCGATCGGCGTGCGCGTCGACATCGGCCGGCTCCGGCCAGGCCACCACGGGCAGCCGCGGCAGCCCGAGCCGAGGCGACACACACTCGTTCGCCTCGTGCATCCAGGTCGTCGCCCACACCACGTCACAGCCCAGCGCCGCCAACCGTGCGCCGTGCGCGGGATCGACCCTGGCCAACAGCGGATTCGCGAAGGTGTCCGGCACGTGCGGAACGAACCGGTAGGTCGGATAGCCATCCGGATACTGCTCCGCCGACGCACCGAACGGTATGAGCGGTCCGTCGACATCAAGAAAAAGAAGCGGCCGCTGCCCGGAGTCGATCACACGCGCACGATAGCGGCAAACGGACCCGGTGAGGGGTGGCTTGACCTCAAGTTTGGTTGAACTTCTAGCGTCGTCGGGAACGAGAGGGGTTCGGCTGTGACGACGCTTGTTACGGGTGCCACCGGGAACACCGGTCGGCATGTGGTGGCGGAGTTGGTTCGGCGCGGGGAGAAGGTTCGGGCGTTGACGCGTGATCCGGTCGCGGCTGCGGGGAGGTTGCCGGCGGGGGTCGAGACGGTGTTCGGGACGCATACGTCGCCGGAGGGGTTGGGTGCAGCCCTCGACGGTGTGGATCGGATGCACGTCACGGTGACGGCGGGAGCGGCCGAGGCCGGGCCGGAGTTGGTGCGGCGAGCGGTCGAGGCGGGTGTACGGCGCATCACGGTGGTGTGGGGCGGTTGGGTCGGTCCGGTCGAGCAGGCCGTGGCGGACTCGGGGGTGGAGTGGACGCGCCTGGAACCGCAGGAGTTCATGTCCAACACGTTGACCTGGATCGACTCGATCCGGGCCGAGGCAGTGGTGCGCGAGCCGTACGACTTCCCCAGCGCGCTGGTGCACGAGGCCGACATCGGCGCGGTGGCCGTGGCCGCCCTGCTCGACGACGGCCACGCGGGCCGCGTGTACAACCTCACCGGGCCCGAAGCGCTGACCACACGCGAGCGGATCGCGATCCTGGCCCGGGCGATCCACCGTGACGTCGACTTCGTCGCGATCACGCACGAACAGGCCGTGGCCAGGCTGATGGCCGGTGGTGTGTCGCGGGAGGACGCCGACTATGTGATCGGCTGGTACGCCGACCCGCCCGCCGAAGCCGGCACGGTGGTCGACACCGTCGAACGGGTCACCGGTCGGCCCGCCCGTACGTTCGGTCGCTGGAGTGCCGATCACGCGGATCGGTTCCGGTGAGCGTGACGCTGTCGGCGAAGGCGCGGGCCAGGGGGGTCAGGTCGTCCCAGCGGCGTACGGCCCAGCCGACCGGCAGGCGGGGCAGGACCGGGATGGGCAGGAAGCGTACGGGATCGGTGTCGGCGGGAGCCCGCCGGTCGGGCAGGGCCGGCACGATCGCGTGTCCCAGGCCCAGTTCGACCAGCAGGATGGCGGTGTCCCAGTCGGCGACGCCCGATTCGGGCGGGACGCGGATGTCCAGTTTCGTGAAGGCCGCGTCGAGGTGGGCCCGTGAGGAGGAGTCTTCCGGAGGCCGGATGTAGCGGATGCCGGCCAGGTCGGCCGCGTCGACGTGGGCGCGTTCGGCCAGTGGGTCGTCGGCCCGGACCGCCAATACCCAGGGCAGTTCGGCCACGCAGCGCTGTTGGATGCCGGGAATCGGGCCTCCGACGGTGATCCAGGCGAGGTCGAGGGTGTTGGAGGCGAGCGCGTCGAAGCAGTTGCGACTGGAGGTCTCGGTGCGAAACTCCAGACTGGCCCCGGGATATCGGCTGCGGAAGGCGACGACCGCCTCCGACATGAAGTGCCGTACGGTCGTCGCGCCCGTGGTGACCCGGACGGATCCCGTTTCACCGCAGGCCAGTTCGTCGAGCCGACGAAGGGCCACATCCAGTCCGGCGATGCCGTCGGCCGCCGCGGCGTGCAGCAGTCGGCCCGCCGCCGTGGGGGCCACGCCGCGCGGGTGCCGCTCCAGGAGTTGCACCTTCGTCTCCCGTTCCAACCGCTTCACGTGCTGGCTCACCGCCGACTGGGTGCACGCGAGGTCCCGGGCGACGGCGCTCAGGCTCCCGGCCCGGCACACCGCGACGAAGATACGGAGGTCATCGAGGGTCATGGCCCCAAGGTAAGGCTTGGGAAGTTGGCAGCAAACCCGAGGATTGACTTGGGTTGCCGCCCGGTTCGATCATCGGAACCGGGCGGCAACCCGACCCGACCACGCGTCCCCGTCCGGACGGGAGACAGCCCGGCGGGACGGGTGCCGACCCTCGTCGCCATCGAAAGGAAACCGTCCGTGCCCGCTTCGACGTCGCCCCACGAGCCCGCCGCCGTGTCTCCCCGAGCCGTGGCGGTCCTCGGGCCGGGAGGAGTGGGCGGGCTGCTCGCCGCCCTGCTGTCCCGAGCCGGCCACCGCGTGACCTGCGTCGCGGGCGAGGAAACCGCAAAAGCCCTGCGCCGGAACGGAATTCGGGTGCGCAGCGGGCAGTACGGCGAGTTCACCGCCCACGTCGACGCGGACACGCGCCTGCGCGAACCCGTCGATCTGTGCCTGATCACGGTCAAGCACACGGGACTACACGACGCGCTGGAGCGCATCCCGGCGGAAACGATCGGGGACGGGGTGATCCTGCCGCTGCTCAACGGTGTCGAACACCCGGCCCTGCTGCGCGAAAACTACGGCGAACAGGCCGTCGTCCCGGGCGTGATCCGCGTCGAGTCCACGCGTCTCGCGCCGGGCGTGATCGAACACGGCAGCCCGTTCACGGAGATCGACCTGGCCGGCCCGCCGGAGCGCGTCGAGCCGTTGGCGGCGCTGTTCACCGAAGCCGGTGTGCGCACCCGCGCGGTGGGCGGCGAGGCGGCCGCGTTGTGGGCGAAGCTGGCCTTCCTCGCCCCCTTCGCGCTGCTCACCAGCCGCTACGGGCTCACCATCGGCGAGGTGCGGACCGGGCGGCGCGCGGAACTGCTCGCGCTCGTCGAGGAGGCCGCCGCGGTCAGCCGGGCCTGTGGCGTCCCCGTCGATCCGGCGCACTCCCTGGCGCTCTACGACTCGTTCCCGGAACAGACCAAGTCGTCCATGCAGCGCGACGTCGAGGCCGGCCGACCCACCGAACTCGACGCGATCGGCGGCGCGTTGCTGCGCGCGGGCGCGCGACACGGCGTCCCCGTACCCGTCGCGACCCGGCTGGTGGCCGAACTTACCTCGTAGTGAGGCCGCTTCGGCCCGCCGGGGTAGGACCCGGACCCGGGGCGGCACGCGTCGGCGGAACACCGTCCAGTCCACGTCGATCCGACGCACGCCCGCCGGGTTCGATGCGTTCGAGTACGGCGTGTACCGGCGCCACCCCGGCCCGAGCGGGCTCCCACAGGGGGGCCGCGGGCATTCCATACACGATCGGCACAACCGCCGACGCACACACCGGGCACCGCGTCGACATCGACCACCCTCCCCGCCATCCGCCCCCCGAGCCACGTGCCTACCGCCCCCGACACGCGGCGGCCCGGGCGTCCCGGTCCCGAACGGGGACGCCCGGGCCGAGGGGTGGGGCCCTCAGGCGGTGACCACGGTGTGGGTCTGGTAGATCCTGGGCTTCGGGTCGGGCGCGCCCAGTTCCTCGAGGATGGGGATGATGGTCTTGCCGAACTCCCGGAAAGCCTCCTCCGATTCCCGGACGTCGACGATGAGCGGGCCGTCCGGGGTGGCGGCGGAGGTGTGCGAGATGAGGCCGGACACGGGCCAGTCCGAGAGGTTCTTCACCGGGCCGGCGCGGCCGGGGACCTTCTCCGCGCTCTGCTCGTACTGCCTGCGGGTCATTCCCGGGACGTCGAAGACGGCGACGATCGGCGCTCCGCCGGCCCTGGGGTTGACCTTGACACGATGGCAACGTTTTGACTGTCGCCGAGGAGGTGGTCGCGGTGGCCATGGCGAAACAGGGCGCGGGCATGATGCGAGGACTCCGGGGATTGGCGGACGGCGATCCCTCGGTCCGGATGCGGGTGGCGCTGGCGGCCGGCACGAACCCGGACCCGGGATTCGTCCGCACGCTCGTGGAGCGGTGCGGGATCGACCCCGACTTCCAGGTGCGCGAGACGTTGACGTGGGCGCTCACCCGCCATCCGGCGTCACTGACGGTCCCGCTGCTGGTCGAGGAGGTGCGTTCGGAGCGGGCGCGGGCACGTAGCCAGGCGTTGCACACGCTGTCCAAGATCGGGGATCGGCGGGCGTGGCCGGCGATCACACCGGCGCTGCTGTCCGACGCCGACGACGAGGTGGCGCGCAGCGCCTGGCGGGCGGCGGCGGTACTGGTGCCCGAGGATGCCCGGCACGCGCTGGCCGTAATGTTGGCGACGCAGCTCGGGCGCGGCGAACACGAGACGCGGCTGAGCCTCAGCCGGGCGCTGATCGCGCTCGGGGAGGCGATGTTGCCGACACTCGGCGCCGCGACCACGGACCCCGACCGTCGCGTGCGTGCGCACGCGATCGCGACGGAGCGGTTGTGGCGCGACCCGGATGCCGGATTCGAGTTCGCGATCGAGGAGGCGAAGCGTGTCGCGGCCCTCGGCGGGGCCGGTGCGGAAGGGCGGTAGGCAGTGTTGATCGGTGACGTCGCGCGACGCTCCGGGGTCAGTGCCCGCATGCTCAGGCATTACGAGTCGCTCGGACTGGTGCGGCCGACGGGTCGCACGGGTTCGGGTTATCGGGAGTATTCCGGCGAGGACATCCGGCGGATCTTCCACATCGAGAGCCTGCGGTCGTTGGGGCTGTCGCTGCGCGACGTCGGGCGGGCGCTCGACGATCCCGCCTTCGCGCCCGCCGAGCTGGTCGACGATCTCATCGGGCGCACGCGCGAGCGCATCGCCGCCGAGACCCGATTGTTGACGCGACTGCGGCGGATCGGTGCCGCCGAACCGGCCGGCTGGGAGGACGTGCTCCAGATCGTCGCGCTCCTCCAAGCGTTGGGATCGCAGAGCGCGGGCGCGCGGCAGCGGGCGGCGTTGTCCGCGATCGACGAGGGGCCCGTTCCGGTGGAAGCGCTGGTCGAGGCCGTGCTGGGCGAGTCGGACCCGAACGCGGCCGGCGCCCTGCGCTGGGCCCTGGCGCAGGCGGGCGAGGACGCGCCGACGCTGCTCGCGGCGGGACTCGACGCGCCGGAGGCCGAGGTACGCGAGCGTGCCGTCCGCGCCATCGCCGAGATCGCGAACGCCGAGGCGACCGCGCTGCTCCGGGACGCGCTCACCCACTCCGACGAGGTGGTCCGCGGGCAGGCGGCGTTGGCGCTGGGCGCGCGCGGCGTGGCGGACGCGATTCCGACGCTGCTCGACATGATCGTGGCGGAGCGGAACGACGCCGACGCGGCCGACGCGCTGGGCGTGCTGGCCGGCGACCCGACGGTGGCGGAGCGTATCGCCGGCGGCCTGGTCGAGTGCCTCGCGCATGCCGCGGCGAGGCCGTCGGCGCGGCGCCGGTTGACCCAGGCCCTGGCGGACGTTCCGGGAAGAAGGTCGTCACGGGCGCTGGCGGAGCTGTCCCGGGACGAGGACCGCGTCGTCGCGTCGACCGCGACGTACATTCTCGAGTTGCGCGGTGCGCGATAGCGGTGGGCGCGGGGTGGCTCGGCGAAGTCCGTTGCCGTGGTCCTTTTCGTGGAGGCGGTCGGGCATCTCGCCGACGGATGACAGGAGTTCGGCACGTGGATCATCGGGGCCCCGACTCCGTCCCGAAATTCGCCGCCGCCTAACCTGTTGATCGACTCGGGAGGTCGATGGACTTGACGAACTACGCTCGTATGTACCGCTTCGGAATGACGCCCTGGGAGTCGTATGGGAAGGCCTCGGGGGAAAGCATCGCGGCGGTACTCGCTCGTGAGGACGTCGACCGGCCGCGACCACTCGGCCGAGCGCTCGATCTGGGGTGCGGGCGCGGCCAGTTCACCCCGGAACTCGCCCGGCGGGGCTGGCAGGCCGTGGGCGTCGACTACGTGCCGGCCGCGATCGAGGCGGCACGACAGCGGGGCGACGAAGGTGTCACCTACGTCGTGGGCGACGTGACCGACCTCGGGTCGGCCGATCTGGGCACCTTCGACCTCTTCCTCGACATCGGCTGCTTCCAGGGCTTCGACGTCGACCAGCGAAAGGCCGTCGGCCGTGGTGTCACGGCCCTGGCCGAGCCCGATGCCACGCTGCTGATCCTCGCGTTCGGCCCGACCCGGTACCGCTCCTTCGTGGGCGGCACGAGTCGGGACGAGGTCGAAGCCGCCTTCCCCGACTGGGAGTTGTCGACCGTCGAGCCGGCCCCCACGGCGGGCCTGGGCTGGCCGATGAACCGGACCAAACCCCAGTGGTTCCGGCTGCGCCGCCGGTCCTGATCCGCGCGCGGATGCCGGCGCGCCGCAGGCAATGCCGCGGCGCGCCGTGCGTCCGGGCACCGTCGGGCTACGACTCGCCGCTGATCCTGGCCGAGCCGATCGAGGCGGCGGCGATCGTCCTGGCGGCGGTCTGCGTCGAGGAGCCGGAGTTCAGCTCGGTCAGCGACGTCCGGTCGAGCGCGTGGACGACGAACTCGTACGTGTTCACGGTCGACGGCGAGCAGGGCCCCTGGTAGCCGTACAGGCTCGCGCTGCCCCGGTAGTAGACCTGTCTGGCTCCGGCCGGCACCGACGGCCGATAGGCGTGGTCGACGTTCTGGGGCAGCGAGGTGGTGCCCACCGGGATGTCGTAGATGACCCAGTGGATGAGGTTGGCGTTGTCGAGATCGCGCATGACGATCGCGTAGCTCTTGGCGGCGGCCGGCGCGCCCGACCAGGCCAGGGGCGGGGACTCGTTCCTCTTGGCCGGGTCGTGGCCGCCACCGCTGGTGCACTCGTGAACCTTGGGGATGAGGCCGCCGTCCGCGAACGCGGCGCTGGACAGGGCGAAGGCGCTGCGATCCGCCGGGGACGCCGGCGCCGACGATGCCGAGGATGCCGACGCGGCGACGGGCGAGAGGCCGACGGCGCAGGTGACGAGCAGGGCGCACAGCACGATTCGTGTGCTTCTCACTGGAGGCTCCCGTGGATGCTTTTGGCGTGCGGTGGATTCAGCCTAGGCATCCCGGATTCCGGCGGCCAACACCTCATACGAAGGCCGAGTTTTCCATTTCGGTCAACATCTCAGCCGGATTCCCGTCCGACAACGAAGCGCCGGCGCCGACCGCGACGTCTACTCGGGATAGGTGTACTCGGCGCCCGGACCGGCGGGGGAGGAGTAGCCGTTCGAGACCACGGTCACGTTCACGGGGGAGGGATCGGTCAGGCCGCGTCGGGCCGCCTCGGGGCTTGCGCGGCCCTCGATGGGGGTGTCGGCCGGTGCGGATAGGTTGGCCGTATGAGTCTTTCGCTGTCGTTGTTCCTGGTCGACCCCGAACTCCCGCGTGCTGTCGTGGGATCCGGTGACGTGCGGGTTCGCCGCGCGATCGGTGGGCGGTTCAAGCAGGAGATGTCGCGGGACGACGACTATTTCGCGCACGAGATCGAGAACGGCGCGCCGACGCGATATGAGGCGCTGACGGCGGTCGTGGAAGGTGGCCCGTTCGAGGAGCGGCACGCCTTCCAGTACGGGTACGCGTACCGGATGATCTGCGCCTTCCACGGGCGCCGGTTGTGGGGCAACAGCTTCTCGCCCTTCAAGTTCGCGTGGCTGGGGCACGTCGACGAGGCCCTGAAGTCCCTCGGCATCGAGGCTGTCACGGTGTCCGAATTCGGCTACGGCCTGCCCGAGCCGCTCCCCACCTCCGACCTCCCCGGCCACGGCGTCTGGACGCCGGAAGCCTGCGCCACCGCACTGTCCCAGTACAAGGCCGTCACCGAGGAACGACTCGCAGCCCTGGACGGCGACGTCCGCGAGGCAGTCGAAGAACTGGGCACCTGGCTCCACGAAACCCACACCCACCCGGGCCGCGGCATCGTGGGCTTCCTGTCCTGACGCCCGGACGCCACGATTCGGTGCAGCGAGGAGCCGAACGAGAGCGCAGTGCCGCCCGGCGGCTATTCGGCGATGCGCGTGGAGTAGCTCCAGCGGTAGAGCGGTAGGTGCGCGCCGTCCAACTCCACCGCGCCACCGGTGTATTCGTAATGTTCCCGCCCGTTGCGGAAGGCCACGGACACCTTTTCGGGTATGCCCGGTCCGTTCACCACCAGGACCGCCGGCATCTCGGGGATCCCACCCGTCAGAGCCACCCGCACCTCGCCGCCCGGAGGGGTGGGAATCGCGTCACTGGTCATCGTCCACCTCGCATCTTCCACCTCGCATCACCCGTCACCGCGCAAGGGCCGCACGGCGAGACCGACCGGGAGTTGCTCGCCCCGCAAGCACAACATCACCGGAGGTGTCCGGCACAGGGCGCACGAACGCATCGTGGGCGCGCGGACGGGCCAGGAGAACGCCCGGATACCTTCGATCACTTCTTCCACGCCCTTGCGTGTCCCACGAGACGGCGTGTACGTCGCGAACACCGACGTGCACGACGGTGATCCCCGGGGCGGCGTGAGTGCGACCGTACGGGGCAGACGTCCGGTCGACGGCGACCAAGCGAGAGGAGCATGACATGGCGGACCTGCGAGCGGTCGGGTGGGCACACTCCTTTCCGATCGGCGGCGGTGTGGAGGCGGGTCGGCGCTGGGCCCGGGAGCGGCTGGCCTGCCTGTCCTGGACGGCGGACGCCCCGGAGACGGTGGACGACATCCTCCTCACGGTCTCGGAACTGATCACCAACGCCCACGTCCACGCGCACAGCACGGCCCGACTGGTCCTGGCTTGGGACAGCAGCTGCCTGAACGTCTACGTCGCCGACACCGGCCCGGGCCTGCCGGCCCCGCGCGGCGCCGAGAGTCTCGCCACCTCGGGCCGGGGCCTGGCCATCGTCGACGCGATCGCCGACGAATGGCACACCCACCCCACCCCGCACGGCAAGGCCATCACCGCCTGCTTTCACCCACCGGGCACCTCCGCGCACGACGGATGACCAACCGCCGCCCCTCCGCGACCGGCATGCGCTCGGTCGCGGAGAGCGACGATCGAGCCACGCTCAGATGCGTACGCAGGCGCCCACCGGCTCGCGCGAATCGGCCCAGGCGACCAGGGCCGCGTCGGCCAACGTGGGCACCCACATGTCCACGAGGGCCAGCTCCTCGTCACGCGGGGCGGCCCCCACACCCAGGACTCGCAGACCCGCGCGCGAGGCGGACAGGATCCCGCAGTAGGAGTCCTCGACCGCCAGGCACACGGACGGCGGCGCGCCGCAGGCCCGCGCCGCGGCGAGATAGACGTCCGGGTCGGGCTTGGGCCGCAACGTCGCGTCCGGGACCACGATGTCGGTGAAGTACGGAAGCAGCCCGGCCTGCGCCAACCCCGACTCCACCACGTCGCGCGGGCAATTGCTCGCCACCGCCAGCGGCGCGAAGTCGGCCGCCAGACGCACGAGTTCACCCGCGCCCGGAATGGTTACGGGGGCGGCGGCGACCAACTTCCGGAAGTGGTCCAGAAGTTGCGCCGTCACCTGGTCGGCCTGGCCGCCGGAGAGCCCGATCACCTCGGTCATGACCCGTCCGCATTCGGTGAAATGCAGGCCCTTCGTACGTTCGCCGAAGTCGTCCGGGGTGTCCATGCCGTATCCGCGCAGCACCAGTTCGCGTGCCTCTTCCCAGTGGCGCTCGCTGTCCATCAGCGTGCCGTCGCAATCGAAGACGATTGCCGCGGGAGTCCAGGAGAGAAGGGAGTTTCCTGCCATTGGTGAGCCGTCCGATCGAGAGATGTGGATCCGGGGGGACACCCCACCCGAGGCGTCGGCGGGCGGGGTATGCCCCGAAACATAACGATCATTACGCTAGGACGAACACAGTCCGTATTCAAACAACGACGGATTGTCAGCGTGTCGGCCTCGGGGTCAGCGGTAGCGCGCCGCGCCCAGGGCCGTGTACGCCCCGCCCTGACGAACGCGGAACGAGGCCTGTCGACCGCGATGCAGCGTGCACTCGATCCGCGCGGGCGGGTCGAACTCGGTGAACCGGGGAGTACGCAGGCGAAACGCCGTCGGCCGAAGCAGTTCGCCGTCGCTCACCAGCGCGATCGCCTGCCGGGCGGCCTCGACGAGCACCATCCCGGGCATGTGGTCGCAGGGGTGATCGAAGAAGAACGGATGCAGCCGATCGGCCGGATCCACCTCCAGGACACCGCCGTCGGATTCGGCGACCAGCACGTCCCGGGGCAGTGTCGCGTCCACCGCCTCCGGCGTCGGCCGTACACGCGGAGCCGCCGGGCGCGCCCCCGCCGCGCCCCGGCGCAGCGCCGCGTACGTGTCGGGGTCCAGGAAGCGTGCGTTACCCCCCGCGCGGGCGAAGGTCGTGGCGCCGACCGACAACCGCAGCCGCAGCCGCAGCCCCCGCAATCCGCGGCCGTCGTGCGTGGGGCGGAAGTCGTCGACCTGGGCCAAACAGGTGATATCGCTGGCGCCACCCGTCGAACGTGGCTCCGCCGAGGCGTCGACACCGTAGAAAAGGTCCTTGATCAGGAAGTGTGCCTCCGGAGGCACCGCATAGAACTGCGCCGGAATGAAGATTCCGAGCTGACGGAGGGTTTCCAGGACCATCAGCCGACTGTGGCCACCGTCGTCGGTGGGGCGAAACGTGGGATGGGAGCAGGGCCACTGGGCGGCGGCCAGGAAGGTCGTGCCCGCGACCCGGACCACGTCGGTGAGCAGCACCTCGGCCACCGACACTCGATGTACCGATTCCCGTTCCACGGTGCGCGACCAGCTCAGGAGCCTCGCCGACGAGCGCGAGGACGCCGTGTCGCCGCCAAGAGCAACCATGAACACAAGCAGAACCCAGGTGTCGGGAAGGTGCATGTCGTCTCCACTCCACCCGTCGGGCGGCGGCGCGCGTGGCCCGGCGATCAGGCCCGCCGGAGCGGCCCGAGGGCAGACGATTCCCAACCGGGCGTTCGAGTTGGAGGTAGGTGGCACGTGCAGGCACGGGCAGGGGCGACTCGCCGGTCTCTTCTGGAGACCGCGGCATGTCTGTTCCATGAGCGAGGTTTCGCGGGTACCAGCATCAGCGACATCGGCAACGCGTCGGGGCTCACCAGCGGGGCCATCTATTTCCACTTCTCGAACAAGGACGCCCTGGCCCGCGCGATCGTCGAGGCACACTTCGACACGTGGCCGGTGTTGATCGAACGACACACCGGGGCCGCTGTGCCGGCGGTGGTGGGGCTGGTGCGGTTGAGCTTCGACGTGGCCCGGGCGTTTCGGGACGATCCGCTCGTGCGCGGTGGAGCGCGGTTGTGGAGCGAGCGGTACGGGATCGACGCGACGCTGCCCGCGCCGTTCGTGGGCTGGATCACCGCCGTCCGAGCGCTGCTGGAGCGGGCGCGGGAGGAGGGCGTACTCGCGGAGCGGATCGATCCGGCCGGGGCGGCCAAATCGATCATCCACGCGTTTTTCGGCCTGCATACCGTCTCCGACGCGCTCTCCGGCCGGGCCGACATCGAGAACGACCTCACCGACCTGTGGCGGCTGCTCCTCCCGGCCCTGCTGGCCGATCCGGAGGCGGCGGAGGACACGTTGCGACTGGCCCTCCCGGCCGTCGACGAAGTGCGAGCGTGAGAATCCGCGAACTTCCGCAGGGTTTCGCCGACTCGGCCGGTTGGGTGGAGGTATCCCGGGCAGCAGGGCCGAGAACCCGAACCGCGGGGCCGCGCCCCTCGGCGCGGCCGGAAAGGATGACATGGACTGGCGATCCGCCGCTGCCTGTACGCACGAAGACCCCGAACTGTTCTTCCCGGTCGGCAACTCCGGCCCGGCCAGAGAGCAGATCGACCAGGCGAAATCCGTCTGCCGACGATGCCCCGTGATCGATCGTTGCCTCTCCTGGGCGATGGCGACCAAGCAGGAGAGCGGTGTGTGGGGCGGCCTCAGCGAGGACGAACGCCGCGCGCTGCGCAGAAGAAACGCCCGCCGGCACCACAACCGCCACGCGGCCTGAGCCGGATTCCCGCGTCGAGGGTCACGGCTCCGGTTGCAGGCGCGCCTTGAACTGCCGCGTCGTCGGCGGCGGTACCGCCTGGGTGAAGTTGGCGAAGGGCTCCGCGGCGGCGATCAGGGCCGCCAGGGCCGGGGAGGTCGCGGCGTCCGGGTGCGCGGTGAGCGCCTCACGGGCCTGCACGATCGCAGCCCGCAGTTCCTCGTGGCGAGTGGTCGGCATCGCGATTTCCCTCCCGGACGGGCACGAGGATCGTCCGACAGGTTCCGACCTCGGTGCGGCAAACATTATCCGAGGCGGAGGATGCGAAGCGCCCGCAACCCCGCACCCACCGCCGTGGCCAAACGGCCACGACGTGGCGATCGGCGCCCGAGGGGCCGGACGAGACGGCGCGACCCCGGCGCGAGAGGCGCGCCGGGGTCGCCGTGCCGCCGGTGGTGTGCGCTCGGGCGCGGATGATCCGGGCTTAACTCGGACGATCCGTGTCAAACCAGGATGATCAAGCCCGTACGACCCAGGTCAGGCTCGTCCGCAGGGTCTCGGCGATGACGGGGTCACGGACCGAGTCGGTCGGGTCGACGACCACCACGGTCAACCGGTGCGGCCCCGGGCGACGCGGGTCGAGGCGTAGTTCCGAGACCTGCATCGTGTCCTCCCGAGCCGGTGGCCTCAGCGGCTTGTCGTCGAGGTACCACCGCACCCGAAGCGGCCGCGCGGCCGGACCGGTGGGTCGGGCCAGGGCGATGCGTGCGCTGTCCTCGGCTCGCAACGTCCGTGCCGTCGGGGTGAGGGCGTGTGCCGCGGAGGCGTGTCGGTGGAAGCCGGCGATCATCGCCTCGACACCGGGCAGATTGAAGGGCTTGCCGGTAAAGCGCATCAGCGAGCCGTCGGTCGGCCGGTTCAGGCCGGTCACGTAGTAGCCGCCGCCCGTGTACGCGCCGACCGTGCCGCCGTCCGGTGAGGTCTGGCCCAGCCAGCGATACCACTTGGTGCGGGTGCTCCGCATGCGCGCGGCGGACAGTTCGGTGATGTTGGACTCGCCCGGTTCGGGGCCGGTGTAGTGCTCGTAGCCGGGGACGCCGGGATAGAAGTACTCGTCGGCGAGCTTGCCGAGCGAGTGCCCCGTCTCGTGGATGGCGACCTGGCCCGACTGGGCGTTGTGCGCGGAGGAGGTGGCGATGCCCTCGTAACCGAGCGTCGGGCTGGGCGTGTTGTAGCCGGCGCCGCCGTACTTGGCGCTGTTGGCGAGCACCATCACCAGGTCGACGGCCGGCGCGTTGTCGACGTACGCATCGACCTTGGCCTCGTCGACGCACAGCAGCCGTTCGGTGTTCTCGCACCAGAAGTAGGATCCGAGTGCCGTGTCCCGGACCACGTCCCGGGACGGGTCGCCGGACACTCCGGACTGGCGGGAAACCGCGTCCACCGCCCAGACGTTGAAGAGGTTCGCGTACGTCGTGTACGGCTCGACGGCCACGATCTCCGCCCAGCGCTCCCTGACGTCCGTGTGGAATTGCGCGAGTTCGCCCGCGGTGTAGCCGTCGCCGACGAAGACGACGTCGAGGCGGTCCGTGGTGGGGCCGTTGTCGACGACCTTGGTGACCGCGCCGTCGCCCGGCGCGGTTTCGGGGGAGAGGGCGCCCGGTGGCGATCCCTCTCGGCCCCGCCGGGAGACCCAGGTGTACCCGGAGCCCGCCTCGGTGTGCGGTTGCGCGAGCGCGGTGGGCCCCGCGGATTCGGGGCCGGGGATCTCGACTTGGACCCGGTCGGTGGTCGGTTTGTTCGCGGCGGCGCCGGCGGCCGCACCCGGGGCGGTGACGACGGCGCACACGAAAGCGACGGCCGCGGCGGCCGCCATCACGGATGTGCGAAGGGATGTACTCGATCTGCGCAAGGGATTCTCCTTGGCACGCGAGGGGAGATAGATCCGGACTTCAGTGAATCCAAGTCCGAACTTAAGCTAAGCGTCGACGCGTTGCCGCACAATGCCTCGGGGCGAGGAACAACCGCAGGGGGTACTCGATGGACGAGCCGGCCGAGATCGGAAGCCGCATCCAACGCATGCGCAACCAACTGGGGTTGACGCAACGTCAGCTCGCCGAGCCGAGGTACACCGCTGCCCACATCTCCACTCTGGAATCGGGCAAGGCCCGTCCCTCGGAGGCCGCGCTGCGCTTCCTCGCGGGGCAACTCGGCACCACGTACGAGGAGCTGACCACGGGTCACCCCGCCCACCTCGCCACCGAACTGCGCCTCGCGCTCACCGACGCCCAGCGCCTGCTCGCCACCGGCACCCCCGAGCAGGCCGCACCGCGCTACGGGGAACTGCTCGCCGAGGCCGAGCGGCTGGCACTGCCGGCCGAGCAGGCCACCGCCCGGATCGGACTCGGCGAGTGCGCGCTGGTGACCGGGGAACCGGCGCGGGCGCGCGCCCACTTCGAGGCGGCCGAGCGGCAACTCGCCGGCGAACCCGCGCCCCGCCGGGCCCGCGCGATCCGCGGCCGGGCGGTGGCCCACTTTTTGGCCGGCGAACTCCGCTACGCGTGCTACGTGTTGGAGACCGCCTTGGCCGAACTCGCCGCCGACGACCTGCACGACCCCGACGCGCTCGTCCTGCTGCACGCCGCCTCCATCGCGCCTTACATGGACATGGGGGCGTACGTCCGCGCCGCGCACGCCGCCGAGGTCGCCCTCGCGCTGGCGCCGAGCGTCTCCGATCCCGCCCTGGTGGCCGGGATGCATCGCAGCGTCGCCCGTACGCTGCTCGCGCAGGGCCGCATCGCCGACGCGGATGCCTCGCTGGCCAAGGCGCAGGAGCTGTACCGGCAGCTGCAACTGCGGACCGAACTCGCCCACTGCCACTGGATGCGCGGCTACGTCCACGCCCAGCACGACGCGCTCGACGCCGCCGAGGCCGAGCTGCGCACCGCGCGCGAGATGCTTGCGGCTCGGCACGCCCGACTGTTCACCGCCCAGGTCGAGGTGGAGCTGGCCGACGTACTGCGTCGTCTCGGCCGGCACGAGGAGGCGCGGGAGTTGTTGTCGGGCGTCCTGGATCTCGACGACAACCGAGGTGCGGTGCACGCGGCGGGCGCCCATCGGCTGCTCGGTCTGATGGCCGAGGAGCGGGGCGAGCCGGAACGCGCCGAGGAGCACTACGTCGGCGCGCTCGGCATCCTCGAACGCAGCGGCGCGGCGGGGGACTTGGCCGACCTGTGCATGCTCCTGGGCGACCTGCTGCGCCGCATGGGCCGCACCGAGGCCGCGATGGACGCCTACCGCACGGGCCTGCGCGACCGCGCGACCCCGGGCACCACGACACTCGGACCGGCCCTCGGCCGGCCGGCACCGTACGGGGACGCGGAGGACGGGCCGGCGCCGGCGTATCCGTTCGTGCTCTGACCTCCGAACCCCATCAACTTTTGTTGACGATCCATCAACTAGAGCTGATGTGTGATCGACGCCAAGGACGTTCCCTCGCCCGAGCAACCCGAGGACGCGTTCGCGGCCGTGGTCGCACTGCGCACCCTCGACATCGCTCCCCAAACCCTGATCGAAGCCGCCCACACAGCCATCCACGCCCAGTAGCCGGCCACCGCGAACGACCCGTTCTCGCGCTCTGATTCCTGTCCCGATCGCGCGAGGCGGGGCCGGGTTGCGCGGGGGAAGCGGGGGCGGAAATTGTTGCGACCGGTGACCTGTACGGTGTTTTTCGGCCGTGCCGAGAGGTGCGTTCACGGCCTTGAACGAAGGGTTACTGGATTTGAAAGTCACGGGGAAGCGCCGAATATCGTTGGTCGCCGCATTCGCGGCGACCGCTGCGATCGTCGGTGGATTGCAACTTTCGGGATCGGCGTTCGGTGACCAGGACGGCGACGCCCAACCGGATCCGGTGCCGGTTCAGCAGGCGCTGGACGGGGTCGAGGCGCCCGACTCCGCCTGGTCGGATGTCGACGGCACCAGGTTCGTCAACGGCCGGATGACGATTCCGCCGCTCGCTCCCGCCCGGCAGCGTACGGCCGTCGCCGCCGCCGCGGCCGCGCCGTCCGGGCTCGGATGGAAGTCGGCCGGTGCGGCGAAGCTGCTGTCGACCGGCTACACGATCAAGTTCTACGATCAGAAGTCGGTCGACTGGCTGGCGCCGTACGTCAAACGCTCCGCCGCCGAGATCCAGCACGAGACGGCGCTGCCGATCACGGTCGACACCAAGCCGGTCGGTCACGACTACGTGCGCCCCAAGGGCGAGATCGTGATCGGCGCGTTCCCGAACCCGTGTGTCACGACCACCGACGGCAGTCCGTGGAAGGTCGTCATGGACGGATCCGGGACGCCGGGGTGGAGTTGCGGGTTCCACTCGCGCAGCACTCCGGACACGGTGACCAGCGGGCACGCGTACATCAACACGTCCTTCTTCACCGCCGACGGCAAGCCCACCGCGCGCTTCGGCGAGGTCGGCATGCGGAACCACGTCAGCCACGAACTGGGCCACACCCTGGGTCTGGCACACGCCGACGACGCACCCGGGAAGTGCGCCAAGGGCACCGACTCGGGTGAGAACCCGGTCATGTGCACGCTCCTGAACGCCTACCCGGACTCCCGAGCCGGCCAGTACGTGCAGCAGTTCGACGTCCAGGGGCTCCGCACGCTGGCCGCCGCGGCCGGCGCTCCGGTGCCCCCGCAGGGCAGGATCACCGGGATCGCCGGGAAGTGCCTGGACGTCAAGGGCGGCAAGCCGGCCAACAGCACCCAGATCCAGATCTACACCTGCAACACCGGCCCGGGCCAGTCCTGGATCCTGTACTCGGACGGCACGCTGCGCTCGATGGGCAAGTGCCTGGACGACGCGCGCAACGCGTTCGCCGACGGCACCAAGATCTCGCTGTACGACTGCAACGGCAGCGCCGCGCAGAAGTGGCGGATCGACGCCAAGGGCCGCATCGTGCACGTGGCGAGCGGCAAGGTCCTGGACGTGAAGGGCGGAAGCACCGCGAACAGCACGGTGGTGCAGCTCCATTCCGCCAACGCGGGCAAGGGGCAGCTCTGGAACGTCCCCAAGTAGTCGGGCGACGCGGCACAAACGGGGCGGCCCGGGTCGGATCCACCGACCCGGGCCGTCGCGCGTCCGGGCCCGACGGGCGCGGGAAGTCGTCCGTCGGCTCACGGGCCGACCCGGCGGGCCCGAAAGGCCAAGGCCGCCTGGCGAGCGAGGCGTCGGCAGGTTCGTTCCCCGGTCGGGTCGACGCCCAGGGCGCGGTTGTGGTGTAGGCGCAGGAGCGCGTCCAGGATGGCGTCGGTGTCGGTTTCGGCGGGCAGCAGCTCGCGGTAGGCGGCCAGGGCCTCCGCGCGGGCCGTCCATGCCGCGGTCAACTCCGTCGGCAGGCCCGCCAGATCGACACCGTCGGCGGTGATCCGGGCCGGGACGGTGTCCGCGATCGCACGCTCCACCTGCGGTGCCGCGCCGATCGGTTGCGCGGCCAGGCGCCGTATGCCCGCGCCGGGGTCGCCGTGGAACGCGCAGGCGATGCCCACCATCGACAACGCGGCCCAGGCGACGGGCGCGAGGTCGATCGTGGGTGCGTGCACGATCCACGCGGCCACCGTGCGCGAGTCGGCGGCGAAGACCCGCTCGGCCGCCGCCATGGCCGCTCCGGCGCCGTAGCGGCCGACTTCGGGCCGGTAGGTGTCCAGCACGAGATGCGACGCGGCCCGCCCGGAGCGCAACTCCCGCGTCCATCGCTCGATCGCCGCCATCACCACGGCTCGGTCGTGCGGGGCCGGGGTGTGGATGTACAGCCGGAGATGGTCCCGCTCGTGAATGCCGCGGTGGCGTACGAACCACCGGGCGCGGTCCCGGTCCAGGGCGGCGGCGAGTTCGGGCAGGCGGTGGGCGATGATCTCGTCGAAGCGCTCGGGGTGCGTATGGATCTTCGCGTACACCCACTCCTCACTCGCCGATCCGGGCGCCGCGCCGCACAACGGTTCGGCCGCGAGCCCCGGCAGGCCGAGCAACGGCGAGGGTGCGGGCGGTCGGCGGGCGACCAGGGGGAGGGCGATCTCGTGGACATGACCGTCGATCCACCCGAACTCGGCGGCGGACGCGGCCTCGTGCACGATCGCGTGGCCGCGCTTGGCCAGGTGGCCGCGCAACAGTTCGGCGTGCGCGGGCTCGTCCAGGGACAGGCGCAGGGTGCGGTCGGTGGCGTCGCGCAACTCGACGGTGTCCGGGCACTTCCACCGGGCGCGCCAGGCCTTCAGGGCGAGTCGCCAGGAGTTTTCGTCGGCGCTCGCGGCCGGCAGGTCGTCGCAGGTCAGCCGCCATCGCGCGGGGGAGAGCACGGAGCGTCCGTACCGCACCCTCGGTAGCCAGGACAGGAGTTGCGCTCGCGGCCCCCAGTCGAACTCGTACCACTGGGCCCCCAACGCACGCGGCAGCCGGGCGAGGAAGCGGGCGAGCGGGGACACCTGTCGGTGCAGGGCGAGGGCATGGAACACCTGTGGCTCCACGACGACATGCCGTGAGCGGTCGACCAGGTGCAGGCCGGTCGGGGTGGCCAGTACGGCCAAGTCCCCGATATCCACCGCGATTTCCGAGTCGTCGGGGCCACGGTGTTCCCCCAGGGACAGCACGTGGGGCAGATATCGCGGGACGCGGCCGACGTTCTGCGCATGGGCGTACACCGGCGGCGTGGCCAACTGCACCCGCAACGCGCCCTCGGTTGTGGGCGGCAGCGTGCGGTACACGTCTTCCAGGCCCGAACCGGTCGCCGTCGGGGTGAACCGTGAGGTGATCGTCCCGGCCGCGCCCGCCGGCGCCACCACGAGGGTGAACTCCCCACGATCCAAAGCCCGGACGTTGGGCGCGTGTACGCGCGCGGACAATTCGAGGTGCGGAGGTATGCGCCGCTCGTCGAAGCCCGTGCCGTCGGCCAGGGTACGAATGTCCGCGTCGGTCAACACCACCTCGCCGACGCCGACCCCGTCCGCCATGGCTTCCCACGCCATCGCGAGCAGACGGTCGTCGCGCGGCGTCGCCGTCTCGGCCGGCGCGACCTCCGTGGCGGTGGGATACCCGGCGGGATAACCGAGCCCGGTGTCCGGGTCCACGAGGTCGGCCGGCGGCACCGCCGCCCCGACGCCGTACCGGTCGACGAACGCGGCATGATAGGCCCGCCACGCGGATTCGCCCGCCGGCCGACGCGTCGTACGCAACAACGCGCTCGCGGCCCGCTCCATCTCCCACGCCACCGCATGGGGAACGGCGACCCGGCAGTCGAGCCGCGTATCCACGCAGAGCGCGGTACGACCCGCATCGGACAACGTCCGCATCCGCGCGCCCAGTTCGGCCCGCAACGCGGCCCGGTCGGCGAGCGCCGCCTCGTTGTGTCGGCGCACACCCTCGGCCACCAGGCGCAATCCGGCCACCAGCGGGGCGACGGCGGGCACCGTGTCCGCGTGCACCCGCCGGAGTTCGGCCACGAGTCGCGCGAGCGGGTCGGTGACGGTCATCGGCGCGCGCAACGCACTGATCAGGAAGCCGAGCCGCAGGAGATCGGCCGACAGCGCCTCGACCCGGGCGCGGTCGACCCGCGGAAACGCCTCGGCCACGGCGTCGACGAGCGTGCCGAAGCGCACCGGCGTCGCCGCCGCCTCCCGCGCCGCGAGCACTGCCCGCGTACGGCGCACGCTTACCCGGAACGGGCCGTTCGCCAGTTCCAACCGGTCGCCCCGCTCGCTGACCGGCCGGCTGAAAACCACATCCACGCGGGCCAACAGCTCCGGACACGCCTCCAGTCGGTCGACGACGTCGGAGAGCCATTCGGTGTCGACCCGGGCTACCGGCCGATGCCCGGTCCCCCAGTCGACCCGGGTGTGCGAGCCCACGGTCAACGGTGCGACACCGGCGAACAGGCCGAAGGGCGTGGGGCGTCCGGCGCTGCGCAGCACGTAGCGGACCACGGCGGTGGTGGCCCGGCGCACCCGCTTGGGGTCATCGTCGTCGGTGCCGGCGATCAGCGCCTCGACCCGGCGCGCGAGAGTCGGGCCGGCCGCGGTGATGCCGGCGGCGAGCCCGGGCCGCGCCCACGTCCGCCGCAACCACGCCACGCAGTCCGGTACTTGGTCCAGGTCGGGCCACCGCGTGGGGATCTCGCCCAGCGGCGTCACCGCCGCCCGGAGCAGCGCGACCCCGGTGCTGCGGTAGAGCTGCGTCCCGTCCGACACACGATCCTCCGAGGGTGAGCCGAAACACCACCGATCGACTACTGCCTACCCGGGTGTTCGGCGCGAGGATCGGGAAGAATCACGCCCATGGTCTCGGTATTGCAGAATGTGGCGATCGACTGTGCGGATGCCTACGAGTTGGCCCGGTTCTGGAGCGGGGTGACCGGCCGTCCGCTGCATCCGGAGGACAAACCGGGCGCGCGGGAAACCGAGGTGCAACTCGCG
This sequence comes from Embleya sp. NPDC020630, assembly GCF_044334985.1. Lineage (NCBI taxonomy): Bacteria > Bacillati > Actinomycetota > Actinomycetes > Kitasatosporales > Streptomycetaceae > Embleya > Embleya sp. NPDC020630. The sequence goes on from NZ_JBIRUB010000009.1 coordinate 161,360, forward strand.
GACGGCCCGGTGTTGTACTTCAACCAGGTGCCCGAGGCCAAAACGGTCAAGAACCGGGTCCATCTGTGTCTGCGCCCCGAGACATCGCGCGACGAAGAGGTTGAGCGACTGCTCGGCCTGGGGGCCACCTTGTTCGCCGACCACCGGAATCCGGACGGCTCGGGCTGGGTGATCCTCGCCGATCCCGAGGGCAACGAATTCTGTGTGCTGCGCAGTGCGGCCGAACGAGCCGCGATGGACACCTGACGAATCCGCCGGCCCATTGCCCTTGTCGGAATTCGGACGGGATTCCTTTATCCCCATGCCGGAGAGCACGCAGTGGTCAAGCTGCTGTATCAATTCGGGCCGGTGGTATGCTTACGGGGTGCGTAAAGATGCTCGTGAAGACGATTCGGTGATCACGGGAATGCCGCATATCCCCGCACTGCTGTTGGTCGGCGCGGAAGATGCCGGGCTCGATCGCACGAACCAGGCCTACCGGGCGATCAGACGCCAGCTCATCGATCTGACGCTGTCGCCCGGTAGCAGCTTCACCGAGACCTCGCTCGCGCGGCAGTGGGACATCAGCAAGACGCCGGTGCGCGAGGCGCTGGCCCGATTGCGGCGCGACGGACTCGTGGCCGCCCTGCCGCGCGCGGGTTACGTCGTCAGGCCGATCACGCTCCAGGACACCGACGACCTCTGCGGACTGCGCACGCTGTTGTCCGGCGAGGCCGCGTCCGCGGCGGCGCGCCGAGGTGTCGACGGGCCCGCGCTGGAGCGGCTCGAAGTGTTGTCCCGGGTGCATTTCGCGCTCGCGGCGGGCGAGTTGGGGCAGGAGGAGGCATTGCGGGCCTCGATCGAATTCGAGGCCATCATCGCCAACTCCGGCGGCAACACCCGTCTAGCCAAGGCCATCGTCGACGTACTCGACGAACTGGAACGGGTCCTGCGGATGGCCGCGCTGATCGCCCCGGACGCGGCGAGCCCGCCCGGAGAACTGGCGGCCGTCTTCGACGGGTTGCGCGCGCGGGACGTGGCCGGCACCCACGAGGCGATGCGCAACCGATGCGAGCGCGTACATCGCGACGTGCTCCAGGTCCTGGCCCGCAGCGCCTCCGTCAACAAGGCGCCGATCGAGATGCCCACGTCACCATTGCCGCCCGCCTAGGATTCCACGCCCACCCTGTGCGGCCGAGTGCTCAGGCCGGTTCCGGATGCCAGTCGGCGCAGGGTGTGACCGTGAAGCCGCGGCTGGGGAAGACGGCGTCCATGAAGAAGTCGTGGACGGCCGGATCACCGTCGGCGCAGCCGTCGCGCAGCACGGTCACCCGGTATCCGCGATCGGCCCCGTCGTACGCGGTGGCGGCGACCATGGCGCCGGTGGCCACGCCGGCGATGGCGATCGTGTCGACGCCGCGCGCCCGCAGGACGAGGTCGAGGTCCGTGCCGGCGAACGCGCTCGTGCGGCGCTTGAGCACGACGACGTCCGCGTCGGCGACCGGAAGGGCGATCTCGGTGCCGGCGGTGCCCTCGCGGAAGGTGTCGCCGGCCTCGAAGAACGTCCGGTACAGCGCGTTGTCCGGGAGGAGATCGGCCCCGTTGCCGCGGAACGCGAAGTGCACGAACACCACGAGAGCACCGGCGGAACGGGCTCGCGGCAACACCTCGGTGAGTGGGGGCAGGACTTGCCTGGCGAAGGGATAACCGCCGGTGATGCCCTGTTGGAGGTCACCGATGATCAGTGCGGTGGTCACGACAATCTCCCGTCGAGCCGCTCCATCCGGCGGCCGTGATGAGCAAATAAGATCACAATGGAGCTGACATGATATATCAACAAGATCTCACCCGTCGGCGGGGTGCTGGATGGTGGTGGCCGGCCAGGCACACGTACGTCGGCTATCTGCGGCGAGCGGTCGGCATTGCCCGCTGAGGGCGACCAGCGACCGCGACCCGGCGCCCGGGCTCGCGCGCACCTGTCGCGGTGTGCGGGGCTGGGCAGGAACAGGCCGAATCGGCCATGGAAGGAGCATGCAAGCCCCGGGTTCTCCCACGGTTTCGCCAAGCGCGCGTGTGCTCGGAACACGTGCGGCTAGCGTGCTCTCCGCACCTGGTATTCCCGCCGACAGAGCGGGAGTTCGCGAACCGGAACAGGGGGTGGCCCGGTGTCGACCGGTCGGATGTCCAGGGTGATCGTGGTGGCGAGCGGTGCGTTGATGGTCGCGACGCTCGCCGGGTGCGGCGGGTCCTCGTCGGACCACAAGACCGCAGGCGCCACGGCGACACCGCCACAACCGCCCGCCGCTGTCGCCACCGCGACGTCCGCAGGCACGTCGGGCGGTACGACCACGGGCGGCTCCGGCGAGGGTACGGGTGTGCCGACGGCGCGACCGCCCGCCGCCTCGGCGTCGGCGGGAGGCGGCCCGGGCGGCAACGCGACCTTTTGCGCCGACGCGGTCAAGACCATGGCGACCGACGACAAGCTCCACAACGGTCTGCCCGACGCGCAGACGATCCTGGTGTGGGACCGCATGAACAACGAGGCACCCGCGGCCATCAAGGGCAGCGTCGACAACGTCGACCGCCAATTCCACCAGCGGGTCGAACACGGCACGATGGACGACATCGGCGGCTTCGCGGTGGCCTACCAGTCGGTTCTCGAGTGGGTGGCCGGGAACTGCGGTCTGACACGGTCCTGACCCGGGCACGGTACGTCGGCGGTCGCCGCACCCGGGTGCGGTATTCGCGTCAGGGGCGGGAGTCCGCGTTCGGTGTCGCCGGCGACTTGCCGTCCAGGACCGGATGCTGCGGCAGCCACGCGCGGGGCACCTCGAAGCGGGCCAGCCGGATGTACGGGGCGAGGCATTCCGGCGGGGGGCTGCGATCGGGGAGGCGTACGTCGAGCCGGAGCCGGTTCCCGGTCGCGAACAGCCGGGCGCCCTCGGGATCGAGGCAGCCCGCGTCGACGGTCACGGTCACCACGACGTTGCGGGCGAAGTCCGTTGCGGGGGTGGTTTCCGCCGGGCGCTTGTTCGGGCTGCCGGCGAATACGCCCGCCAGGACGTCCGCGTCCTGTGCCGCCGATTCGGCGATGGCGAACACCTTGGGCAGGCCGCGTGCCTCGGCGAAGGAGATGGTGCGCGTGTCGACGCGCCCGTCGGCGGGGACGGCGGGGGTTCGGATGCCCGTGGGCGTGGCACGCGGTGGCGTTGTGCCCGGCGGGATCGCCGTCTCGGCGGGGGACGCGGCAGGGGTGGCGGCGGGTGAGGTGACGGGGGCGGTGCCCGGTGCGCCGACCGGTGTGTCGGACACCGAGCGGGTCGGCTCTCCCGTCGCGTTCTTTTCCTCGCCGTCATCCGTGAACACGACCCACAGTGCGACTCCGATGCAGGCGACGGCGATCAGTCCGGCGGCGATGACGAGGATCGTCCGGATTCTGGCGGGTGGTCGTGCATTCGACTCGGCCATGGTGATGTGACGTCGGCGCCCGAGGGACGGTTCCCGACGGGGACAAGTCGCACGGCTCCTTCCGGTTCGGCGCCGAAGCGGGGCGAAATCCGACGTAGGCGAAGCAGCGAACTGACGCATTGGCACACTCAGTTGCTGTTCGCGAATCGGATCGAGCGGTTGAGCGTCCGAGCGTCGCCGAGCAGGTGTCGGGGCGATGTGCGGCGATGCGAGGTGTGGCCTCAGTCCCGGCGGTCGGGGGTCGCGTGCGCGTTGTCGATGAGGTCGCGCAGCTGGGAGCGGGTGGTGACGGCCAGCTTGGGGAAGCTGCGGTACAGGTGCGAGCCGACCGTGCGCGGGGACAAGAACAGCCGCTCGCCGATCTCGCGGTTGGTCAGTCCGCGGGCGGCGAGCCGGATGATCTGCTGTTGTTGCGGAGAGAGTTCGGCGAGTGCGTCGGGCGCGGAATCGGAGACGTCGAGGCCGGCGGCGCGCGCCTCGGCCCGGGCCCGCTCGATCCACGGGCGGGCGCCCAGCCGCCGGAACGTCTCCAGGGCCTCGGCGAGGGGGACCCGCGCCTCGGCGATGCGCCGACGCCGGCGCAGCCACTCGGCGAAGTCCAGGAGGGTTTGGGCACGTTCGAACGGTCGGTGTGCCGACTCCGGGTCGGCCAGGGCCGCGCGGAAGTGCGGCTCGGCGTCCTCGGGGTCGGCCAGCAGACCACGAGCCCGCTCGATGAGCGCACGCAGGCGGGGTGAGGCATCGGCGCCGAGCGTGTGTGCGGCGCGCTCGACGATGCCGGCCACCTCTTCGCGCCGGCCGGTGCGTACCGCCACCGCGGCCAGATCCGCCAGCGCCGGATAGGCGGCGTGGTAGTGCACGGGCTCGCCGTCCGCGGTGAAAACGGCGCGGAGTTGGTGGTACGCGTCCTCGTGCGCGCCCTCCGCGAGGGCTGCCGCGCCGAGGGCACGACGGGCGTAGACGGCGACCGAGCGGCTCTCCGCCGGGTCGACCAGGGCGAGTGCCTCCTCGGCCCGGTGGCGAGCCGCCGCCGGGTCCCCCTGGTAGGCGAGGATCGTGGCATCCACGGCGGCCGCGCACGCCACCGCGTGGTCGAGGCCGGCTCTCGCGCCGAGTGCCCCGCTACGGGCACACGCCTCCCGGGCCCGCCCCCACCTGCCCAGTTCCACATAGCTCCAGGCGGCCGCGCCGCCCAGCCCCTCCGGTAGCGGTCCGCGTACGCCCCAGCGGTCGAATGCCTCGTCGAAGGCGCGGACGGCCTGCGCGGTCTCGTCCAACAACCACGCCATGACGGCGAACGCGGTGAGTCGGTCGGGGCGGCGTCGCGCCTCCGCCACGAGGCGCGGCAGCAGGGACAGCAGTTCGGCCCGGTTGTCGAAGGGGTCGGACACCGCCCGAATCCAGACGCGCAACCACGACGCGTCGTCGGGGATGCCGGCCAGGACGTCGCGGACGCGTCGCCGCTGCGCGTCCTCGCCGCAGTAGAAGCGGACCACGGCGGCGGAGGCCACCAGGTCGAGCGCCGTGCCGGGGCGGGTGGGGGCCGACTCCTCGGCGGCGTCGGCCAGTCGGGCGAAGACGACGGTGTGCCGCACGATCAGCGCGGCCAGCCGGCCGAGCTCGCCGGCGGCGCGGGCCAGGAGCGACGGGTCGTCGGTGCGCGCCCGTACCTCGGCGGCCAGCTCCTCGACCCAGGGCAGGTCCCCGGTAAGCGCGGCGGCCGAGGCGGCCTCGACCAGGAGCCGGGCGCCGTCCTCGCGTGGTGCGAGGTGGGCGGCACGGTGCAGGGCCTCGGCCGCCGCCGCGTGGCCGCCGCGACGCCGGGCCCGGTCGGCGGTGCGCTCCAGCTCCGCCGAGACGGCCGCGTCCGGCGGCGTGCTCGCGGCGGCGAGGTGCAAGGCACGCCGGTCCGGCTCGCCCCGCAGCGCCTCGGCGAGTGTGCGGTGGGCGGCGCGCCGGGCCTCCACGGGGGCGGCGTGATAGACGGCCGAGCGGGCCAGGGGGTGGCCGAAGCGCACACCCCGACCGGTGCGCCGGATCAGCCCGACCCGTTCGGCGGGCCCCCACACGGCGGCGTCCTCGGGCCCGGGGAGGGTGGCCGGGGCGGCGATGGCGGAGTCGACGGTGTCCATGGCGGCCAGGAGCAGCACGGCCTGCGCGGTCGTGGACGGCAGATCGGGCAGGCGAGCCGCGAACAGGCGTTCCAAGTGCTCGGTCAGCGGGAGCGGCCCGCCGGCGGCCGACCCGGCGGTCGACCCGGGTGCGCCCGCCGCCCGCGCCGGCTCGATGAGCGCCAGCGGATTGCCGTCGGCCTGGGCCAGGATCCGGGCCCTCGTCCGGCCGGTCGGGCGTTGCGGCTGTAGGTCGAGCAGATGACCCGCCGCGGCGTCGTCCAGCGGTCCGAGAGTCAACGTCGGGATGTGCCGGTCGAAGCCGGGCAGGTGATCGCCGGTGCGGGCGGCGACCAGCATCGTGACCGGTTCGCCGGCCGTCCGTCGGGCGGCGAAGGACAACGCGTCCAGGGACGCGCGGTCGAACCACTGCGCGTCGTCCAGGACCACGAGCACCCGCCCCTGCTCCGCCAGGGCGGACAGCAGGCCCAATACGGCGACGCCGATCAGCATCGGGTCGGTGTCCGCCGGGATCGGACCGGTGCCGAAGGCGCCGTGCAGCGCGGCGCGTTGCCGCTCCGGCAGGTCGTCCACCTCGGCCGACACCGGACGCAGCAGTTGATGCAGGGCGGCGAACGCCAGGCTCGACTCGGACTCGCTGCCGGCGGCTCGAAGGACGCGGGCATCGTCGGTCTCGGCCGCGCGCACGACCCGGTCCAGTAGGGCGCTCCTGCCCATCCCCACGTCGCCCAGCAGCAGCAGCTGTTCCGCCGAGGCGGTGTCGAGCGTGTGCAGCAGGCGGGCCACCTCCCGGTCGCGGCCGACGAGCGGCTCGGCGGGTTCCGGGTGCGATCGGGCGCCCGGACGAGGGGTGCCTGCGTGCGTGCTCACGGGTCTCCGGTGATCGGGGCCCGTCGCTCGACCGAGCCGTCCTGCCTGGTCGCCCCCAGGCTACAAGCGGGCGGGCCGACGCCCCGCGCGGTGCAGTCACGTGACGGATACCGGAGCCGACCGGGCCGTTCGTACGCTTTCGGAAAGCCCCTCGAATGTATAAGGAACCCAGGGAATACCCATGGAGCAGATCGAACTCGGCGACGTCACCATCACCCGAATCCGCGAATACTACGGATCCGTCGACATGACCCCGCACGCCTTCTTCCCGGAAAGCTCGAAGGAGGTCTGGACGGACGAGTCCCCCTGGCTGGATCCGCATTTTCTGGATTCCGAGACCAATATCGTCAATTCCGCGATCCAGACCTGGCTGCTGCGCAGCGAGGGCAGGACCATCCTGGTCGACACCGGCGTGGGCAATCACAAAGAGCGCCCGTACGCCCCGGTCTGGAGCCGACTGGACACGGACTTCCTGGCCAATCTCGCCCGCACCGGTGTCGCGCCGGAAGACGTGGACATCGTGATCAACACGCATCTCCACATCGACCACGTCGGCTGGAACACCCGACTGGACGGGCGGGAGTGGGTGCCGACCTTTCCCAACGCCACCTACCTGATGCCGAAGGACGACTTCGATTTCTGGAACCCCGAGAACAGCCACGAAAGCGTATTCGGCCGCGGCAACCAGAACGTCTTCGAGGACAGCGTGGCCCCGGTGCACCGGGCCGGTCGGACGCTGCTGTGGGAGGGCAGCCACCGCATCGACGCCCACCTGCGCCTGGACGCGGCTCCCGGACACACGCCGGGCTCCTCCGTACTGACCCTCGCCTCCGGGACGGACCGCGCGGTGTTCGTCGGCGACATGCTGCACAGCCCGGTGCAGGTGCTCGAACCGCACGTCAACAGCTGCTTCTGCGAGGACCCCGCGGGCGCCCGCGCCACCCGCCGCAAGGTATTGGGCTGGGCGGCCGACCACAACGCCCTGGTGATCCCCGCGCACCTGGCCGGCCACGGCGCGGCCGAAGTCGCGCACGAGGGCGCCGGGTTCGCGATCAAGGGTTGGGCCCCGTTCACCCCGTACACCGAGCGGGACTGAGGAAGGCATCGTCGTGTCGCACACCGTCACCACCACACACGGGACCGTGCGCGGTCCGCGCCGGGACGACGGCATCGCCGTCTTCCGGAACATCCCCTACGCCGCGCCGCCGCGCGGCGCGGGCCGATTCGCCGCTCCGCGACCGCACGAGCCGTGGCCCGGCATCCGCGACGCCGGCGCCCCGGGACCCAATGCCCCCCAGGCCGAGCGCGGGCTCGGCCGGGTGGACATGTCCCCCTACTTCGGGGCCGGTTGGAGCCGCGGGGAGGACTATCTCACCGTCGACGTCCATACCCCCGCCGGTGCGATCGCCGACGGTGGACGGCCCGTCATGGTGTTCGTACACGGGGGCGGATACGTCGCCGGGTCGACCCGGTCCGCGCTGTACGACGGATCCACGTTCGCCCGCGACGGCGTCGTGCTCGTCACCGTGAACTACCGCCTCGGCATCGCCGGGTTCCTCGACATCCCCGGCGCCCCCGCCAACCGCGGGCTGCTGGACGTGGTGGCCGCGCTGCGGTGGGTCCGGGACAACATCGCCGCGTTCGGCGGTGATCCGCGCAGCGTCACCCTCTTCGGCCAGTCGGCCGGGGCGACCATCGTCGGCGGCGTCCTGGCCGGCCCGGAAGCCGCGGGCCTGCTGCGCCGGGCGATCGTACAAAGCGGCAGCGGCCTGGGCGCGTTCACGCCGGAGCAGGCCGCCCGGGTCACCCGGGCGGCGGCCGAACACCTGGGCATCGAGCCGTACGTCGACACGTTCGCGGACATCGGCGACGAACGCCTGGTCGAGGCCGCCTCCCGGCTCTTTGGCCTCGACCTGCGGACCGACACCCATCACGACCCGCTGCTCGGCCTCGCCCCGTTCGGCCTGGTCCTGGACACCCAACCCGCCGAGTCCGTCGCCGCCGGGCTCGGCGCGAGCGTCGACCTGCTCGTCGGGACCAACACCGAGGAGGGCAACCTCTACCTGGTTCCGGTGGACAGCTACGCCGACTCGACCGCCGCCGACGTCGACGACACGGCCGCCCGCGCGCACCCCGATCCGGGGCAACTCGTCGAGACCTACCGGAAGTCGCGGCCCGAGGCGGGCTTCGGCGAACTGCGCTCCGCCATCCTGGGCGACGCGCTGTTCGGGGCGGGCAGCCGCGCCCTGGCCGACGCGCATGCCGCGCACCCGCGATCGGCCACCCACGTCTACGAGTTCGCCTGGCGCTCCCCGGCGCTGGACGGTCGCCTCGGCGCCACGCACACGGTGGAGGTCCCGTTCGTCTTCGACCTCGCGCACCTGCCCGAACTCCGAGGCCCGGAGGCTCTGTTGGGCCCGGCCGATCCCCCTGCGGAGCTGGCTCGCCGCATGCACGCGGCCTGGATCGACTTCGCCCGCACCGGCAAGCCCGGGTGGGATTCCTACGACCCGGAGCGCCGGGCCACGATGCGCATCGACACCACGTGGACCCAAGTCGACGCCCCACGCGACGAGGAGTTGCGGGCCTGGGTCTGACGCACGGGTGACCGGGGATCCGGGCCGGGGTTCCGGCGCCGGATTCCCCGCCGCCGCGGTGGTCGGGAGTCAGGACAGGATCTCGACGTAGCCGTCGGTGCCGTGGACACGGATCCGCTGCCCGTCGCGGATCAGCCGGGTTGCCTGGTCCACGCCCACGACCGCCGGCAGGCCGTACTCCCGGGCGATCACCGCGCCGTGCGTCATCAGGCCGCCCACCTCCGTCACCAGGCCCGTGATCCCGACGAACAGGGGCGACCAGCTGGGGTCGGTGTGGGCCGTGACCAGGATGTCGCCCGCATCGAGATCGGCCTCCGCCATGTCCAGGACGACCCGGGCCCGACCCTCGACGGTGCCGGCGGACACCGGCAGGCCGACCAGCGCACCGTCCGGTACGTCGTCGCGGCGGTAGGACCCATTGACGGCCTCGCCGTCGGAGGTGAGCACCCGGGGCGGGGTGAGCGCGTGGTACGACCGGAAGGCGTTCTTGCGCTCCCGGATGAGCCGATCGTCCACCCGGTGCGAGCGTACGACGTCGTGGAGTTCCTGGAACGTGAGGAAGTAGGCGTCCTCCCGATCGGCCAGCACGCCGGCCCGCACGAGGTCGTCGGCCTCGGCCAGCAGGGCCTGCTTGTAGACGAAGTAGCGGGTGATGATGCCGTACTTCGGGTATTCCCGGTATCCGATGAAGGTGCGGACCCGGTCGATCATACGTTTGGTCTCGTCGGCCTTTCGGTCCCCGTCGGGCAGGGTTCGCAGGCGCGCCAATACCTCCCGTTCCTTCGCCAGTGCCCGCTGCCGGCCCTCCTCGAACCGCCGTTCGGCGGCGCCGGGTTCGAAGTTCTTCACGTGGTCGAGGATCACCGGGACAAGTGTGGTGGGGCGTTCGCGCCACCTCGGCCTGGTGATGTCGATCTCGCCGACGCAGCGCATGCCGTACCGGTCGAGGTAGGCCTCCACGGCGTCGCGCGCCTCGGCCCCGCCCGCGAGCTTGGGCAACTCGTCCAGGAAGTCCTCGTCCTCGACACCCCGCAGGTAGGCGACCACCTCCGGATGCGGGCGGATCACGTCGGCGACGTCGAGCAGCGCCAGGCCCATCTCGGAGGTGACGTTGCCGGGGGCGGACAGGGTGAGCGTGTCGGCCGCGTTCTTCTCGCCCAGCCACTCCCACAGCTTGTCGCCCAGCCACCACGTGGCCTCCATCCCCGCCATGATCACCCGAAGGCTCAGCGGATCCCCGAGGGCCCGCTTGTGCTCCGCGAAGGCCTCCGTCAGGAAGTCGAACAGCGCCGGTCCGGACTTGCTCCGGATCTCGCGCCGCAGGGCGTCGACGGACGTCCGGCCGCGCTCGATCAGCTCGGCGACGATGGCCGGATCCGTCTCGATCGGGGTGGGCGCCGAGTCGACGATCAGCGGCTCGGGCGGACCCGCGTCCGGGAGCGACGGAACGAAGCCGTCGCGCTCCAGAACGCTCTCCAGCGCGTCCCTGACCAGCGGATCGCCGCGCCCGACGAGGTCCAGGAAGGCGGTGCGGCTCGTGGGCGAGGCCAAGCGGCGGGTGACGTCGACGAACAACCTCCCGCCGGCCGTGGACATCGGGGCCATGGCCGTCAGCTGCCACACGGACAGTCCCAGGGGCTTCATGGGGTCGGTCATCATCTGCCCGTGGCCGACCGAGACGTAGACGTGGTTGTCCCGGTCGTCGCTCTCGGGAATGGGGAACAACGTCGTGATCGGCCGGCTCTGCACGATCCGGAAGCCGTCGCCGTCCAGACACCACTCGATGTCCTGCGGCCGGCCGAAGTGCGCCTCGATCCGCCGACCGAGCCGCACCAGTTCCAACACCCGCGCGTCCGTCAGCGCCGGCTGCCGCCGCCGGTCCGGGGCGATCGCCACCTCGTGCGTGCCGCCGCCCGGCACGGCGTGGAGGGCGCGCGGCTTGTCGGCGATCGTTCTGGCGACGATCTCGCCGTCGCGCACCGTGAACACGTCCGGGTTCACCAGGCCGGAGACCAGCGCCTCGCCCAGGCCCGGGCCGGCGTCGACGGTGGCGACCCTGCGGTTGCCCGTGACGGGGTCGGCGGTGAACAGGACGCCGGCCGCGTGCGGGAAGACCATCCGCTGGACGACCACGGCCATGTGGACCGCACGATCGTCGATGCCGTTGCGCCGCCGGTAGGCCACCGCCCGCTCGGTGAACAACGAGGCCCAGCACCGGCCGACATGACGCAGGATGGCCGTCGGCCCGACCACGTTCAGGTACGTGTCCTGCTGGCCCGCGAACGAGGCCGTCGGCAGGTCCTCCGCGGTCGCGCTGGATCGTACGGCGTAGCCGGCCTGCTCGCCGAACCGGGCGAGCGCGCCGGTGATCGCCGTCGCGACATCGTCCGGGACGGCGATCTCCTCGATGGTCCGGCGGATTTCCGCGCTCAGCGTGCGGATCTCCTCCCGGTCGTCCGGGTTCGAGCGGGACAGCCGGTCCAGCAGCTCGTCGAGCGACGGCGCCTGCGCGACGACTCGCCGGAAGGCGTCCGTGGTCACACAGAAGCCGGCCGGCACCCGGATGCCTTCGATCCCGGACAATGCGCCCAGGTGTGCGGCCTTGCCGCCGACGAGGGCGACCATCGTCGCGTCGATCCCGCCGAGATCCGATACGTAGCGGTCGCTCACCGCGATACCTCCGAGACAGTCCTGCTCCGGTGTCGCCGCATCACCGGTGCCGCCGGCGTCGTCGAACCTGTTGTCGGGCACGTTCTCATCCCTCGTTGTCGTCCTTCCCATTTCCGCAGGTAGTGGCCACGGCGGACGATTCTGCGCCCCGACGGGGGCCTTGCCGCAAGCCCCCGGGTGCGCTATAAGTTGAGAGAGGCAAGGAGAGGAATCTCCTTGCCTTCGCTGTTTCGCGGCCCCGTCGACTCGCGCAGTGCGCCAACACGATCAACCTCATCCGCGACTGGGTGAACCGCCACAGCGGTACGCGTCGTACGGCCGCCGGCGCCGACCGCATGTTGCGGTAGCGGACGGGCCGTTCGGGGCGGGGCGTGGCGTACGGGCCTTCGCGGGCCGTCGGCCGGGATTCCGGTCGGCCGCCCCCGTCGGTGTCGGTACCCGGCGGCGGCTTCGGCACTGCGTACGATGGCCGGATGATCAAAGTACTGCTGCGGACCTCGAGCGGGGACATCACCCTGGAGCTCGACGAGTCGAAGGCTCCGAAGTCGGTGGCGAATTTCGTCGACTACGTCAAGGCCGGTCACTACGACGGCACCATCTTCCACCGGGTGATCCCGGGCTTCATGATCCAGGGCGGCGGCCTGACCGCGGACATGGAGAAGAAGCCGGCGCCGAACCTGGTGGAGAACGAGGCCAAGAACGGTCTGCGCAACGACAAGTACACGGTGGCGATGGCGCGGACGTCGGATCCGCACTCGGCCAGTGCGCAGTTCTTCATCAACGCCGCCGCCAACGAGTTCCTCGACTATCCCGGTCAGGACGGCTGGGGCTACGCGGTGTTCGGCAGGGTCGTGGACGGCAAGGACGTGGTGGACGCCATCGAGGGCGTGCCCACCACGTCGAGGAACGGCAGCCGCGACGTGCCGGTGGAGCCCGTGACGATCGTGTCGGCGCAACTGGTCTGACCGCCGAGGACGGTGCCCGGCCGCTCGGGTGTGCAGGCCACGAGCGCGCCGGGCACTTCCGTCTCCCCGACCGGGCGGCGGCGGGCGTGGCCCGGGGGCTCAGCGGAAGAGCGCGTCGACGCATTCGGCGCCCAGGCCCACCTTCGTGTAGTGCCGGCGGCACAGGGCGATGTAGTCGTGGACGTCGAAGTAGCCGGTGGCTCCACCGTTTTCGTCCAGCCAGAGGGCGAAGCGCCGGACGGGGGTCGAGCCCGCCCGTCCGGCGCCCGGTCGTGCGGTCGTGCGGACGATCAGGGGTGCACCGTCCAGTGGTAGTTCTGCGCGGCTCGGGTGAAGGTCAGCGACGGGCACAGGTAGTCGCTGCCGCGCGGGCTGGTGCTGGTCCACGGCGAGTCGGTGGGGGTCGCGAGTTGCCACGCGCCGCCCCGGCGGAGCTTGATGTCGGTGCTGTCGAACGTGGTATTGCGGGCCTCGGTGCAGTAGTAGCCCTTACCGGTGGCGGGGTTGACCGTGGCGTAGATCTCGAAGATGTCCCAGCCGTAGTTGAGAGCGCTCTGGTCGGTGCCGGACGAGCGGAACAGCGACTCCCACGCCTGGGTCTTGTAGTTGTACAGGAACGACGACCACGCGTTGCCCGAGGTCGCGTCCTTGCTCAACTGCACGCTGTAGGAGGTGATTCCGTTGACGGTGGTGGTGTACTTCGCCAGGAACGCGGCGTCCACCTTCACGGTCTTGGCGGGGCCGCTCGTGCCGCACCAGTCCCACGCCCAGATCTCGGCGCCCTGGCTCCAGTAGGCGGTGACGACCTCCATGCACGAGTTCAGTGCCTTGGTGGTCGGGGCGTAGGTGAAGTTCTGCGAGTTGCTCACCCTGTACGAGGGATCCACGCTGTGCGTCGCGGTGATGCCGTCGTGGGTGCCGGCCTGCGGGAAGACGCCCCAGAAGTTGTGCGTCGGCGCGAGGCTCGCGCCGGAGGCGGCTGTCGCGGCGTCGCTCGGGGTGCTCGCGGAATCCCCGGACAAGGCCGCACGCAGCTTGGCGCGCTGCTCGACGAAGGCCTGAACGGCCCTGTCACGCCCGGGAGTCGGCGTGTCGGCCGAGTTCTGCGCCACGACCCCTCGGTGTGGCGCGGTGGGAGAGGGAACAGCGCCGGACGGTCGCGCGCCGGTCGCGCCGGCGGGCCCGGCCGGAGCCAGTGCGAGAAAGGCGACGAGCGTGGCGATCAGAGTGGTCACCAGGCCGATGGGGAAGGGACGGGGACGTAGGCGTGGTGTGACGCGGCCAGACATGCGTCTCCTCGGGAAGGGGGGGAAGGGGTGTGGAACCGGAGGACGCGCACCGCCGCAGGGTCCGAACCAACCACCGTCGAGCGGGACGTTCTCGTACAGCTCCGGTCGGGACGGCCTCAAGGTAGGGGACGGTTCCGCTCCGGGGGTAATCACATCTGCCGATAGCATCACAAGAGCCGTGCGTCACAGGGCTGTTCGTGGACGGCGGCGAGGAGCGGGAGTGGTGGTCGTGGCGCTGCGATACTCGACGAACGGTGAGCGGTACGACTTCCCGCCGTTCGCCGGCCCGCCGCCGATTCGCTACGTCCTGGCGTCGAGCCCGCGCTGCGGCAGCAACATGCTTGCCCGTGCGCTGTGGCATACCGGCGTGGCCGGCTTTCCCGAGGACTACCTGGCCGACGCCCACGTCCTCGACTACTTCGAACGCTGGGGATTCGACGCCGACGACCCGGACGGGCTGCCCGCCGCCCATGTCCGCGCCCTGATGCGGTGCCGGACCAGTCCCAACGGCGTCTTCGGCATCAAGGTGCACGCCGGCCACCTGGCCGCCCTGGAGGTCGACCCGCACGAACTGCTTTGCGGGCCGCGCTACATCCACATGGTGCGCCGGGACCGCCTGCGGCAGGCGATCTCGTACACCGTGGCCGAGCAGACCGGCGTGTGGATCGTCGACGGAACCCACCTTCCGACGGGGCGGCCGAGTTCGACCCCGCGCTACGACCCCGACGGCATCCGCCGGCACCTGCGCATGCTCGATCACGACGCGGCGACCTGGGCGCGGTACTTCGATCGCCACCGCATCACACCCCACGTCGTCGTCTACGAGGACCTGCTCGCAAAGTACGAGGACGGCGTGCGGGGATGTCTTGCCTTTCTCGACGTCGAGGTGCCCGAGCGCATTCCCGCGCCCGGTATCGCACGCCAGGCCGACGAGACGACGAGCCGCTGGGTCGCGCGCTTTCTCGACGAGGCAGCTTCCTCCGAGCGGAACTTGCTTTTGTCGTAAGGCTGTTGACACACCACCGCACACCGCTACCGTGAAGGCGTCAGCCACCATCGCACGCCAGGGGAGGGATCATGAGTGTTGCACCGCCCGAGGTGACGGTAGAAACCGCCGCCGACGAGGAAGAGTTCGCCGAGCTCGACGACCTCGAAGTGATCGAGACCAGCGAGTTGAAGGTCGGTGGGGCGTACCACTCCTACACCTACATCGCGGCGAACAACGAGGAAGACGTCTCCATCTGAGACCCCGGACTGCCGAGGTGGGAATGTGCCGTCCGAACGGGCAGGCGGCGGTGATCGGGTCGACGTCCTCCTGATCTTTCCGCCGCAGACCGAGGCCAGGTTCTTCCCGTACCTGAGCCTGCCCTACCTGACCGGCCACCTGCGGCGTCGGGGTCGGCGCGTTCACCAGGCCGATCTCAACATCGGCCTGGTGCACGACGTGCTGCGACACCCGCAGACGCTGACCGCCGCGGTCGCGGCCCGTGGCGGCACCGGTCTGGACGGCTGGTACCGGCAGGCCATGGCCGACGTCGTGATCCGGCACGCGGGCGAGATCCGCGCCCGGGTCATGGAGCGACCGGCCGACGCGCCCCACGACCTTCAGGATCCCCAACCAGCGCACACACCCGCCGCGTTCGACGCGCTGCGGCTCGCGCGCAACGCCGTCGAGCTGCTCGTCGGCGACACGCTCCTCACCCGGACCTGGCGCGACCTCGGCCAACTCGACGCCGCCGTGCGCGTGGCCGCCGAGACGCCGCCCGCCGCGTCCGGTGTCGCGGTCGAGCGGCTCCACCGGCACGTCGTGGACCTGCTGGCCCGACACCGGCCCCGCGTGGTCGGCCTGTCCGTGGCGTTCTTCAGCCAGTTGGCACCCGCGCTGCTGATCGCCGCCTGGGCGCGGCGGCTGCGACCCGACGCACACATCTGCCTCGGCGGCCAGCAGGTGATGCTCCGTCACCGGGACTTGGCCGGGCTGGCCGGCGTGCGCCACGCCGTCCACGCCCTGTGCCACACGGCCGGCGAGGAGCCGCTGGAGCGCTGGCTCGACGCGCTGGACGGGACCGCCGCACAGGCCGACGTACCCGGTATGACCTGGCTCTCACCCGACGGCGCCGCGCAACACTCGACGCACCCGGTACGGCTGCGGTTTCGCGACCTCGGTCCACCCGACTTCGCCGACCTGCCGATCCACGCCTACCTCTCGGAGACCACCCAACTGGCCATCGTGTCCTGCGTGGGCTGCTACTGGGGGCGGTGCGCCTTCTGCTCCTACGGCAATCGTTCCCTGGCCCGCGGCGGCTACCAGCAGGGCACCCCCGCGCAACTGGCCGACGCCGTCGAGTCGGTGGTCCGGGACACGGGCGCCGAACTCGTCGCGATCGCCGACGAGAACACCAACCTCCGGTTGATCGCGCGGGCGATGCGGCTGGCGCGGGCCCGCGGTGTCCGGGTGCGTTTCGATGTCCGTGCCCGCCTCGAACCCGGCCTGCTGGCCCCGGAGTTCTGCCGCGAGCTGGCCGACCTCGGCTGCGCGCAGATCGCCATCGGCTACGAGGGCACCTCGCAGCGCCTGCTCGACCTGCTGGACCGGGGTGTGCGCGCGGCCGACTACCAGCGCATCGTCGACAACCTCGCCGACGCGGGCATCACCATGCGGCTGTCCGTGATGGGGCACGTCCTCGACGAGACACCGGACGAGTTCGAGCAATCCCTGCGCTTCCTGACGGACAACCAGGACCGGATCGGCATCGACGCGCTGGAACTGCTGATCGCCGAGCCCGGCAGCCGGCTCGCCCGGCACCCCGAGCACTTCGGCCTGGCGCTGGACACCTCCGGGCCGCTCACGGGCAATCCGGAACTCAACTACCTCGGCGGCCGGGTCGGTTATCCGATGGCGGTCGGCGGCGGCCCCGCCCGCGCCGAGGCGCTGGATCGACTGGAACGGGTCTTCCGCACGGTCTCCCCGGGCCGGGCCGGCCGGCTCTCGCCCCCGAGCAGCACACCGGGGACCGGCCCGCGCGAGGCCGAACTGGTCGGGCCACACCCGTGGGTGCGTATCGTCCCCGCCGAACTCGACGGCGTCCATGACCGGATCGCCATCGCCGATCTGGCTCGGGAGCGCTTGTACGCGCTGCCGCGCCGCGACGTCGCGCAGCGTGCCGACGGCCTGCTCGCGGCGCGCACCGCACGCGGCCGGCTGCTCCTCGGCCGCCTGGTCGGCGCGCTGGCCGGCCGACCCCATCCGGGCACCACCACCGAGGCGGACGTCGAGTACGCCGGGAGGCCGTCGTGACACCAACGTCAGCCACCACGACCAGGCTGGGTCTGGGCCTGGTCATGGACATGCCGTGGAGCGGAGGCACCCTGGGCAATCGGGGCATCGGCTTCGTCGAAACGCCCGACGGCGGTGACATCTCGCCACGCGTGCGCGCGTTCTTCCGGCGCCACGGCCACGACTTCGCCTACGCCTGCCCCTCGTTCCAACCGCGTTCGCGGGCCGCCGTACGCTTGGCCGACTACGCCCCCGCCTACGACCGCTTCTTCGCCGAACTGCCCACCGGAACCCGCCGCGCGCTGCACCAGACCGAGTTGAACATGGGCTCGCCCGAGCGCTACGACCGCGGCCCAACCATCGAGTTCACCAACGAACTCACCGCCCGCCACGACCTGTCCTGGGTGGTCGAAGACCTCGGGATCTGGAGCCTGCGCGGCTGCCCGCTGCCGTATCCACTGCCGCCGCCGCTGACCGAACGCGGCCTGGAGATCGCCACCGCCAACACCGCGGACACCGCCCGTCGCCTGGTGGCGCCGCTGCACGTGGAGTTCCCCGGCTTCACCGAGGGCGGGTCCTTCCACCTCGGCGGCCTCGACGCGTTCGCATACTTCGCCAGGCTGGCCGACGACGCCGACGTGTGGGTCACCCTCGACGTCGGCCATCTGCTCAGCTACCAGTGGCTGCGCGGCCGTACCGGCCGCCACATGCTCGACGGGATCGAGGCCCTACCCCTCGACCGCTGCCGCGAACTGCACCTGTCGGGCTGCCAGATCGTCGGCGGCAAGTTCCGCGACCTGCACCACGGCGTGCTCCTGGACGAGCAGCTACAGCTCACCGAATACCTGTTGCCGCGCTGCCCGAACCTGCTCGGGGTCAGCTACGAGGACCCGATGTACCGCGACGACGGCCGGCTGGTGGACCGGTCCCGGCCCAACTTCGAGCGGCTGCGCGACCTGGCCGACGCATGGCGGCGTGGCGACGACCGCCTCGTCGGCACCTCCGCACCACCGCGCGAGACGACCTCCGCCCCGCCGGCGACCGGCACGGGTCTGTCCGGCGGGCAACTCGCCGACCTGCTCATGCGCCTCCTGCTCGACCGCGACCTGCGCGCCCGCCTGGCCGACGAAGGCGCCGCCGAGGTGGCGACGAACCCGGGCGAGATGGAGTGTCTGGAAACCGTCGAACTCGACGAACTCGACGCCGCCGCGCGCAGGTTCCGATCCCGGATCTGGCGGCTGGGCCGCGACGGCGGGCTCGCCGGCTCGTTCGCGCGCAGCCTGCACACGCTCCGCGCGGCCGGCCACGACGACGCCGAGCTGCTCGACGGGTTCCTGACCTCGACCCACTTCGGCGCCTTCCGGCTGGTCCCGCACCTCGGCCCCGGCCTGTCGGTGGAGGAGGCGTTCGCGCGATTCCTGCTCGACCTGCCGGAGGCGACCGCCACGACCGTGCGCGAGAGCGTCGACCACGAACTGATGCTCTCCCTGTTCACCGCGCTCTGCCACGAGCAGCCGCTGTCGTTCCTGATCGGAGTCGAGGGCGTCGTGCGCACCGACCACGGCCACGCGGCGCTGCGCCGGTATACCCGGGCGGCCGTCGCCGGCTGGGGCCCGGGCGTGGCCGGCCCCCCGGAAGAGACCACGCTGTACGCGTACTTCGCCACCCCCGCCGGACTCGCGCACGGCCCGGTGTCCGCGCGGGTGGCCGCGGCCTTCGAGACCACCCCGACCCCCGCGGGCGATGCCGCCCGCGCCGCGCTGAGCCGGCGCGGGCGCTGGTGAGCGACATGCGCGTGGTGCTCGTGGACATGCCGTGGTCGTCGATCGACATGCCGTCGTTGGCGCTCGGCATCCTGCGGCGGCGCGTCCTCGACGTCTTCCCCGACGCCCACGTCGAGGTCGTGCACGCCAACCTCGACTACGTCGACTGGCTGGTCGCGCATACCGGTTTCACCGCCGAGGAATACGAGTTCTGCGCCAACTCCTACTTCTCCGGGCTCAGCGAATGGATCTTCTCGGCCGCGCTGAACGACCGCCCGCGCTGGCAGGTACCGGAGTTCACCGCCCGCCTGGCCGGTCGAGTGCCCGACGGCATGATCGCCAGGGCGCTGGAACTGCACGAACTCGCGCCGCGGTTCGTCCGCGAGACCGCCTCCCGGATCGTCGCCCAGGCGCCGGACGTGGTGGGCTTCACCACCACGTTCGCGCAGAACGCCGCGACATTGGCCGCGGCGCGCGTCGTCAAGGAACTGGCGCCGCACACGCTCACCGTGTTCGGCGGCGCGAACTGCGACGGCCCGCAGGGCGACGCGCTGCACCGCAACTTCCCGTACATCGACGCCGTCGTGCGCGGCGAGGGCGAGGCCGCGTTCCCACGACTGCTCGCCGCCACCATCGACGGCGACCGCGACGAGAAGGCACTGGCCGACATCGCGGGCCTGTGCTGGCGCACGTCGGACGGCGCGTGTGTGGTCAACCCGATGGAGGCCGCGCCGCTGCCCCCGGGTGCGCTCGTCACGCCCGACTACGGCGACTACTTCGAACGACACGCGAG
Organism: Embleya sp. NPDC020630; assembly: GCF_044334985.1. NCBI lineage: Bacteria > Bacillati > Actinomycetota > Actinomycetes > Kitasatosporales > Streptomycetaceae > Embleya > Embleya sp. NPDC020630. The sequence goes on from NZ_JBIRUB010000009.1 coordinate 181,163, forward strand.
GTCGACTGCCGGCTCCTGGGTCGAACCCCGGCTCGTCGTCGAGAGTTCGCGCGGTTGCTGGTGGGGCGCGAAGCACCACTGCACGTTCTGCGGACTCAACGGCTCGTTCATGGAGTTCCGCAGCAAGGACCCGGGCCGGTTCGTCGCCGAACTCCTCGCCCTGGTCGAACGACACCGCATCCTCGACGTGTGGGTCACCGACAACATCATCGACATGGCCTACCTCGGTTCGATGGCGCCGCGCCTCGCCGAGTCCGGATACGACCTGCGGATCGGCTACGAGATCAAGTCGAACCTGCGCCGGGACCAACTCGAAACCCTGTACGCGGCCGGCATCAGCCATGTGCAACCGGGAATCGAGAACCTGAGCAGCAAGGTGCTGCGGCTGATGGACAAGGGCGTGACGGCCTGCCGCAACGTGCGGCTGCTCCGCGACGCGGAAACCGTCGGGACCGAGGTGAGCTGGAACCACCTCTACGGTTTTCCCGGCGAGACCGACGGGGACTACGACGACGTGATCGACCAACTGCGCGCGCTGTACCACCTCATGCCGCCCGCCGGTGCCACCCGGGTCAAGGTCGAGCGCTTCAGTCCGTACTTCGACCGGCCCGAACTGGGTTTCGGCCCACCCCGACCGGCCGCGCACTACCGGCACATCTACGACCTGCCCGAAGCGGAACTCGCCGATCTCGTCTACATCTTCGATGTGCCCCGACGCGGGATCTCGGCGGCCTGCCTGGACCGGTTGCGGCCGGCCATCGCCGACTGGATCGCCGCGCATCCGCGCAGTCGGCTCACCCACCACGACCTCGGGGACCGCATCGTCCTGGTCGACACCCGACCCGGCTTCGACTGGCACCTGCTCGAACTCGTCGACCCGATCGAGACGACGGTGTTCCGGCTGCTCGACACCCCGCACAGCCCGGCGGCGCTGCTGCGCAAGACCGCCGCGCGCCACGAGGGCGTCACCGCGGCGGCCATCGAGGACCTGCTCACCCGATGGCGCTCGCTCGGCGTGGTCTTCGCCGAAGGCGGCGAGGTCGTCCAGGTCGCGCCGGCCGCGCGCAACCCGGCGCCGATCCGGCCGCGCCGGCCGACGCTCGTACCCACCTCGGCCGCCGATGAGCACTGACCTCCCGCCGGTACGGCTGGCCCTGTGGCGCGACCGCGACCCGGAGGCCACGCGGATACCGGGGATGTACCTCGGCGAGGCGGACGTCGCCGGCGACCCCCTGGACGAGGTTGCGCGGCTCGCCGCGGGCGGTGCGGGCCTGGCCCGGCTGCACGCCGCGATCGAGCTGTCCGACGGCGGGAGCGAGGCCGACGGCGCGGCGGCCGTGGCGGGACTCGTGGTCGTCCGCGAACTCACCGCGCACGGCTTCGCCGTCGACTGGACGCTCCGCCCGCCCGCCGGCCCCTGGGACTGGCGCCCGCTCGGCCACCTGCACCCGCCGACCACCGTGATCGACGGAGACGGCGACGGCGACAGAGACCGCCTCGCCGCCGCCTGGCGTGACGACTTCCGCCCCGCGAAGTTCGGCTACCGCCACGGTCCCGGCTTCATCGAGGTCCGCGACCACCGCGCCGACCCGTTCCGTCGCCTGGTCATCCGCAACCCCCGCTACGCACAGGTCATCGAGCCGCTGCTGCGCGGCGTGGCCACGACGGACCTGACCGAAGCGGTGACCGCGCGCTACCACGACGCGGGCCTGCTGCACCGGGTGGGCCGATACGTGTGGTGGACCCCGTACCGGGTCCGCCACAGCCCCCACGGCACGGGACCGCCGTAATCGCAGCGCGGCGTGGGCGGGCCGGTGATGATCGGGCTGGGTGTGACGGTCACGGCGACGGGTCGTAAGGACTGACGCGGCGCGTTCGGGCGACGTTGGGCTCAGGCCGTGTCGAGGGTGTGTGGGGCGAACACGGCGGCCATCGCGCTGCCGAGGGCTCCGTTGAGGACATGGTTACGGCCCATCCGCGACCCGTAGCCGATCACCCGCCCACGCACAACCGCGACCTTCAGGTCGCGCATGTATCGCCCTCCATCGGTGTCGACGCACGAGGGCGCGACACGTTCCTGAACGAGCCATCCCCGCCGTGCCGGATCTCCCAGCAGATCCGTCCAGGTGTGCGGGTCCGTGTCGACCCCCATGTGTACGGCCTGGCCGCGGAATCCATAGGGGGCCTTGACGACCAGGTCGACACGACCGGCGATCGCCTCGGCCACGGAGACGCCGTCGCCGAGTTTGCGGCTCCAGGGCACGAGCGCGTGCAGCGCCGTGTGCTGCGCGGGGGTGAACAGGTGTCGGAACCGGGGATCGGACATCACGGCCAGGCATAATTTGTTCTCCGCCACCCAGCGCTCGGCCAACGCATTGGGCGCGACCAGGTCGCCGGCGGTCAACCGTGCGCACAACACGTCCCACCGCTCGACCTCGGCGGCGTCGGCCGGGACGTACTTGAGGTACGCCAACGCGAACTTCGACAGGGCGGCGGCGTCGTCGGCGTCCACCGGGATCAACACCCGGCCCCGCGCGGTGAACTGGGCCCGCATCACGTCGACTTCGAACCGCGACCGGCGCCGACCGCGGATCAGCGCGATCCGTTGGGTCCGTGCGTCGGGAACGCCGCGTTCACGACCGTGGGCGAGTACCCAGTCCGCGAACCAGGACGGTTGCTCCATCGGTGCGTCGGGCACGCCCCACCCTGCCAGGACGTCCCCCACCGGCGATCCCCGCCACATGCGGTTGACCGTGCCCGTCACCATGACACCTCCCGGGCTGCTCGGGTTGAACTCCAACACCCGTACGGAACCCAGATCCGCGCCGACCAGGTCCGGCCGACAGAAGTCCACCCGAGGCCGCTCCCGATGGTCGTGCCGCATGATCCACCGGTGCAACACCGCCGGGACCTCCAGGAAGTCCCGCAGTCGGGGGTCGTCGGGATAACGCTCGACCACACGCTCCAGGCACTGCACCACCGTAAGGATTCGGCGGCGCAGGATTGGCTCCGCCTTGCGCTCCAACACCGAGACCGCGGGCAGCAGCGCCCCCGCTTTCAACGCCCGCTCGGCCCCCAGACCCGCGTCCACCCTCTCGAAGGCCGCCCCGACCAACTGTGCGTAAGGTCCTGAAGAGCCGGGCGCGCCGGGTATGGCGATCAGGTCACGCTCGGGATCCCATATGGGCGAGGCATCATTCATTCCGGGACATTAACACTCCGGTCGTTACCTCGATACGGTTTGCCGAAAAGCCGACCGCGGGTGCGGCCGGCGCCGATCGGAGTTCCCCTTTTCGAGGCTCGACATGCGCAGGATCGGTGTCCTACGGTGAAAACCTTCCCTCGTATCCGACGAGAAATTCGGAGGTTGGTCGTGATCGAAAATCGACTGAAAGCCGCGGCCGAGCGGATCGCCCGGGAAATACCGACACCTTTCTACGTGGTCGATCCGAGCGGGGTCGAACGGGATTTCTCGGCGATGGGCAAGGCATGGCGCGAGTGGTTTCCGCGGTGCACCCTGGCGTATTCCTACAAGAGCAATCCACTGACGGCGTTCACGCGGCTGTTGTGCGCACTGGGGGCGACGGCCGAAGTGGTCTCCGGCCCGGAACTCGAAATCGCCCTGAGGGACGGTTTCCCGCCCGATCGCATTCTCTTCGACGGGCCGGTGAAACATGCCGCGGAATTGACCCGGGCCCTGACGCTCGGGGTCGGCGTACAGATCGACTCGGCGGCCGAGGTCGAACACGTCGCCGCCGCGATTCCCGAGGGCGGTCCACGACCGCGTGTGTGTTTACGCCTGGCCATCGGGACCGATTCGGGGGAGTGGTCGCGATTCGGATTGATGCCCGACGAGGTGCCGCGGGCCCGGCGGATTCTGGCCGATGCGGGAGTGCGGGTTCGGGGCGTGCATCTGGGCGTGGGAACCCTGGTCGGCGGCCCGCAGACGTACCGCGCCGCGATACGACTGTGGCGCGAGACGTTGCCGGAATTGGCCCACGACGCCCCGGAGCCCTTCGTCCTCAATATCGGCGGCGGGTTTCCACCGCGCGGCGACACGGCCGATCCGGCGGCGCCCTGGGCGGAGTTCGCGGCCGAGGTGGCCGAGGAGTGCGGGCTGCTCGGCCTGCGGCCCCGGGACGTGCACCTGGTCGTCGAGCCGGGGCGCAGCCTGGCGGAGGAACACGGCGTGCTCGTCGCCCGGGTGGCCGTGCGCAAACGCCGCGCCGAGGGGCCCGACCTCTTGGTGCTGGACGCCGGCACCAATCTCGCCCGGACGGTGAAGTCCCGCCACCACCCGATCGAGTTCGTGTCTTCGGGCACCGACGACGCGGGCGGTACGCGGGACGTGCCCGGCGCCGATTGCGCCCGGGAGCCGTACGTGGTGTACGGCAACAACTGCTACGAGGGCGACGTCTTCACCCGAGCCGTCGACGGACCCTCGTCGCTGGGCCCGGGACAGCTGGTCCTGGTGGGCTCCGTCGGCGCCTACGACATGCCGTTCGCCCACGTGTGGGTCCGGCCGCGTCCTCCGGTCTACGCGGCGGCCGGCACCGGCCACGTCCTGGTGCGCAAGCCGGGGCGGGCCATCCGCTGAGGTGTTCGAGCCCCACCGACCGCTCCCGGGCGGTGGGTGGGGCTCGCGCCGGTGTCCCCGGCGGGTCGTCGGTCGCGTCACGGGCGCGTCGCCATCCGGTGGTAGTGGACGTAGCGGTCGAACACCTTCGCGTCGATGACGGGCGGTCGCAGGCCGATCCGCCGGGCCAGCCGTTCGGCGCGGGTGACGGAGAACAGCGCCGTGCCGTCCTGGAACACCTCGGCCAGCCGATTTCGGTGCGGTTGCGGATTCTCCTCGGGCGCCGGCAGTACGGCCAGTGCCCCCGCCAGGGTGCGGTCCCCGGGCGCGGCGAGCGAGGCGTCGTGCAGGGCCGTCCAGAAGGTCTCGTATCCGACCGGCTCCAGCCCGAAGGCCGCACCGAACGCACCCAGCAGTCCGCCGAGTTGCACGGGCGTGGGGTGCAGGAGGTGGAACCAGCCGCGTTCGTGGTGCGCCACGGCGGCGGCCAGCAGCGCCCCGACGGTGTCCAGGGGCGTGTAGTCCAGGAGCAGCGGGTTCGTGGGGTACACGCCTACCCGCAGGCACGCCCGGATGAACAGGTCCGTGCGGGAGCCGGTGTTCGGGACGCCCGTGTCGGTCGCGGGCATGACCTCGCCGAGCCGGTGCACCGCCGTCGGCAGGCCGCGTTCCGCCGCCTGGAGGACGAGTTGTTCAGCCACCCACTTGGACCGCCCGTACCCGGTCGTGGCGGCGTCGGCGGCCGGCCACGGCGCCTCGGGCGCCCGGGACCCGGGGCCGTCGGGGACCGGCGCCCGGCCGCGCGCGGCCAGGGTGGACAGGAAGTGCAGCGCCTTGGGTCGGCACCGCGTGGCGAACCGCAGGATCTCCACGGTGCCCTCGACGTTCGCCGGGCGATGCGCCGAGTATCCGCGCACGAGGTTGACCAGGGCGCCGGCGTGCACGATCGTGTCGACGCGCTCGGCGAGGCGGCGCGCGTCCGCGTCGTCCAGGCCCAGGCCCGGGGCGGACAGGTCGCCGACCACGATGTGCAGGCGTTCGGCGTGCTCGTCGCGCCAGAGGCCGTAGTGGCGCAGGTTGTCCGCCACGCGCCTGCGGGCCGACTCCGCGTCGTCGGCGCGGACCAGGCAGTACGCGGTAACCCCGGGCGGGCGAAGCACGTCGTAGAGCAGTTGTGCGCCGACGAAGCCGGTCACGCCGGTGAGCAGCACATGCTCGACGCGCGGTTCCGTCGGCGCGTACGGGAGTCGGATGTCCGGAGGGAGCACCGGATCGTGGCCGAAGTGCTCGGCGGGACCCGGGCGGGTCCGCCGTGCGGCGGTCGAGGCGCCGGTGCCGCTGTCGCTTCCGCCGCCGATTGCGTGGCCGTTTCCGTTGCCGTTCGGCCCGGTTCGGCCGCGCAGCGCCGCGAGTTGGTCCGTCACGGTGGGGGCCGCGACCACGTCGCGTACGGAGAACCGGGTCCGGAAGCGGGCCGCGATGGCCAGGGCGAGGCGCTGGGCGCTGAGCGAGTCGCCGCCGCTGTCGAAGAAGTCCTTGTCGGCGTGTACGACGGGTTCCGGGAGCACCTCGGCCCACAGGTCGAGCAGTGCCTGCCGGGCGTGTTCCGCGGTCGGCAGGGGTCGGGTGGCGCCGCCGGCGGTGCCCTGCGGGACCGGGGCGGCGGGGGCTCCGGACTGCGCCGGGCGGTCGAGCAGTCGTTTCAGGGCGCCGCGATCGGCCTTCCCGTTGCCGTTGAACGGCATGTTCTCCAGGATCACGAAGCGTTTCGGGGTCAACTCGGCCGGGAGCGTCGCGCGTACGTGGCGGACCAGGTCGTCGGTCGAGGTGTCGCCGCTGACGGTGACGAAGGCGGCCAGGTATGTGGAGCCGCCGTGTTCGTGCGCCACCACCTTCGCCTCGCGGACGTGGGGGTGCGTGGCGATCGCCTGCTCGACCTCGCCCGATTCCACCCGCACCCCGCCGACCTTGAACTGCTGGTCGCGTCGGCCGCCGAAGAAGAGCACGCCGTCCGCGTCGTGGTGCCCGAGGTCGCCGGTGCGATACATGCGCGACCCGGGCAGCTCGGCGAACGGGTTCGCGACGAACGCCGCGTCGGTGCGCCGGGGATCGCCCAGATAGCCGAGGCCCAGGCACTCGCCGCCGATGTGGATCTCGCCGATCTCGCCCGGCGCCACCGGCCGGTTGTGCTCGTCCAGGACGATCGCCCACGTGTTGTCGATGGGACGGCCGATCGGCAGCGGACTGCGCCGGTCGCGGGTCACGTCGTGGAAGACCGACCCGATTGCGGCCTCGGTCGGGCCGTACGTGTTGATCAGCGCGACGTCGGGCAACATCTCGTGGAACAGCCGGACGGCGCGCGCGTTGATCTCCTCGCCGCCGATCAGCAGCCGCCGCAGGGAGCCGAGGCGTGGCACCAACTCCGGTTGCGAGTGCAGCAGTTCGACCAGGCTGTTGAAGATCGTCGGGACGAAGTCGGTCATCGTGATCCGATGCCGCGCGATCACGTCGACGGTGGCGGCGAGGTCGAGCATGCCCCGGGGTTCCGGGATGACGACGCTTCCGCCGTGGGTGAGCGGCCACAGGAGTTGCCACAGCGACGAGTCGAACGTGTGCCGGCTGTTCTGGAGCACCCGTTCCGGGCCGTCGGTCACGAATCGGCGGGTCATGTAGAGGAATCGATTGAGCAGGCCGCGATGCGTGTTGAGGGCGCACTTGGGTACACCGGTGGACCCGGACGTGTAGAAGCCGTACGCGAGGTCGTCGGGGCGCGCCGGCGGGCCGAAGCGGCCGGCGGTCGGGGCGCCGAGCCGGTCGAGGTCGACCGCGAGGGTCACGGGAGCATCGGAGTCGTCGCCCCACGTCGGCCGGGTGTCCCGGCTCGTGCCGACTCCGGCGTCCTGCGCCGTGTCCGGGCCGGCGACGGACAGCACGACCTTCGGGTCGCACGCGCGGATCATGCCGTGCAGCCGCTGCTGGGGCCAGGTCGCGTCCAGGGGCACGAACGCCGCGCCCGTCTTGAGGACGGCCAGCATGGCCACCGGCAGGCCGAGGCCGTTGCGGGCGGCGAGCGGTATCAGGTCGCCGGGTCCGGCGCCGTGTTCGTGCAGATCACGGGCCAGCGCGCTTGCCATCCGGTTCACGCGCTCGTAGTCGAGGACCCGGCCGGCGCATTCCACGGCCGGGGCGTGTGGGGCTCGCGATGCCCGATCCTCGACGAGGTCCAGGACGGTCCGGTCGGGCGGGAGGGAGACGGCTCGGCCCAGGAATTGTGCAACCTGTGTCTCGCGCAACCTCTGCATGTCGATGAAGTCCCCTGTCGCATGGGTGCGAACAACTCGTGACAAGCGGCGGCCGCGACGCCGAAAAAGATGGGAAAGCCCTCGCCGATGGGTCGCCGAGGGCTTTCCCGTCAGTGATTTCGAAACGCCGGATCAGACCTCGGTCGCCACCCAGCTGATATACCAGCCGTGACTCACCGCGTATTCCACCGGCAGCGGCCGACCGTCCTGCCAGCGCACGTAGATGCGGAAGCCCTTGGCGGTCGGCGTGTAAATGGTGTTTCCACCGGTGGTGGTCCACATGGAGTCGCGCCCGCACAGATTCGCCGTGTACACCGGGGTTTCCGAGAAGTTGCCCGCACTGGTGTCCACGTCGATGTAGATCCCGGTGCCGTTGTCCTCCTCCACGTGCTGCTGCCAGTCGTCGATGGCGGTGTTGCCGGCGATAAACCTCGGATTGCTCATGTGATCTCCTCGGTCGCAGCGAAGACGCGTATCCGCACGTCGGCGTCGCGTTCGAGTGTTAGCGATCGGTTCCGTAGATCACAAGGCACCCCGGCAATCTTCATGGAATTCGGCAGAATGATCTGTTCCGATTTCGGAGCATCGGAACGGAAGGATCAATTCCTGCTCGATCGATCGGTAGCGAACCCCGCACGGTCGCTTCCCGAACGAATCCTCGACAAGCCTTGACAGTCGCAGGCCCGGCGTGAAGCATGATTGTGGGCCGATGGCCTGTAAAGATCAGCCGGCGGTCGATATAGATCACTCGGCGGTCGGTCGGCGGTGCGCCGCCGCAATTCGGCAATTCTCCCGTTCGGGTCGTCACCGAGACGTGCACCCCGAACTCTTTCGCATGCCTGCGAGGTGCCCTTGCCTGTGGATCAGAGCCGATCACGTATCGACGGATACGATTTCCGTGCGCCGGATTCATGGGACCAATTCGCCGACGTCGTCGCCTTGGCCTACGGCGGATACGAGGCGGTTCCGGAATATCGAAAAATCATCGGCGACATATTCGAGCCGAAGCGCTCGCTGCTCGCGCACCGCGCCGGCGAGACCTGCGCCACGCTCGCCCTGTACTCGCTGGACATGAGCGTCCCGGGCGGTCGGCAGCCGATCGCGGGCATCGGCTACGTCACCGTGGACCCCACGCACCGCCGTCGCGGCCTGATGCGCGGCCTGATCCGGCGCACCCTGGCCGGCCTGCACGACCGCGGCGAGGAGGCGGTCGCCGCGCTGCACACCACGGAGCCGGCCATCTACGGACGCTTCGGATTCGGCTCCGCCACTCGCGCCGTCCGGATCCAAATCCCCCGATCCTCGCGCGAGTTGACCGGACCTCCCGCCGCTTTGCCCGCCGACCCGCCGTTGTCCGTGCGCGTCCTGGACCCCGCTCGATGCGGCGCGGACATCACCCGAATCTACGAGCACGCCATCGACCGGCGGCCGGGCATGCCCCGGCGCGACGGTACCTGGATGCGCCGGGCCGTGCTCGACCTGCCGGAGCGGCGCGGCGGCGCGGGACGGCTGTTGTGCATGCTGGCCGGCGCCGACGACGGCGAGCCGGCGAGGGGATACGCCCTCTACTCGCTGACCGCCCGGTGGGAGAACTCCTACCCGCGCTACGAGGTGCACGTCCGCGAGCTGTTCGCGAACGACCCGGCCGCGTACGCGAGTCTGTGGCGGGCCCTGCTCGACATCGACCTCGGCGGCACGGTGATCGCCGACCGCCCGATCGACGACGCGATCCTGGCCCTGCTCGACGACCCGCGCAGCGCCGCGCCCGTCGCGCGCGATCAGCTCTACACCCGCCCGGTGGACGTCGAACGTGCCCTCGCCGGACGCGGATACGGCGCCGAGGTCGATCTGGTGCTGGACGTCGCCGACCCGATCTGCACGTGGAACGAGGGCCGTTGGCGACTGCGCACCGGCACGCACGAGGCCGAGTGCGCGCGTACCTCGGCCTCGGCCGATCTGGAGCTGACCGTACGTGAGTTGGGTGCCGTGTACCTCGGCGGCACCTCGTTGACGCAACTGGCCGCGGCCGGGCGGGTGGTCGAACACCGGGCGGGCGCGCTCCGGGCCGCGACCCGGGCGTTCCACCACGACCCGGCGCCGTTTTGCCCGACGGTGTTCTGAGTCCACCGCACCGGCCACGAACACGACGTGAGGAGGCGGTCGCATGCCCGGTCCCGGGTACGCGTCCTTCGGTGACGAGGAACGACGCAACATCGCGGAGGTCCTCGACGCCTGGCAGAACACGGTCGGGGTGCACTCCCAACCCGTGGCACAGGACTCGCAGTGCCGCCGGCTCGAACGGGAGGCGGCGAGCCGGCTCGCGTCCCCGCACTGCCTGACGGTCAACAGCGGCACCTCGGCGCTGCTGACCGCCTTCGCCGCGCTCGGCATCGGACCCGGGGACGAGGTGATCGTCCCCGGATACATGTACGTCGCGTGCCTGTCCGCCGTGGCCTACAGCGGCGCGACGCCCGTGCTCGCCGAGATCGACGAATCGCTCACCCTCGACCCGGCGGACGTGCTCGCCAGGATCACCCCGCGCACCCGCGCGATCATGCCCGTGCACATGCTGGGCGCCTCCTGCGACATGGACGCCCTCACCCGCATCGCCCGCGAGCACGACCTGCTCCTGATCGAGGACGCGGCCCAGGCGTGCGGCGGCACATACCGCGGTCTCCCGCTCGGCGGCATCGGCGAGGCCGGGGCCTTCTCGCTCAACGTCTTCAAGGTCGTCACCGGCGGCGACGGCGGTCTCCTGCTGACCCGCGACGCCGCCACGTTCCAGCGGGCCTACTCCTTCCACCACCACGGCTGGTTCCCCTACGCGCGCGAAACCGGCCCCGGCGACGTGCTGTTGGGTCTCAACCTGCGGATGGGCGAGTTCGGCGCGGCGGTGGCGCGCGCACAACTGGCGCGCCTGGACGACGTCCTGGCCCGCACCCGCGCGCTCAAACGCGACCTCACCGACGCGATCGGCACCCGCGACGGCGTCGCCGAACGGGCCCTGCACGACGCCGAAGGGGACTGCGCCACCGTCGCGGTCTACGTCTTCGACAACCGCGAAGCAGCCGAGGAGGTCGCCTCCGGGCTCGGCTCCAAGACCCTGCTGCACTCGCCCAAACACCACTACGGGGGTCTGCCGGAACTGCGGGCCCTGGCCGATCCCGACCACCCGTCCTGCCCCTTCCGCCCGGTGGAACCCCCGGCCCGCGGACACACCTACCGCCCCGGCGCGCTGCCCCGTACCGACGACGTCCTGAGCAGGTCCGTGGCCCTGACGGTGGGGTTGACCGACACCTACCTGGGAGCCGACTTCGGAGTCGACGTCTTCAGCCGCCCGCACGACGTCGCAGCCGCCGCCGAGAAGTTCCGGGCGACGCGCGACGCCGTCCTGGGCTGAACCGGAAGGAGTCCGCACCGTGTCGCAGCGAAAGGCGGACGGACCCGCGCCGCGCACGCCGCTGATCAGCGTGGTGGTGCCGTGCTACAACGAGGGAGAGGTGGTCGCCGAGGCACATCGCCGCATCTCCACCGTCATGCGGGCACTCGACGGATACGACCACGAGATCGTCTTCGTCGACGACGGCAGCCGGGACCACACCTGGGACGTCCTGACCTCCCTGGCCGGCGCCGACAACCACGTGCAACTCGTACAACTGACCCGCAACTTCGGCCACCAGCCCGGGATGATGGCCGGACTGCGCGAGGCCCGCGGCGACGCCGTGGTCACCCTCGACGCCGACCTCCAGGACCCGCCCGAACTGATCCCGGCCATGGTCGAACGCTGGGGCCAGGGCTGGCCCGTCGTCTCGGGTCGCCGTGTCGCTCGGCACGGCGACACCCGGTTCAAGGTCGCCACCGCCTACGTCTACTACCGCCTGCTCAAGTCCCTCGCCGACCATCCCATCGCCCTGGACACCGGCGACTTCCGCCTGCTCGACCGCTCGGTCGTGCAAACCCTGACCGAACTGTCCGGCGACCCGGGCTTCCTGCGCGGACTCGTCGGCTGGACGGGCTTCGCGGAGACCAGCATCGAATACGGGCGGGCCCCGCGCTCGGCCGGCCGGTCCAAGTACACGCTTCGCAAGATGGCGAGCCTGTCCCACCGGGGCGTGATGACCTGCACGGCCACGCCCGCCCGGCTCCCGACCGCCGTCGGCGTCGCCTGGCTCGGCGGCGTCGCGCTCACCTCCGCGGTGCGCCGGCGGCCGATGCCGGTCGCCGCGTGGACCTTCGGCGGCGAAGCGCTGCTCCTGGGCGTCCTCGGCGAATACCTGCGCCTGGTCCACCACGAGGCGCGCGGCCGCCCGTCCTACGTGGTCGCCCGGCGCGACCGGCAACACGCGGTCACTCCGGTGACCGCGCTCGCCGAACCCGAGGAGCAGGCGTCGTGAGCCGCGATGACACCCGCTTCGACGTGGTGGTCGTCGGCGCCGGATTCACCGGCCTCGCCGCCGCGCACGAACTGGGACTCGCGGGCCTGAAAACCCTGATCGTCGAGGCGGACGACCGCATCGGCGGCCTGGCCGGCACCTTCGACGTCGGCGACGGACAACTCGAACGTTTCTACCACCACTGGTTCGAGTCCGATCACGACATGTTCCGGCTGTGTGCCGAACTCGGCCGCGGCCACCTGGTGGAGCGCCGGCCGGCCCGCACCGGCTTCTACCACGCCAACACCATCCACCGCCTGTCCAGCCCGCTCGACGTGCTGCGCTTCGCCCCGCTGCCGCCCGCCGACCGGGTGCGCCTGGGACTGATGGTGATGCGCGCCGCGCGAGTACGCCACTGGCGCCAACTCGAAGCGCTCACCGCCGAGGAATGGCTCGTGCGCATCGGCGGACGCCGGGTGTTCGACCTGGTGTGGCAACCGCTCCTGGAAGGCAAGTTCGGCGCCTACGCTCCCCAGGTCGGGGCCACGTGGATGTGGACCAAGCTGCACCTTCGCGGCGGCAGCCGCAACAGATCCGGGCGCGAGGTGCTGCACTACCTGCGCGGTGGTTGCGGCGCTCTGCTCGACGCCTGGCGGCCCCGACTGTGCGAACTGGGCATCAGACTGCGGCTGCACAGCCCGGTCTCCGCCGTCCTGGTCGACCACGGCGGCGTCACCGGGGTCCGCGTCGGCGACGAAGTGGTCTCCGCGCGGCGGGTGTTGGTGACGACCGCGCCGAGCGTGCTCGCCGACATGCTGACCGGGCAGGACGACGAACACCTCGCCGTACCCGCGCTGCGCCGCCAGTTGGGCAGCATCCCCTACCTGGCGAACATCTGCCTGGTGTTGGAGAACGCCCACGCGCTCTCCGACACCTACTGGCTCAACGTCACCGACCCCACGTTCCCCTACGTCGGAGTCATCGAGCACACCAACTTCGACGATCCGGGCCACTACGGCGGCCGACACATCGTCTACCTCTCCAAGTACCTCCCCGAGGACTCGGCGCTGTACCGGATGAGCGACGAGGAGGTGTTCCGCTACAGCCTGCCCCACCTGCGCCGGATGTTCCCGCGCTTTCGCGACGAATGGGTGCGCGGCTACCACGTCTGGCGCGCGGATCACGCACAACCGGTGATCACCCGCAACTATTCGAGGATCGTGCCGGGCGTGGAATGCGCGGTACCCGGCCTGTACATGGCCGGCATGGCGCAGGTCTTCCCCGAGGACCGCGGCACCAACTACGCGGTACGACACGGCAGAAACGCGGGCAGGCTCGTCGCCGATCGGGTGCGGGCCCACGAACGCACCGGTCTGGCCAGTCTACGAACGGGAGACGGGACGTGAGCGAACTGCTCGACGCCGAGGCCTGCGAGCACCTGTCGATCGACGAGGTGCACGATCTCTACCGGCGCCACGTCAGCCGCAGCCAGGTCACCCTGATCGGCTCGTTCGGATTCGGCCGCGACCTCGTGGAACACGCGGAAGGCTGCTGGATCACCCTGCGCGACGGCCGCCGCGTCCTCGACTTCACCGGCGGGGTGGGCGTGCTCAACCACGGCCACAACCACCCGCGGATCCTGGCCGCACGCCGCCGCTTCGCCGAGCGCAAGCGCATGGAGGTGCACAAGAACTACCTCTCCCCGTACGTCGCCGCACTCGGCCACAACCTCGCGATGCTCCTGCCGGGCGACCTGAACATCGCCTACTTCCCCAACTCCGGGGCGGAGGCCGTGGAAGGCGCTCTGAAACTGGCGTACAAATACCACCGCGGCCGACGGGGCACGGTACTGCACACCGACATCGCCTTCCACGGCAAACTCCTGGGCGCGGGCAGCCTCACCGCGTCGCCGGAGATCCACTTCCCCTTCCCGAGCCTGCCCGGCACCGACCGCTTCGCCTACGACGACGTGGACTCCTTCGCCCTCGCCCTGGACCGACACCGCACCGGCGACGGCGGCAGCGACGTGTACGCGGTGGTGCTCGAACCGTTCAGCGCCTCCGGACTGCGCGAGTGCTCCGAGGAGTTCCTGCGCGCGGTGCGCCGGATGTGCGACGAACTCGACATCGTGCTCGTCTTCGACGAGGTCTTCACCGGATGGGGGCGCACCGGCTCGCTGTTCCACTTCATGCGCCACCGCGACCTGATCCCGGACGTGCTCGTCACCTCCAAGTCCTTCGGCGGCGGCAAGGCGTCCATCTCCGGCTACGCGGCCCGCGAACACGTCTTCCGCCGCGCGTACGACAACCTCGCCGACGCCACCCTGCACAGCACCACCTACCACGGCTTCGGCGAGGAGACCGTCACCGCCCTGGAAGCCGTCGCGATCGTGGTCGAGGACGACTATCCCGCCCGGGCCCGACACATCGGCGAACGCCTCGGAAACGGACTGGCCAAACTTGCCGAGACACACCACCGCCTCGTCGCCGCGACCACCGGACGCGGCGCGCTGCACGGGGTGTTCCTCAACGCCGGCCCGGCCCGCCTCGACCGCATCACGCGGTTGCTCCCGGGACCCTTCGCCAGGGACCCGCAACTGCGCGCGAAACTGGTCACCGGAGCGGTGATCTCGGCGCTCTACCACGACCACGACGTGCTCACCTACTACGGCTCCAACCACGGACTGCCGCTGATCGCCGCACCGCCGCTGATCGCCGAGGACGAGGAGATCGACCTCTTCCTCACCGCCCTGGACCGGGTCCTGGACAAGGGCATCACCCGGCTGGTCACCGCCTTCGTGAAGGACAGGGTGACCGCGTGAGCGGCGGGGACGTCGCCCCCGACCCGGCGGCGGCGGACCGGCGCGCACTCGCGCGGAGCTCCCGGGCGCTGCGGGCGAGCGGCCTGGCGCGCGTGTGGACGGTCCGGTATCCGCCGCTGCGCGAGCCCGAGGCCGCCGCGCTCGCCGACGAGCACGTCGCGGGCAGCCTGGCCGCGCTGGCGCAGCCCTATCGGGCCGTGTTCGGCGTGCTGCTGCGCCTGGTGCCGTCCGTCTTCCGGCTCGTGACGGGTCGTCGGCTCGATCTCGCCTCCCCGGACGTGTTGTCGGTGGGTGCGGCGCGGCTGGAACGGCTGCCGGTGCTGGGCACCGTGATGCGGACCACCGGCGCCCTCGCGTGCTACGGGGCGCTGGACGGCGTGCGGCCGGCGGCGGTGGCGGCGCGGGCCGCGGGTACCGAACTTCCGGAGCGGGCATGGCCGAACGACCCGCGGTGATCGACTGCGACGCCCTCGTGATCGGCTCCGGCGCCGGTGGGGCCGTCGCCGCGCTGGAACTGGCGCGCGCGGGACGGCAACCGATCGTGCTGGAGGAGGGACCCGAGGTGTCCGTCGCGGACATCGCCGAAGCGTCGCCCGCCGCGAACATGCGGCGGCTGTACCGCAACGCGGGACTGTCCCCGATCCACGGGCGCCCGACGATCGCCTTCGGCGAAGGGCGCTGTGTCGGCGGCACGACCGTCGTCAACGGCGGCCTGCTGTGGCACCCACCCACCGACCTGCTCGACCGCTGGGCGCTGCGCTCGGGCGTCGACGGATATCGGGCCGAACACCTCGACACACACCTGCGCGAGATCACCCGCCGGTTGTCGGTGATCACGCACATGCAACGCCCGCCGGCCAACCGGGACTCGCGGCTGCTCGCGGTCGGCGCGGATGCCCTGGGCTGGCGCCGACAGGACGCCCGCCGCGCGGTGCGCGGATGCCGACACAGCAACCGCTGCGCCACCGGTTGTCCGACCGGGGCTAAGCAGAGCATGGCGCTGACCTACCTCCCGCAGGCCCGGCGGCGGGGCGCGCGCGTCGACGCCGGCACCCGCGCGGTTCGCATCGGGCACGACGGGCGCACCGTCACGGCGGTATACGCGGTCGGCCCCGACGGGCGGCGGACGACCTATCGGCCGAACGTCGTCTTCCTCGCCGCCGGCGCCCTGGGCACCCCAGCCCTGCTGCAACGCAGCGGCATCCATGCGCGCCGGGCCGGGCGGCACACCGCGATCCACGTCAACCTGCGGGTGAACGCCCGCTTCGCCGACCCCGTCGCGGCCCGGGACGGGACCATCTTCACCACCCAGCTCCACGAGTTCGCCGACCTGGGCGTCCTGGTCATGCCCGCCAACCTCACCCCCGGCACCCTGGCCGCGAGCCTCGCCGGGCATCCGCCGCACGTGCCGGCCCGGCTGCTCGCGGCCATCGACCACGTCGGGACGTACACGGTGCAGGTCCGGATGTCCGGCGGCGTCCGCGTCACCGCGTTGCCCGGCGGCGGCCTGCTCCTGCGGCATCATCTGCGGGCGAGCGACCGGGAGTTGTTGCGGTTCGGACTGCGGCAGGCGGCGCGGGTGCTGTTCGCGGCGGGCGCGGTCGAGTTGTACGCACCCGAGCGGCGCGTGTTGCGCTCCGTCGCGGAGGCGGAGGCGTTCGTCCCGGGAGCCGACCCGAGGCGCTGGGACCTGGTCTCGGTGCACGCCATGGCCTCGTGCCCGATGGGCCTGCCCGAACGCGGCGGGATGTGCGACGGATACGGCCGACCGTACGGCCTGCGCGGGCTGCACCTGTGCGACGCGTCGGTGCTGCCCGGCGCGACCGGGGTGAGCCCGCAGGGGACCATCATGGCGTTCGCCCACGAGATCACCGCCAGGTATCTGGCACCGACCTGACTACCCAGGCTGCCCCGACGCGCAATTCGGGAAAGGAAAACACCCACGTGTCGAATACCCCTTCTCCAGCACAGCTGCCCGGCCTCCTCGAACCGCGTTCCGACGAGATTCGGTGCGATATCGCGATCATCGGCTCCGGCATGGGAGGCGCGACACTCGCCTACGCACTGCGTGATCTCGGAGCCCGGATCACGGTGATCGAGCGGGGGGACTTCCTGCCGCGCGAATACGAGAACTGGTCGCCGAAAGCCGTTTTCACGCAGGGCCGCTATCGCAACAGCGAAAGCTGGTACGACGGCACGAGCCGGCCCTTCCGACCGGGCGTGCACTACTACGTGGGCGGAAACACCAAGGTGTACGGGGCCACACTGCCGCGATTTCGGGAAACGGACTTCGGCGCGGTCGACCTGCACGAGGGCGTCTCGCCGGCCTGGCCGATCGACTATCACGACATCGAGCCGCACTACGCCCGCGCGGAGCGGGTCTACCGGGTGCACGGCACCCCGGGGCAGGACCCCACCGAGCCGTGGCGGTCGGGCGACTTCCCGTTTCCCGCGGTGGCCCACGAACCCGCCGTCGCGGAACTGGCCGACTCCCTGCGCGGCCAGGGACTGACGCCGTTCGACATGCCGATCGGGGTGGATCTGCGTACCGGGGGTGGCTGCGTGCGCTGCGCCACCTGCGACGGGTTCCCGTGCCTGCTCGACGCCAAGAGCGACGCCGACGTGTGCGCGATGCGCCCCGCGCTGGCCGCCGGCAACGTCGAACTCCTGACCCGCACCACGGTCGTACGGCTGCGCACCGACCCGGGCGGCACACGGGTGACCGAGGCCGTCGCCACCCGGGACGGCAGGGAACTGCGCGTCGTGTCCGAACGGTTCGTGCTGGCGGCCGGGGCGGTCAACACCGCCGCGTTGCTCCTGCGGTCCGGGTCCGGAGCGGTGCGCGGTCTGGCCGACGGCTCGGGGCGGGTGGGCCGCAACTACATGGTGCACAACAGCACGTTCGTGGTCGCGGTCGACCCGCGCCGCCGCAACGAGACGGTCTTCCAGAAGACCCTCGGCTGGAACGACTGGTATCGCGACGAGGGTCCGCACGGGCCGCTGGGCAATGTGCAAACGCTCGGGAAGCTCCAGGCCCCGATGGCCCGCGTGCTCGGCGATCGGGTGCCGGCGCCGATGCTCGGCGCGCTGGCCGCGCACAGCGTCGACCTGTACCTCACCAGCGAGGACCTGCCCGCGCCGAGCAATCGCATCACCGTCGACGGGGCGGATCGGGTGGTCGTGCACTGGTCGCCGAACAACCTGGCGCCGCATCGGGAACTGGTGCGGCGCACCACGGACGCGATGCGGCGATCGGGGTACCCCATGGTCTTCACCCGACGCATGGGGGTGGCGGTCAACTCCCACCAGTGCGGTACGGCGGTGATGGGCGAGGACCCGGCCACCAGCGTCGTCGACCCCTATGGCAAGGCGCACGACCTGGACAATCTGTGGGTGGCCGACAGCGCGGTGTTCCCGTCCTCGGCGGCGGTGAACCCGGGCCTGACCATCGCCGCGAATGCCTTCCGGATCGCCGCGGACGGCGAACTCGCCGGTTGAGGACGAGTATTCAGGCGCCGGACGGGGGATCGCCGGCCAAGAGGTCCCAGGCCAGCAGGCCGGCGCCCAACGAGCCCGACTCGTCCTCGAAGCGCGCGCCGAGCAGTTGCGGCGGCACCTGGAAGGTCAGCCGCCGTTCGAGTTCCGCGCGCAACGGGCACAGCAGCAGGTCGCCCGAGCGCGCGATCCCCCCGCCCAGTACGACGGCGGAGGGATCGAGCATCGTCACGGACATCACCAAGGTGTCGGCCAGGCCGTCGATCACCTCGGACCACACCCGGACCGCGATCGCATCGCCCTCGGCCGCCAGACGCGCGACGTCGGCGGCATCGATGGCCGACCCGTCGCCCGGGTTCGCGAGTTCGCGATGGCGGCGGGCGATGGCGGGCCCGCCGACCACGGTGCTCACGCATCCGCGCTGACCGCATCCGCAGGCGCGGCCGTGCGCCCGCAGGACCGTGTGGCCCAACTCGCCGGCCCGCCAGTGCGCGCCGACGAACGGCCGACCGCCGATCATGATCGCCGCCCCCACCCCGGTACCGATCGGCACGAACAGGAAGACGTCGTGGCCGACGCCGGCGCCGAGGCGGGCCTCGGCGACACCGCCTGCGCGCACGTCGTGCCCAAGTGCCACGGGCAGGCCCAGCCGTTCGGCCACCCGGTCGCGCAGCGGCACGTCGCGCCACCGGAAGGCGGAGGAGAACACGGCCACCCCCGCCGCCTCGTCCACCACCCCGCAGGCGGCGACCCCGACGGCGCGCACCACGGCGCCGCGCCGGGTCGCCTCGGCCACCGAGGCGGCGGCGTGGTCGAGCACGTGGTCCACCACGGCGTCGGGGCCCAGTTCGCGCCCGCTGCGGTGCCGGCCGACGAATTCGTGGGCGCCGTCGCGGCCGATCAGCGCCGACTTGAAGGCGGTGCCTCCGAGGTCGAGACCGAGCACGACGTCCTCACCGGCATACGTCCGCATGACCGTGACTCCTCACTCGGGGTGGCCGTTCCGGCCCGCCCGCGCGTCCCCGAGGGCGTCACGATACAAGGCGCCCGAGCCGTCCGGGCGCCCGATTCGTCCGGTTGCTCAGTCGGCGGACAGCAGTTGCGCGGTGCTGAACGGAACGGTCACGCGGTGACTGACCAGGCCACCGTGTACGGGGTGGCCGTCCGGGTGCAGCAGGGAGTAGGCGTCGATGCGGGCGCGGTACAGCCGATTGGGCGACGCCCCGCGGAAGTCGTCCGCCGGGCGTTCGCGCTTCACCCGTACCTCCGGGTCGGGGTAGCGCCGTGCGTAGTAGACGGCGCAGCCCTCGGCGACCTCGTCGTCGCTCAGTCGCCGGGCGGTTCCGCTGCCGAACAGGGCCTGGTCCGTCCCGGTCGTGCCGAGGTCGTAGGCCAGTACCGAAACGGCCGGATTCTCGTCGATGTTGCGCGAGTGCCGGGAGTCGGCGGCCGATATCCAGTAGAAATGGTCCTCGAAGTCCCAGGCGTGCGCCAATGGGGTCATCCAGGATTCACCGCCCCGAGAGGCGGTACCCAGGGTGAGATAGCGAACAGATCGCAGAACGTCTCCGGCGATGACTCGAAGATCCTCATCGGACAACGACACGTGCACCTCCGTCGGCTGGCTGATTCGGCGAAGAGAATCCCCGCCCGGCTCGCTGCATTTACCGTGTCACTCTAACAACGGGCGCGTATTATCATAAGCCTGCCGAGGTCGTGGCATCCGGAATGCTTCTTCTCTGTTCCTGTGCATTGTGCAATCGATCAAGGACCGGCGGCCGAAAGGCCGAATTCCGAGGCGGTTTGGAAAGCCCCCGCCGGATGGGCGTGGCGTCGGCGACGATCCGTCGCCATGAGACTACTCTGGGTGCTCGGATGTATCGCGTGTCGCGGCTTCCGCTGCAGCTCACGTCGTAGTCTTCGTCCCATTCCCCGTAGGCGCTCGCGTTGCCGGTCGCGTTGCAACTCCCGTTGTATCTCCTGGTGATCGCCGCTGTCGGGGCCCGGTCCGGAGTCAGATGGTGTGCTTGTGCGTGACGAACGTGTCGGTCGGGTACGGGATTTCCATCGGGTCGGGGCGGTCCGCCGGGTGCGTGCGCAGACGGGCGAAGAAGACCTCGCATGGTGCCCGCACGGGCGGGCGATTCCCGGACCGGTTCGCAGCGGATTTCGGGCGCGCCAGGGGGCGTTGCCGACCGAACGTTTGCGTCTTCGGCGGGGGTGGAGCAGCCGGGGGGGCTCCACCGTCGCGCCGTGCGACCGGCGGGGCCCGCCGGGGTTCTACTCGTGGCCGCTGATCTCGCCGCCCGCGCTCAGCACGATGTATATGCCATTGGCGACCGCGCCGGCGTCGTGCTGGTTCGCTTCCAATGTCCCGTAGTCCGCACCCCCGTTGCCGAGGATCCGCGCACGGAAGCGGAGTTCGCCGACCTTGGTGACCTCGGCCGTCCAGCCGCCGGGGAGTCGGAAGGTGCCCGGACCGGTGTGTTGGCCGCCCATCCAGGAGTGGATCGTGCCGTCCATCGAGAGCACGACGAACATGCCGTTGGCGTCGAGTCCGGCGTCCGTGTCGTTGGTTTCGAGCGTGGCGAGGACCTGGCCGCCGTTGACGATCTTGGCACGGTAGCGCTGGGCGCCGAGACCCTCGATCTGGGCGGTGCTGCCGTCCACGAGGGTCTTGCCACCGCCCGAGGAGCCGCCGCCGCCCTTGGGCGTCGTGGCCGGCGGGGTGCCGGTCTTCGGGGTGGTCGTGCCGGCCGGTGCGCTCGCACCGGGTGCACCGGGTGCACCGGGTGCACCGGGTGCGGCGGCCGTCGCGGGCGGGGTGGCCGGGACGGGCGGCGGGGTGCTGTCGCCCACCTTGGCCGTGGCGGCCGGCGCGGTGTTCTTGTCCTTGTCGTCCGAGTCGCACGCCGTTGCGGTGGGAATCAGCAGGGCCGCCGCCAGCACGGCGCCGGCCAGCGTACGGACGGTGTTCGTACGGGGGATCGTTACGAGGGACATGCGATTTCTCCCGAGCAATCGGTATCGAGGACGCACACGTTGCCCACTCCCTCCGGTGTCGGGACGGGAGGCGGTGGCGCGCCGTGCAAGATCGACGTTAGCCCGGAAGACTCGACGAATTGGGTCCCGCCATGTCACCGGATTGCTACGCCTCGGATCGTGCGGCGGCCCCACAAGTGACGCCGGACAAGCCCCTCATCCCTCGACCTCCGCCGCAACGGCCGCCGTCGGGTGGTGGGCTTTGGTCGGGGGCGCGGCCCGGTCCCCGTAAGGTCTGCGCATGGCGAAGTATTTCGATGTGCATCCCGAGAACCCCCAGCAACGCACCATCGGCAGTGTGGTCGACCTGATCCGCGGCGGGTCGCTCGTCGTGTATCCGACGGATTCCTGTTTCGCACTGGGATGCCAATTGGGCAACCGTGAGGGCATCGCCCGGATTCGCGCGATCCGCGAGCTGGACGACCGGCACCACTTCACCCTGGTGTGCGAGAGCTTCGCCCAGCTGGGCCGGTTCGTACACCTGGACAACGACGTGTTCCGGGCGATCAAGGCGTCGACTCCCGGCCCCTACACCTTCATTCTCCGTGCGACGTCGGAGGTGCCGAAGCAACTGCTGCACCCGAAGAAGAAGACGGTCGGCGTGCGGATTCCCGACCACGTCGTCACCCAGGCCCTGCTCGCCGAACTCGGTGAGCCGATCCTGTCCAGCACGCTGCTCCTGCCCGGCGAGGAGGAGCCGCTGACGCAGGGCTGGGAGATCAAGGAACGGCTCGACCACGTGGTGGACGCCGTGGTCGACTCGGGCGACTGCGGCACCCAACCGACCACCGTCATCGACTTCTCCAGCGACGAGGCCGAGATCGTCCGCCGCGGGGCGGGCGACACCGCACGCTTCGAGTAGCGCCACCCCGGCCCCCCGGCGACGGACCGGGCGGCACACGGAAAAGCCCCGGTCGACTTGACGTCCGGGGCTTTTCGCGAGGTATATTTGGTGGTTCTGAATACCGATTCCGAATGGTATTCGGAAAGCTCAACGACGACATGATATCCGTCCGGGAGTCGAATTGTCAAACGCCGAATTGCGACACGAGCAGGAATTCGTCGATGTGCTGTATGCGCACCTCGCGGACCTGCGCGCCCGAACGGAGGCCGCCGTCGAGAGCGCGCTCGGGCGCGAGCACGACGGCACCCGGCAGGCACGCGTCGAGCGGGACATCGCGGTCTTCGAGCAGTCGGGCCTGCTGGCGGCATTGGACGCCGGTGCGAACGGCCTGTGTTTCGGCCGATTGTTGTTCCGCGACGGCGCCGACCATCACATCGGGCGCATCGGGATCCGCCGCGACGACGCCGAGCGCACGCCGTTGGTCATCGACTGGCGTGCCGATGTCGCCCGGCCGTTCTATCTGGCGACCGGGCACACCCCGATGGGGCTGCGGCGCCGGCGGCACATCACCACGTCCGGGCGCCGGGTCACCGGGCTGCACGACGAGATCCTGGACCTCACCGACGCCACCCGCACCGGCTTCGAGGGCTCGGACGCCGACGCCGTGCTGCTCGCGTCGCTCGACGCGGCCCGCACCGGGCGCATGCACGACATCGTGCAGACCATCCAGGCCGAGCAGGACCGGATCATCCGCGCGCCGCACGGCGGGGTGCTGGTGGTCGAGGGCGGCCCGGGCACCGGCAAGACCGTCGTCGCGCTGCACCGCGCGGCGTACCTGCTGTACGCGAACCGCGAGCAGTTGACCCGCCGCGTCGTGCTCGTGGTCGGCCCCAACCCCGCCTTCCTCGGCTACATCGAGGACGTGCTGCCCTCCCTCGGCGAGACGGGCGTGCAATTCGCCACCCCCGGCGAGCTGTTCCCGGGCGTGACCGCCACCGCCGTCGACACCCCGGAGGCGGCGGAGGTCAAGGGCCGTGCCGCGATGGCCGAGGTGCTGCGCCGCTTCGTGGCCGACCGGCAGACGGTGCCCGAGACGCCGTTGTTCATCGAGCACGACGACGGCGACCTGTACCTCGACGCGGCGATCGCCGAGGCCGCCCGGAGCAAGGCGCGGGCGACGCCGCTGCCGCACAACCTCGCCCGCCCGGCATTCGCGTCGCGTGTGATCGACGGCCTGACCGAGCAGTTGGTGGACCGGCTCGGCGCCGACCCGTTCGGCGGGCCGAACTTCCTCGGCTCGAGCGAGATCGCGCAGTTGTCGATGTCGGTCGCCGAGAGTCCGGCCGTCCAGGCGGCCATCGACGAACTGTGGCCGCGCCTCACGCCGCAGGAACTGGTCGCGGACTACCTCGCCGAACCGGTCTACCTGTCCGACGAGGACGCGGCCGCGATCCGGCGCCCGATCGGGTACGACCCGGTCTTCGGGACCCGCGACCGCGTCGAATGGACCGTCGCCGACGTGCCGTTGCTGGACGAGGCCGCCGAACTCCTGGGCGAGGACGACTCCTTGGCGCAGGCCCTGGTGGCGGCCGAACGCCGGCGGCGGATCGCGTACGCGCAAGGCGTGCTCGACCTGTCCTACGGCTCGCGCACCCAGGAGTTCGAGGATCGCGACGACGAGGAGTCCGAGGTGCTGAGCGCCCACGACCTCGTGGACGCCGAACGCCTGGCCGAACGGCAGGAGGAACTCGACCACCGCACCTCCGCCGAACGCGCGGCGGCGGACCGCACCTGGGCGTACGGCCACATCGTGGTCGACGAGGCCCAGGAACTGTCCGCGATGGCCTGGCGGTTGCTGATGCGGCGCAGCCCCACCCGGTCGATGACCCTGGTCGGCGACCCCGCGCAGACCTCGGAGCCGGGCGGGTGCGGCTCGTGGGAGCGCATCCTGGTCCCGTTCGTCGAGGGCCGCTGGGAGCGGGTGCGGCTGGGCGTGAACTACCGTACGCCGACCGAGATCATGGAGGTCGCGGCCGATGTCATGCGGGCCGTCGACCCCGGATTCGAACCGCCGGACTCGGTGCGCTCGACCGGCGTGAAGCCGTGGTCGCGGCACACCGCGGACCTGCCGGCGGCCGTGGCGTGGGCGGTCGCGCACGAAGGGGCCGCCCCGGAGGCGGGTCCGGGGGACGCGACCGGCGGCGCCGACGCGCGGGTTCCCGTCGACGGCCGCGTCGCCGTGATCGCGCCGCGCGAGCTGATCGACACGCTGGCGACGGCGATCCCACACGCCGAGCGAGGCGTCGAGCCGGACCTGACCCGGCCATTGGTGCTGCTCGATCCCAAGCAGGCCAAGGGCCTGGAGTTCGACGCGGTGATCGTCGTGGAGCCGGCCGCGTTCGCCCTGGCGGACCTGTACGTGGCCCTGACGCGGGCGACGCAACGCCTCGGCGTCGTCCACACCCGCGACCTGCCGCCCGGCCTCACCGGTCTCGCCCAGGCGGGCTGACGGCGGTGGGGCGCCGGCCACGGGCTCGACAGGCACGTGGCCGGCACCCCACCCGGCGCCCCCATCCGTCAGGTCCGGCGACGCAGGGTGTGCCGCAGGGGCCGCGGCAGCCGGCGCGGGGCGCGGAGGAGGCGGTCGGTGGGCGCCACCACCCGCCGGATGCGCTCGCGCAGGACCGGACCGGGCCGGGCGACCACGGCGCGCAACCGGCGCTCCTCGGCCAGTCGCCGCCGCCGCTCCTCGATGCGCTGCGCCAGGTCGCCCGGAGTGCCTGCCGGGCGGGTCTCGTCGACGAGCTTGTCGACGGCGGTCAGCAGCGTGCCGTACAGCTCCCAGCGATCCGGGTTCTCGATCGAGTCGGCGAGCAGGATCGCCTCGGTGCGGGAGCGGTCCTCGAGCGCCTCGGCCAGCCGTTCGCGCTGGGTGTTCTCGGCTCGGGCGGCCTCCTCGGGCAGGGCCCGCCCGTGCAGCACGACCAGATGGCCGTACGCCGCGAACAGCGCCGCGAGCGAGTGGAACAGGCTGCGCAGGGACTGCGCGGTGGCCAACGGGATCTCGGTGTACGCCGGCTCGCCGTGCTCACCCCGCGCGTAGAGCCCGCTCAGCGCCCGACACACCATGCGCAACGCCACCGCGCTGATCTCGGCGGTGTCCAGGCCGCTGCGCAGCGCCAGCACCCGCACCGTGGCCCGTCTGCCGCGCGGGTTGAGCCGGGTGCCCTCCTCGGCCGTCGACAGCGTGGCGTCCACGCGCACGATGTCCCGGTCGATCCGGCGGGCCTCCTCCAGCCAGCCGTGCGCCCGGGCGTGGCTGACGTCCTCGCCGATCTCCCGGGCCATCGTGTCCAGCAGTCGCGTCAGCGCGTCGAACGCCGACATCACCGCCTCGTTCGCGGGCCGGACGTGCACCGGCGGCGCCAGGACGAGGGAGAACACCATGCCGACCGCGGCCCCGATCAGCGTCTCCGCGATCCGGTCCCACGCGGTGTCGGCGACCTGGCTGACGCCCAGCACGATCATCGCGCTGATCGCCACCTCGTTGATCGAATCGCCGAGCCGGATCAGGTGCCCCAGACCGAGCGAGGCCAACAGCAGCAGGGTCAGACTCCACCAGTTGAGCCCGACCGCCTCGCTGAACATCACCGCGATCAGCACCCCGGACACCACGCTGGCCACGCGCTGTACACCCGTGGTGAACGTCGCGTACGAGGTGACCTGGACCACCAGGAGCGCGGTGAGCGGGGACAGGATCGGCTGTGGATCGGGGCCGGTCAACAGCAGCGCGGCGACGTACGAGGTCACCGCCGCCACGGTGGTCCGCAGCACCTGCGCGACCAGCGAGGTCTCGCTCTCCTTGACCCTGGACAGCGCCGCCGAGAGATCGACGTCGGACGGCATTCGGCTCCCTTCTCCACCCGGTCGGACGGTGATCTTTCGATCCCCCACGTATGCCCTGTCCGCGACCGTCACACCTGTCCTTCGACCCCGCGCGACGGGTGGGTCGCCGGTTCGGTGGGGTGGGTCAGCGGGGGTCTCGGCCGAGAAGTCGGGTCGTGTGGTCGCCGCCGGCCACGACGACGAAGCGGTGGCCGAGGGCGGTCGGCTCGGTGTCGAGGTGCAGGACGCCCTCCACGCCCGCCTCCAGGACGGGTGGGCCGTCGATGACGGCGGTCCACCTGTGGGGGAGGGTGTCACCGTCGAGCGGCCAGTCGTACAGGTCGAGCGTGACCTCGACGTCGTCGCGGTCGGGGAGCGTCACGTGGCCGTGCGCTTGGCGGATCTCCATTCTTCGAGTCTGCGTCGATCGACGGGATCCCGCCGGCGAGGCGGCCGTCCCCGCCCGTGGCCGAGGCCCCCGCCCGCCGCGTACCCGGGTGGGGTACGCGGCGGGAAGGTCCTGCGGTCATGTGTCCCGCGTCGCCGTCGCGGTGGTCAGCCCATGGTCACGACGGCGGGGGAGTTCTGGTACGACGCGAGCAGCCACCTGCCGTCCCGGCGGGTCAGGACCCACGTCGCGATCACGGCGCGGTCGGCCGGTACTTCGGTCTCGCCCGGGAAGATGACGTTCGACTCGCTGACCACGAGGGCGACGTCGTCGTTGAGGAAGCGAATGCCCAGTACCTTGTTGTCGGTCGTCGAGCCCTTCAGGAAGCCGTCGAAGCCGGCCGCCATGCTCCGCCGCACGTCCTCGCGGGACGGGCGGTAGGAGCCCGGCAGGATCGCGCAGGCGTCCTCGGTGTAGTCGGCCACGAACGCGTCGGCGTCGTGCGCGTCCCAGGCGTCGTACACGCCCTTGAGAACCTGGAGGACGGCGGTCTCGTCCGCGGTTCGCGTGCGGTTGGCGGTCGTGGTCATGGTGTCCCTCGTTCCGGTCGTACTGCCGCGGATCGTCGCGCTGTGCGACGCACGGGGAGTCGTGTGTGGCTCCGCGGATACATACCGGCGGCGGGATCCGAACTCATCGCGCCGAGACGAACTTTTTTCGACGGGGATCGAGGACACGACCTGCCGGTCGTCAGACCTCGAACCGCGGCGCGAGGCCGAACGACGCGAACACCTCGGCGTCCTGGAACACCGTGTTCCTGCCGATGCCGGAAGCGGTGACGGTGAACACCTGGAGCGTGTGCAGTTCGAACACGCCGTCGGCGCCGAGGTTGTAGGCGGCGAACCCCGGCTGGCCGTTGGCCGCGACGGGGACCAGCCGCCATGTGGTGCCCGCCTTGTCGAACACCCAGTCCATGAACCGCCCGTAGTTGTCGCGCCCGACGAACCAATTGAGCATGGGCGGCATCTCCATGAGCACATCGTCGGTCAGGAGCCGCTTGAGCCCCTCGACGTCGGCGTTCGCGAACGCCGTCATGTAGCGATCGACACAGGCCCGCTGTTTCGCCTGCGAGGGCTCGCCGACCTGGTCCTCCAGGACACCCGCCTGGTTCAGCCGCGCCCGCGCCCGTTGCAGCGAACTGTTGACCGAGGCGATTGACGTACCGAGGATGTCCGCGGTCTCGGCGGCGGAGAACGCGAGCACCTCGCGCAGGATCAGCGCGGCGCGCTGCCGCGCCGAGAGGTGCTGCAACGCGGCGACGAAGGCCAGTCGCAGGCTGCCGCGATCGACGGCCGCGCCGGCGGGATCCCCCAGGTGCAGCAGCGCGTCGGGCATCGGTTGCAGCCAGGTGACCTCGCCGCCGTGGACCAGCGGATCGAGCGGCCGGCTGTCGGCGACCATTCCCGAGGGCAGCGGTCGGCGACTGCGGGACTCCAACGCCGTCAGGCAGGCATGGGTCGCGATCCGGTACAGCCAGGTCCGCAGCGAACTGCGGGCCGGGTCGTACCGATCGCGCGCCCGCCAGGCCCGCAGGCAGGTCTCCTGGACCAGGTCCTCGGCGTCGTGGACCGAACCGAGGATGCGGTAGCAGTGGGCGAGCAGTTCCTGCCGATACGGCTCGATCCGCCGGCCGAAGTCCTCCACCATGGTCGCCCCCCGGCCGATGTCCCGCTGTTCCCGGCCGCGAACCATATCGCAATCGCACGGCCCTCCCACGTGGGTTCGGGATGCGGGATGGGCCCCGGAAGCCGTGTGTGCTTCCGGGGCCGGGGGTCAGCGCCGGTCGCCGGCGGCCGTCTGGGTCAGTCGGAACCGGGCCGTGTCCTCGTCGGTGGTCCAGCGGTGGAAGCCGGCCTTCTCCAGCACGCGGACCGAGGACGGGTTCGACAGTTCCACGGTGGCGGACACGGTGTGGACGCCGGGTGCTCCGAGGGCGAACTCCGCCGAGGCCAAGGCGGCTTCGGGGGCGTAGCCACGGCCGCGGCGGGAGGGCACGATGCCGTATCCGATTTCGAGCGTTCCCTCGTGGGGCGGCCAAAACAGGCCGATCGAGCCCACCACGAGGCCACTGTCCCGCTCGATGATCAGGTGGTGGCCGTATTCGCCGAGCCAGGCGGGGTTGTCGTCGAAGAGGCCCGCGATGACGCGGTCGCCGTCGGCGGGAAAGTCTTCGGCCCAGTGGGCCGATCCGGTGCCGTCGAGGACGGCGCCGACCTCGGCCGCGGTCCAGGGCTGAAGGACGAGGCGGTCGGTGGTCAGCTGTGTGCGGGCCGATGAAGCGGAGGAAGTCACGTGTCACTCCTGGTCGTTGAACGACCCGCCCCGCGCTGTGTCAGTACGCGGGACGGACGAGGGTATGCCGAAGAGAGCCGACGGCGGCCATATTCATCAACCTCCCTGTCCCGCTGATCGCGCGCCTCCCGCGCGGGGGCGACCGTAGCAACCCGGGCCGGCTCGGGCAAAGGCTTTTCGGTCGGAGGCGGCCTTCGGTCGACGGCGACGGTTGTGTGCGTCGGGGGTCCCGTGGGGCTTCACGGAACGTCATGATGGACCTTCGTATCGTGATGGAGGGGAAGAGTGCGGGGGCGGCGGGGAACCGCCGTGAGTGGGCGAGTTGTTGTCCTGCTCGATGTGTGACTCGGATGGTTCGGGCATTCGGAGGCGATTGCATGAACGGTGATTCCCGCGAGTCGGGTGCGGAGGCCGCGCGGCGCAGTGCCGCCCTTGTCGTCGAGGAGGCCCTGGGGTTTTTGTATCCGGCCGCGTTGCGCGCGGCCGCGGCGGTCGGGGTCGCGGACCATTTGGCCGACGGACCCCTCGGTGCGGCGGAGCTGGCGCGACTGACGGGCACTCGGGAACACAATCTGTATCGGCTGCTGCGACTCCTGGCCACCCGGGGGTTGTTCGAGGAGGACGACCGGGGCCGGTTCCGGCTGACCTCGGCGGGCGACTCGTTGCGTTCGCACGCGCCCGTCTCGGCACGCGCGGCGGTTCTGATGCTGACGGATCGCACGATGTGGCTGCCGAGTGGGGAGATGACCCGCTGCCTGGAAACGGGTTCCTCGGCCTTCGAGGACATCTTCGGCGTGCCGTTTTTCGAGCACTTCGCTCGGGACGAGAAGACCGCCGCCGTCTTTCACGCGGGCATGGACTCCATGTCGGAGGCGGAGAACGTGCCGATCGCCGCCTGCTACGCCTTCCCCGAGGCGGCCACGCTCGTGGATGTGGGCGGCGGCTACGGCGGCTTCCTGCTGGCCGCATTGCGGGCCGGCCCGCGGCTGCGGGGCATCCTGTACGACCATGCCCACGTCCTGGCCGGCCACCGACTGGATGTCCCGGAGTTGACGGACCGCTGGGCCACGGCGGAGGGCGACTTCTTCGCCTCCGTTCCCGCCGCAGACGTGTACCTGATCAAGCGCATCCTGCACGACTGGGACGACGAGCAGTGTGTGCGGATTCTGCGCAACTGCCGCCGGGAGATGGCTCCCGGCGGTCGGGTCCTCGTCGTCGACGCGGTGCTGCCGCAGGGCAACGAACCGCACCAGGGCAAGGCACTGGACCTGATGATGATGGCGTCCCTGGTCGGCCGAGAGCGTACCGAGGCGGACTTCGCCCGACTGTTCGACGCGGCGGGCCTGCGGTTGGTCCGGGTCGTGCCCACCCCGACCGTGCTGTCGATCGTGGAAGGGGCCGCTTCCGAGGGCGCATAGGCGTCGGCCGGCTATCGGCGTGGGCCGCCCGCGAGGGGGATTCCCGTGCGGGGGATTGGGCGACGGACGCGGGGGAGTTCGCGCCCCGGGCGGCTTCCAGGAGAATTTCGGCGGGTGAGTCCGGTTGGCCGGGGGTGGGGTGTAGCCGGGGAGGTGGGCGGTGCCCCATACATTCGGGTCGGCCTGGGCGCCGCCGTCGTTGGCTGTCGGTAGCTTCTCCGGGTATGTGTCGCCCCATGCCCGAACTCACCCTTGCGGGGGACTCGGCAGCCCCGTGCGCTCGGAGTCGCGAGTTCGGGCGCAATGTAAGGTCAATGTCGGGTCCGGAGTGTGCTCGTTGATAGATTCGCCGGTGGAGGTGGATCATGTCCGAGCCCCAACCGGCGTTGTTCGACGCCGTGGATGCGTTGTTGGCCGAGGCGCCCGGTGATCTCCCGTCGCCGGCCGAGCGGGCGAGGCTGCGCAAGGCCGCCGGGTTCACGCAGCAGCGGGTCGCGGACGCGCTGGGGGTCCAGCGGGTGACGGTCGTCGCGTGGGAGGCGGGGCGCAGTGACCCGCGCCCACCGCAACGCCAGGCGTACGCGCGCCTGTTGGCGGGGCTGGCCGAGCGCTACCCCGCGCCGCGACCGTCCCCGGGTGAGGCCGACGCGGCGGAGGGCGCCAACGGGCCGGTCGACGAACTCGACGGGCCCAACGAGGCCGGGCCCACAGCGGAGACGGCCACCGCCACGCACACCACCTTCACGGCGGCGCTCGGTCCGGGCGGGGCCGGGGCGAGGACGGCCGCCGCGCCGTGGGTGCGTAGCGCGCCGCCGTCGCCCGCCGTGCCGCCGACGCCCGCAGCGCAGTTGCGCGGCGTCGACAAGCCGCCTGCCGCCGGGCCGCCTGCCGCGCCTCCGCCGCTGGAGGCCCAGCCGCCCGCCGCCCCGCCACGGCCCCCTCGGCCGTCGCGCTCCGCCCCGCCTGCGGCGGCGCGCCCCTCCACGGCCCCCTCGGCCGCCTCCCCCAAGTCGCCGCCCCGCACCCGTACGGCCGCCAAGGCCGACACCGCCCCCTCCGACGCGCCGCCCGCCGCCCGGTTCCCGGCAGGCCCACTCGCCGTCCTCGATGCCGACAAGGGCCGGCTCGTCGCGTACCTGGTCGACGGTCGGATCCTGCCCGGTCCCGCGAAGTCGCTGCCCGCCGTGGTGACCTGGGCCCTGGACGTCGGCCTGGGCGCCGAGCGCCTGCACCGCGCCGGCCGCGACGCCGACCCGCTCGTCGTGGTCACCGCCGCCGCCGCCGAGCGCCTGGGTGTACCCGCCGACCTGGAGGACCGCCGCAACCTGCGCCTGCCCGACGACCACAAGCTGGTCAAGCAGGTCACCAAGGACGGCTGGCGGCTGACCCGGCGCGGCTTCGGCCCCTGGACCAAGGTCTACCGACCGCCCGCCGACGGCGGCCGACGGCAGTGCGTGCAGTTCGCCTTCCTCGGCTGGGACGCGCTCGACACCCGCTCCTGGGCCGACGCCGCCGACCTGCCCGCACCGCGACTGGCCGAACTCCTGGGTACCTACGCCACCCGCGTGGTCACCCCCCGCGGTTCCACCGCCGTCGCGGGTCTGACCCTGATGACCGAGCTGCGCCCGCCGACCCAGGCCGTCAAGGACGAGAGCACCGGCAAGTGGCGCTCCGGCCCGGTCGGCGGTTCGCTGACCGAGGCCGTCGACCCGGCGCCGCCGGAGGCCCCGGACGAGCACCCGGTCGCGCAGAACCGGGGCGGCGCCGACGTGCTGGTGGAGGAGGCGTACGACTGGCACCGCCCCATCCACCTGGTCGGCGACGACGAGGGCAACCGCGAGTACGCCGTCGGCCTCGACGTCAACACCGCCTTCCTCGCCGCCGCGTCCCGCCTGCCGGTGGGCCTGGGCGCCCCGGTCCACGTCGAGGCACCGACTTTCGACCGCAAGCTTCCCGGCTGCTGGTACGTCGACCTCTCCGGCATCGAGCTCGACCCCCGCCTGCCCAACCCGTTCACCCCGACCGGCCTGCCCCCGATCGGCCCCGGCTGGTACGCCACCCCCACCGTCGCCTACGCCGCCGAACTCGGCGCCGTGATCGACCCGTTCGAGGCGTGGATCCGTCCGGAGCACGGCGCCTACCTCGACCCCTGGTACACCCGCTTGCGGGACGCCTACCTGACCACCATGGCCGACCTCGGCGTCACCCCCGACCTCGACGACACCGCGTTCCTGGCCGCGATGGCCGAGCACAAGCGCGCCGACCCCGCCCGCGCGATCGTCCTGGCCGCGATCAAGGCGACCGTCAAGGGCGGCATCGGCAAGCTCCGCGAACGCCCCCAGGGCGCCCGCTACCGCCCCGGCGACCGCTGGCCCGCGTTGGAGCGACCGACCTGGCGCCCCGACATCCGCGCCGCCGTGATCGCCAACGCCCGCGTCGGCATGCACCGCAAGATTCGCAAACTCGCCACCACCGCCGACCTGTACCCCATCGCGGTGCTCTCCGACTGCGTCGTCTACCTCTCCGAGGGGCCCTCCCCCCTGGACGTCCTGCCGCGCACGGCCGACGGCAAGCCGATCCCGGGCGGTTTCCGCCTGGGGGTCAGCCCGGGCATGGTCAAACACGAGGGCACCCGCCCCCTCGAATGGGCCCTGCGCATGCTCGTCGAGGGACAAAACCCCGCCCGCCACATCAAGGACGGCGTCGACGCCGTCGCCGAAGGCGAATAGGAACCCGCATGGGCAAGATCGGCGACGGCCTCGACCAGGCCGCCCAGCACGTCCTCACCCGCAAACCGCCCCGGTCCACCAAGGCCCGCGTACGGTTCCTGATGAGCAAGAACCAGAACCGCACCCGCATCGTCGCCGCGCTCCTCGGGGTCAGCCAACGCACCGTCGAGCGCTACCTCAAGGGCGACCGCAAGAACCCGCCCGGCCCCGTCAACGCCCGGATCGACGCGGAGGTTCGCCGCCTGTGGCAACCCCGCGTCCGCCGCCGCGCCGAACAACGCGCCGCCGCCGCGGGCGCGGTGATCGTCGAGACCAGGGCCCGGTTCGGATTCTCCTCGGCCGCCGGCTCCACCGACGACCCCCGCATGCGCCGCATCACCCAACCCCTTCCCCCCGACCGCGCCCGGGAGTTGTTCGACGCCCACCACGCCGGCGCCCCCGAACGCGACCTGGAGCGCATCGTCGCCGCCGGCCTGCACCAGGCCTACTTCCAGGAGAGCGGCACCCGCGCCGTGGACCTGGAGGCGGTCGAACTCACCGACGTCGACTACTGCGAGTTCGACATCCGAGGCTGACCGAGCCGAACCCGCGCCGAGCCCAGGCGGCGCACGACGACCCACTACCCGTCGCGGCCCTCGCCGACGGCCTCGGCGATCTGTAGCGCCGCCTCGGTGGGGGTGAGGTGGGTGGTGTCGACGACCTCGGCCTCGGCGTGCAGCCAGGTGCGGGCCGCCTCGGCGTAGGGCTCCAGGTACTTGAAACGGAAGGGGGAGGGGCCCAGGAGGGAGTCGCCCTCGATGCGCCGGCGCAGGGTGTCCTGGTCGGCGTGGAGGACGAAGTGCCGTATCGGGACGGCGTGTCGGGCGAGGCCCGTGCTGATCTCGCGCCAGTACTGCTCGACCAGGACTGTCATCGGCATGACCAGGGTGCCGCCGGTGTAGTCGAGTACGCGGTGGGCGGTCTCGACGACCAACTCGCGCCACGGCGGCCAGTGTTGGAAGTTGTCCGTTGCCGGCAGCCCGGGTTTGATGTCCATGAGCGTCTCGCCGACCTTCTCGGCGTCGAACACCCGTGAATTCGGGAGCAGTGGTTGCAGGAGGGCACTGGTCGTCGTCTTGCCGGCGCCGTGCGTGCCGTTGAGCCATACGATCATGGGCTCGACGCTATCGGAGTCGGTCACGCCACCACGGTTCGCGGATCACGTCGTTATCGTCCGCCGCGCAGTCGAGGCCGTTGGCGATCTCGCGGGCGTCGACGTCCCAGCCGACGACGCCGTTGCCGACGCGGTCGAGTTCGATGAGTCGGGCGGGTGCGGGGCCGCGGCCGTAGTCGACGGAGCAGTGCACGACCGGGGCCCACGAGCGGCCGTCGAGGGCGTCGGCGAGCGCGACGACGGGCAGCACGACCACGGTCAGCACGAGTGCGGCGGCCTGGCCGAACGAGGCCGCGCGCCGCCATGGGGCGGGGGACTGGGCGCGGCGTTCGGGATGCCGGCCGCGGCGTCCGGCGCGGTACTCGACGATGACGCCGTACCGGAGCAGGACCGCGGCGACCGCCGTGGTCAACCCCCACCAGGGCCCGAAGAACACACCGATCAACACCCCGAAGGCGAGCGGCGTCGCGAGGGACAACCCGACCACCCGGGCCCGGGAGATACGGTCGTCGCCGCGGGGTACGGCCCCGTGGGCGGCGAAGTACGCGAAGCTGATCCGCGAGACCACGATGGCGAGCAGGGTGGCGAACGGCGCGTCGCCGAGCATCATGCCGAGGATGACGTCGGGCCAGTTCGCGGGCCCCATCGCGGTGACCACGTCGCGGGTCGCGGATCCTTCGCCGACGGTCCAGGCGAGTTTGAGCGCGGGCAACATCAGGATCAGCAGGAGCAGGACGTTGTGGCCGGGGCCGCCGCGCTTGTCCGACTGGCGGGCCTCGCGCGACCGGGAGGCCCGGTCGGAGTCGTGCGGTGGGGGAGCGCCGGAGGCCGCGTGGGCCGAGCCGGCGGACGGTCCGATTTCCGGCTTGCCGTCCGAGTTGCGGTCATCTGGGTGATCTGATCCGGATGTCACAGGCCACAGGATAGGAATCGCGGCGTCCTCGGCGGCGGCACGGCGCGCGGTGTGTTCGGTCGACCCGCGGAATCAACGTCGTCGCACGGCTCCTGTGGGATCCAGTACGCCCACTGCGGCGTTGGCGAGTTCGGTCAGCAAGTCCTCGAAGGGCAGAGGGAGTTCCGCGCCCTGGTCGAGGCGGCGTTCGCTGTCGGCAAGGGTCGCGGTGACCAGGAGCAACATCAGCCGCAGCCGGGTCGCGTGCACGGCGGGCGGGGTGTCCGGCTCGGCGGCGGCGAGGGTGTCCTCGATCAGCGCGGTGACGGCGCGCACGCCGCCGGCGACGTCGGAACCCAGCGGCGGGGACAGCACTTCGCCTTCGAGCGTGAAGCGGTGTACGAACCGGGCGTAGTGGCTCTCGCGCGCGCCGTCGCGCATGGCCTCCGCGAGCGGTCGCAGGTGGATGTCGACGAGCGCCGACAGGTCGTCGCGGCGCTCGTCGGGGAGGGCGGCGAGCAGGTCGAGGCGGCGCAGGTTGAGCGGTGCGAGGCGGTCCTCGTACAGCGCGCGGACCAGTGCCTCGCGGGTGCCGAAGTGGTACTGCACGGCGGAGTTGTTGCGCTGTCCGGCCGCGGCGCCGATCTCGCGCAGCGACACGGCGGCGATGCCGCGCTCGGCGAACAGGCGCTCGGCGGCGTCCAGGATGCGGGCGCGGGTTCGGGTCTTGACATCCACGGGAGGAGTGTAAGACATTCCGTCTCAGTCGATTGATTAAGACAATCTGTCTCACAAAGCTTGATCGCATCGATCGCATCGATCGCATCGATCGCATCGAACAACAACGCCTTGGAGTACCCGTGTTCGACGTCCGCCCCCTGACACCCGCCATCGGCGCCGAGATCGCCGGGATCGACCTGAACCGCGATCTCGGCGCGGACGCCTACGCCGGCCTCGCCGACGCGCTGCACACCCACCAGGTGCTGTTCTTCCGCGACCAGGACATCTCCGCGCGCCGCCAGCGCGACTTCGCGGCCGGATTCGGGGCGCTCCAGCGCTTTCCGTTCGGCGAGCCGCCCGAGGCCGACCTGCCGGAGGTCATGGTGTTGGCCACCGACGGCGACGGGCCCAAGGTCTCCAACGCCGACATCTGGCACAGCGACGCGACGTTCCTGGCCCGCCCGCCGATGGGCACGATGTTGCGCGCGGTGTCGCTGCCGCCGCTCGGCGGCGACACGCTGTGGGCGGACATGGAGAGCGCGTACGCCGCCCTCTCCGCGCCGATGCGCGCACTGCTGGACGGCCTCACCGCGGAGCACGACGTCACCAAGTCGCGCTCGCACCGCGGCGGCGACCCGCAGGCGCTGCCGCCGGTGGTGCATCCCGTGGTGCGCACACATCCGGTGACCGGTCGCCGATGCCTGTACGTGAACCGCATCTTCACCACCCGGATCGTCGAACTCGACGAACGCGAGAACGAGTTGCTGCTGCCGCACCTCTTCGAGCACGTGACCCGGCCCGACTTCCAGGTGCGGTTCACGTGGCGGCCGGGCGACATCGCGCTGTGGGACAACCGCAGCACCCAGCACTACGCGGTGTACGACTACCGGGGCCCGCGCGTCATGCACCGCATCGTCATCGAGGGCGACGAGCCGCGCTGAGCCGGCGGAACGAGGCGTGGTCGGCCGGTCCGGTCCGAGTCTGGGGTATCGTCGGCCGGGTACCGCATCGCATGGCGGCTTCTCTGTCGGATCTTCAACGGAGTTCTCCGCATGCCTTCGTCCGCTCCCACGGTGCGCCTCTTTCGTCGCGACGACCGCGACCAACTCACCGACCTCGTCAACGCCCACGTCGCCGCCGTGGTCCCGGGTGTCTCCGTGTCCGTGAACACGGTGCTCGACTGCCTGACCCGGCGGCCCGGCGAGTTCGTCACCGACCCATGGGTCGCGGAACGGGTCACGTTGGTGGCCGAACACCACCGGTGCGTGGTGGCCGCGGCGCATCTGCTGCGCTATCGCGACGATGCCGAGGTCGGCGCCGACTACCGGGACGCGAGTGTGGTCGACTGGTTCGTCTGCCGGCCGGCCGCCTCCTTTCGGCCCGATGCCGAGCGGGCCGCCGACCTGCTGATGCAGGCGTGCCTGGCGCAGTCGGCCCGCTGGGGCGTGCGGGTGCGGTACGCGGACGGCGCGCTGCCGGCGCCGGGCGTGTACGGCCTGCCGCGACCGTGGCCGCACGTCCGGGCCGTCTTCGAGCGTGCCGGGTTCCACCACACGGGCGACACCGAGGTCGTCCTGGTCGCGGAGGTCGCCGATCTCCGCCGAGCGTGCGCCGACCCCTCGGCGCAACGATTCGTCGTGCGTCGATCCGTCGGCGAGTGCGGTACCCGGCTGACCGCCCGCCACGGCGACCGCGAACTCGGCTTCATCGAGGTCGACACCATGCTCGACCGGCCCGAACGCCGCGCCCGAGGCGGCGGCCTGGCCGACATCGGCAACCTGCACGTCGCACCGGACGCCGATGCGGACGACCTGACCGGCCACCTGCTCGCCCACGCGGCCGAATGGCTGCACCTCGCCGGCACGGACCGCGTGCTCGACTACGAATCCGCCGCCGACACCACGTCGATCGCCCGGCTGACCGCGGCCGGCTTCCGCGAACTCGCCCGCACCGACCGGGGCTGGGAACACCGGCCCCACTCCGGCTCGCTCACGCACCCGACCTGACCGTCGCCGCGTCCGATGCCCCGGTCGCGGCCGATGGCAGGGATCGTGGCATGCTCGGCTCGTGCTTGTGACCCGACGGCTGACCATGGACGACGTACCGGCGCTGACCGAGTTGGTGGTCGGGAACCGCGAGTTCCTGGCCCCCTGGGAGCCGCTGCGCGCCGAGGACTTCTTCACCCTGGACACGCAGGCTGCGCAGATCCGCGAGGCGTTGGCCGAGGAGTCGGCCGGCCGGGTGCACCTGCGCGTGATCGTGGACGAGGCCGGGGACGTGGTCGGCCGGCTGACGCTGAACGGCATCGTGCGCGGGGCGCTGCAGTCGTGCGCCATGGGCTATTGGGTGAGCGCGCACGCCAACGGCCGCGGCCTGGCCACGGCCGCGGTGCGCGAGACGGTGCGTGTCGCCTTCGACGAACTGCGGCTGCACCGGGTGCAGGCGGAGACGTTGACGGACAACGTCGGGTCGCAGCGGGTGCTGGAACGCAACGGCTTCACGCGGTACGGCCTGGCGCCGCAATACCTCAGGATCGCCGGACGGTGGCAGGACTTCGTGATGTACCAGGTGATCAACCGCGCGTTCGACGACGACGCGCCCGAGGACGGGTCCCCCGTCGCCGAGACCACGGCCGGGCGGCGATAGCCGGCGCGGCGTGCGGCGTCAGCGGCGCGTTCGCCGGGCTAGTGCATCCACAAGGCCCAGGCGTGGTCGTTGACCTGTTGGCAGTAGAAGTAGGCGCCGTGGTTGGGGTATTGCGCCACGGCTCCGGCGCGGCAGTCCTCGGCGGACGCGTAGTAGCCGACGATATACGTGAAGTCCGGCGGCCCGCCGTCGGCAGCGGCGGGTGCGGCGGCGCCGGCCGCGAGTGCGAGGACGAATGCGAAACCGGTCAAAACCTTGCGCATGAGCCCAACCCCATTCTCCCGGACGGTCCGGTCCGGGGAAACGACGTACGAGGACTGACGGTTCGTACCGCGGCGCCCCCAAGCTAGCCGTCCCCCACGCGTCGAGACAATAGGTCTATACCTTTGGCTCCGGTGATTTCGTTCCGTGGCGACGCGCCCGTGCGCCCGTGCGCCCGTGCAGGGGTCAGGGGAAGTGTTGGGTGCGGGGGGTGAAGGCGGATTCGGGGCCGGGGGCTCGGCCTATGGACCAGATGGTTGTGGTGTTGGGGACCGGGGTCAGGTAAAGGGTGGTCGAGGGGCCTTCGCCCGGGACGACGGGTTCTTGGTACTCGGTGAAGGATTGGCCGGTCCAGGCGAGGAAGTCCGGGCCGGGGATCAGGGGTGGGGAGTTGCCCGGTGGGGCCCATTTTTGGGAGCGGATCACCGAGATCCAGGCGACACGGTCGCGCCCGAGGCGCCGGCGCCCGCGGCCCACACGTCCTCGGCCGCCAGGATGTGCAGTCCGTACACGGATCCGGGCGGCACCGGTAGGTCCCGCCAGGCGCGCCCGTCCCAACGCAGCAGCGCCTGCGCGTCGTTGCGCGTGCCGATCAGCCAGACCTGGCCGCCGCCGGCGACGACTCGGGTCGGCGCGACACCGAGCGGCGCCCGGCCCTCGTACCAGACGGAGCCGTCGGAGCGGAGCACGTGGCCGCCGCCCGCCGCGTCGCGGCCGACCGCCCAGATCGCGGTCGGGGAGGTCGCGGCGATGGACGACAACTCGCCCTGCCAGGTGATCCCGGGCAGGCCGCGGCGTTGCCACGCGGCTCCGTCCCAGCGCAGCACCAGCGGGAAACCGGGCGCCTCACGTGGTGCGGGGGCCGTCGATCCGCGCGTACTTGGACTGGAACGCCCGGTCGCTGCGCACCGGCAACCACAGCGCGCCGTCCGGGCCGCGCACCATGGCCTCGGTGGAGGTGTCCTCCAGCGGTGGGTAACGGGTGTGCCAGGCACGGCCGTTCCGGTTCGTCAGATAGACGCGCGCCACGCCGTCGGTGTACCTGCTGCCGCTGATCGTGATCGCGCCGGACGGTTCGAGGAGGATCGTATGCACATTGCTGTTCGGGGGCAGCGGTACTTTCGCGTCCCGCCAGGAACCGCCGTCCCAGTGCAGGATGGTGGTCCCCTCGGCGGTGTCCGCCCAGGCCCAGACGTCGTCGGCGGTGCGCGCGGTGATCCCCATCAGGAACAGCACGCCGTCCGGGGTGGACTGCGTGGTCCAGCCGGAACCGTCGTAGCGCAACACCTTCAGGCCGGTGTCGTCCTCGCCGACCACCCACGCGGCACCCGGTACGGCGGTGAAGTCCTGGTAGGTCCACAGGGTTTGCGGCAGCGGTACGGCACTCCACCCGGTCGCCGACCGGCGCAGGATCTCCGCGACCTCCGCGCGGTAGTGGAAGATCCACACCTCGTCGCCG
Organism: Embleya sp. NPDC020630; assembly: GCF_044334985.1. Taxonomy (NCBI): domain Bacteria; kingdom Bacillati; phylum Actinomycetota; class Actinomycetes; order Kitasatosporales; family Streptomycetaceae; genus Embleya; species Embleya sp. NPDC020630. Next base: position 221,519 of record NZ_JBIRUB010000009.1, read on the forward strand.
ACGAACTGCACCCGGCCGAGCGAGCCCGGCTCGTCGGCGCCGGGGAAGGAGGTGTCCCGGTTCCACGCCGTGCCGTTCCAGCGGTACAACGTCGGCCGGAATCCGTCGGCGGGGCTCTCGGATCCGGTCGCCCACGCGTAGCCCGGTCCGCGGGCGGCGAGATCGGCCACTTTCGACGCGGTGACCGTGGCCGATCGGTCCCGGTGTTCCGGCCTACCCGGCCGCGTCGATCGCCGTGAGTTGGAAGCCGTAACCGATCACCACGATGCCTGCCGCGGCGGTCAGGATCGGGCCGGCGCGGTCACCGGGAGGCTGCACCGGGAACGGGTGTTTCCACCGGGTCGTTCCGGTGGCCGCCTCGACCGCCCACAGTGTTCCGGTGCTGTCCGCGACGTACACGTTGCCGAAGTCGTGGCGGACCATGGGGCCTTGCGTCCCGAACGTCGGTCGCTTCGCGGAATCGCCGGGTATCGAGCTGCGCCAACGCAGCGTGCCCTTCCTCGCGTCGAGGCAATAGAGCGTGGTCTGCGTGGTGGCGAAAACCGTGTCGCCGTCGGTGTTCGACGCGCAGTCCGTGAAGGTCTCGCCGGCGCCGGCGGCCGGGAAGTCCCACACCGGCTTTCCCCGTTCCGGTTCGACCAGGCGGATCCGGTCCGCGCAGTAGACGAAGCCACCGGCGGTCCAACAGACGGGGATCGGGGGCCGGGTCACGGGGACGTACCCCTGCGTCGACACGGGCGGTACGTCGATGGTCCAGCCTCGGGCGCCTGCGCGCGTCGCGTCGAGCATTACGAGGCGCCCGTCCGAGCCCCGGTCGCGGTCGCCGTGCGACAGCAGGTTCGGGCCGCGCGGGGGGACGAACAACCCGTCGACGTCCGCGCCCACGGTCTCCCACACGCCGGTTCGGGTGCGGACGTCGACGGCCCAGACGAACCCGAAGGAGGACAGCGTCGTCGTCTTACCGGTAATCCCTCGGCCGGTGACGAAGGCGATGTCGTCGACGACGCCGGCCACGCCCGTGGGGGCCCACTCGACATGTGGGAGCGGGAGCGTCCACAACTCCCTTCCGGTGCCGGGCTGGACGGCGCTCAGCACGTCCTGCCCGCCGGCGGCCCTGGTGCCGGTGAGGTAGGCGACGCGGTCGTCCCCGGCGACCCTGCCGGCGTCGCTCCAACTCCCGGTCAGGGGCAGCGTCCACCGCGGTCGGCCCGCGCCGGCGTCGAACGCGTCCCGGCCGTTCTTGCTGGTGGCGATGACCGAACCCCCGTATACGGCCACGTCGGTGACGGGTCCACTCGCCTTGGCCGTCCACGACGTCGCGGCCGTGGGGCCGTCGAGGACACCCTTGCGACCGGTCGGCGCGGGCAGCGGCGCATGCGGGGCGACCGGCGGCGGGGGCGCGACGGTGGCCGGCGGCGAGGATTCCGGTCCGCCGGCGGACGGTGTCACGGCCGTGCCCCGGGCCGAATCGGCGTCCCCCGGCAGCAGGACGGCCGCCACGCCGCCGGAGACGGCCACCGCCGCACCGGCGGCGAGGCCGAGGAACAACCGCCTGCGCAAGAGCTGTTGCCGGGCCTGCTCCGGCGGGCGCGGGCTGTCGGGACGAGGGGGCCCGCCGAGCGGCGACCCCGTCCCGGGCGGTGCGGAGGCCCCGGGCGGTGCCGATGTCCCGGGCCGTGCGGCGATCCCGGGTGATGCCGACGTGTCGGGCGGTGGCCACGTCCCCGGCGACGCAGCGGTCCCGGGCAGCGCCGGCGACTCGGCTGATGCCGAAGTCTCGGGTGTCGCCGACGCCCCGGACCGGGTGGGCGTTCCGGACCCGGCGGGCGCCCGCGCCGGCGCAGGGGCGTCCATGCCCGTCGTGGGCGGGGCCTGGTGACCACTCGCCGCGTCCCGCGCCGCGGGCAGGCCCGTCAGGACATCGGCCGCGCGGCTCACCTCGCGCGTCACCGGGTTCGGCAGCCAACTTCCCCCGCCCGAGCCGCCCTCGTCCCGGCTGACGAAGTCGATCAGCGCCCGCGGCGTCGGACGTCGTACGGGGTCCTTGTGCAGACACGCCGCCACCACGTCCCGGATGGAGGCCGGCAGCGCGCCGACATCGGCCGGATCGCCGACGACGCGCCTGAGCACGGCGGCCGGCGGCCCATCCCCGAACGGCCGTTGTCCGGATGCCGCGTACAACATCGTCGAACCCAGCGCGAACACGTCGCTCGCCGCACTCACCGACCGCCCCAGGGACTGCTCCGGCGACATGTACCCCGGCGATCCCACGATGGTGCCCTCCCGGGTGAAGGACGTGCCGTCCAGCGCGTGGGCGATGCCGAAGTCGATGACGTGGGGACCGTCCAAAGCCAACAGCACGTTGCCCGGCTTGAGATCGCGGTGGATCACCCCCGCCGCATGGATCCCGACCAGCGCCTCGGACACCCCGGCCAGCAACATCCGCAACGAAGCCTCGGGCAGCGGTCCGTGCCGCCGCACGGCGTCGTACAGCGACAGACCCGAGACGAACGCCGTCGCCATCCACGGCGGATCGCCGTCGGGGTCCGCGTCCACGACCGGCGCGGTGAAGGCCCCGGACACCCGCCGCGCGGCCGCGACTTCGGCCCGGAAGCGGTTGCGGAAGTGCTCGTCGGCGGCGAAGTCCGCGCGGATGACCTTCACCGCCACGGCGCGTCCGGCGGCGGAGCGGCCGAGGTAGACCTTCCCCATGCCGCCCGAGCCGAGCGGCAAGAGCAGGACGTACGGGCCGACCCGTCGAGGATCCGAGGCGTCGAGCTGTTCCATGGCCTGCTGCCGTCACCCTTTCGTTGGAGAACGCCCCGATTCGAAGCGGGAGTTCGAATATCGACCGGGCGTCGTCCGGGCCGATCGCGCGTGTCGTGGCGATGGTGTGGGCGGTTCGGCGGCTACGCCCCGCTCGCGGCGACGACCACCAGCGAGGTGCGGTTGGCGCCCCACACCCGGCCGCCGCCCACGGCCGTGAGCAGGACGTTCGTCGCGTCCTGGGTGGGGTCGCCGTACTTCCATCGGCCCCTGCCCGTCTCGGCGTCCACCGCCCAGAGGTTCGCCCTGTCGTCCGCCACGTAGACGTTGCCGTCCGCGATCCGGATCCCGGCCGAGTCGGATTCGCGGAGCGAACCCTCCTGCGGCGCGGTGGCCCACTTCGGCGCGCCGGTGGCCGCGTCGAGGGCGACCAGGCCGACGGCGCAGGTGACGTACACCGTCCTTCCGTCCGGGCTCGCGACCGGTTCCCCGAAGGTGTCGCCGCCGTTGCGGCCGGTCCGGAACGTCCAACGCTGCCGGCCGTCGAGCGGGTCGACCGCGGTGACCGAGGATCCTGCGTACACGTAGGCACCACCCGCGAAGCACGCCCGCGACCGTGCGAAGGTGCCGAAGGAGCCGCCGGGTACCGGGTTGCGCCAGCCGCGTCTGCCGGTCGCCGGGTCGAGCACGACGACCTCGCCGTCTCGGCCGATTCCGCCGCCTCCCGCGAGGATCATCGACTCGGTCGTGGGCGGTACCAGCAGCACCGCCGCCACGTCCGTGCCGGTTTCCTGCCACAGCGTGGCGCGCTTTCGGACGTCCACGGCCCACACGAAACCCCGCATGGAGGTGCCACCGAGGAGGTCGCCGGAGACGATCACGGTGTCGCCCATGATTCCGGCCACGACCCGCAGGAGCCGATCGCCGGGCGGCTCCGCCACCGACCACAGGAGTTTTCCGGTCGAGACGTCCATGGCGTGCAGGCCCGCGACGGAGCCGGCACCGCCGCAGAAGTAGAGGACACCGTTGCGCACGATGCCCGGCCGATGCCTGGCCGACACGCCTTCGATCCTTGCCGCGGTCGGCCCCCAACGGGCCTTGGCGTCCAGGTCCAGGCCGTTCGCGTCGAGCAGGCCGAAGGTGACCAGGACGTCGCCGCTCAGGACGAGACCCGAGCTCGGCTCGCCGAGGTCGCGCATCCTGCGGACGACGGCGTCGGGAGCGGTCAGGGGCGTGGTCGAGAGGGCGGCCGGGGCGGGTGGGGTACCGGCCGGACGGGGGCGGGCGGACTCGCTCTTGCGGCCGGCGTTCTCGACGTTGCCCCCGCCCCGGTTCGACAGCGCGACGGCCGCGGTGACGCCGCCGGCCACCGCGACGGTGCCCGCGACGCCGACGAGCAGGGCGCGGCGACCGATCGTGCGGGCGGTGGGCGGTGCCGGCGGCTCGGGCGGGGTGCGCGGGGACGGCAGAGTCGGGGGTATCGGCGCGGGCGGGGGAGCGGTGAGGGTCGACGCGCGGACCGCCATGATGTCGGCGGTCAGCGGCGCGGGCAGCCAGCTCCCGGCCGCGACGTCGACGCCCTGGCGTTCGATGTCCTCGACCACCTCGGCCGGTTCGGGCCGCTCGGCGGGGTCCTTGGCCAGGCAGCGCAGGATCAGCGCGCGCAGCGGCTCGTCCAGTCCGGCCAGCGGCGCGTGGTCCGGCTCGGTGCCGGCGACGCGGAACATCAGCGCGGCGGCGTTGCCGGTTCCGAACGGCGGCAGCCCGGTGGCGGCGAAATACGCGGTGGCGCCCAGCGAGAACACGTCGCTGATCGGGGTGAGCAGCCGCTCCAGGGCCTGTTCGGGCGACATGTACCCCGGCGAGCCGACCACCGCGCCGCTGCGGGTGTGGGAGGTTCCCTCCACCGCCCGGGAGATCCCGAAGTCGATGACGTGCGGCCCGTCGAGCGCGACCAGGACGTTCGAGGGTTTGAGGTCGCGATGGATCAGGCCGGCGGCGTGTACGTTGCCGAGCGCTTCCGCCAACCCGGCGACCAGCATGCGCAGCGCCGCCGCGGGCAGCGCCCCATACCGGGCGACCGCGGTGGACAGGGGTACGCCGGGCACGAATACCGTCGCCATCCAGGGGACCGGGGCGTCGGGGTCGGCGTCCACGACGGGGGCGGTGAAGGCACCGGAGACGCGGCGGGCGGCGGCCACCTCCTGTCCGAAACGAGCCCGGAACACCGGGTCGTCGGCGAGTTCGGGACGGACGACCTTGACCGCGACGGTACGCCCGCCGGGCGAACGACCCAGGAACACCTTGCCCATGCCGCCCGCACCGAGCACGCCGAGCACGGCGTACGGTCCGACCCGCCGCGGATCGGCGGCGCCCGACAACTCCATGGTTCCCCTCTTCTGCGGCGATGGCCAGGATACCGACCCCAAGATCACGCCGCGGCGGGCCTCCGGCGGCCGGCTCATGGGAGGGGGCCGTGTCGCGCGAACCGGATATCCGCGCGAGTGGGGTAGCGGGAAGGATCCGTGTGTCTTGTTCCTCATGTCGATCAAGGGAATTTGCCAGTGGGCAAAATGGGTCGGAGCGCTGCGGCTGTACTGGCGTCGGTGTCGTTGTTCGCGGGTGTGGGCGTCGCGCTCGCGCCGTCGGCGTCCGCCGTGAGCAACCCGGGGTGCTACCGGGATCTCCGCGACCACACCGCCAAGATCACCGGCAACAACGTCAGCCTGCGCAAGGGCAAGGGCACCTGGACGCCGATCCTGCGGGTGCTCCAGAAGGGCGCGAAGGTCACCGTCTACTGCCAGGGCGTCGTGTACCGGGACGGTGACGCCGAGGCCGGCGAGTGGTACTACGTCAAGCACCAGGCGTCGGGTATCAAGGGTTGGGTGTCCATCAAGTACGTCAGCTGATCCGGGAGCTGCCGATCCACGGTTCCACGACCGTGAACCCCGGGCGGTGGTCCCCGGGGTTCACGGCGGTCGGGGGCCTGCTCAGAGGAAGACGCGGGCGTTGTCCAGCCACGCCTGCGCGTCCCCACCGACTGCCGTGAGGTCGGTCTCGGCCGGGTACCTGCGCCGGGTGACTCGGAGGCAGAAGTCGAGGGCGCCGCCCTCCACCCGCTGCTCCGCATCCGCCGGTCCCCATGTCCAGGTTCGGCCGTCCGAGCCGGCCAGTTCGACCCGGAACGGCTCCGTCGTAAGCGGCAACTCGGCGGCATGGAAAGAGAGTTCGCGTCCGATCACGCCCAGGGTGGCGATCTGCCGGAGTCGATCCGTCGGACGGCGTGCGGCGCATACCGCATCGAAGACGTCCTGCCCGTGGGCCCACACCTCCATGAGCCGAAGCGGCGCCATGAGCGTCGCGGTCAACTGTGAGCCGTACCAGGGAAATCCGTGCTCCGTCGGTAGGTCGCGGAGCGCCGCCGCCACCTCGGCGCGACCGGAGCGCCACTCGTCGAGCAGTACCGATCGTGGTTTGGCGGCTCCCGCGGCGGCTTCGAGATCGGCGTGTCGACTGCCCGCGGCTTCCGTCCGTTTCAGTACGGCGTCGAACGCCTCCGGGGTTCGTACGGCGATGAGGACGTTCGTATCGGCCGCGGCGAGATGCGCGATCTGGTGGGCGATCGTCCACCCCGCCGCCGGGGTGGGGTCGGACCAGTCGGCGTGCGCGATACCAGGACGTCGAGTTCGTTTCCCTCGGCCACCAGGTCGGACAGGGCGACGTCACGTTCCAGACCGGACACGTCAAGGCCGTGGTTCAGCATCCGACGTCGCCTTTCGGTTGTTGGCATGCGTCCACCGAAACATCGTAGATGTCGATCGTTTTCGTCCGGCGGCGATGGCGACGGGAGCCGTTTCGGGTGGTTCTGTTCGCCAGGTCGGGTGCATTCGGGGGCGGATCGGCGTTGCGACAGGGGGGTCGATGGGAGGCTTTCGGTGGAATCGATCCCCTCGTTCGGAAGGTTGGTGAGCCGTGTCCCCGTCATCCGCGACGTGCGACCGGGACGCCGTAGCCCGCGGCTTCCCGAAGCCCGCCGATGTGGTGACGGAGGACGCGCAGTTGCGCGCCGCCGTGCCCGTTCCCTCGGTCGGCGCCGCGTTTCGGGACTCCGCCGACAGCCTGGTACGGAGCGTCGCGCTGCTGATGGAAGCCTACGCCCGACGTCCCGCCCTCGGTCGGCGCGCGACACGCACGGTGCTCGATCCGACGTCGGGTCGCACCACACTGGAACCGCTGCCGTGGTTCGACACGATCACCTACGCCCAGTTGTGGGAACGGGCCGGCGCGGTCGCGGCCGAGTGGACGCGGGACGCGGAGCGTGCGGTCGATGCCGGGGATTTCGTGGCGGTGTACGGCTTCGTCGGCGTCGACTACACGGTGCTGGACCTGGCGTGCCTGCGGTCGGCGGCGGTGTCCGTGCCGTTGCCGTCGAGCGCTCCCGTGGCCCGGTTACGGTCGATCGTCGACGAGGTCGGGCCCCGGGTCCTCGCGGCCGGCGTCGAAGTCCTGGACAACGCTGTCGAGTTGGTGTTGGCGAGCACGTCGAGGCCCCGGCTCGTGGTGTTCGACCACCACCCTGAGGTCGACGATCAGCGCGAGCGCTTCGAGGCGGCGCGCAGGCGCCTGGCCGAGGCCGGACTCACCGGGATCGACACCCTTACCGTCGTCACCGAGCGAGGGCGCACACTCCCACCCGCCGCCCCGGCGCGCCGGCCGACCGCTGCGGACGAGGACACGAACGCGGACACGATGCGGCTGCTCGTCTACACCTCCGGCAGCACGGGGGAGCCGAAGGGCGCCATCTACACGGAGCGTATGCTCCGGCGACTGTGGATGGGCAGCATCCCCGATGACGGGCTACCCTGGATCACCGTCCAGTACCTGCCGCTGAGCCATGTGGCGGGCCGTACCGTCCTCTTCCACACCCTGGGCCACGGCGGCACGGCGTACTTCCCCGCGAAGAGCGACGCCTCGACCCTCTTCGACGACATCCGGCTCGTCCGCCCGACGCAGCTGATGCTGGTGCCGCGCATCTGCGACACGCTCTATCGGCAGCATGGCCACGAACTGCTCGGGCCGAAACAGGAGTTGGGCCGCGAGTCCCGCCTCGGCGGCCGGGTGTTGCGGGTGATGTGCGGCAGTGCGCCGCTGTCCCCGGAACTCGCCCGCTTCATGGAGTCGTACCTGGGCCGGACCGTGCACGACAGTTACGGATCGACCGAGGCCGGCGTCGTATTGTTCGACTCCCGCGTACAGCGGCCCGCGGTGCGCGACCACAAGCTCGTCGACGTACCGGAGTCGGGCTACCGCACCAACGATCTGCCGTATCCGCGCGGCGAGTTGCTGATCAAGTCGGAGTTCGTCACCCCCGGCTACCACGGACGGCCCGGGACGACCGACGAGGTCGTCGACGAGGACGGGTTCTACCAAACCGGCGACATCATGGCGCGGATCGGCCCGGACCGGCTGGTGTACGTGGGCCGCCGCAACGACGTGCTGAAGCTGGCCCAAGGGGAGTTCGTCGCACTCTCGCGGCTGGAGAGCATCTTCGCCACCGCGTCGCTCGTGCGGCAAATCTACGTGTACGGCAACGGCGAACGTGCCCATCTGCTCGCCGTGATCGTGCCCACCGAGGAGGCGATGGCGCGGGCCGAGGGCGACGAGTTGCGGCGGGCACTGGGTGAGTCGCTGCAACGGGTCGCCAGGCAGGCCGCGTTGGAACCCTACGAGGTTCCCCGGGACTTCCTGGTGGAGACCGAGCCCTTCGACATCGGGAACGGCCTGCTGTCGGAGCTGCGCAAGAACGTCCGACCCCGGTTGAAGGAGCGCTACGGGGATCATCTGGAACGGCTGTACGAGCAGACGGCGACGGGACGGCCGGACGAACTGCGCGCCCTGCGCGAGGCCGGCGCCGATCAACCGGTGCTCGCGGCCGTCCGCCGGGCCGCCGGCGCATTCCTGGGGCTGTCGGTCGCGGATCCGGGGCCGGCCGCGCGTTTCACCGACCTGGGGATCGACTCGCTGTCCGCGCTGGCGTTCGCCGAACTGCTCCGGGACGTCTTCGGGGTCGAGGTCCCGGTCGACATGCTGCTCGGCCCGGCGTGCTCCATGCGGGCGATCGCGGAACACATCGAGGCGGTACGCGAGTTCGGTGAGGCACGACCCTCGGCGGGCTCCGTGCACGGCGCCGGCGGCGACGTGGTGCGGGCCGTCGACCTCACACCGGACCGGTTCATCGACGCAGCCACCCTGAAAGCCGCCTGTGCGCCGGCGGCACCGGTACGGCCGACGGCGACCGGGACCGTGTTGCTGACCGGCGCGAACGGCTACCTCGGCCGATTCGTATGCCTCGACCTGCTGGAGCGCCTGGCCGGCACGGGCGGCCGGCTGGTGTGCATCGTGCGCGGCCGGGACGACGCCGAGGCCCGCCGCCGGCTCGATGCCGCCTTCGACGACGGTTGCGACGGGGAACTGTCGCGCCGCTACCGGGCCCTGGCCGCCCGGCGGCTCGACGTGCTCGCCGGGGACATCGGCCGGGAGCGGTTGGGTCTCGACGCGGACACGTGGCGGTGGCTGACCGAGGAGGTCGATCGGGTGTTCCACCTGGCCGCGCTGGTCAACCACGTGCTGCCGTACGACCAGCTCTTCGGCCCGAACGTGGCCGGCACCGCCGAGCTGATCAAACTGGCGCTCACCGGGCGGATCAAGCCGTTCACCTACCTGTCCAGCGTCGGCGTGGCCACCGGAGTCGAACCGGCGCGGCTCGACGAGAGCGTCGACATCCGCGAGGCGAGCCCCGAGCGCCGCCTCTCGGACGCGTACGCCACCGGCTATGCGGCCGGCAAGTGGGCCGGTGAGGTGTTGCTGCGCGAAACCCACGAGCGGTACGGCCTGCCGGTGACCGTGCTGCGCTCGGACATCATCCTCGCCCACCCCCACCACGCCGGTCAGCTCAACGTGACCGACGTGTTCACCCGGCTGATGCTGAGCCTGGTCGCCACCAAAATCGCGCCGGCCTCCTTCTACCGGAGGGACGTCGAGGCCCAAGGGCCACGCGCGCACTTCGACGGTCTGCCCGTCGACTTCGTCGCGCGGGCCGTCGACACCCTCGGCGCCCGTGACGGGGACGGCTTTCGTACGTACAACGTCGTCAACCCCCACGACGACGGCATCTCGCTGGACACCTTCGTCGACCGGCTCGTCGCGACCGGCCACGACATCGAACGCGTCGACGACCACGGCGTCTGGTTCACCCGCTTCGAGGCCGCGCTGCGGGCGCTGCCCAAGACGCGGCGTCGGCACTCCGTACTGCCTCTGCTGCACACCTTCCGGCAACCGGCCGAACCCGTGGCCGGCTCGCGTTTCCCGGCCGGACGGTTCGCGCGGGCCGTGCGGGCGACGGGGATCGGCGAGCCGGGGATTCCCCATCTGTCCGCCGGGCTGATCGACAAGTATGCGGCGGATCTGCGCCGGCTCGGGCTGATCTGATTTCACGTCGATAATCGTCCGGCCCGACCGGAACTCGCCCATTCGGGCGCCTTTTCACACCCGATACTCTGAATGTGATTCGTGTTCCGCGACATACCGACATGTCCTTGCGGAGCTTTGTGGGATCGTGAGTGAATAGCCGCTCCGCGGTTTCGTCAATTTCTATACAAAAACCGGGAGCGCATCCTGATTATGTCTACCATCGAATTTTCTCCGTCCCGATTCCTCGCGGACATCGAAACGACCGCCGACCTCCTGGGCGCCGACTACAGCGCACCGATGACCCGCCGGGTGCTGGATGTGTTCGAGGAGAGCTTCCACCGGGGGGCGGTGCTGTGGCGCACCACAGACCGGCCCGGCGGCGCGCTGAACTATCGCTTCTACGAGCGCAGGCCCGTCGACACCGTGCACATCGCCGAGCGGGCCGGCTTCATCCCCGCCCGCAGCCCGGCCACCGGTCTGATCCGCGCCTGGAGCGCGCTGTACGCGGGGTCGAGGGAACTGTGCGACTTCGACTCGGCGCAGGGCCTGGTCAAGACCTGGGTGTATCTGGACGGGAGGCGGCCCCTGGAGGAGGTCCTCGGGCCGCGCGAGATCCCGGACTCGATCCGCCGGCACGAGAGCCGTTTTTGCGAACTGGGCCTGACGGTGGTGCGGAATGTGGCGGTGGACTATCAACAGGGCACCGCGAACCTGTACTTCCGTACCGCGGAAGGCATCGACGCGAAGTCGACGAAGCGACTGCTCGCGCTGTCCGGGAGCGCCGGGCCGGACGCGCGGACTTTCGCGGACATGCGCGCCTTCACGGCGCCGGGCGGGTATACGCTCTCGGTGACCCTGCGGATCGACACCGGACGGATCGAGCGCGTCGGTATCTATGCTCTTCGGCTTCCCGTCGGGCGATTCCCGCACATCGCCGGCCGCCTGGCCACATTCTTCGACCGGGTTCCCTCGCACGACGAGGCGGAGATGAATGCCGTGGCCTGGTCGTTCGGCGCGGGAAATCGCCGCTATATGAAGGCCGAGCGCAGCTACTGCGGCCGGTTGGTCGCACTGATGCACGACTGCGACAGCCCGATGACCGTGCCCGGCATCATGGGTGTATGACCGAGCGTGAAACCTCCGGCCGTTCCGCTGCGGCGACGTTGGCCCGGGTGCTGGATCTGATCGACCCCGGGATCATCGACGTCGTGGTGGCGCCGCGCGGGACCGACGTGCCGGTGCGCGGGGTCATCCTGTACGACCTGGGCGACGAGGACGCCGACGGCGCGGCGCTCGCCGGGACGATCCTGCTCGGGGTGGGCGTGGACCCGCGCGGGCGCGACGCGGTGGAGGCCGTGCGGGCGGCCCGTGACGCGGGGGCGAGCGCGCTGGTGCTTCGGCGCGGGGCGGCCGGAGTGGATCCCGCGGTGGTCGAGGCGGCCGAACACGGCGGAACCGCCCTGCTCACCCGGCATCCCCGACGCGGCTGGACCCACGTGCTCGGCCTGCTGCGCAACGCCTGCGCGCAGAGCGGCACCTTCGAACTCGCCGCCGTCGACAGCCTGCGCCCCGGGGATCTGTCCGGCCTGGCCAATACGGTCGCCGACCTGGTCGGCGGCGCGATCACGATCGAGGATCCGCAGTCGCGGGTGCTGGCCTATTCCCGGATGGACCACGAGCCGGATCCGATGCGCCGGGCGACCATCCTGAACCAGGAGGTGCCGCGCTGGCGGGTGGCGGAGCTGCGCGAGAGCGGCTTCTTCCGCACCCTGTGGGGCACCGACGATGTGGTGCGGCTGCCCGCCGACGAGCGTTACGCGGAGCGGCTGGTGATCGCGGTGCGCGACGGGGGAGAAGTGCTCGGGTCGATCTGGGCCGCGGCCGACGGGCGCCCGCTCGCGCCGGACGCGACGGCGGCGCTGCGTACCGCCGCCCGGGCGGCCCTGCCGCACCTGGTCCACCACGAGACGCGCGGTCGCGAGGCGGCGCGGCGGCGGGAGGAGGCGGTTCACACGCTCCTCGGCGGCGGCGCGGGCGCGGAACAGGCGGCCCGGACGGTGGGGGTGCGCCCGGATCGGCCGTACACCGTGATCGTGGTCGAGGCGTACGAGCGTTCCGCGACGCAGGCCGCGGCCGACCCGCCCACGCACGCCGAGCAACGGGTGCTCGACGTGCTCGCGTTGCAGGCGACGGCGCTGCGCCCGGAGGGTGTGACCGCGCGGGCCGGGCGGCGGTTGTTCGTTCTGACGCCGGCGGGCGACGCGCACGTGGACCCGGCGCGGGACCTGGTCGCCACGGCGCGGTCGGTTCCGGGCACGGTCGTCTTCGCCGGGGTGGGGCCCACCGCCGGGCGGCCGGACGAGTTGCCCGGTGCGCGCGAGGAGGCCGAGATCGTGGTGCGGGTGCTGCGCGAGCGGGCGGCGGCGTCGGCCCGGGCGCCCGCGTCCGCGTCGGCGCTGTCCGCCGACGTGGTGTCCGAGGTGGCCCTGGTGCGCCTCCTCGACCGGCTCGCGTCGTTGTGGCCGATGGCCGGACCGGTGCACGAGATGGTCGAGCACGACCGCCTGCACGGATCGGAGTACTCCGCGTCGGTCGGCGCGTACCTCGGCGCCTTCGGCGACACCGCCGCCGCCGCGCGCGGGCTGAGCGTGCACCCGAACACCCTGCGCTATCGGCTGCGCCGAGCCAAGGAGTTGTTCGGAGTGGACCTGGACGACCCGACGGGCCGACTGCTCGCGGACCTCGGGCTGCGGTTGGCGTACCGGGCGCGCCCGTGAGTCCGGGGTGCGGCGGGCTGCATTTCATGATCATTTTCTTGTGATGGCAGACAACCGATGCCTCCGCCTTTGGTCGCCCGTGACGCTGACCCCCGCCCACGCCCGGATCCAAGCTGTGCATGCGACTCGAACGGGTCGCGAACACTCGACATCTCCGAGGTGTGGTGCACGTGACTTCCGCAGCGGCCCGACGGCGTCGATCGGCCCGAGAGGCGGCCCTGGCCCGAGTGGTCGAGCAGGGGCTGCTGGGCCCGGAGCAACCCCTGCTGGGACTGCTCGACGTGGACGGCATCCGGGCGTCGGTCCACGCGCTGGCGGCGGCGTTCGGCGACACCCCCGTACTGCACACCTTCGCCGCCAAGGCGTGCGGCCTGGTCCCGGTGCTGCGCCTGCTCGCCGACGCGGGCATGGGCTGTGAGGTCGCCTCGCCGGGCGAACTCGAACAGGCCCTGGCGGCCGGGTTCACCCCGGACCGGCTCGTCCTGGACAGCCCCGCCAAAACGGTCGAGGAACTGCGGTACGCCCTCGCGCACGGCATCGCCGTCAACGTCGACAACTTCCAGGAACTGGCGCGCATCGATGCGATCGTGGCCGAGCGCCCGGCGACGGGGCCGATCGGGATCCGGGTCAACCCGCAGGTCGGCGCCGGCACGATCGGCGCGATGAGCACCGCGACCACCACGTCCAAATTCGGCATCGCGCTGCGCGACCCGGGGGCCGTCGAGGCCGTGGTCGAGGCGTTCGCCCGCCGGCCGTGGCTGAACCGACTGCACGCGCACGTCGGCTCCCAGGGCTGCCCGCTGTCCCTGATCGCCGCCGGCCTGCGGGCCACCTACGAACTCGCCGAGCACGTCAACGCCGTCCTGGGCCACCGACAGATCACCGGCCTGGACATCGGCGGCGGCCTGCCCGTGGACTTCACCGGCGACGAGGACGACCCGACCTTCGCCGACTATGTCGCCGAACTGCGCGCAGCGGTGCCCGAACTCCTGGACGGCCGCTACGAGTTGGTCACCGAGTTCGGTCGCTCGCTGCTCGCCAAGAACGGCACGATCGCCTCGCTCGTGGAGTACACCAAGAGCGCCGGCGGCCGACGGATCGCGATCACCCACGCCGGCGCACAGGTCGCCACCCGGACCGTGTTCATGCCCCAGGCGTGGCCGCTGCGCGTGGGCGCCTTCGACGCGCACGGCCGCCCCAAGCACACGCCGGAGGAGATCCAGGACGTCGCCGGCCCGTGCTGCTTCGCCGGCGACCTGACCGCCGTCGGCCGCGCACTGCCACTGCTCGAACCGGGCGACGTGGTCGCGCTCTACGACACCGGCGCGTACTACTTCTCGTCCCACTTCGCCTACAACTCGCTGCCCCGACCGGCCGTATACGGCTACCGGGTCGTGGACGGCGAGGTGCGCCTGGCCACCGTCCGCGAGGCGCAGACCGTTCGCGAAGTGGTCCTGGAGAGCGGGGCGGCGCATGTGCACGCCCTCGTGGACCTGGGGTCCGCGACCTGCTCGGGGTACCCGTCCGAGCACGACTGTCCCGACCCCGAGGAGGTGGCGGTATGACCCGCGTCCTGATCTCCGCCGACATGGAAGGCGCCACCGGCACGGTGCTGCCCGCCGACGTGCGCGCCGGCAACCCGCGCTACGAACGTTTTCGGCGCCTGCTCACCGGCGACGTCAACGCGGCGGTGGCCGGATTCCTGGACGGCGGCGCCGACGAGGTGATCGTCAACGACGCGCACTGCGGCATGGACAACGTGCTCCTGGAGGAACTCGACCCGCGCGCGGTGCTCATCGTCGGCCGCAACAAACCCCTCGGCATGCTCCAGGGCCTCGAATCCGACGTGGACGCGCTGGCGTTCGTCGGCTACCACACCGGCGCGGGCGAGGCCGGAGTGCTCGCCCACACCTACCTCTCGCACAGCATCCTCGGCGTGCGCGTGGACGGCCGCGCGGTCGACGAGGGGAGCTTCAACGCACTCGTCGCCGCCGAGGCCGGGGTGCCGGTGGTGCTGGTCACCGGTGACGACGCGACCTGCGCCGAGGCCGCGCGCTACGCGCCGGGCTGCCGTACGGTCACGGTGAAGACGGCCATCTCCCGGCATGCGGCGATCTGCCGTACGCCCGCCGCGACGGCGGCCGACATCCGCCGCGAGGCCGCCGCCGCGTTGGCGAGCCCGCTGGATCCGGGCCCCGCGATGCCGGCCCCGCACGTGGTCGACGTCGACGTGGACAGCCCCTACCTCGCCGAACGGGCGAGCACGATGGGCGGGGTCGACGTGATCGGCCCGCGCACCGTGCGCCTGGCGGCCCCCGACGCCCGTACGGCGCTGCGCCGGTTCCGGGCCCTGACCTGGGTGATCGGCGCCGGCCGCGAGGGCGACTGGACCTGACCGGTCGCGCGCCCGCCTGTTCCCTTTCACCTCTCTCGTTCCCCGCCCCCGCAGGAGTCTCCATGTCGTCGCAGCCGCAGCCCACATCCTCGACCGAACAACCACGACTCAGCCGTTCGCTTCGCAACCGGCACATGGCCATGATCGCGATCGGCGGGGCGATCGGGGCCGGTCTGTTCGTCGGCAGCGGCAGTGTGATCAAGACCGCCGGGCCGGCCGCGATCGTGTCGTACTGTCTCGCCGGCGCTCTGGTGTTGTGCACGATGCGCATGCTCGGCGAGATGGTCGTGGCGAGACCGTCGTCGGGTTCGTTCTCGGACTACGCGCGCAGTGCCATCGGGCCCTGGGCGGGATTCACGATCGGCTGGCTGTACTGGTACTACTACGTGATCATCGTGGCCGTGGAGGCGGTCGCGGGCGCGGCCATCCTGCACGCCTGGATCGATCTGCCGCTGTGGGTGCTGGCGATGGCGCTGATGGCGGTGATGACGGCGACGAACCTGCTGTCGGTGAAGTCCTTCGGCGAGTTCGAGTTCTGGTTCTCCTCGGTCAAGGTCGCCGCGATCATCGCGTTCCTGGTGGTCGGGGGGCTGCACGTGTTCGGCGCGTGGCCGGGCAGTTCGTTCGACTTCGGCAACCTCACCTCGCACGGCGGTTTCGCGCCGAACGGCTTCACCTCGATCTTCTCCGCGATCGTGGTGGTCATCTTCGCCTTCGGCGGCGCCGAGATCGTCACGATCGCCGCCGCCGAGAGCAAGGAGCCCGAGCGCTCCGTGGCCAAGGCGACGACCGGCATCATCTGGCGGATCATCCTGTTCTACGTCGGCTCGATCTTCCTGGTCGTCACGATCGTCCCGTGGGACGGCGCCGAGGTGCTGGCGAGCCCGTACGTCGCCGCATGGGACATCATCGGCCTGCCCGGCGCGGGAACGGTGATGGACATCGTGATCCTCACCGCCGTGCTCAGCGTGCTCAACTCGTCGGTCTACGTCTCCTCGCGCATGCTCTTCGCGCTGGCCTCGCACGGCGACGCGCCCAAGTGGTCGGTCCGGACCAGCAGGCGCAACGTCCCCGTGCGGGCGATCCTGGCGGGCACGGTCGTCGGCTGGGTCTCGGTGGTGTTGGCCTACCTGTCGCCGGACACCGTGTTCACGTACCTGGTCAACTCCTCCGGCGCGATCGCCATCTTCATGTACGTCATGATCGGCGCCTCGCAACTGCGCATGCGCCGCCGGTTGGAGCGTGAGGCCCCGGAGCGACTGACGCTGCGGATGTGGTTGTTCCCCTACCTCACCTGGATCGTGATGGCGGGCTTCGTCGCCGTGCTGGTGGCGATGGCGGTCATCGACGACCAGCGCACCCAACTGTTCACCAGCCTGGGCAGCCTCGCCGTCGTGCTCACCGCGTACGGGCTGCGCCGGGTGTACGGCCCGCGCCCGGCGGCCGGGTCGGGCGAGCCCCGGGACCCGAAGGCCGCTCCGGAACCCATCGCCACGCCGTAGCGGATCAGACGCCGACGACGGTGAGGGAGAGCCACAGCGCCGGCACCGACACGAGCAGGCCGGTGGGTACGGTCCACAGTCCGAGTCGGGTGAATCTGCCGAGTTCGACCTCGCTGTCGTGTTCGTGCACGATGCGCCGCCACAGCAGGGTGGCCAGGGAGCCGGCGTAGGTGAGGTTGGGTCCGAGGTTGACGCCGAGCAGCACCGCGAGCACCGCGCCGGGCCCGGACGGCGCGGTCAGCGGGAGCAGTACCAGCACGGCGGGCAGGTTGTTGACGATGTTCGCGAGCAGCGCGGCCAGTGCCGCGATGGCGAACAGGGCCGCGAGGCCGGTGCCGTCCGGGATCAGCCGGCCCAGGGCGTCGGCGAGGCCGTTGTCCACGACGGCACGGACCACGATGCCCAGGGCCAGGACGAAGGCCAGGAACGGGATCGCGGCGGCGCGCACGATGGCGGTGGCCGTGGTGCGCCGCCGGACCAGGGCCCGCACGGCCAGGACGACGGCGCCGGCGAGGGCCGCCCAGGCGGGGTCGACGCCGATCGCGGAGGTCAGTACGAATCCGGCCAGCGTGCAGGCCACGGTGACCAGGGCGAACAGCGGCACCTCGCGGGGTTCGGCGGTGGGCGGCGCCTGCGCGCCGGCGTCCAGGTCGGCGGCGAAGAAGCGCCGGAAGACCAGGTACTCGGCGGCGATGGCGACCAGCCAGGGCAGGACCATCAGGGCGGCGAAGCGGGCGAAGCTCAATCCGCTGGCCGCGAACGCGAGCAGGTTGGTGAGGTTGGAAACCGGCAGCAGCAGCGAGGCGGTGTTCGCCAGGTGGGTGCAGGCGTAGATGTGGGGTTCGGAGCGGGCGCCGAGCCGGGCGGCGGTGGCGAACACCACGGGGGTGAGCAGCACGATCGTGGTGTCCAGACTGAGCACCGCGGTGATCCCCGAGGCGGCGACGAACACCTGCACCAACAGATGACGCGGGCGTCCTGCCGCGGTTCGGGCCATCCACGCCCCGCAGGCGTGAAACAGGCCCTCGTCGTCGCACAGCCGGGCCAGGACCAGCACGGCGGCGAGGAACCCGATCACCGGCCCGAGCCGCGCCGCCTCGTCACCGGCATGCGCGGGCGAGATCGCCCCGACGGCGACCACCAGCCCGGCGGCCGGCACGGCGACAACCGCCTCGGTTATGCCGAACGGGCGAACGACGGCGCACGCGAGCACGCCCAGAAGCAGCACGACGGAGACGACCTCCGCCCACGAGGAATCCACCGCTTGATCTTCCCCCACCCGAACCAACCGACATCCGGCGCGTCCGCGCAATCGGGACACCCCACCGGCTCGGCCCCTCGCCCTCCAGCCGAACCCGGGGGTCAGTCCACGACGTACCACGCGTTGTCGATGAAGCGCAGGGTGGAATCGCCCCGGTCGCCGCTGGTGAACGTGGTGCCGGCCTTGATCGCGCGGGCCGGGATGTCGACTCGGTCGGTTCCGCGCACGCAGACCGGCTTCGGGTCCACGGATACGGTCACGCCCACGATTGCCCGCACGCGGTTCTCCCATCGATGAGATCACGAACGGCCGGCGGTACTTGCGCCGGCGGTCGTCGGGTGGATTTACCGGTCGGGTTTGCCGGGGGGTTCGGCGGGCTTGGTGCGCTTTTCTCCCTTGGGCTTGGAGTCGCCTCTCGGTTCCCTGTCCGGGGGTGGGGCGTCGGCGGCGGACGAGGGGGCTTGGGCGGGGACGGTGACGGCGACGGTGACTGTCGTGGCCGGTGGTGGAGGGGGAGTGGTTGCGCGTGTGGGGGGTGTCGAGGGCGGCAGGGTGGCCGTGGTGGGCGGCGGGGCGGCCGTGGTGGGCGGCGGCACGACCGGTGGGGGCGTGGGCTGTGTGAGGGGTGGGAGGGGGGCGGTGGTCGGTGCGGGGCGGCTGTTGTCCGCGTCCGGGCCGGCCTGGTGGTGGAGGACCGCCAGGGTCGCGCCGGACGCGCCCAGGATGATGCCGGCGACCAGGCCCGCGGTCGGCAGGCGGCGCCGTCTCCGGCGCAGCACCTGAGTATCCGAAGTGGCGGGGGCCGCGACGACCGGCGGGCCCGACGCGGGCGCGCACGATGCCGCGGCCGCGTCGAGCAGGCGGGCGCACTCGGCGGCGTCGGGCCTGGTGGCCGGGTCGACACGTGTCATGGCCTCGATCGCGGCGGCCAGTTCGCCCGGCACGTGGGACGGGATGTACGGCGCTCGCCGCGAGCGGTCCAGAGCGGCGTCGAGCGAGGATCCCGGATATTCGCGTTCGCCCTTCAGCGCCTCCAACAGGACCAGGCCGAGGGCATGGACGTCGCACGCGGGCCCCGAGCCGTGCCCGAGGATCTGCTCGGGCGCGAGGTAGGAGACGGTGCCGACGATCGTGCCGGGTGAGGAGCGGGTGGGCTCGTCGACGAGACGCGAGATGCCGAAGTCCGCCAGGTACGGCGTATCGCCGGGGCCGATCAGCACGTTGGACGGCTTCACGTCCCGATGCACGATGCCGGCCGCGTGTACGTGCGCCAACGCCGAGGCCAGTCGTGCGCCGATCCTCGCCACCCGGTCGGCGGTGAGGGGGCCGTCCACGATGTGCTGCCGCAGGGTGACACCCCGGATCAGGCGCATCACCACATAGGTGCAACTCTCGTGCCAACCCACGTCGTGCACCGTGACCAGGGCCGGATGGGTCAACCGGCCCAGCAACACCGCCTCCTGGCAGAACCGTTCCGCCGTCACCGCGGGCACGCCGGGTCGGAAGATCTTGACCGCGACCTCGCGCCGCAGCCGCAGATCGACGGCCCGGAAGACATCGGCGGTGCCGCCCGCGCCCAGCAGTTGCCCCAGGCGGTATCGACCGTCGAGGATGCCGCCGCTCCGCGGAAGCGGACGCCGTATTCGGCGCGGCAATGCCGTCATGCGCTCTCCCCGATCGGTCCCGACAATGCCCGGGTTCCTACCCACCGTTCGCCCCGCCATACCGGCGCCCGCACGCCGAAAACCGAGGGATTCCGGCCGCGTGCATACGACTTGGGCCCAGCGCGTGGGAGTCGGCCGACGCGACGCGGGCGCGCCCCTACCGCGCCGGCTCGTCCGCGTCGACCAGCGCCGCGATCACCCGGTCCAGCACCGCCAGGTCCGCCGCCGGCAGGTCGCGCAACGACGCCGGGGGCTCGTCCAGGATGTCGCGCGCGATTCGGGCGAGGCGCCGCCCCTCCGGGGTCGCCGCCAGCATGCGTTGCCTGCGGTCGGTGGGATGGACGGTGCGTTCGATCAGGCCGCGCCGTTCGAGGTCGTCGACGACCAGCGTCGTGTACGGCTTGTCGGTGGCGAGCCGGCCGGCCAGTTCGCGCATCGACATCGGACCGGCGGCGATCCGCCGCAGTGCCTTGACCCGGACGAAGCTCAGCCCGGTCGCCTCGGTCACCGCGCGGCGGCGATCGTGCCGCTCCACGACGAGCACGCGCATCCCCCGCCAGATTCGCCCGGCGGCATCCGAAGGGGCGTCGCTCGTCGCGTCGTGCGCGGGGGATGGGGTCATTGCCTCACGTCCGTCGTCTCCTGCGTACCGGCGGGCGGCGCCGCGGGCATGAGTTCCGCGCCCGTACGCTCGGCCGTGCGCAGGGCCCGGCGGCCCGTGGTGAGCATACCGAGGACGGCGACGGCGCCCGCGCAGCCCAGCACGATCCACCACCCGGTGTGCGTCGCGGCGGCCAGGTCGGCGCCGCCGGGTGTGCCCGGCACCGAGGCGATCGTGGTGCCGACCACCGCGACCCCGAGGCACTGGCCGAACTGGCGGCTGGTCGAGGCGATCGCGGAGGCGACACCCGCCTGGGCACGCGGCATTCCGGACACGGCGGTATTGGTGATCGGCGCGTTGACCAGCCCGAAGCCGACGCCGAAGACGCCGTACGCGGCGACCATGCGCAGGGTCGAGGTGTCCTCGGCCAGCCCGACCAGCAACGCCGCGCCCGTCGCCATGGCGACACCGGCCCCGACCAGCGGTATGCGCGGGCCGACCCGCGCCACCAACCGCCCGGAGATCGGCGCGAACACGACCGTCATCACCGCCATCGGCAGCGTACGCAGACCTGCCTCGGTCGGCGACCAGCCGCGCGCGTCCTGGAGGTAGAGCGTGTTCAGGAACAGAAATCCGGACATCGCGGCGAACGTGCACACGGCCGTCACGGTCGCCCCCGCGAACGGCACGCTGCGGAAGAACCGCAGATCGATCAGCGGTTCAACGCGCCGCGGCGACCGGTACACCAGACCCGCCAGGCAGCCGGCGGCGAGGGCGAACAGGCCGAGGATGAGCGGCGAGGTCCACCCCTGGGCGCGGCCCTCGATGATCGTGTAGGTGAGCGACAGCAGGAACACCAACACCAGTATCTGGCCGACCGGATCCGCCCGCCGGGGACGCGCGGCCTTGGATTCGGGCACGTACAGCGCGGTGAGCACGATGGCGACGAGCGCGACCGGCAGGTTCATCCAGAACACCGACCGCCAGCCGGCCGAGTCGACCAGCGCACCGCCCACGATCGGCCCGAGCGCCATGGCGACGCCGATCACCGCGCTCCACGCGCCGATCGCGCGGGCCCGTTCGCGGGGTTCGGTGAAGGTGTTGGTGATGATCGACATCGCGACCGGGTTGAGCATCGACCCGCCGACCGCCTGCACCACGCGAAACGCGATCAACCACCCGAGCCCCGGCGCCACGGCGCACAACGCCGAGCCCACGGCGAACACCACCAGTCCGGTCTGGAACACCCGACGCCGGCCGATGCGATCGGCCGTCGAGCCGGCCACCATCAGCAGCGCGGCCAGCACCAACGTGTAGGCGTCGATGGTCCATTGGAGCTGCGACACCGAGGCGTGCAGATCGCCCCGGATCGACGGCAGCGCCACGTTGAGGATCGTGTTGTCGAGCCCGACGATGAACAGGCTCAGGCAACAGGTCGACAGGACGAGGAGCTTCTCGCGGCGGCCGATCCCGGTGGGCGACGACATGTACCACCCCATCAATCGTTACTGATCTACAACCGTTATAGTTGTACAACGATCCGAGTCGACGGTCAACCGCTCCACCGCGGCCCATTACCGCAGGGCCCGAGTCGGGCGAGTGCGGCGTTGTCCTGTCGGCAGGACGATGAAATCGCGTCACGCGGTGAATTCCGGGTCCTTGAAAGGGCCCGCCGACCGCTCTACGTTGATGCGGTGGCGCTCGACGACCCGATATCGACGGCGTTTCTCCCGCATGGCCGGTCGAGAAGTGCGCGATACGAGGTATGAGGTACGAGGTGCGAGCCTCGGGATTCGCCACCCCGGGTATTCCCGGCCGCAGTCAACCCGTGTCGGAGGCGAATCGTCGTTCCCGTCGTCCAGTGGATTCAGAACCGGGGGAGAGCCGACCTTGTCCGAAACCCATTTCCTCGCCGCCCGTTCCGCGGACGCGATCACCGGGAGCATGTTCGCGGGGCTCGCCCTGATCCTCGCGGCGGCCTTCGTCTTCGGCCGCCTGGCCGGCCGGGTGGGACAACCGGCGGTGGTCGGGGAGATCGTCGCGGGGCTCGCTCTGGGGCCGAGCGTGTTGGGCCTGCTCCCGGGCGATCCCACCGACACGCTGTTCCCGGCGGACACCCGGCCGCTCCTCCAGGCGCTGTCGCAACTGGGCCTGGTGCTCTTCATGTTCGGCATCGGCCATCGGCTGGATGCAGCGCACCTGCGCGGGACCGGTCGCCGGGTCACCGCGGTGTCGCTCGCCTCCGTGACGCTGCCGTTCCTGCTGGGAGCCGGGCTGGCGGTGTTGCTCTACCCCTGGTACGACACGTCCCGGCTCGACACCGACGGCATGCTCGCACCGGCCCTGTTCCTCGGCGCGGCGATGTCCATCACCGCCTTCCCCGTGCTCGCCAGGATCATCGAGGAACGGGGTATGCAGCACAGCCGCATCGGCGCGATGTCGCTCGCCTGCGCCGCCATCCAGGACTTCCTCGCGTGGTGCGTACTGGCCGTGATCGTCATGGTCGCGACCGCCGGCGGGTCCTGGCCGCTGATCCGAATGGCGCTGGAGACGGCGCTGTTCCTGCTGGTCCTCGGCTACATCGTGCGCCCCGGACTGCGCCGGCTGACGGCCTCCGGGCGCGGTTCGGCCGGCGGCGTGCTCCTGCACGCCGTGCTGGTCACCGGCGTACTGCTGTCCGCCTGGGCCGGCAACGTGATCGGGCTGCACGCCGTCTTCGGCGCCTTCGCCTTCGGTGTGGTGGTACCGCGCCGCGAGGTCGAGGAGCGGGCCCCCGAGGTCGCCCAACGCATCGACCAGACCGGCCTGTTCCTGCTGCCGGTCTTCTTCGCCGTCACCGGTCTGTCGGTGGATCTCGGCAGCCTCGGCCGGCGCGGCCTCGTGATGGTCGTCGCCGTCGTCCTGGTGGCGTGTGCGGGCAAGTTCGTGGGAGCGGCCGTCGCCGCCCGGCTGTCCGGCGCGTCGGGGCACGAGGCGCTCACGTTCGGCGTGCTGCTGAACGCCCGCGGACTCACCGAACTGGTCATCCTGAACGTGGGTCTCGGGCTGGGCGTGCTCGACACGCGCATGTTTACCGCCATGGTGATCATGGCCCTGGTGACCACGCTCATGACCGGACCGCTGCTGGGACGCCTGGGCTTTCGACCGGATCCACGACCGGTCGGCATCCGTCCGACCGTGGACATTGTCAATGTCGATACCGTCCCGTACGGTCGATCCCCATCACCGGAGGACACGCCATTGTCCGGCCGTTTTCATTCCCCGGGGAAAACCGAACCCGAGCGATGAGACGCGTAATTCGGCGGCGACCCGAAGACGGCAACCGGAGGAAAGGAGGGCGTCGTGGCGATCGAATCGGTGCATGAGCACGGCCTATTCAGCGACCGCTACATGCAGGATCCCTACCGCGTATTCGCCGAGCTGCGCCGGGTGGGTCCGATACATCGCGCGAATACTCCGAGCGGCATTTTGGTGTGGGTCGTCACGGGCCATGCGGAGGTCTTGGCCGCGCTCGCCGACCGGCGCCTGTGCAAGGACTCGGCCCGGCTGCGGGCGATCATCGACCGGGCCACACCGCCAGGGCTCGACGGATCGCACGTGGGCGAGATGGTCGCCACCGACATGCTCAACAGCGACCCGCCCGAGCACACCAGGCTGCGCAAGCTGGTGGCGCAGGGCTTCAGCGCGCGCCGCATCGAGCGGTTGCGCCCGCTCGTCCGGCAACTCACCGACGAACTGCTGGACGCCATGGTCGTGCGGGCCGCGGACGGGAGCGTCGACTTCATCGACGCCTTCGCCTTCCCGCTGCCCCTCACCGTCATCTGCGAACTGCTCGGCATTCCGCGCGCCGACCAGCGCTCCTTCCGCGCGTGGTCGACCGTCGTCGTGGGCTCCTCCTCGCGCGACCAGCTGCGCCGGGCCACCACGGCCATGGGCGGCTACCTCGCGCAGACGATGGCCGCCAAACGCTCCGCGCCGGGCGACGACCTGCTCTCCGACCTGGTCGAGGCCAGTGACACCGGCGACCGGCTCACCCCGCTGGAACTGGTGTCGATGGCCTGCCTGTTGCTGATCGCCGGCCACGAGACGACGGTGAACCTGCTCGGCAGCGCGCTGCTGGCACTCCTGGAGCACCCGGACCAGTTCGCGCGACTGCGCGAGCGGCCGGAACTGGTGGACGCGGCGGTGGAGGAAACACTGCGCTACGACTCGCCGGCCCCGGTCACCACCTGGCGATACGCGGCGGAACCGATGAGCATCCACGGCTCCCCGATCGCGACGAACGACCTCGTGCTGCTGGCGCTGGGCGCGGCCAACCACGATGCGCGCATCCCGGACCCGGACGCCTTCGACATCGAACGGCGGATCACCGGCCACCTCAGCTTCGGGCACGGCATGCACTTTTGCCTGGGAGCCGCGCTGGCCCGCATGGAGGCGCAGGTCGCCCTCGGCCGGCTGGTCGAACGTTTCCCCGACATCACGCTCGCGGTCCCGGTCGGCGAACTGCGCCGGCGCCCGAGCGTGGTCATGCACGGCCTGGTGGACCTGCCCGTACGTCTGGGGCGGCAACCCACGACGAGCGCCGTACCGGGCTCCGGTACGGCCGGATGACGGCAAACCCGCCCGCATCGGGGGTCGGGACGGAAGAGGGGCACACATGGACGACGAACGCCGGGGCCAGGTCGCGGACCTCGTTTGCGAACTGTTGGAGCTGGACCGGTCCGAGGTCACCGAAACGAGCAGATTCGTCGACGACCACGAGGCCGACTCGCTGAATCTGATCGAGATCCTCGCCGGACTGGAGAAGCGATTCGACGTGGTGATCGCCCAGTCCGAAGTGCCGCGCATGGTCAACCTGCGCGGTGTGTACGAGGTACTCGACGCGACGCCGGGCTGGTAGCGGCCGGCCGACCGAGGGGGCGCACATGGCAACAGGAGCAGCGGCGGACCACCCGCCCGCCGGGCGGCGGCGCGTGGTCGTCACCGGCGTCGGGGTGCTGTCCAGCATCGGCATCGGCGCCGACGAATTCGCCCGGGCACTGCGGGAGGGGCGCAGCGGGGTCCGACCGATCACCGTGTTCGACACCGACGGCTTCGAGCACCGCAACGGGTGTGAGGTGGTCGGATTCGATCCGGCCGAGTGGATCCGCAACCTGGACATCGACACGCTGGGCAAGGCGACCGGGTTCTCGGTCGCGGCCGCCCGGATGGCCGTCGAGGACGCGGGCCTGCCGCTCGACCGGTTGCGGGACGAACCCGTCCTGGTCGCGATCGGAACCACCGACGGCGAGGCGTACGACCTGGACCGGCTCGTGGAGAGCGAACTCGCCGACGGACCCGAGAAGTACGACCCGGTCGCGGTGCGGCGGGTGTCCGCGATCCGGCTCTCCACCGCCGTCGCCCAGGAACTCGCGCTGAACCGGGCGGAGGCGTCCACCGTGGCCACCGCCTGCTCGGCGGGCAACTACGCGATCGGGACGGGCCTGGACGCGATCCGCTCCGGAGAGGTGGACGTGGCCCTGTGCGGCGGCGCGGACGCCATGTGCCGCAAGACGTTCGCCGGCTTCTACCGCCTGGGCACGATCGCGCCCGACCGGTGCCAACCGTTCGACGTGGACCGCAAGGGGATCCTCACCGGCGAGGGCGCCGGGGTGCTGGTCCTGGAGGAACTGGGCTCGGCGCTGCGCCGCGGGGCCCGGATCTACGCGGAGATCCTCGGATTCGGGCTCAGCTGCGACGCCTTCCACCCGGTCGCGCCGAACCAGGCGGGCGTCGCCCGCTGCATCGATCTGGCGCTGCGCGACGCCGGCGTCACCCCCGACCAGGTCGACCTGATCTCGGCGCACGGCACCGGCACGATCCCCAACGACGTCACCGAGAGCATGGCCATCCGCGAGGTGTACGGCGAACACCCGCCCCGCACCGTGGCGTTGAAGTCGATGCTGGGGCACTCCATGGGCGCGGCCAGCGCGCTCGGCGCCATCGGATGCGCGCTGGCGATCACCCACGGCTTCATCCCGCCCACCATCAACCACGAACGCACCGACCCCGAATGCGCGATCGACTGCGTTCCCAACACGTCGGTCGAGGCGGACCTGCGGATCGTACAGAACAACGGGATGGCCTTCGGCGGCAACAACGCCGTGGTGGTCCTCGGCAGATACCAGTGAGGAATCGTCGCATGGGCATCGCCATCACGGCGTGGGACGCCGTATCACCGTTCGGCGTGGGTCGGGACGCCTTCACCGAGGGCCTGTGGTCCGGCGCCCGACCCGCCGCCGCGCCGACCTCCACACCCCCGCCGGCACCGGGCTCGCGGGCCTGCCTGGTGCCCGACTTCTCGCCGCGGGAAGCGCTCCGCGGCAAAACCCGGTCCATGGACCGGGTCACCGCGCTGGCCGCGGTCGCCGTCGGACGGCTGCTGGCGGAGGCCGACCCCGACCCGGCGCCGGACGCGCCGGAGCAGACCGGACTCGTGCTCGGCACCGCCACCGGCAGCGTGCAGAGCATGACCGACTTCACCCGCGAATCGTTCCAGGGCGCGCGCCCGTATCACGTCGACCCCGCACGCACCCCCAACACCGTGATGAACTGCGCCGCCGGGCAATGCGCGATCCGTTACCGGTTGCGCGGACCCAACGCCACCATCGCCGGCGGGCGCGCGGCCGGCCTGCTGGCGCTGAGCTACCAGCGGCGACTGCTGTCCTGCGGTCGGGCGCGGCGGGTGGTGTGCGGCGCGGCGGAGGAGTATTCGGTGACCCGCTCCTGGCTGGAACACCACGCCCGGGCGGACGACGCGGATCCGATGCCGCTCGGCGAGGGGTGCGCGGTGATCCTGGGCGACGGCGCGGCCGGCGCTCCCGTGCTCGCCGAACTGCTCTCGGTACGCAGCCGGGTCCACCACGGCGACGATCCGGCCGAGGCGATCGGGCAGGTGGCGCTGGAGACGCTGGCCTCGGCGGGAGTGGCCGCGGACGAGGTCTGGGCGGTGTCGCCGAGCCGGCCGCCGGGGCCCGCGGGCGATCGGGAATGGGCGGCGCTGACACGGCTGTTCGCCCCGGACGCGCTCGACCGGCTCCCGCACCTGCCGTTCGGCGACACCGGCGCGGCCTCCGCCGCCTTCCAACTCGTGTCCGTGCTCAGCGCATCGGACCGGCTGCCCTCGGCCGCCGGGCGGGCGGCGCTGGTCAGCTCCGTCGACCGCGACGGCACCGTCGCCTGCGCGCTGCTGCGGCTGGGCGAGCGTCACTCGGCCGCCCGCCGGCCACGAGCCTGAGGGGAAAGACGATGCCGGACGACGATCGCCGGGTGGCGCTGGTCAGCGGCGGCTCGCGCGGGATCGGCCGCGCCACCGTGCTGCGCCTGGCCCGGGAGGGTTTCGACACCAGCTTTTGCTACCGCTCCGACGCGGCCGCGGCGCACGAGGTCGAGGCGCTGGTCGAGGAGGCGGGCGCGCGCTGCCTGGCCGTACCGGTCGACGTGGCGGACGGGGACGCGGTCCGGGCCTGGCTGGCCGAGACCGAGGCCCGCCTCGGTCCGGTCGAGGTGGCGGTCACGTGCGCCGGCGTGACCCGCGACCAGCCGCTGGTGCTGATGTCCGACCAGGAGTGGCACAGCGTCCTGGAGACCAACCTCACCGGCGTGTTCGAGGTCTGCCGGGCCGCGGTGTTCGCGATGATGAAGCGGCGACGGGGCAGCGTGGTCACGCTGTCCTCGGTCGCCGGCGTGCATGGCAACCCCTCGCAGACGAACTACTCCGCGTCCAAAGCGGGCATCATCGGCTTCTCCAAGGCGCTGGCCAAGGAGGTCGGCCGGTTCGGGATCCGGGTGAACACGGTCGCGCCGGGACTCGTCGACACCGACATGATCCGGGCGATGCCCGAACGCGCGCGCAAGAAGCTGCTCGACGCGGTACCGCTGGGCCGGTTCGGCCGCGCCGAGGAGGTCGCGGACCTCATCGGCTACCTCGCCTCCGACCGCGCCGCCTACATCACCGCCTCCGTCTTCGAGATCGACGGCGGAATCACCATCTGACCGCAACCCCAGGGAACCGAAGGAACAGGAAACGGAGCGAGATGGAACCGGGTGCCACGGCCGCGACACTGCCCCTCACCGCGGCGCAGCGGGAAATCTGGCTCGCACAACAGTCGGCCCCCGCGAACCCCGTCTACACCATCGGCGGCTACGTCGAGATCCTCGGCCCGGTCCGGCCCGAGGTGTTCGAATCCGCGCTGCGGCACGTGGTCGACGAGATCGACGCGCTGCGACTGCGGTTCGTCGAGGTCGACGGCGAGCCGCGCCAGATCGTCGGCGCGCAGCCGGACTGGTCGCTGCCGTATCTCGACATCGGCGCCGCGCCCGACCCGCGCGCCACGGCCCTGGAGCGGATGCGCGCCGACCTGCGCGAGCCGCGTGTGATCGAGCGGGCGCCGCTGTTCTCGTTCGCGCTGTTCCGCGAGGGGCCCGACCGGTTCCTGTGGTATCTGGCCAACCACCACCTCCTGCTCGACGCGTACAGCGTCGGGCTGCTGGTGCGCCGCGTCGCCGAGGTGTACCCGGCGCTGCACGACGGCGCGCCGCTACCGCCGTGCGGCTTCGGCCCCCTCGCCGAACTGCTGTCCGACGAAACGGAGTTCCGCGCCTCGGCGGCGTTCGAGCGGTGTCGGGACTTCTGGCTGGAGCGCATGCGCGACGCCCCCGAGCCGGTGCGACTGGGCGAACCCCCCGCCGCGCTGCCCACCGACTTCCTGCGCGAGACCCGACGGCTCTCGCACGCCGCGTTGCGCGGAACCGCGGCGCCGAACCGGCCGCCGGCGTCGGGCGCGCCGGCCCACCTGGTCGCCGCCGCGGCGGCCTACCTGCACCGGATCACCGGCGCGTCGGACGTCGTGATCGGGCTCGCCGTCGGCGGGCGGGACAGTCGGCAACTGCGTCGGATCCCCGGGATGTTGGCCCAGGCGGTGCCGCTGCGCATGACGGTGACCCCCGCGACGACGGTGGCCGAGC
The DNA here is from genome assembly GCF_044334985.1 of Embleya sp. NPDC020630. Classification (NCBI taxonomy): domain Bacteria; kingdom Bacillati; phylum Actinomycetota; class Actinomycetes; order Kitasatosporales; family Streptomycetaceae; genus Embleya; species Embleya sp. NPDC020630. The sequence goes on from NZ_JBIRUB010000009.1 coordinate 250,961, forward strand.
TGCGCGCACAGGCGGCCGAGCGACTGCTGGAAGCGCTGCGCTACCAGCGGCACGGCAGCGGCGAACTGAGCCGAACCCTGCAACGCGGCACCGGCGACCGGGAGTTGTTCGGCCTGGTGGTCAACGTGACGTCCTTCCCGCGAAGTCTGCGCTCCGGCGGGCGGACCTGGCGCGTACACAGCCTGACCAACGGGCCCGTGGCCGACTTCGCCGTGGCGGCCGAGGACCTCGGCGAGGGCGAGGGATACGAGCTGAACTTCGACGCCAACCCGGCCCTGTACGGGCGCCCGGAGGTGGCCGCGCACGGCGACCGGCTGTTCCGGGTGTTGCGCCAAGTGGTCGATGCCGATCCCGAACTGGCGGTCGTGGGAATCGAGTTGACTACACCCGCCGAGCGTGATCGGCTGCGGTCCCTGGCCGCGGGGCCGGTGGACGACGACACCCCGATCGCCACGGTGCCCGAGTTGCTGGCGCCGTGGGCGCACGCCGACGCCCCGGCCGTGCACTGCGGTACGGCGACGGTCACCTACCGGGAGCTGCACGGCCGCGCCAATCGGCTGGCCCGCCACCTGATGCGCCGCGGGGTCGGCCCGGAGCGGCTGGTGGCGGTGGCGCTGCCGCCCTCGGTGGAGCTGATCGTGGCACTGCTCGCGATCCTCAAGGCGGGCGGCGCCTTCGTGCCCCTGGACGTCGAACTTCCGGTGGAGCGGCTGCGGTTCCTGCTCGCGGACGCCGCGCCACACCTGGTGCTGACCGACCACGAGCACCACGCCGCGCTCCCGGACGGCTCGGCCGCGTCCACCCTCGTACTCGACGACGCGCACCTCGCCCGCCGGTGGGCGGCCCTGCCCGACCACGAGCCGGCCGACACCGAGCGCAGCCGGCCGCTGTGCCCGGCGCACCCCGCCTACCTGATCCACACCTCGGGCTCGACCGGCACGCCCAAGGGTGTGCTCGTCACCCACGCCGGCGTGCCGAGCCTGGCCCGATGGCAGCGCGAGACGCTGGGCGTCGCCCCCGGCAGCCGGGTGCTCCAGGCGGCGTCGATGGGTTTCGACGCGATGTTCTGGGAACTGTGCCAGGCGCTGACCTCGGGCGCGGCGCTGGTCCTGCCCGAACCCGGGCGCCCGCGCATCGACGCCATCGTCGAAGCCCTGGCCGGCCGGCCGGCGGTGACCCACGTGACGTTGACCCCGGCGGTGCTCGCGAGCATCCCCGCCGACACGATCCCCCCGAGCACCACGGTGGTCGTCGCCGGGGAGGCGGTATCCGGCACGCTGGTGGCCGAGTGGTCGCCGGGACGTACCCTCGTCAACGCCTACGGGCCCACCGAGTACACCGTCTGCGCCACCGCGAGCGCCGCGCTGCACGGCGACCAGGCACCGCCGATCGGGACGCCGATTCGCGGCGCGCAGGCGCATGTGCTCTCGCCGGGCCTGTCCTTCGCGCCGATCGCGGTGCCCGGCGAGCTGTACCTCGCGGGGTCCGGAGTGGCCCGCGGCTATCGGGGTCGACCGGGGCCGACCGCCACGCGGTTCGTGGCGAATCCGTTCGGGCCGCCCGGCTCGCGCATGTACCGCACCGGGGACCTGGCGTGCCGGCACGACGACGGCACCCTGCGGTTCCTGGGCCGCGCGGACGACCAGGTGAAGGTGCGGGGGTTCCGGGTCGAACCCGCCGAGGTGGAGGCGGCCGTCGCGGAACAGCCCGAGGTCGGCGTCGCGGTGGTGGTCCTGCGCGAGGACCGGCCCGGTGACCGCAGGCTCGTCGCGTACGTCGTCCCCGAGCCCGGACGCGCCGTCGAACCGGTCGCGCTGCGCCGCTCGCTCGCCGCCCGACTGCCGCAACACATGGTGCCGGCGGCCGTGGTGGTGCTCGACGCGCTGCCGCTGACCGGCAACGGCAAGCTCGACCGCGGCGCGCTGCCGGCGCCCGAGACCCCCGGCGCGGGCGGCGGACGGCGACCCGGCTCGCCGACCGAGCAGACCCTGTGCGAACTGGTCGCCGAGGTGCTCGGGGTCGAGGCGGTCGGGGTCGACGACGACTTCTTCGACCTCGGCGGCCACTCGTTGCTGGCCACCCGCCTGCTCGGCCGCGTGCGTGAGGTGCTCGGCGTCGAACTGTCGGTCCGGCATGTGTTCGAGTCGCCCACCGTGGCCGGCCTGGCGGCGCGATTGGCTCTGGGCGAGCCGGCCGGCGGCGAGGACACCCCGCCCGACGCGATCGATCCGGCCGACCTGGCGGAGTTGGGGCCGATCCTGGCCGAGCATCCCGACGTGGCCCGCGCCGCCGTCACGTTCACCGACGGCCGGCTGGTCGGCTACGCCGTCCCGGCGCCGGACCGCCGGATCGACCCGGGAGCGCTGCGGGCGTACCTGGCCGGCGCCGCCTATCTGGGCGGAACCCTGCGCGAGCGTCCCGTGCCGACCGCCGTGGTCGTCCTCGAGGACCTGCCGTCGACCGCCGACGGCGAACCCGACCGGCGGGCGCTGCCGGCCCCGCGCGTCGAGCCGAACCCGGCCGGTCGTGGCCCCCGCACACCCCGCGAGGAGGTGCTGTGCCGGCTCTTCGCCGAGGCGCTGGTGCTGCCGTCGGTGGGCATCGACGACTCGTTCCTGGACCTCGGCGGCCACTCGCTCCTCGCGGCGCACCTCGTCGGGCGGGTGCGCGACGTCCTGGGCGCCGAACCGTCGGTGCGGGACGTGTACGAGGCGCCGACCGTGGCCGAGCTGGGCAAGCGGCTCGGCGAGGGCGACCGGCGCGACGCGCTGGGCGTACTGCTGCCGCTGCGCACCCGGGGCGAGCGGCCACCGCTGTTCTGCGTGCATCCGGGCATCGGGCTGAGCTGGTGTTACGCCGGGCTGTTGCACCACCTCGGCAACGACCAGCCCGTGCACGGCCTCCAGGCACGCGGCCTGGACGGTCGCGAGCCGCTGCCGGCGACCGTGGCGGAGATGGCCGCCGACTACCTGGAACAGATCCTGAAGGTGCAGCCGAACGGCCCGTACCACCTGATGGGCTGGTCCTTCGGCGGGCACGTCGCACACACCCTCGCGACCATGCTGCAGGCGCGCGGCGAGGCCGTCGCGTTGCTGGCCGTGCTCGACAGCTTCCCGGGCGTCGGTCCGGCGAACGGCCGCGTACCGTCGCAGCCGTCGGGGTCGTCGGAGCCGGAACTGCTCGCCGAGTTGGTGGACTTCGTCGGCGGCGCCCCGGACCCGGCGCACGCGCCGCCGGACCGGGCTCGGGCGGTGGCGGCCCTCGGCGTCGAGGGCGGTCCGTTGTCCGCGCTCGACACGGCGAGCCGGCACGCCGTCGTGGACGTCTTCCTCAACAACGCCCGGTTGATCCGCCGACCGCCCGAGGCGGTGTTCGACGGCGACCTGCTGCTGTTCCGCGCGACGAAGGGCCGCCGGACCGACTCGGCGAACCGAGAGGTCTGGCGGCCCTGGGTCACCGGGCCGATCGAGGTGCACGACATCGGGTGCGAGCACCGGGAGATGACTCAGCCGGAGCCGCTGGCCCGGTTCGCCGAAGTCATCCGGCCTCGGCTGCCGAGGGCTCGCTGAGCGCGGGCGTCGGCGCGGGCTCCTCCCAGTACATGCCGTCCGTCGACACGGTCAGCCGATCGGGTCGATCCCGCCACCCGGCGGCGATGGTGTCGAGCAACCGCCGGTGGTTGTCGCCCTCCAGCCGCAGGTGGTTGGGGTCCGGGTGGTTCTCGGTGGTGAACTCCTGGGTCCGGCCCTCCCAGAACGCCCGCATCCCGGCGTCCTCGTCGGGCCCGCGCCCCCGCGTGCGCGGCGCCGGGGTCGCGGATCCACCGTCCAGCGGCGTGTACTCGCCGGCGCCCAGACCCGCGGTGAGGTAGCTGAACGAGTCGGCCTCGGAGGCCGCGGCGCCGGTCAGCTTCTTCGCGGTCCAGAAGTACGAGGTCTCGTCCTGGTGCGTGTCGTAGACCGCCTTGAGGAACTCGTAGTACAGCTCGTACTCCCGGCGGTGGCGGAACTCGGCCTCGGCGAAAGCGCGTTGCTCGTCGAGCCGGCCCGCGAGCACGCTGTTGATCGAGCGCGCCGCCAGCAGTCCGCTGTAGGTGGCCAGGTAGACGCCGGTGGAGAACAGCGGGTCCACGAAGCAGGCGGCGTCGCCGACCAGGGCCATGCCGGGCCGCCAGAAGCGGGTGTTGCTGTACGAGTAGTCCTTGCGCACCCGCACCTGTCCGTACGGCCCCTCGGTCACCCGCCGTGCGTCGCCGAGGAAGTCGCTGATCATCGGCGACTCGGCGATGAACCGCTCGAGCGCGCCCTCGCGGTCCTGCTGGATCTTGTCGGCCATCTCGGCCGGGACCACGGCACCCACGCTCGTCAACTCGTCGGTCAGCGGGATATACCAGAACCAGCCGCCGCCGAACGCCGCGCACAGGATGTTCCCCCGCCGGGGCGGGTCCATGCGCTTGCCGCCCTCGAAGTACCCGAACACGGCGATGTTGCGAAAGTACTCGGCGAGTTCGCGGGTACCGCCGACATGCCGGCGGATCCGACTGGTGTTGCCGGAGGCGTCGACGACGAACTTCGCGGTGACCTCGTGCTCCACCCCGTCGGCGTCGGTGTATCGCACGCCGCGCACCCGCTCCGGATCGCCGAGGACATCGCGTACCGAACACCGCTCGCGCACGTCCACGCCGACCCGGCGGGCGTTGTCCAGCAGTATCTTGTCGAACTTCATCCGCTCGACCTGGAACGCGTGGCGGCCGCGGTGGGTGTCGGTCGCGAAGGTGAACGACCACGGCTCGGGACTGGCGCCCCACAGGAAGGTGCCGCCCGTCTTGGTCTGGAAGCCGGCCGCCTCCACCTCGTCGGCCACGCCGAGCAGCCCGCAGATCCACTCCGTGGTCGACGGCAGCAGCGACTCGCCGATCTGATACCGGGGGAAGCTCTCCTTCTCCAGCAGCAGCACCCGGCCGCCCCGCATCGCGACGAACGAGGCGACGGTCGAGCCGCCCGGTCCACCGCCGACCACGACGACGTCCACGTCCGTGGAGTCCCGATCGGTTGTGTTCATGGTTGGTCTCCGTTTCGAGATGGGTCAGGCCGCTGCGGTCGCGTGCGGTTCCGGGATCAGGCGTACCGGCAGGGACTGCATGCCGGAGAGGATGCTGGAGTAGATCGGCTGCGGCGGCCCGAGCGGCTCGATGTCGGCCACCAGGCGCCGCAGTCCGTCGAGCACGGCCTCGACCTCCAGCCGCGCCAGGTAGTGGCCGAGGCAGAAGTGCGAGCCGTACGCGAAGGTCAGGTGTTTGTTGGGGGAGCGGTTGAGGTCGAAGCGGTCCGGATCGGCGAAGACCTCGCCGTCGAAGTTGGCCGAGGAGATCCACACGCTGACCGCGTCGCCGGCGGCGAAACGATGGCCGCCGACCGTCACGTCGGAGGTGACCGTACGGCCGCCGTGCAGCGACGGGTGGGTCCAGCGCAACACCTCCTCCACCGCCGTGGACATGTCCACCTCGCCCTTCTTCAGGGCCGCCCACTGGTCGGGGTTCTCGACGAGGGCGAGCAGCCCGCCGGTGATGGCGTGCCGGCCGGTCTCGTCGCCGCCGATCATCAGGCCGTAGCAGTTGGCCATCAGCTCGGCGTCGGACAGGTGTTCCCCGTCGATGCGGCTGCCGGCCAGCAGGCTCACCACGTCGTCGTGCCTGCTGTCCCGGCGGGTCTCGGCCAGGTCGGAGAAATACAGCAGGATCTCGTTCTTCGCCGTCCAACTGTCCTGGTACGGGGCGTCGGCGTAGTCGGAACTCCACGCGTGCGAGGTCAGATCCAGCAGCTGCCGCCGGTCCTCCCGGGGAATGGCGAGCAGGTCGCAGATGGCGCCGAGCGGTACGTTCCCCGACACGTCGTGGGCGAAGTCGCAGCTGCCCTCGCGGATCGCCTCGACCAGCAGCTGATCCACCGTCACCCGCAGCGCCTGCTTGATCTCCTCCAACATCCGGGGGGAGAAGGCCCGCATCAGGATGTTGCGGATCTGCGCGTGCCGCTTGCCGTCGGTCACCGCCAACATCGTTCCCGATGCCGAGTCGCCGCCGGTGAGGATCGTGGCCAGTGCGTTGCCGCCCTCGGTGGTGAAGTGGTCCTTGCCGCGATAGACGGTCATCGCGTCGGCGTAGCGGCTCACCACCCAAAAGCCGGGGCGCGACTCGCGCGGGGTGTGCCAGTGGATCGGCCGGTGCGCGCGCAGGTGGCGCCACACCTCGCGCAGGTCGTACTCGGCGTGCAGCCGCGCGTCGGCCAGGTCGATGTCGTCGATGTCGTCGGGGGAGATCACGGGTCGGGTGTTCACGCCTGGCTCCTCTGGTGCCCGTTCGCGCGGTTCAGCCGGTTGGTTTCGGCGACCGCCGCGAGGGCCTCGATCGTGGGGTGGTCGATCAGGTCCCGTGGTGAGATCGACAGTCCCGCCCGGCGGGCCTCGCGGATCAGCACGATGGTGAGCATGCTGTTGCCGCCGAGCTTGAAGAAGTCGCCGTCGATGTCCACCGCGGACAGGTTGAGCGCCTTCGCGAAACACGCGACGAGGGCGGCCTCGGCCGGGTTGCGCGGCGCCCGGCCGGGGGTCGCGGGGGCCTCCTGCGGCGCCGGCAGCGCGGCCCGGTCGAGCTTGCCGGCGGGCGTGAGGGGGAACTCGGCGACCTCGACGAAGGCGGCGGGCACCATGTACGCCGGCAGGAACCGCTCGACGTGCTCGCGCAGGGCGGCGGGATCGAGCGCGGCTTCGCCCGCCGGTACCGCGTAGGCCACGATGCGGGGGCCGGTCGGCGTGTCATCGCGGACCACGGCGATCGCGCGGGCGACATCCGGGTGTTCGGCCACCGCGGCGGCCACCTCGCCCGGTTCGACGCGATACCCGCGGACCTTGACCTGGTCGTCGGCCCGACCGTGAAAGGTAAGGCTTCCGTCCCGTCGCCAGGACATCAGGTCCCCGGTCCGGTACATGCGCTCCCCGGGCGCGAACGGGTCGGCCACGAACCGCGCGGCGGTCAGGGCCGGCCGCCGCAGGTAGCCCCGGGCCAGAGCGGGACCGGCGATGTACAGCTCGCCGACCACACCCGGCGGCACCGGGCGCAGCCCGTCCGCGAGCACGTAGACCGACCGGCCGGCGATCGGCCCGCCCACCGACGGCCGTCCCGAACCCGACAGCGGCTCGCTCATGGTCGCGCACACGGTGGCCTCGGTCGGGCCGTAGGCGTTGATCGTCCGGTGGTTGCCCGACCAGGTCGCGGCCAGTTCGGCCGGGCACGCCTCGCCCGCCATCACCAGGGTGCGCAGGCCCGGCAGCCGGGGTTCGGCGAGTCCGGCCACCGCGACCGGCGGCAGCACCGCGTGGCTGATCCGCTCGTCGACGAGCACCCGTTCCAACTCCTCGCCCACCAGCGGCCCGGCGGGCGGGACGACGAGGGTGGCGCAGGCGGTGAAGGCGGCCAGCAATTCGGTGACCGACGCGTCGAAGCTCGGGGAGGCGAACTGCAGGACACGGCTGTCCGGCGCGACGGCCATGCGCGCCACCTTCGCCGCCGCGAGCGAGGCCAGGCCGGCGTGGGTGACCACGACTCCCTTGGGGCGTCCGGTCGTTCCGGAGGTGTAGATGACGTACGCCGGATCGGCCGTCCGGTACGGGGGTCGGCCCTTCTCGGCCTCGGATTCGGATTCGGCCTCGGATTCGGCGTTGGTTTCGGCGTCGGGCGTGTCGAGCGCGGTGGCCGTCTCGGCCTCGTCCAGCACGATCCGCTCCGGCCCGACACCGGCCGGCGGCGCCGCCCCCGTGGTCGTCACCAGCAGCGCGGGCCGCGCGTCGCCGAGCATGAACGCGACGCGGTCGGCCGGGTATTCGGGATCCACGGGCAGGTAGGCGGCGCCGGCCCGGCCGACCGCGACGATCGCGACGACCATCGCCACCGAGCGGGGCAGCACGAGCGCGACGATGTCCTCGGGACCGAGACCCCGGCGCCGGATCAATCGACCCAACCGGTCGGCGCGGCGATCGAGTTGGGCGTAGGTGAGGGTTTCGCCGTCGCCGACCAGCGCGGTCCGGTGCGGGTTGGCCCGGGCCTGGCGCCGCACCACCTCCGCGAGCGAGATCGCGGGCGGGTCCGCGCCGTTGTCGTTCCATTCCGTCAACATCCGGTGGTGCTCGTCGCCGGTCAGCAGGGCGATCGTGCCGAGCGGGCGATCCGGGTCGTCGGCGAACGCGTCCAGGAGCCGGACGAGCAGGTTCGCCGGCAACTCGGTGGCCGTACCGTCCGCCGCACGCACGCACAGCCGCACCCGCCGGCCGGGACGCACGGTGCAGCGGATCGGCACCCCGCCGGCGGGCGAGCCCACGGGATCGGTGCCGGCCATGTACACGGCGCTGTCGAACAACTCGCCCGCGGAGTGGTTCCGGTACGGCTCGCCCTCGACGGGTCCGGGCGGAGCCTCGGCCTGCCGGGCCGTCGCGGCGAGCGAGGCGGCCGGCCGGTACCGCAGGTGGACGGGACGTATCGCCCCGCCGAAGACCACGTGTTCGTTGCCGGTCAGCAGGCTCGACACCGCGCCCCAGGCGGCCCGCACCACCGATTCCAGGGTCAGGCCCCGGGCCTCGCAGTGGGCGCTCAGCCGAGCGCTCGTCGCCTCGGACAGCTCCCGCTCGGTGCTCGCCGGCGCACCGGTCTCGGCGGCCCCCGCGAGCGCCGGCACCAGCAGGGTCGGTTCCGCCGGAGCGGGCGGGTACGCGCCGCCCCGGGCATGCTCGGCGGGAGGGGTGTCCAGGTCGCCGACGTATGTGGTGGGCAGGGTCATCTCGTCTCCGATGCGTTGTGGGCCGGCGCTGCGCCGGCGGCCTCGGCCTCCGCGCGCAGCCGCATCCGGTCGGGTTTGCCGAGGCCGAGCAGCGGCAACTCCGCGCGGAACGTCACGACGGTGGGGGACTGGTTCGGCGACAGGACCGCGGCGACGTGCTCGCGCAGTTCCTCGGCGGTGACGTGCCGGCCGTCGCGCACGACCACCGCGGCGTGCACGCGCTCCATGCGGTCGGCGTCGGCGACCCCGAACACCGCGGCCTGCGCCACCGCGGGGTGCCCGGACAGGGCCTTCTCCACGGCCGCCGGATACACCTTGATGCCCTTGGTCTTGACGACGTCCGCGAGCCGGCCGCGCAGGTGCAGATAGCCGTGTTCGTCCAGGTGTCCGATGTCGCCGGTGTGCAGCCGACCGCCGCGCAGGGTCCGCGCGGTCGCCTCCGGGTCCCGCCAATACCCGGCCATCACCAGCGGCGTATGCACACACACCTCACCGACCTCGCCGATGGGCAGTTCACGCTCGTCGAGCGGGTCCCGGATGCTCAGCGTCACCGGTGCGACCGGCCGGCCCACGGTGCCCAGCAGCTCCGGACGGGTGTGGTCGTCGCCGGTGAGCCGGCAGATCAGGCCGCACTCGCTGCTTCCGTAGATCTGGCCGAGCACCGGGCCGAAGACCTTCACCGCCTCGGCGAGTCGGTCGGCGGAGGCCGGGCTGCCGGTGTAGCCGAGGTCGCGCAGGCTGGACAGGTCGGTGGTGCCGACGTCCGGATGGTCCGCCAGGGCGTACACCTGCGGGGCGGACAACATCACCCGGGATATCCGGTGCCGGCCCACCGCGCGCAACACCGCCGCCGGGTCGAACCCCTGGTGCAGCACGACCGTGCCGCCGGACACCAGGACGTTGTCCGAGGTGAACGCGGCCGTATGGGTCAGCGGCGCGGTGACCAACATCGTCTGCCGATGGCCCAGGGCGGCCATCCGCGCGGTGACGTCGTTGCGCACCTCGAACGACCAGCACACACCCTTCGGTCGACCCGTCGAGCCGCTGGTGTAGGTGACGACGGCGAGTTCGCCCTGTGCGGCGTCGGCGGGATCGAAGGCGTCGGGCGAGGGCAGGCTCAGGTCCGTGACATCGGGACCGAGGTCGCCCAATCCGACCAGGAGCACGGGCCGTTCGAACCGGGCGCGCAACTCGCGGGCCCGGGCGGCGTTGTCCGCGTCGATCGCGAACACGGTCGCCCCGGTGCTCGCGACCATCTCGAACTGCTCGCCGGCGCGCAGTACATCGCCGGGGTCGACCGCGTTCACCGTGCCGACGTGCACCACGAGGGCGCCGACGAGGCCGGCGGCGTAGCGCAGGACGAGCGTCGCGGGGGTGTTGTTGACCGTCATCACCGCGACCACGTCGCCGACGCCGACGTCGTGCGCGCGCAACCCGGCGGCGGCCGAGCGGACCGCGGCGGCCAACTCGCCGGCGCGGGTCGGGATGTCCTCGTGGACCAGGCTGATCCGGTCCTCGTCGACGGATAACGACTCCAGGATCTGTCGGACGTAGTGGTCGTTGCCGGGCATGGCGTACTCCCATCCGATGTACGGCTGCGGGGTGCGGCGCCGCCGCGCGGTCGCGGGCGGGCCTGCGGGATTCGTGGGTATTCCGTCGTGGTGCCGGGCTTCGGGCCGGCAGGCGGCTCCGGGCCGGGTTGCCGCGGCGGGCAGGGCAGAGACTGTCGGATCGGCGCTGGAAGCGGAACCGTGCCGCTGCGGGATCCCGATGGAATTCGCCGAGTCTAGGCAGGGTCGGCGACGGGGTCCAGAGCGATGTGGCCCGCAGGCGTCGCGGTGCGCACGGCGGGTGGGTTGGTGGGGAACTCATCGATGACCAGCACCATTTGCGCTGCTAGGCTCCCGCCTCCGAACTGTTGGGGGGAGGCCGCCGTGGCCGCAGTTGGCATCATTTCCGGGGCGGGCCGGGCCGGCGACTCGCTCGCCGCACGGCTGGCGGACGCGGGATTCGATCTCGCGGTGTTGGGTTCGTCCGCGGATGCCTGTGCCGGGGCCGTGGAGTGCGCGCGGCGGTCGGGTCGGCGGGCGCTGGCCGTGGAGGTACGCGCGGGTGAGGCCGATTCGGTGCAGGGGGCGGTGGATCACGTCGACGTGCACCTGGGGCCGCCCGCCGTGCTGGTGCACGTCGTCCGGGCGCTGCCGGGCGGGCCGCCGGGCGCGGTGGCGGACTGGGACGGGCAGGTGGGCGAACCGCTGCGGGAGACGTTCCTGATCAGCCGGGCGGTGCTGGACCCGATGATTCGGGAGGGGTGCGGGCGCATCGTCACCGTGGTCGACATGCCGGACGCCGCCGACGGGCGGGGGAACGCCACCGTGCGGGCCGCGCTGGAGGGGTTCACCCGGACGCTGGCGCTGGAGGCCGACGCGTTCGGCGTCACCGCCCACCTCGTCGTCGTGGGTCGGGGCATGTGGGCGGCGGCGGGGGAGATCCTGCCGCCGGCGCCCGGTCCGCCCGCGCCGGGCGGGCGTGCGCCGGCGGTCGAACTCGCGGCCACCGTGGCGTTCCTGGCCGGTGACGGGGCCGGCGTCGCCTCGGGGGAGGTCGTCCACGTGGCGGCCGCCGGTGGGATGCCCTGAGCGGAGCTCCGAGCAGGTCCCGGCGCAGGGCTCCGAACAGAGCCCTGAACAGAGCCCTGAACAGAGCCCTGAGCAGGGCTCCCAACGAAGCCCCGAACGGCCTCAGTCGCGCCGCCGATCCGCCCCGGCGAACTGCGCCGCGTGCAGCCGCGCATAGGCGCCGCCGGCCGCGCACAGTGCCTCGTGCGTGCCCTGTTCGACGAGCCGACCCGACTCCATCACCAGGATCAGGTCCGCGTCGCGGATCGTGGACAACCGGTGCGCGATGACGAAACTGGTGCGCCCGGTGCGCAACGTGTTCATCGCCCGCTGGATCAGCACCTCGGTACGGGTGTCCACCGAACTGGTCGCCTCGTCCAGGATCAGGATGCCCGACCCGCCCAGGAACGCGCGTGCGATGGTGACCAGTTGCCGTTCGCCGACACTGAGATTGGTACCCGCCTCGTCCAGCATCGTGCGGTAGCCGTCGGGCATGGCGCGCACGAAGTGGTCGACGTGTGCCGCGCGCGCCGCCTCCTCGATCTGTTCGGCCGTCGGGCGGTCCGCGCCGTACCCGATGTTGTCCGCGACGGTTCCCCGGAACAGCCAGGTGTCCTGCAACACCATCCCGATGTTGCGCCGTACGTCCTCGCGGGTCATCGTCGCGATGTCCACGCCGTCGATGGTGATCCGGCCCGAGGTGAGGTCGTAGAAGCGCATCAGGAGGTTGACCAGGGTCGTCTTCCCGGCGCCCGTGGGGCCCACGATCGCCACCGTCTGCCCCGGCTCGGCGGTGAACGACAGGTGCTCGATCAGCGGTTCGTCCGGCGTGTACCGGAAGCAGACGTCCTCGAAGACGATGCGACCCCCGAGCGGCCCCGGCCGCACCGGCCGCGCCGGATCCGGCAACTGCTCCTCTGCGTCCAGGAGTTGGAAGATGCGCTCCGCCGAGGCGATGCCGGACTGGAGCAGATTGCTCATGCTCGCCATCTGGGTGATCGGCTGGCTCATCTGGCGGGAGTACTGGACGAAGGCCTGGACGCCGCCCAGGGTGACCATGCCGGCGGTGGCGAACAACCCGCCGCTCACCGCGACCAGGACGAAGTTGGCGTTGGCCAGGAACAGCATGGTGGGTTGGATCGTCCCGGAGACGAACTGCGCCCGGAAGCCGACCCGACGCAACTCCCGGTTGTGCCGGTCGAAATCCTGCCGCACCTCCTCCTGCAGCCCGAAGGTCCGAACCACCGAGTGGCCCGCGTAGGTCTCCTCGATGTGCCCGTTCAGCCGGCCGGTCGTGGCCCACTGCTCGACGAAGTGGGGTTGTGCCCGACGGCCGATCCGGGCGGCGCCGATCAGGCACAGCGGGACAGTGGTCAGCGCGACCAGGGCGAGCAGCCACGACACCCAGAACATCACCGCCACCACCCCGGCGATGGTCAGCACCGACGTGAGCAACTGACTCAGCGTCTGCTGCAGGGTCTGGGTGAGGTTGTCCATGTCGTTGGTCGCGCGGCTGAGCACGTCCCCGCGCGACTGCCGGTCGAAGTAACTCAGCGGCAGTCGGGAGAGTTTCGCCTCGACGTCCTCGCGGAGCCGATAGCCGATGCGCTGCACCAGCCGGGCGGTGCACCGGGCCTGCACGATGCCGAACACCCCGGAGAAGAGGTACAGCAGCAGGGCCGCGAGCAGAACCCAGCCCAGCCGGGTGAAGTCGATGCCGTGGCCGGGCGACACCGGCAGCGGGGACACCAGGTCCGCGAGCCGGTCGTGCCCGGTCGCCCGCAGGTGGGCGACGGCGTCGGCCTTGCTGACGCCGGGCTGCAATTCGGCGCCGATGTGCCCGGTGACGATGACGTCGGTGGCCTTGCCGAGCATGAGCGGTCCGAGCACCGCCAGGGTGACGGCGACCACCGCGCAGCCGGCGGTCGCGGCGATGAGCAGACGGTCCGGACGCAGGGTGCGCGCCAGGCGGCGGATCGAGCCGCGCAGGTCGAGGACCTTGGCCGGCGGCATCCCGCCGCCCATCGCCCGTCCGGCGCCGACCGCACCGGCCAGGGGCGCGCGCGGCACGGTGGGTCGCGCCGGGTCCCCGGGCTTCCCGATACTCACGCCGCCTCCTGGTCGTTGGTCTGGGACAGGGCGATCTCCCGGTAGGTGGCGTTGTGTTCGAGCAGTTCGGCATGCGTACCGGCGCCGACCACACGTCCCTCGTCCAGCACGAGGATGTGGTCCGCGTCGCGGATGGTGCCGACCCGCTGCGCCACGACGAGCACGGTCGCCTCGGCGGTCTCGTCGGCGAGCGCGGTACGCAGCGCCGCCTCGGTGGCGTGGTCGAGGGCGGAGAACGAGTCGTCGAACAGGTAGATCGCCGGCCGGCCGATGAGCGCCCGGGCGATGGCCAGCCGTTGGCGCTGCCCACCGGACAGGTTCGAGCCGCCCTGGGTGACCGCGGCCTCCAGTCCCTGCGGGAGTCGTTCGACGAACTCCCGGGCCTGCGCGACCTCCAGGGCGTGCCACATCTCGGCCTCGCCGGCATCGTGCCGGCCGTGCCGGAGGTTGTCGGCGATGGTGCCGGAGAACAGGAACGGCCGCTGCGGTACGTACCCGACCTGTGCCGCGAGCAGCGCCGGTGCCAACTCCCGTACGTCGGCGCCGCCGACGCGGACCGTGCCCGCGCTCGCCCCGAGCAGCCTCGGCACCAGGTTGAGCAGGGTCGTCTTCCCGCTGCCCGTTCCGCCGACGATCGCGGTGACGGTGCCCGGTCGGGCCACCAGGTCGATGCCCTGGAGTACGGCCGAATCGGCACCGGGATAGCGGAACTCTACTGCGGACAGCTCGACTTCGCCGGGGCGGGAGAGTGCGGTCAGGGGGTGCTCCGGCGCCCGCAACATCGGTTCGGTGCGGAGTACGCCCTGGATGCGTTCCGCACTCACCTCGGCCCGGGGAATCATGGTGAACATGAAGGTGGCCGACAGAATCGACATCAGGATCTGCATCAGATATGACAGGTAGGCGGGCAGGGCGCCGATCTGCATCGACCCGCCGGAGATCCGGTGCCCGCCGAACCACAACACGGCGACACTGGACACGTAGATGACCAGCATCAGCATCGGGAACATCACCGCCGTGAGCCGGCTGACGCGCAGCGACACCTCGGTGAGTTCCTCGTTGGCGGCGGTATACCTGCGGCGCTCGCGGTCGTCGCGGACGAACGCCCGGATCACCCGGACGCCGGTGATCTGTTCGCGCAGGATGCCGTTGGTGCGGTCGAGCCGCCGCTGGGCCACCCGGTGCAGCGGAAGCATCCGGCCGACCAGGACACCCACGATGACGACCAGCACCGGGATGACGACCGCGAACAGGCCGGACAGCGGCCCGTCCAGGCGCAGCGCCATGACCACGCCGCCGACGCACACGATCGGCGCGGGCACCAGCAGGGTGCCGGTGAGCAGCGCGAGGAGTTGCACCTGTTGCACGTCGTTGGTGGTGCGGTTGAAGAGCGACGCGGTGCCGATCCGGTTCACTTCCTGGGCGGAGAAGGACAACACCCGGTCGAAGACCGCCGCCCGCAGGTCGTAGCCGAGGGCGGTGGCGATCCGGGCGGCGAGATAGGCCGCCGTGATCGAGCAGAGGATCTGGCCCAGTGCGACGGCCGCCATCACGCCGCCGATGCTCAGGATGTATCCGTTGTCGCCTTCGAGTACGCCGTTGTCGATCAAATCGGCGTTGAGGCTGGGCAGTTGCAGTGCGGCGACGGCCTGACCGACCTGTAGGAGGAGGAGCAGGGTCAGGGAACGGCGGTAGGGCCTCAGGTGGTTGCGTAACAGGCGCAATAACATCAGCGTCGCGCCCGCTTGGTCGACCGGGGTGGTTGGCGTGCCGGGTCGAGGGTCGGGGTGGGCGCGGGGGTTGGATCGTGGGCTTGCTCGCGCACGAGCAGGCCGTCGAGGAGTAGCGTGGCGATCTCGTCGGTGTCGAGCGCGTCGCCGAGGCCGAACGTACCGCGGGTGGTGGCGAATACCATCGCCACCACCAGTTGCGCGACCATGGTCGGTGGACGGCGCAGCGTGTCGCGGTCGGGCTCGACCACCTCGGCGACCGCCGCGACGAGGCGTTGCCGGTAGCGCGCCACCTCCGCCAGGAACGGTTCCCTGACCTCCGCCGGCACGCTCTGGGTGCGCAGCGCGGCCACGAGCGGTTCGGTGGCGACGAGTTGGTCGGCGATGACGCGGATCACCGCGCTCAGCCGGTCGCGCAGGTCCGGATTCGGATCGATCGCGGCGATCGCGGCGACGATGGGTGTCGGTTCGAAACTGCTCAGCACGGTGGCGTGGACGAGCGAGTGCTTGTCCGGGAACACGCTGAAGATCGTGCCCTCGGCCACGCCCGCGGCTCGGGCGATCTGCTGCGTGGTCACCGAGACGCCGCGTTCGAGGAGGAGGGGGAGGGTGGCGGCGATGATGGCGGCGCGCCGCTCCTCGGGTTCGAGGGAGGGCGCGCGCCGCCGCCGAGTAGCCCTGCTTGTGGTGTCCGTCACGCGCCCGACGCTAATGAATGAGTGCTCACTCAGTCAAACGGCGCTGCACGCCCTAGCATCGGGACCGTGCCCCGCCGACCGGACGGAAGGAATACGATGATCTCCACGCCACCCGACCTGCTGAACGAACTCACCGAGGTGTACCGGGACTTGCACCGGCATCCCGAGTTGGCCTTCGAGGAGCACCGCACCGCGTCCCTGGTCGCCACACACCTGCGCGCGCTCGGCTGCGACACGGTGGAAGGGGTGGGCGGCACCGGCGTGGTGGGCGTGTTGGCCCGGGGAGAGGGGCCGACCGTGCTGCTCCGCGCCGACATGGACGCGCTGCCGGTCACCGAGAAGACCGGCCTGCCGTACGCGTCGACGAGGGACGGGGTCGCCCATGCCTGCGGCCACGATCTGCACACCACGTGGCTGATCGGCGCGGCGACCGAGTTGGCCGGTCGGTTCGCCGACTGGTCGGGCCGGGTGTTACTGGTCTTCCAGCCCGCGGAGGAGATCGGCCGCGGGGCCCGGGCGATGCTCGACGACGGCCTGTACGCACGATTCGGCACGCCGGCGGTCGCGTTGGGGCAACACGTGGGTCCCGGACCGGCCGGCCGGATCGGGTACCGCGACGGGGTCACCATGGCCGCCGGCGATGCCATCCGGGTCCGGCTGCGTGGCAAGGGCGGTCACGGCTCGCGGCCGGAGGCGACGGTGGACCCGGTGGTCCTGGCCGCCGCGACGGTGATGCGCCTGCAGACCGTGGTGTCCCGGGAGGTGGCGGCGACCGACCCGGTGGTGCTGACCGTGGGATCGATGCACGCGGGCACCAAGGAGAACATCATTCCCGACGAGGCCGAACTGGGCCTGACCCTGCGCTCGTTCGACCCCGCGGTCCGCGACCGAGCACTGGCGGCGATCGAACGGATCGTGCGGGGCGAGGCGGCCACGTCCGGGGCGCCGGATCCGGAGGTCGAACTGCTCTACAGCTTCCCGGCGTTGGTCAACGACCAGGGGGTCGGCGAGGCGGTACTCGCGGCGTTCCGGGCGCAGTTCGACCCGGCGCGCGTGGTCGCGGCACCGCTGATCCCGGCGAGCGAGGACTTCGGCCTGCTGACCGACGGCGGCCGCATCCCCTCCGCGTACTGGTTCGTCCGAGGCACGGACCCGGCGCTGTACGCAGAGGCCGAGGCGGCAGGCCGGATCGCGGAAAACATCCCCACCAACCACTCCCCCCACTTCGCCCCAACCCTCGACCCCACACTGGCCACCGGAGTACAAACCCTGGTAACCGCCACCCGCACCTGGCTCACGCGTTAGCGCCCCGATTCCAGCCGCCGCCGTCGTGCGAACCTCCGAGCCCGGCCCCGGACAGGTGCTGCGGTCGGCTCAGTCCGGGTCGGGTTGCGGCGGAATCTCCGGTAGTTCCGCAAGTACCCTGCGGACGGCGGCCGTTCGTGGGTGCTCCGGGCCGAAGTGGGTCCGCCAGGCCGCCTCGGCCATCCGGAGCCGGTCCCGGGCCTCGGCGCGGCGCCGCGGCTCGTGGGCGAGTGCCGTGCCCAGGGCGGTGCCCGCCTCGAGGGTGCGGTGGTGGAAGGGTCCGAGTTCGCGGGCACCCAGGGACAGCGCGGCGTCGGATTCGGCCTGCGCGTCGGCGTATCGGCCCAGGCCGATCAGCACGCCGGCGGCGGCGTTCGCGATCAGCGCCGTGCCGCCGTCCCGGTCGGCCGGTCCGGTGCGTGCGAACACCGCTCTGGCCGCGGTGATCTGCGCCAGGGCCTCGTCGTGG
Organism: Embleya sp. NPDC020630; assembly: GCF_044334985.1. Taxonomy (NCBI): domain Bacteria; kingdom Bacillati; phylum Actinomycetota; class Actinomycetes; order Kitasatosporales; family Streptomycetaceae; genus Embleya; species Embleya sp. NPDC020630. Next base: position 268,715 of record NZ_JBIRUB010000009.1, read on the forward strand.
CGAGCGTCCGCGTCCAGGCATACGGCCAGGTTCGCGTGCGCGACCGGCAACTCGCGCCAGGTCGCGGTATGCGACGCGGCACGATCGACCGTCGATCGAGCGCACGCCTCGGCCTCGGTCAGACGCCCCAGGGCGAGCAACACCGGAACCAGCACGTGCCCGACCTCCACGGAAGTCCGCGTCGTCGTACGTTCGTCGGCGCCGTCCAACGAACCCAGGGCGGCCCGGCACTCCCGCTCGGCGTCCGAGTATCGACCCAGATATCCCAACTGTTCCGCACGCAGAATTCGCGCGCCCCGCTCCCAATGGCGCACCGTGGGACGCCGAACGGCGTAGGCGATCAGGCGCTCGGCGATCTCCAGTGCCTCGCCGGGACGGCCGAGCGAGGCCAACGTTCGGGCCCGGAGCTGCCAGTTGGCGACGTACCACCACGGTGAGGGGCGCCCGACCGGCAGTCCGATCACGGTGCGCGACTCGGTCTCCGCCACCTTCGGTCGCCCGGCGACGACGAGTGCGTGGACGAGATACGCGCGGGCACGCATTTCCTCGTCCCCCGACGGCTGCGCCGCCTGCGCGTATGCCAACGATTCGCGGATCAGCGCCTCGGCCTCCTCGTGTCGGCCGAGCTTGGACAACGCGCTGCCCAGATCCAATCTGCACACGAACGTGGTGTGCGCCGTCGGCCCGTCGCGCTCGACCGTCAAGCGCACGGCCTCGCGCAACAACGGCTCCGCCTCCGTGTCCCGTCGATCCGACAACAAGCCCAGCCCGCTCCGGTACAACGCACCGGCCTCGCCCCCGGTACGCTCCCGCCAACGATCCGACAACCGACCCACCCGAGTTGCCCCCTCACGCGCACCCCACCCAACCGCCGAACCGGATGATCCCACAGCAGGTGTGACATCCGCCCGAACGGGGCCGGGCCACCCCGTCGCGCTTGGCACCAATGGCCGCGCGCGGCGGGACTGCGTCCGTGAACGTCCTGTCGTAGCGTGGGGGCATGGTCGACGTGTTCGAGTATCCGCCCATGGAGTTCGGCTTTCCCGGGGCGTTGCGGGATGCGCTTGTTGCCGCGGTGCTCGATGGGACGAAGACCAGTACCACCGGTGTGCTCGCGGACTATGAGCATGCGGGTGAGGAACTTCCGCGGGTCGGGGATCGCTACACGGTCGTCGATTCGGAGGGATGTGGTGTCGGCGTCATCGAGATCACCGAGGTCCGCGTGTTGCGGCTGGCGGATGTCGACTGGCCGCACGTTCGCGACGAGGGTGAGGGCGACACCTCGATCGCGCAGTGGCGCGCCAACCATGAGACGTTCTGGCACGGACCCGAGATGCGGGCGGCGATGGACGATCCCGGGTTCACCGTCGATGACGACACTCGGGTTGTCGCCCAGCGCTTCGGACTCCTCCCGCGCGGCAAAGGCGCGTAGGCGCGATCGCGAGGCGGGTTCGGAATATTTTTCGGAGAATCCGTGGCTCGATGTCGAAAACGGGATCCGGGCTCCGATCCATCCGTGAAACCGACGCGCAGCCTGAAGGAATCACAGGAGGAAGACGTGGCTCAGCTGTTGAGAGTTCAGAATTTCGGCGTGTCGAGTGACGGCGTGGGTGCCGGTGAGGATCAGAGTCTCGAACGACCGTTCGGATATGATCATCCCGAAAGACTGTTCGCCTGGGCGGGGGCGACCGCCAGCTGGCGGATGCGTACCGAGCCCGGGGGCAGTCGGGGGCTCGATGACTACTTCACGCGGGACTACGACCGCAATGTCGGTGCCGAGATCATGGGCCGCAACAAGTTCGGGCCCCAGCGCGGGCCCTGGCGGGACCACGAGTGGCGTGGCTGGTGGGGGGACGAGCCACCGTTCCGGACGCCGGTGTTCGTCATGACGCACCATGAGCGTCCCTCGTTCACGCTCTCCGACACCACGTTCCACTTCGTCGACGGCGACCCGGCCACCGTTCTCGACATGGCGCGCGAGGCGGCGCAGGGCAAGGACGTGCGGCTGGGCGGTGGGGTCACCGTCATTCGGGAATTCCTGGAGGCCGACCTCGTCGACACGATGCATGTGGCGGTCTCGCCGCTGAAGCTGGGGGGCGGACTGCGTCTGTGGGAATCCCCCGACGAGCTGCTCGACCGGTTCCACCTCGATGTCGTGCCCAGCCCGAGCGGCGTGGTGCACCACCTCTTCTGGCGTAAGTAGCCACGGCCGCCGACCGCGCTTCGGGGGTGGGGAATGATTCCTGGGCGGTGTCGGTTGTGATGGTCGTCGGTGAGGGTGTGCCCCCGGGCCCAACCATTGCCTCCGTGGAATACCGCTCGGCTGGAGCCACGGTGTGCCTTCCGCCGTGAGGCGGCCCCCTCACCGGCTTCGACGTGACGCACGGCGCCGCCTCCCGTTACCCGGGGAGCGGCGCCGTCGTGCTTCGAGGCGGACGACGATTACCCTGAGTCCGCCCTACCCGACGCCACGGGGCATGGCCAGGATTTCGCGGCCGCGGGCCGGGGTGATCAGTTCGGCCAGGACGGGGTCGGCGAGCAGGGAGATCGGGGCGATGTGGTCCTCGCATACCGGCCGCCACAGGCGCAGGGCCTCGCGGAGTTCGGGCCAGGCTTCGTCGCAGAGGGCCGCGCGGGCCGTCCGGGCGGTCGCGGGATCGGACAGCGGGTCGGGCGCCGGGCCGCCGTCCGCGTACAGGGTGACGACGTACCCATCCGTGGCCGTCGGCGGCTCGGGGACCCGGAAGGCCGGATGCGCCGCGAGACGGTCGGCGACGGCGCGTACGGCCGCGTCGAACTCGGCGCCGCCGCCGAAGGTGACCCGGAAGCCCGGTTGCGTGCCGCGGGCCTCGTATGCGGCGACGAGCTCCCGCACCGGCTCGGGCGCGTGCTCCTTGAGTCGCGGCAGGGGCCGCAGATCGTAGGGATGGGCGAGTCGTTCGTGCTCGACCAACAGCGGCAGGAGTTCCGCGGCGAACAGGGGACCGGTGAGGAGACCCTCCCGCTGCGGGGCGTGCCACATCAGTCGCGCGATGTGCCGGCGCCAATCGCCGAGCATCACGTTCATCTGGGTGCTCAGCAACTCCGCTCGCTCGCGGCCGTATTCGTTTGCCCGGGCGAACAGGGCGAGCGGCTCGTCCACCGCCCCGGCCAGTGCCTCCCGACGGGCCCGCTCGACCTCCGCGTCCCAGTGGTCCCGCGTGGCACCCGGCGGCTTGCGCAGGGCGTGGAAGGAAACCCACTGCCGGTGCATGAGGGCATGGAACGATCCGTACCGCTGCGGCCCCTCGCCGGACCAGGAGGCGAGCCAATAGCCCGCCCATTCGCCGTCCTCGTCCACGTCCTCCGGGTCGAGCAGCATGATCGCGGAATCACCCTCGAGGGACAGGCGCAGGGAGCGCGCGAGGATCTTCGCCTCCTGGAGGGTGAAGGCATCCTCGTCGTCCTCGTCGTCGCCCTCTTCGCCCCCGGAGTCCTCGTCGCCCTCGTCCTCCACGAGGTCCTCCCATGCCTCGATCCAGTGGCGGTCGTCGGTGTCCCGCAGCCATTCCAGTTCCGCGCTGCCCGCCAGCCGGTAGACGAAGTTCCCCGCATCGCGCCACCCGTCGGTGACGAGCAGGAACTCCCGCAGCGAAGGCGGCAGTCGGCGCCCGAGCCGGGCCTCGGCCCCGGCGATGTCCGTCTCGTCCGCCGGCGCGAACCCGAGCCAGGTGTCCCGTACGACCTCCTCCGCGAGCGGCCCGTCCCGCTCCGGATCGTGGCCCACGACCCACTCCTCGCTCCACTGCTCCAAAAACGGCCGCCAAGCCGTGCGCTCGCCCATCGTCCCCGTCCTCCCGTCCACGATCCGCCCTCACCCCACCACAGGGATACGACACCAGCCGCCGCGCCATCGTGACACCGCCCCGCAGACCCTTACGCGACGGCGACGGACGTCGACGGGACCGGGCGGCGGGCCGCGTCGCCGACCACGATGAGGATCGCCACCAGCGCCCAGTTGGTGATGACCGACGAGCCGCCCTGGGCAAGGAAGGGCATCGTCATCCCGGTCAGCGGGATCAGCCCGATGACCCCGCCGGCCACGACGAAGACCTGGAGCGCCATGACCACCGCCAACCCGGCGGCGAGCAGCTTGCCGAACGGATCGCGGGCCGCCAACGCGGTGCGCAGGCCGCGCTCGATCAGCAGCGCGTACAGCATGAAAATCACCATCATCCCGGCCAGCCCCAGTTCCTCGCCGACCGACGTCAGGATGAAGTCGCTGTTCGCGGCGAAGCCGATCTCGCCGGCATGGCCCTGGTTGAGGCCGGTCCCGAGCATGCCGCCGGTGCCGAATCCGAAGAGCGCCTGGGCGGCCTGGTCGGAGTCGGTGAGACCCGGCGTGACCAGGTCGTAGTAGTACATCGGGTCGAGCAAGGCATGTACCCGGCTCTTGACGTGCGGTTCCACCGAGCCGACCAGCACCGCGCCGGTCGCCGACAGGACGAGCCCGAACATCAGCCAACTGGTGCGCTCGGTCGCGATGTAGAGCAGTACGACGAACATCCCGAAGAACAGCAGCGAGGTGCCGAGGTCGCGCTCGAACACCAGGATCAGCAGGCTCGGCAACCAGGCGGCCAGGATCGGCCCCAGGTCACGGCCACGCGGCAGCGGCAACCCCATGACGGTTCGGCCGGCCAGCGCGAGCGCGTCGCGCTTGGCCATGAGATAGCCGGCGAAGAAGACGGTCAGGACGACCTCGATGCCCGCCACGGACCACATCAGCTGCGTCGGCGCGGTTTGCAGCGCCTTCCGCGAGCCGCGTGCCGGGTCGAGCCCGATGCGGTAGATCAACACCATGCCGATGCCGTTCAACAGCGTCGCCAACGGCAGCAACAACGGGTCGGCGTACGGGGCGAAGCGGCGGATCGCCAGGTGCCCGAGCAGGGCCGGTACGCCGATCCCGAAACTGTACGCCGCCACGTCGGTGGACAGCGAACCGCCGCCCGCCAGAGCGACGTTCGCGAATGCCGACAGGATCACCAACACCGCGAAGCCGAGCATCGCCAACTCGGTGCCACGCCGATTCGGTACGAGTTCGTCACCCTCCCGCCGATCCGTCATGTCGTGCCCCCGTCGGTTGGCCGTGATCGCTCCAAGGAACGACGAGGACGTTGGCGGCCCGGTTCCGTGCCACCGAAATCGCCTGCGCCCCGGCGCCGGCATTTCGCATTGCTTTCTTCCCGTGAACATCCGGGCGTTCGGGCGTAGGACGGGGTCCGGCGGGACAAGGATCGATCCGACCCGTTTTCCCAGTGACCCTGTGGAGGACCACTGTGCGCACGAGGCTGACCGTCTCTGCCGCCGCAGGCGCGCTCGCCCTGCTCCTGTCCGTCCCCGCCTCCGCCTCGGCCGCCGCCCAGGCCGGCCCGGGAGCCCCGGGCATCGGCGACCCCTACTACCCGACCGCCGGCAACGGCGGCTACGACGTCTCGCACTACGACATCCGGCTCAAGTACCAGCCCGCCACCGACGACTTAGAGGGCACCACCACCATCCTGGCCACCGCCGGCCAGGACCTCACCCGCTTCAACCTCGACTTCGTGCTGAAGGTGAACGAGGTGCTGGTCAACGGCCGCCCCGCCACGTTCGCCGCCACCGGTGAGCACGAACTGGAGATCACCCCCGCCCGGGTGATCACCAAGGGCAGCCCGATCACCGTCGTCGTCCGCTACGCCGACCGCCCCGGCACGGTCCTGCGCGGTGGCGTGTCGGGCTGGTTGCGCACCCCCGACGGCGGCATCGCCGCCAACGAGCCGGAGGGCGCGGCCTGGTGGTACCCGAGCAACGACCACCCGACCGACAAGGCCACGTTCGACGTCTCCGTACTGGTCCCTGACGGCACCCAGGTGATCAGCAACGGCACCTCGACGCAGAGTTCGCGGGCCGGCTGGACCCGCTACAACTACCGGCAGACCAAGCCGCAGGCCACCTACCTGGCCACGGTGGCGATCGGCAAGTTCGACATCCGCGCCGACACCACCCCCGGCGGACTGCCCGTCATCACCGCGTACAGCAGGGACCTCGGCGACAACGCCGGCGCGGCGCAGGCCAGCGTCGAGCGGACCGGCGAGCTGGTCGACTGGCTCAGCGGCCGATTCGGCCCGTACCCGTTCGGCACCGTCGGCGGCTACGTGCCCAACGTGCCCACCGGCTACGCGCTGGAGACGCAGGGTCAGATCTTCTACAGCCCGGCGCAGTTCGCCCGCGGGGCCAACACCTCCGTCGTGGTGCACGAACTGGCCCACCAGTGGTACGGGGACAGTGTGTCCGTGCGGCGCTGGAGCGACATCTGGCTCAACGAGGGCTTCGCCCGGTACTCGCAGTGGTTGTGGTCCGAGCACGAAAACGAGGGCACAGCCCAGGAGTTGGCAGACTACGTCTACAACCTCTACCCGGCCGACAACGTGTTCTGGACCATCAAGCCGGGCGACCCGGGCCCGGACCAGCAGTTCGCCGGCGCGGTCTACGACCGGGGCGCGGTGGCGGTGCAGGCGCTGCGCAACGCCGTCGGGGACGAGAAGTTCTTCCAGATCCTGAAGGGCTGGCCGACCGAGCGCAGGTACGGCAACGCCACCGTCCAGGACTTCCAGGCGTACGCGGAGCGGATCTCCGGCAAGCCGCTGGCCGAACTGTTCACCACCTGGCTGTTCACGCCGTCGAAGCCCGCGGCGGGATCGGCGGGAGCGGCGGCGCCGGGTACGGCGAAGCCGGGCCTGACGCCGAGGGTCACTGCGGACGTGGCGCCGGAGCCGAAGTCCTGGAAGAAGATCCAGGAGACCAACACGGTGCACGATCACAAGGATTGACGATCCATCGGATGTGAATCCCGCAAACGGCCCGGCCGCCCCGAGCGACCGGCCGGGCCGTGGCGCAAGCCGCACACCCGGAGGCGATGAACCAGGGCTATGCGGAGGCCGGCTCGGGTCGGGCGAGGTGGTTGCCGGACCACGCTCCGAGAGCGACGGTAGCCACGCAGACGAGGCCGGCCGCGTGCGCTTCCTCGGCGACCTCCCTCCGGTCGACGTGGCCGGGTTTGCCCGTCGTGGGGGTGAGGACCCATATCGCGCCCGGGTCGGCCAAGGCCCGCACCACATCGGTGAGTTCGCAGGTCAGGTCGCCGTCACCGGCTCGCCACCACAGCAGGACGGCGTCCACGGCCTCGTCGGTTTCGTCGTCCACCATCGCGTCGCCGATCGTGTCCTGGATCTCGGCGCGGATCCGGTCGTCGGTGTCGTCGTCCCAGCCCGGTTCCCGAACCACCATGGCCGGCACGATGCCCATCCGCTGCGCGTGGTTCGGCGCATCCGCGGCAGCACCCATCACAACCTCCGCTCTCGACACGCGTCCGTACACCCGGGCGCGCGGGCGCTACCAGCCGATCGTCGGGTGGAAGCCGATGCAGTCGGGGTCTTGCAGCGGGCAACTCGGATGCGGCTTGCGCTCCTCCTGCGGGGGCTGCGCGGCGGGTATGCGTGACCGCGCGACGGCTTCGGCCGCGTACACGTACTCCGCACATGTGCAGTTCCGGCACCCGCCCCGGCGTTCGGGCGGCCCACTGTGCCGGTAACGTCCGTGACCACACAGACATTCGAACCCGGCCATCCGGACCTCCGCGCCTCGGCATCACCGCGCTCACCACGATAGCGCCACCCTCCCCGGTCAGCGGCGGCGACCGACCTCGACGTTCTCCAGGATGCCGAGCGCGTCCGGGACCAGGATCGCCGCCGAGTAGTAGGCGGTGACCAGATACGAGATGATCGCCTGCTCGTTGATGCCCATGAAGCGCACCGACAGGCTCGGTTCGATCTCGTCGGGGATGCCGTCCTGCCGCAGGCCGACGACGCCCTGTTCGTCCTCGCCGGTGCGCATGCAGAGGATCGACGTCGTGCGCTGCTCGGTGAGCGGGATCTTTCCGCACGGGAAGATGGGAACACCGCGCCAGGCCGGAATCCGGTGCCCGTTGAAGTCCACCGAATCCGGGACCAGACCGCGCGCGTTGCACTCGCGTGCGAAGGCGGCGATCGCCTTGGGGTGGGCGAGGAAGAACTTGTTGCCGCGGCGACGGGAGAGCAGTTCGTCCATGTCGTCGGGGCCGGGGACGCCGTCGTGGGGTTGGACGCGCTGGCTGTGGTCGCAATTGGCGAGCAGGCCGAATTCGCTGTTGTTGACCAGCTCGTACTCCTGGCGCTCGCGCAGCGCCTCCACCGTCAGGCGCAGCTGCTGTTCCGTCTGGTTCATCGGCTCGTTGTAGAGGTCCGCGACCCGGGTGTGGACCTTGAGCACGGTCTGGGCCACGGAGAGTTCGTACTCGCGCGGCGCCAACTCGTAGTCCACGAACGTGTGCGGGATGACCGCCTCGCCGACGTGGCCGGCGACCATGTCGATCGCCGCCTCGCCGTACTTGTTGGTCCGCTGCTTCGGGATCCGCGCCACGCCGTCGAGGTGCGCGCGCAGCGACTCGGCCCGCTCGGCGAGGCTCCGCACGTCGGCACGGGTCAGTTCCAATACCGTGCACGGCGTGCTCGCCCGGAACGTGCACGGCCAGGTCGGCTCCGCCGCGGTCAGACACTCGTCGCCGAAGTACGCGCCGTCCGCCAGCGCGTCCAGAACGGTTTCACCGCCGTACGGCCCCGACCCCACTCGGTCGACGCGTCCGTGCGCCAGCAGGAACACCCGCTCGACGCTCGCCCCGGACTCGGCCAGCACCGCGCCCGCCGGGTATTCACGCTGCTCGCAACGCCGGGCCAGCTCCGTCAGCACGGCCTCGTCGGGATAGTTCCGCAGCGCCGGCAGCTCACCCAGTTCGGCCGGGATCACCTCGACCCGGCCCGCGGTCTGCACGAAGGTGACCCGCCCGTCGCCCACCGCGTAGCTCAGCCGCCGGTTCACCCGGTACGTACCGCCCTGCACCCGCACCCACGGCAACATCCGCAGCAGCCACCGGGAGCTGATCTCCTGCATCTGCGGGACGGACTTGGTCGTCGTCGCCAGATTCCGCGCCGCTGCGGTGTCCAGGCTCTGTTGTTCCCGTTCCCGATCCGCGGATGGCTGCGGATTTGCGTCGACCGACATGAAACGCCTCTTCCTCCCGAGCTTCGAGCAGACGGGAACAGCCTGACAACAACGAGGGTGAATCTGCTATTACACGAAAGAGTGAATGACGTGCCCGACGTGCCCGACGTGCGGTAATTGAACGGGATTTCGGCCGATCAAACACGACGGCGCCATTCCTGGAAAGGGATTCGGGTTTCGCCTCGGCGCGAAGCAGGAAAGCGGAATCACTCGTCGCACTTCCGGATTGCGGCGCATCACCCTTTTCCACCGGATCAAACCGGTTGATCCCCGACGGCCATCCGGGTCCGCCCGTGTGCCCGCCGAGGCTCCCTCGGCCTGGGCGCCACCCGCTCGTAGGCGGGTGAGGCCAGGTCAGCCATTGTGTGTGGCCGGCAAACACGCGACCGGAAGTTCACTACATCGAATGACAACCGACCTCTCCTCCCCGCCGAATCGGGGAGTCGCCCTAACCTGTTCCCGGATGTGAAAAGCACGCCCTCCGCCCATCCGTCATTTCGACCCGCCGCAGACGAGACACGACTCGCACAATCACATCGCCCCGACACCACGGGCGGCCCCGCCGACCGGATACTGGAATTTGCTCTCCGCCGTTTTCCCGGACCGCCGGCCGAGTATTCCCGACTTTCGGCAACCCCCCATCCGATCACCCAAGGAGTCACGGATGCCCGATCACTCGCTCCATCCGGTGCCGACACCGGGCCCACGGGCCGTGGCGGCGCCCGCCGCACTCCGTGCCGCGCCCCAGGACGGCGTCCGGGGTGATCCGGCGCCGGCTCGCGAGGTCCTGGAGCGGGTGTTGCGCGGCCCGAGCGGCCTGGGTACGTCCGCCCTGTACACGGCGCGGCGCCCGGGACCGCCGGAGCCGCCCCGGGAGAGCCCGGCCCTCCACCACCCCGTGGCCGAGCCCGAAGTTCCCGACGCGGGCGCCCGCGACGTCGCGGCCCGCGACGGTTGGGAGCACGCGTTGCGCGGTCCGAGCGGCTTGGGTACGGCGGGTCTGTACCTGGCGCAGCGCGCGCAACCATCGACGCCCTGTCGGGAGATTCCGGGTTTGTATTACCACCCGGTGGCCGAGCCGGACGAGGTGCGGGTGGCGGAGGTCAGTCGTCGGATCAAGGACTGGGCGGTGGACGAGGTCGCGTTGTTCCCGCCGGAGTGGGAGGACCAGTTCGACGGCTTCTCGCTGGGTCGGTACATGGTTGCCTGCCATCCGGACGCGCCCACGATCGAGCATCTGATGGTCGCCACCCGGTTGATGGCGGCGGAGAACGTGCTCGACGACTGCTACTGCGAGGACCACGGCGGCTCACCGGTCGGCCTCGGGGGACGCCTCCTCATGGCGCACACCGCCCTCGATCCGGTGCACACCACGCCGGAATACCAGGGCCCCTGGGCGCAGTCGCTGCACGGTGACGCCCCGAGGCGGGCGTACCGCTCGGCGATGGACTACTTCCTGCGGCTCGCCGCCGGCTCCCGGGCGGATCGGTACCGGCACGACATGGCCCGGCTGCACCTGGGCTACCTCGCGGAGGCCGCCTGGGCGCAGACGGAGTACGTGCCCGAGGTGTGGGAGTACCTGGCGATGCGGCAGTTCAACAACTTCCGCCCCTGTCCCACCATCACCGACACCGTCGGCGGCTACGAACTGCCCGCCGATCTGCACGCCCGGCCGGACATGCAGCGTGTCATCGCGCTGGCGTCCAACGCCACCACGATCGTCAACGACCTGTACTCGTACACCAAGGAACTCGCCGCCCCGGGGCGGCACATGAACCTGCCCGTGGTGCTCGCCGAACGTGAAGGTCTCGACGAGCGCGAGGCGTTCCTCAAGGCCATCGAGGTGCACAACGACCTGATGCGCGCCTTCGAGACGGAGGCCGCAGCCCTGGCCCTCGCCTGCCCCACACCCCTCGTGGTCCGCTTCCTGCGCGGCGTCGCCGCGTGGGTCGACGGCAACCACCACTGGCACCAAACCAATACCTACCGCTACGGCCTGCCCGACTTCTGGTAACCAAGAGGAGATCCATCGTGACCACGACAGCCCAACCCGCCATCTCGGTGACCATCCCCGGCCCGGCGACGCCCTACCAGGGCGACATCGCCGCCTATTGGGACCACGAGGCACGGCCGGTGAACCTGCGCCTCGGTGACGTGGACGGCCTCTACCACCACCACTACGGCATCGGGGCCGTCGACGACGCCGCGTTCGCCGGCTCCCAAGGCAGCGACCGCGAGACCAAGCTCATCGCCGAGCTGCACCGACTGGAGTCCGCGCAGGCCGATCTGCTCCTGGACCACCTCGGGCCGATTCGGCGCGAGGACCGGCTGGTGGACGCCGGTTGTGGTCGCGGCGGCTCCATGGTGATGGCCCACCACCGCTTCGGATGCTCGGTCGACGGGGTGACCCTGTCCGCCAAGCAGGCCGAGTTCGCCAACCGGCGCGCCCGCGAACTCGACATCGACGCCTCCGTGCGCGCCCACGTCTGCAACATGCTCGACATGCCCTTCGCGAGCGGTCAGGCGCAGGCCTCGTGGAACAACGAGTCGAGCATGTACGTCGACCTGCACGACCTGTTCGCCGAACACGCCCGCATCCTCGCCCCCGGCGGACGCTACGTGACCATCACCGGCTGCTGGAACCCCGTCTACGGACAACCCTCCAAGTGGGTGTCCCAGATCAACGCCCACTTCGAATGCAACATCCACTCGCGCCGCGAATACCTGCGGGCCATGGCCGACAACCGCTTCGTGCCCCAGACCATCATCGACCTCACCCCCGCGACGCTGCCCTACTGGGAACTGCGCGCCACATCCTCCCTCACCACCGGCATCGAGGATGCCTTCCTCAACTCCTACCGCAACGGCTCCTTCCAATACCTCCTGATCGCCGCCGACCGCATCTGATCGCATCCGACCGCCGGGCGGTGATCACCGCCCGGTCCCGGAACCGTTCCCACGCCTGACGGCGCGTCCGCTCTTCCCGCCTCTCTTCCCGCCTCCTCGCGACGACCGTAGCACCGGTTTTCTCCGGATGGAGAAAACTTTGCCGAGGAACTAGGGTGGCCCCCATGTCCACTCCCGTCCGAGCACCCCGATCGGCCGGCGGCGCGGCGCGGCGCGAGGCCTTGCTCGACGCCACCGTGCGGCTGCTCGCCCGGGACGGCGCCCGGGCGGTGACGCACCGCGCCGTGGCGGTCGAGGCGGGCACCACCCACGGGTCCGCCCGCTACTACTTCGGCACCCGTGAGCAGCTGCTCGACGAGGCCCTGCGCCGGCTCGCGGGCCGGCAGATCGACGAGATCCGTACCGTATTGCGGCGCTCGGCCACCGCCGACCCGCAGGAGTTCGCCACCCGGCTCGCCCGCTACATAGCGGCCACCGTCGCCGGTGATCGGGACGCGAGCATCGCCCGATACGAGCTGTTCCTGGAGGTCGCCCGCCGACCCGAGCTGCGCCCGGCCCTGGCGGAGTGGGGGGCGGTACAACGCGAGGCCCTGGCCGCCCGGTTGGCGGCGGTGGGCGCGGCCGAGCCCGAGGCCGCCGCCGCCGACCTGCTGACCCTGCTCAACGGCCTCGTCCTCGAACAACTCGCCGCACCCGAGGCCGACTTCGAGCACACCCGCCTGCGCCCCGCGATCCTGCGCCACTGCGCCGGCCACGGATAGACATCGGGCCCGGGCCCGCCGTCAGCGCGCCGCCCGATCCGCCGGCCGGTCCCGCAACATGTGAGCCAGGAGCCGGCCCCGGGAGCGCAGCCCGGTCTTGTCGAAGATGTGCTGAAGGTGACTCTTGACCGTTGGCACGCCGATCGACAACACGCGGCCGATCTCCGCGTTCGTGGCGCCGTCGAGCAGCAGGGCGACGACCTCGGCCTCGCGCGCGGTCAGTTCCCAGGCCGCCTCGGGGGTCGGGTCCACCACCGGCTGCTGCCACGCCGCGAACGTGTACTCGACGTACGGGTGCGCCTTGCGCAGAAACCGCAGCTCGCGCGCGGTGAAATCGCCCTCGCGCGTGTCCCGCAACAGCGACACACCCCCCACGAGCCGACCCTCGTGGCGCAGGTACAACTCGGCCTCGTAGCGGATCCCGAGTGGACGCATGAAGTGCCGGTAGTAGTCCGACGCGTCGAACCGTTCCCCCAGGTCGAACAGCGTCGCCAGCGGGGTGTCCGACGCGGCGAACCGCCTCGGGTGGAACGGATCGAGCAGATGGAAATGGCTCAGGTAGCCGACGTTGCGCACCGGCGGGATGGCCCGGAAGACGTGGCCGACCGCGTTCAGATCCGTGTCGACGGAATAGAAGACCATCCCGGTCGCCGATACCGACTCGGCCAGGAAGTCCATCGTCTGGGCCTTGAACTCCGCGACGCTTCGCGGGCCGACGGTGGATCTTTTGCCGCTGGGGTGCATGGGGTGCATGGGGTGCATCGGGGCCGCCCGCTTCGTCCGAAGGAAGGGTCGAGGAGAGGTCGACCGAGGCGGCCGACCGGAGGAGATCGACGCGAGGAGGTCGAAGGGAGGCAGGAGGAACCTAACCGCGCCCGAAGCCGGGGGTCAAGGTCGGGTGTCAACCGTTGGATCGATGTGCCCCACCGCGTCCGCGCCTACCTTCACCCGATGACCGGACCCGCCGGTCGGAGCGGAGGCAGCGGATGGCCAGGACACTCATCACCGGTGGCAACGTACTGACTCTCGATCGGTCCGCGCCGGACGCCGAGGCGCTGGTCGTGGAGGCGGGGCGGGTGCTCGCCACCGGGGGCGCCCGCGACATGGCGAGCCTCGCGGGACCGGGTGCCCGGACGATCGACGTCGCGGGGGCGACCGTGCTGCCCGGTCTGATCGACACCCACCCGCACGTACTGCACTTCGGTGGCCTGGCGGCGGGCCTGGTCGACCTGACCGACGCCGTCGACCATGCCGACATCGTGGCCCGGATCCGCGCGCACGCGGCACACACGCCCCCGGGTGAGTGGATCATGTGTACGCCGGTCGGGGAACCGCACTACTTCGTCCGGCGCTCGTCGGCCGACCTCGCCGAACGGCGCCTGCCCGACCGGCACACCCTGGACGCGGCGACCGCCGACCATCCCGTGCTGATCCAGGCCTGGGCGCCGCGCATGCCGAACGTGGTGGCGTTCAACAGCGCGGGACTGCGCGCCGTGGGGCTGAGCGCCTTCATCCCCGACCGCGTCTGCGACGTCGAGATCGACAAGGACGACAACGGCGCACTCACCGGAATCCTGCGCGGACCGGTCACCAACTACTACACGTACGACCCCTTCTGGTCCCAGATCCTGAGCAAACTGCCCCCGCTCGACCCCGCCCGCGCCGTACAGGGCACCCTCGACGAGATGGCCCGCTTCACCGCGCGCGGGGTGACCACGGTGTACGAGGGCCACGCGATGGAACCCGAACACATAGACGTCTACCGGCACTTGCGCGCCCAGGGGTTGCTCACCTTCCGCGTGCTGACCGCGCCGGACATCGAATCGGTCATCTTCAGCCCGTTCGAGCCGCTGACCACCGCCGACTTCGGGGCCCGCCTGGAGCGGCTGACCGCGCAACCCTCCGAGCGGGACGACGAGTTGTTGCGCGTCGACGGCATCACCATGAGCCCGGGCGGCCCGTGCTTCTCCGGCTACTTCGCGACACACGAGCCCTACCGCGACCCGTTCGGGCGGCCCACCCGGGGAGTTCGGTTCCTGTCCCTGGAGAAGGAGGAACTGTTCGTCCGGTTCTGCGCCGAGCGCGGCATCCGCGCGAACATGTGCATGGGCGCCTACCGCGAGCACGACGACTTCCTCGCGATCGCCGAACGGGTGGTCCTCGAGCACAACTTCCGCGATCGGCGCTGGATCCTGCAACACGCGATCACCATCACCCCCGACCAGGTCCGCCGCTACCGCGCGCTCGGATTCCAGGTCACCACGTCGGTCGGCTTCGCGTGGGGCAAGGGCCGGATGTACGGGGAGCGCATGGGCGAGCACGTGTGGCGCGATCTCGTTCCCCTGCGCCGACTGCTCGACGCGGGCCTGGACCTCGGCGGCGGCACCGACTGGGGACCGAAGAACCCGTGGGAGCAGATCAAACTCGCCCAGACGCACGAGTTCGCCGGTTCGGGGCACCGCAACGCCGGTCCCGACCAGGTCCTCACTCGCGCCCAGGCACTGGAGATGTGGACCACCGGCGCCGCCCGAGTGCTGGACTGGCCGGACATCGGAGCCCTGGTACCCGGTCACCACGCGGACATCGCGATCGTCGACCGCGATCCCTCGCGCTGCGACATCGACGACCTCGCGGGCACCCGGGTGCTGCGCACCCTCCTCGGCGGACGCACCGTGCACGACAGCGGCGACCTCGCGGACGCCGGCGACGAACCCGAAACGGAGAACGGCCGATGACCGCACGTGAGCAGGTGCTCACCCGAATCGACAGCCTGCGCGACGAGTTGCTGGCCACCGTCGCCGAGGCCATCCGCATCCCGAGCGTCACGCCGACCTTCCCCGGCGAGGACTACGCCGACGTGGTGGGCGCCGAAGGCGCGGTCTCCCGCCTGCTGGCGGGCGTGTACGCCGACGCCGGCGCCGAGGTCGACGTGTTCGCGGTCGACCCCGGGCGGGACAACGCGGTCGGGGTGATCCGCGGTACCGGGGGCGGCCGTTCGTTGATCTTCAACGGCCACGTCGACGTCGTCCCGCCCGGCGACCCCGCCGCGTGGCGCTCCGGCGACCCGTTCGACGGGGCGATCGAGGACGGTTGGATCCACGGCCGCGGCTCGGCGGACATGAAGAGCGGCCTGGTCGCGCAGGCGTTCGCGGCCCGCGCGCTGCGCGAGGCCGGGGTGCGGCTGCGCGGCGACCTGATCCTCCAGGCCGTGGTCGGCGAGGAGAACCTCGAACACCACATGGGCACCTCGGCGGTGCTCGCGCGCGGCTACACCGCCGACGGCGCTATCGTGGCCGAACCCACCGGCGCGGCCCGTCCGTTGACCGTGATGGCCGCGACCCCCGGCGTGCTGGTGATGCGGGTCGACGTGGTCGGCAAGAGCGCGCACTCGTCGATGCGCGGGCGCATGTTGCGCGGGCAGGGCACGCGGGAGCCGATCGCGGTCAGCGCCATCGACCGGGGACTGGTGATCCACGAGGCCCTGCGACGCCTCGAACACGACTGGGCCATCACCAAGTTCGACCCGCTCTTCGAACCCGGACAGTTCACCATCGCCCCCGGCGCCCTCGACGGCGGTGCCCGGCACTCCAGCAGCGGCGCGTTCATCCCGGACCAAATGAGCATGATCTACGCGGTGTTCCACCCGCCGGCCGAGGAACAGGACACGATTCGGGCGGAGATCGAGAGCCACATCGCGCACGTCGCCGCCACCGATCCGTGGCTGCGCGACCACCTGCCCGTGGTCACCTGGCAACTGTGCTATCCCGGCTCGCGCGTGGACCCCACCCATCCGCTGTGCAACGTCGTGGCCGGCGCGCGCGAGCGGGCCGGGCACGACAGTCGATACGCGGCCCGGCCCGGCATCGAGGCGTTCCCCTCCGCGACCGACGCCACCTGGCTCTGCCGTGCGGGGATTGCGACCGTGGGCCTGGGGCCGGGTGAACTGGCCATGGCGCACGCCTACGACGAACGTTGTGCGGTCGACGAGATCATCTGCGCGGCCCGTACCTACGCGCTCGCGGCGATCGACTGGTGCGGCGCATGAGCGGTCCCGAACCGATCGCGCCGTACATGGCCGTCGGACTGTCGACGATCGTGCACGGCATCGGCGCCCGCCGGCACATCACCCGCAACCTCGACACCATCGAGGACGCCATCCACGCCGCGGTCTCGACCATCGGGATCAACATGCCGGTCAAGCTGATCGCGCTCGCCGAGGGCGCGCTCACCGGCTTCACCGACGAGATCTTCGACCTCCCGCACGTCTGGGCCGCCCGGGACCTGTTCATCGACATCCCCGGCCCCGAGACCGACCGCCTCGCCGCCCTCGCCCGCCACTACGGCACCTACCTCGTCGTCCAGTGCAAGGCCCGCTGGCCCGAGATCGTGCCCGACCGCTACTTCAACGTGCTGTTCGTGATCTCCCCCGACGGCGAGATCGTGCACCGCGCCGCCAAGAACCACGTCTGGTGCCGCGAGCGCTCGTGCACGCCGCACGACGTCTACGACCGCTGGGTCGAGGTGTTCGGCGACGGGATCGACGCCTTCTATCCGGTCCTGCGCACCCCGGACATCGGCAACATCGGCACGATCTGCTGCAGCGACGGCGAATACCCGGAGGCGGTAAGGGCGTTGGCGCTGAACGGCGCCGAGGTGGTGTACCGCCCCAGCGAAGCGGTGCCGATGACCCAGGCCGGCCCCGACCCCGGCGGCACGTGGCTCCTGCAGAACCGGGCCCACGCGCACTTCAACTCCCTGTACATGGTCTGCCCGAACGTCGGCCCGGTGTACGTGACTCCCGATGCCCGGCACCCGTACGACATCGCCGGTGGGCACTCGCACATCGTCGACCACCTCGGCGCCGTGATCGCACACACCGTCTCCGGCGCGAACAGCTTCGTCGCCGGCATCGTGGACATCGAGGCGCTGCGCCGATTCCGGACGATGAACCTCAACTCCAACTGGCTGAAGGACCTGCGCACCGAACTCTTCCGCCGGATGTACGACCACCCCGTACACCCGGCCAATCTGTGGCTCGACCACGATCCGACGGGCCATGCCGACATCGACGAGATCCATCGCGCCACCATCCGCCACCTGATCGATCGTGGCTCCTACACCCCGCCCGCACACGCCGCCCCGGGCGCGCGGTACATCCCACCGCCCGGCGGCGACGACCCGGCGACGCTCCTGGGCCGGTGGGCGGACGCGGACGGGTGAACGTCGGCCCGGTGAACCCGTGCCACCGGCCGTTCGTGTAGGTGACAAAGACTCCAGGGCCCGGCCCACCGTCGGGGCCCTGCCGGAATCAGGAGGGGATCGACGATGGCGACAACTTCCACGAGGCCGACCCGGGGCGCACTGTTCGTGGCCGGGTTGGCCGCCGCCCTGCTGTGCGCCGCCGCGCCGGCGATGGCGAGCGGGACGGCACCGTACTGCGGCGCGGGCATGGGCCCGACCGCCGACATCGCGGTTCGCGCCGCGATCGAGGACGCCCAGGGCTCGGCGCGCGCGGACGGCCGCTACTCCTGCGAACCGGCCGACGCGCCACAGGTCTTTGAGGTCTTCGACGACCCGTACCGAGGCCACGTGTTCTACGCGAGCGTGACGATGAACTGCGGTTAGGTCTCGCGCCGTGGGGCCTTGCCGTCCCACGGCGTTCTGCCACTGCGACCCGACGACCGCGACCCGGACGACGCCGACCGGCGCGGACACGTTCGCGCCGGACGTCGGGCGCGTCGGGGAACTCGGCCAGGAACGCGGCGCTGAGCTCTCAGAGGGTGGCGGCGCCCACGCCCGCTCGGCGGGCGATCGCGCCGGAGGACACGCCGGGGCCGTCCAGGGCGTACGCCTCGCGGGCGGCTCGGAGGAGTCGGGCGCGGTGTCACGGTGCCTTGACGCCCGGTGGCGGGTTCGCGGATGCGCGGCCCGGAAGCATACCGAGGCCGCGCACGATCCCGGTCGCGACGACCCGGCTCCGCGCTTCGCCGTTGATCTCGGCGCGGACGAGCGAGGCCGCGCCGGGTACGCCCTGCCGGCCCGCGCGTCGAGCGTTGCCCGACCCCGACCCGCTGCTCCGTCGCGACGGGTTCGCGGTGGTTCCCACCGGGCCCGGATGGGCTTCGCTGCCCGGTGCCTCCCTCCCGGGCATGAGGGCAAGCACGGCTCCGGGCCGAGGCATGGGTGGTGCCTCGGCCCGGGCGGCGGCCCCGCGGATCGGGCGCGGCATCACACGAGGTGGCGATCGTGTCTGCCGCGGGTCGAGGACCCGGGCGCGTCCGAGGGCGTCTTGGTGTTCATGACCGGTCGCGAGCGCCGGTCCGCTCGCCGGGGAGGCCGGATCGGCGACAGGGGCGCGGGCAGTGCCCTCCCCCCGGTGCTGCCCGCCCCCCGTCGACGGGCAGCCGTCGGTCGAAGCGGCGATATCGGTACTTCCTCGTCCGTCCGCAGCCCGCCCCGCGGCCGATTCGCGACCGAGGAGCCGGCGGTGCGGGATCGCCGTGCCCGAGTCCCAGATTGGCGGGTCCGAGGGCGCGTGTATTGCACGAATACGTCACGGTGGCGGCTGCGGCGCGTTCCGGCAGCCGAACGGTCCGATTCCGGGCTCGTCGGCGCCGTCACCGACACGCTACTGTGCGTCGATATGCGAGAAGCCGGTCGACCGTCGGGGGACAGGCGCCCCGAAGCGCGCGGTGGTGGGAGCGCGACGAGTGCCGTCCGCGCCCAGGTGAGTCCTGCGGCAAACGGTGTGGAGGCAGGGGAGTTCGTGGCCCGAAGGGCGGGTCCGGCATTGCGCGGACAGGTGTTGGGCCTGCGTGGATTCCGCCTCCGAGCCCGTGGCACCAGACACCGGTTGGTCGTGCCGGACGGGGTCGTCAGGGTGATGATCGGGTTCGGCGAACCGGTGCGGGTGGTCGACGCGATCGACCCGAGGCGTGCCGTGTCCGGAACCTCGATGGTCACCGGGGGTTGTACGAAGACCGTGATCGGCGAGCACACCGGTGTTCTGGCGGGCGTCACCGTGCTGCTGACGCCGCTCGCGGCCTACCGGATCTGCGGCCTCCCGATGGCCGAATGGGTTGACCGCCCGCTGGACCCGGTGCACCTGCTCGGCACGCGAGAGCGGCACTTCGACGAACGCCTGGCCGAATGCCCGGACTGGTCGGGCCGTTTCGGTTTGGTCGAGGACCTGCTTGCCGCCCGGCTCCGGGACGGCCCGCTTTGTTGTCCCGAAGTCGTGGACGCCTGGCGGGAGTTGGTGCGAGTGGACGGACGCGCGCGAGTGGACGAGCTGGCCGACGCGGCCGGCTGGAGCGTCCGGCGCCTGGAGCGGCGCTTCCGCGAGCAGATCGGCACGTCGCCCAAGACCATGGCCCAAGTCCTGCGCCTGCGCGCGGCGTTGCGACGGCATCACGCGGGGCTGTCGTGGACGGAGGCGGCCACGGAGACCGGCTACCACGATCAGCCCCACTTCGTCCGCACCTTCAAGGGCCTGATCGGGTGTACGCCCGGCCGATTCCGGTCCGACCAGGAGGTGCGGCGAAGTGTGGGCGAGGCGGGGTGGGTCGATTCGTGACCCGGTCGATTGCGGGGTTGCCCGGCCGGCGGGGGGTCACGACAACAGTCGGTCGACCAGCCCGTCGATGTACTCCGGAGTGAGTGCGCCGATCCCGAACAGGACCCGGATGTACATCGGGGCCATGACGTGGTCGAGTACGTCGAGCGCGTCGGGTGGGTCTTCCCCGCGCTCGGCGGCGCGGTCGAGCATCGACTGCAGTTGCCGGGAGCGTTCGGCGAGGAAGTCGTCGCGCGCCCGCAGGCCCTGTTCGTCCATGTCGGACAGCGCGATGGTCAGGCGCAACACCGCCGGGCCGTGGGGGCCGGTGATTTCGCGGGCCACGTTGGCCGCGTAGGTGTGGAGGTCGCCGGACAGGCTTCCGGTGTCGGGCATCGGCGACCGTGCGGTCAGGCGGGAGTTCGTCACGTCGGCGAGCAGGTTCTCCAGGCTGCCCCACCTGCGGTAGATGCTCGTGTCGGCCACACCCGCGCGGGCCGCGACCTCGCCGACGGTGAAGCCGCTGTAGCCGCGTTCGCCGACCAGGTCCGCGACGGCCTGATGTACCGCCGCGCGCACGCGGGCGCTGCGCCCGCCGGGCCGCCGGGCTCGTTGTGGTTCATCCATCCGCGGCTCGTCGATCCGTGACTCGTCCATCCGCTCACCTTAACGCAGCTGCTGCTTGCCTTAGTGGGGGGATGCGACCTACAGTCCTCTCTAACGCAGTAGGCACCTGCGTTTGTAGGACTTGCCGGGCTGCTTTGTGCGGGCAAGTCGGTCATGCCCGGTCGTACCGGGCGAAGGAGGGGGACGAGCATGGCTGCATTGCCTGTGGCCGCAGGCGGTCGATCGAGCCGGACGGCGTTGCTCGCTTCGACCTGCGCGGGCCAGTTCATGGTGCTGCTCGACAACACGATCGTCGGCGCGGCGCTGCCCGACATGCAGGAGCGTTTGCATACCGAACTGACCGGCCTGCAATGGATCGTCGACGCCTATGTGCTGCTGGTGGCCATGTTGCTGCTGTCCGGCGGCGTGTTCGCCGACCGCTTCGGCCGAAAACGGGTGTTCCTGTCCGGCGTGGCGGTGTTCACCCTCGCGTCGTTGATGTGCGCCATGGCGCCCTCGGTCGGATGGTTGCTCGCCGGACGGGTGCTCCAGGGTGTCGGCGCCGCCGCGCTGAGCCCGGCGTCGCTGGCCCTGCTCGTCGCCGCCCATCCCGTTCCGCAGGAACGAGTGAAGGCGATCGGACTGTGGGCCGGATTCAGCGGCATCGGCCTGGCCGCCGGCCCGCCGGCCGGTGGCCTGTTGGCCGATGCCTTCGGGTGGCCCGCCATCTTCCTGATCAATGTGCCCATCGGCGTGCTGCTCCTGGCGGCCGGGCTGCGCCTCCTGGACGAATCCCGTAATCCGAACGCGCCCGCGATCGACGTCCCCGGGACGGTGTTGTCCGTCCTCGGCGTGGGGGCGCTGACCTATGCGCTGATCGAGGGCGGCAGCCGCGGCTGGACCTCGCCGGCGATCCTGGGCGGTTTCGCCGCCGCGGTCGTGGTCCTCGCCGCCTTCGTCGTCGTCGAGGGGCGCCGCGCCAACCCCGTGCTGCCGCCGCGGTTGTTCCGCCGGCGACTGTTCACGGTGTCCAACACCGCCATGGTCGTGGTGGGCTTCGCGCTCATGGGCTCGACGTTCTTCTTTTCCCAGTTCTTCGTGTACGTCCAGGGCAGTTCGCTGGTGCGCGCCGGCCTGCAGACGTTGCCGACCACGCTCGCGATGGTGATCGTCAGCCCGTTCGCGGGCAGGCTCGCCGCCCGATACGGCTTCCGCGTCGTGGTGACCGCAGGGCTGACACTGGCCGGACTCGGGCTGCTGGCACTGGGCTTCGTGCACGCCCACACCGGCTACGGGAACGTGTGGTGGCGACTGGCGATCGTCGGTATCGGCTTCGCCCTGACCATGTCCCCGCTCACCGGCGCCGCCATCCAGGCGGTCGACCCGCAGGAGGGAGGGCTTGCCGCGGGCATCAGCAGCACCACACGCCAGATCGGCGCCGTGTTGGGCGTGGCCGTACTCGGGGCCGTCGTGCGCACGCGGCAGTCCGACGGTGCCTCGTTCGAGGCGGGCCTGAACAGCGCGTTCCTGGCGGCCGGCGTGATCACCCTGATCGGCGCCGTGTTCACGGGCCTGTGGCTGACGGCGACCACGCCCACCGAGGCCCCCACGCGCCGGCAACAGGCCCCCGACCCACACGCGACCGCGCCCGCCGGCGCCGTCGAGCCTCCCGGGGGCGGCTGACGAGGCGAGTGGTGGCGGGGCGGGCTTCAGGCGCCCGAGGTCGGCGCATGGTCCGTCGGCGGTCGGGTAGTTCGTGGCATCGCGACGAGGGCCATCACCGATGCGACGGCTACGCAGCCGGCCGCCACCGCCAGGGCCGCCGCGTAGCCGTCGGCGAGGGCGTGCGGGGTGGGGGTTCGGTCCTCGTCGCCGTGCGGGCCCGTCACGGCGGAGGCGATCGTGCTCAGGACCGCCAGGCCGACGGCGCCGCCGACCTGGCGGACGGTGTTGAGCAGCCCGGCCGCCACACCGCCTCGGGCGGGCGGTACACCCGCGGTGGCGGCCAGCGTGATCGGCGTGAAGGCGGCCGCGGTTCCGAGCCCGAACAGCGCGCCCGGGACGGCGACGGCCCACCAATAGGAGCCGTGCGCGGCGGCGGTCGCGGACGCCGCGAGCGCGGTGAGCCCCACCGCGCCCAGGGCGCAGTACGCGAAGACGGCGCGGCGCGGGCCCAGCCGAAGGCTCAGTGACCCGGCGGTTCGTGCCCCGACCATCATGCCGAGGCCGATCGGCAGGAATCCGCATCCGGCGCGCAGCGGTGTGTAACCGCGGACGTACTGCATGTGGAACGACAGGATGATCAGCGTCGCGACGAAACCCAGCGCCACCAGGAACATCACCACGTTGGCACCGCGCACCGACCGCAATCGGAACAACCCCGGCGGCAGCAGCGGATCGGCGGCCCACCGGGCCTGATGTACGGGGAAGAGGCCGAGCAACAACACGCCGACCGTCAGCACGGCCCACACCGACGAACTCGCCCATCCCACCGCCTCGGAACGCATCACGGCGAACACCACGGCCACCAGACCCGACGTGGCCAGGAGCGCGCCGACGACGTCGAGCCGACCGGGCCCGCCCGATCCGCGTCGGTGCGGCGCGAGTACGGCGAGGCCGACGGCCACGGCGCCGATCCCCAACGGGACGTTCACCAGGAACACCCAGCGCCACCCGAGCCACTGGGTCAGCACCCCGCCGAGCACGGGCCCCGCCGTCGCGGCGATCCCGCCGACCGCGCTCCAGGTGCCCAACACCCGGGCCCGACGCGGCCCTTCCGCAAACGTGGCGGTGAGCACGGACAGCGTGGCGGGCATCGACAATGCCGCCCCCAGGCCCTGAGCCGCCCGGGCCGCCGACAACACCGCCGGCGACGTGGCCAGTCCGCAGACGAGCCCGGCCGCCGTGAAGAGGGCCATCCCGACGGCGAGGCTCCGGCGCGGCCCGTACACGTCGCAGCAGCGCCCGCCGAGCAGGAGGAACCCGGCGAACGCGAGCGTGTAGGCGTTGACCACCCAGGGCAGCGCCGCAGGGGAGTAGCCGAGGTCGACCCGGATGTCCGGCAGCGCCACGGACACGATCGTCGCGTCCAGGACCACCACGAACGAGACCACGCAGGCAAGCACGAGCACCACCCGCTCCCGGCGCCGGATCGCCCGCTCGCCGATCGGGGTCGGCGGCGTACTCGTGTCGCGGACGGTTCTCATCGGCCCTCCCGAGGTGCGCGTGGCAGACCGACTCGCGGCCGGCGCGGACATCCGCGCCCGGGGCCGGGTCGAGTGGGATCGACCTTGCCTTCTCAACCCGGGTTGAGGTCAACTGAGGCGATGACGGACACCCTGGTCGCGGTCGGCGACGTCGCGGACCGCTTCGACCTGCCGATCTCGACGCTGCACTACTGGGAGCGCCGAGGGCTGATCACCCCGCACCGCCGCGGGGGCCGGCGCTACTACGACGCGGAACACCTGTACCGAATCGCGCTGATCCGCCTGTGGCGCGACACCGGCCTGATGTCGCTCGACGAGATAGCCGCCGTCCTGGCCGGCCGCACCGCGACACACAACTGGCGCGACACCGTCGCCTCGAGGATCACCGCCATCGAGGCGCAAATAGACCAACTCGACACGGCCCGCGGCTACCTCGGGTACATGCTCGAATGCACCCGGGACAACCCGGCAGCCGACTGCCTCCAATTCCGCACCGAAGTCCGGGTCCCCGCCCCCAAACACCCACCGACCCACGACCGACCCGCGCCACCCGCCCCCTGAGCGGAGGCTGCGAGCGGCGTGGTCGAGGTGGGCGGCCGGGGCTCGTGACCACCCCCTGCTTCGGTTTCAGCGTTTGGGGCGGGCTTCTCTGGGGTCGAGGAGTTGGGCTCTGAGGGATGTGAGTTGGTGGGAGTGTTCGACGGAGCGGGTTTCGTCGAGGGAGGCGACGGCCAGTAGGAGTGCGTCGCCGAGGACGAGTGCGGCCAGGGATTCGGTGGTGATGCCGGTCGGGGTGTGGGGGGCGTACAGGACCGCGTCCGCCGTGTCGGCCAGGCGTTCCACCAGTTCGTCGGTGACCACCACGATGCCGGCGCCGAGTACGCGGGCGCGGTCCAGCAGTACCTCCATGTCGTGCAGGAATCGGCCCGGAACGAACATCACCACCACGTCCTGGCGACGCAGCGTGAGCAGTTCGTCGGCCAGCGCGAAGCCCGTGGTGCCCACGAAGCGGGCTCGCCGGCCCATGCGGTTGAGCTTGAGCGCGAGGTGGCGGCCGGCCAGTTCCGAGGCGCCGACGCCGTACGCCAGCACCTCGCCTGCGTCGGCCAGCAGTTGGGTGGCCCGGCGGAAGGCGGTCGCGTCCAGGTTGGCCCGGCCGTGTTCCAGCCGTTCGATCGCCTCGTCGTAGACCCTGGCGCGGATGCCGTCGAGGTCCTGGCCGACCTGGGTGATCCGCTGCCGGACGCGCACCTCGGGGGCCACGTCCGTGACGAAGTCGGCGGCGATGTCGCGCTTGAGCGCGGACAGGCCGCCCAGGCCCAGGCGTTGCAGGGTGCGCACCACGGTGGCGTTGCTGACGCCGATGCTCGCGCCCAGGTCCGCGGCGCTGGCGAAGAGTACCTGCTCGGGGGAGCAGTTGGTCAGGTATCTGGCCACGTTCCGCTCGGCCGGCGACAGGTCGGCCCACTGCTCACGGATCGCCGCCCGGACTCGGGCCAGCGCCGGATTCTCCTGCGGTTGTTCGCTCACGCCTCTTGACTCCCCGGTATCAACCATTACTCTCCTCATGAAACAAGCAATACATATTACCGCGATCTCGTAATGACTGTTACGGCAGAGCGGCTCGGATCGAACCGACCCGGGACGACAAGTGTCGCCGCGACCCCCGCGACACCCCGCACGGCGGACCCCCATACCCCAGCACCCCAGGAGACGACGTGAGTGGCGTGTCCCTTCCGACCATCGAGATCGGCGGCGAGCCCCGGAGCCGGGGCCGCCAGTACGGCGAAGGGGCGAGCGCGCTCATCCATACCGCTGTCGACTACTACGCCGAGGCATTCGGCGCCGCCGGCGGCCTGACCTGGAGTCAGGTCACCGCCCGCGCCGAACACTGGCTCGCCCCGTCCCGCGCCTTCGCCCCCGACCTGGTCGAGGAGATGACCGGGATCGCCGAGGGCGCCGGCCTCGACCTGCTCGACATCCTCGCCCTCAACGCCCGCGGCGAGATCATCTACGACGACACCTTCGCCGCGATGGGAGCCCCGGCTGCCCAGGCCGCGGAGACCCCCGACGGCTGCACCTCCTTCGCCCTGCTCGAACCGGCCTCCGGCGACGGCCACGTGTACGCCGGCCAGAACTGGGACTGGCGCCACGGCGTGCGCGAGACGGTCATGGTCGTGCGCGTGGTCCAGCCCGGCAAGCCCACCGTGGTGATGCAGGTCGAGGCGGGCCAGGTCGGCCGGCAGGGCGCCAACTCGGCCGGCCTCGCCCTCAACGCCAACGGTCTCGGCGGACGCTTCGACCACGCCATCGGCATCCCGCAGACGCTGATCCGGCGCCGCGTACTCGACTGCGCCAACCCGGCCGAGGCACTGGACGTGCTCTTCCGCACCCGCGCACACATCGCCAGCAACGCCCTGCTCACCCACCGCGCGGGCTTCGCGATCGACGTCGAGACCACCCCCGGCGCCAACGGCTGGATGTATCCCGACGACGGCCTGCTCGTGCACGGCAATCACTACCAGGCCTTCATGCCCACCCAGCTGGCCGCGAACTACCGCCCCTCGGCGCCGGATTCGCTGCTCCGGGTGCCGCGCGCCGAGGCCGGCCTGCGGCGCTGCCGGGGCGCGGGGGACCCGGCCGAGACCCGCAAGCTGATCCACGCCGCGATGTCCGACCACCTCGGCTACCCCGAATCGTTGTGCACCCACCCGGATCCGGCCCGACCGGCGGTCCGACAGTGGGCGACGCTCCTGTCCAGTTGCGTCGACCTGACCACGGGCGAATACCGCGTCACCGCCGGCACCCCGTGCGATCACGAGTACGAACTCCTGCCCTGGAACCTGCACGACGGCCCCGGCGGCGCCTGAACCCGCCGCTCCCGGCACCGCTCCCCGCGTTCCCGCACCCTGCGTCCCCGCACGCCCGCATCCCCCGGAGAGTCGCATGTCCCGCACCCGCACCCTCGCCGCCCTCGGCCTCGCGGCCCTGCTCGGCCTGAGCACCGCCTGCTCCAACAAGACCGCCGGCGGCAACCACCCCGCGGGCACCCCCGGCAAACCCGCCGACCTCGCGCTGACCGACACCACCGCCAAGGGCACCGGCCCCGTGGACAGCGTCAGATGGCTGCTCGCCAAGGAACCCAAGTCGCTGGATCTGGACGTGCGTTCGGACAGCGACTCGAACGCGCTGCTCGCGAACGTCTGCGAACGTCTGTTCCAGACCCAACCCGACCTGAGCTCGCGCCCGCACCTGGCCGACTCGGCCACCTACACCGACCCCACCACGCTCGTCCTCAAGCTGCGCGCCGGCGTCACCTTCCACGACGGTTCGCCGATGACCGCCGACGACGTGGTGTGGAGCCTGCAACGGCACGCCGCCGATGGCAGGAACGAGTCGGACGAGTTCGAGCGGGTGAGCTCCATCGAACGCACCGGCGACGCCGAGGTCACCGTACGCCTGAAGGAACCCGACGCGCTGTTCACCAAGGCCCTCGCGGGCAACGCGGGCGTCGTGCTCGACCGCGAACAGGCCGAGCCGGCGGGCAAGGACTACGGCACCCCGGGCCGCACCGACGCCTGCACGGGTCCGTACACCCTCAAGGAATGGAAGGCCGGCAGCCGGATCACCTTGGAGCGCTACGACGCCTACTGGGACAAGTCCCGCAAGCCGCTGGTGCGTTCGGCCACCTTCGGCTGGGCCGACGAGAACGCCATGGTCAACAGCATGACCACCGGCGCCGCCGACGGTACCTACCTCACCACGATGAGCGCCGTCCCGCCCCTGGCCGGCAACGGCGCGCTCACCGTCTCCTACGGCTCCTCCTCCCGCGCCTGGACGCTCATCCCCACCGAGCGCGGCGGCATGAAGGACCCGCGCGTGCGGCGCGCGCTCTCGCTCGCGCTGGATCGCCAGGGCATCGCCAAGGCGGCCTTCGCCGGACTCGCCACCCCCTGGAAGACGCCCCTGGGACCGGGCGCGTGGGGCTACGAGAAGGCCACCTTCCAGGCCGGCTACGACGCCCTCCAGGGCGCCCCGGCGCAGCCCGCCGCCGCCGACCTGGACGCGGCGAAGAAGCTGGTCACCGAAGTGGGCCCCGCCGTCCCCACCCTCGTGATCGCCAACGACGGCACGCCCACCCGCAACCTGATCGCCAACGCGGTGGTGGACGCGGCCCACCGGATCGGCCTCAAGGCCCAGATCAAGACCATGTCCGGCGCCGACTTCACCTCCCTGTACACCGACCAGGCGCTGCGCAAGAGCGTCGACATGTTCGCCGACGACTGGTACATCTCCAAGGCCGACCCGGCCGGTTTCTACGACAACGCGCTCACCGGATCGAACAACAACTGGGTCGGCTTCAGTTCGCCCGAGTACGACAAGGTCGTCAACGAGGCGCTGCGCACCACCGACGACGCCGCCCGGGCCAGGCTGCTGGTCGAGGCCGAGCGCCGGTTCACCGCCGACGCGGTGTGGCTGCCGCTGGTCCAGGTGCCGAACGTGCTGGTCACCAGCACCAAGCTGACCGGCGCCCCCGCGTCGATGTCCAACGTCGCCTACCCGTGGCTGGCCGACCTCGGCGCCAAGGGCTGACGTCCCGCGCCGGCCCCACCGGCGCGCCCCGGCCCGTTCCCCCGCCCCCGGAGGTGTCTCCCATGCCCGCCCGCGCCCTGCGCATCACCCTTGGGCTGCTCGTCACCCTGCTCGCCGCGTCCTTCGTGATCTTCGGCGCTATCTACGCCGCCCCCGGCGACCCGGCCGCGTTCCTGGTCGGCGGCCAGGAGGACGCGACGCCGGAGAAGCTGGCCGCCGTCCGAGCCGCCTACCACCTCGACGACCCGCTGTGGGTGCAGTACGGGGACTGGATCGGCGGCGTCCTGCACGGCGACCTCGGCCGCTCGATGCAGTACCACGACCAGGTCGCGGACCTGGTGTCCTCGCGCGTGCCCACCACGCTGTTCCTCGTCTCCTACTCCGCCGTGCTGTTCGTGGTGGCCGGCGTCGCCCTCGGCGTGGTGTCCGCGGTGCGCGGCGGGCGGGTCGACGCGATCGTCGTCGCGGTCACCACGCTGCTCGCGTCGATTCCCAAGTTCGTCAAGGCGCTGGCCCTGGTCGCCTTCCTGGGCGTGCAGTTGGGCTGGTTCCCGGTCACCGGCGCCGGCGAGGGCTTCGGCGACCGCCTCTACCATCTGACCCTGCCCGCGCTCTCCCTGGCCCTGGGCGAACTGGCCGTGGTCAGCCGGGTGACCCGGCAGAGCATGCTGGAGCAGTACGCCCAGGACCACGTCGCCGTGGCCCGCGCGGCGGGACTGTCCGAGTTCAAGGTGATCCGCCGACACGTGCTGCGCAACGCGCTCGCGCCGGTGGTGACCATGTGCGGCCTGATCACCGCGAGCCTGTTCGCGGGCACCGTGGTCGTGGAGACCGCGTTCGGGATCAGCGGCATGGGCTCGCTCCTCGTCCAGGCGATCAATACGCACGACTTCCCGGTGACCCAGGCCGTGCTGCTGCTCATGGTGCTCGCGTACATGCTCGTCACCACGCTCGTCGACCTCGTCCACCCGCTGATCGACCCGCGGGTGCGCCTCGAAGGAAGCGCCGCATGACCCTCCTCCAAGCCGCCGTGCCGTCGGTCGCCACGGCATCCCCCGAGCCGGCCAAGCCCAAGCGGACCTGGCCGATCCCGTTCCGGATCGCGGCCGGATTCCTGCTGCTGACCGCGGCGTTGGCGATCCTGGCGCCGCTGGTGGCGCCGTACGAACCCGACGCGATCGACCTGAACGCCTCACTCGCGCTGCCCGACGGCGCGCACGTGCTGGGCACCGACCAGTCTGGGCGCGACCTGCTCTCGCGGGTGCTGCACGGGGCCGGCCCGAGCCTGGTGGCGCCGCTGGCGCTGCTCGCGCTCGCGTCGGTGATCGGCATCGCGCTGGGAACGCTGGCCGCCTGGCACGGCGGTTGGGTGGACGCGTTCGTCTCGCGCGTCACGGACGTGATGTTCGCTTTCCCCGGGCTGTTGTTCGTCATCCTGATCGTGTCGGTGTTCGGCGACGGGCTGACCACGGCGGTGATCGCGCTCGCGCTGGCCTACTCGCCGGTGGTGGCCAAGTACACCCGCAGCATCGCGCTCGCGGAGCGGGCCAAGCCCTACATCGACGCCTACCGGGTGCAGGGTATGGGCGGATTCGCGATCTGCGCCCGGCGGCTCGTGCCCAACCTGGCGCCGTCGCTGATCGGCTACCTGGTGCTGATGTTCGGCCAGGTGTTGATGGGCATGGCCACGCTCAGCTACCTGGGTTTCGGTGCCCAGCCGCCCAGTTCGGAATGGGGGCTGATGGTCAAGGAGGGGCAGGCCGCGCTGGTCCAGGGCGCGCTGTGGCCGGCCCTGGTACCCGGCGCCGCGATCGCCCTGGTCGTGGTGGCCTTCAATGTCGTCGGCGTGCGGATCTCCGACCGCCTGGGGGTGAGGGAACGATGACGATGGTCGACAAGACGAACGCGGTCGTCGAGAACCGGCACCACGATCGCCTGCTGGACATCGAGGACCTGACGGTCGAACTGCCCGGCGTCGGCGCGCGCCGCCCGGTGCTCGACGCGGTGCGTCTGCGGGTGGGTCGCGGCGAAGTGGTGGGCCTGGTCGGCGAGTCCGGCTCGGGCAAGTCCACCGCCGCCAAGGCCGTGTTGCGGATGTTGCCGCGCGACGCGCGGATCCGCGGCCGGGTGGGCGTGGCCGGGTGCGACGTACTCACCCTGAACACCGGCGACCTGCGCGAACTGCGGGCCCGCCGGGTGGCGATGGTGCACCAGGATCCCCGCTCCTCGCTCAATCCGGTGCGCCGGATCGGCGACTTCCTGACCGAGCGGCTGATCCACACCCTGGGCCGGCCGAAGGCGCAGGCGTACGCCGAGGCGCTGCGGCTGCTCGAAGCGGTGGGCATCGTGCGACCGGCCGAGCGGTTGCGGCAGTTCCCGCACGAGTTGTCCGGCGGGATGCTCCAGCGGGTGGTGATCGCGGCGGCGCTCGCGGGCGACCCCGAACTGCTGCTCGCGGACGAGGCGACCAGCGCGCTGGACGTGACGACCCAGGCCGAGATCCTGGCCATCCTGCGCGAACACCGCGCCCGGCGCGGCCTGGGCCTGCTGTTCATCACGCACGACCTGCACCTGGCCGCGGCCTACTGCGACCGGGTGTACGTGATGTACGCCGGACGGGTCGTGGAGGAGCGCACGGCCGAGCAGCTGTTCGCGGATCCTCGCCACCCGTACACGGCCGGACTCCTCGCCTGCACACCGGAGTTGGGCGATCCGCGCCCGATCCGGCCGATCCCCGGCCGGCCGCCGTCGCTGGACGACGCCTTCCCCGGCTGCCCGTTCGTCGCGCGCTGCCCGGCGGCACAGGGCGCGTGCGAGACCTGGCGGCCGGTCGCCCGCGAACTCGACGGCGGCGGCAGCGTGATGTGCCGCCGCACCGACCTGGACCACCCCGTGGAGATGGTGCGCGCATGACCACGCCGGCTTTGGAAGTACACGGCCTGTGCCGCGAGTTCGCGCTGCCGGGCCGACGCGGCGGCCGGACGGTCGCGGCCGACGACATCTCCTTCACCGTGCCGCCGGGCGGCTCGCTCGGCCTGGTCGGCGAGTCCGGCTCGGGCAAGACCACGATCGCGCGCATGCTGGTGGGCCTGGTCCGCCCGGACGCGGGCACCATCGCGGTGGACGGACATGAGCGCGCGCCACGCGTACGGGGCGCTGCGGAGCGGCTGCGTCGGGCCCGGGAGATCCAGATGGTCTTCCAGGACCCGTACGTGTCGCTCGACCCCCGGCTCACCGCCGCGCAGTGCGTGGCGGGCGTACTGCGGCTGCACGGCGAGGCGGACCGCGACAAGCGGGTGCGCGAACTGCTCGACCAGGTCGGGCTGGGCACGCGCGAGGCCGACGCGCGTCCGCATCGGCTCAGCGGCGGACAGCGGCAACGGCTGTCCATCGCCCGGGCATTGGCGGCCCGCCCGCGCGTCCTGGTGCTCGACGAGGCGGTTTCCGCGCTGGATGTGTCGATCCAGGCGCAGATCCTGCACCTGCTCACCGAGTTGCGCACGGAGACGAACGTCGCGCTGGTGTTCGTCAGCCACGACCTCGCCGTGGTGCAGCAGGTCACCGACGACCTGCTGGTGCTCTATCGCGGTGTGGCGGTCGAACAGGGCCGCACCTCCGACATCCTGACCGACCCGCAACACGCCTACACTCGGCTGCTGGTCGGCTCCGCACCGCGCCCCGGCTGGGACCCGGCCTCGGTCGGCGCACTGCGCGCGGAACTCGCCGAGTGAGACACGCGGTCGCCGGCGCGTCAGTTCGAGAGGCGGGCCTCGATGCCGTCGAGGATGAAGTCGAGGCCGGTCCGGAAGGTCTCGTCGGGGACCGGGTGCGGGCCGTCGCGGACGACCGATTCCAGTGCCGGGTATCGGCCGGTCGCGAAGACGCGTTCCAGATAGGGCCCGAAGGCGGCCTGCCACTGCCGCTTGTCCATCCCGGTGGCCCGCTCGGCGCGCCACTCGGTGACCTCCCGGCGCACCGCGCCGATCACGTACGCGTCGACCGCGTCGACGGCCGGCACGACGATGTCCAGGTCGATGTCGCCCATCGCGGCCAGCACGGCCTCCCCCCTGGCCAGCGCGTGCGGCCCGAGCCGGGGGCGTCCACCGATCAGATCGGCGAACCACTCGTGCCGGTGGGCGGCATGCCGGGTGGTCTCGGCCAGGGAGTGCAGCACCTCGCGCCAACCGTCTCCGACCGGCCGAATCTCCGCGTGAACCGCATCGACCATCAGGTCGAGCAACTCCTCCTTGGTGGCGATGTAGCCATACAGCCGCATCGGCCCGACGCCCAGCACGGCGGCCACCTTGCGCAGCGACACCGCCTCCAGGCCGTCCACATCCGCCAGCCCGATCGCCGCACCCACAATCCGCTCCCGACTCAACGGCGCCGGCACCGGCCGACTCGGCGGCTCCTCCCGCTCCCACACCAACATGCCGCCGACGATACATCGCGACGTGTGCGGCCGGAGGTGGGCGGACATCCGCCTACCTCCGGCCGGGGGCGAGTCTGGTGGAAGGCCCGGCCCTCCCCGTTGGGCGGGGTGTGATCCGGGTGTGGGGCCGCTTGGGGTTGGGCGGCGTGTTCGTTCGGCCTGTGCTTCCGCCCCGTGTCGGATCTTCGGCCGATTTCGTCGCCTGTACCCATGTGGCTTCGCACCCGGAGTCCTCCACTCCGGCTCGCCTTGCTCGGGCGGGCGGACGACGTTGTCCGTTCGCCTCGTGTCCGAAGCCTGGTCGATTCGGCGTCGTCTGAAAACGCCTTTCAGGCTGGGCTGAAACCCGCTGGTCGGAGCGCCGTCGAGGACGCACACTGTCGTGGTCCTCCCGATGAGGTGCGCACCGAACGGGAGGCTGCATACAGCGCGTCTCGGACGAATCGCCCCCGACCCTCGGAGTGCACGAGTGCTGCGGATCCACTTCACCGCGGAGGACCTGGCCCGGACCCGACTGGCCACGACGGTCGGTGCGGCCGCCGAGACCTACCACAGCCTGGAACTGCTGCACGGCCCGCGCAGACCGCTGCCCTTCCGGGCCTGGCGCGCCGAGGTGGCCGCGCGACTGGAGGCGGCGCCCGGTCCGCTCACCGCGCTGATGCCCGTCCGCGGCCCAGGCCTGGACCTGCGCACGCTGGTCGGCGACTCGCCCTCGCTCGACGAGGGCATCGAGAACCTGCTCGCGGTACCCGGCGCGCGATTACGCGCGGAACTGGCGGACCTGACCTTCGATCCCGCCCACTCGACCTGGGTGCGCGACTTTCTGGACGGCGCCCTCGAACCGCGCCGCGAGTTCGCCGAGGCGCTGCGGGCCGCCCATACCGTGACGGTCGCGCCCTTCCACGAGCGGGTGCGCTCGCATCTGGAGGCCGCCCGCAGCCGCTACACCCGCTCCTTGCTCGACGGCGGCGTCGAGGGGCTGTTGGCCGGGTTGTACGTGCCGTACATCCGGTGGAATCCGCCGGTCCTGGAGATCCGGCGGCGCAAGGACCACGACATCGTGCTCGGCGGCCGGGGCCTGGTGATCGCACCGACGCTCTTCGTCTGGAGGGAATCGGCGGTGCTCTGGGACGTCCAGGACGAGACCGCGCCGTACGTGCTGGCCGTACCCACCGTGCGCGACCTCCAGGACGGCGCCGCGCTGTGGCAGCCCGGTACGGGCGACGACCGCGCGCTCGGCGCCCTCCTGGGGCAGACCAGGGCCGCCGCGCTGACCGTGATCAACGAAGGTTGTACGACCACGGAGTTGGCCCGTCGGCTGAACGTCTCGCCGGCGTCCGCGAGCCAACACGCGACCGTGCTGCGCAACGCCCGGCTGATCACCACGACCCGTCGCGGCGGCGCGGTCCTGCACTCGCTGACCTCACTGGGCCTGGAACTCCTCGGCGACAGCCCGCCGCGCGCCCGCCACCCGGCGCGGACCTGACCGCACCCGACCCCACGACGCAACCCGACCGCTCACGTCGGCGGCGGTGCCTCGATCAGGGCGATCGATACCCGACCCGTCGTCGCCATCGTCGCACGCCCGGGATTGCGCGGCGGGCGCGGGCGGGAAGGCTGCCGGTGACCGGTAGTCGTCGTCGTGTCGGGAAGGAATCGCCCGTGATGCGCAGGGGTTCGGGTACGAGCGCCCAAAAGGGTCATCCGTTCGGTCGTCGGCCCACCGGCGGTTGGGCCGACACGGTGTGGGACTGGTCGAAGTCCGGTACCCGCGACGCCGCCCGGAACCGGCTGTTACGCCGACTCCCCGGCGTCGGCCCGGCGACCGCGTACCGGTTCGGCCTGGTGGAGCGGCCCCACTACGCCTACGGCGTGCGCCGGGCCACCGAATCGGCCGCGCGCCTGGGGCATCGGGGCGTGACGGTGGTGGAGTTCGGGGTCGCCGGCGGCAACGGCCTGCTGACTCTGGCCGAACACGCCCGCCACTACGCCGCCGCCACCGGCGTGGCGGTGCGTGTGGTCGGCTTCGACGGCGGGGTGGGCATGCCGCCGGCCAAGGACCCCCGCGACCTGCCCTACCTGTTCGGCCCGGGTTTCTACGCCATGGACCACGCCCGACTACGCGCCCGCCTGGGCGAGACCGAACTGGTGATCGGCGACCTCGACCGCACGCTCCCCGACTACCTGGACACCCACACCCGCGAACTCCGGGAGAACCCGGTCGGGTTCGTCGCATTGGACCTGGACCACTACACCTCGACGACCACCGCACTCGAACTCTTCCGCAGGCCCGACCACGGCCACCTGCTGCCCAGGGTCACCTGCTACCTCGACGATCTCCCGGGCACCGTCGAGCAGATCGGCGAGGCCGCCGCGATCGCCGACTTCAACGCCGCCCACCCGACCCGACCGATCGGCCGCGTCCTGGGACTGCGCGCGTTCACCCCGTTCGACCCGCCGTGGGCCGACCAGATCTACGCCCACCACCGCCTGGACCACCCCGACTACCCGACCCTGGAAGCGGGCGCGACCGGCAGCCAACTCCCCCTCACCGGCTGACCGCACACCCGCACCGGGGTCAGGGGCTACGAACGACCGAACCCCACCGGACGCGCCCGGCGCCGCCACGTCCTTTGGGCGCTACGCCGTCTCGGCTGCCGAGTCGTCGCCGATGATCGAGTCGACGGTGATCCAGTCCGGCGGCATCGTGGACGGCGTCTTCCAGAAGATGTCGAGCTTGCGGATCAGCCCGTCGTCGTTCAGCTCCAGGTAGTTGGCGAAGCGCATCGCGAGCGGCTCCTCGCCGGCGGCGTACGTGATGGTCTCCACGGCCTCGTTGAACGCGTAGCGGCCGTCGTCGCTGAGGAATGTGAAGCGCGACCGCAGCTCGTGGGCCCGGGTGCGGCCGATCACACCGGACACGAACGCGATGTACGCGTCCTTGCCCCGGCAGGTGTCCTCTTCGTTGTCGCGCATGCCGATGCGGACGAAATCGTCGGCGAGAGTGGACGCGACGAGGTCCCAGTCGTGGCTGTCGACGCCCTTCCAGAAGTTCGCGACGGTCTTCGCCCGCTGTTCGCGGTCGCTCATGACGGCGGGTTCCTTTCGCTGGATTGCCCGGCCCTGCACCGAACCACAGTTGCGACACTGACGCAACCATCTTGCTAAAGTGGACCCCGCCGGGCCGCCCGGCACCAGACGACGCGACCGGGAAGCCCCAGATGACCGACGCCACCCCCCAGCTCGACCCGCACCCCCGACTCAGCGAGGCCGCCATAGGCGGCGACTCGCCGCACGGTGCCTGGCTGCGCTCGGTCATCCCGCCCCTGCGCGACCTGGTGCGCGTATCCCGCGACGACCGTCTCGTCGAACGGGTGGGACGCGAGGCCGGCGTACGGGTCCCCACCCACCTGGTGCTCGCCCTGACCCGCATCGGCGACTTCCAGCCGGTACGCCTGTCCGACCTCGCCGATCGGATGGAGGTCGGGCGCACCACCCTCAGCCGCCAGGTCGCCGAACTCGTCGCCGCCGGATTCGTGCGGCGCACCCCCGACCCCGACGACGCCCGCGCCGCCGCCCTCGAACTCACCGACCACGGCGAGGAGACGCTGCGCCGGATCTGGGCGGCCTGGAGCGACGTCATCGCCGAAGTCACCCGAGACTGGCCCGAATCCGACCGCGAGGCCCTCCCCGTACTGCTGGGCCGCCTCACCTCGGGACTGCAAGGCCTGACCGAGAACGGACCGAAGTCCCCGACCCGGTAACGGCGGTCGGGCAACGATCACCCCGAAGGCCCTCTCGCCGCCGGCCGAGCAGGTGCCGGGTGGCCGACCGGCCCACCGACCGCCGGCCGCCGGTGCCCCCTTCGGTCACCGCCGTGCGCGAGCCGTCGACGGTAAAGGCCGCCTTCCCGTTTCCGGGAAGACGGCCTTCGGCCCGCCTACGTGCGGCGCTAGATCACCAGGCTCAGCAACGCCGCGACCGCGAAGCCCGCCACCGACAGCACGGTTTCGAGAACCGTCCAGGACTTGAGGGTGTCGCGCTCGGAGATGCCGAAGTACTTGGCGACCATCCAGAACCCGCCGTCGTTGACGTGGGAGGCGAAGATCGAGCCCGCGGAGATCGCCATGATGATCAGGGCGAGGTGGGCCTGCGACATGTCCTGGCCCTCGACCAGGGGCACGACGATGCCCGAGGTGGCGACGATGGCGACGGTCGCCGAACCCTGGGCGACGCGCAGGACCACGGAGATCAGCCACGCGAGGACGATGACCGGGAGGCCGACGTTGTCGAAGGTCGTCGCGAGCGCGTTCGCGATACCCGACGCCTTGAGGACCGCGCCGAAGACCCCGCCCGCGCCCACGACCAGCAGGATGTTGCCGACGGGCTTGAGCGAGGCGGTCGACACCGTTTCGAGCGACTTGCGGGACCAGCCCCGGCGGATGCCGAGCAGGTAGTACGCGAGGATCAGCGCGATCGTCAGGGCGACGAAGGGGTTCCCGAAGAACTCGATGACCGAACGCACGGTCGACGGGTCGAAGGCGATGGAGGAGAACGTCGCGCCCAGGATCAGGATGAGCGGCGTGCCGATGATGGCGAGAACCGTACCGAGCGCGACGGGCTTCTCCGGCGGCTCGATGCCCGAGGCGGCCTGCTCGGCGGCGACGGCGGCCTTCGCCTCCGCGGCGGCCTCGACCATGTCGTGCGGGACGTCGACGAAGATGCGCTTGCCGATCCACGCCGCGTACGCCCAGGCGGCCAGCACGGCCGGGATGCCCACGACGACGCCCATGAGGATGACCCAGCCGAGCGAGACGTCGAACAGCCCCGCCGCGGCCACGGGTCCGGGGTGCGGCGGCAGGAACGCGTGGGTCATCGACAAACCGGCGAGCAGCGGCATCGCGTACAACAGGATCGACTTGCCGGAGCGCTTGGCGGCGGCGTAGACGATCGGCGCCAGTACGAAGATGCCGACGTCGAAGAAGACCGGGACGCCGAAGATGAGGCCGGTCAGACCCATGGCGAGCGGCGCGCGCTTTTCGCCGAAGAGGTTCAGCAGGCGGGTGCTCAGCACCTCCGCGCCGCCGGACACCTCGAGGATCGCGCCGAGCATCGTGCCCAGGCCGATGATGATCGCCACATGGCCGAGAATGCCGCCCATGCCGGACTCGATGACCGAGACGGCGGCGGACTTTTGGACGGTGCCGAAGAGTTCGGTGACGGACAGCCCCGCGCCGAGGCCGACGGCTATGGAGACCGCGAGCAGCGCGACGAACGGCTGGAGCCTGACCTTGATGATCAGGTAGAGAAGGAGCGCGATGCCGAGCGTCGCGACGGTCAGCAGAGCGGCCGTGCCGTCGAACAGGAGCAGTAGACCGCCGGTGTGCGGTGGGGACTTCGGGGGCGGCGTCGAAGCCGGCAGCGTGGACAGCACGGAGGGGACCTCATGGATTCCGGGCGTGTGGGGCAGGGGGGACCGCGGCACGGCGCCATGGGGGAGGAGGGCGCCGTGCCGAGGGGGACAGCCGGGAACGATCGGGGCAAGGGGGCTCAGCCGAGAACGGCGAGCGCGTCGATCTCGATGAGCAGACCCGCGGGGAGGCCGACGTAGACGGTGGTGCGGGCGGAGGCGGGCGCGGTCAGGCCCTGCTCCTCGAAGTACGCGTTGTAGATCTCGTTCATCTCGGCGAAGTGGCCGGTGTCGGTCAGGTAGACGCGCATCATCATCACGTCGTCCCAGCTCGCGCCGCCCTCCTCCAGGATCGCCTTGACGTTGGCGAAGGTCTGGAGGGTCTGCTCGCGCAGGGTCGGACCGGCGGGGGTGGGCGCCTGGCCCTCGACGGCCGGGAGGAACCCGACCTGGCCGGCGACCTGGAGGATGTTGCCCTTGCGCACGCCGTGGGAGAACTTGGCGGGCGGCGCGGTGTGGCCGGCGGGGGTGATCGCGATCTTTTCGAGCTTGTCGGTCATGAGCGTGCCTTCTTGGTCGGGGCGGTGATCGGGCGCTGATCGCGCGGTCGTCGAGCGGTCATCGCGGGGGGTGGGCGGTGCCCGAGTACTCCCGCGTGATGGCGTCGGCGGTGCGGCGTACCAGCGGGAGCAGGCTCAGGAGTTCCTCGGCGGTGACGACGACATTCGGCGCGGAGACCGACATGGCGGCGACGACCAGACCGTCCGCACCGCGGACGGGGGCCGCGATGCAGTTGATGGACTCCTCGTGGCCACCGAGGTCGGTGGCCCAGCCCTGTTCGCGGACGGTCGCCAGTTCCCTGAGGAACGCGGCGGCGTTCGGTATCGAACGGGACGTGTACATGGGGTAGTCGAGCCGCTCGGCGAGGGCGCGCCGCTCGGGCTCGGGCAGGTCGCCCAGGAGCAGCTTGGCGACGGCGGCGACGGTGATCGCGACCGGCTTGCCGACGCGCGAGTACATCCGCACCGGGTAGCGGCTCTCGACCTTGTCGATGTAGAGGACCTCGTTCTCCTCGTACACCGCGAGGTGGACGGTGTGCCCGCACTGCTCGTTGAGCGCGACCAGGTGCGGGTGCGCGATCTCGCGGACGTCGAGGTTCTCGACGGCCTCCTGGGCGAGCGCGAACAGGCGTGCGCCGAGGCGGTAGCGCTGGTCCTGCTGGCGGTAGACGAGACCGTGCTCGTGCAGGGTGCGGAGCAGGCGCAGCGCGGTGGACTTGTGCACGCCGAGGCGCTCGGCGACCTGTCCGAGGTCCGCGGGCCCCTGGGCCAGCAGCGGCAGGATGCTCAGCGCTCGGTCGACGGTCTGGCTCATGGCGTACATACCTCCCGGTCCGCCCCGATGGCGCTGGCCTCGGTCCAGCCGGGGCCGAGACGCAGTCTGCCCCAGGCCTCGTCGTCCAGGGCCGCGAGGCGATCGGCGACGGCGCGCGGCGGGGGGACGGCGAGGTCGCCCGCGACGGTGAGGGCGGCGGCGGCCATGAGGTGGCCGTGGCGGATGCGCCGGCGTACCGGCAGGCCGCGCAGGGTCGCGGACAGGAACCCGGCCGCGAAGGCGTCGCCCGCGCCGACGGGAGCGGCGATGTCGACGGTGAGGGCCGGGACGAACACCGCCGGCCCGTGGTCGGTGAAGACGGTGGCGCCCGCGCCGCCCTGCTTGACGACGACGATGCCCGGCTCGGGGAGCGCGGCCCGAATCGCGTTCGCGCCGCGGATGTTCCACGCGGCCTCGGCCTCGTCCTCGCCGACGAAGACCAGGTCGGCGCCGCGCGCCAGGTCGAGCAGGACGGTGGGGTCGGCCGCCACGCTCCGGCGCTCGTCCCACAGGTTCACGCGGTAGTTGACGTCGAAGGACACGAGGGGCCGACCGGGCCGGCGGTGGGTCGCCTCGCCCAGGAGCGCGAGGCAGTCGTCGGAGAGGGCGGCGGTGATGCCCGAGACGTGCAGGATGCGGCCCGACCACAGGTCCCGGTCGGGGACGACGCGGGGCGACATGGCGGAGGCCGCGGAGCCGGCGCGGTAGTAGAGGACTTCCGCGACGGGTTCGACATCCGTGGCGACCGCGACTGCTGCGAGGGCAGCGTCGGTCCCGGCCCGGTCGCCGTCCCCGACGGCCCGTTCGCCCGCGGTGCGGAAGTAGATGCCGGTCGGGCGGAGCCGGTCGCGCTGCACGGCCGACGTGTCGACCCCGTATGCCGCGACCGCCTCTACGAGGTGGTCGCCGAAGCCGTCGGTGCCGACCCGGCTGAGCCAGCGCGTACGGTGCCCGGCCGCGGCCAGCGCGCACGCGACGTTGGACTCGGCGCCGCCTATGCCACGTTCGAAGGACGGAACGTCGGCGAGGCGACCGGAGCGTGTGGGCACGAACGTGACCATGGACTCGCCG
Organism: Embleya sp. NPDC020630; assembly: GCF_044334985.1. NCBI lineage: Bacteria > Bacillati > Actinomycetota > Actinomycetes > Kitasatosporales > Streptomycetaceae > Embleya > Embleya sp. NPDC020630. The sequence goes on from NZ_JBIRUB010000009.1 coordinate 309,744, forward strand.
AGGCAGACGACGTCGACGGTTGCTGATGCGGTCACGCTCACGATCGCTCGGGCTCCTGGTTCATCGGATGATCGAAGATCATCGGCGGTCGCATCCGCCTCGTCGACGGTCGCGCGACGCCGACCATTGACCCGGCGTTGGCTCGGATGTTAGACAGCACCGAGCGATATACGCAATGGCCGTTGCACAGGATGCAACGATACTCCGGAGGTATCCATGGCTGTCGACAACGCCGTCGGACGGCTCGCCAGGCTCGCGGACGAGCGTGTCGACCACCGTTTCAAGGGCCTGCCGCCGGACGCCGAGGGCCTGAGCGTCGGCGAACTGGCCGCCGAGCGGCGCAACCTGTTCACCGGCGGCTTCACCACGCCGGTCCTGGCGCTGTCCGCCGAATCCGTCGAGCACAACCTCGCCCTGATGGAGACGTACGCACAACGGCACGGCTTGGCGTTCGCCCCGCACGGCAAGACGTCGATGGCCCCGCAGCTGTTCGCCCGCCAACTCGAACACGGCGCGTGGGGCATCACCGTGGCCGTCCCGCACCAGGCCCGGGTCGCCCGCGCGTTCGGCGTCCCGCGCGTCTTCCTCGCCAACGAGCTGGTCGACGCGGCGGCGCTGCGCTGGGTGGCCGCCGAACTCGACGCCGATCCGGACTTCCGATTCCTGTGCTATGTCGACTCCGTGCGCGGCGTCGCGTTGATGGACGCCGCACTGCGCGCCGCCGGGGCCCGCCGCCCGGTCGACGTGGTCGTCGAACTCGCGGCGGGCGAGGGCGCCCGCACCGGAGCCCGGACCGAGAGCGAGTGCGCCGAGATCGCCGACGCGGTCGCCGCCTCGCCGGTCCTGCGCCTGGTCGGCGTCGCCGGCTACGAGGGCGAGGTGCCGCGGGCCGACGGCGACCGGGTGCGTGCGTGGCTGCGCCGACTGACCTCCCTGGTCGCCGAGTTCGACAAGCGGGGCCGCTTCGAACGACTCGACGAGATCGTGCTCAGCGCGGGCGGCAGCGCCTGGTTCGACGCGGTGGCCGACGTCTTCGCCGAGCTTCCCGCGCTGTCGCGTCCGGTCCTGAAACTGCTGCGCTCCGGGGCGTACGTCTCGCACGACGACGGCCACTATCGCCACCTCACGCCGTTCAACCGGGTCCCCGACGAGGGCGCCCTCCAGCCGGCCTTCCGGCTGTGGGCCCAGGTCGTCTCCCGCCCGTCCGCGACGCAGGCGTTCGTCAACGCCGGCAAACGCGACGCCGCGTACGACCTCGACCTGCCCGAAGCACAGGTGGTGCGCTCCGCGCGCGACGGCTCGACGCGCCCCGCCACCGGCATCACCGTCACCGGCCTCTCCGACCAGCACGGCTGGATCACCACCGACGCGGGCGCCGCGTTGGAGGTGGGCGACTGGCTCGGCATGGGCCTGTCGCACCCGTGTACGTCCTTCGACAAATGGCAGCTGATCCCGTTGGTCACCGCCGACGGCACCGTGACCGACTACATCCACACCCTGTTCTAGGAGCCGTCGCATGGACCTCGTCATTCGTGATGCACGCGTCATCGACGGCGCCGGCGGCGCGTCCTACCGGGCCGATGTGGGTCTGGACGGCGGCCGGATCAGCGAGATCCGGCGTGCGGGCGGTCCCCGGTTGTCCGGCCGGCGCACCCTCGACGCGGACGGCCTCGCGCTCTCGCCCGGCTTCATCGACATGCACGCGCACAGCGACCTCGCGCTGCTGCGCGACCCGGACCACTCCGCCAAGGCCGCGCAGGGGGTGACACTCGAAGTCCTCGGCCAGGACGGCCTGTCGTACGCGCCCGTCGACGACCGTACGCTCGCCGAGGTGCGCAGGTCGATCACCGGCTGGAACGGCGACGGCTCCGACATCGACTTCGACTGGCGCACCGTAGGCGGCTACCTCGACCGCCTCGACCGCAACTTCGGCGGGCAGGGCATCGCGGTCAACGCGGCCTACCTGATCCCGCAGGGCACACTGCGCATGTACGCCATGGGATGGGACGGCCGCCCCGCGACCGACACCGAACTCGCCCGGATGAAACAACTCGTCGCCGAGGGCATGGAGCAGGGCGCGGTCGGCATGTCGTCCGGCCTCACCTACACCCCCGGGATGTACGCGGACGACGCCGAACTCACCGAACTGTGCCGCGTCGTCGCCCGATACGACGGCTACTACTGCCCGCACCACCGCTCGTACGGAGCCGGGGCGTTGCAGGCGTACGAGGAGATGGTGCAGCTTACGAAGGCGGCCGGCTGCGCGCTCCACCTGGCCCACGCCACGATGAACTTCGGCGTGAACAAGGGCCGCGCCCCCGACCTCCTGGCCCTGCTGGACGCTGCGCTGGACGACGGCTGCGACATCTCCCTCGACACGTATCCCTACACACCCGGCTGTACGACGCTCGTCGCCGTGCTGCCGAGTTGGGCGAGCGAGGGCGGCCCCGAAGCGACCCTGGCCCGGCTCCGGGACGACGCCGCGGCCGAGCGCATCCGCCACCACCTGGAGGAGATCGGCTCCGACGGCTGCCACGGTGTCCCCATCGAGTGGGACACGATCGAGATGTCCGGCATCACCGACCCGGGGCTGGAGGCGTACGTGGGCAAGACCGTCGCCCGCAGCGCCGCCGAGCGCGACGAGGAGCCCTGGGTCACCGCCCGACGCCTGCTCATCGGCGACCGGCTCGGCTCGACGATCCTCCAGCACGTCGGGCACGAGGAGAACGTCCGACAGATCATGCGCCACCGGGTGCACACCGGCGGCAGCGACGGAATCCTCCAGGGGGACAAGCCGCACCCGCGCGCGTACGGCACCTTCCCGCAATACCTCGGCCGCTACGTCCGCGAGTTGGGGGTGCTGAGCCTGGAGGAGTGCGTGGCGCACCTGACCTTGCGTGCGGCGGCCCGACTGGGCCTGCCCGACCGGGGCCTGGTCCGCGAGGGATACCGCGCCGACCTGGTCCTGTTCGACCCGGACACGGTCGCGGCCGGCTCGACGTTCGAAAACCCGCGCGTCCTGCCCACGGGAATCCCACACGTCCTGATCGACGGCAGGTTCGTCATCGAGGACGGCCGGCGCACGGACGTCCTCGCGGGCAAGGCGATCCGCCGAACCGGGTCGGCCGCCGCCTGAGCGCACGCCGCGCCACGCCGCGCGCCGGACCGCCCCCCGCACATCGGCCGCGGGGTCAGCCCGGGAGGGTTTCGCCGCCGATGGGGGCCAGGACTTCGCCGGAGTAGTAGCCGGACAGGCGGCCGGAGGCGAAGAAGACGTAGGACGGGGCGATCTCGTCGGGGTGTGCGGCGCGGCCCATGGGCGTTTGCTTCCCGAACGAGGCCACCTTTTCCGGCGGAAACGTGGCCGGGATGAGTGGGGTCCAGACCGGTCCGGGGGCGACGGCGTTGACCCGGATGCCGCGCTCCTGGAAGGACTGGGCCAGGGAGTAGGTGAACGCGAGGATCGCGCCCTTGGTCGCGGAGTAGTCGATCAGTGTCCTGTTTCCGCGCAGGCCGTTGATCGACGACGTGTTGATCACGCTGCCGCCCGACGGGAGGTGGGCCAGGGCGGCCTTGGTGGTCCAGAAGAAGCTGTGGATGTTCACCCGGAACGTGTGGTCCCATTGGGCGCTGTCGAGTTGTTCGAGGTCGTCGACCGGGTTCTGGGTGCCGCAGTTGTTGACGAGGATGTCGAGCCCGCCGAGGTCGGCCACGGTGCGCTCGACCATCTCCCGACAGTTGCGCTCGATGGACAGATCGGCGCGGTGGAGCACACACGTGCGCCCGGTCGCCTCCACGAGCCGTCGGGTGTGCGCGGCGTCCTCGTCCTCCTGGTCGGACAGGTACGCGACGGCGACGTGGGCGCCCTCCTTGGCGAAGGCGACGGCCACGGCGCGCCCGATACCCGAGTCGCCGCCCGTGATCAACGCACGCTTGCCGTCGAGGAGCCCGCTGCCCCGGTAGTCGGCCATCTCGTCCCGAGGGGACGGCGTCATCTCCCGGGTCGTGCCCGGCGCACTCTGCTGCTGCGGGGGAGGGGGCGGGGGAGTCTCCTTTGACGGTTTACTCATCGCGGATCCTTTCGAGCACGACCATGGGGCGGTCGGTGGCGTGGCCGTCGCCCGTGTGGGCGCGCGATCCGCCCGCTACCCGCAGGGCTCCGGCCCATGCGCGGCGGGCAGCGGGCGGATACGTGCGACGGTGCCCACCCGGTGCGATCCCGTCGGCGCGAGGATCATGGAGTTTGTCGGGGCCCCACCGGGGCAGCCGACGATGATGAGAATGCTTCGTTTGCCCGGTGTGTATCGACCTCAGGCGGACACGAAACTCCTGGCGTCGGCGTTCGTCGAGCAGGGGTTGCATCGAGCCGATCAGGTGTTGGACGTCGGGACCGGGACCGGGGCGGTGGCGCTCGCGGCGGCTTCCGCGACGTCCGCCGGCTGTCGGGTCACGGCGATCGACATCTCCCGCCAGGCCGTGTGGGCGGCTCGCCTGAACAGCGCGTGGCGTCGCAGCCGGGTCAGCGTACGTCGCGGCGACCTGTTGGAACCCGTGGCCGGCCGGACGTTCGACGTGGTGTTGGCGAATCCGCCGTACGTGCCCACGTGGGAGGAGAACGCCCCTCCGCGCGGGCGCGCGCGGGCCTGGGACGCCGGTACGGACGGGCGGCTCGTGTTGGATCGGCTGTGTACCCAGGTGCCGCGCCACCTGAAGCCCCAGGGCACGCTCTTGGTCGTGCACTCCGCGTTGTGCGGCGTGGGGACGACGCTGGGGCTGCTCGAAGCCGTCGGCCTGCGTGCCCGGGTGGTCGCCCGCAGCCTCGAACCGTTCGGTCCCGTCCTGTCCGCGCGGGCGGCCTTCCTGGAGGAACGCGGCCTGATCGAGCCGGGCTGTCGCGAGGAGGAGTTGGTGGTCATCCGTGGCGACTTCCCACAGTGACACCCGCAGGATCACGGTCGTCGACGGCGGGCCGATCCTGGTCGAGGGGCCCGTGGAGGTGGAGCTTGCCGACGGGAGTACGGCCTTCTCCGACCGGAGCGTGGTGGCCCTGTGCACGTGCCGCCGAACCCGTCGCCCGCCGTGGTGCGACACCAGCCACCGAGCTCATCGGCTCCCACCGGAGCCACGATCCACCCCACCGACGGCCGGGGAGGACCGATGACCACGCCGATACTGCCCACCCCTCGCGGGCCGCTGTCCCGCGCGGTTCTCGCGGCTCTGGCCGAACCGGCCGGGACGGGCGTACGGGTGCCGGCCGGAGCCGACCCGGACGCCGACTCCGGTGCCGACGGCTTCGGCGAGGACCTTCAGCTCGCCCTGTACGCCTGCTACGAACTGCACTATCGCGCGTTCGCGGGAGTCGATCCGCGCTGGGAATGGGACCCCGACCTGCTGCGTCTGCGTGCGCGACTGGAGAAGTCGTTCCTGTGCGCGCTGCGGGAGAGTGTCGACGCCGATGGCGGTGTGGACGATGCCCTCGCGCCGCTGCTGGTCGAGCCGCTCGACGGCACCGGGGTCAGCCGCCACCTCATGGAGCGCGGCGACCTGGAGCAGTTCCGCGAGTACGTCGTGCACCGCTCGCTCTACCACCTGAAGGAGGCCGACCCCCAGGCGTGGCTCATCCCGCGCCTGACCGGACGCGCCAAGGCGGGCGTGGTCACCGTCGAGTTCGACGAGTACGGCGGCGGCCGTGCCGAACGTATGCACGCGCGGCTGTTCGCCGACCTCATGCGCGGACTCGGACTCGATCCGGCGTATGGCTTCTACCTCGACCGGGTGCCCGCGCCGATGCTGGCGGTGGTCAACCTCATGTCACTGTTCGGACTGCACCGGGCGCACCGGGGCATGGCCGTGGGCCAGTTCGCCGCCATCGAGATCGGCTCGCCACCCGGTGCGGCCTGCCTTGCCGCGGCACTGGTACGGCTGAACGTCGCGGACCCGGCGTGCGCCCTGTTCTACACCGAACACGTCGAGGCGGACGCCGTCCACGAACAGCTCATGCGCCGCGAAGTGGTGGCGGCGCTGCTGGAGCACGAACCCGACCTCGAGGACGACGTGGTCTTCGGGATCCGGGCCGGCGGCGTCGTGGAGGACCGGCTCGCCGCGCACCTGCTCACCGCCTGGAACGAGGGGCGCAGCTCCCTGCGCCCACCGGAGCGGCCTGCATCGGAGCCGGCGCGCCGGGCCGCGACGGGCGCACCGTGATCACCGGATACGAGGATCCCGGCGCACGCGTCCTCCTCGCCAACTTCGTCTCGCCCCTGGCCGCCGACCTGGGCGAGGAGGCGACCCAGCGGCGCTGGTCGGAGCAGGCGCCGCGCAAACTGTGGCTGATGCGACCGGACGACGTCCTGGTCACGCCGGTGCCGGTGTCCGATACTTCCGGCACTATGCCTGCCGGCGCCTGGGCATCCCCGAGGCGTCCCTCACAGTGCTGACGGTGCCGGACACCCCGCACCTGCCGATGGCACAGGCCGTCACCGCGCACGGTCTGCTGGAGCCGCTGCGCACGCTGGTCCGCGAGCGCCCGCAAGCGCGCCTGCTCCCGATCGCGCTGGACGTGGCCACCGTCCGCCTCGCCGCCGCGACCTCGGCATCGGGATCGCTCCGTACGAGGCGGGCGGGCCACGGCCGGACGTGCTCCGCCTCGTCGCGGACCTGAACACCGAGACCGGCTTTCGCGCCCTTGCCGGACGACTGGGCATGCGCCTGCCGGAGGGGCGCGAGTGCACGCGCGCCGACCTCGATCGGGTGACCGACGAACTGCTCTTTGAAACGAAGCGCGTGGTCGTCAAACCCGACCGCTCCGCCGGCGGACACGGCATGCGCTTCGTCACTCGTGGTGACAGCCGCCCACCGGCGCCGGCCGGCACCGGTGACCGATGGGTCGTGGAGCGGTACGTGGAGCACACGCGAGCGGTCAGTGCCCAGGGCTACGCCGCTTCGGACCGGGCGCGGGTGCTGTTCGACGGCGAGATGCGGATGTCCGGCGGCTCCTTCGCCGGGTACATCCGCCCGCCGTGCGACCTCCCGGGCGTTGCGCGCGCCGAACTTGCCGACTGGACGCTCGCCCTCGGCCGTCACCTGGCGGCCGAGGGATACCGGGGCCCGTACAGCCTGGACGCCGTCTGCGCCGTGGACGGCACCCTGTACGCCTTGGAATGCAACGTCCGCCGCACCGCGACCAGCACCGTCCACGCCCTGGTGACCCGACTCGCCGGTACCGACCGCGACCGCCCGGTGCCGGTCTGGGCGATGGGAACGATGCGGGCCGATGCCACGATGTCGTTCGACGCGGCGGTGGAATGCCTGATCGCAGCGGGTCTGGATCTGCGACCGGGCACGGACCGGGGAGTGATCCTCTACGTGGACCGCCCGGCGGACGGCGGCGGATGGCGCTATGTCGTCGTGGGGCCCGACCACGCCGGAGTCGACGCGTTGGAGAGCCGGCCGGCCGCCGCCTTCGCCGGGCACCGGGCGTGACCGGCGGCGCCTCGGCTCGCCCGTCCCCGGAGCGAGCGAGCCGAAGCGCGGCACCCCGTCGGCCCGCTCGTGGGTACGGCGGGCCCGGCGGGGGTTGTCCTCGCGGGGTGGTCCGGCCGGGTCCTCGCGGGATGCAAGCGCGAGGACCCGGGTCTCGGTCGCGAGGCCGAGAGTGCCCGTCGGGCGCCTCTTCACGGCCCAACGACACGGATGCTCAGGGGGATCGGGTGCGGGGGCGGTTCACTCGAAAGCGGTATCCGGTGGCGGCGGATTTTCCGGTTCCGGGGCGAGGGCGCGCGCGTGGTTCTCGTGTCCGCGGACCTGGATGTGGTGGTCGGTGCACGCGATCACGACGCAGGGGTGGCCGTGGTCGGTGTTCTCGGTGTCGATGTGCAGTTCACCCTCGGTGCCGACGGCGAGTTTCGGGCCGCCGGTGAGTACCGCGTTCCAGGTGAACGGGTAGTCGGTGTCGGCCGCGGGCCAGTCGTGCAGACAAACGTCCACCTCGGCGTGGCCCCCACCCGGCACGTCGATGTGGCCGTGGGCGGCGAGAACGTCCATTTCCCCAGTGTGCCCCCGAGGCTGCCGGCGCGGACCCGCGGAACCGGGGGACGTACGAATCCGGGGCGTCTGCTCGGCGCCTTCGGCGGGCATCCGCGGGGGTATTCGCGGCCGGCCCGAGCGGAGTATCGCTCCGGGTGACCGGGGGTAGGCGTATGGGTGTGCCGGCTGCTCCGGTGGCCGGTGCCCGCGCGATCCGGTGTCGGTCCATCCCCCCCGGTCCGACGAACGGACCGCGTGTGCGGAGGAAGCGTCGGCGGTCGGCGGAAACGGGAGCTTCACGCCGACCCCCGACCTCCGGCCCGGATCCGGCTTTGGTCCGCGCTCGATCCGGTTGCCCGCGCGGTGTTGCTCCAGGGGAGTGAAAACGTCGGCTCCGTACCTGGCGGGGGAGGGGTCAGCTGTAACAGGCGGCCCTGTTCGGGTCTACAGGAGAACGCGAAGCCGTGCCGGCGCGCCGCCTCCACCGTCCGCCGGAGCAGCGGGGGCAGGGCGTCGTGGTCCCGGTACGCGTCGGTTCCGGTGAGCGACATGACGCCATTGTGAAGCCGCGCCGGGCACCGGCGGTCAGGGGCGGTCGGTGATGCGGTGCGCCAGCCAGGCCAGGGCGGGCGGCATGCGGTGTTCGACGGCGTGGTGGCCGCCCTCGAACAGCTCGAAGTGCACGATGTCGTCGGGGACTTCGATGGCGGTGAGCGCGTCGCGGAAGGCCAGTGCGCCCAGGTCGAGGAACCATTCGTCGCGGGTGCCGGCGTCGATCCGGATACCGCGCTGCGAGCGGAGGGCGTCGGCGTGCGCGGGGGCCATGCGTACCGGGTCCCAGGCCAGCCAGCGTTGCCACTCGCTCTCGACCAGTGCCCCGGTGCGGGGATCGAAGGGGAGGGTGGGGGAGCCGTCGGGGCCGGGGGAGAAGCAGGCGCAGACGCCGAGGATCTCCAGGAGGTTCAGGTCTTCTTCCCTGGTGAAGGCGACGCGCGAGCGGAAGTCGGCCCACCAGCGGAGGATCTCGCCGCCGTAGGGCCGTAGTTGGCGGGCCGCGGTGAGGAAGTGCGGGTGGTATTGGGCCTCGGACAGCGAGTCGCCGGAGTGGGTGGCGAAGGCGCCGAACAGGTCCGGGCGGAGCATCGAGGTGATCGCGGCGCCGAGTCCGCCGCTGGACTTGCCCGCGATGGCCCGGTGGTCGCGCTCGGGGAGGGTGCGGTAACGCGCGTCGACGTACGGCACGATCTCCTCGCACAGGTAGGAGTGGTAGCGGCCGGTGCCGGGCGAGTCGATGAACTGGCTGCCGCCGTACGTGGTCCAGGCGTCCACGAAGACCAGCACCATTCCGGGTGCCTCGCCGCGGGCGAAGATCTCGTCGATCAGTTCGGGGACCGGCTTGCGAAAGGCCGTGCGGTTGCCCCAGACCGGGAGGGTACCGGCGTAGCCGAGCAGCAGATACGTGACGGGGTAGCGGCGTTGGGGCGCGTCGTCGTAGTCGGGTGGGGTGTAGACCCATAGCGGGCGTCGGGTCGGGTCGCCGAGGGGATTGCCGCGCAGCAGCACACTGTCCACGACGTGTTCGTCGATGCGTCCGGCGAGGGTGAAGGTAGACATGGGTTCGGACAGTACTACGATTTCAAAATATTTGAAGTCATAATTTCCGGAGGGTAGGGTGGGCCCGTGACAGCACGGCATACGGCGGCGGAATCGGCGCGGACACGAGACTCGATCGACCGGCACATCCTCCGTTGGGAGCGCGAAGTCCCGGGTCTGGAACCGGAATTGGAGGGCGCCGTCACCCGCATGCAGATGCTCGTGCGACACCTGCACGAGGAGAAGGAGGCCGCCCTGGGGCGGCACGGCCTGAAGTTGTGGGAATACGAGATCCTGTGGCGCCTGCGCTCGGCGGGCGAGCCGTATCGGATGGCGCCCACCCGCCTGGCCCGGGGGCTGGGCGTGCACCCCGCGACCCTGACCAGCCGCCTCGACCGCCTGCAGTCGGCGGGCCTGATCACGCGTGAGCATACGGCGGAGGATCGCCGCAGTCTGCTCGTCGGCCTGACCCCCCGGGGCGCCGAGACGTGGGCGGCGGTGATCGACGACCAGCGGGCGGCCGAGGCCGGCCTGCTGGCACCCCTGACCGGGAAGCAGGTGGGCGACCTGGCCGCCCTCCTGCGGGTCGTGGCCCTCGCCGTCGAGGAGCACGGCCCGCCCCTCATGCCGGACCTCGACTGAATCGCCATCGAGCGGGGACGGCGGCCCGTTCCGGCACCGAGGAAACCGGGGGCGGGCGCCGGCCCGACGCGGGCCTCGGCGGTGCCGACCCGAAGGGGTGGACCGCGAGGGGCGCTACTCCGGTGCCTCGTCGTCCAGGCGGATGACGCGGGTTCCACGCCGCCGGGGCCGAGGAACGGGTGCGCGCCGTCACCACCTGGTCGGCCCCCCCGGGCGACGAACCCGGCCACCCCCGGGGCGCGTTCGGTCGGGAGTTGACGGACGGCCCCGGCGCGCACTCCATGATCGAGGCGGTCGGTACCCAGGAGTCGATGACGCAGGCCATCGGCGCGACGCGGCCGGGCGGACACGTCGGCTACGTCGGCGTCTCCCACGACGTGTCCCTGGACGGCCACCGACTGTTCTTCTCCCACGTACACCTGCACGGCGGCCCGGCCCCGGTACGGCAATACCCGCCGGAACCGATCGACCTGATCTGGAACGGCCGCATCGGCCCCGGCAAGGTCTTCGACCTCACGCTCCCCCTCGATGAGGCCGCAGAGGCATACCGCGCCATGGACGAACACCGCGCCATCAAGGCCCTCCTGCGCGTCTGACCGGCGCCGGGCCGAACCGGTGCACCCGGCCGCCGCCCTCGCGGTCGTGAGACGGGCTTCGTGCGGTGCGGGCCCCGGCGGCCTTGCCGAGGCGACGTATTGACCGCGGGGGCGGCAGCTCCTAGGTTGTCAGACAAATTGGCTTGGTTGGTCTGATGAATACCAGGACGAGGACGGTGCACCCATGCGCAATCGATGGTCCGACGCGGACGCCGGCGACGGTCCCCTGGGGCAGTGCGCCTACGGCTCACGGCTGATCGGCCGCGAACCCACACTCGTGCTGCACGGCGGCGGCAACACCTCCGTCAAGGCCGAGATCGCCGATGTCACCGGCGCGCCGGTCGAGGTGCTCTACGTCAAGGGCAGCGGCCACGACCTGGCCTCGATCGGCCCCGAGGGGTTCGCCCCGCTGCGTCTGGCCCGGCTGCGCGAACTGCTCACCGTCAGCGCGCTCAGCGACGCCCAGATGGTCAACGAACTGCGCTGCGCGCTGCTCGACGCGTCCGCCCCCGACCCCTCCGTCGAGGCGCTGCTGCACGCGATGTTGCCGCACCGCGCGGTACAGCACAGCCACGCCGACGCGATCCTGACCCTGACCAACCTCGCCGACGGCGAGGCGGTGATCCGGGACGTGTTCGGCGACGACGTCGCGATCGTCCCGTACGTGATGCCCGGCTTCGACCTCGCCGTGCGCTGCGCCGAGGTGTGGCGCGACCAGGCACACGCCGGGACCATCGGCCTCGTACTGCTCAACCACGGCCTGTTCACCTTCGGCGACGACACCCGCGAGGCGTACGAGCGCCACCTGGACCTGATCACCCGCGCCGAGCGCCGACTGGCCGAGCACACCGACGCCGCGCCCGCCCCCGCCCCCGCGCCGGCCCGCCCGACGAGCGCCGAACTCGCCCTGCTGCGCCGGGAGATCAGCCGGGCCGCGGGCCGGCCGATGATCGTCGCCCGGCACGCAGACGAGGACACGGCGAGGTTCGTCGCGCGGGCCGACCTGGCCGAGGTCGCGTCCAGGGGCCCGGCGACCCCCGACCACGTCATCCGCACCAAGCGGGTGCCGCTGGTGGGGCGCGACGTGGCCGGCTACGCCGACCGCTACCGGGAGTACTTCGAACGCCATCACCGGCGTCGCGGCACCGAGTTGAAGCCGCTGGACCCGGCGCCGAGGATCGTCCTGGACCCCGACCTGGGCATGCTCACGGTCGGCGGCAGCGCCAAGGACACCGACGTGGCCCGCGACATCTACCGGCACACGATGGACGTGATCACCGTCGGCGAACGCCTCGGCGGCTACCGTCCCGCGTCCGAGGAGCACATCTTCGACCTCGAATACTGGGACCTGGAGCAGGCCAAGCTGCGCCGGGCCGGGGCGCCGCAGGCGTTCGCCGGCGAGGTCGCGCTGGTCACCGGGGCCGCGTCGGGCATCGGCAGGGCGTGCGCGCAGGCGCTGGCGGCGGCCGGCGCGAGCGTCGTCGGCTGGGACCTCGACGCCGGCGTCACGCAGACCCTGCCGGGCGCCGGATACCTCGGTCAGGTCGTGGACGTCACCGACCGCGCCGCCGTGGAAACCGCGCTGCGGGCCGCCGTCGAGCGGTTCGGCGGCCTCGACATGGTGGTCGCGAGCGCGGGCGTGTTCAAGGCGGGCGCGCCGATCTCCGCGCTGGACGCCGACGCGTGGCGCACCTCGATGGCGGTCAACGTGGACTCCGTCGCCCTACTGTTCCGCGAGGCCCACCCGCTGCTCGCGCTCGCGCCGCGCGGCGGCCGGGTGGTGGTGATCGCGTCCCGCAACGTGCCGGCGCCCGGGCCGGGCGCGGCGGCGTACTCGGCGTCCAAGGCAGCCGTCACGCAACTGTCCAGGGTGGCCGCGCTGGAGTGGGCCGCCGACGGCATCAGGGTCAACGTGGTGCACCCGGACGCGGTCTTCGACACCGGCCTGTGGACCGACGAGATCCTGGCCAAGCGGGCCGCCGACTACGGCATGACGGTCGAGGAGTACAAGCGGCGCAACCTGCTGCGTACCGAGGTGAGCAGCGCCACCGTGGCGCAGGCGGTCACCCGGCTGTGCTCCGACGACTTCGCCGCGACCACGGGCGCGCAGATCCCCGTGGACGGGGGCAGCGAACGCGTCGTGTGAGTGCCGCCGTGCCCACGAACGGGCACGGTAGGGGGAGTTGGGCGGGTACGCGCGGAACTGCGCGCGCGTACCCGCTCGTTGCCGTTCGCCGGAGCGGTCAGGCCGTGCGTACCAGCTGGAACTCGTAGGAGCCCTCGACGAAATACGTCTTGCAGTACGCGAGCAGCCGATGGTCGTCGTCGTAGTGCAACTGGTCGAGCAGCACGAACAGGCGGTGTTTGGCCGCGTCCGGACCCCACGCGATGTGCGCCGACGAGACCGCGTGCACCTTCGCGAGGCCGAGCGTGGGATGGATGCCCAACTCCGTTTCGAAATAGGCGAACAACGACCCGCTCAGCTCCTCCGGATCGAACGCGGCCGGCAGCAGGCCGCGCGGGATCACGTCGTAGGAGTACGCGACCACGTCGCCGTCGGCGGTCACCCGGCGGCGCAGTTCCAGCGCCTCGGTGTCGGACGGAACACCCATACGTTCCGCCTCGTCGGGCAGCACCTGGCGCAGCGTGCGCCGCCCGTACTCGTGCCCGGGTTCCTTGCCGCTGCGCCGGATCGACTCGGTGATCGAGCCCATGCGTTCCAGGCCGTCGCGCACCGCGGGGCGGGTGCGCACGAACGTGCCCGCGCCCTGCTGGGTGCGGATCAGGCCGAGCACGTCGAGTTCCTTGAGCGCGGTGCGCACCGTGGCCCGCGAGACCCCGAACCGCCTGCACAGGTCGGCCTCGGTCGGCAACCGTGCCCCCGCGGGATGGACGCCGTCGCGGATCTCGATCTTGAGTTCCCGAACGATGTCGTCGGCCAGCGGCCGCCGTGTCTGGGTCGCCATGTCGGACATCTTGACACGCTTCGAATTGTCTGACAACTTCGGCGCACTCGGATCATGAGGACGACCCCCGGAGGCATCGACGGGTCGTCCCACGAAGAGACGGAGACGCGGCGGATGCGCACGATCGACTGGATTCCCGCCGACGACGCCGAGCGGGAACCCGGCAGGGGATTCATCAGGCTGGTCGACCAAACCCTGCTGCCCGACAGCCTCGTCGAACTCGACATCCACGACCTCGACGTCCTGGTGGACGCGATCCAACGACTGGCGGTACGCGGAGCCCCCGCGCTCGGCGTGGCCGGCGCCCTGGGCGTCGCGCTCGCCGCGCAGAACCTGCCGGCCGACCGGGCCCGGCAGGCCATCGCCGAACTGCGCGAGGCCCGGCCCACGGCGGTCAACCTCGCCTACGGCGTGGACACCGCGCTCGCCGCCCTGGAGCAGGGCGGCCCACCCGCTGCCCTGGACGCCGCGCTGCGGGTACGGGACGCGGACATCGCGGCCTGCGTCGCGATGGCCGAACGGGGTACCGACGCGCTGGCGCGGCTGGTTCCGGACCGGCCCGCGCTGACCGTACTGACCATCTGCAACACCGGCGCGCTCGCCGCCGTCGAGCACGGCACGGCGCTGGGCGTGGTGGCGAAGCTGCACCGCGACGGCCGACTGGTGCGCGCCATCGCGTGCGAGACGCGGCCGCTGCTCCAGGGTGCGCGGCTGACCGCGTGGGAACTGGGCCGCATGGGCGCGTCGTACGACGTGATCGTGGACTCGGCCGCGGCGATCACGCTGGCCCGAGGCGGCATCGACGCGGTGCTGGTGGGGGCCGACCGGATCGCCGCCAACGGCGACACGGCGAACAAGATCGGCACGTTCGCGGTGGCGTTGGCCGCCGCTCGGGCCGGGGTGCCGTTCCTCGTGGTCGCGCCCGAGACCACGATCGACCGGGACACCCCGAACGGCGACGCGATCGAGATCGAGGATCGCGGCGGCGCCGAGGTCCGCTTCTTCCACGGTGTACGGGTCACCCCGCCCGACGCCACCGCTCTCAACCCCGCCTTCGACGTGACACCCGCCGACCTGATCACGGCGATCGTCACCGACACGCGCGTCATCGACGTCGCGGCGGGCGACACGCCCGCCGGCGACACCCGTGCCTGACACCCCTGCGGCCCGGCCGGTCGCGGCCGAGACCACCGAGTGAGGAGAACACCATGAGATCCAAGGCCATTCGCGTGATCGGGGTCGCCGCCGTCGGAATGTCCCTGCTTGCCGCCTGCTCCCAGAGCACCGACGACAACAAGGCGCAGCCCGGCGCGTCCGGCGCCGCCGGCGGCGCCGGCAACTGCGCGACGCAGCGCACCGTCGACAACGCGCGCAAACTGCCCGACGCCAAGCCCGCCGCACTCAAGGGCGACTTCAAGGTGGCGCTCGTCCGCCAATCCGGCGTCGGCGACTACTTCGAACAGTGGGGCGACGGCGCGACCAAGCAGATCAAGGCCGCCGGCGGCAGCGTCACCGTCTACGACGCGCGGGGCAACAACGCGACCCAGGTCAGCCAACTCGACCAGGCCATCAACGCCAAGCCCGACGTGATCATCGTGGACCACGGCCTCGCCGACTCGGTCAACCCCAAGATCGACGACGCGATCGCCAAGGGCATCCCGGTCGTCGTCTACGACGTGGCGATCTCCAACTGCAAGGCCACCTACATCTCGCAGGACGACGCCTCGATCGCCGACAAGATCCTCGGCTACATGAAGCAGGACAACCCCTCGGGCGGCAAGCTCGCCTACGTCAACGTGTCCGGCATCGCGCCGCTCGACTCCCGCGACAAGGTGTACCAGCAGTTCCTCAAGGACAACCCGACGTTCACCCAGAAGGCGCGCTTCGGCAAGTACACCGAGTCGGTGGCCGCCGACACCGCGACCGAGGGCACCGCGGCGCTGTCCGCCGCCCCGGACACCACGCTCGCGTTTGCCGCCTACGACGAACTCGCCAAGGGCACGCTGATCGCGCTGCGCCAGAACGGCATGACGAACAAGGTGAAGGTCTACGGCGTGGACGTCTCCACCGCCGACATCCAGCTGATGACCGAGGCCGGCAGCCCGTGGCGGGCCACCGCCGCCACCGACCCGGCCAACGTGGGCGCGGTCGTGGCCCGGGCCTCGATCGCGGCGGCCGGGAAGGTCGACCTGCCGCAGAAGATGACCATCCCCGCGACGCTGATCACCCAGGACACGCTCAAGGCGAACGGCGTGACGAACATGGACACGCTGCGCAAGGCGCTGCCCGAACTGGCCACCCCCGACGTGCTCGGGGCGCCGTGGATCACCCCGATCCGGCCGGGCGCCTGACCCACCCTCGGTCGAAAACCGGAAAGGAGGCCCCGTGCAGCCCCGACAAGACGACCGACGCGAAGACCGCGACCGCCGAGACCGCCACCGGGACACCGTTCTCGAAGTGCGGGACATCTCGAAGAGCTATGGCCCGAACCGGGTGCTGCGCGGGGTCGGCCTCCGCATCGGCGCGGGTGACATCTACGGCCTGATGGGCGCCAACGGCGCGGGCAAGTCCACGCTCATCAAGATTCTCTCGGGCGCGGAATCCCCGGACGGCGGCGAGATCCTGCGCGACGGCGAGGTCGTGGTCTTCCCCGACCCGCTCGCCGCCCAGCGCAGCGGCATCGGCACCGTGCACCAGAACCCCAACGACGGGGTGATCCTCGACATGACCGTCGCGGAGAACCTGGCCCTGGACCGGCTCGGCGACCGATCCTCGCCCATCCTGTTCAGCCGGCGCCGGACCGAGGCCCAGGCCGTCGAGGTCGCGGCCACCCTGGGCCTGCGCTTCGACCGGCAGACGTTGCGCTCGCCGGTGCGCGACGTGGGCGTCTCCGAGCGGCAACTCCTGGTCCTGGCCCGAGCGTTGTCCCGCAAACCCAGGCTGCTGATCCTGGACGAGCCCACCTCGGCGTTGTCCGCGGAGGAGAGCGCGCGCCTGTTCGACCTGGTGCGCGCGCTCGCCGCGGACGGCATGACCGTCCTGTTCGTCACCCACAAACTCGCCGAGATCGACCAACTGTGCGACCGCGTCGGCGTCCTGCGCGACGGGGCCATGCAGGGCGAGTTCGAGCCCATACCCGGGCGGGGGTTCGACTGGACGACCGTACTGACCGCCCTGTTCGACCGCACCCCCGCCGAGTCCGAGCGTGCCGAACTCCCGCCGGGGGAGCCGGTATTGGCGCTCGAAGGGGTGCGCCTGCACGAAGACGACCCGCACCCCCTCGACCTGGAACTGCACCGCGGCCATGTCACCGTGCTGCTCGGTCTGCTCGGCAGCGGCAAGACCGAACTGCTCGAATGGATCTTCGGGGCCACGTCGATCGGCGCGGGCCGGCGAACCCTCGACGGTCGCCCCTTCGACCCCGGGTATCCCGGCGCCGCGATCAAACGCGGGGTCTACCTCGTCCCCGAATCCCGGCACGAACAGGCGATCATCCCCGGCTGGCCGATCCGTTCCCAACTCACCCTGCCCTTCGTGAGCACCTTCACCCGGGGCACCCTGATGCGCACCGGCGCCGAACGCCGGGCCACCGCGACGATGATGCACGACCTGGGTGTGGTGGCCGCCGGACCCGACGCGCCGATCGAGACCCTGTCCGGCGGAAACCAGCAGAAGGTGGTCATCGGCCGCTGGCTGCTCGGCGAACCGCGAGTACTGCTGCTCGACGAACCGTTCCGCGGCGTCGACATCAACGCCCGACACGACATCGGCGCCACCGTGCGCGAACTCGCCGCCACCGCCGCGGTCCTGGTCGCCACCTCCGACGTGGACGAGGCCCTCGAGGTCGGCGACCGCATCGTGGTGCTCGACCGCGGCCGGATCACCGCCGACCTCGCCCTGAGCGACGCCGGCCGCGAACGCCTCATCGCGGCGATGAGCGTACGCCGTACCCCGTCACCACCGCCCTCGGAGGCAGCGCCGAGCGCAGCCGGAAAGGAAAGCCACGCATGAATCTGCGCGACTCGACATCGACCGCGCGGCGGACCCCACTTCCGGCCGCGTTCCCGGCCGCGCTCGGCGACTTCGTGGTCCGCTACGGGATCATCCTCGTGGGCGTCACCCTCTACATCGCGTTCTCCGCCACCACGACGGGCTTCGGCACCTGGGACAACACGGTGTCGATCCTGCAGATCCAGGCGGTCGCGGCGATCGCCGCGCTCGGGATGACGCTGACCGCCATCGTCGGCGACCTCGACCTGTCGGTCGGCGCGGTCACCGGCCTGTCGGTCACGGTGGCCGCCGAGGCGATGATCCACTACGAACTCACCGGCCCGAGCGCGATCGCCATCTGCCTCCTGGTCGGCCTGCTCGTCGGATGTGTCAACGCCACCCTCATCGTGTTCCTGAACATCCCGCCGCTGCTCGCCACCCTCGGCACCATGTTCACCATCCAGGGCCTCAAACGCTGGCTCGTCGACGGCCAGACCCTGACCACCGGCATGAAGCTCGGCGACGGCACCGTGGTCAAGGGCAGGTTCACCGACGACTTCACCGCCATCGACGGCGACAAGCTGTTCGGCATCCCCTACTCCGTCTACCTCTTCCTCGTCATCGCCCTGCTGTTGTGGGTCTTCCTGCAACGCACCCGCCACGGACGGGTGTTCTACGCCGTCGGCGGCAACGAGGAGGCCGCGCGCCTGGCCGGCACCCGGGTCAAGCGCTACAAGTTCGCCGCCTACGCCATCTCGGGCGTACTCGCCGCGACCGCCGGCATCATCCTCGCCTCGCGCCTGCGACAGGGCGACGTCACCGCGGGCGACTCCTCGCTGCTGGACGCGGTCGCCATGACCCTGGTCGGCTACGCGGTCCTGGGCGCCAAGAAGCCCAACGCGCTCGGCACGTTCGTCGGCGCGGTGTTCATCGGGCTGATCCTCCAGGGCCTGACCATGCGCGGACTGCCCTACTACACCCAGGACCTGATCAAGGGGCTCGTCCTCATCTTCGCCCTGTTGATGTCCTTCTCGCTGCGCCGCGGCCGGCGCCGCCGGGCCGCCGCGGCGACACCCGGCTCCGACTCTCGGGTCGGAGCCGACCCCGAAGTCCCCACCATCGCACCGGCGATCGCGGAGCGCACCCATGGCTGACCGGATCCTGACCTCCGCCGAGGTCCCCGCCTACATCGCCGAACGCGCCACGCTGCGCGACCTGATCGACCCGACGACGCTCACCGTCGCCGAGGTCGGCGACGGCAACCTCAACCTCGTCTTCGTCTGCGCCGACGCGGCGGGCCGACGGCTGGTGCTCAAGCAGGCGCTGCCGTATGTACGCCTCGTCGGCCCGGAATGGCCGATGACCGAACAGCGCGCGGTGCGGGAGGCGGCCGCCCTGCGGATCCACGGCGCACTGTCCGAACACGTCTGCGGTCTCCTCGACTTCGACTCCGACGGGTTTGTGCTCGCGCTCGAAGACCTGTCCGACCACGAGGTGTTCCGCACCCGGCTCAATGCCGGCGGAGCACACGAGGGCGTCGCCGAACGACTCGCCGAATATCTCGCCGACGTCGCGTTCGGCACCTCGGTCGGCAGCCTCACCGAGGCCGAGTTCCGTGCCCGCGCCGCCGCCGCGATCAATCCGGAACTGTGCGAGATCACCGAGGATCTCGTGTTCACCGAGCCCTTCCTGGGCGCCGAACGCAACTCGGTACGCCCGGCGCTCGACGCGCTCTACGCCGAACTGCGGGCGGATCGGGCGTGGTCGGCCGCCGCGATGGCGATGAAACACACGTTCCTCACCACGCAGGAAACCCTGCTGCACGGCGACCTGCACACCGGCAGCGTCTTCGTTCGCGGCAACGCGCGAGACGGCGACCTGTCGGTGCGGGCGTTCGACCCCGAGTTCGCGTGTTACGGGCCGATCGGGTTCGACCTCGGCATGTTGTGGGCCAACCTGCTCTTCGCGGGCACCCGGGCCGCCGCGCTGGGCGAACAGGAGCGTGCCGAGGCCCTGTTCGGGACACTCACGACGAGCTGGGACGCGTTCACGGCACGGCTGCGCGGACACTGGCCGGGGCGGCGCGCGCCGGAGCGCTACCCGGACGCCTACCTCGACGGGCGGCTGCCGGCCATCCTCGCCGACGCGTTCGGCTTCGCGGGCTGCGAGGCGGCGCGGCGTACCGTGGGGCTGGCCAAGGTCAGCGACCTGGAGACGCTGGACGACGATCGGTACGCAGTCGTCGGCGCCGCGATGTTGCGGCTGTCCCGAACCCTGCTCGTGGACCGGGCCACGCTGACCCCGGCGCGTGTCGCCGAGGCGGCATCCGCGCTGTCGGGCGCCCGATGACGGCGGAGCACATCCTCGCGGCCCTGGTCGACGCCGGCCGGCAGTGCGTGGACAGCGGGCTCGTCTTGGCCAGCGGCGGCAACCTGTCCGCCCGGCTGCCCGGCACCGACACCTTCGCGGTGACGGCTGCCGGCAGCCGGCTGGACCGGCTGACCGCACGGGACTTCGCGATCGTGCGCCTCGACGGCGAGCCGCTCGCGGGCGGCGCGGGTTCGGCGGCACCGTCCAGCGAATGGCGCCTGCACCAACACACCTACCTGGCCCGACCCGACGTCGAGGCGGTGGTGCACGTACACCCCGAATACGCGGTGCTCGTCGACGCCTTGGGCGAGCGCATCCGCCAACTCACCCTCGATCACATCGCGTACGCCCCCGTGATCGAACGTGTGCCGTTCCACCCCAACGGCTCCCGCGAACTGGCCGAAGCCGCAGCAACCGCGACCCGCCACAGCGACTGCGTAATCCTGGCCCACCACGGCTGCTCCACGGTCGGCACATCCCCCCAGGACGCCCTACGCAAAGCCCAAAACCTGGAAAGCGCAGCCCGCTACACATACCGCCTCCTTACCCTGGGCAACCAAACCACCGAATTCCCCCAAACAGCCCGCACCTCGGCAACCCGACACCACTGACACGACCGCCCGCGATCAGGGCCAGGTCGGTCGTGGTCGTTTCCATGGGTGGGTCAAGTGGGGGTGTGCCAGGGGCCGATGCCCAGGCGGGCTGTGGTGCCGAGGTCGATTCCGCCTGGGACCGGTATTTGTTGGCGGGCTTGGCCGGGGAGTGGCTCGACGTCGAGGTAGAGGGCGTTTTGACTGGAACCTGCCGTGACGGTGTTGCGCCAGACGACCACGGACACCGCCTGCTCGCCGGGGTGCAGCGTTACTGATCGGGGCTTGGCCTGGAGGCTTTCCATGGTGGTGATCGACGCTGCCCCCGGGTCGATTTCGACGCTGAGCCCGGCTCGGTGGGCGTCCAGGACCCGGAGGCTCGGGTATCCGGTCACGGTGCGGGGTGCGTTGCCGCAGTTGGCCATCGTCAGGGTCATTGCCCTCAGTCCCATTGCCGCGTCGGGCTCCTCGGCCGTGAGCCGCACTCCGGACTCCGGGCAATCGGCAGGCGGGGCCGGCGTGGTCGGCTTCGTCGGTGCGGACGAGGGTCCGGTGCTTTCCTGGGCCGTCGGCACGGACATCGATCCGCCCTTGCCGGCGTGTGTGGTCGACCCCGACGTGTCGCCGCATCCGCTCATACCCACCACGACCGCCGACACGAGCAGGCCGTAACTCCACGCGCGCCACGCTGTGATCATTCGGTGATCATCCCATGTTCCGCTGCCTCACGCCCTGTTCGACCGCGGCGGCTTGGGCCGGCTGCCGGTGTGGCCTCCCCTCGGGTCGGGCTTCGTCGCGTTCGGTTCGCTGTTCGCGTGGAGTGCCTGGAAGTTGTCGGTCGCGCTCTTCGAGCCGGGCGGCTATACCGCCCCGGAACCGCTCCCGCTCGCCGTCGACGAGCACGTGGCGGCGATGGGCGCGGGTGCTGTGTGGCGCGCGGCATCGGCATGAGGCCGGCCCTTCCACGGATAGCCGACGAAGCCGGGTGCTGCCCGTGAGTTCACGCTCGCGTCACGCACACCGTTGCGATGCACTGTAGCCGGCAATACAGTGTATCGACATGAGACACCGCATCGCCGTAGTCGGGAGCGGTCCCGCCGGCCTTACCTTCGCCCGCGTCATGTATCGCCATGGACACCCCGTCACCATCCTCGAACGTGATCCCGCCCCCGACGCGCGCCCCCCGGGCGGCACGCTGGACCTGCGTGAGGGGATGGGCCAACTCGCGCTGGACAGGGCCGGGTTGGCGGCGGAGTTTCGGGCGCTGTCTCGTCCCGAGGGGCAGGCCATGCGCATCCTGGACCCGGGCGGGGCGGTCCTGCGCGACTGGCGACCCCGTCCGGACGACCGGGCCAATCCCGAAATCGACCGCGGGCAACTCCGCGACCTGCTGCTCGGCCCTCTCGACGTCCGGTGGGGGAGCGGCGTGACGGAGGTGGTGCCGGGGGCCCGGGACGGCGTACTGGTCCACTTCGCGGACGGGCGTCAGGAGACGTTCGACCTCGTGATCGGCGCGGACGGTGCCTGGTCCCGGGTCCGCCCGGCGGTCTCGTCGGTGACGCCGCACTACACCGGCGTCACCATGGTCGAGACCTCCCTCGACGACGTCGACACCCGCTACCCCGACCTGGCGCGGATGATCGGCGACGGCTCCATGGCCGTGTACGGCGTGAACCGAGGTCTTGTCGCCCAACGCAACAGCGGCGGCCACGTCAAGGTGTACGCCCAGTTCCGCGTGCCGCTGGATCGGCACACGAACCAGGAGCCGGCCGACGTCGAGGCCGTGCGATCAAGCCTGTTGGCCCTGTTCGACGGCTGGGCCCCTTCCGTACTCGACCTCCTCCGCCACGGCGCCGATTTCGTCCGCCGCCCGCTCCACGTGCTGCCCGAGTCGCACACCTGGACCCACGTCGGCGGGGTGACGCTCCTGGGCGACGCCGCACATCTGATGCCGCCATTGGGGGCGGGCGCGAACCTCGCGATGCTGGACGGCGCCGAACTCGCCGAGTCCATCGCCACCGGCTCCGGGGATCCGGACGAGGCCGTGCGCACCTTCGAGGAGCGGATGTGGGTACGGGCCGCCAGGTGGGCGAAGATCACGACGGCCGGTCTGGACCGCCTCGTGAGCCCGAACCCCGCCGACGCCATCACCCTGTTCGACGAGGTCCAGTCGTCCTGACCGACCTCGCCGGCCGGCGGATCAGAAACGGCCCGGCACCGGCTGTGCGGCGCCGTAGGCCGCGGCCATGGGGGAGTTCGCGTTGGTCACGAAGCTCCTGATGCCCGCCAGGTAGGCATCGCGGTCGACCAGTCCGTCGCCGTCGGTGTCGAGGGCGTCGAATGCCGCGGCGGCGTCGGATTCGGCGTTGCCCCCGGCCGTACGCAGGCGGATGAACTCGGCGCGGTCAAGGCGTCCGTCGGCGTCGGCGTCGGCGATGTCGAACAGGGAGCCCAGCGCGGGCCGGCAGGAGCGTTCGAACGCGTCGTGCCCGACCCACGTGCGGTATTCCTCGAATGTGACGCGCCCGTCGCGGTCGGCGTCCATGTCCTGGAAGACCGCCTCGTGAGCGGTCCGCGACGCCGCCACGATCGGATGGTCGGCATCGCGGCCGACGGCGGAGGCCACGCGGTCCACCCGTGAAAGGTATTCCTCGTGGGTGATGGCGCCGTCGCCGTCGACATCCAACATGGCGAAGATGCGGTGCTGCGGTGAGTCGGACACTGCGTTTCCTCCAGGGTGCTCCGCGGTTTTGCAACCGCAAGATACCCCGAAGGTGCCAAAATCCTCATATGCCGAATAAGTAATATATAGAGCTGAATGCCCCTGAGTGGGATCGGTGTGAGACTGGGCGAGGAAGGGGTGGTCCTCGTGTCGGACACACCGCGCGTGTTCTCCGTTCCCGACGACGCCGTCGACGAGAATCGCCTGGAAAAGCTGCTCATCGAGGCGCAGACCGCACTGCCGGTCGAGCTGCCCGCGCTGGCCAATCGGTGTGCCGACCTCCTCGGCCTGGACACCGCGTCGATCTACCTCGCCGACCTGCAGCAGCGTCTGCTCGTGCCACTCGACGAGGCCGCGGAGTCGTTGCGGGTGGACGGCACGTCGGCCGGATGGGCGTACCGCACGGTCTCCCCCCGGGTGGCCGAGGTCGACGACGGCCTGATCCTGTGGATGCCCCTGGTCGACGGCGCGGAGCGGCTGGGCGTACTGGGGGTGCGGACCGCCGCGCTCGACGCGGTGCGCATGCGCCGCAGCCGGATGCTGGCCCATCTGCTCGCCATGCTGATCACCTCCAAGCGGGCCTACAGCGACTGGCTCGCCGCCCGTACCCGCACCGAGTCCATGGGGGCGCCCGCCGAGATGTTGCGGGCCTTCCTGCCCCCGCGCACGATCGGCAGCAGGCGGTGCGTGTCGACCGCGGTCCTGGAACCGGCGTACGACATCGCGGGCGACGCCTTCGACCATTCAGTGGTCAAGAACATCCTGCACACCATGATCCTGGACGCCATGGGTCACGATCTGACCGCCGGACTGACCTCATCGGTCGCCATGGCGGCGGCACGCAACGCCCGCCGAAACGGGGCCGAGCTGCCCGACATCGTCGGCTCCGTCGACCGGGCGCTCGCCCAATGGCTGCCCGACCACTTCTGCACCGGCGTGCTGTGTCGGCTCGACGCGGAGACCGGAGTGCTGCACTGGGTCAATTGTGGTCATCCTCCGCCGCTGCTGATCCGTGCCGAGCGGGTGCTCCCCGGGGTGCTGGACCGGCCCCCGCAACCGCCGATCGGCCTGGCCGGTTCGCTCGCCCCGGCGGCCCGACAGGTGCACGAGGCGACCTTGGAACCGGGCGATTGTGTCCTGCTCTACACCGACGGCGTCGTGGAGGCCCGCGACGCGAACGGCGCGGAGTTCGGCCTCGACCGGTTCACCGACTTCATCATCAGCTCCTCCTCCGCGGGGCAGCGCCCGGAAGAGGTGTTGCGGCTGCTCATCCACGCCATCCTCGACTACCAGCGCAACTCGCTGCGCGACGACGCGACCATCCTGCTCTTCGAATGGAGTCCGCAGCCCCGGTGACGCGGAACGGCACACCACGCTCGCCACCGGATCAGGATCGCCCCGTCCCGCACGTGCGTCGGTAGGACCGCCCCGGGACCAGCTGCCGCCATTCCTCCCGGGTCAGGTCGCGGGCGAGCGTGGCGCACAGGTCGGTCGCCGTGCGGGTGGGGTCGGTGTCCCACAGGCGGACGACGCGGTCGCCGCCGCCGCTGGCCAGGGTGTGACCGTCGGGCCCGAAGGCCACGGCGCGGACCTGTCCGGTGTGACCCGTCAGGGCGGCCGGACGGGTGTGGTCGGCGACGTCCCAGATCATCACGGACGTGTCCGCGTTGGCCGTGGCCAGGACGCGGCCGTCGGGACTGAAGGTCAGCGAGATCGTGGCGCCGGCGGTGTTCAGGAGCGTGGCCCGCCGGGTCTGTCGGGCAGAAGTCGGCGCGCACCGCGATGACGACGCGCACCCCGCCCTCGGGCCGGCGCACGGCCGCGGTCCGGCCGTTCAGGAACTCGGTGCGTTCGGCCCGGTACCGGCAGAGCGTGCAGATCTCCTCGAACTGGTCGACGATTACGACGATGTCACCGGCGTGCCCGTCGCCGTCACCGCCCCCATCGTCCTCATCGTCCTCATCGTCCCCGTCGTCCCCGTCGTCGCCCCGAGGGGCGAACGCACCGAGCACGTCGGCGGGATGCGACCCGGGGGTACGGATGCGGATCTCGGCGGGACGCCCGAACGGGGTCGCGCCGCCCGGGTCGCCGTCGGATTGCCGCAGTCGGGGTATCAACCCAGCGCGGCGATCGAGCGCATCTGCGCGTCGGTGATGTGCTGGTCGTCGATGCCCAGGACCTTCATCTTGGCGACGTAGGCGTCGAACGCCGCGGCGTCCGGCGTATGTTCGCGACATGCCCGCTCGACGGGCGTACCGGCAAACGCCGAGGCGCCGAGGCCCTCGATGGCCTTCGACACCGACGGGTACCAGCCGTTTTGGCGACAGGTGGCCGACAGCGAGACCGATTTCCCGACGAGCGCCGGGTGCCGGAGGGCCAGTTGCAGCGCGACCCCGCCGCCCTGCGAGTAGCCCGGCACATCCGCGCGCTCGACCTTCAGCGCCCGCAGCAACGCCCGGCGTCGTCGGCGAATTGCTCGTACGACATCGCGCGCGAGGTATCCGGGGTGCGGCCGTGGCCCTGCTGATCGAAGACGACCACGGTGCGCCGATCGGCGAAGGCCGACACCCACGGCGCCATCGTCTCGGTGCCCATGAACCCGCCGGGGACGAGCAACAACGGAGGCGTCGCCGACGCGTCGGGTTCGCCGTGCACTTCGTGATAGAGGCTCAGACCGTTGATCGGCAGGCGAGCGGCGTGTGCCGGCTTCATCGCCGTTCCCTGTCGGCATCCGGGTTCGGGCCGTACAGCCGGGCGACATCGGGCGAGCCGAGCCACTTGGAGTAGGTGGGCGACTTCGGCCAACCCTCGGGCGAATCCTGCCATTCCTCCTGCCGACCCCACGGCAGGATGTCGATCAACGGGAACGTGTGGCTGAGTTGTTCGGTACCGCGACCGGCGGTGTGCCAGGTGCGGTAGACCGTGTCGCCGTCGCGGAGGAACACGTTCACCGCGAAGCCCCCACCGGGCGGCGCGCCCACGTCGGCGCCGAACGAGCTTTCCGCCGACGAGTACCAGTCCATCATGTTGCCGACCTTGGCCCGATAGGCGAGCGCTTCGTCGATGGGCCCGTTGGTCACGATGACGAAGCGGGCGTCGTAGTTGGCGAGGAAGTCGAGCCGCACATACTGCGACGTCAGTCCGGTACAGCCGCCGCACTGCCACTTTGCGCCCTCGGACCACATGTGGTGGTAGGTGATGAGCTGGGAGCGCCCGTCGAAGACGTCGACCAGCCGGATCGGGCCGTGCTGACCGATCAGCGTGTAGTCCGGGAGCTCGACCATCGGCAGCCTGCGGCGCTGTGCGGCGATGGCGTCGAGTTCGCGGGTGGCGGCCTTCTCCCGCGCCCGCAGGTCGTCGAGCGCGGCCTGCCACTCGTGCTGCTCGACGACCGGAGGCAGGGCGCCGGTGTTCTGGTCGGTCATGGTTCCTCCCGGGTCGGATGAAGCTGCTCTGAGGTGTGGACCGGAAACGTCGGCGGAACTCATCGGTGCGGGGCGATCCGTGACACTGTCACGCTGTGTGACGGTCGGCGCAGATCGGCCCCGGGTCGCGATCCCACCCGTCACGCCGGGGGTCGGGTATCGGCCATCCGTACCGGAGCAATCGCACAAACGCCCTGTATGAAGCGAAGGGGCACAAGGCCGAAAAACAGCTGGTCCATCACGCGCCGTGTGGATTCAATTACTGCTCATGCCCCATCCGACTACGGAGAAAGGCTGAAGATTGACGACTCATCGCAGCGTCGATCCTCGACGGCAACCCTCGCCCGGCACGGAGCCCCGGCCGTCGGTCGTGGTGCTGGACGCTCCGGGGGCGGGATACGCCGAGGGCGCCGAATCGGAAGGGGAGGTCATCGGCCCACACGCCGACGTGCGGCCGCTGATCGTACCGGCGCATCGACGCGACCTGCTCTTCGACATGGATGCCGACTACGTCATCCTGTGGCACCGGGTCGCCCTGGACGCCGAGTTCTTCGAGAAATCCGCCGGCTGCAGGGCCGTGGTCTGCGCCAGCGTCGGCTACGACCACGTCGACGTCGACGCCGCCCGGGCACACGGCGTCCCCGTCTACCACGTTCCCCACTACGGAACCGAGGAGGTCGCCGACCACACGCTGGCGCTCTTCCTCGCCCTGGAACGACGCCTCGGCGAGCTGCGCGACCATGTGGCGAACGGCGGATGGGACTGGCGGGCCATCGGCGACCCACGACGGCTGCGGGGACTGGTCTGGGGAGTGGTGGGTCTCGGACGCATCGGGCTCGCGGTGGCCCGGCGGGCCGAGGCGTTCGGGCTCCGGGTCGTGTTCTTCGACCCGTACAACCATCCCGGGATCGAGAAGGCGCTCGCCGTGGAGCGGCGCCACGACCTGGACCGACTGCTCGCCGAATCCGACGTCGTCAGCCTGCACGTACCGCTGACCGCGGACACCCGCCATATGCTGAACGCCGACCGACTGCACCGCATGCGGCAACGGTCCGTCCTGATCAACACCGCTCGCGGCGGGCTGATCGACCTCTCGGCCCTGGAAGGCGCGCTGGCCGAGGAGCGACCCGCGCGGGTGGGCCTGGACGTCGTCGACGGTGAGCCGGAGATCCCCCACTGGCTGCGGAACCACCCCAGGGCCCTGATCAGCCCCCATGCGGCGTTCTACTCCTCCTCCTCCCTCACGGAACTGCGCACGCGTGCCGCCGAAGCCGTTCGCCAGATGATCGGAGGGGAGCCGATCACCTCGGCGGTCCCGGTGTCATGAGCCACGCCTGAGCCACGCAGCCACGCATGAGCAACACCCGAGCAACGCCCGACCCCATGCGCGTCACTCCACTCCGAGGAGAGCAGGATGACCACCGACGCAGTCCGGTGCGCCGAGGACGGGGAGTCCACCCCGGACGGCGAATGGACCGACTGGAAGTGGCAGCAGCGCAACGCGATCCGCACGGCCGGACAGTTCCGGACGCGTTTTCCCGGGTGCGACCAGGAGATCCTGGATCGCATCACCCGGCACAACCTCTCCAGGCGTTTCCAGGTGACGCCCTACTACCTGAGCCTGGTCGCCACCGATCCGGCCACGGGTGGACCGGCGCTCGACGACCCGCTGTGGAAGCAGGTCGCCCCGCAGCGGTTCGGCGACGGCGGCGGCGAACCGTACGCCTACGACGGCAAGACCGAGAACTGGGAACTCCCGCACGAGATGGTCACGCCCATCGCGCAGCACAAGTACGACAATCGCCTGATCCTGCGGTACGCGAACGTGTGTCATGCCTACTGCCAGTTCTGTTACGAGGCACTGCGCACGCTCGACAAGGACTCCGCGAAGGCGAGCTTCGACCGCGACCACTGGCGGGCCACCCTGGACTACCTGCGCGCGCACCCGCAGGTCGAGGAGATCATCCTGAGCGGGGGCGAGCCGCTCATGCACGCCAACAGCCAGATCGACCAGGTGCTGGGCGAGGTGTCGGCCGCCCGGCCCGATCTGCTGGTGCGCTTCCACACCCGGGCCCTGACGTTCAACCCCTACCGGATCGACGAGGAACTCGCCGCGATCCTGGCCCGGCACGGCGTCGTCTCGATCGGGCTGCACGTCACCCACCCCAGGGAGCTGACGCCGGAATTCGACGTGGCGGTCAAGAGGTTGCAGGCGGGGGTGCCCATCATCTTCGCGAACGTCCCGCTCCTCGGCGGTGTCAACGACTCCCCGGAGACCATGCGGGAGTTGTGCATGGGCCTGTATCGACGGGGTGTGCACGCGGGCTACCTCTACCACTTCATGCCGCACAGCCCCGAGTCCGAGTGTTTCCGCATCCCGGTGCAGCGCGGGGTGGAGATCATGCGGTCGCTCAAACGCCGGATCTCCAACCCCGCCGTCCCCGAGTACGTGCTGCCGCACGCCACGGGCAAGTACACGGTTCCGCTGGTGGACGTCGGCTCCACCGACGGCCTGCCCCGACACGTCCTGGACGACGAGGGTTTTCGGGTGTTGGAAATGGTCAACTGGCAGGGGGACCATGTGCGTTATCCCGACCCGGAGGTGGTGTGACGGCGATCCGCCGGCGCGAGCGCGTCGCCTCCCTGGCCGCCGCCCGGCTGGAGAAGACCGTGTCCGCCGACGCGGTGCGGCACAACCTCGGGGTGCTGCGCGCGGCGGCGGGGGGCCGGCGCGTGATGGCAGTGGTCAAGGGCGACGCGTACGGGTTCGGCGCACCCGACCTCGCCCGCCTGCTGGTCGACGCGCGGGTGGACGCGCTGGCCGTGGACACGGTCGCCCAGGGGGCCGAGCTGCGGGACGTCGGCATCGAGGTCCCGATCCTGGTGATGGACGTGGACGTCGCGGACAACGCCGCCGCGTGCGCGCGCCATCGGCTCATGCCGGCGGTCGCCACGGCGGAGCAGGTCCGGCGCCACGGCACGGTGCCGCGGGATCGGGGCGGTGCGCCGGGCGATGTGTGGCTGCGGACCAATGTCGGGTTCAACCGGTTCGGTCCGCGCGAGGACGAGGGGTTCGGTGCGGTGCTGGACGCGCTGCACGAGGCGCGTGCCGCCGTGCGGCCGGCCGGGGTGTTCGCCCACCTGTCCAGCGCCGGTCGGGACGAGGGGGAGACCGCGGCGCAGGCCGACGCGTTCCGGGCCCGGCTGGCCTCGGCCCGCGCCGTGCTGGGGCCCGGGTTGGCGGCCTCGCTCGCGGCGACGCACGGACTGCTGCACCCCGAGGCGTTGCGGGGGACGGACTGGGTGCGGCCGGGGCTCGGACTGTACGGGCTGTTCCAGGCCGACGATCGGGTACGCGCCACCCCCGCGGGTGCGCGTCTCGATCGGCTCCGGCCCGCGATCTCCGTACGCGCCCGGGTCCTGGACGTCGTCACCGTGACCCGCGCGGAGGGGCTCGGATACGACCGGTCCGCGCCGGTCGCTCCCGGCCGGCGTCTGGGCTCGGTCGCCATCGGCTTCTCGCACGGGCTGGCCGGATCGGCCGCCGCGCCGCGCGGACTGCTGCGCGGGCGAAGTTGCGCCATGGTCGGCCGGCCCGGCATGGACTGCACCCAATTCGACGTGACGGACGTGCCCGGCGCCCGCCCGGGGGACTGGATGACGTTCATCGGGCCGGAGCACGACGGCGGCGCGCCGGCACGCACCGCTCAGGATCTCGGCGCGGAGCTGGGGCTGAGCCTGTACGAACTCCTCGCGACCCTGCGGATGCCCGTGCGCGTCGAGGATTCCCGGCCGAGCCGAGACGGCATCGAAGCTTTCGAGGACTGACCACCGCCCCCGTAGCGAACGTGGAGGACAAACATGGTCGAGGACCCGGATATGGAACGGATTCCGCCGCGCGAAGGTGTCCGGCGACCGGCCGCGGACGTTCCGGAGGGCTCGGTGGAGAGCCTGCTCAACGCCGCCCTGGACGGTCCGGTCGAACCGCTCGAACTCGACGCCGGTCATCGCCGCCTGCTGGCCGCACTCGGCGAAGCCCAGGAACGCGGGCGCACCCACGGCGACGCGGCGGCCCTGCTCGACGTACACCGCAGCGCGTACACCGTGTACGAGGGGCTGCTCGGCCACCCGCTGGGCATCACCGTGCACGAACGCACCGCCTGGTTCAACGCGTTCCGCCACCTGTACGAGGACGAGGTGCTGCGTGCGGACACCGCCGAGATCCGGGATCGGCTGCCGTCCCCGCAGGACGCCGGCAGTCCCGACTTCGTGCGGGACTGGTTCGTCACCGAGGCCAAGGAACGCAACGAACTCGACCGCCTCGTGGAGACCTGCCTGGAAGAGCGGGCCACGATCGACCAGTTGGCCCTGTTCATCCGGGCCGACGGGTATCTCAACTACCGCTTCTTCGACGCGCTGGTCCTGGCCCAGACGCACTTCATGGAGACGGTCAAGCACGAGATCAGCCGTCATCTGTGGGACGAGTGCGGCGCGGGCGAACGACACCGGGCGCACACCCTCCAGTTCACCCGCAGCCTGCAGACCCTCGGACTGACCCTGCCGACCGTGCCGCCGTGGGAGGACTGGCGTCCCTACGCCGGGCACAACCTGTACTTCGTGCTGGCCTGCAACCGCCGGAACCACTTCAAGGCGCTGGGCAGCCTGGCCATGCCGGAACTGTTCGACGTGGACCGCGACGCCTCGGTGATCCGCGGCCTGGAACGGCACGGCTACGGCGCGGCCGAGGACTTCGAGTTCTTCCACAACCACGTGGAGGGCGACGCGGAGCACGGGCCCGAGTGGTTGGACGGTGTCGTACTGCCGATCGTCGAGGCCGAACCCGAGGCCGGCATCGAGCTGATCACGGGCGGAGCGCTTCGGATGCTCGCCATGCGCCGATACAACGAGTACCTCGCCACACTGCTCGGGGTGGGGCCGGCCGCCGAGCCGAACCCGTGAGCCCGGCGGCGGAGAACCCGTTTCCGTCGCTGGAGATGACGGAACGGGCCACGGGTCTGCGCGCCCGCGAACGATTGAGCACCAACGAGAACGAGTTCGGCCCGTCGGGCGAGGTGATCCGGGCGATCCATACCGCGGCGGCAGAGGCGCATCGGTATCCCGACTGCGAGCACTTCGCGCTGCGCGAACGGCTGGCCGCGGGGCTGCGGACCGGCCGGGACACCGTCATGGTGGGCCCGGGTGTGGACGGGCTGCTTGCCATGACGACGCGGGGATTCCTCGGCGCCGGCCGGACGGCGGTGACCAGCGAGTCCACCTATCCGACGTTCGGCTACTTCGCCCGGGCCGCCGGATCCGACGTGCACGCGGTGCCCTACCGGGCGGACGCGCCCGACCTGCGGGCACTGGCACGGCGCGCGCACGAGTGCCGTGCC
The DNA here is from genome assembly GCF_044334985.1 of Embleya sp. NPDC020630. Classification (NCBI taxonomy): domain Bacteria; kingdom Bacillati; phylum Actinomycetota; class Actinomycetes; order Kitasatosporales; family Streptomycetaceae; genus Embleya; species Embleya sp. NPDC020630. The sequence goes on from NZ_JBIRUB010000009.1 coordinate 342,056, forward strand.
GATGTCGTCTACCTCGCGGATCCCGACAACCCGGGCGGCGGTTCGCATGGCGCGGCGGCGGTGCTGGCCCTGGCCCGGGCTCTGCCGGCGGCGACGCTGCTCGTAGTCGACGGCGCCTACGCCGAGTACCAGAGTCCGGCCGAGCGGTTGAGCGCCCGACAGGTCACGGGCACCAGGATGTTGTGGCTGCGGACGTTCTCCAAGGCGCACGCCCTGGCCGGACTGCGCATCGGGTACGCGGTCGGGGACCGGTCGCTGCTCGACGCTCTGGCCCGCGGCGCCGAGCACTATGTGGTGGGCCGGGTGGCCGAGGCGGCGGCGCTGGCCTCGCTCGACGCCGAGGCGCACCTGGCGCGCGTGATCGAGCAGACCGCGGAGGGGCGAGCGCATTACACGGCCGCCCTGGGCCGACTGGGCCTGAGCGTACTGCCCGGAACGACCAACTTCGTCACCGTGCGGCCGGCCGATCCGGCGACGGGCGAACACCTCGCCGGAGCGCTCGCGGCGCGGGGGATCTTCGTGCGGCACCTGAAGGTTCCGGACCTGGCGGGCTGCCTGCGGATCACCATCGGGCCTGCCGGTCAGCGGGCGCGGGTGCTGGATGCGATCGCGCGGTGCTTGGAGGGGCGGATTGCGGCGGCTGCTCCCTAGGGGCCGGCGAACCGCCTCTCCCGAACCGCTTTTTGCGCCCGGCCCTCTTGGAATCGTTCCCTGCGAACAGCGTTTTCGGCACAGCCCCTTCGGAACAGCCCCCTGCGAACGGCGCTTTCGGCACAGCCCTCCCCGAACAGCCCACTGCGAAGGAGAACCCGTGCCCCTGTCATCCTCCGAACCGGCGGCGGCGCAGATCGCCGAATCGGTCTGCCCCGGCCACCCGGACAAGGTCGCCGACCAGGTGTCGGACAGCGTGCTGGACGCGTACGTCGCCGCGGACCCGGGCGCCCGTGTCAACTGCGAAGTACTGGTCACCCGGGGCGTCGTGGTGGTCACCGGACAGATCACCTCCACCGCCGACGTGGAGGTCGAGGCCGTGGTCCGCGGCGTGCTGGCGGACGTCGGCTACCACGAGCCGGCGCGGCACGGCCTGAGTGCGAACACCAGTGGGATACAGCTGTTGCTGGACCGTCAGTCACCCGAGATCGCCCACCGCGTCGACCTGGGCGGGGCGGGCGATTCGGGCATCGTCTACGGCTACGCGACCGACGAGACGCCCGAACACATGCCACTGGCCTGCGTTCTCGCGCACGACATCGCACGCCGGGTCGCCGGCACGCGCGACGACGACGGCGCCCGGCTCCTGGGGCCGGACGGCAAGGTCCAGGTCCAGTTGACCGGCGATCCGGCGACCGGCGGGGAGGCAACGCTGCAAGCCGTGGTCGTGGTCTCGGCGCAACACCCGCAGGCGCTCTCGTTGGACGACCTGACGGAGACGGTGACCGAAAAGCTCGTCGTGCCCGCGTTGCGCGATCGCGGTGTGCGTCCCGATCGGGTCTATGTGAACCCGGCGGGCACGTTCGTGGTGGGCGGTCCGTCCGCCGATGCCGGGCTCACGGGACGCAAGCTCATGGTGGACTCCTACGGCGGCCTGGTGCGACACGGCGGCGGTTGCTGCTCGGGCAAGGACGCCACCAAGGTCGACCGTTCGGGGGCCTACGTGGCCAGATACCTGGCGACCAACCTGGTCGCGGCGGGACTGGCCCGGCGTTGCCGGGTCGGGCTCGGGTACGCCATCGGTCATCCCACACCCGTATGGGTGAACGTGGATTTCGCCGGCACCGGCGTCGTGGACGCGGCGGAGGTGGCCGAGGCGCTGCCGGCCCTCGTGGACCTGCGGGTGGAGGCGGTGATCGAACGCCTGGAACTGCGCACGCCACGATTCCGGCCGACTGCCACCTACGGCCACTACGGCCGTCCCGACCAGGACTTCCCCTGGGACCGGACGGGATTGGTACCCGAGATACGGGAGCGTTTCGACCGCACCGGATGACGCGGCCGGTGGTCGGTGGTCGCCGTACGACGACCCGGGTGGCCGGGTACTGCGGTCGGGTGTATGTCCGCGTATGCCCGGCCGCCCGTGCCCCGCGTTGTGGAAGGCTGTCAGCGGCGTCGCGGTGGTCGGCCGCTTTTCGCGGTGGTCGGCTTTTGGCCCAACGCGCGACGCTTCGTCGTGCTCCATTGAATCCAAGGTGTGTTCCATGTCCATCGCATCCGCGGCACATGTGCTTTCACCGGCCGAACTGCGCAGCGTGTTCGAGCAGGACAAACAGGAAGAGCTGGTCGGCATCGAGATCGAGTCGGCCGCGCTGAACCCGCGTACGGCGGAGGCGATTCCGTACGAGGGTGAGACCGGAATCGGGGCCTACCTCGCCCACCTCGCGGCCGAGCCCGGCAACGAGGCCGTCCACGACTACGGCACGCTTGTCGGGGTCCGGCTGCCCGACGGCGGCCATGTCTCCCTGGAGCACGGCGGGGCGGTGGAGTATTCGTCGGCTCCCGCGCCGTGTGTCGCGGACCTGATGGGAGTCGTGCGCACGACCCTGGAACGGCTCGCCGCCGTCGCGGACCGATTCGGTTTCGCTCTCGTGCCGGGCGCGCAGTACCCGTGTACGGCCTTCGAGGACGTGCGGTGGATGCCGCACTCGCGTACGTCGCTGATGCGGGATCACTTCGCGAGCCTGGGGCGGGAAGGGGAGTGGGGTCCGCGGATCATGTCCATGATCGTGTCGACGCAGGTGTCGTTCGACTTCACCTCGCCCGACGATCTCGCGGACAAACTCCGGGTCCAGGCCGCGGCCTCCACGCCGGCGGCCGCGCTGTTCGTCAACGCGCCGATGGACGCCGGAAAACCGAGCGGACTGCTGTCGCGCCGGATGCGCTTCTGGAGTCGTGCCGACCCGGTCCGCACCCGCGTCGTTCCCGTGACGCTGCGGGAGGACTTCGGCATCGACCTCTTCATCGACTGGGCCCTGGGCCTACCGATGATGCACCGGGGCATGCCGGACGGAAGCCGCGAGCGCGTGCCCCCCGTGCCGTTCCGCACCCTGCTGGCCGAGGGCTTCGAGGACGGTACCCGGCCGGGAATGCAGGACTGGCGCGACCATCTGTCGCAGATCTTCCCGGACGTACGGCTGCGCGACACCCTGGAACTGCGCGCGGTGGACGGGCTCCCCTACGCGGACCTCGCCGCGGTACCCGCGTTCTGGAGCGGATTGACCTACCACGCGCCCACGCGCGCGGCCGTATGGGAACTGCTGCGCGACATCACCGCCGAGCAGCACCTCGTGGCCCTCGACGACATCGCCCGGCGCGGCATGCAGGCAACGCTCGCCGGCCGCCCCGTGCGCGAAACGGCGGCCGAACTGCTCCGCCTGAGCAGGGCGGGGCTGCGGGCGCGCGTCGACGCCGGCCTCGAACGTGCCGAAACGCTGTCGTACCTGGAGCCACTCGAAGCGGTCGCCGCGACAGGCGAGACTTTCGCCCACCGCACCCTTGCCCAATGGCACCGAGACCCCACCGCCTTCCCGGCAAACTACGTCGCGACCCACCGAATCCCGAGCACGGGATGACGCCGGCGCGGGATGCGGGTTCGGTTCAGCTTCCCGTGGTGATCATCGCGAGGAGAACGATGACGAGTAGGGCGATGTAGGCGATGGAGTGGACGCGGTCCGGGACGTGCCGGCCGAGGCGCTTGACCAGGGCGATCGTGGGTAGCGAGCCGCTGAGCAGGGCCGCGGAGGAGAGCAGGTCGACGTAGCCGATGCGGCCCGTATGTGTCGAGGAGGTGGCGGCGAGCGCGTAGACGACGCTTCCGACCGCGGCGACGGGAAGGCTCAGTGGGTTTGCCATCGCTGCCGCGTCGGCCATGGGGAGGCCTCTGCGCCGCAGGAGCGGGACCGTCATGACGCTTCCGCCCACTCCCAGGCACGCGGCGACCGCGCCTATTCCGGCTCCGCCGAATGTGGTGGTGAGCCGTCCGAGGGCCGCCGGTTGCGCCGCGTGTGCGGGTACGAGGAATCCCTTTCGCACCAGGCTGTCGATGATCGTCACGGCCAGATAGGCGGCGAAGAGGAGGTGCAGCTGCGGGCCTTCGACCCGGGTGGCCGCGAGGGATCCGAGGCCGGCGCCGATCGCGACGAAGGCGGTCAGCGGCCACATGTACTCCCGGCGGAGCCGCCCGGCGCGCAGTTGTACCAGGGTGGCGGTCAGCGCGTTCACGAGCATGACCGCCGTCGACGTCGCCACCGCGACATGCATCGCATCTGCGCCGGAATCGGCCGTGACGGTCCGGAAGCCGTAGACGACCGGGACGGTGATGAACCCGCCGCCGAAACCGAAGAGCACTGTCGTGACGCCGGTCAGGCAGCCGAACAGGAAGAGGACAAGGAAAAGGGTCGGCACTGCCGGAACGCTACGGGCGTCCGTAGCCGGCGGGCAATCGATCGTTCGCCATGTTCTTACGCGCAGCGGACAGGAGGGGGTAGCTTCGCCGTATGCGCAACATCCCCGTCGCGGAGGTGGACGACCTCGACCGTGCCGTGCTGGCCGTCGGCACGGACTATCCCCACGACCACCTGCTCCCGTTCCACGAGCATCGGCGCACCCAGTTCCTGTACGCCGTCACCGGCGTCATGCAGGTGGAGACGATCGACGGCACCTGGACCGTTCCCGCCGACCGTGCGGTGCTCATCCCGCCCCTGACCGCTCATCAGGTCACCATGACGGGGGTCTCCACGCGCAGCCTGTACATCGAGCCGAGCGCCGTCCCGTGGTTTCCCGCGCGCTGCCGCGTCGTCGACGTCTCCGCGCTGCTGCGGGAGCTCATCCTCGTCGCCGTCGACATGGAACCCCGTTATCCCGACCACGGTCGCGACGCCGTCGTCATCGAACTGCTCCTGCACGAGATCAGAAACCTCACACCGCTTCCGCTCGATGTGCCGCTTCCCTCGGACCCGGGGCTGCGCCGGTTGTGCGACGCGTTTCTCCGCGAGCCCGACATCCACGACCCGCCGGCTCGCTGGGCGACCGCGCTCAACGTGAGTGAACGCACGCTCAGTCGTCTGTTTCGTGGCGGCACGGGCTTGAGCTTCACCCAATGGCGACAGCGCGCCTGCGTCCTGCACTCCCTGCGCCCCCTGGCGGCGGGGGTTCCGGTCTCCCGGGTCGCGACCACACTCGGCTACGAGAATCCCGCCGCTTTCACGGCGGCGTTCAGGAACCTTCTCGGCCGCCCACCGACCGCGTATGGACCGGCGTGACGTCGGTCGGATGCCGCGGCTCGCCATGTGTTCGTGGGAAGGTGCGGCTCGAAGTGGCGGAAGGTGAGACTGACGCGGCGGCCGGCCGAGGGGTGCCGGGGGACGGCATGGGTCCAGCCGCGTTGGGTCACGGCGGTCATGAGCAGCAACGAGCCGTGCGCGAGGGCGAGTTCGTGGCGGTGGTCGCGGTCGAGGCTGCGGAAGACGAGGCGTCGCGTCGCGCCGAGGGAGACGATCGCGATCGTGCTGCCGGGGGGTGAGACCGTCGTAGGAGTCCTGGTGGAAGCCCATGGTGTTGTCGCCGGTCTCGTACAGATTCGCCAGGCAGTTGTCGAAGGGATGACCGGCGTGTGAGCCGGCGCGGGCGCCGATCGCGGCGATTCGCGGGGGCATGGGTGCGACGTCGTGCCGCCGCCCGGAGTAGTCGTACGGCATGCCGAAGCAGGCGGTTCGGCGTGCCCGCATGTCTTCGTCCCAGGTGACCTCGGCCAAGACCCGGGCGAGGTCGGTATCGGGATCGGCGAGCGCACCCGGGTGGTAGCGGATGTCGAGAGGTGGCGGTGGCATCGATTCTCCACGTCACGTCACGTCCTGGCCGATGTCGACGGCCCATCGGATCGCGTCTACCGGGAATGTAGTGCTCATTGGTTTTACGCGCGCCTGGTTTAACCCCCCGCACGTCACGAGTTGCCCGTGTCGGTCAGGATTGCGCCGGCGATGACGTTGAAGAGGTGAGCGGCGCGTGGGGTGAGTGCGGGTTGGTCGCCCAGCCAGGCGAGCATGGCCATCAGCGCGAACAGGTCGTCGCCGTCGAGGTCGCCGCGCGCCGTGCCCGCCGCCTGGGCGCGGGTGAGGAGCCGCGCGCCGGCCGCGCGCAGGGTGACGCACGAAGCGTGGAGTGCGGATTCGGTGTCCGCGATGGCGGCTGCCATCAGTACGGTCACGCCCCGATACTCGGTCGTCCACGCGACGCAATCGCGTACCCACGAGACGAGGGCTTCGCCGGGCGGGTTCGACGTCTCGGCGAGTGCGGCCGCCTGTGCGGTGAGTTCGTCGAAGCTCGTGCGGAGCAGGGCTTCCAGAAGCGCCTCGCGTGTCGGGAAGTGCCGCAGCAGCGTGGCGAGTCCGACGTCGGCCCTGCGCGCGATGTCGCGCATCGACACGTCGATGCCCTGTTCGGTGATGGCGGTGCCCGCTACTGCGAGCAGGTGGTCGCGGTTCTTCCTGGCGTCGGCCCGCATGCGTGCACGTCCCTCTTGACTATCCGGTTCAGTGGTCCATATATTCGGATCAGTGATCCACATATGCGGATCGCTGATCCGAATAAGCGTATCCCGCGGTCTGGACAGGAGAAAACGATGCCGACACGCACGATGAGGGCGATCCGGCTCCACGCGCACGGCGGCCCCGAGGTGCTGCGGTACGAGGAGGTGCCGATTCCCGAGCCGGGGCCGGGCGAGGTGCTCGTCCGCGTGCGGGCGGCCGGCATCAATCCGCCCGACTGGTACCTGCGCGACGGTATGTCCAACCTGCCCCCGGAGACGAGGCCGAAGTTCGACCTGCCCGTGATTCCGGGGACGGACCTGTCCGGCGTCGTCGAGGCCGTCGCCGCCGACGTGGACGGCGTCTGCGTCGGCGACGAGGTCTTCGGCCTCCTGCGCTTCCCCGGCTTCGACGGGCACACCTACGCCGAGTACGCGGTCGCGCCCGCGGCGGACCTCGCACCCAAGCCGGCCGGCATCGACCACGTGCACGCCGCCGCGGTACCGATGGCCGGGCTCACCGCGTGGCAGTTCCTGATCGAGCTCGGACACGATCACCCGTCGCCGTTCCAGGCGGCGAGGCACCGTCCGGTACCGCTCGGCCCCGACGTGACGGTCCTCGTCAACGGCGCCGCGGGCGGCGTGGGGCACTTCGCGCTACAGCTGGCGAAATGGCAGGGCGCACGCGTCATCGCGGTGGCATCGGGCGCGCACGAGTCGTTCCTGCGCGGGCTCGGCGCCGACGAGTTCATCGACTACACCAAGAGCCGACCCGAGGACCTCGCACACGACGTCGACCTCGTCCTCGACACCGTCGGCGGCCCCCACAGCAGCCGCCTCCTGCGCACGCTCAAGCGCGGCGGCTCCCAATTCCCGGTGTTCTTCGGCGAGTTCGACGAAGCGGAAATCGCCGAACTGGGCGTCACGGTCACGGCAACCCAGGTCCGCTCGAACGGCGCGCAACTCGCCGAACTGGGACGCCTGCTCGGCGCGGGCACGATCCGCGTCGCGATCGACAGCACGTTCACCCTCGCGGACGCCCGGACAGCGCACGAACGCGCCGCCCGGGGGCACATCCGGGGCAAGATCGTACTCACGATCCCTTAGCACCCGGGGCTGAGTGGGAAGATTCCACAGCGGGTTCGGGCCGTTGGCTGTCGCCGCCGGTGCGTGTGCCGCGTGACACGAATTCGGCGGCGCCGATCTCCCGGTAGCGGCCCACGAGTTCGGCCAGCAGTTGCTCCGTCCGCGGGTCGTCGGGTGTGTACACCCACATCCTGGTGTCGGCGGCGGCGGTCGCCGAGAAGCCGGTCGCGATCAGGTCGAGCCGGTCGCCGTCGACGGTCCGAAAGCGCTTGCGCCGGGTGGCCGACGAGGCGACCTCGTGTCTGGCCCACATCGCGGCGAAGCGCGGACTCGCCTCGGACAGGCGGCGGATGAAACCCGTCCAGCGCGGGTCGTCCAGGCGGCGGCCGAACTCGGCCCGCAACTGGGCCACCATGAAGGAGACTTCGCGCTCCCACTCGACGAGCGGTTGCAGGTTTTCCTCGGCGGTGAACAGGTGACACAGCACGTTGCGTTCCGCCGGAGGGCGCAGCACCAGCCCCGGATCGAGCGCCGCGTACGCGTCGTTGAACGCGAGCACGTCGTAGCGGGTGGTCACGATCGTCGCCGGAAGCGGGGTCAGGGCATCGAGGATGGCCTGGTTCTCCGCCGGCCGGGAACCGTGCGCCGACGCGTCGAGCGGCACGCTCGGGACGCCCGCGAGCCGGTACAGGTGGTCGCGTTCGGTCCGGTCGAGCTTCAGCGTCCGGGCGATCGCGTCGAGTACCTGGACACTCGGGTTGATCCGCCGCCCCTGCTCCAACCACGTGTACCAGGCCACCCCGATTCCGGAGAGCTGCGCCACCTCCTCTCGGCGCAGTCCGGGCGTACGCCGTCGTGTTTGGGCCGGGAGGCCGACCTCGGCCGGTGTGACGTGCTCCCGCCGCCGCCTGAGGAAGGCGCCCAACTCGGCGCGCCTCCGGGCCTCGCCGTCGGCGGAACTCCCCGCGGCGGCGGAGTCGGGGTCGGAGGGGGCGGGGTCCATGAGCGTCACCGTCCCAGTGTGCGGGACGGCGTCGCGGCCCGGCCGGACACCCCCTCTCGGTGCAGCCGGATACCGCCGGTACCGGGATGAGCGGATGCCTGGTACCCGCACACGGGTACCAACACCATCGGCCACATGAGTCAGACGAAATGGGACCCGGCGCGCCCGGACCGTCCCGGAGCCACCGCAGTCGCGACACCCCCCGACCCGGACGAACGCACCCGCCGGAACAACCGCATGCTGGTTGTCATGCTGGGCGCGGTTTTCATGGCCCTGCTCGACTCGACCATTGTCAACGTCGCCACCCCGACCATCCGCACCGACCTCGGCTCCACCGGCTCGGTGCTGCAACTGATCGTCTCCGGCTACACCATCGCCTACGCCGCGCTGCTGGTCACCGGCGCCCGCCTCGGCGCCCGCAACGGCTTCCGGGTCATGTTCCTGTTCGGTCTCGTCACCTTCACCGCCGCCTCCGCCGGCTGCGGTTTGGCTCCGAACTCCGCCGTACTGATCGGCGCCCGCGTGGTGCAGGGCGTCGGGGTGGCCATGCTGATGCCGCAGATCTACAGTCTGATCCAACTCAGGTTTACGGGGGCCGCGCGGGCCCGGGCATCGAGCCTGTACGCCGCGGTCATCGGGCTGGGCGTGGTGGTCGGACAGGTCGCCGGTGGTCTGCTGGTCAGCGCGGACCTGTTCGGCGCCGGCTGGCGTCCGGTGTTCTTGATCAACGTGCCGATCGGTGTGGGGCTGGTGATCGCCGGGCTGCGGGTGCTGCCGCGCGGCAGGCCGGAGCAGGCCAAGAGCCTGGACATCGCCGGCCTGATCGCGCTGACGGCGGCACTGTTGTTGCTGGTCGTGCCGCTGGTTCTGGGCCACGAGCGCAGGTGGCCGCTGTGGACGAAGGTCTCGCTCGTGGTCTCGGTGCAGGCTCTGGTCCTGTTCGTCGTGGTCGAGCGGGTGGTGGCACGCCGTGGCGGCGCCCCGCTGTTGCCCGGCCGGGTACTGAGGACGCCCGGGCTGGTGTCCGGCGCGTCGGCCAACTTCTTTGCGATGGCCGGCTACTCCGGCTTCCTGTTCGCCTTCTCGCAGCACATGCAGTCCGGGCTCGGCGAGTCCGCGACCCGTACGGGCCTGACGTTCGCGCCGCTGGCCCTCGGTGTCGCGGGCGGCGGCCTGACCTGGCATCGGGTGCCGGAGCGGTGGCGTCGATCGATGATCGCCATCGCGTGCGTGGTCGCGGCCATCGGGTACTTCGGCATCGGCCTCGACATGCGCTCGGGCGGGCACGGGGGCGTGGCGCTGCCGGTTCTGCAACTGGTCGTCGGCATCGGCATGGGCTACCTCACCGGCCCGCTGCTGACCGTGGCGCTGGCGCGGGTCGAGCCCGCCGACGCGGCGGACGCGAGTGGCGTGATGACCACCACGGCCCAGATCGCCCAGGTGCTCGGGGTCGCGGTGTACGGGTCGGTCTATTTGGGTTCGGCCGGTGAGCACGCCGCGCGCTCGTCGGGGCACGCGATCTTCGTCACCGCGATGATCGTCACGGCCGGCATGCTGGCGAGCGCGCTCGCGGCGCCGGCGCTGCCTGGCGACGGGCGGGCCTGAAGGTGGCCAGGGGAGGCGGCTCGGGCGCTCGCCTCCCCTGGTTCGGGGGTGTGTTCGGGGGTGTGGAGGAAGGGCTCAGGTCATCCGTGCTGCCCGGGACGGTAGTCGCCGGCGGGCGTCCGGACCATGACGTTGCCGCGGTTGAAGGCGTTGATGACGGCGATCTGGGCGACCAGGTCGGCGAGTTGGTCCTCGTCGTAGTACTTGGCGGCATTCGCCCAGACCTCGTCCGGGACGCCGTCCGCCGCGTCGGCGATGCGGGTGCCCTGTTCGGCCAGTTCCAGGGCGGCGCGCTCGGCATCGGTGAATACGGTGGCCTCCCGCCAGGCCACGACCAGGTTCAGGCGTACCGAGCTTTCCCCGGCGTGGGCGGCGTCCTTGGTGTGCATGTCGATGCATCCCGCGCAGCCGTTGATCTGACTGGCGCGCAGCATCACCAGTTCCCGCGTCGCGGCCGGCACCGTCGAGTCCGAGAGTGCCTTGCCTGCCGCGATGAGGTGCTTCATGGCCTTGGCCGCGACGGGGCTGGTCATGAAGTTCAGACGGGCGTTCATGGTGCGCTCCTTGGTGTTGTCCGCTGTTGCCCCTCTAAGACAAGGGGCCTCGGCGGCCTGTGACAGGAGCGGGTGTGACGTGCGTCTCTCGGCTGAGCGGTGTGTGCGGGGGCTGGGCGAGGAGGCCGTCGATGATCACGCGGAGTTTCCAGGCCGCCCTGGCGTCCCGGTTGCCGCCGGTGAGGCTCGGGGCCAGGGCTCGCAGGGTGGGGTATCGGCCGGCGGGCAACGTCCGGAAGGTGGCGTCGAGTCGGGCGGTGAACGTCTCGGGCGTCGGCGGGTCGGTACCGGCGCCGGCGTTCTCCAGGGCGGTCGAGTAGATGTACTGGCCGAGCAGGTCGATGGCCCAGGAACAGGCGTCGTCGTCGAGTCCGCCCGTGCGGAGCAGGCGGGCCATCTCCTCGGTCAGGCGCAGGCCGTGCGGGCCGGGGAGGGCGTCCCGCAGGCCGATGGAGGCGATGTCGTTGTGGCCGGCCAGGGCCGTGACGATGCGTCCGACGAGCAGTTCGAGGCGGGTACGCCAGTCCCCGGCGCCGTCGTCGGGCACGACCACGTCGGCCACCGCGTGGTCGAGGACGAGCGCCATCAGCTCCTGCCGATCGCGGACGTACACGTAGAGCGAGGCGGGACCGGTCTGAAGGGCCTGGGCGACGCGCCGCAGGCTCACCGCTTCGCAGCCAAGCTCGTCGACCAGCGCGATGGTCGCGGCCAGCACGGCGTCCAGGCCGAGCATGGATTTCGAGGGGCGGGAGCGGGAGCGGGCTTGCGGCATGGGCTGAGCCTACCTTGACGAATGCTGTTCGTTAAGGGCACCCTGCTTGACGAACAGTGTTTGTTAAGCGTGAGAGGGAGACCTGTGACCGTTCCCGCTTCGACGTCGGCTTCGGCCGTTCGTACGGCGCCGGCGCGCGCCCATCCGCGTCGGTGGCGGATCCTGGTGGTGGTGCTGCTCGCCCAGGCGCTGGATCTGCTGGACGCGACCGTGATGAACGTGGCTGCCCCGTCGGTCCGCGCCGGGCTGGGTGGTGGTGCGGCGATGATGCAGTGGCTCACCGCCGGGTACACGCTCGCCTTCGGTGTCCTGCTGATCGTCGGCGGGCGGCTGGGTGATCGGTGGGGTCGGCGGCGGTTGTTCGTCCTGGGCGCCGCCGGGTTCACGACGGCCTCCGCGGTGTGCGCGGCGGCGCCTTCGCCGACCGTGCTGGTGGCGGCTCGGGTGGTGCAGGGTGCGCTCGGCGCGCTGATGATCCCGCAGGGGTTCGGCGTCCTGACCTCGGTGTTCGACGAACGCGAACGCGGCCGTGCGTTCGCGACGTTCGGGCCGGTGATGGCGCTTGCCGGCGTCGGCGGCCCCGTCCTCGCGGGCGGCCTCATCGCGCTCGATCCGGCCGGACTCGACTGGCGGCTGATCTTTCTGATCAACCTTCCGCTCGGCGCCCTGGCCGTGGTCGGGGCGCTGCGGTGGATGCCGGCCGACCCGGGGGATCCGCTCGTGCGGATCGACCCGCCGGGCGCGCTCCTGGTCGCGATGGGGTCCGCGCTCGTCGTGCACCCGCTGATCCAGGGGCGGGAGGCGGGTTGGCCGTGGTGGACGTTCGCGGAGATCGCCGCCGGAATCGCGGCCTTCACCGCCTTCGGCCGACGCCAACGCACCAGCCGCTCGCCTGTCCTGGTGCCGAGCCTGCTGCGCAAACCCGCGTTCGTCGGGGGCCTTGCGGTCACCGCGGCGTTCTTCACCGGCCTCGGCGGACTGCTGCTCGTCCTGTCCCTCCACCTCCAGCTCGATCTCGGTCGGTCCGCGTGGGGAACCGCGCTTCAGCTGTCGCCGCTCGCGGTGGGTATCGGGCTCGCCTCGCTCTTCGCCCCGGCGGTGTCCGCTCGGCTCGGCCGCTCGCTCCTGCATGTGGGGTTCGGGGTCGAGGCGCTCGGCACGCTCGGCCTTGCGGCGGTGGCCGGGTCGGGGACTGCCGTCTGGGCGTTGTCGATACCGACCCTGGTCGTGGGTCTGGGGGTGGGACTGGTGTCCGGCACGCTGGTCCGGTCGATCCTGGCGGCGGCCGAACCCGCCGAGACGGGCAGCGCGTCGGGGACGCTCAACGCACTCCAACAACTTTCCACGGCCCTGGGTGTGGCGGTGTTGGGCACGGTGTACTTCGCCGCGCACGACGCCGGCGCTCCTGAGGCGGGAGCGCACGGTCTGGTGATCGGTGCGCTGGTGGTCACGGCGATCTGTCTGTTCGGCGCGGGCCTGGTGTTCCTACTGCCACGTGCACGCGACGAGCAACCCGCTTCGGCCCCTTCGACTCCTGCAACCCCTTCGACCCATTGATCACGTGAGGACACCGTCATGAGCAACGTCATCGTCTTCGGAGCCAACGGCCGTACCGGGCACCTCGTCGTCCGCGAGGCCCTGCGACAGGGCCACGACGTCACCGCCGCGGTGCGCGACCCGGCCCGGTGGCAGCCCCCGTCCCCGGAGGAATCGCCAGGTACGGGGACGTCGAACGTCGTGCGGGCCGACGTGCGCGACGCCGCCGACGTACGCGCCGCCGTCGAGGGCCACGACATCGTGGTCTCCGCGATCGGCCCGCCGGGGCGGCACGCACACGGGCTCTACTCCGACGCGGCGCGGGCGCTGGTGTCCGCGATGGAAGGGGCGGGCGTACCCCGGTTGATCGCGGTCACGTCGGGGGGAGTGCACGACCGTGACCCCAACTTCCCCTGGTGGTACCGCAATCTCGTCGCCCCCCTGGCTCGGGAGTTGTACGACGACATGCGGTTGATGGAAACGATCGTGCGCGGAAGCACCATCGACTGGACCTTCGTCCGCCCCGCGCGGTTGCAGGACGAACCCCCCACCGGCAACTACCGCGTCGTCGACGCGAGCAACCCCAAGGGCGGCCGAAAGGTGACCCGCACCGACCTCGCCCGCTTCATCGCCCGCGAACTCGACGAACACCACTGGTCCCACGCCGCCCCAACCCTGGCCGAATAACGCGCGAGGCGGTACAGCGGGCGAACACGACCACCTACGCGAGCGTGAGCATTGCCTCGGTGACCTTGGCGATCGCCGTGTCGGGGATCGTGGTGGCGGCGTCGTCGAGGATGAGCAGTTGTGCTTCGGGGATTTCGTGTGCGATTGCCTCGCCGTTGGCGAGGGGGAAGAACGGGTCGCGGCGACCGTGGACGACGAGCGTGGGGATCTCGATGTCGGGCAGGCGTTCGCGCCAGCGGGGTGCGCAGTCGAGGCTGGAGAACACCATGCCCATCTGGTTGGCCATCTGGACCGGGGGCGCGGTGTTGGGTGTGCGGTCCCAGACGCGTGCGGCGATCGCGCGCGCGGCGACGGGGTCGTTGCCGAGGATCTCCGCGCCGGCGGCGGCGAATTCCGCGACCGCCTCGCGGTCGGTCCAATCGGGCATCGCCCGCGCGAACAGCCGGCCCATCGTCGCCTGGTCGTGCTCGGGGAGGTCGTCGTCGGCCGGGCCGGGGGCGACCGCGCGGCTGCCGACCAGGGTGAGCGCCGAGAACGCGCCCGGATGGTCGAGTACGGCCACCTGGGCGACCATCCCGCCGACGCCGATCCCGCCGAGGTGCGCGGGCCCGCCGCCGAGCGCGTCGACAAGGGCCGCCGCGTCGGCGGCGAGGTCGCGCAGCGTGTAGGCGGGCGCTTCCGGGTCCCTCGTCGTCGACTCCCCGCTGTCGCGCAGGTCGTAGCGCACCACGCGGCGCCCGCCGGCGGCGAGGCGCTCGCACAGCGCGTCGGGCCAGGACAGCATCGTGGTCCCGCCCGCGAGCAGGAGGAGCGGCGCGTCGTCGTCCCCGAACGACTCGACGCCCATGGCGATTTCGTTGGCATGCACAGTGGTCATCGGTTCACCCGGAGATGTCGTGGAAGAGGTGCGTGGTCAGCGTGATGCGGGTTGTACCAGGGAAGACCCGATCCGCCGGCCAAACTCATCGCTCACGCATGTATGGCCTGCCGCGGTGGCGCACGGAATGGCCGGGTGAAGCGTCGCGGGCGCAGCGACGGTGCGATGCGCGATCCGTCGGAAAAGTTCGCCCGTAGCACGTGGTCGTATACGTCGCGGCCCGGCAGCGCTGGACCGGACCCGGGCCGCCGTCACCGGGGGCGCGGCGGCCCGGTCGGGTCGGGCCCGGGCATTGGGTTTTGATCCGACTTCAGGGCGCGGAGCGTTCGGCTTTCGGCACGGCTTTGGGGGCTGGTTCCGTCAGAGGGTGAGGACGAGTTTGCCTTGGAGGTGGCCGGTGTCCAGGTGTTGGTGGGCTTCGGTGATGTGTTCGAAGGGGAAGGTCTTTTGGATGTGGACTTGGAGTCTGCCCTGGTTGACCAGGTCGACGAGACCGCGTAGGGCGATGGGGTCGGGGTCGACGGCGATGCCGCTGAAGTGCATGCCGGCTGCTTCGTAGGCGGCGATCAGGCGTTGGTCGTCCTCGGCGACCGCTGTTACGAGCCGGCCGCCCGGGTGGAGAACGGCTAGGGAGCGTTCGGCGGTGTCGCCGCCGATCGTGTCCAGGACGACGTCGATGTCGCGGGCGGCCTCGGTGAAGTCGACGGTGGTGTAGTCGATTACCTCGTCGGCGCCGAGCGCCTCGACGAAGCTCCGTTTGTTCGGGCCGGCGGTGGTGATCACGTGTGCGCCGCGTGCTTTGGCGATCTGGATCGCGATGTGGCCGACTCCGCCGCCTCCGCCGTGGATCAGGACGCGGTGGCCCTCGGTCACGGCGGCGAGGTCGACGAGGCCCTGCCAAGCCGTGAGTCCGGCGATCGGCAGTGCCGCGGCCTCGATGTGCGAGAGCGACGGCGGCTTGTGGGCCAGGTGCAGGGCCGGGGCGGCGACCACCTCGGCGTACGCGTTCGCCGCGCGCGGGAACAGGGGCATCCCGAACACCTCGTCGCCGGGCCGGAACCGCCACGTCAGCGGGCCCTCCTCGACCACCCCGCTGATGTCCCAGCCCAGGACGAACGGTGGCCGGCCGAGGAGCGGGAACTCGCCCGCGCGCAGGCGCGCCTCCAGCGGGTTCAGGCCGATGGCCTTGACGCGGACCAGGACCTCGGTCGGCAGCGGGCGGGGTTCGGGTGCGTCCACGACGGTGAGGACCTCGGGGCCGCCGAGGGTGTGTTGGGTGACGACTCGCATGGCTCTCCTGATGTGAGGAACGGGGAGAGATCCAGGCTAGGTTTTTGACGGGTACCGGCAGGTACCTTGGGGCCATGAGCGGATTCGGTGCCGGCGATCCCTTCCTCGCCGACTGTCCGGGACGGCTGGCGGTCGAGTTGATCGCCGACAAGTGGACGGTGGTCGTGCTCTACGGCCTGAGCAGGGGCCCGGTGCGTCATGGGGAGTTGGTCGGGCTGATCGGCGGGATCTCCCGCAAGGTGCTCACCCAGACGCTCCGGCGGCTCCAGGCACACGGGCTCGTTCGTCGCCACGCCTATGCCGAGGTGCCGCCGCGGGTCGAGTACGAACTCACCCCGCTCGGGGCGACGCTGATCGATCCGATCCACATGCTGACCGAGTGGGCCAGGGAGCACGGCGACGCGGTGCTCGACGCGCTCGACGCCGAGCCCGAACCCGTCGCCCACGGCGACTGAGGCCCCGTCGGAGCGTGGCTTCGGGTCAGTCGGGGGAGGCGGGTTCGGGGGCGGAGCGACGGCTACTACTCGGTCAGACGCCCGCGACGGACTGGATCCATGTGCGGTACGCGGTCACGTTCGTGTACGCGGTGGTGCTCTGTCGGTCGCTGGTGGAGGCGACGCCGACCTGAATGCCGTTCGCGTTCATCGGACCACCCGAATCGCCGCCCGCGGTGATGCCGTTGCCGTAACCGGCGCAGATCGCCGAGCCGTTGTACGCGTCGCGGCAACCGCCGGTGACCGTCACGTTGGCGACTTTCAGGAACTGCGACTGGCAGTTGATCTCCTGGCCGCACCGGGACGTCGCGCCCCAGCCGTAGACCTGGACGCTCTGACCCACCGTCACCGATCCGGGCTGGCCCAGCCGGGAGTAGGTCGCCGAGACGGAGCGGTCCAGGCGTACCAGAGCCAGGTCCGCCGACGGATTGGTATAGGTCTGGGCGCCGTTGGCCACGGTGCCGCCGGAACTCTGGTCGAGGCTGCCGATCCGGAACGTCAACTGCCCACCGCTGACGCAGTGTTTGGCGGTCAGGATCCAGGTGGGGGCGATGATGGTCGAGGTACAGGTCTGCCTGCCGGCGGAGAACAGGCGGGCCGCCCATGGGGCGTTCTGCGCGTATCCGCCACCGATGATCGGCCGGGGACCTTCGGCCGCCGGGTTCTCGTTGGAAACCTCGACGGGAGCGGGGGAGGCGGTGGCGGTGGCGCCGAGGGTGAGCACCATGAGCAATGCGGCCAAGAGGGCGGGGACGATCCTGGTTATTCGCAAAGTTCCTCGTTTCCGACGACACGCGATATCTCACGCGTGGGGTACAGGGGATACCAGGATCCCCAAGGTCGGATTCCACGGGTAATAGCAATCTCCCCTTTTGGTGATGTTATGGCCAGGAAAAGAATCGCGCCGGTGTCGGCCGGAGTTCCGTCGATCCGGTCGTTGTGGCTTCGGTCATGGCGTCCTTCGACGTGGATGCGGATGATCCTGTGGAGCGCGATGTCCGTGCTCACCACGACAGACGGGAAGCCCGACCCATCGTGAACCCGGCCCTCAAGTCGATCCTCGCCGCCCTCCTGGCGTCCGGCCTGCTCCTGGCGACGGCCGGCTGCCGACTCTCGGACAAAAAAGACGACAAGGATGAGAAGTACGTCACCGGCGCCGCGGATACCCGCCCGTACGAGGAGTGGCTCGCGGCACGCTCGGAGATACCGGCCGACCTCGCGCTCTCGGGACGGTTCCGTACCGTTCCGGGCCACGACGAGGCCAGGGGCGGGACTCGCGTACTGCGCTATCGCATACAGATCGAGGAGGGCCTGTCGATCGACGCCACATACTTCGCGCGCGCCGTGCACGAGACGCTCAACGACACGCGCAGTTGGGGAGGCGACGGGACCATCGCCCTGGAACGGGTGGGTTCGGGCGACTCCGACTTCGTCGTGACCCTCGCCAGTACCGGAACCGTCAACACGTGGTGCGCCAAGGACGGCCTGGACACCGGCGAACAACGCGTCTCGTGCAACGTCGCCTCCACCCGGCGGGTGATGATCAACGCGTGGCGGTGGGCGACGGGATCCACGACGTACGGCGACGACCTGGCGAACTACCGACGCATGCTGATCAACCACGAAGTCGGCCATCGCCTCGGTCACATGCACGAGACGTGTGACCGGTCGGGCGCCCCCGCGCCGGTGATGATGCAGCAGACGTTGACCCTCGTCACCGGCAGCGCCACGTGCTCGCCCAACCCGTGGCCCCGCCCATGAGCCGAATCGGGTGATTCATCCATCCGGAACGGCCTGCTTCCCGTTGCGCAGGCCCCGAGATTGTCGGCCCCACCCTCGCAGTCTCGCCACCTGAACCCCTAGGCAACGGCGCGACACGAGCGGAAAATTATCGGCGGGGTTGGTCAGCCCCACCGGGGAGCCGCACCCGTGGTGAACCGGATTTCGGGGCCTGTCGTTTCGACAGCGTCGTCGAAGCGTGGACAGGCTCCGAGCACTCGGCCGGGCAATGGCCCGAGCCTCATACTCGGAGGAACAGGTGACCGTCACTCATCACGGTGACAGGCTCAATGGCGAGTCTGTCACGATCGCGACATCCACCACACGGATCGCCTCGTGGCTGGAGGACATCGCGACGGTGGACCGGATCCACCACTACCTGGACGCGCAACTTCGGAACCGCACGACGGATCCGGGCGCCAGATCGTTGCGTGCGATGCGCCTGCACAACGACGAGGCGCAGGCCTCGATCCTCGCGGCCGTACGCGCCGGCGCCGCCGGTGACGCCGGTGTCACCGCCGGCGGTGTCACCGACCCGACGGGTGCCGCGCTCGCGCAGGAGGTGGGTGAGCACGCGTCGCGCTGGACGCACGCGCTGGCTCGCCTGATCGAGCACCCGGGATGGTTCGACCACCTCTGCGACGCACTGATCGCCACCCACCAGGTGGTACGGGTCGGCCCCGCCAAACCCTGCGGTCGCTGCGGGAACGACGGCGAGCGTGTGGTGTACACCAGCCTGTACCCGGGCGTCATGGACCGGGTCACCGTGTCCTGCGAGCCGTGTGGCCGAACCGCCCATAACCCGTACGGCGAACCCGGCCCCGAGATCGACGTCCGCCTGGTCGCCCGTTCGGGCTCCGCCGTCCTGGAGATCGCGACGGCCGCGGACCCGCGAGCCGTGGCCCCGACGGCGATGCACCTCCGGTTCGCTCCCGGTGACGTGGAGGGCGGCCCGGTGAAGCCGTCGCCCGGGGAGCACTTCCGGTTGGAACCGGGCGGACGTTCGACCACGACCATGGAAGTGCCCGACGCCGTGGGGGTGGGCGCCCGGCTCGAAGTCCTGTGCGTCAACGGTTTTCAGGTCTCGACCCGGAGCTTCGCGCTCCCCGGCCCGGCCGCGATCCCCCGCCCCCGTGCCACGATGTCCCGCCGCCGAGACGCCCGCAAGGTCGCGCCGAAGCGCGGTGCGGCGGCCACCGACCCGGCGGTCGCCGCCGTCTCGTCGAAGGTCTGACACCCGCCCCGCAGCCCTGACTCCCGTCCCCGCGCAGCGGCGGTGGGAGTCAGGGCGTGCGGCCGATGAAGGCGAGCAGGCGGGTTTGTGCGTCGGCGTCCTCCGGGACCTCGACCCGGGGGCCGTAGTGGCCGCTGCCGCGCAGGACTTCGTCGAGCGGCAACATCCCTTCCAGGAGCCGGGCGCACGTGGCCTGGTCCAGCCGCTCGTCCTGGCCGGTCGCCCGGGCCAGGTCCCAGGTGTGCATGAAGACGTCGACCGTATAGAACCGGTCGATCGCCTCGCCCAGCGGCAGCTCCCCGATATTCGGGTTCACCAACATCTTGCCGGTGGTGGCGGGGTCGTCGAGGACGGCCTGCACCGCCTCGGTATGCACGGCCCAGGCGGCCTCCGGGTCGTCGTCCACCGGCGGCCCCTTCGGCAGTTCGATCCCGGCGCCCGATCGGAGAAACGCCGGGAACCACTCGACCAGATGGCGCACCACGTCCCGGGCGGTCCACCCCTCGCACGGTGCCGGGTTGTCCCACGCGGCGGCCGGTACGCCGTGTACCCGCTCGGTGAACACGCCCGCGACGCGGCGGTGTTCGTCCGCGGCGGCGGTTTCGTGCGGCAAGGCCGTCTCGTCGTGGTGCGGGTCGTTCGTGGCAGTCATGCTGCCGCCTCCTCGGTGCGGGATAGGAAAGGGCGTCGCGCGCCCACCTCACATCACCGGCCCGGGGGCGGGGGAGCGCAGCTCTCGGCGACGACCGTCGGCGGGCGTTCGGTGAGTTGGTGCAGGCGCAGGGCGAGTTGCAGTTCGAGTGCCTGCTGCGGCCCGTTCCAGTCCGGGCCCAGGAGGGCCTCGACGCGGTCCAGGCGTTGTACGACCGTGTTGACGTGGATGTGCAGTTCGTCCTTGGCGCGGGTCAGGCTGCCGCCGCACGCGAAGTAGACCCGGAGCGTGCGCACCAGCTCGGTGCCGCGCCGCGCGTCGTAGGCCAGTAGCGGGCCCAACGCGTCGCCGACGAAGGCGTCGACGTCCTGCCGGCCGCCGAGTACGACGCCCAGGAACCCCAGCTCCGCGGCGCAGGCGCCGTCGCCGGAGCGGCCCAGCACGATCAGGGCGCGCAGGCAGCGGGCCGCCTCGGCGTGGGCCGCGGCGATGCCGCGCGCACCGACGGCGGGACCCGCCGCGGCGACGGTGACCGGCGCTCCGATGCGTACCCCGAGCCGGCTCGCGGCGCGTCGGGCCGCCTCGCCGGGCGGCGTGCCGTCGTCCGGCAGGAGCAACACCGTGGACCCGGCGTGCTGCGCGGTCACGCCGCCGCCCGCGAACAGGTATTGCCGGGCGCGCGCCGCGAGGCGCTCCCGGCCCGACGTCGCGGTGTCGGCGACGAGGATCAGGTGGGCGCGGTCGAGGTCGATCCCGGAACGCCGCGCCCGGGCAGACAGGGACGCGGGATCGCGGTCGGGCTCGGTCAGCAGGTCGGCCAGCAATTCGCCGCGGACCCGGTTCTCGGTTTCCGCGACCGAGCGGCGCAGCAGGAGCAGGAGCGCGGCCACGACGCCGGCCCGCTCGAAGACGTGCCGGTCGGCGTCGTCGAGCTCGGCGCGATGCAGCACCAGGCTGCCGAGCGCCTCGGGCCCGGCCAGGACGGCGCACACCCATCCGCCGTGCCACGCCACCGCGCGGCCGAGCGCGTGCGACTCCTCGGCGGCGCGGACCAGTTCGGCGCCGCCGAGCGGGGTGGAGCCGTCGTCCGTCATGGTGCCGGTCAGATCCAGGCCGGCCGTGTCGTGGATGGCGACCTCCCCGCCGAGGAGTTCGGCGACCGCCGCGGCCACGTCCGGCAGGTCGCCGCCGCGCAGCACCAGGTCGGTGAGTTTGTCGTGCGCCTCCTCGGCGCGCTGCACCGCGTTGGCGTGGGCCCGGATCACGGTGTTCGCCTCGGCCAGTTCCGCGAGCGCCGCCCGGGTGTCGGCCATGGCGCGCGCGGTGTCGATGGCGATGGCGGCGTGGGTGGCCAGCGAGCTCATCAGCGCCACTTCGTCGCCGCCGAACGTGCGCGGCGCCCGGTCGGCCGCCATCAGGACACCGACGACCTTGCCTCCGTCCCCGCGCGTGGAACCCAGCAGGAGGGGCACGCCGAGGATGGCGACCAGTCCCTCGTCGAGCACCCCCTCGTCGACCCGGTCGACGTGCCGGAAGCGGGTGTCCGTGCGGTAGTCGGGGGTCGCGTACGGCCGCGCGGTCTGTGCGACGAGGCCGCCGAGGCCGTCCCCGAGCCCCAGGCGCAGGGCCTGGAAGATCGGGGAGACCGATCCGTCGGTCACCCGCATGTAGGTGTCGCCGGCCTCCTCGTCGGGCAGGGTGAGGTACGCGGTGTCGGTGCCCAGCAACATCCGCGCCCGTCGCACGATCGAGCGCAGCACCGAGTCCAGGTCACGCAGCGCCGCCAGGTCGCTCGCGGTGTCGAACAGCGCGGTCAACTCCCTTTCCCGGCGCCGGTGTTCGCGCAGCGTGCCGCGGATGCGCAGGGCCTTCGCCGTGGCGTCGTCGAGGTCCGCGAGATCGTCGGGCGCGGCACCGGCCGCGCGGGCCTGCGCGGCCAGGGCCCGGAAGTCCTCGGCGGGTGCGTCCGCGGAGAGGAGGTCGAGGAGATCCCGGGTGAACCGCGCGGGTCGCCTCGGGTGTTGCTCTGCCATGGTGGTTCGTCCGTCCGTTCGCTGTGCGAGTCAGTGTGCGGTCCAGCCGCCGTCCAGGACGAACGAGGTTCCGGTGACGTGGCGGGCGTGCGGTCCGCTCAGGTACAGGGCCGCCGCGGCGACCTCCTCGGGCTCGATCAGCCGTTTGATCGCCGTGCGTTCCAGCAGGATGTCGCGGACGACGTCGTCGGCGGGGATCCCGTGCGCGGCGGCCTGGGCGGCGATCTGGCCCTCGATCAGTGGCGTGCGGACGTAGCCGGGGCAGACGCAATTGCTGGTCACCCCGTGCGGGGCGCCTTCCAGGGCGGCGACCTTGCTGAGCCCCTCCAGGGCGTGCTTGGCGCTCACATACGCCGACTTGAACGCGCTCGCCCGCAGACCGTGCACCGAGGAGATGTTGACGATGCGCCCCCAGCTCTGCGCGTACATGTGCGGCAGGACGCGGCGCATGATGCGAAAGGGCGCCTCCACCATCACCTTGTGGATGAGGGCGAACCGTTCGAGGGGGAACTCCTGGATCGGGGCCACGTGTTGCAGGCCGGCGTTGTTGACCACGATGTCGACCCGGGTCGGCAGCGCGTCCACGGCGTCCGGGTCGGCCAGATCGGTCCCGTGCGCGGTGCCGCCGATCTCCTCGGCGACCGCTTCGGCCGCGTCGACCGCGATGTCCACGACGTGCACGTGTGCGCCGGCGGCGGCGAACGCGAGGGCGCAGGCGCGTCCGATCCCGCTCGCCGCCCCGGTCACCAACACGACGCGTCCGGCGAGGAAGGGGTCGTCGGGGGGAGTGGGCGAGTGGTCGCCGGTGATCGTACTGGTTGCCATGGCCATATCGTAGGAACGGCGAGCATGCGGGCACATGGAGCCCGTCGCCATAGTCGCGGGGTGTGCCGTGGGCCGAGCCGCCATATCGGGCCTGCGGGTGCGGCGGTGTCGCCGGGCGCGTGTCGAGCGGCTGAGACCCCGGCCGCGGGTCACCACGTGCCGATGTCGCCGTCGTCGACGTCGTCGTTCCAGGCCACCGTGCGGTTCGACGGCGGGTTCGTGCCGTGCTCGACCCAGTCTTCGAGGGCCTTGAACACGGTGCGGTACGCGGGCAGGAGCGGACGCAGCCGAGTGGGGAAGAGGTCGCAGAACCCGTCGACGTGGTTGCCGCCCTCGATGCGGTACTGGCGGTGCAGCCGGCCGCGACCGGCGGCGGCGACGAGGTCGGCGTAGCGGTCGGAGTGCAGCGTGATGGGCAGGAACGCGTCGAGGGTCCCGTGCAGGGAGAGCAGCGGCTTGCCGATCGCCCCGGTGAGCGCGACCCGGGCGACGGCCTCGTGTACGGCGCGGGGGCGGTTCGGGTAGTCGTAGTCGGCGTCGCCGCCCGCCTCGCCGGGGCCGGCGAAGGGGACTCCGGCGGGCGGCAGACCCGGGCCGGGGTGGTGCGGGTCGAAGACGGCCCGGTAGGTGCGTTGGGTGACATCCCAGTAGGTCCGGTGGTGAATGTCCCAGAGGAACTCCGAGCCGGCCGGCAGCCCCGCGTCGATCAGCCGTGCCGCCGCCTCCGGATCACCGCTGTCCCGGTAGTGCGGATAGTGGGCCAGGGCCGTCGGCAGATAGGTGAACAGGTTGGGACCTTCGGCCGACCACAGCGGGCCCTCCCAGTCCACGCCGCCGTCGTACAGGTCCGGGTGCCGCTCCAGCTGAGCGCGTGTCAGGTAGCCGCCGTTGGAGATCCCGGTGACGTAGGTGCGGTGCGCCTCCGCGCCGTAGTGGCGGCGCACCACCACGCGTGCGGCGACGGCGAGTTCGTACAGGCGCCGGGACCAGTCGACGAGCGCGTCGCCGGGGCGGCGCCCCGCGGTGTGGAAGTCGGGGCCGGAGTTGCCCTTGTCGGTGGCCGCGTAGGCATAGCCTGCGGCGAGCGCACCGTCGGCGATGATGCGGTCGGTGGCGTATTGGCGGCGGACCCCCGGGGCGGCGGTGACGACGAGTTTGCCGTTCCAGTCGTCGGGGAGGCGCAGTACGAACTGCGCGTCGTGGTACCAGTTGTGATGCGGGTTCAGCCGGGTTTCGGCGGGGAAGCAGCCGTCGATCTGCAGCCCCGGGACCGCACGTTCGGGCCGTGGGGTGCCGGACGCGTGCAGGTTTTCCCAGTCCGCGAGGACGGTGTGGCCCGTGACGGCGGTGCCGGTGGTGGTCAAATCCACGAGGCGCACGGCCTGTTGGCGTTCGGCTCCCGGCACGCGGACCGTCGGGCCGGTGTCGACGCGCATGGCGCCGCCTTCCGTGGTGTTCGCCATCGCCGGCTCCTTCGGAGAGTGGTGGGTACGCCCGTACCGCGCGGGAGCGCCGTGCGTCCGCACGACGGTACGGCCGTACCCGGACCTCGTCCATGGCGGCCGGCCCCACACACCGCCACCCGGGCATGGTCGCGGAGCACACCGGCCGCCGCCTCGACCGCCGGCGAACGGCGATTCCACCGGCGTACGCGCCGACACGTCGCTCGGTCGACCCCGGACCAGGGGTGTGACCCACACCTCCGGCCGCTCGTCGTGTGGGTCGTCCTCATGGGCCCGGCCCGCGTGTGCCGCCTACCGTGTCGGGGCGGGCCGCTCCGGGCCCGCCGGGCGGAGGAGTTGACGATGGTGCGGAAGTCGGGCGGCTGGATCCTCGCGGTACTGCTGGCGCTGCTGACCGGGCTCGTCGGAGCGCCGGCCGCCTCGGCCGCGGCGCCGGCGTACCTCACGATGGAGGCGAGCTACAACTCGCCGGCCAACGGCTGGGAGCGCGTCGAGCGTTATCTCGACACCACCGCCGGTTTCCACCAGGAGCAGTACCCGCCGGACGGTCGCGGTGACCAGGACGGTCAGCGCCTGACCTTCTTCGGCGGGGTGAAGCAGCCGTATTCCGGGCGCTTCCTGCTCTACTCCGCGCCCGGCTGGAACAGCGGCGCACACCAGGTGCCGGTGCTGCTGGTGCACGGCGCCAACGACAACCCGGACCGGGCCTGGGCCAACCCGGGCGAGTCGGGCGGTTACGGCTGCGGGACGGCGTCCTGCCCGAACACCGGCCTGATGCAGTACCTCTCCACGCGGGGATACCGGGTCTTCGCCATCGGCTTCGCGCACAAGCAGGGCGACAACCTGATGCAGGCTCAGGAGGTGGGCGACGCGGTCGCGTTGATCCGAGCCCGGCTGGGCGTCCCCCAGGTGGATCTGGTCGGCTGGAGCAAGGGCGAGATGTCCACCCGGGCGTACGTCTCCTCGGTCAAGCCCTCCTGGGGTCGGTCGTACGCCGGCGACGTCCGGCGGCTGGTCACCCTGGGCGGCCCCAACGGCGGCTACGACTACCCCTTCGCGCATGGCTGGGCGCACGACTTCAGCATCTGGCCGGAGTGCGGCGGCAAGGTCAACGCGCCCTCGCCGCACCTGCGCATGACGTGCTACGGGACGTATCAGGCGCACCCGGAGTACGCGTTCACCCCGACCGGCGGCTACGACGACTACCCGGGGCAGCGGCAGATGTTGGCCCGCTGGGACGGTACGTACGGGGTCGACCAGAGCCAACAGGACTGGTACACCACGTATTACGGCGGCCAGGGGTTCTACACCGACGGCACCGGCATCCAACCCGCCATCGCCGCGGGCTCGTTGATCACACCGCTGCACCAGGCCGGCATCCCCGCCCAGGTCCGCACCTTCCTGCTGGCCGGCGGTACACCGAGCATCCTCGGCATCTTCAACGAGAACCGAGGGCCCAGCGACGGCGTGGTCTTCGTCTCCAGTGCCCTGGACACCACCGGAGTCGGTACGGTCGGCGGGACCGCGCTGGTCGCCGGCGCCAATCACCTCGAACTCGGCTGGAACACCACGGTCGCGGCCAAGGTCGCCGGCTGGCTCGACTGAAGGAATCAAGGATGCTGCTGCCCACCATCGCCGCCGGTCGGATCGCGACCTCCCGACTCACCGTCAACTGCCTCCAGATAGAGGGACGTTCCGGTGAGCCGGTGGTCTTCGTGCACGGCAACGTGTCATCCTCGCTCTTTTGGCGACAGGCGATGCTCGAACTGCCCGCGCGCTACCGGCCGATCGCGCTCGACCTGCGCGGTTTCGGCGACACCGACCCGCTGCCGGTGGACGCGACCCGCGGCCTGCGCGACTACAGCGACGATCTGAGCGCGCTGATCGAGGCGCTCGACCTGGGCCGGGTACACCTGGTCGGCTGGAGCCTGGGCGGAGGCGTGGTCCTGCAACAACTGCGGGACCACGCCGAGCGGTTGCGCTCGGTGACCCTGGTCAACCCGGTCTCGCCGTACGGCTTCGGCGGCACGCACGGGATCGACGGCCGGCTGAACAGCCCGGACGGCGCGGGCTCCGGCGGCGGCGCCGCGAACCCGGAGTTCGTCCGGTTGCTGGCGGCCGGCGAGACCGGCGGCGAGTCACCGCTGTCACCTCGCGCGGTGTTCGACGCGTGCTACGTCAATACGCCCGTGGAGCCGGCCGACACCTACGTCGCCTCGATGCTCACCACCCGGGTCGGCGACGACCACTACCCCGGCGACTCCCGTACCAGCGAGGCCTGGCCGGGCCTGGCTCCGGGCGACCGCGGCGTGCTCAACTGCCTCGCGCCGACGCACTTTCGGATCGACGACCTGGAACGCGCCGCGGCCAGGCCCCCGGTGTTGTGGCTGCGAGGCTCGGCCGACGTGATCGTCTCGGACACCTCGCTCTTCGACCTGGCTCACCTCGGCGCACTGGGCGCCGTCCCCGACTGGCCCGGCGCGGAGCACTGCCCGGCCCAGCCGATGATCGCCCAGACCCGCGCCGTCCTGGCCCGCTACGCGGCGGCCGGCGGCACGGTCCGAGAGGCGGTGATCGAGGACGCGGGCCACAGCGTGCACATCGAGCGCCCCAAGGAGTTCCTGACGGAACTGCTACGGGTGCTGCACGAGGCCGGCCCCGACACCCCGGCCGGGTAGCGCCCCGCGGGCAGCGTGCGGCCGCCGGGGACCCGGATGTCACATGTGTCCCCGGATCGTGCCGTTCCGGTAACAGGGGCCGGCGGGCGTGGTTGGTGGCTTTAGGGTCGTGATCACAAGCACGGCGCCGCCGTCGGGTACCCGGCACCAGGGGGGTTACGGGTACCCGCGTCACATACACGGCGGCGTCGTGGTCCGCGACAGACACCGAACTGGGGGGTTCACGGTGCGTATCACCATGCCGCGTCGCGCGGCGAGCAAAGTTGTTGTACCGCTGACCGCACTCGCGCTCTTCGGCCTCACGGCCTGCGAGAAGTCGGGCGGCGACGCCAAGGAGAAGCCGTCCGGGTCCGCCTCGGCATCCGCCGACAGCGGCAAGGGGGACCAGAACGCGACCCCGGCGACTGACCGGCAGCTGTCCGCGGTCCTCATCGACGGCAAGGACATCCCCGCCGGATACGGCGGCGGCAAGGTGTCGAACGAACGGTCACCGGACAAGCCCGGCCAGGTGGTCAGCCCCGCGGAATGCGTGGCGCTCGGCAGCGGCGGCACGTCGCACCCGGTCGGCCACGCCGAGCGGTCGTACGCCATCGCTCCGGCGGACCCGGAGTCGGACGACTCGGTGCGGGTGAGCCTGTCCAGCGCGCCGCGCGACGTGCTGCGGAAGCAACTCGACGACGGCATCAAGGCGCTGAGTTCCTGCGCGCACTACACACTCACCGAAGGCGGCGACGTCACGACCTTCGCCGTGACCGACGTCAAGGTCGGCGTGCGGGGCAAGGACAGCGTCTCGTACAAGGTCGCCGTCTCCGGCAACGGCCGGCTGCTCGGCACCGCCGTCAACACCCTGGTTCTCCAGGGCACCACCGGTCTCGCCGTCACGTCGTTCGCGACGCCGGGCAAGGGTGACCCCGCCGACACCGGCCCGTTCGTGAGCGCCCAGCTCTCCAGGCTCGACAAGATGCCTGCCGACACGGGGAGTTCCCCGTCCGAGCCGGCGCGGCCCACCGCCAAGCCGTCGGCCACGCGGAGCGCGGAGAGCAGAACGATCCCGACCGCCGACACACTGACGGCGGCGCTGCTCAACGCGCAGGAGATTCCGGCGGAGTACTCGGCCGATGGCCCGGAACCCGCGACGCCCGAGGCCGCACCCCGACTGTCCGACCCGCGGCGTGCACCGTTGCTGGACACCTCACTGGACCAGCGCACCGCCGCAGTTCAGCAGAATTATCGCAAGACGACCCTCGACGCGACCGTACAACCCACCGAAGGTGTGATCACCGAACTGTCGAGCGGCCAACGCGCGGTGCTCAAGCGGGAGTTCGATGCCTACGTCGCGGCGCTCAAGGTCTGCTCGTCGTTCTCCGAGACCAACGACGACGGCACGGTCGACCGGTATACGATCACCGAGGTCTCCGTCGGGCGCAACGGCGCGGACACCGTGGCGTTCCGGATGCGCGACGACCACCCCACGGACGGACGCCTGTACGCCTACCTCGTGGTCGCCGTGAAGGGCAACGTCGCCATGCAGATGGCGTCGTTCGCACAGAGCGGCCCGGCCGAGGTGCCGTCCGCGATGATCACCGGCCAGCTGTCCAAGGTGGCCGAGATCGCGGGCTGACGACCTGTCATGTGAGGCGAGGATGCCCGGGCGGCGGGCCACGAGGTGGTCGACCTCGTGGCCCGCCGCTCAGTCCACATAGCGGGCGGGGGGTGGGGTTGCGGTGGGGTCGGAGAGGTTCGCGGCCAGCCACTTTCGGTAGGAGGCCATCCATGGGCTGTTCGGGCCGCCTGCGCGGTAGTTCTCCAGGATTGCGTTGACCCGGCGGACGAGGTCGGTGTCGTTGAGATTCATCGCGACGCCGTACAACGTTTCGTCCAGGCGTGGTTCCAATACACGGATCATCGGGTCCTGTGCGGCGAGTCCCGCGGCGAGTGAACCGTGTGTGAGGATCGCGTCGGTCTGACCCTCCTGTAGGCGCACCAGGCAGTCGAGATGGTTGTCGGCGAGGTCGACGATCGCGCCCAGGTTCGCCTGTGCCAGTACGTCCACGGCCGTGGTGCCCGCGCCCACGCACACCCGCCGTCCGCGAAGCGACGCGTCGAATGCCCGCACGGGCGATCCCTTGGGCACCACGAGCTGCTGGCCGCTGCGGAAGTAGACGGTGGAGAAGGCCACTTCGGACTTGCGTTGACACGTGATGGTCATCGTCCGCACCATCACGTCGACGTCTTGGGCCCGGAGCCGCGGGACACGCTGGTCGGGGGACATGGTCACGAACCTGACCCGGGCGTTCGGACCCAGGATCCCGCGGGCGATGGCCCACACGATGTCGATGTCGAACCCGACGACCTCGCCCGTCGCCGGGTCGACGGACCCCCACAGGTAACTGTTGAGGTCGATGCCCGCGACCAGGAGTCCGTTCTGCCGGATCCGGGTGATCGCCGGCCCGTCGTCGGCGTTCGTCGGCCGCAGACTGGCCCACGGATCGCACGCGGGCGGCGGCGCGGCCGGCGGCGTGGCGGGCGGTGTCGCCGCCGGCGCTCCGACGACCGCCGCGGGTAACGGGCGCCGCGTGGGCGGGGAACCACCGCATCCGACCGCCAGACCCATGAGCACGACCACCACCAGACATCCGGCCGCCACTCTCACCGGTTGTATGCGCATCGCCCGCCACGTCCTCTCCGTACGGCGCCTGTCGGAGGCGCCGCGCGCACGATCCGCACCCGACCCCCGATTCGATCGACACCATCGTTGCGTTCCGGGAGGAGGCAGGTGTGGGTATCTCCCCATGCGGCCGGCCGGCTCACGGCCGATGCCCGGTTTATGGCGACATGGCGATTCGGCCGGGCCTCCGGCCCGAGGTTCGGCAGATTCAGCCGGGCCGGCTCGCCTGCGGAGTGGGCCGCTCGGGCCGCGCGTTGTAGCCGGCGATGTCGCAGTGCAGCGGGCCCCACAGGCCCGGCTTGCCGAGTTCGCGGAAGTTGACGTCGACGTCGGTGGCGGGTCGGCCGCCCGGAATGCGGGCGTTGGCCGCGGTGCAGGTGAGTTGGTGGATCGCGTCCACCGGCACGCGCCCGGCGTCGAGGGGCAGCGTGAGCGTGACGCTGCCGCCCCCGGTGTCGACATCGACCCGGCCGGCCACCTCCCGCAAAAACCCCACCCAGAGGCCTCGTCATCGTTTCATCACACTCCGTGAGAGAAACGGTCATCCATCACGACCGACATCGCGGTGGCTGTCGGTGTCGATCTGCTCGCGACGTTGGCGGGGGCGGGGGTGATCCTAAACTCTTCGGTTTTTGTGCTGTATTCGTGGTCGTCGGGCAGAAGTCGGCCATGGGCACAGCGATGCGGGTTCCGGAGACGCGGGACATGAAGGGTGAGGAGTTGTCGGCCGACGAGGCGTGGGCGACGTTGCGTCGGTACGGCGGGTGGACGCTGGTCAAGAACGCGTTCATTCGGTTTCGGTACGCGGACGGGTTCACGCACTCGCGTGCGCTCGCGCTCCAGGCCGTGTTGTCGGTGCTGCCGTTCGCGATCGCCGTCGTCGGTCTGTCCAGGGTCTTGCACACGGACACATTCGGCTTGTTCGTCTCGTCGGTCCTCGGTCGGCTGTCCACCGGCCCCAGTTCGGCCGTCGTGCAGGACACGCTGCGCGACGCGGGTGAGGGCAGCGCGGTCGCGCTCTCCCTGGGACTGCTGTTCGCGCTGGTCAACGTCACGACGGCGATGAGTCAGATCGAGCGGGGCGCCAACCGGATCTACGGCGTGGAACGCGACCGCCCGTTCGCGCGCAAGTACGGCCGCGCCGCGGTGATGACCGTCGTGGTGGGCATCCCGATCGGCCTCGGTGTACTGCTGACCGTGGCCGGCCGTGACATCGTCGGAGCGGCCGGCGACGTCTACGGTTGGAGCGACACCCAACAAACGTTGGGGAACACGATGCGCTGGCCGGTGGGCATCGCGCTCGCGCTGCTCTCGGCGTCCGCGGTGTTCCGGTGGTCGCCGCGCCGTCGCCAACCCGGGTTCACCTGGCTGGCGTTCGGGGCGGCGGTGTACGTGGCGTTGTGGGTGCTGCTGACGTGGCTGCTGGGCCTGTACGTCCGCTTCAGCAGCTCGTTCGACTCGGTGTACGGCCCCCTCAGCGCGTTCGTGTCGTTGATCCTGTGGGCCTACCTGACCTCGATCGCGCTGTTCCTGGGCCTGGCCTTCGCCGCACAACTGGAAGCGGTCCGCGCCCACCTCCCCGAACCCATAAAGCCCGATCCCGGAGCCTGACGCCGGCGGGCGCCCCGGCCAAATCGTCTTCGTGGGTGGGTGGTTGGGGAGGGTGTGGGGTTTTTGACAGATTGTGCCGTGCCGCTTGCGTTTCATTGACGGTCGACTTGTGACTGTGTGAGCGTTTCGTTCGCTCGGGCACGAACCCGGCGCACCTGATGGTCGGTTCCGTTCACCTCGCGGGGCCGGCGCGAGTCGGACTCGTGGTCGAGGCCTGTCCTCCATCCAAGGAGCCTCGATGAAACGCAGCACGGTGACGGTCGGGTCGGTCCTGGCCCTACTCGCCGGCCTCGTGGTCGGTACCTCCCAGTCGAACGCGGCGACGCCTTTGCCCGCACCCGGATTGGCGGCGGCCGTGTCCGCCGCCGACCGGGCCGCGGCGAGCGGCCTGGACGTCCTGGCCAAGGGCCCCGACGAGAGTTACGTGCGGCAGCAGGTCACCCCGTGGGTCGACAACCTGTACTCCGTGGCCTACGAGCGCACCTACCGCGGGCTGCCCGTGGTCGGTGGCAGCGCGGCGGTGCTGGCCGACGGCAACGGCACCGTCCGGGCCGCCCAGTCGGCCACCGATCAGCGGATCGACGTCCCCGTCAAGCCGACGGTCGGCAAGGACGCGGCCGAGAACGTCTCGCGTGCGCAACTCAGGGTCGTCGAGAAGGTCGACTCGCGACGCCTGGTCGTCCGGGTCCGGGAGGGTGGCGCGAACCTGGCCTGGGAGACCGTGCTGATCGGCAACACCGACACCGCGCCCAGCCGGCTGCACGTCTTCGTCGACGCCCGCTCGGGGCAGCTGCTCGACTCCTACGACGACGTCAAGGGCGGCACCGGCACCAGCCAGTGGAACGGCCCCAACCCGCTGACGATCACCACCAGCGGCAGCGCCGGCAACTACAAGATGACCGACCTGACCCGGCCCGGCCTGTCCTGCTCCGACTACAACGGCGGGGTGTTCACCAAGGCCACCGACACCTGGGGCAACGGCAACGCCGCGAGCAAGGAGACCGGCTGCGTGGACGCCCTGTGGGCCGCGCAGAAGGAATGGAACATGCTCCGCGACTGGCTCGGTCGCAACGGCCACAACGGCAACGGCGGAAGCTGGCCGGTACGCGTCGGGCTGCCCGCGGTCAACGCCTACTGGACCGGCTCGCAGATCCAGATCGGCCACAACCAGGGCAACCAGTGGATCGCGTCCATGGACGTCGTGGGTCACGAATTCGGGCACGGTATAGACCAGTTCACCCCCGGCGGCGCCGGCTCCGAGGCCGGCCTGGGTGAAGGCACCGGCGACATCTTCGGCGCGCTCACCGAGGCGTACACCAACGAGCCCTCGCCCTACGACCGCCCGGACTACCTGGTCGGCGAGACGGTCAACCTGGTCGGCAGCGGCCCGATCCGCAACATGTACAACCCCTCGCAGATCAGCAACAACCCGAACTGCTACAGCGCCTCGATCCCGGGCACCGAGACCCACGCGGCGGCCGGTCCGCTGAACCACTGGTTCTACCTGCTCGCCGAGGGCACGAACCCCGGTGGCGGCAAGCCCAGCAGCCCGACCTGCAACAACACGCAACTCACCGGCGCCGGAATCCAGACCGCGGGCAAGATCTTCTACGGCGGCATGTTGCTCAAGACGAGCGGCATGACCTACAAGAAGTACCGCACCGCGACCCTGAAGTCCGCCAAGGCGCTCGACTCCACCTGCGGCCTGTTCAACAAGACCAAGGCCGCCTGGGACGCGGTGAGCGTCCCGGCCCAGCCCGGTGACCCGACCTGCCCGTGATGCCGAACGCACCTCGATAGATCCGACGACAGGCGCCGGACGATAGGCACCCGACGCCAGGCACCCCACGTCCGTCCCCCCAGACGAGGCCGCGGCCCCCGCCGCGGCCTCGTTCGCCATGTCGGGCTCCGCGCGTCGGGCATCCGGCGCCGTCGCCGGGAGCTGTACCCGGAACGTCCCGGGAGATCGGATGGCTGAGGGCCCGCGGCTGCCGGGACGACGCCGCAGGCGGCTGATGGGTGGTGGTCCGACCAGTCTGTTTTCCGGTGCGCCCGGCCGTCATACTGGAAGTCATCGGATCTCTGGAAGGATCATCGGCATGGCTGTGACGGACGAGGCCATCGACAGGATCAAGGAGATGATCGTCTCCGGGGAGCTTCGGCCCGGCGACAAGCTTCCGAAAGAGGCGGACCTGGCCACCAAGCTGGGATTGTCGCGCAACTCGCTGCGCGAGGCGGTCAAGGCGTTGTCGCTGATCCAGATCCTGGACGTGCGCCAGGGCGACGGCACGTATGTGACGAGTCTGGAACCCGGCCTGTTGATGGGCGCGATCGCGTTCGTCGTGGACTTCCACCACGACAAGAGCGTGCTCGACTTCCTCCAGGTCAGACGGATCCTGGAACCCGCCGCGACCGCGCTCGCCGCGGCCCGGATCGACGCCGCGGGGATCGCCGAGCTGCGCGGCCTCGCTCAGGTCGACGAGCCGCAGCCGACCACCGAGCAACTGATCGAGCAGGATCTGCGCTTCCACCAGGCGATCGCGGGCTTCAGCGGCAATCCCGTGCTGTGCTCGCTGCTGGACTCGCTGTCCAGTCCCACGATGCGCGCCCGGCACTGGCGCGGCCTGACCCAGAGCGGTTCGTGGGAGCGTACGGTGCGCGAGCACCAAGCGATCGTGGACGCGCTGGAGAGCGGCGACGCGGAGGCCGCGCGGGCGTGGTCGACCGCGCACATCGCGGGCGTCGAGCAGTGGCTGCGCAAGGTGGCCTGAGGCGCGGCCGGGCCAGGCCGGACCGCGCCCGCCAGTGCCCAGCCGCGCCGCCAGTGCCCGACCGCGCGTCAGGCCAGCGACGCGGCGTGGGCGGGGTCGATCGCGTGCCGAAGCGGCAGGTCCTCGGTGAAGCGGCGCACTTCGTCGAGCACGAGCTGCCCGAGGCGGTGGCGCTCGGCCCCCATGGCGCCGGCCAGGTGCGGTGTCAGGACGACGTTGGGAAGGGTGAACAGTGGCGAGTCGGCAGCCGGAGGCTCGGGGTGCGTGACGTCCAGTACGGCGGTGAGGTCGGGCCTGGCCCGCAGGACCTCCGTGGCGGCGGCCTCGTCGATCAGCGCCCCCCGCGCGGTGTTGATCAGTGTCGCGCCCGGCCGCATGGAGCCCAACAGCCGTGCCCCGATCGAGCCGCGGGTCTCGGGCAGCAGCGGTGCGTGGAGACTGACGACATGGCAGCCGGCGAAGAGTTCGTCGATGGAGACCAGCCGGACTCCCGCGCGCTCGGCGGTGTCCGAGGAGGCGACCGGATCCGTGGCGAGCACCTCGACGTCGAAGCGCGCCAGGTGGGCGGCGACGAGCCGGCCTATGTGCCCGAGCCCCAACAGGCCCACCCGCGACCGGTAGGCACCCGGGACGTCGGGATTGACGGGGAAGCGGCGGTTGTGCGCCACCTCCCGCGCGATGTGGTGGGCCTGCTTCAGTCCGAGGAGGACATGGGCGAGGGTGAACTCCGCCACCGGAACGGCATTGGCCGCGGCGGCCGAGACGATCGGGATGCCGCGGTCCCAGAAGGCGGGTGTGGTCAGGTGCCGGACGGATCCCGCCGCGACGAGAACCGCCCGCAGCCGCGGGGCATGTGACAGGAGGGCGCCATCCAGGACGGGTGCACCCCAGCCCGTGAGCAGGAGGTCGACGTCCCGCAGCACATCCGGGTCCGCCTCCAACTCCTGCCGGGTGAGGGGCGGCCCCTGCCAGTGCACGAGCCGGCCGAGCCCGGCCAGCACCTCGGGCGGGTAGACGTCGGCCCGGCGTGCTTCCTCCATGACCAACAGCGCTGTCGGTACGGTGGCCGGTTCGTTCATGGCGGGTCGGTCTCCTCGGCCTGTCCGATGGTGGACCGACAGCCGGACGATCGGCGGTCCCTGCTCGGATGCGGTGGCAAACGTCTGACTGAATGTCGCGATTGGTACGGCCTGGCCCGGATTCGGCGCGGCCCGGCCCGGGTGTTGTCCGGCCTGAAGCTCACGGAAACCATACATCGGATCATTGAAATGTCATCGCTGTGACCTTGACTGCTCGAACTTCTCGACTCGGACGACTACTCGCCGTTCCCGTCCATGCCCAAAATGCACGCGTAAGGGCCCATCCACCGGCGCCAGGCCGTCCCTACCGCCGGTCGGATCACGTGGGGGCAGTGCGGAAGCGCGCCGGACGAGTGTTCTCGTCGGCCGCTGAAACCTCTTGTATTCATCGGACTATTGACCGGCGAATCGGACCCCGTTACCGTCCCAGCAAGCGCTTTCCAGGCCACTGCGATCCGGCGAAAACAGGAGTAGTCATGCAAAGATCGCGATGGATCGGTGTCGGGGCCCTCGCCTCCGCCCTGATCCTCACCAGCTGTACATCCGGGCCTGCGGGAGTGGATGCCAAGCAGAACTCCAAGGCACCTCTCGAGCTTTGGACCCGGACGACGCCGGGCGGACCGGGCGAGAAGGGCGCGCAGGAGCTGGCCGCCGCCTTCGAGAAGGCCACGGGCTTCAAGGTCGAGGTCACGGCGATCTTCGACGACTTCGAGACCAAACTGCAGCAGCGCGCCGCCCAGAAGAAGCTTCCCGACATCGTCATGAACGACGCGACGCAGATCGGGACCATGCACAGCCAGGGTCTGCTCCGCGAGATCGACATGGGCAAGATCAAGGACAGCGCCCAGATCATCGGTCAGGGGTTGCAGTCCGGGAAGAGCCTGGACGGCAAGCAGTTCGGCCTGCCCATCTCCGCGCAGGCATCCGCACTGCTCATCCGCAAGGACTGGCGCGAGAAGCTCAAGCTCGAGCCCCCGCGGACCTGGGACGAGTTCGCCGCGATGGCCGCGGCCTTCACCACCCAGGACCCCGACGGCGACGGCAAGAACAACACCGCCGGGCTCGCCGCGCCGCTGTCCACCAAGCGCGGCTACGCCTCCTGGTACTTCTCCAACTTCCTGTGGGCCGCGGGCGGCGACTTCATCACCGAGACGGGCAAGGGCAAGTACAAGCCGGCCATGACCACCCCTGCATCGGTGCAGGCCATGCAGTGGTTCCGTGACCTCGGCTGCAAGAGCAAGGCGATCCAGCCCGGCGCCGTGACCATGGACACCCCGCCGACGAACGAGACGTTCGAGGCGGGCAAGGCCGGGATGTACGTCGTCGGCCCGTACCTGCTGCCGCGCTTCGACAAGTCGCTCGGCGCGGACAAGTACGAGGTCGTGCCGATGCCCAAGGGGCCGAAGGACGCCACCGTCCTCGCCGAGGGCAGCTCCGTTTACCTGATGGCCGGCTCCGACAACCGCGCCGGCCAGGACGCCTTCGCGAGCTTCGCGGTCTCCGTCGAGGGCCAGAAGAAGGGCATGGAGGGCACCACCGGCTACACGGTGCAGATTCCCGTCAACACCAACGTGGACATCGCCCAGATCCGCACCGACCCGCGCTGGAAGACCTACGCCCAGGCGTACCAGGACTCCGGCCGCTACGCGCCCTCCATCCCGAACTGGACGCCGGTGCGACAGGTGACGGCGGACGCGGTGAACGCGCTCCTGGCGGATTGCGGCCTGGACATCAACACCAAGTTGCGTGAGCTCGACAAGCAGCTCGCCGACATCCTCAAGGAGCAGGGGATCGCCGCGTCATGAGCCTCGACCAGGCGGATCCGGCCGCCCTGCCGGCGACCGGCCCCGCCCCGCGAAAAGTGGGTCGCCGGGGCGGCGGGGCCGCCGACCGCCGGGTCCGCGGCCGCCGGGGAGGCCGGTGGTGGACGCCCTGGCTGTTCCTGGCCCCGGCGCTGATCCTCTCCCTGTACTTCAAGTTCATCCCCATGGTCAACGCGGTGACCATGTCCTTCCAGGACGTTCAGCCCTACCTGGGAAACCGGTGGGTCGGCACCGAGAACTACAGCACGGTGTTGCAGTCCCACGGGTTCCGCGAGGCCGTGTGGCACACGATCGTCCTCGCCGTCGGCCAGACCTTCGGCGCGATGGCGCTCGGCTTCGCGCTGGCCCTGCTGATGGAGGGGCAGAGCCGCCGACTGGGATTCGTGCGCTCCGCCGCGTTCCTTCCGGTGGTGGTGCCGATGGCGGTCGTCGCCGAACTGTGGCGGATCATGTACCACCCGACCGGCGACGGCATGCTCAACTCCATTCTCGCGCTGGCGGGAATGGGCCCGTCGGGGTTCATCAACGACCCCGACACCTCGATGGCATCCATCATGGTCACCGGCATCTGGCGCGGCGCTCCCTACGACATGATGATCTTCCTCGCCGGTCTGACGAGTGTGGACCGCGGTCTGTACGAGGCGGCCAGGGTCGACGGTGCCTCCCGGTGGCAGCGGGTGCGGCACGTGACGGTGCCCGGACTGCGTTCGGTGTTCTCGATCCTGTTCATCCTCGCCGCGATTCGCGGACTGCGCGTGTTCACCGAGGTGTTCCTGCTGACCAACGGCGGGCCCAACGGCTCCACCGAGGTCGTCATGACCCTCATCTACAAGCTCGGACTCGAGCAGAACCGGCTCGGAGTCGGCGCGGCGGGAGCGGTCCTGCTCTTCGCGGCGACGCTGATCCTGACCATCATCGTCCAACTGCTGCGGCGGAGGGAGAGCAAGTGAGCGAGTCGACCGAAACCGCGCTGGGCCTGACCGAGAGCCGCAGCATCGGCGGACGGATCCTGAAGGCCGTCGTCTACCTCCTGGTCCTGACCATGTTCGCGGGTCCGCTGCTGGCCCTGCTCGTTGGCGCCTTCGGCGACATCAAGGACCCGACGCAGCTGAGCATCGTGCCCTCGGGCTTCACGTTGGACAACTTCAGCATCGCCTTCGACCAGGGGGTGCTCAAGTATCTGCTGAACTCCTTCTTCGTCGTCGGCTTCGGGCTGCTGCTCCAGGTGTCCGTCTCCGTCCTGGCCGGATACGCGCTGGCCAGGAAGGTCTTTCCGGGCATGACGCTGGCGTTCGTCGCGATCCTGGCGACGCTGATGCTGCCCGAGGAGATCCTGGCCATCCCGCTGTCCGTCGTGCTCGCCGACCTGCCGGTCGTGCACTTCAACCTCATCGGCACCCTCGCCGGAATGATCGTTCCCCTGGGTGCCTGGGGGTTCTCCATCCTGGTGATGACCGAGTTCATGAAGGACGTGCCGCGCGAACTCGAGGAGGCGGCGCGCATCGACGGCGCCGGGGACTTCCGGATCTTCGCCCAGATCATCCTGCCGATGTGCAAGCCCGCGCTCGGCGTCATCGGGGTCTTCGGCTTCACCATGATCTGGGACCAGTACCTGCTGCCCCTGCTCGTGGCCACCGACTCCTCCTCGTACACGCTGCCGCTGGCGCTGCGGACCCTGCGGATCGACCCGGCCGTGACCCCCGGCGTGGTGATGGCTGCCTCGCTGCTGGCGCTGCTGCCCTCGGTGATCGTCTTCCTGTTCTTCCAGCGGTCGTTCGTCAGCGGCCTGTCCTCCGGGGCACTCAAGGGCTGACCCGCACACCCGTCGGCCCCGCCCCCACCCCCCTCCCGTACGACCAGCCCGACGCGCACGAAAAGCCGGCGCGCGCCGACGGCCGACGAGAAAGAGCGATTCCCCATGACCGCGAGCGCTGACACCGCGCAGGCGCATCCGTCCGCGACCTTGGATCCCGAGGCAGGCCCGGAGACGAACTGGTTCACCACCGCCCGGTTCGGCATGTTCGTGCACTGGGGTCTGTACTCCCTCGCCGCACGGCACGAGTGGGTCAAGAACCGCGAGGAACTGACCGACGAGCAGTACCAGGTCTACTTCGACCACTTCGACCCCGACCGCTACGACCCCGTCGAATGGGCCAGGACGGCCAAGGCCGCGGGCATGCGCTACGTCGTGCTCACCACCAAGCACCACGACGGCTTCTGCCTGTGGGACAGCGCCCTCACCGAGTACAAGGTCACCAACACCCCGTACGGACGCGACCTTGTGGGGCCCTTCGTCGAGGCGTGCCGCGCCGAGGGGCTCAAGGTCGGCCTCTACTACTCGCTGATCGACTGGCACCACCCGTCCTTCCCCGTGGACGGCACCCACCCGCAGCGCGACGACGAGGCGTTCAAGGCCGCCAACGCCGACCGGGACATCCGCGAATACCAGTGCTATCTGCACGGCCAGGTCCGCGAACTGCTGACCTCGTTCGGACGGATCGACTACCTGTTCTTCGACTTCTCCTACGTCGGGCGCGCCTGGTGGGGCGGCAAGGGACCCGACGACTGGGACTCCCCGCAACTCCTGAAGACGATTCGCGAACTGCAGCCGCACGTCCTCGTCAACGACCGGACCGGCCTGCCCGGGGACTTCGTCACCCCCGAGCAGTACCAGCCGTCCGGCCCGATGACCGAGAACGGGCGACCCGTGGTGTGGGAGGCATGCCAGACGCTCAACGGGAGCTGGGGCTACGACCGGGACAACCGGGACCACAAGAGCCCCGACCTGCTGATCCGCATGCTCGTCGACGGCGTGTCCAAGGGCGGCAACCTGCTGCTCAACGTGGGGCCCGACGGCCGCGGCGCGCTCGACCCGCGCGACATCGCGATCCTCGACGAGATCGGCCGATGGACGCGGCTGCACGAGCGGTCCATTCGCGGCTGCGGCCCCTCCTCGTACACCGCCCCCGCCGAATGCCGGTACACCCAACGCGGCGACCGGCTCTACGTGCACCTGTTCGCCTGGCCGCCACGTCACCTGCACCTGCCCGGCCTGGCCGGCCGCGTGCGCTACGCCCAACTCCTCAACGACGCGTCCGAGATCATCCCGGTCCACATCGACCCGGACCGGCCCGCGGTCAACACCGAGATGGGCGGCCAGCCCGCCGGAACGCTCACCCTCCAGATCCCGGTCGGGCGCCCCGACACCCCCGTACCCGTCATCGAACTGTTCCTGAACGCCCAAGCGGCCCAGGACGCCGAGGACACCGCCGGGGACACCCCGACCGTCGGCTGATCACCAGCCGCGACACCGTCCGTACCTCCACCACATCCTCACGGAGGCACCATGCAACGCCGCACGTTCCTGATGGGTACCGCGGCAGGGGTGGCGCTGGCCGCCGCCCCCGTCGGCGGAGCGCTGACCGCGAGCGCGAGCGCGGCCCCCGGCGCCGTCCGCACACTGGACGAGCTGCAGGCCGCGATCGACCGGGCACGACCCGGCGCCCGGATCGTGGTGGCCGACGGGACCTACACCGTCCCCTCGGACCGCCCGCTCACCATTCGGAACAAG
This sequence comes from Embleya sp. NPDC020630, assembly GCF_044334985.1. Lineage (NCBI taxonomy): Bacteria > Bacillati > Actinomycetota > Actinomycetes > Kitasatosporales > Streptomycetaceae > Embleya > Embleya sp. NPDC020630. Next base: position 382,664 of record NZ_JBIRUB010000009.1, read on the forward strand.
CAGGGCATCGGCTTCGCGCCGATCACCATCGAGGCCCGGACGCAGGGCGGCGTCATCCTGGAAGGCGAGCAGAGCTTCGTCTTCGAAGCGTCCACTCACATCACCCTGAGCGGCTTCTCCTTCCGGCAGCGGAACACGCTGGACATACCCCCGGACTGCTCGCACATCAGGCTCACCCGCAACGACATCCACCTCGCCGACATCGAGGGCGTGCACTGGGTGATGGTGCGCGCGGACGACAGCACCGTCGACCACAACCACTTCCACGGCAAGAGCACCCTCGGCATCTACCTCGGCATCGAGGGCGCGAACAGCGACGAAATGGCCCAGCGGGTCCACGTGTACCGCAACTACTTCTCCGACCACACCTTCACCGGCGCCAACGGCGGCGAACCGATCCGGCTCGGCGTCAGCCCCCGGGCCCTGTCCAGCGCCCACGCGATCGTCGAGTACAACCTGTTCGAGCGGGCCAACGGGGACCCCGAGGCGATCTCGGTGAAGAGCTCGGACAACACCATCCGGCACAACACCATCCGCAACAGTTTCGGCGGCATCGTCCTGCGGCACGGCAACCGCAACCGGGTGGAGGCCAACCACTTCATCGACGGCACCGAGGGCGTGCGGATCTATGGCAACGACCATGTGATCGTCAACAACCACCTCTCCGGCCTGGCCGGGCGCGCCCTGGTGATCGGCAGCGGATCGGAGCGCGATCACCTGCCCGGCGAGACGCCCGAGGCGCGCCGCGGCAACGACGCCCCCGACCGCATCCTGATCGCGCACAACACCCTGGTGAACAACGGCGGCACGATCTCCGGCGAGAGCCAGCGCCCGCACGAGCCGCGCGATGTCACCGTCGCCGACAACCTGCTCGTCGCCGACACGGGCCAACTGGTCGCCATGGCCAACACCGTGCGCTTCACCTGGTCCGGCAACCTCCTGTGGGGCGCCGCCGCGGACGGCAACATCCCCGCAGGCGGCGGAACCCGGGTCGACCCGAAGCTGGTGAAGGACGCGTACGGTATCGCCCGCCCGGCCGCCGGCAGCCCGGCCATCGACGCCGGCACGCCGCGCCGGCCGCGCGTCACGCACGACATCGACGGACAGCCCCGCACCAGGACGCCCGACGTGGGCGCGCACGAATACTTCCGCCGGGCGCCGAAGTGCGGCCCCCTGACCCCGGCCGACGTCGGCCCCCGAGCCGACTGAGCGACCCGCCCGCCCACTTCGACGCAGGAGGCATCATGCAACGACGCACGTTCCTCAAAGGCTCCGCCGTGGCCGCACTCGCCGCGGTACCCCTCACCACCTCGCTGTCGGGCAGCGCGTCCGCGGCCGACATCCCGGTCGCCTCCCTCGCGGCGCTCCAGAGCGCGATCAACGGCGCCGCGCCCGGTGACCGGATCGTCGTCGCCGACGGGACCTACACGGTCCCCTCGGGCGGCTCGATCAACATCTCCGGCAAGAACGGCACCAGCAGCGCACCCATCACCATCGTGTCGAAGACGCGCGGCGGTGTGGTGCTGAAGGGCGAGCGCAGCTTCGTGCTGAGCAATTCGACCAACATCGTGATCAGCGGCTTCGCCTTCAGGCAGAGCACCACGCTGGAGATCCCGACGAACTGCCCGGCGATCCGGCTGACCCGCAACGACTTCCAGTTCGCGGACAACGGCGACCCGTACTGGGTCGTCGTGCGGGGGAACGACACCAAGATCGACCGGAACCACTTCCACAACAAGACCACCACGGGCATCTTCGTCGTCGTCGACGGTCCCAACAAGACCGACATGGCGCAGAACGTACAGATCTTCCGCAACCACTTCTCCGACCACAGCTTCACCGGGGACAACGGCGGCGAGCCGATCCGCTTCGGCGTCAGCGGCAAGGCCCTGGCGAACGCCGGCGGAAAGGTCGAGTACAACCTGTTCGAGCGCTGCAACGGGGACCCCGAGGCCATCTCGGTGAAGTCCTCGGGCAACACCATCCGATACAACACCATCCGTGACAGCAAGGGCGGCATCGTGCTGCGCCACGGCAACGGCTCGACGGTGGAGGGCAATTACCTCATCGGCGGCGTCGACGGGGTGCGGATCTACGGCAACGACCACGTGATCGTCAACAACTACCTGAGCAATCTGTCCGGCCGCGCCCTGGTGGTCGGCAGCGGCAGCACCCGGGACCACACCCCGAGCGAGACGGAAACCCAGCGGCGGGGCAACGACGCCTGCGACCGCGCGGTCATCGCGCACAACACGCTGCTCGACAACGCGGGCATGTTGGAGGGCGAGACGCGGGCGTTCGAACCGCAGAACGTGACCATCGCCGACAACCTGCTGGTCGGCGACTCCGGCGACCTCGTCGCCATGGGAGCCACCACCGGCTTCACCTGGAAGAGCAACCTGCTGTGGGGAGCGGCCGGCAACGGCAACATCCCCGCCGGTGGCTTCACCCGGGCCGACCCGCTGCTCGCTCAGGGCGCGGACGGTGTGTGGCGACTGACGGCGGGCAGCCCGGCGATCGGCGCGGCCACGCTGAACATCACCCTGGCGGACGACATCGACGGGGACCAGCGCGGCAGCGTACGTGACATCGGTGCCGACGAGTACGCGACGACGCCCGCACTTCGGCACCCCCTCACCGCCGCGGACGTGGGCCCGAACGCTCCCTGAGCGACCGGCGGTGACGGGGCACCGGACGCCTGAGCGGTTCGCGCCCGACCCCGCCCGCGCCTTCGAAGCGGTCCGCCCGGCTCCGTCCGGGCGGACCGCTTCGCACCCCCCCGTGGCCCCCCCCCCGGGCCCCCCCCCCGGGCCCCCCCCCCCCCCCCCCCCCCCCCCCCCCCCCCCCCCCCCCCCCCCCCCCCCGCCCCCCCC
>NZ_JBIRUB010000010.1:0-21606 GCF_044334985.1 Embleya sp. NPDC020630
CCGCCCCCCGCCCGGGGGGCGCCCCCCCCCCCCCCCCCCCGCGGGGGGGGGGGGGGGGGGGGGGGCGGGGGGGGGGGGGGGGGGGGGGGGGGGGCCGGCCGCCCCCCCCCCCCCCCACACCCCCACCCTTTTCAAGTATGCGCGCATTGGGAATCCCTCGGCCGCCGGAAATCGCGAAAACGTCACCGGGCGTCGAAATGAAAACCGAATCTCCGGGCATGAATGAAACAAGCCGGGACGGCCGTGAGAATGCAGGGAGTCATTCGCACCTCCACACGACCGCCCCGGCCCCCGCGTCTGCGGACAGCGCACCCCGGGGGTTCCCGCGAGCCGAACGAGCACCCGGAGACCGTCCCGGGCACCACCGCGGGGGGCCCGGAGGCGGGCCGACTCGGCGTGGGCAACCCGGCGGCGGCTCACTCGAGGCGTTGCTCGTCATCCCTCGGCGGCACGCGGCGATCTGTCCTTGTCCTCCCCGTCCGACCCGTTCCCGATGCGAACCGGCCGGCGAGGCGGGTGTCGCGCGGTGCGCCGCACCGGACGCCGCCCGCGTGGGCGTCCGGTGCGGCGGGCGGTCACCAGTGCGCGGCGGTCGCGAAGAACGTGGTGCCGGGCCACGCCTCGACGGGCGTGGTGGAGGGGACGATCCGGCCCGCGCACAAGCCGCGTTCGGCCAGTCCTTCGACGATGCGGGGGATCGCGGCCAGCGTGGTCGTGTAGCCCTCGTGCAGGAGGATGATGCCACCCGGTCGTACGGTGAGCGCGTTGGCGACGATGTCGTCGGTGGAGATGCCGTTGTAGTCGTACGTGTCGACCGTCCACAGCACCTCGGTCATGCCCAGCGTGGTCGCGTCCTGCCGAATGCCCGGGGTGGTCCGACCGTACGGCGGACGGAACAGGCTCGGGGCGTGGCCGGTCGCGGACTGGAGGATCTGGTTCGTGCCCAGGAGTTCGTTGAACGCGTCGGGTTCACCGAGTTCGTCGAGGAACGGGTGCGAGAACGAGTGATTGCCGATCCAGTGGCCACCGGCGGCGATCTGGGTGACGTGCTGCGGGTAGTCGAGCGCGTGTGCGCCGGTGAGGAAAAACGTCGCCTTGACCCACCCGGCGTCGTTCAGGGCGCGGACGTACGCGGGTGTCAGGGTCGAGGGGCCGTCGTCGAAGGTGATCGCCGCATAACCCGCGGCGCAGGGCCCCGTCGGTTGGGGGTCCGCGTGCGCGGCTGCGGTCGGGCCCGCGAACAGGCCCGCCACGGTCATCAACGCAACGGTCGTCCAGGCGCGAACCCGTGCGTTCGACTTCATCTCGGTCGTCCTTCCGAAGGTGCGAGACCACTGCGGATGTGGCGCACCGCCGGTTGGCGGCGACCACGTCGGCACCGCGCTCGGGGGCGTCCGGGAACGGTTTACCGGACGCCCCCGAGGGCGGAGAGAACACCTGCCGACCGTGCGGTCAGCGGGTGCGGGCGGGCAGGATCCGCCGGAGCGCGAGGCCCGCGCTGAACAGCGTGAACGCGGCCACGAACGCCCACATGACGTTCGCGCCGGTCGCGGCGAGCGCGCCACCGGCACCGGCCGCGGCTGCCCCTGTGCTTGCGTGATACATGGTTACCATTTCCTTTCTTTTCTTCGGATCGCGTCCCAGAACGCCTGAGCCTGGGCCGCCTGGAGGTAGAGGTCGAAAGCCATCTCGACCACGATGAGCGCGCCGAGTACCACTTGGAGCGGTCCGCGCTTGCGGACGCTCACAGCGCGCTCGAGGGAAAAGATCAACGTCACGACCATCCACACGGGTTGGATGCGCACGTGTCCGGTCAGGGCCAGGGACAGCAGCAACGAACCCAGGTAGATCGCGATGACCAGCAGACCGATCAGGGACAACACCTGGCGTCCCCAATACGTCCGGGTGATGTGAGTCCACCCGTAGTCCGTCAGGTTCTCCAGGGCGCCGCGCTTCCATCGCAGGCGCTGCTTGAAAAGGTCCGACCAGGTGCCCATGACCTCGGTCATCAGCGTGCACTTGGGCGGACAGACGATGCGCAGGCCCAGATGCAGGATGCCGAGGGTGAGTTCGTTGTCCTCGGTGAGCACCCGGGTGTCGTAGACGTGCGCGCCGCCCGGGAGTTCGCCGGCCGCCCGGGCGGCGACCACCTCCTGGAGGGTGAGCGCCCGAAAGAGCGTGGCGGTTCCGGTGAGCACCAGGGCTTTGCCCTGGAGGCGTTCCACGTCGCGGACGTATCGGGCGTACTCGTTGCGCTGGAGCATGCCGACGAACCCGCCGCCCGGCTTGCCGGTGAACGTCCCGCCGACGGCACCGAACTCGCCGGAGGCCAGCCGTTCCAGGCCGTGGCTCAGGAACTCGGGACCGAGCGTGGAGTCGGCGTCCATGACCAGGATCGCGTCGGCCGGGCCGAGACTCGGCAGGATGCGGTCGATGACCTGGTTGAGGCCGCCGGCCTTTTTGTGTTCGTTGTCGACGGTCTCGTAGACCTGGACACCCATGCCTCGGGCGATCTCGACGGTGCGGTCGGTGCAGTTGTCCGCGATGACGATGATCGTTTCGGGCGGGCGTCGCTGGCCGAACAGGGACGTGATCGTCTCGCCGATCTGCGCTTCCTCGTTGTGCGCGGGGACCAGCGCGGTGATCCGCATCGCGTGCACGTCCGCCTTGGGCAGCGAACGGCGGCGCCGGCGCTTGGTCTTGAGCCGGAACGGCTCTGCCTTGCGCGCCCGATGCCGACGCGGCGTGCCGGTCCGCGTGCTCGCGATGTTCGCCGTGGGCCGGGCCGTCGGAGCGGGGCGCGGTTCGGCAACGGGGCGCGGTTCGGCGCCTATCGCCGTCAGCTGCTCGGTCGGATGGTCCGAACCGGCCGTGTACTCGGGCCGCCCTCGATGCCGCCCACTGGGCGCGCCATTCACATATCCGGTGTTCTTCATCCCGCCATCGCATGTCGACCGTGCCAATGGCGAACGGAACGACAGCGCCCCGCCTGTGCGCACCTCTGAGCCATGTCGGCATCCGGGCAGCACGAACACGACGAGGGGTCAGCTCGTCGAAGGGCGTAATCGTCCATTCCCCCCTGGGCCCCCACCCAAGAGGCCCAATCATGGGGCATTAGAACGATCTTGTACATCACAAAGTCGTAATTGTGAGTACAGGCACACACTTATGTGGAATCCATCTGGTCGGTCGGTAGCAAGCTATGAGCTGATTTGTGCGTCTTACGCATGATGTAGCCGGATCACCGTGGTCCTCGCTGCGGCGTTTCCGCTCTCACGCGAGCAGCGCGTTGAGTGCCGGCGGACCCGGGGGCTCGGGCCAGGACTTCGTCAAGTACGGGTTCGACGACTTCGACGGTCCTTTGCACGACCGCTACGACATCCTCGGCTTCGACCCGCGTGGCGTGGCCGACGGCGCGCCCGTACGGTGCCTGGGCGACAGGGCCCGGGACGAGCGCAACGCCCGGGACTCGCCCCGCGATCCGGTCGAACGCAAGGCGCACAGCGAACGCAGCGGCAAGGAGTTCTCCGACGCGTGCCAGGCCGAGTCCGGCGAGCTGTCGCCGTTCGTGGGCACACGCAACGCGGCCCGGGACATGGACGTCCTGCGCAGGTTCCCATTCACACCCCGGTCGAGACGCCGGAACGGCGGGAGGAACGCCGCAGCGCAGACCGACCGGGCCGAGCGGCACAGGGATGTACATCCCACGACAGCCGCGCCACGCGTGCCGGCGCTCTTGGGCTCGGTCGCCGGCGCGCACGTCGCCGGTCGGCGGCGGTCGTGGCCGTGGCCGTGGCGTGGTCGGAGAACCGCACGCGCTGGTCGAGCCGTTTTCCGGGGATCACCCCTTCTCGTGGACTCGCCGGCTCGAATCGAATGATCGAATCCCCGGAATTCGATACGCACGGGAGATGAGAGGTGCCGCGCCACTCCAGATGCCCAGGGGAATTCGCGCCGATTATTTCCGGTCATTATGGGCGGGCAATGCATCGGACTCCGGAAATCGGTGAGGAGCGTCACTGTCAACCGTCAACGAATACCGGGAATTCGTGATCGATATTCAGGCGCCTTCCGGCTCCGCCGACCTGCACATGCAAAACGCGCCGTGATCCGGCCCCGGCTTCCGACGTTTTCCTCCGGATGCGTCGGGGCCTGCATTTTCCATGAGCTTTTTTCATTTTCGCAGGAGATTCCATGGTCACCTCACATCAGCCCCCGTGTCCCGCGCACGCCCGTATCCGAAACCGTCCGCGCACGGACTACCCGCGCGATGTCGGCATCCCGGCGCTCTTCGCGGAGCAGGTCAGCGCGCGCCCCGACTCGCCCGCCGTCGAATGGGTCGACGGAGGCTGGAGCTACGGCGAGCTGGGAGAGCGGGTTCGCCGCGGCGCCACGGGCCTGCGGGCGCGCGGCGTGACGAACGCGGACCACGTCGCCGTGCTGATCGGTCGCTCCGCGGACGCGGTGGCCGCGACCCTCGCGATCCTGTACGCGGGTGCCGTGTACCTGCCCATCGATCCCTCCTATCCCGCCGACCGCATCGCGCAAATCCTCAGCGACGCCGACGTGCGCACGGCGGTGTCCGCGCCCGGCGCGCGCATCGAGGTACCCGACGGCCTGGACGTCGTAGGCGTCGACGAGTTGTTCGCCGCCCCCGACCGAGCCGACGAGCAATGGTGGCGTGGACGCGGCGCGGGCGAGGCGGCCTACGTCATCTACACCTCCGGTTCCACCGGCGCGCCCAAGGGTGTGGTGTGTCCCCATCGCGGCCAGACGAGGCTGGCCCGCGACACCGGCGACCTTCGTGTCCTGCCCGAGGACCGGTGGCTCGCGACCACGAATCCGACCTTCGACGTCTCCTGCCTCGAAATGTTCGCCACCCTGCTCAACGGCGCCTGCCTGGTCGTCGCCCGCGACGAGGACCTGCTGGATTCCAAGGCGTTGGAGAGCGTGCTGCGCGACGCGCGGATCAGCGTGACTTGGCTGAGCGCCGGACTGTTCCACCAACACGCCCACGTCGCGCCAAAGATGTTCGCCGGCCTGCGCTGCCTGATCGTGGGCGGCGACACGGTCGGGCCGCGCGCCGTGCGGGCCGTGCTGCGCCACGGCCGACCGGGAATGCTGCTCAACGGCTATGGGCCCACCGAGAATTCCTCGCTGTCCACGACCCACCGGGTCGACGAGTTGTCCGAGCGGGCGGAGAACGTACCCATAGGGGTCAACGTCGCGGGCTCGACGTCCTATGTGGTCCGTGACGACCGGACCATCGCCGATCCCGGCCGGACAGGCGAGTTGTGGGTGGGCGGCGACGGCGTCGCGCTGGGCTACCTCAATGACCCGGAGAAGACGGCGGAACGCTTCGTCGAGGACCCGTGGACGCCCCCCGAGGTGCGCTCGCGTCTCTACCGCACCGGCGACATGGCGCGGTGGCGCGAGGACGGCGCGCTCGAGTACCTGGGGCGCCGCGACCGCCAGGTCAAGCTGCGCGGCTACCGAGTGGAACTGGACGAGGTCGAGGCGGTGTTGTCGGCCCACGCACGCGTGCGGCAGGCCGCCGTGGGCATCGTGGGAGAGGGCGCCGGCGAGGTGTTGGTGGCCGCGGTCGTGGCACATTCCGACCGGGAACGGCGGCGGCTCGTGCAACGCCTGCACGAGCACGTCCGCGACCGGCTCCCCACCTACATGGTCCCCAACCGCATCACCGTGGTCGACCGTCTGCCCTTGACCAACAGCGGCAAGATCGACCGAGGCAAACTCGCCGAGTTGTCGGCACCGGCATCGACACCGGGCACCGGCGACGAGGAACCGTGCGGCGAATGGGAACAGGGCGTCGCCCGAGTGTGGCGCGACGTCCTGAACGCCGACGTGGTGACCCGCGACGACACGTTCGTCGCGCTGGGCGGCACATCCCTGCGCGCCACGCAGATCACCGCCGCTCTTCGCGAACGGCTCCACATAGACGCCGGATACGGCCGCGCGATGATCCGTGCCCTGGTCGGCGACCCGTCCCTGGCCGACTTCGCCGCCGCGGTGCACGCGTTGCACGAGGGACGAGCGCACGACCACACGCCCGTGGACTTCGCCGCGGAGGCCCGACTCGCTCCCGAACTGCGCTTCGACGCGCCCGCGTCCACGCGTGCACGAAACCCTCGGCAGGTGTTCCTCACCGGAGCGACCGGTTTCCTGGGCGTACACCTCGTCGAACAACTCCTGGGCGCGGGCGTGAACCGGGTGCACTGCCTGATCCGCGCGGACGACGCGCACGAGGCCCTCGACCGCCTGGCCGCCCGGATGCGGCGGCACGGCGTGGACCCCGAACCGCTGACGGACCGCGTCGTCCCCGTGCCGGGCGAACTCGCCGAACCCCGCTTCGGCCTACCCGACGAGACCTGGAACGGGCTGGCCCGCGAGATCGACCTGATCGTGCACTGCGGCTCGCGCGTCAACTTCGCCTACCCGTATGCGGCGTTGGCGCCGATCAACGTCGGAGGAACCCGTACCGTCCTGGAATTGGCGGGCGAGCACATCCTCAAGCCGGTCCACCACATCTCCAGCATGGCGGTGATCGCGGGCTTCGGCACCGCCGGCATCGAACACGTCGAGGAGGACACCCCGCTCGACCACGCCAACCGCATCTCCCTGGGCTACCCCGAGACCAAGTGGGTCGCCGAGAAACTGATCGTCGAGGCCGGCCGGCGCGGTCTCCCGGTGGCCATCCACCGACCCTACGAGATCACACCCGCGATCGCGGCGTGTGGAACACCGACACGATGATGTGCGCGCTCTTTCGCACCATCGCCGAGACCGGGCTCGCCCCGGACATGGGCCTGCCCCTGGATTTCGTGCCCGTGGACTACACCGCCGAGGCGATCGTGCACATCGTCACCCACCAGGAACCCGACGGCCGCGTCTACCACATCACCAACCCCCACGACGCCCGACTGCCGCTGCTGGTCGAGCGTTTGGTCGCCATGGGCTACCCGGTGCGCACCATGCCCTACGACGCCTGGAGCGGCATGCTCGCCGACCTCACCGCCCAACTACCCGACCACCCCATGGCCCCCTACGTCGCCATGTTCGTCGAACCCGCCCACGACAGCGACGTCACGGTCAAGCAGATGTACACCGACGGCACCTTCCCCACCTTCGGTCGTCACAACACCGCAGCGGCGCTCGCCGACAGCGGCCTGGTCTGCCCGCCCGTGGACGCGGAGCTGCTGGACACCTACCTGCGCGAGTTCCGCCGCACCGGATACCTCGCACCGCCACCCGAAAAACACTGACCGCAACCGCGACCGCCCGAGCCCGACGCGCGAGAGCGCGCGGTTCGTCCGCCACAACACGCAACGAATCAGGAGATCCCCGATGACCCGCATCGACGCCGCACGACTCGTCGAGGAAGTCGAGAACCGGCGCCTCGCCCACCCCGTCCCCAACGCCCTGCTCGCCACCGACACGGAGTTGACCCTGGAGCACCTGCGGCGCCTGATCGGCACCGAAGCCCAGTGCCACCGCACGGAACTGGCGGCCTACGGCACGATGCTCGCCCGCTTCCCGCACCGCCCCGCCGCCGACCTGTACCTGCAACTGGCCCGCCTGGTCTACGACGCGTCCCCCAAACTGGACGAGTGCGCCCGGGCCCTGGGCCTGGACCCGGCAGAGATGAAGTTCTGGCCGCCCGAGAGCGCGACGTACGCCTTCGACGGAGTCGTGTCCTGGGTGGCGGTCCAGGGATCACAGGCGGCCACGGGAATGTCCTCGTACGCCGACCTGACCTGCTACTTCTCGGGGTGTGCCGAACTGGTCGCACGGGTGCGGGCGGTGGGCCTGAAGGTGCCGGACGAGTTCCTGTCCTACTACGAGGACGACAGCCCCGACGAATTGTGTCGCCTCGCGTTGGAGGTCGTCCAAGACGGTCTCGACCGAGGCGACGACCCCGACGAAGTCCTCCTGTGCGCCCGCCTGTTGGACGACAGCGTCGCCGACTTCTGGCGCGCCGCGGCTGCCGTGTGAACACCACCGAGTGGTCCGGAGGCAAGGCGCCGCTTCGGCGCCCTGTCGCCGACCGACGATTCGACCGACACGAGGAGGCGCGGTGAGAATCGGTATCGCGGGGGCGGGTGTCGCCGGGCTGACCCTGGCCTGGCTGATCGACGGAACCCACGACAGCGTCGTAATCGAAGCCCGGGACGACATCGGCGGGAACCTGCGTTCGCGGCGGTTCGTCGACGCGGGCGGCACCGCGCGGGTGATCGACCTGGGCGTGTACAGCGTGCCGTTGGAGGCGTTCACGCTCTTCGAGCGCCTGACTCGCAACCTCGGACTGAGCCAGGACGATTGGGTCACTACTCCGGCGACCTACACCATCGCGGAGGCGGGACGGGAACTCCCGCTGTTCCGAGGCCCCCTGACCGCACCGGGCGACGACAAGACGGCGGAGAGCGGCCCTTCGACCGCGGACGCGCAGCAAGCGATCGCCACGCTCGTGCGCGAGGCCGCCGACTGGATCGCCCGGGACCTGGACTGGGCGGTTCCGCTGCGCGACGTCGTGGAGCCGTGGTCGCTACTCGCGACCATGAAGGAGAGCGTGGTCTACGCCCTGCCCTCGTCGCTCTGGGCTTGTGACCTGCCCCAGGCGTCGACGCTGTCCGCGCGGGCGACGGCGGCCGTGTTCGCAAGTGACGCGCCGGCGGGCACGACACCGACCACGCAGACCCTGCGCGAGGGCATGCAGGACGTGGCCCGCCGACTGGCGGCCCAACTGAACACCGCGGACCTGCGCCCCGGCGCGGACTTGCGGCACATCCGCCGCGTGGGCGATCGACTGGCGATGATCGACAGTCGGGGTGACACGCACACCGTGGACGCGATCGTCCTGGCCGTTCCGGCCGACGCCGCCGCGGAGGCGCTGCGGGACCTGCCGGGAGCGGACATGGCACGACGTGCGCTCTCCGCATACCGCTACGCGGACATCGCTCACGGCGTGCACCTGGATCCGTGTTTCCTCTGTCCCGACCCCCTGCACCGATCCACGACGAACATCACCGTCGACGGTGCCTGGGCACTGAGTACCGTCCGACGCCGATTCGACGACGGCGGCGAAGCCTTCGTCAGCCGACTCGACCACCGCGAAAGCCTGCCGCGTCACCTCCTCGCCCGGGCCGGGTTTCGCACCCTGTTGCCGCTCCCTGCGATGTTCGCCGCACAGCGCCGACTCCGCGAACTCCAGGGCCGCGGCGACCTGTACTTCGCCGGTCACGTCATGACGCAGGTCCCGACCCAGGAATCGGCCGTGGTCACGGCCGTGGACGTGGCACGGGCACTGGCCCCCGACAGCCCCCGCCTGACAACACTCACCCCACTCCGAAAGGCGACACCATGACCACCCCCACTCCCGCGTTCCAAAACCGCGAGGCCCACATCGGCGACCTCGTCATCCCCTGTATCGACGTCTCCCGCGGCGCCACCACCGAACCGTCCGCGATACCCGGCCTGCGCAACCCGTCGGACGTCGTCGAGATCACCCGGGCATACGCCGCCGGCAACGCCCGGAAGGTGTTCCTCGACGTCTTCGACACGTGGGAGGGCATCGACTACCTCCCCGGCTTGCTGCGCGGGATCAAGGACGTCGGAATCGATCCGCTGGTCTCCGTCGAGCACGGTCGCCTCCCGTCCGTGCAACACCTGGGAGACCTGCTGGCGGCCGGCGCGGACGTCGTGTCCCTCAGCACCGCGATGGTGGACGACCCGCAGACCGTGGAGGCGGCCGTGAGCGAATACGGCGGGGAACGAGTCATGGGCGTCATCAACAGCAGGCGGACGGGCCCCGGCGAATGGGAGGCGTACGTCCGCGACGGCGAGCAGCCCTCCGGAGCCACGGCCGCGTCCATGGCCGACCGATTCGCCGGCCTGCGGGTCGGCGCGATCCTGGCGAACAGCATCGACCGCGAGGGAACCGGGCAAGGCTTCGATCTCGCCCTGACCCGTGCCGTGGCCGAGGCCTCCGGACTGCCGGTCATCGCCTCCGGAGGATGCGGCACGCTCCAACATCTGCGCGACGCCCTCCGCGACGGCCACGCCACCTACGTACTGGTCAACAAGATGGTCCACGACGGCAAACACTCGGTCGCCGAGATCAGGGACTTTCTCCTCGCCGACAGCCTGTACCGGCCGGGCCACTGATGCGTACCGTCGTCTTCCGAGAGCACGGGGAACCCGCCGACGTGCTGTCCGTGATCGAAACCGAGCCGACCGACCCCCTCCCGGGTGAGGTCCGCGTACGCCTGACGGCGCGCCCCATCAATCCCTCGGACCTGCTGTGGATCCGCGGACGCTACGGCCGAGCGGCCCGTTTCGGGCCGCTCGCGCCGGGCGCCCCACCGGTCGCCCCGGTGGGTTTCGAGGCAGCGGGGGTCGTGGACAAGGCGGCTCCCGACGTGCGCCTGCGGCCGGGGAGCCGCGTGGCGGTGTCCGCCGACGGAACCTGGCGGGAGTACCTCAACGTGTCCGTCGCCGACGTGATCGAGATCCCCGACCGTCTGCCGGACGACCTCGCCTGCCAGATGACCGTCAACCCGATGACCGCGAACCTGCTCTTGGACGACCTGGGCCTGGCCGCGGGTGACGTGCTCCTCCAGACCGCGGCCACCTCCACGGTGGGTCGGATGATCACGGCGTTGGCGCGACGACGAGGCATCCGGTGCGTCGGTCTGGTCCGCCGACGTCACCACCGCCCGACCCCGTCGGACGACGATGCGGTGGAAGTCCTCGTCGACCCACCTGAGCGGGCCCGTGAGCAGATCGCTGTCTTCGCCGGCGTCGGGGGCGTCACAGCCGCGCTCGACGCGGTCGGGGGCGCCACCGGCCGACTCGCGCTGGACTGCGTGCGCGACGGCGGCCGGATGACCGTCTACGGCATGCTCTCGGGATCCGACATCGCGGTCCCACCCGACTCGCTGGTCTTCCACGGCGTCAACCTCGACGGTTTCTGGCTGCCCGAACGCATGAGAACCATGACCCCCGAGGAAATCGGCGAACTCGTTCGCACGGTGACCGACCAATTGACACACCACCACCTGCACGCGCCCGTCGCGGGTCGCCACGCCCTCGCGGACGTCCGGGACGCCGTCCGACGCGCCGAAAGCCGCGCGGGCACGGGCAAGATCCTGCTCGTGGGCTGACTGCCGCAAGCGTGTACAGGCGTCGGAACTCCCTCCCCCGCCGGACGCCTTCCCGAAATCGCCAACCCCCACAGCCGCCGAGCCGGATCTCCTCGCCGACCGACTGCGAACGATGGGCTACCCCGTCCGGGCACTGCCCTTGGCTGCATGGACCGACACCATCGCCCGACACGTCGCCGAGGATCCCCAACACCCCATGACGCCCTACATTCCCATGCTCACCGAACCCCCGGAGGACACCGGCGTCTCCCTCTCGGACATCTACTTCGGTAACACCCTCCCGGCGTTCGACCACCACAACACCGACCGGGTAAGCGCCCGAAGCGGCCGCACCTGTCCTCCGGTCGACGGTCGCCTGATCGACCTCTACCTCCGACGCTTCCAGCGGACGGGCTTCCTGGCGCCGCCTCCCACACACGCCGACGTGGACTGACGACGACCGACCCCCAACGACCACGACGACCCGACGACCACGAAAGGGGCACGACATCATGTCCGACGTACAGGGCCGAACAGCGCGACGATTGGCCGACGAAGTCGCCCACCGGCGGCAGACGAACCCCGTCGGCAACGCCCTGCTGGGACTCTCCTTCGAAACGGACACCGTCCACGAGATCCTGAGGCGTCTGGTCGCCGTCGAATTCCAGACCCACGCCGCCGAGTTGGTCGCCTACGGCACCATGCTCTCCCGCTTTCCCCGTCGCCCCGCCGCCGACCTGTACCTCACGCTGGGCCGCGTAGTGTGCAACGCCGGGCCCAAACTCGAGGGCGTCGCCCGTTCCATGGGCATGGACGCGGCACGACTCCTGCGGTGGCCCACCGAGCGCGGGGCGTATGCGTTCAACTGTGCGATGACGTGGGCGGCCATGGCGGGCGGCCAAGCGGCCGGAGCACTCGCAGCGCACACCGACATGATCACCTACTACACCGGCTGCTGTGCGCTGGTGGACCGTCTGCGCACTTTCGGCGTCGGCGCCACGGACGAATTCATCGCCTACTACGACGACCCGGTCGACGATGTGCTGTGCGCGCTCGCCCTGGACGTCGTACAAGACGGCCTCGACCACGGGGACGATCCGGAGGAAGCGATCCTCCACGCCCGCCGTATCGAAGAGGCGATCGGTGAGGTGTGGCGAACCGCCGCACACCCCGATCCGAGTCGCACGGACATGCGAAGCGTCGTCGCGGTGCCGGCCGAGGATGCCGAAGGGCAGATCCGAGACCGGACACATGGGCGCTGACGCCGAGCGAACATGCGCTCGTTCTCAAGGTCGAGGCCGATCTGCGCGACGTGGTCGGCCCGCCGGAGGTCCGGGAGGCCCAGCCGTTGATCGACCGCCTCGAACACCTGCGGGAAGCGCTCGCCGTCCTGGCAGTCTCCCTCGCTCGCACTCACGGCCGCCTGGGCCTGGTTCCTCTCCGCCTCCATCGAGGCACTGGAGCCGATCCTGTGCCGGCGCGCCCCGCCGGCCGACCACGGCGGCTCATTCGGCACCATCCGCCCGAAGCCCGAGGAATACACGCACGCCGAGGAAGCCGTCCGCCGACTCCAGGGCGCACTTGCCCGGATCACTGCCGAGGCCGACCCGGCGGCGAACCGACCGATCACGCGAACGGGATCGACCACCGTGTCGGCGTGCGCCGTGAGGGCGGGAAGCCGCGCCGATCCCCGACACGCCGGCCGCGCGGTCGAGGTGTCGTTGGGCAGGCTCGGCCTGGACCGCGTCGAAATGACGCGACCAGGGCTCCCCCGGCTGTGACCGGGCAGATCCGTCACGCCATCGACGACATGCTCACGCTGCCACCACGACACCCAACCGCAACTTCACGCCGCCACATCCACGCCGGCAGGGGGGAGGAGGGCCATGCCGCGCCGGGCGGAGGGATGTCTGTCGCTCTCTCGTCGGCCGTCCCACGATGGTGCGTTCGCGCGATGGGCTCGAATGGGTGCGGCCGGCGCCCCCGGAAAAGGGACGCCGAACCTGCCGCTCGCGCCGGGCTCGACACGGACACGTAGGCGAACCTCCCGCCGTCCCATCTTCGCCGGCGGCGCAAGGGTGGCGCCCGTGGCAGCTACTTCCAGACGACGACGGCGTCCTTCTTCGGCACCCAGTCGATCCTGGACGGAGCGCCCTCTCCCGCGTTCGAGAGATAGATAGTGCAGCCCTGGTACATCGTGCCCTTCGGCGCCTTCGCGAAGTCGTCGATACTCATCCGCCCCTTGGGGACGGCCGGCGACGGCCAAGGCGGCGCCGGTGTTCAGCGCGGTGAGTACCGGGGTCGTCATTCTTCCTCCTCGTCACCTGCGGATCCCCCGCGCCCGCGCGCTGCCGCGTGGTCCACGGCGTATGCGAACTCCCGGTGTTCGCAGCACAGTCCGGGCACCACGGACACCCGGAGGGGCAACGCGGACTCGGACTGTTCCATGCGGAGCCAAGGCCCGGATCGTAAGCCATCATGGGGTCGTGAATTCCATGGCGAGACGCATGGGCACGTGGTTTCTGCGCGCGACGGCGGTGGACTTCGTGGTGCTGCTCGGCGTCGGAAGCAGCATCGTGATCGTGTCCGTCATCGAACGCTACTTCACGCAATGGACCCCACAACCACGCTCTTCCACGGTCGCCCCCCGCACTCCCAGCCCTTCCGGAGGTGGAGCCGGTGGAAGGCGCCGAGCCGTCGCGACCTCGTGGTGCTGTGAAGTCGCCCCCGACGCGGTTCGTCGCCGGCAGCTCTCACGCGACCGGGGAGCACCGCAGGGCGATCCGAACCGGCCGCGGCGGCGTCGAAGACGCGGGAGACTTCCCGGGCGGGGCCCGACAAGCGACTGCGT
This sequence comes from Embleya sp. NPDC020630, assembly GCF_044334985.1. Lineage (NCBI taxonomy): Bacteria > Bacillati > Actinomycetota > Actinomycetes > Kitasatosporales > Streptomycetaceae > Embleya > Embleya sp. NPDC020630. Next base: position 14,011 of record NZ_JBIRUB010000010.1, read on the forward strand.
CAGTCGGCCGGGCCTTCGTAGGGAAGGTGCAGGAACACGGCCGCGCCGACGGCAAGAACCGTGAACCACGCGAGAATCCACACGCCGAGGTTGGTGCGCAGTGCCTGCGGCCGTCGAGGATGTGGAGGTCTTCGAGTGCGGAGTCGGGCAGCGCCGACCGGTTTGCCTCACGGTCGGTCAGTCATCGTTGCCGCATCCACGGCGAGGACCAACTCTTCGCGGCGGGCGGCCGAGCACACGGGGATGTTGACGACGCGACGAGTTGGGGTCGTGACCAGTCCGTGTCGGCGACCGCCGCGTACTCCTCGGTCCCGGGCGATCCCTCGGGGACGGCGACCGTGAGCGGCGCGTCGTCGGGCAGGTCCGCCAGGACCACGCGGAGCCGGCCCACCGCCCACGCGTCCGCGACATGATGGACACGCGCGTAGGCGGTCATCGGCCCGCCTCTCGTTCGAGTGCGACGGATTCCGGGGGCGTGGTGGTCGGGTCCGTCGTTGCCGAGCCGACCTGCGATCACCCTGCGGACACGCCACGGCCGTCACCACCCTGCGGGCCTCCCGTGAGCTGATCGGGGAGGCCGGACCGGGCGGAACGGGCCTCGACGGACCCGCTCCGTGGGCAGGAACTCGCGCTCACCGCGTGGGGAACACGGGCCCACCGTTCGCTCAGGCGGTTCCGCAGACCCGCTCACTCGTTTCCCCACCGCTTGATGCGCGGAACAGCGGGCACGAGGACGCGAGAGTTGTCGAAAGCGATGGGAGACGCGGTGAGTCTGGGAACGGTGGCGGTAACAGGGGCGGCGGGCACGATCGGTTCCGCCATACGCAAGGCGCTGCGGTGCGAGGCGGCGCGGTTGATCCTGCTCGACCGCGTACCGCTCCACCCGGAGGCCGAGAACGAGGACGTGCGCACCGTGGATCTGCGGGACGCCGACGCCGTGGAAGCCGCCCTCGCGGGAGCCGACCGGGTGCTGCACCTGGCCGGCGTGCCGAACGAGGCGCCTCTCGCGGACCTGCTCGAAGCCAACGTGCTCGGCACACACCACGTCCTGGAAGCGGCGCGACGCACGGGAATCGAGCGGGTGGTACTGGCGAGCAGCAACCATGTGACGGGCTTCCACCCCGCCGGACATCTCACCGGTGCCCAGGATCCGGTACGCCCCGACGGCCTCTACGGGGTGAGCAAAGTGGCCGTGGAGGCCCTCGGACGGCTGTACGCCGACAAGTTCGGCCTGTCCGTGATCTGCCTGCGCATCGGCAGCTTCGTACACACACCCACCGAACCCCGGCACCTGGCGACCTGGCTGAGCCCGCACGACGCCGTCGGCTTCATCCGCGCCGCGCTGACGGCACCGCGCTCCACCCGCTTCCTCACGACATACGCCCTCTCCGCCAACACCCGCCGCTTCTGGGAACTCCCCGACCCGACGGAACTGGCCTACGCCCCCGTCGACAACGCCGAACTGCACGCCGCGGAAATACCCGGGACAGATCTCCCGACCGATCCGACCGCACCCCAGGCCGGCCCTGCCGCCCGGCCCGAATTCACCCTCAAGCACCTTCGACCCTGACCCACGTAGCCGGCCGTTCGCCGCGCCGCCCGCTTGAGCCTCCCGCAGGACAGGTTCTCGGGCAGGATGCCGCCGGTTCCGGTGACCGGGACCAGGAACCGGAACGCGAACTGCACCGGACCCCTGTCGATCCGTTGGGTCCGGCAAGGGCTCCGCCCCCGAGTTGTTCACCGACAGACGCGACTCCGGCGCGTCCAACGCCCATCCCGCCGTTGACCGTTCACGTCGAAAGAACGCACGTTCGCCACGCACCCCCTCAGCGCCCGCCCCACGAGGGTGCGTCAGGAATGGCCAACGAAGGCGCCCCTGGGAAGAAGCCGTTCGACCTTCTGTTCCTGGTTCGGGTCACGCCGCCTCGGGTCCGACGTTCTCAGGCCGTGGCCGTGGGGTTCGCCGGTGTGGCGGCACGGCGGTGTTCGACGTTGGCGCGGTGGGCTTGTGCGAGGCGGCCCTCGAGGACGGCGATACGGCAGACGGCCTCGATGGACGTTCCCTGGTCGGCGAGTACCCGCACGCGGGCCGCCACGCGCAGTTGATGGCGGGAGTAGCGGCGGTGTCCGCCGGCGGAGCGCTGGGGGTGATCAGGCCGGCGTGTTCGACCGCGCGCAGGAAACTCGGTGTGGTGCCGAGGAGTTCGGCGGCCCGGCCGGCAGTTCGTCTCTGCTAGGCCCTTCGGTTACCGGGCCACGATCGCCCGACGGGCGGGCGTGGGGCCGGTGCTTCAGGGCCGGATGTCGCGGGGCGTAGGTCAGGCGGCGGTGCCGACGGCCAGGGTCGCCGGGCGGGTGACGGGGGCGGAGCGGCGGGCTTGGGCGGTGCCGCTGCGGCGTCCGCGCGAGGAGGAGCCGTTGGGGGTGCGGCGGGGGCGGTCCACGGCGGGGGCGGTGACGACGACGGGAATTCCGGAGGGTGTCCGGGCGCCGGTGATGCGGGTCAGTTCGGCCTCGCCGGAGCGGACCTGGGTGGTGTGCGGTGTGATGCCGGCGTCGGACATCAGGCGGGCCATTTGGCGGCGCTCGCCGGGCAGGACCAGGGTGACCACGCTGCCGGACTCGCCGGCGCGAGCGGTGCGTCCGCCGCGGTGCAGGTAGTCCTTGTGGTCGCCGGGCGGGTCGACGTTGACGACCAGGTCGAGGTTGTCCACGTGGATGCCGCGTGCGGCGACGTTCGTGGCGACCAGGACGGTGACGTGGCCGGACTTGAACTGGGCGAGGGTGCGGGTGCGTTCGGGCTGGGACTTGCCGCCGTGCAGCGCGGCGGCGCGGACCCCGCTGTTGAGCAGGTGCGCGGTGAGCCGGTCGACCGCGTGCTTGGTGTCCAGAAACATGATCACCCGGCCGTCGCGGGCGGCGATCTGCGTGGTCGCGGCGTTCTTGTCCGACCCTTGGACGTGCAGCACGTGGTGTTCCATCGTGGTGACGGCGCCGGCGGACGGGTCGACCGAGTGCACGACCGGGTCGTGGAGGTACTTGCGCACCAGCAGGTCGACGTTGCGGTCCAGGGTGGCCGAGAACAACATGCGCTGCCCGTCGGGGCGTACCCGGTCCAGGAGTTCGGTGACCTGGGGCATGAAGCCCATGTCCGCCATCTGGTCGGCCTCGTCCAGGACCGTGACACCGACGTCGGCCAGCACGCACGCGCCGCGGTCGAGGAGGTCCTTGAGCCGGCCGGGCGTGGCCACGACCACCTCGGCGCCGGCGCGCAGCGCGCTGATCTGGCGGCCGATCGGCATGCCGCCGGTCACGGTGGCCATCCGCATCCGCAGCGAGCGGGCGTACGGGGTCAGGGCTTCGGTGACCTGCTGGGCCAGTTCGCGAGTGGGCACGAGTACCAGCGCGAGGGGGTACCCGGGTTCGGCACGCCGACCGGCGGTTCGGGCGAGCAACGCCAGGCCGAAGGCCAGCGTCTTGCCCGATCCGGTCCGGCCTCGGCCCAGCACGTTGCGGCCGACCAGCGAGTTCGGCAGCGTCGCGGCCTGGATCGGGAAGGGCTCGGTCATGCCCAGACCGGTCAGCGTCGCCAGCAGTTCGGAGGGCATGTCCAGCTCGGCGAACGAGACCACGGCCGGCAGCGCGGGGGTGATGGTCGCGGGAAGTGCGAACTCGCCGCGGGGGCTCGAGGATCGACGACCGTAGCCGCCGGATCCGCCCGAACGGCCGTAGCCGCCGGAGCGACCCGAGGCACCGGGACGGCCGTAGCCGCCACCGCTGCCGCCGGCGGCGGAGCGGGCGTAGCCGCCGCTACGGCCGCGGGAGGAGGAACTGTACGAAGAAGCGGTGGAGCGGGCGTTCGGGTTCACGGAGAACCTTCCTCGACACGGCGCGTACCGCGGAGACCCGGCAGCCGAAAGCCGCGCAAGGCATCACGAAACGAGCCGGAACAAAAAGCAGAGTTGAAGTGGGGCGAAGGAATTCGCGCGAACACACTTCGAAAGGCGCGGCGCCGTCGGGAAAGGCTGCCGGCTCGAACGGACTGCGAGGTCCGAAGGCGGTGGGCGGTGCGCGGTCGTAAGCCGTCGACTGCCGCCTACCGGGCGGGGATACTGCGTCGCCTGCCGGCGCCACGACCTCGGGGAGAGGGACGAACGGCCGGCGGCGGAAACACGAACGCCGTACGAGGGCCCGCGACCTCACGGTGGCGGGACCTCGCACGGGGCGCCCTTTGGGGCGTCAGGCGGGAACGATGTTCTCGGCCTGCGGGCCCTTCTGGCCCTGGGTGACGTCGAAGGAGACCTTCTGGCCTTCCTGGAGCTCACGGAAACCCTGGGCGGCGATGTTCGAGAAGTGGGCGAAGACGTCGGGGCCGCCACCGTCCTGCTCGATGAAGCCGAAGCCCTTTTCCGCGTTGAACCACTTCACGGTGCCAGTGGTTGATGCCATGTCGTTCTCCTTCGATTGGGGGGCAGTACCGGATTCACACAGTGCGATTCCGCGTCGCCGCAAGGAGCCCATCCGGAGATGACCGGCCAAACAAAAATGCACCTGCGGATCAAGCCCGTCAGGTGCACACAAAGTTCATGGGTACCACAACTGCAACTGGGATCAACGTAGCACGGATGACGACGCCCTCACCGACTCCGACACTCAACCGGCGCCGACAACGCGACGTTTCGGGTGACGATCACGCAGGCCCCCTGCTCACTCGCCTCACCAATCCCGAACGCCTCGGGTCCAAACATCCGCGCTCGGAAACCTCGCGAATGGATCGCGCCTGGCGCGGTCCCGATCCCTTCAGGTGAAAATCAAAGTCGCCGGCGGATGGTGAAATCGGGCGGTCCCAGGAGGTGTTCGCCGTCCCGGCTGAACAGACCGACACCCCGCGCCGAATCACGCCTGGCACCCACTCGACGCCTTCGAACCGGGAGCGCAGTCGCCGACTTGCCGGGATTTCGGCCTGCCCTGAAACAGTTCGGCCCGGCGGGAAACCCGGCGCCGCCGCGCGGTACTCAAGCAACGCGAGGAGGTGCTCATTGAAAGCCGATGAGGCGGAGCAGTTCCGCGAGTTCGTCCAGGCACGCTGGGCGAGGCTCGTGCGGACGGCGTACTTGTTGACCGGCGACCACGGGGAAGCCGAGGACGTCGTGCAGCTCGCGTTGACCAAGGTCTACGTCGCCTGGCACTGGGTGCAGGGCAGCGACAACCCGGACGCGTACGTGCGCCGCATCCTGGTGAACACCAACGCGGGCCGGTTCAGGCGCAAGCGGGTGATCCGGCTGTTGGGGGTGACCCCGCCGGAGCAGCGGACGGCCGCGGACTCGACCACGCGGCAGGTCGAGCAGCGCGACGCGCTCGTGCGCGCGCTCGCGAAGCTCCCGGCCCGGCAGCGCGCGGTGGTGGTGCTGCGGTACTGGGACGACCTTCCGCAGGCTGACGTCGCGCGCGCCCTGGGCCTGTCATTCGGTGCGGTCAAGAGCCAGGCGTCGAAGGGATTGGCGAAGCTTCGCGCCGATCCGGGACTCCACGGTGCCGTGTGGGGCGCCGACGACGGCGCGGAGGTGATCGCCGTATGACCGACGTCGAAGAAGGACGGTGGATGCGGGACAAATTCGAGCGGGGCATGCGGGATCTGCCCGACACGACGGCGCCGCACGACACGATCGTGGCCGCCGGCGGCCGGGCCCGACGCCGGCGTCGCGTGCGGGTCGGCGGCGCCGTCGTGGCCGCCGTCGTGGCGGCGGCCGGTATCGCGACGATCGGCCTGACGTCGCGCACCAGCGGGCACACCGCGACGAGCCACGGCTCGCCCACGGCGTCGGTGTCCGCCCCGACACCGGGCGCGTCCGGCGCACAGCCGACACCACAGCCGACCCCGTCGGCCGTGCCGTCGAGTGCCGTGGCCTACGCGGAGGAGCTGGGCACCGTCTCGCTCGCCAGGGGCGAAGCCGGGGGCCACACTTGGGAGTTGGTGCGCGTTCGCAGTTACCGCGAGTTCGACGCGTCGACCGACGTGACCATCCCCGACAAGGGCGCGCCGACCGCCCCGAGCAGGACGGCGACGCACACCGGCTACTGCGACGACCTCGTGCTGAACCTGGACGGCAGGCTCGACAAGCGGGCCAGTGGCCTCGGCTGTGCCGACCAGCCGCTCTGGAAGCGCACCAACGTGAGCGGATACGGCGATTTCGCCATCATCAGCCTCGGCGGCACCTCGGCCGACACGTCGAGCGTCGGCCACCTGGGCACGATTTCGTATGGTGTGGTCCCGAAGAACGCCACCAAAGTGGTGGCCACGTACGACGCCGACAAGACCAAGGTCGAGGCCCCTACACACAAGTTCCCCGGGTCCGACGAGGCGTACTTCGTCATGTTCGTACCGCGGGGCACGGGCCACGGCATCACCGCGACGCTGCTCAGCTACACCGCCGAGGGCACCCGGGTCGGCGAAGAGGTGAAGGAACTGGTCGTCAACCGGGACTGGTAGCCCGATCGAGACCCACACGACGGTGAACGGAGCCCGGGCGACCACGAATCGCCCGGGCTCTCGACCCCGGACGTCCCTCTCACCCGCGGCTCGCCCGCCCGTTCGGGCCGGGGCATTCCAGGGCGCTCTGAGCGTCCAGCGGCAGCTCACCGGGCCGTAGGTACCCGTCTGCCCGCAAGCGTGGGGTAGCCCACCGTGAGGACTGTGGCGTTGGGCGCCGCCACGTCGCATGAGTGCGCGGATGGCCGTGCAGAAGCAACACCGCCGGGCCGCTACCGCCATGGCGCACGTGCAGCCGGGCCCCGGCCCCCTTACATCGCGTCAGATCGAACTCGGCGAACATCGGCCCTCCTACGACTCGGACGTTGCCGTCCACCTGCCCCGGATCACCCCCTCCACCCGTACGTCAGCCCCCGCAGCCGCATCCTTCAACTCCCTCAGCGCATGCGGCCAACCCACCCTCGCCCGCTCCATCCCCACCGGCACCCCGTCGCACGCTGTCGCGTCATCCTGCTCCGCCGGCGCCCCCGACACCGCCCCGACACCGCCCCGGAACACCCCGAATCCCCGGGCCGGCACACCCGCGTGGTGACCATCGGAGTCGGCGGCAACAGCCTGCCCCCCGACATGCTCGTCACCTGCCTGCTCGACGGCCACGGGCACCCGTCGTCGGGCACGATCGGGGAGCGTACGTGGCCACTCGCCTCACCTTGGATCAAGCGAATGGCGGATCCTTTCCGGGAAAGTGCGCGCGAAACACGGCAGTTCCTGGGAATGCGCTCTCACGGGTGGGGCAGACGTGGGGCGGAGGTAAAAACAATGATTCCCCTTCTGGTCGTTCTGCTTCTCGCTCTGATCCTTTTCGGCGCCGGTTTCGCACTCAAGGCCCTGTGGTGGATAGCCGTCATCGTCCTGGTCGTATGGGCCCTGGGCTTCGTCTTCCGCTCCGCGGGCACCGGCGGCCGGCGCGGCCGGTGGTACCGCTGGTAGACCCCAGGCCACAGGGCGCGGCGCACCACAGTCGCCGAATGCCATCTTTCGCCGTGTTGTTATCGAAGGGGTGGGGGTGTGGGGGGGGGGGGGGGCGGGGGGGGGGGGGGGCACCC
>NZ_JBIRUB010000010.1:21616-269958 GCF_044334985.1 Embleya sp. NPDC020630
GCCAAAATCAACTTCCACCCTCGGCCAGTGTTTGGGGGCCGCGGGCGGGCCCCCCCGGGGGCGCCCCCCCCCCCCCCCACACCCCCACCCTTCTTCCGTATGAGGACTGGAAATCCCTCGGCGGTCGGCAATCCCGAAAACTTCACCGGGCGTCGATATGAAAACCAACCCTCCGGGCATGAATGAAACAAGCCGGGACGGCCGTGAGAATGCAGGGAGTCATTCGCACCTCCACACGACCGCCCCGGCCCACCGCGTCCCCGGGCAGCGCGCACCGGGATTCCGCACAAGCCGACCCCGTGACGGCCGGAACGGGTGGTGGCCCCACCCGTTCCGGCCGTCACGCTACGGCGCGTCGCCGCGAAACGGTCACACCTACCAGCGATACCAGCGGCCCCGACCGCCGCCGGAACCGGCCGACCGGAACACGAAGCCCAGCAGCCAGACGACGAGGACGGCGATGGCGATCCACCACAGGATCTTCACCGCGAATCCGGCGCCGAAGAGGATCAGAGCGAGGAGCAGGACGACGAGCAGGGGAATCATGATGCCCACCTCCGTCCCTTTTGTGCCCCGTCAATACGCACGCATGCTCGAACCCGCTGCCCGGCTCGTCATGCGCCGGGGCCTCGGGTGGGCCTTGCGGCTGGTGCGCGCCGCGGTGGGCGGTGCGGTGATTGTTCGGCGTCTGCGCGGGCAGCGGGGTCTCGACAGTGTTGTCGGGGACGCACGCACATCGAAGCCGCACGGGGGCGGCTACCGCCGAAGGAGGGAAAACCGTGGCCGACGTCACCCGAGACGGTGCCGGAAAGCGCCTTCGGACCCGTTCGCGGGCGGACGTGTGGGGGCGCACCGCGCTGGTCACCGGCGGCTCGCGCGGACTGGGTCTGCTGATCGCGCGCGAGTTGGCCCGGCTGGGAGCGCGGGTGACGATCTGCGCCCGGGACGAGGAGGAGCTTGCTCGTGCCGCCACGTTGATCCGTCGCGACACCGGCCGCTCGGTGACCTGGCAACAATGCGATCTGAGCGACCCCCAAGCCGTCGACCACCTCGTCGCGGAGGTGACGAGACGGCACGGGCCGGTGGAGATCCTGGTCAACAACGCCGGAATCATCACCGTGGGGCCCCTGGCGTCGCTGGACGTGGACGCCTTCCGCCGGGCGATCGAGGTCATGTTCATGGCACCGGTACGGCTGACCCTGGCGGTACTGCCCGGGATGCGCGAGCGCGGCGACGGCAGGGTGATCAACGTGACCTCGATCGGCGGCCGGATCGCGGCGCCCCATCTGCTGCCCTACGACTGCGCGAAATTCGCCGCCACGGGATTCTCCGAGGGCCTGCGGGCCGAACTCGCCGGCTCCGGCGTGAGCGTGACCACCGCCGTTCCCGGGCTCATGCGCACCGGCTCGCATCGGGCCGCGCGTTTCACGGGACGGCGCGAGCGCGAGTACGCCTGGTTCGCCGCCGCCGCGTCTTTGCCCCTGATGTCGATGGACGCCGAGCGGGCGGCGCGGCTGATCGTCCGCGCCGGTATCCGCCGCAGGCCCGAACTCGTGCTGACGGCCCTGGCCAAGGTGGCCGTCCGCGCCCACGGACTCGCCCCCGCGACCACGACCCGCGCGCTCTCCCTCGCCGCGCGACTGCTGCCCTCGGCGGACGCCTCGGCATCGTCGCGCGAGACGTCGGGGGCGAGCGAGCAGGCGAAGGGAACCCCGTGGACCGACCGCATCGCGACGCTGGGCGAACGGGCGGCCCACCGCTGGAACGAACCCGGTACGTCCTGAACCACACCCGGCGCAACCGACCACCCGCAGCCCGGCTTCGACAGCCGCGAGGACAAGGAGTTCACCATCATGAAGGCATTGACCTGGCACGGCCGCCGCGACGTCCGCGTGGACACCGTGCCCGACCCGGTGATCAAGGACCCGGACGACGTGATCGTCAAAGTCACCTCCTCCGGGATCTGCGGCTCGGACCTGCACCTGTACGAGGTTTTGGGGCCGTTCCTGTCCGAGGGTGACATCCTCGGACACGAACCCATGGGCATCGTCGAGGAGATCGGGCCGGGCGTCACCGAACTGCGGCCGGGCGACCGTGTGGTGGTCCCGTTCAACGTCTCGTGCGGCGACTGCCACACCTGCGGTCAGGGCCTGCACTCGCAGTGCGAGACCACCCGGGTGCGCGAATACGGCATGGGTGGATCACTGTTCGGCTACACCAAGTTGTATGGGCAAGTGCCCGGCGGGCAGGCCGAGTTTCTTCGTGTTCCGTTCGGCAATCGACTCCCCGTGAAGGTTCCCGACGGGCCGCCCGACGACCGTTTCGTCTACCTCTCGGACGTGCTGCCCACCGCCTGGCAGGGCGTGGAGTACGCGGCCGTGCCACCCGGCGGCAGCGTGGCCGTCCTGGGCCTGGGGCCGATCGGCGACATGGCGTGCCGCATCGCGCTGCATCGCGGCGCGGGGACCGTCATCGGCATCGACCTGGTCCCCGAGCGACTGCGCCGCGCGCACGAGCGCGGTGTGACGGTGCTGGACTGGAACGCGCACGACGACATCGCCGAGGCCGTCCGCGAACTCACCGACGGGCGCGGCCCCGACGCGGTGATCGACGCGGTCGGGATGGAGGCGCACGGAGCCCCCGTGGCCAAATTCGCCCAGCAGGTGACGGGGTTGCTGCCGGACGCGGTCGCCTCGAAGCTGATGCGCACCACCGGCGTCGACCGGCTCAGCGCCCTGCACGCGGCCATCGACATCGTCCGCCGCGGCGGCACGATCTCGCTGTCGGGAGTCTACGGCGGCATGGCCGACCCGATGCCCCTGCTGACCATGTTCGACAAGCAGATCCAACTGCGCATGGGCCAGGCCAACGTGCACCGCTGGGTGCCCGACCTCCTCCCCCTGCTCACCGACGACGACCCGCTGGGCACCGACGACTTCGCCACCCACCGCATCCCGCTCGCCGACGCCCCCGGAGCCTACGAACGCTTCCAGAAGAAGCAGGACGGCACCGTGAAAGTCCTCCTACGACCGTGACCGGCCCTGCCCGCGCAGGTGCGTTGGAGGACGTTGTGCGCCCCTCCCGGGCCCTCAGACCGGTAGGACACGATATGAACTCCCGTGCCGGATAGGGCAATTGGGAAAATTGGCAAACCGGGCGCCGGGTCAGCCGGGAGCGCTGTGAAACCGGCGTCGCTCAGAGGGTCTCGAGGCCCAACCCGTGCAGAAACAGCATGCAGTCGCTTCTGTTCAGCCACGCCCTGTGGCGCAGATCGTCCAAGTGCACGTCCTGCGCGCGCAGGGTGTCCACCAGTGTTCGGGCCGCGGACTCGGCGGCCCGGGACTGGGGGTGCGGGAAGTCGAGTACGTGGAATTCGGCCTCGGGGCCGCGCCGCCAGCCCAAGTCCGCGAGTGTGGACGGGCTCAGCACCGCGGTGCTCGCTTCCAGGTGGAGCATGCGACCGTTGCAGATCAACTGCACCACGTTCGGGTTGTCCTCGTCCGTGCTCGGCCGCATCACGAGGACCAGTTCGTCGTCCAGTCGGCCCATGTCCCTCACCATCGCCGACAGCGTCTCCTCCAGCCACGGTCCGAACTCCTCCCAACTCTGGGCCAGGCGGCCGCCCGGCAGGAACACGTCCTTCATTCCCGCGCGGCCCAGCCCGAAGGCCTGCCACACCCCGAGCTCGGCGACCGCGTCGTCGCGTTCGCTCCATCTGGAGACCTGGTACTCGTGGTTCTCGACCACCGCCGCCGACAGCAGCGCCAACCGCACCTCGTCCCGCCCCCATTCGAGCTCCAGGAGGGTCTCCTCGCGGCGCCAGCGCAACACCGGGCCGGGCCCGCGTCGGATCGGCGCCGGCCCGATGCATGCTTCGATCGCCTTCCTGCCGGCCTCGAACACCGCTTCCAGAACGGTCTTGTCCTCGGTATGCGCCAACTGGCACTCCAGCAGGGTGAAACAGCCCTCGCGCGGCGAACCGTGGTCGTGTCCTCGGGACGCGAAGGCCCATCCGTCCGACAACGGCCCCTCGAACCTCAACCACGTGTCGTCTCCGGAACGCACCGTCCACCCCAGGCCGGCGGTCGCACGCTCGACCGCGCTCCGGTCCCACTCCCCCAGGTCCAGGCTCTGGAACCGGGGAACCAGGTGATTGATCTCGGCATCGGTCAGTCTGATGGTCATGGTCGACGAGGCTATCGACGGCCACCGACGCCCCGGAGCATCCGGTGGACGGTGGGGGCCGGAACGGGATGGGCCCACGGGCACGGCGGGTTCGCCATGGCGCCGGAGGCCGATCTCGGCCGGCCGCGAACGGGATCCACGCCTGCTGAGTTCTCTCCAGGCGGCGGTGTACGGCAGAGGCTTCAAACGGCCTCTGCATCCGACGTTGCCGCAACGAGCCGCGGCCCTGATGAGCTACATCACCCAGGCGGCGGTCTTCGAGAGCGCCAACGAACGCACGGCCCTGACGGCCGGAACCGTGTGGTGCACGATCAACGGCCACCGCATCGTGTGGACGGATTCGAAGGAAGCCGACGCCTTCATTCGGGCCGTGGGATACGCCCATCCGACCGTTTCGTGGATAGCCGACCGGATCGAAGCGCGCCTCCAGCCCATTCCGCGCTGGCCAGTAGTCGCCCCAGGGCCTTGATCGACAAGTTGCCCGCAGGGGGCGCGGCGCCGAACAGGCAGCCCGTGGTGGCTGCTTCATCACCGGAGCCATGTCGTCGTCACCGGCAACTCGCGTCTTCGGTGACGTGATCCGTGCGTCCTAAAATGGCGGTCCCGGGCACCGCTCCCAACTGCTCGACGCCGTCACCCGGGACGCCGAACCGCCCGACCTCCACACCGACCACGCCTGGCGAACAGTAGTCACCGCGCCCGACGCGACGCCCGGCACGCAGGCACCGATTGCGCGCCGTGGTTCGGTCCTACGGACGCAGCGGGGCGGCCAAGGTCTCGGCCGCATACACGTTTTCCGAACGATGGCGGCCCGGGCCGGGGTCACTGCGAAGACCCGGTCCGCTCGAGGTCCACTGACGCCGATTCACCCGATTTTCGGGTAGTTCGGTGCTTTTTATGGAGAAGTCTGTGTCGTGCCCCCTTTCGCATGGCCACCTGCCCCAACCTGGAGCGCGGGGGTGGTTCCGGGACGAGGGAGACAGGTGCGCGAGGAAGACATCACGATCGTCGACGCCAAGACCGTGGACACCGCGGTCAAGGCGACCATGCTCGGCAATGCCATGGAGTGGTACGACTTCGGCATTTACGCCTACATGGCGGTCACGATCGGGAAGGTGTTCTTTCCCTCGGGGAACGACGCCGCTCAGACGTTGTCCTCGTTCGCGACCTTCGCCGCGGCCTTCCTGGTCCGGCCGTTCGGCGGCTTCTTCTTCGGGCCGCTCGGCGATCGGATCGGGCGCAAGAAGGTGCTCGCGATCACGATGCTGATGATGGCCGGCGGCACGTTGTGCATCGGGCTGATCCCCGGCTACGGCACGATCGGCTTCGTCGCGCCGATCCTGCTGGTCCTGTTCCGGATGCTCCAGGGATTCTCGGCCGGCGGCGAGTACGGCGGCGCGAGTACGTTCATCGCCGAGTACGCGCCGGACAAGCGGCGCGGGTTCTACGGCAGCTTCCTGGAGTTCGGCACGCTGATCGGCTACATCCTGGCGGCGAGCCTGGTCACCCTGCTGACGGCGGTGCTCAGCGACCACGAGATGCGTACGTGGGGGTGGCGCATCCCGTTCCTGGTGGCGGGCCCGATCGGGGTGATCGGGCTGTATCTGCGGCTGCGGCTGGAGGAGTCGCCGGCGTTCGCGAAGGTGATGGAGCGGTCGGCGGCGACCGAGGCCGAAGCGCAGGAGGCCGAGCACGGGAACGAGACGGTGCGCGAGTTCAAGCGGATCTTCCTCGGCCAACGGCGCGCGATGGTCATCTGCATCGCGCTGGTCGCGGCGTACAACGTCAACGACTACATGCTGCTGTCGTACATGCCGACCTATCTCTCCGACACCCTCGGCTACAGCGAAACGCACGGCCTGCTGCAGATCGTCGTGGTGATGATCGTGCTGCTCGCGGTGATCCACCCGCTGGGCGCGCTGACCGACCGGATCGGCCGCAAGCCGGTGATCATCACCGGGTGCGTGGGCTTCATGGTGCTGCCGATCCCGTGCTTCGTGCTGATCAAGCAGGGCGACCTGGTGCCGATCTTCATCGGCCTGTTGATCCTGGGCCTGGTCCTGGTCTGCTTCCTGGCCACCATGTCCGCCGCGTTGCCCGCCCTGTTCCCGACCGAGATCCGCTCCGGGGCGCTGTCCGTCTCGTTCAACATCTCGGTCTCGCTGTTCGGTGGCACCACTCCGTTCGTGGCCGAGGCGCTGGTCAACGGGACGGGCAACGACTACATGCCGGCCTTCTACATGATGCTCGCGGCGGCTGTCGGCCTGGCCGCGGCGCTCACGATGACCGAGACGGCCCGCAAGCCGCTGATGGGTTCGCCGCCGGCGGTGGAGACGGTCGAGGAGGCTCGGGAACTGGTCGCCGCGCAGCAGTGATCACGGCCGGCGGTGCCATGCGGTGTGCACGACCTCGCCAGACCGTTTCCGGTGCGTCGGTTCGCGGTGTGTCGGTTCGCGGTGTGTCGGATCCTGCTCAGGCGGGCGTTGCTCCGTCGGGTGTCGCGGTCGGCGCCCCGTCGTCCTCGCGTCGGCCGATCAGGACGGCGAAGGCGTCGAGGACACGTTGCAGGCCGAAGGAGTAGGCGTGGGCCGGGTCGTGGGCGCTTCCGTGTGCGGCGCCCGCGGCCGCGCCGACGCGGACGGCCGTGGGATAGGTCTTCTCGTCGAGCACCCGGGCCAGCAGCGGGGCGTTCAGCTCCCACCACTGTTGGTCGTTCATGGCGCTGTCGTTTCGGGCGGCGCGGGCGGCGGCGTCCGCTCGGGCGCACGCCTGCACGAAGGTCAGCAGGTGGGTCAGGCAGTCGTCCATCTCGACGTCGTCCAGGCCGAGGCCGTCGAGTCCGGATAGTTCGTGCTCGTACTTCGCCATTTGCCCCGGCCCCAGGGGAGGTCGGATCGTGGAGACGGTCACGGCCCACGGGTGGCGGTCGAACAGGGCGATGTTCTCGTCCGCGATGGCGGCGACGCGCCGGCGCCAGGGTTGTCCGGTGGTGTCGGAGCGGGGCATGCGGGTGTAGGCGGCGTCGAGCATGAGGTCGAGGAGCTCGGCCTTGCCGGGGACGTAGGTGTACAGGGTCATCGGCACCACGCCGAGGTCCTTGGCCACTCGGCGCATGGTCAGCGCCTCCAGACCCTCGGCATCGGCGATGGCCGTGGCCGCCTCGACCACCGCGTCGACGCTCAGTCCCCGTCGTGGTCCTCGGCGACGGTCGGAGGAGGCGTCGCGCCACAGCAGGCGCAGGGTGTGGGCGGGGTCGCCCGAGCCGGTTCGTTCCGTCGACATGATCGTCCTCTCGCTTTTCAACTCTGTACATTGTACATTGTACGTCGTACAGAGAAGTTGCTCGTCGTGTTCTCGGAGGCATCTTTCATGAAGGTCACGTCCAGTGCCGTATCGCTCAACGTGGACGACGTCCCGGCGTCCGCCGGCTTCCTCGTCGAGCACTTCGGATTCCGCGAGGAGATGGCCGCCGACGGCTTCGCGTCCCTGACCCGCGACGACGCCGGGATGAACGTCATCTTCCTGCGCCGGGGGCTGGAAAGCCTCCCGGCCGACCAGCGCGACGTGCACGCCGCGGGATTGATCCTCGCCTTCGTCGTCGAGGACCTCGAAGGCGAACTGGCGCGCCTGCAAGCCGAAGGCGTCACGATCACGATGCCCCTGACCGACGAGGAGTGGGGCGAGCGCGCCTTCCAGGTCCGCGACCCCAACGGAGTCATCGTGCAGCTGGTCGACTGGAACGCCCCCACCACCGCCTGAGCCGAGCGACGGCCGCGCCCCGAAAGCACCGCGGGGGCGCGGTCGGCCCGGGCTCGTGCCGGGTGTCGTGAATCGCGGGTGTAGGCGGACAGAGGCGACAACGTGCACGGCGCGCCGCCCACGCACCGAACCACCCGCCGACCCCCGCGCGGCGCGAGGAGGGCCACAAGGGCTGGTATGGCCTGCACGCGAACATGGGGTCGACCCGGTGGCGGGCCTCCCCGAGAGCTCCGCGGCGAGGCGTGACGCGCATGAGTTCGCGCAGGCGCGTGGAAGCCGAACGGCTCGATGGAGCACGGAATTCTTCGACGCCGGGCAGTGACTCGACCTCGGCGTGAGTCCGGTCCGGGTGAGGCGGACAGCCGTGCTGGGCCGCCCTCGGCTCGGGAACGCCGCTCTCTCGCACGGCGGTTCGCGTCAGCGGAGGTCGAGGGGGATCGCCTTGTCCACCTCGGGCTTCAGGCACGCGTTTGCGCTGCACGCGCCGTAGGTGACGACCACCTCGGCACGGTGGCCGCCCGTTCGGCGCACCGGCAGGGTGAACGTGACCGGACCGTCCGGATAGACCGGAAGTTCGGTGGCGAGACCCGTCAGCCTCAGGAGCCGCGTCGAACTCCCGGTCGCGGGCGTGCCGTCGGCCGCGAGGTCGCCGCGGACTCCGATGCGGGTGGGGATGCCCAGACCGTCGACTCCTCCCTCCGGGAGATCGATGCCGTAGATGTGGAAGCCCGGTTGGGGGGTGAACGTCACCTCGAGTTCGCGTCGGCCGTCGTGTGGCAACCGAAGCGCGGCGGTGACGGTGACCCCGCTCGCGGTGACACTTGCCGTGGGCGAGGCAGGCGTGGAGGCGGTTTCCCGCGTCGATCCGCATCCGCCCAACGCCACGACCGTCGCCGCCACCCACGCCCACGAGCATGACCACGCCGGGGCGGACCGCCGCCGGCGCGGGTGGGTTCTCATTTCCGCCCCGCGTCGCCCGGCGCCCAGCGGGTCAGGAATTCGGCGACCTGTCCCGGGTCGAGATCGCGGGCGTTGGCCAACGCCCCGTCGTTGGTGGCGGTGCGTACGCTGCCGTCGGGCGCGAGTACGGCCAACGCGGGGATTCCGCTTGTCGTGAGATCGATATAGCGGGCGGCGACATCGAGATTGTGGTCGAACTCGCCGACGTCGACGCGGACGACGACGTAGTTCCTCGCCAGGAGCGGTGCCACCTGTGGGGATCGAAACAGGTGATGCAGGACCCGACAGTCCGGACACCAGTTGGCACCGAAGTCGATCAGCACAGCGCGATCACTCTGTGCGGCGGTCGCGAGGGCGGTACGGATGTCGGCATCCGCGTCGCGCGTGGAGTCGAAGCGGTCCGAGACCGCCGAGGTCTCGGGAGAGGGACCGTTGCCGGCCTCGCCGATGGGGCCTTTGGATGCCGTCGGAGCCGACGTGGACGGGGGTGCCGTTCGGGGAATGGGGGCTCTGGCTTCGTCCTCGGCCCATGGGACGCCGGCGGAGTCGTTCGCGCCGCACCCCGCAGTCGCGAACACCGCCGCCAGGACGGCTGTCAGGCATGGACGTACGCCGCGCACGTATCCCCCTCACTGAGAATGGTCGCCGGAAACTACCAGTAGCACGAGTGGAGTTCGCGCCTGGGGCCGGTGGTGGTCGGGGGTGGGAATGCCGAACGTCGGGCTCTGGTGGCCTTTCTCCCTTTCCAAAGCGTACGCCGGTGATGTAACCGTCTCGATCCGCCTGGAACTTGACACCGTGTTCGGTGGCGATGGTGTCCGGATCCGGGCCGGAGGAGGGCTGTTCGGTCGACGCCGGGGTCCAGGGGTAACCGCCGAACCACCGGCGGGGGCGTCCTCGTCGGCTCTCGGACGCGGCCGACCACCGCGTCGTGGAAGTCTCGCAGCGTGTCCTCGCGGTCGCTGTCCGATCGTTCGGCCATCAGCTCTTTCCTTTGCGCTTCGCCCGCCTCAGGGCCTGGGGCTTGTGGACGGCCGTGCCACCGGACTTCTCGCTTTCGACCTCGTACTGCGGCTGCTGCGGCGAGGCGTCGACCGTTCGCCCGGCCGCGCGTGTCCGTCGGGTGAGCTTGCGTTTGACGATGCCGATGGCGGTACTTCCGTGACTGCGCCAACTCACCCGATCACCCTTCGCGATTTTCGCGTGGCGTGCCATGGCGTCCTTCTTTCTCGTGGCTCCCTCTCCTCTACCCATTCAGGAAGTTTTATGGATCTATCATCATGCGTCTCCATATCGGCGTGGTGACATGGGCGACGCCCACCGGTCGATCGCCACGGGGTGTCCGCGACCACTCGGCGCGGGGTGACGCGTCCCGCGTCGGTGGCGTGCGCGTGATCCGGATAGCCGGTCGTGGGGCGGGCCATTAGCGTGATCCGCCGACCGTGATCATGCGGTGGCCGATGTGTCGCCGACCCAGCGTGTCCGCGCCATGTGCGGGCAGGAACGGGGATTGATGAGATCCGTTAAGTCAGAACGCGGTTTCCGGTGGCAGTCCGAGAAGCTGCGACGGCTGGTAGGTGTGGCGGTCGCGTCCGGGGTGCTTCTGACCGGCGGCGCGGTGGCGGTGGCTCCCGGGGCGTCGGCCGCATCGCACCCGTCGTGCGATACCGACTTCCGGGACCAGACGGCGAAGATTTCCGGCAGCAATGTTCGCCTGCGTGCCAAGCCGAACACCAACGCCACGGTGCTTCGACTGCTGCAGAAGGGCGCCACCGTCACGGTGTACTGCCAGAAGAACGCCGGCGAGGCGAACTGGTGGTACTACGTGAAGCACAACGCCAGTGGGGTCAAGGGCTGGGTGTGGTGGGCCTACGCATAGGTCCAAAAGCACGATCCGCGTGACCGTCCTCTGACGGATACACCGGGCGAATCGCGAGGACCCGCGGGCAACACCCGCGGGTCCTTCGCGTGTCGTCATGTACAAGTGGTCGTCGGTCGTGGCGATTCGGGGCGTCGGTCGTAGGCGTCGGTCGTAGGCGTTGGTCGTAGGCGTTGGTCGGGCGGAGGCTCGAAGGGGACATCGGCCGCCACTGCCGGCGGATGACGGATCATGGACGCATGTATTCCGTCCCCGATACCGTCGCCTATCTCGTCGGCCGCTGGTCCATCGACCGCACCGTGATCGACGAACGATCCGGCACCCGGGGCTCCTTCATCGGCACCGCGGAGTTTCGGCGCGTCGGCGACGAGTTGCTCGAAGAGGAGTCCGGCGAGTTCGAGTGGGGTGGCGTGACCAACCCGGCGAGCCGCAGGCACCGGCTCGTGCCGCGCGCCGACGGCACCGCCGACGTACTCTTCGCCGACGGCAGCCCGTTCCACGACCTCGACCTGCGAACCGGCCGCTGGAGTACCCGCCACCCCTGCGCGGCGGACCTCTACGACGGGGAGTTCACCGTCGTGTCCCAGGACGAATGGCACCTGCGGTGGCGGGTCTCGGGCCCGGCGAAGACACAATCGCTGACCTCCGTCTACCGACGGACCCCCTCGGCCGGCCGGCCGCCGATCCCGGCCCCCTGACGAGCCGTGGTCGCTCATCGAGCCGCGGACGCTTCACCGGCGTCGGAATATCCATCGCGGTGGCGGTCGCGGGTCTGACCGCACCGGCGGCTGTCGGCACCGCGCAGGCCACACCCGGGGCACCGGGTGTATCGCAGGCACCCGCGGCGATCTTCGCCGAGGGCTTCGAGAACGGCCAGGGTGCGACGCCGGCCCTGCTCACGAACTACACCGGCGGTCCGCCGGTGGGCGAGACGTACACCGCCGATCCGGCCTGGTTGACCGCGTGCAACGGCTGGATCACGTCGCCGGCCGCGTCGAAACATAGGGGCGACGTACCCGGACGCGGCGGCCGTGAACGGCCGCCGCGTCCGCGTATGTCGACGTGGGCGGGACGCGCCGGCGTTCGTCCGGGTTTTGCTCGCGCCCGCTTGGGCGGCGCGTGCGGGGGCGCGCGCCCGTGTGGTGATCCGTGTGCGCTTCGTGCGCCCTACCGGAGTCGTCGAGTCGTCGTGATGATGAGCGAACCACAGGTGGCCCAGGCGACTCCGCATCGGCTCATGACGAGCATGCGGGGCGGAAGGAGTCCGCGTTGTTGCTTCTCATCTCTCCCGACAGTGTCGAGGAAGCCCTGGATTGCGCGAAGGCGGCTGCACATCTCGACATCGTCGACGTCAAGAAGCCCGACGAGGGATCGCTCGGCGCGAACTACCCCTGGGTGATTCGGGAGATCCGCGAAGTGGTCCCGGCGGACAAGCCGGTTTCCGCCACGGTGGGAGACGTCCCGTACAAACCGGGGACCGTGGCCCAGGCCGCGTTGGGCGCGGTCGTCTCGGGGGCCGGCTACATCAAGGTCGGTCTGTATGGATGTACGACGCCCGAACAGGCCGTCGAGGTCATGCGCGGGGTCGTTCGGGCGGTGAAGGACTACCGCCCGGATGCGTTGGTCGTCGCCTCCGGCTATGCCGACGCCCATCGAATCGGGTGCGTGAATCCGCTCGCGCTCCCCGATATCGCGCATCGCTCCGGCTGCGACGCGGCCATGCTCGACACCGCGATCAAGGACGGGACACGGCTGTTCGACCACGTTCCACCCGACGCCTGTGCGGAGTTCGTCCGGTTGGCCCACCAGGCCGATCTGCTCGCCGCCCTCGCGGGCAGCATCAAGGTCCGCGACCTCCGCGAACTCACCGCCATGCATACGGACATCGTGGGCGTGCGCGGGGCGGTCTGTGCGGGCGGTGACCGCGACAGGGGGCGGATCGAGGTGCGATTGGTGGCCGACTTCCGCGCGGAGATGGATCGGCATGCCCGGGCGCACACCACCGGTACGGGCTGAGCGCCGTCGTGACGATCGAGGTGTCGCGCGAGGTGTCCGAGTCCGGCGACAGACGCTTCCCCGTCGTGGACCCGGCGACGGGTGAACCCTTCGACGAGGCGCGGGATCGGCGGCCGCGGGAGTTGGACGCCGTCGTCGTACGGGCCCACCATGCCTGGCGCACCTGGCGAGCCGATTCGGCGGCGCGGAGCGCCGCGCTGCTCGCGGCGGCGGACGCGGTGGCGGCGGCCGCGGGCGACCTCGCGCCGCTGCTGACCCAGGAACAGGGCAAGCCGCTGGCCGAGTCGCACGCGGAGGTCGCGCGCACGGCGGCGCGGTTGCGGTATTTCGCCGCGCTGGATCCGGGCGTGCACCCGATCGTCGACAGCCGACCGGTGCGCAGCGAAGTCCGCTGGCGTTCGCTCGGTCCCGTGGCCGCGATCGTCCCGTGGAACTTTCCCCTCCAACTCGCCTCGGCGAAGTTCGCGCCCGCGCTCGCGGCGGGCAACACCGTGGTGCTCAAGCCCTCCCCGTTCACTCCCCTGGCGACGCAGCTGCTGGGGTCGGTCGTCTCGTCCGTCCTGCCCGAGCACGTCCTGACGGTGGTCACGGGCCGAGAGCCGCTCGGCGCGCGCCTCGCGTCCCATGCGGGGATCCGACACGTGACGTTCACTGGTTCGGTTCCCACCGGACGGGCCGTCGCACGCGGCGCGGGCGCTTCGTTGGCGCGCGTGACCCTGGAGTTGGGCGGCAACGACGCCGCCGTGCTGCTCGACGACGTGGATGTGGACGGCATCGCGGATCGGGTGTTCCAGGCCGCGTTTCGCAACTGCGGGCAGGTCTGCATGGCGATCAAACGGGTGTACGCCCCGGCCCGACTGTACGCGCGGGTGGTCGAGGCCCTCGCGGAGCGCGCGAGGGCGGTGGAGGTCGGCGCCGGGCTCGATCCCGGTTCCCAGATGGGGCCGGTCAACAACCTTCCCCAACTGGCACGGGTCGAGCGGTACACCGCGCGGGCGCTGGCCGATGGCGCGCGAGCGGCGGCGGGCGGTCGGCGGCTCGACCGGCCGGGCTACTTCTTCGCACCGACGATCCTGGCCGATGTCCCGCCCGACAGCCCGGTGGTGACGGAAGAACAGTTCGGCCCGGTCCTGCCGGTGTTGGCGTACGACAACCTCGACGAAGCCGTGGCGGCGGCCAACGGCACCGGCTTCGGGCTCGGCGGCTCGGTGTGGGGAACCGATCTCGACCGGGCGGAGGCGGTCGCGGAGCGGCTGGAGTGCGGGACGGCGTGGATCAATCACCACGCCGAGCTGTCCCTCGCGCAACCCTTCGCGGGGGTGAAAGACAGCGGCGTCGGCGTCGCGGGCGGTCCCTGGGGGCTGTACGGCAACCTCAGACCGTTCGTGGTGCACCGCCCCGGGTCGGGCGCGGAGCCGGCGACCGAGCAGCCACGGGACCGGGAGCCGGACAGGCGCCGACCGGACGCGGATCCGCCGTCGAGGGAGCGGCCGTGAGATTCGACGCCGCGGTACTGCGCTCCTACGACGGCCGGTTCGTCGTCGAGACGGTGAATGTGGACGGCGGTCCGGGGCCCGGTGAGGTGCTGGTCGAAATCGCGGGCTGCGGAATGTGCCGGACCGATCTCGCGGTGCGGCACTCCGCCGGCCGTTCACCGCTCCCGGCCGTGCTCGGCCACGAAGGGGCGGGAGTCGTGCTGGAGACGGGCGGCCCGGACACCGGATCGCAGGTCGGCGACCATGTCGTGCTGAGCTTCGACTCCTGCGGGCAATGCCGGAGTTGCCTGGGCGCGTCCCCGGCCTACTGCGACTGCTTCGCCTCACTCAACCTCTACGGCGGCCGATCACACAACGCGGCCCGCTTCACCGACGCGGCCGGAGAGCCGTTGGCGCCGCGATGGTTCGGCCAGTCCGCGTTCGCCGCCTACGCGATGGTCCCGGCCCGAAACGCGGTCGGAGTCGACCCGGCCCTGCCCATCGAACTGCTCGGACCGCTCGGCTGCGGATTCCTCACCGGCGCCGGCGCGGTGCTGAACTCGTTCGGGATCGGCCCCGGCGACACCCTCGCGGTCTTCGGCGCGGGAGCGGTGGGCCTGGCCGCGACCATGGCGGCCGGCGCCGCCGGAGCGTTGGTCGTGGCGGTCGATCGTCGTCGCGAACGGCTGGAACTGGCCGAGCGGTTCGGCGCGATCCCGTTGCCCGCCGCGACAACCGGACTGGCCGATCGCATCCGACGACTGACCGACGGCGGCGCCCGCTACGCACTGGACACCACGGGCTCCGAGCGTTTGATCAACGACGCGTTGGAGGCACTGCGCCCCACCGGCCGGCTCGGCTTGGTGGCCCGCCTGCACACCGCGTTGTCGCTCGCGCCGGGATCACTCGACCGTGGCCGAGGGATCGTCCACATCTGCGAGGGCGACGCGGTCCCCGCACTGCTGATCCCTCGCCTGACGGCGCTGTGGCGGGCCGGACTGTTCCCCTTCGACCAGCTGATCCGCACCTACCCGCTCGCCGACATCAACGACGCCGAACGCGACTGCGACGCGGGCCTGGTGGTGAAACCCGTCCTGATCCCGTAGGGCGCGGGCGAGCAGGGATCGGCCCACGGTCGAGCGACGACGAACGAACCACTCATCGTGCGGGCTTGCTCGCGAACACCCAGCGATTGCCCGCCAGCGCGTCGTTGTGTTCGGGCAACGGACCGCGCCCGTGCCGACGGGTGAAGTCGAACGGGGTGTGGATCGAGGTGGACCAGCCCTTGCCGGCCAACTCGCCCGCGGAATCGGGTCGCGCGCCGTGGGCGAACAGCGCGAGCAGGTCGATGCCGATCTGCTGCTTCGTCGAGGTGTAGATCGGACTGTCCCGGTACTCCCACAGGTCCTTCTCCAGCTTGACCTCGAACGCGAGTGCACTGCCTCCGGTGCTCAACCGGTCCACCGTGTCGATGAGATACGTCTCGGCGAGGCGGGGCAGGTAGAACAACAGCCCCTCGGCCAGCCAGACGCTGGGAGCGCCCGGCCGGAACCCGGCATCGGTCAACGCACCGACCCAGTCACCGCGCAGATCGATCGGGATCGGTACACGGGCCGACTTCGGCACGGCGGACAAACCGTCGAGCACGTCGTGCTTGAACGCCAGTACGCCCTCCCGGTCGACCTCGAAGACCACACAGTCGGACGGCCATTCGAGGCGAAACGCACGAGCATCCAACCCCGCCCCGAGCAGCACCACCTGGCGCGCTCCGGCACGCACCGACCGAAGGAGGAAGTCGTCCAGGACCCGCGTCCGCAGACCGAAGTAGCGTGCGAAACGCCCCCACAGGGGGTTCTCGTCCCCATCCGGGACCTGCTCCATGCGCACCGGCCATCCGGCGGACGCCGGGGCGGCCCGCACGAAGTGCTCCGCGTAGACGTCCCGCGCCAGGCTGTCGCGGCGTCGGGTCTCGATCGCCCGCGCCGCGGCGACCATCAGGGCGGTCAGCCCGACGCCTCCTCCCACACCCTCCGCGTGGAGGTCCCGACGCACAACGCCGACCATGAGTCCCCCTGAGATGAGCCGTGACCGCGAATGACGAGGACGACGGCCCCGAGCCACCGATGCCGAACCGGAACCGGAACCGGGAATGGGCAACCGGATCCGAGCCGCGCCGAACCGCATCCGAGCACGAAGGCGGACGTCGTCTTCCCATCCACCATCGCGCCGCGCTCCCGCAGCCGCGCCGGAATCGCCCCGATTCCCCCGTTGGAGTGAATCCTTGCTGACGGACGGTCCGGGTCGGGTTGGCTGTCGTGGAGTGTGAGCAGGGCGGCGAGTGCGGAGACGCTCGGCGCATCGGACGGGCGCATGTCGTCGATCGGTTCGTCGGAGATGGCGTGGGCGGCCTCCCTGGCAGGGGCCCCGCCGGCCCGTCCGCACCCGGTCCACCTGTGACGAAGCCCGACCGTGGCCGGCCGCGCGCCGCTTCCGTGGAGCACATCGCGCGCCGGCAGGGTTCCGCCTCGTGTCCTGTTGCCGGCGCACGGCGTCGAACGTGGTGTGAAGGATCCGGTCGTGTGGTTTGGGTCGGTGCGCGTGCCGGTACGGACGCTGTACGCACTGTCACGAACACGGGAGAGACCTGCCGATGGGCACTTCGGAACGCTACATGCGCGCGTGGGAGGGGTTCTGGGCCGAGAACACGGGCGAGCCGGGTGCGGCGTTCTGGGACGCGGACGCGGCGCTGACGGCGGCTCCGCACACCGAGTTGCTCGCGGCCCACGTCGATCCGACGCTGCCGATCGTCGACCTCGGCTGCGGCAACGGCACCCAAACCCGGTACCTGGCCGGGCGATTCCCTCGCGCGGTGGGCGTGGACCTGTCCCCCTCGGCCGTGGCACACGCCCGGCGCGCGGACCGCGACGCGGTGGCCCGGTTCGAACAACTGGATCTCACCGACCTGGCAGCGGTACGGGCGCTCGGCGACCGGCTCGGCGAGGCGAACGTCTACCTGCGGGCCGTGCTCCACCAGAGCGATCCGGCCGATCGGGCACCCGTCGCGACCGCCGTCGCCCTGCTGCTCGGCAGGCGCGGACGGGGCTTCGTGATCGAACCGACCGCCGCCGCCAAGGAGGTGCTCCGGCAGGTCGCCGAACGGCCCGGCGGGACACCGGAGAAGCTGCGCCAGGTCCGCAAGCACGACCTGCGCCCGGCCGAGGTCGCGCCGGGTGAATTGCCCGACCTGCTGCGCGGCGCCGGACTGGAGATCCTCGACCAGGGCCGGACCGACCTCGTGATGAGCGAGCGCCATCCGGACCTCAGCCCCGTCACGCTTCCCGCCGACTGGTTCGTGGTCGCCGCGACCGAGGACGGCCGACCGGTCGGCTGAACGAGAGCCGGCGGCCTCCGCGCCGGTCGGAGGCGCGTACCGGATTCCGGGTCGCCTTCGGGGTCAACGCCGCCGCGCTGGTGGTCGTCGCCGCCGGCTACCCGCCGTTTCGGGGCACATCGAAGACGTGGTCGAGGTTCACGTCATCATCCTGCCCCGGTTCGAGCCGGATCTCGCGCCCCTGCCAGCGCCGACGCAGCCAACGGTCGTGGCAGGCCACCACGATCGCCCCCGGCCCACTGCCCAGGGCGGCCTCCAGTTCGTCGCACAGACGGGGGGAGAGATGGTTGGTGGGCTCGTCGAGCAACAACAGTTGGGGCGGGCGGGCCACCAGGAGGGCGAGGGCGAGCCGGCGCCGTTGCCCCACCGACAACTCGCCGACCGGTTTGCCCAGGTCCGAGGCGTCCATCAAACCGAGTGTGCCCAGCGGCACCCGCTCGGCCCGCGCCGCGCCCAGCGACAGCTCGTAAGTGTCGCGGACGGTGCGTTCGGGTCGTTCGAAATCGGTGTCCTGGGTGAGCAAGCCCACCGTCAACCCGGGACGCTCGCGCACCTCGCCCACGGCCGTGAGGCGTCCGGCGAGCACGGCGAGCAGCGTGGACTTGCCGACCCCGTTGCCGCCGGTGATCAGCAGTCGGTCGGTCGCCGACACCTCCAGGTCGATCGGGGCGAGCCGGCCAGGCACCCCCGCCCGACGCAGGGACACCAGGGGCTGCGGGCTCTGCGTCGCCAGCGCCGCGAGGTCGGCGGCGAAGCGCAGGGGGCGCGGTGGCTCGGCGACCCGGTCGCGCTCCAGTTCCGCCAGCCGCCGGGTGGCGTTGCGCACCCGCCGGGAGATTTGGTTCTGCACCCGACCCGCGCGGCGACCGTAGCCCATTTTCTCGTTGTCGGTGGGCCCGCGGTCCGGTGCCACGCGGTGCGCGGTCACGCCCGCCGACCGGCGCAGGTCCGCCAACTCCTCCTGCTCCTCGGCGTAACGCCGCTCCCAGCGCGCCCGTTGGGCGTGCTTCTCCGCCAGATAGGCGCGGTAGTTGCCTCCGTAGCGGATGGGGCCGTCCAACGCGGGATCGAGGTCGATCAGGTCGGTACAGACGGCGTCCAGGAACGCCCGGTCGTGGGTGGCGATCACCACGGTGCCGGACAGGCCGCGGACCTGCCCCTCGAGGAAGGCCGCGGCATCGTCGTCGAGATGGTTGGTCGGCTCGTCCAACAGCAGTGCGGACGGCCGCCGTACGAGCAGCGCGGCCAGAGCCAATCGGGCGCGCTGGCCGCCGGAGAGCGAGCCGAGCCTGCGGTCGGGTGTGAGGGCGCCCAGGCCCAGGCCCGCCAACATCAGTGCGGCGCGGCGGTCGGCGTCCCAGGACCCCCGATCGTGAGCCTGCTCCAGCCGCTTCCCGTAGGCGTCCAGGAGAGTGTCCCTGCCGGCATCGTCCTCCGCGACGCGGGCCAACTCCTCGCCCAGTCGGTCCAGTTCGGTGAGGTCCTCGCGGGCTTCGCGCAGCGCCTCGTCCAGCACCGCGGCCGGGGTGGAGTCTGCGTCGAAGGGCATCTCCTGCGGGAGGTAGCCGAGATCGCCGGGGCGGGTGACGGTCCCCGAGTCGGCTTCGTCCACACCTGCGAGCACCCGCAGCAGGGTGGACTTGCCGACGCCGTTCTCCCCGATCAGGCCGATGCGCCGGCCCGGGGAGGCGGTGAGGGAGACGCCGTCCAGGACACGTCGGCCGCCCAGGGAGAGGACGAGGTCGTGGGCGAGCAGAGCGGGCTGAGGCATGGTCGTCCGTCCGATGTCTTCGGTGGTCGACCCGCCGGGCATGGCGCCTCCGGCGCGCGAGCGACCTCGGAGACGGGAGTGCGGAGCCTGAACTCCGCCCGGCAGGTGCGGGAAACGGGGTACGACGAAAGCGGCCACGTCGGCGGCGCCTTCGGGGCGCCGGCCGGAGGCCGTCACATCCGGATCTCAGCCGGAGATGTCGTCTTCGCCCGCCACGTCTGCAACTCCTCGATGCCTCGAATGCCGATCGCCGGCAGCCTAGCAGCCCACGCCCCCGCTCGATCCGAACCGGACGCGAACACGGCTTGCCGGGGTACTACCGGTGTACCGCGCCCGGTTGTAGCGGTGGACGCGGGGCGCGGACGGTGTGGTGGATCCGCCAGCGGCACCACATGCCCGGAGGCATCCACACGGCCGACTCGTCGATCCACCGGCCGCCGACGGCGGCTTCGACGATGTCTTCAATCGGACTGTCCTGCACAGGCTCTGACATCACGTCAGTCATCCCTCGGCGTCACTTTCATGATCAGGTTCCACCGTTGGTTTTTACGGTCCTCGCTCGGATGCGCGATGCCCTACGCATTCAGGCCGTCATCGCGTGCCGGTCCGTTCCCGACAAGGGCCACGTCGGACCGGACGGGTCCTCGAACCAGACGTGTTGGCCGCCGTCCGGTTCGACGCGCAGGCCGAAGCGTTCCGGCCCGGGACGGCCCAGGGCGGTCCATCGGTCGTGGGTGTCTTCGATGTCGGCCCACACATCGCGTTCGCCGTGCACGGTGACCGGGAACGGGCCCTGGTCCTCGCCTCGGGTATGGTCCACGTCGGCCCAATTCGCGCCGGTGGCGTCGATCACCCGCAGTGTGCAGCACCACTCACCCGGCTGGGGACCGTCGGCGCGGGCGGTCAGGAAGCGGTGGCCGGGCAGGGTGGCGCCGACGACGAACGCGGCCTCGGGCTCTTCCGGTTGCACCGCCCACGGCGCCAGGTCCGACACACGCTCGCGGGTGGGGGCGCCGTGGTCCACAGGCGGCGGATCGTCGTCGTACCCGGCCGCCGCGGCGCGCAGCGGCATGAACGAGCCCAGGGCGGCGAACGGGCCCGTCGCTCCCCCGTCGTCGTCGCGGGTCAGCCGAGCGATGCCGTAGGACACCCACGGCGAGATCCACGGGAGCAGGAGCGTCCCACCGGGCCGGGTCTGCTCGACCCACGCCGCGGGGACGGTGTTCACGGAGCAAGTTGCGACCACGGCGGCGTACGGTGCTCGGGCGGGGTGGGCGAGAGTGCCGTCGCCGGTGACGATGTGCGGGTGGATCCCGGCGCGTTCGCACGCGGCGCGAGCCGCTCGGGCCAGGTCCGGGTCGATCTCGACACTGACCACCTCGTGACCTGTGGCTGCCTGCAGGAGGCAGGCGTTCCAGCCGGTGCCGGTGCCGATCTCCAGGAACGGGCCGGTGGTGGGGTCGAGCAGGTCGAGCATCGCCGCGACGACCGAGGGCTGCGAGGCGGACGAGGTCGGCCAGTCCTCACGACCCGGCGCGCGGTCCATCGCGGTGATCACCGGGATGTCGTCGTACGCCGTCTCCCACCACGCCTTCTCGTCGGTCGAACGGTCGACGGGGCCGGTGTCGGTCCATACGCGGTCCGGCAGGAACAGGTCCCGGCGCACCGTGGCGATCGCCTCGCGCCACCGCGGGTCCAGGTCGGGAACCGATGCGGCCACGGTGTCCGCGAGCCGGGAGGAGCGCTCGAGCGGGTCGTGCACGCTCACTTGCCGTCCTTGGGGTCGTCCTTCTTGTGCCGCCCCGGCACGGGCGCCGGCTTCGAACCGTCGGGACTCGGCTTCTGCTGACCGAAATCCTTGTCCCCCTCGTGCTCACCCACCGTGCGACCTCCCCCACGCTCGACACACCGTCACGGATCGAGCATCCTCGCCCACAGCACGTGATCGCAAGCTCTTGGGGCATGGCTGCCACCCACGACGTCGTGGGAACACCGCGCGGCCGGCGGCGCGTCTCCCCGCACCGGCTCGGCACACCGAACCGAACCCCGGGCGGACACGGCGCCGAAGCTCCCGTGCGGCCGCGCGTCGACCGGATCTCGGCGATCAGGTGCCGCGCGTCCTGCACAGGGATCGCGCGGCGTCACGGTCGGGGTGTCGACGTCCAAGATGACGCCGGGTCGCAGGTAGTGCGTGGGGAAGTCCCCATCGCGTCGCGGCGGTGCCGGCTGGGATGTTGATCTCACGGACGTGTGGTGCGAGGGAGGGAGCGTCGTGGCAGGACTCGGGTGGGGTGTCGTACCGTGCGCGCTGGCGGGTGTGCTGCTGTTGGCGGGGTGTGCCGGAGACGACGACGAGCGCGGGAAGGGCGACTCGCCGGTCGCGAACCAGCGTGGCGACGACACTCCGGCCCAGGTGTTCAACTTCCCCGACGGCTTCGGGAACCTCGCCACCAAGTGCGTCGGCCACGGATTCCGCGCCTACGTCACCACGAACGCGAGCGGCCCCTCCAATGTGCAGGTCGTCCCGGACGCGGCGTGCGCGGGGTGAACGCGACGCGACCGACGAAGGCGCCGCGACGATCGCACACGATGCGATGGGCGCCGATCCTGTCGACGAGGACGCGGTCGCAGGCTTGGGCGGTCGGGCTCCGGCGACCGGCTGAACTCCCCTCTAGAGACGGGAAGTTCGGCTGTCGAGAGCCGTGGACGGGTGCGACGGCCCGGCGGACGCCCGCCGGCCCGGCATGCTCGCCGAACGAGGGCAACGAAACCGTCGCACGCGTACGCGCCGGAGACGGAACCGGGAACTGCTCCGGCGCCTGGTGATCGCGGAGTTCAACTGCCGGGAGGCCGAACTGGTCACCTACGGACTCCTGGCCGCGCGCCACCACGACGACGCGCCCCTGTACCTCTTCGCCCGCGTCGTGCAGACCCTGGCGCAGGCACGCGGCCGGAGCACGAGGACCCCGGGGACATCCTCCAAGTCGCCCGCCAACTCGACTCGATCGTCGCCGATTACCGGGGTTTCGTGCACGGCAGGTGACCCCGGACGACACCGCCCGGGTCACGATCGCGGAGGTATCCCCGCGCTCGCGGGGCCGACGGGATGACCCGGGGCTCCACCGGTCGGTAACAGCCTTTTCGTGCGGTTGCGTCCTGCCACCCGTGTGGGGTCCACGGCGAGGTGAACCTCGGGCCTCACCACGGTGGTTCACCCGGCCTTGAGTCCGCCCATGATCAGGCCGGTCAGCGCGTCCACCACGTCTTCCACCGAGGCCCGTCCGTGGTTCAGTTCGGTGGCGAGCGCCCCGGCCGCACCCAATACGCCGGCACAGCACAGTCGGAGGGCGTCGGGCTCGAGGTGTGTGTACGGCCGCAGCGCGGCGGCCATCAGGTCCGTGTAGTTGTCGGTCATCTCCTGTCCGCCCGTCTCCATGTCCGGATTGCCCTTCAGTGCCGCCGAAACGGCGTTGAGTTCCGGCATGTCGGTGGCGCAGGCGAAGTACGCGGCGCCGATGACGCGGGCGACCTCCTCGGCGACGGGCACTGCGTCCCGCAGTGCCCGGGTGACCGAGGCCCGGTGGCGTTCGTCGAGGCGCCGGTAGAGCGCGAGCAGCAGGCCGGGGCGGGTGCCGAAGTGGTCGTACACGATCGGCCTGCTGACGCCCGCGGCCTCGGCGAGGGTGACCAGCGTGAGCCCGTCGGCGCCCCGGGAGCGCACGATCGCCGCGGCGGTGTCGAGCAACTGTTCCCGCCTGGCCTGCTTGGACAGGCGGGTCGGTGTGGTCGCCATGGTCCTCCTTGCTGTCTCCTCTCAGGCTATGCTACAAAACGTAGGTTACAAAATGTAGGTTAGCCGCTGCGAAGGAGACTCACCATGGGACGACCCGACTCGGTTCTGATCCTGGGCGGTTCGGGGCAGGCGGGCGCGGGCGCCGCCGCCGTGCTGCGCCGATGGCACCCGGAACTGCCCCTGTTGATCGCGGGCCGCGACCTCGGCCGCGCGCGGCGGGTCGCCGACGAACTCGGCGCGGCCACGGCCGTGACCGTCGACCTGCGGCGCGGGGATCTGGGCCTGCCGACCGACGGAGGCTATCTGGCTGTCGTCGCCGCGCTGTGGGACAACCGATTGCAGGGGCTGCGGTTCGCGCAGGAGCGCGGGTTGCCCTACCTGAGCATCTCCAGCGGCCTGGTGGACATCGCACCAGAGATCGTCGCGAGCGCCCAACGGCCGGACGGTGCACCGGTTTTGGTAGCGAGTCACTTCTGCGCGGGGATCGGTGTTCTGGCGACGCTGTACGCCACCAGGGAGTTCGAACGGATCGACACGATCCGGATCGGTGCCATCCTGGACGAGTCGGACGCCGGAGGCCCCGCAGGGCTGGCGGATCTGGAGCGATGGGCCATCGCCACCTCGGCCGGACTGGTACGCCGTGACGGCGTGTTCACGTGGGTCGCCGAACCCGATGCACGAACGGATGTACCGGGTACCGACGGGATCGTCGTGCCCGGCCAGAGCATCGCCATCCTCGACGTGCCGAGTCTCGCCCTGGCGACGGGAGCGCCGAACGTCCGCTTCGACTTCGCCATCGGCGAGTCCGCGCGTCGGCGAAGCGGCGGTCCGGCCTCCATCGAGGTCCGGATCGACGTCGAGGGAACCGGCCCAGGAGGGCAACCGCGCAGCCTGCACCGCTACCTCGTCCATCCGGAAGGGCAGCGACCGCTGACCGCGCTGGGCATCGCCCTCGGTGTCGAGCGACTGCTCGGGCTGCGCGGCGAAGCCGTACCGCCGGGCGTCCACACCCCCGAGGCGTTGCTCGACGCGTCCTACGCGGCCGAGCGTTTGGAGGAAATCGGCGCCGAGTTCGTCGACGCGCCCGGCAACGAATAAATGCCTGCCGCCGCAGTGACGGATGCTCGGCGACGGCCGGCCCCGCCGGTCGGTCGACGCCTTCGATGATGCGGAATGTCGCGCTCGCAGTCGTCGGGGAGGGCGGCCTCCGCCGCCCTCGGCGGCGCCGAGGCGATCCGCGACTCCCGCGCATTCGGGCCTATTCGCCCCGGAACCGGCCGAGACCCGAAGTCCGGGGACGAGCGGCCCACTTGGTGGGGCCCGGGGTGTGTCATATTGCTTTTGGGTACCTCAAACCAACCGGGAGTGACGATGACCGAGAAGTACCAGCGGAAGGAGCTGACGTCGGGAAAGCCTTCCAATCCGAAGCTTCTTCCGGCGGTTCGGCAGAATCCGGGACATCCCTTCCAGCGCTTCGGGTTCGAGCCGCCCAAACCGCTGTACACCGCGCCCAAGAGCGCGTCGGGCGATCGGGTCCGATTCGGATACCAACCCGACGGGGCCGGGCCGGCCCAACCGGCGCCGGCCCTCTCGGCGGAGGCGCCGCTCGGATTCGTGGGCGGCAAGGGCATGGCGGACAACCGCCCCCGGGCCAACACCGCGCCCACCCGGGTCAAGGCGGGCTTCGAGGCCCCCGCGCCCACCGGGAGCACACCCCGATCACCGGATGGGTCCTCGCGTCCGAGCCTGGGCTTCCTCCCCGCGAAAAAGGCGCGAGGCGGCGAACGGACGACGCAGAAATTCGGATTCCAGGGCCGCCCGGAGCCGACGGCGGCGGCCACGCGTGGACAGAACGCCGACAGGGACCGGCGGTTCGGGTTCGTCCCACCCGGTGCGCCTGGTGCGCCCAGTGCTCCGGGAGCGAAGGCCCGGCGCGGTCCGGAACGCTGACGGTGGGCCGGAACGTGGAGCGGGGAGAAGCCGATTCACGCCGCCGCCCGGGAGCGTCGGGGTCTCGGGAATGTCGACCGGTTCGCGGCGGCCGAAGGCTCCGGCCGTGGGACCGTCCCTTCCCGAGCGGCTCGCGGGGCGGTGGTCGCGGCGGGTGCCCGGGAGGTCGACGGACCGCCTCCGCTGGTCGAGCGTCTGGTGCGATGGGCCCGGGTCGTGTACACCACGCGGTAGACGCCACATCGACCCTGGGGTCGCCACAACGCGACGCTGGAATTTCGGCGCCGCTTCGAGAGCCGCCGTGGTCGCGTGAAGGACGCGGCGACCGTGTGTCGAGCGTACCGGCCGACTTCCGAGTCCGCTCCGACATCGCGATCCGCCGCCACCAGCCCCTGGCCAACCGCCCGTTCCCGTTCCGCCGGGACGCTCGCTGACTTCGGCGTGGGCGCGCCGGCGCCGTCCGGATGTGATCGATCGGCTCGTGCCGGCCGCCGGACACGGTCGCGGGCGGTCGACGGGCGAGTTCGCGCTCGCGGTCGACGGTGGTCTCGTGGCGAGGTTCGCGGGTTGCTCCGCACTCTCGTTCGTGCCGGCCCTCCGGCGCCGGGCCCGGCCGGCCGAGCGGCCGGCCGCGTCGATCCGCCGGTCGTGGGCCGCGAAGGGGATGGTTGCCGGCGTCCCTCCCGGGATCGGATCGAGTGGGTTCGTTTCGATCGCGGTCGGGTGCGGCAGGGCATGGTGTGGTGGAACACATTCTCGTTCCCGTGCGGGTGGGGGCGTGATCGAGATCAGGGGGCCGGTATGGACGCGCGGGATCGATCGTGGGGCGATGGGCCGGGGGACACGCCGGAGATCAATGTGCACGTGGCGCATTCGGCGCGGATGTACGACTACTACCTCGGCGGGAAGACGAACTTCGACGCGGACCGGGCGGCGGCGGCGAACGCGCTGCGGGCGTTCCCTTCGTTGTTCACCACCGCCCGGGAGAATCGCAGGTTTCTCCTGCGGGTGGTGGCCGAGCTGGCGCGGCGCGGGGTACGGCAGTTCCTCGACATCGGCACGGGTATCCCCATCGAGGGCCGCAACACGCACGACGCGGCGCAGGCGGTGGCGCCGGAGTCGCGGGTGGTCTACGTGGACAACGATCCGATCGTGTTGGCGCATGCCCGGGCCTTGCTGAGGGGGGATCCGCGGGGTGCGACCGCCTACATACAGGCGGATCTGCGTGAGCCGGAGAGCATTTTGGCGCATCCCGCGTTGCGGTCGACGTTGGACTTCACACAGCCGATCGCGGTGTTGTTGATAGCGATCATGCATTTCGTGCCCGACGAGCAGGATCCTCACGGTGTCGTGGCAAGGCTCGTCGAGCCGTTGCCGGCGGGGAGTTTCCTGGCGTTGTCGCACGTGACTCACGATTTCGATCCGGTGGGCTGGGCGAAACTGGTGTCCGCCTACCACGAGGCGGGGATCCCCGCGCAGACCCGGACGCGCGGCGAGATCGAGGCCCTGTTCCCTTGGCCCGTCCTCGCGCCGGGCGTCACCTCCGTCGCCGCGTGGGATCCGCCGCCCGGTGCGGCCGTGCCCGGGGCCGCCGAGGTCTCCTGTCACGGCGGGATCGCCCGCAAACCGTGAGACCCAGACGGCACCGGGCCGCGTCCTCACATCGCCGTGGGTGGCGCCGGCCGCGGTGAGAACCGGCACCCGGGTCGATGTCCCGCGTCGTTCTGATCCGGAAGGTGACGCGGGCCGGGTCGGACGGGATCGGGCGCCGCGTCCGCCGGTGTGGTCGTGAAACGGCGGCCTGCGCGGCGCAGTCCGTCCAGGAGGTGTTCGCCCGGTTGCGGGATCTCTCCGAAATCGGGGTCGTCCTCCGCCACGGGCAAACCCTTGACGACCGCCTCCAGCGCGGGGGGCAGGCGCGGGGTCCGGCCGCGGTGCGTCTGGGCGAGGATGTCGCGGCGCACCTCCTCGGGCAGTAGGGGGTGTCTGCTGTGGAGGGGGCGGGTGGTGCGCCGGCCGGCCTGTTCCTCCAGGAGGGGCACCTGGTCGCGCCAGTACTGGGCGTCGCGCCATTCGCCCAGGCCGCGGTGGAGCAGGCACAGGCATGTCGCCGCGGTGTAACTGCCGCCGCCGGCGGCGAACTGCCACCAGAACTGGGCGGCGTCCACCCGGCCGGCGATGTGCAGGAGGCAGCCGTAGACGAGCGCGCCCTCGGGGTCGATGCGGCGGGTGTCCACCAGCCGGGACAGGCTCGCGGCGGCGCCGGGCCGGTTGAGGACCAGGACGGCGGTCACTCCCAACTCGTGGGCGGCCTGCTCGTGTTCGCTGCGTGCCCACGACGGCGCCGGGGTTCCCGGGTCGGTCGCGGCGATGCGGTCGATCATCCGCTCCGCCGGCGAACAGTGCCCGCAGCCCTCGCCGATCGGATCGCTTCGCCGTGGTGTGAGGTCTGCGATGTCGGGGGCGTCCACGACGGTGGCGGCGTCCCCGAGGAGTTCGTCCAGGGCGGTGGGGCCTCGGTCGTCGCGCACGTCAGTTCCTTCCGCTTGTGGTCCGAGGCTGCTCCGAGATGCGCAGTTCCCGGGCGAGGCGGCGTTTCGCGTGGCGGACCGTGGAGCGTACGGTGCTCTCGGCCACGCCCAGCCGGCCCGCCACCTCCGCGTCGGTGCAGCCCATCACGTAGCGCAGGACGATCACGTCGTACTGTCGCTCGGTCAGCCGCAACAGCGCGTGGAACAGTCCCAGTCGGCTCTCCATCAACGCGAACCGGTCGCGCGTGAGGTCCAGCGCCCTGGCGAGCGGGGCGAACGCGGCCGTCTCGCGGATGGCCACGACACGGCCGTTGGCGACCAGCCACGCCCCCACGTGTTCCTTCAGGATCCGCCAGGCGTACGCGGACACCGACTCCTGCTCCAGGGCGTGCTGCCACTCGCGCTCCAGATGCCCGAACGCCTCGCGCACCGTGTTCCTGGCCACCTCCCTGTCCGCGGTCTGCAGGTAGACGTAGTCGAACCACGGCTTGGCGTATAACGCGTGAAACGCCTGGAAACTCAGGCGCGACGCCGGGAGTTGCGGCGTGCTCATGGTCCGACCTCCGCACACCCGCGATCCCCCGCCCGGTCGCGACCCGTGCTCGCGTCCGGACGCCGGGCCTCGTACGCGGCTCCCACGCGCACCACCGCCGCCGACGCACGCCTGCCCAGCACGGATATGTCGGCCCCGAACACCCGCGCGGCGGTCGCCCCCGCGATCACCGGCTCTATCCGGATCGCCATCTTGATCCCTCCCCCAGAAAACGCCTCGCGCCGCCCACCATGGGACGGCGCCAACCGGAACCGAGCCGCTCACCGCGGCCCGTACTTCCCAGCAAAGCGCACCAAGGCCCCGTTTGTGCAAAGCAATTCGCCACGCTTCGTGATTCGCCGACCACACGTTCTGCGCGGGGCGGCCCCGGCGCCGGTACCGCGAATACGACCCGGCGCCGGAGCCGCACGCCGCACGAATCGCGGAGATGCCAGCCGTCGCGGACACGCACCTGGCCGACCACGCGCACGAGGCGCGCTACGTCCACCCGTTGTGTGGCATGCTCGCGCTCGAGGGGCGTCCCGCAGGGCGGCCGGCAGGCCCAGGGGCGCGGCCTCACTGACCACGACCAGCGGGTCCTCGTCGCGGCTGTCGCGGTGCGGACAATCGCGGCGCGCTCGGCCCGGGTGCGGCGCCTGGCCTTCGCGAGGGCGCGTGATCCCCCACAGCGTCGAGCCCGGCCCTCAGCTCGGCGGCGAGTTCGTCGGGCGACTGGGCCTCGGCCTGGACGGTGTCGCCCATTTGGGCACCGCGCCGATCGGCCGGCTTCCGCGGAGCGGTCGGTAGCGAGTATCGCTCGATCTGCGCAGGAGTCACGTCGCTCCTCGGCTGGAGCACACGACGGCGCATCGTGCGAGGGCAGACCTTGACCTGTCACGGTCACGAGGGGCGAACCGATACTCGGCTGTGCCGAATGCGCCGGCGGTTCGACACCATTGCGTCGGCCGCCGGGCTCCCAACCGCGCCGACGTGGCACGACCGAAGTCGGCGATTTCCGAAAGAGGTTGCCGCATGTCCCGTTCCGCTCACCGTTCCCGCGCCCGCTGGGCGACCTCCGTGGGCGCGGTGGTGATCGCGGTCGGTGCGATGACCACCGTCGCCGCCTCGCCCGCCATGGCCACGTACCCGCCGAAGGCGAAGTGTCCCAACGAGCGGGTTCCCGAACCCGGCCACGAGGGCGTCCCGAGCACCGGCGGCGCCATCTGCCTCTGACCTGAGCGGTGTTGCGCACCCGTCACCATTCGGATGCCCGCGTACATCGCCAAGCGCGTGCGCGGAATGCGGCCGAAGGGCAAGTGGATACGCCTTCCGGGCGGATCGGCCGATGGCCAGGGGTACACGCCTACGGCGGCCACCGTGCCGTATCGCCTACGGCCACGATCCCCGGCGGGTCGTGACGTCGCGCAGGGCCACCGAGCTGTGCACGGTCGCCTGCCACCGTCCAGGCCCGCGTGGTCCGTGCCCTGCGTCGGTCGGATCGACGTCGAGGACCAGGACGTCGACGTCATCCTCATCATCACCGACCGAACATGCCGATCAGGGTCCGTCAGACGCGCTCGTCACGCCGCCCGGCACACCCGAGACGACGGCACAGCCGGGCCGGGCCGGCGTCGATCCGGAGCCCCAACAGGTTCGGGTCCGGCGGTCCAGGCTGAGTGCACCCCACCCGCGGGGCCGAACGTCCACGCAGGCGTCGCGCCGCGGGCGAGCCGTGCGTGATCACCGCGTCGGTGCAACGGGAGTCCGGGGCGCCGGCCCCGGCGAAGGCCTCGCGCCGGATGTCCGCGCCGCACGGTTCCGATACCGTCGCCGGCATCCGGCACGGCGCGTGCCTCAACAGCGTTCCGGGGCGGGCGCGTTGCATCTCGCTGTCGAGGAAGGTGATCGCCTCGTTGCCGTCGGCGTCGAAGCCCCGCGGCTCTGGTAGGCCGTGGAACCCCCGGTCGTGGATGTGGCGTAGCAGCCGGTGGATCGAACTCCACGAGCCAAAAGTGGCATGGTTTCATGCCCACGTCAGGGCTTTGGTGGGCTCGTCCGTCGGCAACAACGGCGGATCGGCCGCCACCGCGCGCGATGGCAACCCGGTGGCCCTCGCCACCGGACAACTCGGACCGGCGCTCATCGCCGGACTCACCGAGCGGGTCCGGGCCGTCGCGCGGGCTGGGCTGCGGTCGCATGGGCCGGTTTCGCGGGGGTGTCACGGGTACACGCACTCGACTTCTGGAGGCGCCTGTGCAGACGTTTTTGCCCGAATCCGGTTTCGAGGCGACGGCGCGGATCCTCGATGACCGCAGGCTCGGCAAGCAGCGTGTGGAGACGTTCCAGGTCCTGCGGGCGCTGGTATGGCCGACCTACGGTTGGAAGCATCATCCGGCGGTGGCGATGTGGCGGGGGTTCGTTCCCGCGCTGGTCTGCTACGGCGTGGCGATGTGCACCGAGTGGACGCGTCGGGGGTTTCGCGACACGGTGGCTCCCCGACTGCTGGAATTCACCGCGGGGCGGGTTCCGTATCGGCCCGAGTTGTACCGGGACGGCCTGCTGCCGCCGTGGCTCGGCGATCCGGACTTCCACGCCGGCCACCGCTCGGTGCTGATGGCCAAGGACGAGGAGTACTACCGGCCGCGGTACGAAACGCGAGCCCCTGCCGGCCTGCCGTACGTGTGGCCCCTCCCGCGCTATCCCCGATGGCCGATGCGGATCCCGGTCGCATCCGCGCACACGTTGGGCCCGGCGCTGCGTGCGCTGGGCCGGGACGAGGCGACCGAGCAGGAGCGGGAGGCGTTCGACGCGATCACGCGCGGCCGCGACTTCGAGGTCGAGGCGTCGGACGTGGAGGGCCGCGACCTCGCGCTGTTGGCCGGATTGGCCCGGCCGGGGGTCACGGTGTGGTTCACCGGAGGGCCCCTGCCGGACGAGACGACGGCCACGGACGCGACGCCGACGTGGCCCCCCGTCCGCGGGGACGCGGCCGTGCCGGGAGGGTCGACCGCGCGCGAAGCCGGTGCCGCGGATCGGCGCGCCATGCGCGAGGAGGCGCGGGCGCCCGTGCCGGTGCGGTTTCTGCGGCCCGGCCGGTCGATCGCCGCGCGGTGGGGGCGACCGGGCCTGATCGTGGTCGACCACGCCGCCCACCCGGACCGCGTCCCACGACCGACGGGGGTGCCGATCCTACGACTTCGACCGGCATGAGCCCGTCGCGTACCCGGCGCGGCAGTCGGCGCCCATGCACGAAACGCGCGGACCGCAGCCCCGCACGCGCCCGGGACTCGATGGCCGGAGCGGGACCGGGGGCGACCGCAAGCCGGGACACGATCGGATTCACGGGTGGGCCCGCCCGTCTTCGCAGCCGGGCCCCGTCGGATACGAACGCGACCCGGACCGCAGCGCCGGGGTCCCGGCTCCGCGGCGCGGATGCTCAAGCCGTTGCTCGGCGGACCCGGTAGTTCCAGCGGGTGAGCGAGCGGACGACCGTGTCGGCGCCAATGGGGTTGGCGCTGTGGACGAAGATCGTTCCGATGCGGAAGGGCCGTCCGTCGAAGGCGGCTTCCTCCAGGACGGTCAACACGGGCAGGATGCTGTCGTCGCCGCCGAGATCGTGGTCGAGCCAGAGTTCGTCGACGAAGCGGTCGCGGTGCTCGTGCAGGAGCCGGATCCCGTCGCCGCTGGTCCGGGCGATCCGCGTGGCCCTGGGCAACGGCCGCAGGTCGTCGATGCCGAGGATGACGGGCGTCGGCGCCCGGGACGGGTCTTCGCTCATCCAACCATCATCCCAACGCAGTGGCCACGGTGGGCACCGCTACGAGGCAGCCGCCGGGATTGTACGCAGGCGCGATATGCGACGTACCGGCGAGCACGCCGACGAGGGCCGGCGGTCACCACCTGCCGAGGTCACGGTCGTCGCGGAAGTCGGCGCCGAGTCGTTGCGAACCGAACCGGACCCGACAACCGCACGTCCAGCAGGGCGGGCGGCGCGGCCTCGTCGACGGCGAACCCGCGGTCGGCGACGAGCCTCGGCCTCGTACCCGCGCTTGTGACGCATTCTTTCGCAACGCGGTCAGTGCGTGCCGTCGTCGCCCGCGCGCAGGCCGCGCACCAGCAGGGTCGTCAAGTGATCGGCCTGCTCGGGCGGCACCTGCTCGCGCAGCCATGCGGCGGCGTTCGTCAGCGCGTGCACGTCCTCCGCGGTGACATCGTCCCCGACCGCTCCCGCGTCGCGCGAGGCCGACAGCAGGCGTTGCGTCGTTGCCGCCAGGTGTGCGCACGCGTCGTGCAGCTCGGACGCCTCGTCGGCGAAGCCCTCCATCAGCAGCGTCGCCAGCCCCCGGTACGCCGCGGCGTGCACCGAAACCGCGCCTATCCACGCCGTCAGGGCCGCCAACGCCGTTTCGTGTGCGGGCAGTTCGTCACCGAATTCGAACAGGGCGGCATGCTGTTCGCGCAGCAGTGCCGCAGCCAGCGCGCCCCGGTTCGGAAAGTGCCCGTACAGCGTTCCGATCGCTACACCGGCCTGCCGGGCGATGCCCTCCAACGACGCGCCGGTGCCCTGCCCACGGAACGCCTGCTCGGCCGCCGCGAGGATGCGTTCCCGATTCCGTCGTGCGTCGGCGCGTGGCCGGCGCGTTCCCGTACCGCTCATGCATCACCTCTAGACAAGTTGAGGGCCCCTCGGATTAATATTCCGAGGACTCCTCACCTTAGCCGAAGGGGCTTCCCATGATCTTGGTCACCGGGGCAACCGGATCCATCGGCAGGCATCTGGTCCGCCGGCTCGACGAACTCGGGGTGCCGTTCAAGGCCCTCGTCCGCAACGCCGACCAGGGCCGTGCCCTGCGCTGCCCGTACGTTGTCGGCGACTTCGACGAGCCCGAATCGATCTCGGCGGCGGTCGCCGGCATCGATCGGGTCCTGCTCAACGGGGCGGGCGCCGTCCCCACCGCCGACGACCGCCCGCAGCCCATGGTCGGGCAGCAGAAGACCGTCATCGACGCGGCCGCGCGCGCCGGCGTACGGCGGATCGTCAAAGTCTCCGTATGGCACGCCCACCAGGGCGGCAGGCTCGCGCAGGGCGCGCACTGGGAGATCGAACGGCACTTGAAGGCGTCCGGTGTCGAATGGTCGCTTCTGCACCCGAGCGGCTTCATGCAGAACTTCCTCACCGGCGCGGGCACGTTCGACGACGACGGAAGCCTCATCGCCCCGGCGGTCGATGCGCCCGTGTCGTACATCGACTGCCACGACATCGCCGCGAGTGCGGCCGTACTGCTCACCGAACCACGCGGCGCGGGCGAAACCTTCGTCCTGACCGGTCCGGAAGCGCTCACCATGCGCGAGGTCGCGGGCCACCTCGGGGGTGCCCTCGGAAGGCCCGTCGGTGTCGTCGGCTTGGCAGCCGCGGACATGGCGGCCAGGCTCGAAGCCCAGGGCGTGCCCCGGCGGTTCGCCGACGACGTCGCCCACCTGTGGGCCGACGTGGGCACGGGCTCGCTGGCTGCGACCACGCCCGAGGTCGAGCGTCTGACCGGCCGCGAACCCCGGACCTTCGCGGCGTTCCTCGCTGCGCACGGGGACGCCCTCCGCTGAGATCGTGGCGGCCTCGGACTTCACGGACGTCGACGTCCGAGCGTCGGCCGCCCGGACGGAGAAGTACCCCACGCGGGAGTGTTCCGGCACCGGCGGCTCGCCCGACTGCGGCACATCCGATGGACGCACGACCGCGCGACCGCACAGGCCCGGGTGCTGCGGGTTCCCGGCCCCGGGAACAGCCCTGTCGGAGTTGTGCGTTCCGGTACGTCTCGGTGGTGCTCGGTATTGGAGTTTCACGGGATGGTAAAGTTTTTGCCAAGGGAATCGACGGCGCCCTCCGGGCGGAGGGGAGCGCGCGTGCCGCAGCGATCGAATCGCCTGCCGGTTTCGGTGGTCGCGCTGCTCTTCGCGCTGTCCCTTGTGGCCGCTTTCGGCGCCGGGTTCGCCCGGGGTGAGGGAACCGGTGGATCGTTGCCGGTGGCCGCCGCCAACGTGCATGCGACGCCCGGTTCCGGTGGCGGGCACGGCCAGGTGCGCCTCCAGGATCGTCCGTCCGCTTCGACGACCTCCGCGCCGGTCGCGGTCGCCGGCGAACTCGATCGACCCGAGATCCCCGTGCACGTCGATCTCTCGGCGTACGTGGCCACCGACGGCCGACTTCCAAGCCTGTGCTCCGCCGAGCCCCGTGTCGAACCCGGAGTCGACCCGCCCGCCGGCCACGGACCACGGCCACCTCCCGCACGAGGCCCACCGGATCGCGCCGGGACCTGACGTTCGGCCCTGCCGACGGCAGCCGTCCCCGACGACGCCCGGATCCGACCACCGCCCCCGGAAGGACGGTGATCTTCGTGCATCTCGCGGAGGCCCTGATCGCGCTCGGCGGCGCATTCCTCGCCGCCGGAATCCTAGCCCGTGCCGGCGCCCGCATCGGGCTGCCGACCATCCCGCTGTTCATGCTGGCCGGCATCCTGTTCGGCCCCAACACACCCGGTATCGCCCTCGTCGACAATCCCGCCGATCTCAAGCTGCTCGGCACGATCGGCCTGGTCTTCCTGTTGTTTTATCTCGGTCTCGAATTCCACACCGACGACCTGGTCGCCGGCGGGCGCCGAC
This sequence comes from Embleya sp. NPDC020630, assembly GCF_044334985.1. Taxonomy (NCBI): domain Bacteria; kingdom Bacillati; phylum Actinomycetota; class Actinomycetes; order Kitasatosporales; family Streptomycetaceae; genus Embleya; species Embleya sp. NPDC020630. The sequence continues at coordinate 56,516 of NZ_JBIRUB010000010.1, forward strand.
TCGTCGGGGTGGGTGCGCTCTACCTCGTGCTCAACGTCGGCGGTGGTTTCCTGTTCGGGCTCGGTCTCGGCTGGGGGTGGCGCGAGGCGCTGGTCCTGGCCGGCGTTCTCGGCATCTCCTCGTCGGCGATCGTCACGAAAGTGCTGGTCGACCTGGGCCGGCTGGGCAATCCCGAGACGCGTCTGATCCTGGGCGTGATCGTGATCGAGGATGTCTTCCTCGCGCTGTACCTCGCGGTGCTGACGCCCGTGCTCGGCGAGACCGAAGGCCTGCGCGCGGCGGCGCTCGACGTCGGTACGGCGTTCGGCTTTCTGATCCTGCTCGCCTCGATCGCGCGCTGGGGGACGCGGATCGTCGGTCGGTTGATCGCGACCGAGGACAACGAACTGCTCGTGGTGATCTTCACCGGCCTCGCGATCCTGACCGCCGGGGTGGCCGAGGAACTCGGTGTCTCGGACGCGATGGGCGCGTTCATGATCGGCCTGATCCTGGGCGCCACCAAGAGCGCGCCCCGGATCCGGGAACTCGTGCACCCGCTGCGCGACGCGTTCGCGGCGATCTTCTTCTTCTCGTTCGGCCTGTCCATCGACCCCGGTGACCTGGCGAAGGTGGCCGGGCCGGTGGCCCTCGCGGTGTTGCTCACCTTCGTCCTCAACGGTGTCGCCGGGGTGGCCGCCGCGCGCATCGGTGGTCTGGACCGGTCGCAGGCGTCGAACGTGGTGTTCACGATCTTGTCCCGCGGCGAATTCGCCCTCGTCCTGGCCGCGCTCGCGGCAGGGGCCGGCGGCCTCGACACCCGACTCGCACCGTTCATCGCGGGTTACGTGCTGGTGATGGCGGTCCTCGGACCACTCGCGGCGACCCGCTCCGGCCGCTTCGAACGGATGTTGCCCGCAAGGTTGTTCCCGGCGCGCGGGAAGAACGAGGCCGCCGCGGAGCGGACGGAAGCGGATCGCGAGCATGCCGGCGACGGTGGCGCGCGAAGCGAACCGGCCCACCTGGGAGGACCGTGAAGCCGGGCGGACCCCGCCGCCCGTGGGCGGCTTGTGTGAGGTTTCGGCGACGACGAACTCCGAGATGCCGGCGCGATCGCCATCTACGACACGCCCGCCGACCTCGTGAAGGCGCTTGACCACACTCCCTTGGCCTGACTCCCTCTCCGCCGTCCGCCCGGCGGCCGGGCTCGGGCCGCCGCAGACGTCCTGCGGGCAACGCCACCAGGCCGAGGGTCGGTTCGGTGAAGTCGCCGACTTCGATCCCGGGCCGACCTGGGCGAACGAGGCGGCGCTGGACAGCCCGGTACCGGTCTGCTTCATACCCAGGCTCGCCCAGCCGTTCGTAGTTGCGCCGATGCTGTCGGACACGACCGGGACTCCGGCGCCGTTCGTGGCCGTCGAGCACGACCGCCGGCATCCTCGTGGCGAGCCGCCGGAGGGCGACGTCGCGGGCCGCGCCTTCGTCGACACCGTGTCCTTCGGGGCGTACGCCGACGTCGTGCAGCACCCCGAGTACCGCGACGACAAGAGCGGAACGGCGCTCGATCCCCTGCCGGACCCGGTGATCGGCGACAGCGTGGTACGGCTGGACACGCTCGTCGACGACACCGCGTTGCCCGCGCGGCAGGCACCGCCGGCCGGCAACAACCAGTACAACTCGCCCGACGGGATCGGCGCCGCCGGCCGTCGCCCCGCCTCGACGCCCGGCGAACTCGGCGTGCTGGGCGTGCAATCGAACTCCACCCGCGCAACGTGGGCATCCGCTCCGCCGGGAACCCGCGACCGCGGGTTCGCGTGTCTACCGGGCAATCGCCGCCCGCCGGGGGCGCGTTCCGAACGATCCGCACCCGGGCGTGCGCGCTCCCGCAGGCCGCGCGAGGGCGTCCACTTGCGGCGTGTTTCGGATCGTAGTGGGCCGAACGCTTCGATCGCGCCGCTACTCCGAGTATTTCAAACCAACTTGATGGGTAGCCCAAGGGTGTGGCCACGTTTTCGGCCACCCCCGAAGTCCTCCATCGCACGCCCGATCCGATGAACCACACGATCGGAGCGAACAGGGGGCGCGACGCGTGGACCGACCCACCCGCTCAAGTGACAGGGAGCAAAGCAAGCCATGCTCATATGGCCTGCCGGCCGGCTGTCCGACACTGGATGTTCCGGCCACAGAGGAGTTCGAGGCACCGAAACCCCTGGTGTCTCACCGGTTCTCGGCCGTGCCGCCGGCCTGTCCGAAAGTTTCCCACGCCGCGTACCCCGACGAGGCGACTCGGACTTCGCGGTCGCGATCACCGTCGTCACACGTCCACGCCGCCGGATTCGCGCGCTGTGGCCGCCGACCGGGCGCGAACCGTGAAGTCGGTCCCGGCCGAGGTGTCGCTCCGGTTCCTCGGGCCCGAGGAACGGATCCGATACGCGGCCGCCGACAGGGGGGCGGGATCGGGCCCGGCACGCTACCCGCCTACCGATACCGATCGGGGCAAAACACCAGCTCCGGGCATCGGTTGCGGCCCCGAACCGGCGAGCGGCCGGCGGCCCCCGGCGACCGGGAACCGGATCCGCGCCGCGAACTCCCCGCCCACACCTTTGTCGACGCGATGCGCGCGGTCCCCGACGTGACCGGGACCGGTGTGGACGCGATGTACGGTTCCGCCGCGGCGACCGGGGCACACCGGCAACCCGGGGACCAAGTCACCGTCGGGAAAACGGACTTCGGCCTCGCCCGCCCGCGGGACGTCTGCGCGTACGCAATGGCCGCCCCCCTCCGGTCCGAGCCCCTCGCAACCCCACGACCACGACGAACCCTTGGCCGAAATGCGCGCCGGACCGCTCGGGCGCCCGCTCGTCGAACCGCCGATCTCGAGCGCGCGGCGGTACGCGGTTCACACCGACGGGACCGAGCACGACGCATGCGAGCGCGTCGATGCCCACTACCCGCTCCCGGCCGGAATCGACGCCCGCGACAAACCGGCGACGCCGTGGCGGGACCGCCCCGAGGAGCAGGTCCGGTACGAACGTGCGAAACAACGGCGTCGACATGCACGGCAGCCACATCGGCGGCGACCGACGCCCGCAGGTTCCGGGAGACACGTCGTCCGGCACCGGGCGAGGCAAGAGGAATGACAACAGCGAGTCCACAGGAAACGCGGCGGTAGGTATGGCAACCGGACAGACAGCGGAAAGGGCAACCCCGGCCCCCGAGCGTCGGCTTGGGGTTGTGCCCCACGGAATCCCGCACGCCCACCGCGCTTCCGGACGAATGCACGAAGCCCGCTCACCGAGAATCGGGGCGTCGTCTCCACAGGCGACAGGCCAGGCGATGCCCGGGCCGACCGAGCAGGCCACTCCCCGACGCCTACGGGGCTGGGAGGTCGAACGGCGGGCACCTCCCGCCGGCCCGCTCCGCGACACGCTTCGACAACCGCCATACCCGCCCTCCGCGACCACCGGGAAAACCGGCCGACCGGATCAATGGTGAAATCGTCCCACCGGAAAGGTCACGCAGTGCAGGCCCCCAACCCCATCTCCCCTCTCACCCTCGGAGCCGGCTCTCTGCTCGCCGCGCTCGTCGGCGTGCCCATGTGGATAGCCATCGGCTTCTTCCTCCTGGCCGTCCTGTGGATCCTGGCCGCCGCCATCCCGGCGTGTACCGCGTGGATCAATACCCGGAGTCGCTGCGCGGATCGCCGCCGCCACTTCACCGCGCTGGAGAACGCCGCCGGTTCCCTGAGTCCCCAGGAGCGCACCGCGGCGATCACCGAGGCCATCCGGATCCAGGAGGCCGCCGAGCCCGCGGCCACCGAACCGCCACCATCGCTCTCAGGCAACCCGGCGGACCCCTGACACGTCGCGTTCCCGCCGCGGGTCTGCGTCGGCCGCTCGTTCGGGGCCGTGCGCGGCAGTGGCGATCGGGGTGGCATTCGCCGGTCGTAGCCGGCCCTTTGAACGACGGCCGGACACGTGCCGCGCCCTGCCCGGCCCGGTCGGACCGGTCATCGTCACGGCGTCAGCACGATCTTGCCGCGGGTGTGGCCCGTCCGACTGGCGTCCCAGGCCGCACCGACCTCCGCCAACGGGTACGTCGCGGCGACTTCCACGGCCAACCTCCCCCGGTCCACCAACTCCCCCAACCCGGCGAGCTTCGCGCCGTCCGGGCGCACCCGGATCCAGTGGCCTCCGTGCTGATCCACGCTGTTGTCGGCGGTGGACGCGTGCCGCCCGCCCGGCGCCAACACCGCCAAGGTCGTGTGCAACTGCCCGCCGATGAAGTCGGCGACGGCCGTGATTGCCTCCGGCGCCAGTTCGCGGACCCTTTCGGCCAAGCCGTCCCCGTACACGACGGGTTCGGCACCCAGCCCGCGCACGAAGTCGTGATTGCGCTCGGACGCCGTCCCGATGACTCGCGCCCCGCGTTCGCGCGCGATCCGAACCGCGAGACTCTTGACTCCTCCCGCCGCGGCGTGGATCAGCAACGTCTGTCCGCCGCCGATGTCGAGTCGCTCCAGTGTGCGCAGCGCGGTCAATCCGGCCGGCGGCAAGCCCGCCGCGCCGGCCCAGTCCAGTGCCGCCGGCTTGCGCGCCACGGAGCCCGCCGTGACGGCCACGAGTTCGGCGTACGTACCGCCGTGCACCATGTCCTTGCGGGCATACGACATGACCTTGTCGCCGATCTCGAACTCCGGCGTGTCGGGTCCGCGCGCCACGACAACCCCGGCGACGTCCCATCCCGGGATCACCGGGAACACGGCGTCCAGCATGCCGTCGAGGTCGCCGGCCATGAGCTTCCAGTCCACCGGATTGACGCCGGCCGCCCGCACGGCGATCAGGACCTGCCCGGGTCCGCACTTCGGGTCGGACACCTCCCGCACCGACAAGCCGGAGTTGTCGGTGCCATAGGCGCTGTACGTCACCGCTCGCATGCGAAGGGCCTTCCCTGTCGGAAGTCGCGGAGCGCCGTGGTCGACGCCCTCGGTAGCCGAGATGATCACCGGAGGGCTCCCCCGCCGCTCGCCGGACAACCACCGCGCATCGACGCGGAAGGCGCCGCCGATCGTGACGGTGGACATCACCCGCTCGAATCGCCCGCGCTTACCCGGGTCTCGTCGGCCCACACAATCGCTCCGCTCCGGCCCGCGTGGGAGATTCACTCGCTCGGCGAGGTCGCCACGCACCGGGGGCCGGGTTCGGTGGGCGCCGTCCAACATCCGTAGAACCGCGCGCTCCATCGGCCGCGGGTGGCCAGGTCGCCGAAGTCGATCCCGTCGCCGAGCCGAGTGAGGGAGCCGGCGACGGTGACGCCGCGTTCGTCGCAGTGAAACACGCGGGGATCGATGTACGAAGCACGCGCCACGGCGGGCGTGTTGCCCAGGTAGTCGGCCACTTCGCGGACCACCTGCCGCATGAGCGCCGCCGTGCCGGGGCCGAGTCGGCGACCGCCAGGCCCACCTCGGCCAACACGGTGGCGTGCCAGGTCCGGAAGCCCTTCGTGGTGAAGCCGCCGCGCGTGCGCTCACATCCGCCGGCGGTACCTGGCCTCCTCCTCCGCCCGCCCCGGCGGCGGCGTGCACGGGGCGTGCGGCGCGAACTCCGCCCGAACCGCCCTGAACGCCGACCGCCGCGCACTCACCCGCATCGTCGGCCGACGATACTGGGACACGTCCGGTCGATCACGTGACCATCTCGCGGTCGAGTGGCGGGATCGACTGGGACGTCTCGGCCGACTCCACCATCCGCGCGCATCGGCAGGCGGCCGGCGCCCGCTGTCCCTGATCGTCACACCGGGGCAACCGGCCGACTGCACACAACTCGCGCCCGTCCCGGAGAAGACCGACACCTAGGGGCTGTTGATGACGGCGACGTCCACCCAGAAGTTGGTGCCGTTCACGGGGGTGTCCGGGAAGCCGGGACCGCCCGACCTGTAGACACCGTTGCCGCCGACGTCGGCGCTCGCCGGCGCGGTGAGCGGGCCGTTGACGTGTGCGGCGGTGAGGCCGCCCTCGTCGGCGCTGTATCGACCGTTGGGGGCATGGTAGGAGGCGACGTAGGTGGTGCCGGCGGTGATCGGGATACGCGGCTCGAAGTTCACCTGCTGCCAACCGGACTGGGACTCGCCGACGAACGTGGCGGTGGCCAGCCGTTCGCCGGTCGCCGACCACAGACTGCCGGTGTGCACACCGGTGTTGGCCACGTCCTTCCAGAACCGCACGCCGATGATCCAACCGGCCTGATCCGCACGGAACCTGACGCCCAGTTCGGTGGCTTCGGTCTCCCGATCGGGACCGGACGAGGGCAGGTCGCGCGACGACCACAGGGGGCACGGGCACGGGCCGCTCTGGGAAGGTGCGGCCGCCCGGGACGTCCCCGGCGTGGCCGCGGCCAACGCGAGCAACATCGCCAGGACGATCGGAATGGTCGCGGTGCGCAGCCTGGGCCAAGGTATGTTCATGGGATTCTCCCCCACTCGAACATCACTTCCCGGGACGGTCGCCCCGGGGCCGAGCCACGGGAGAGTCTGACGTACGTTCCAAGGGCGCGTCCACCGGATCGCACGCACGTCCGGCCGGCCTGCTCGGCCCGATCCGGAAGGAACTTCGTTCCGGAACACGCTTTGTCGGAAAGGGAGTTCGCCGCCGTCGGCGGGGTGACCGACGTCGCCGCCGCATCGCGCGCGGCACGTTCCCCTCGGGCTGGGTCGGTGTGGTGTCCGCCGACGGCACGGTGCGCGTCCGGTGCCGTTCGACGTCGGCAGCGGCGGCAGTGTTCGGAGCCCAACCGAGCGGCGCTGGTACCAGCCCTCGATGAGCCGTGACGCTGCGGCCTCCGTCCGGCACGGGCGTCGTGACTCGACCGCCGAGGCACCGTCGGTTCGCGCGACCGTTCGGGCCCACACGACACACTTGCCGGCGAAGCGCGCGGGGGGCGCGGTGCGGAGGGCTCGGAATCGACGCTTCCCCCCCGTCCGACCGGCGGTCGGGCGGGGAGGAAGCCAGGGCCATCAGCGGTGGATCAGCCCTTGTCGGGTACCGCCAGGATGCACAGCAGCGAGCAGGCCACCGCGGCGGACGGCGCGGTGGTGCTGCGAGGGGTGCCGGCGGGCGAGTTCGCGGCGACGAAGCTCGCGGACGCGGTGTTCTTCAGCGGCAGCGCCAGCAACAGGGAGTCGCAGTGAACCTGGCGGCTGCTCCCGGCGGCGAGGGTGAAGGTGCCGGCGGCCTGCCGACACGCGGGTGTGGTGGGGTCGTTGACGGTGACGGAAGCGGCGTCCACGGGGCCCGCGTTGGTGACGGTGATCCGCCAGTGCGCGGTGCCGAGCAGGCCGAGTAGGCCGACGGGACTGGTCTTCGCCCAGGGTCCTGGTCCGCCGGGTGCGCAGTCGCGCGCGTTCGGGGAGCCGCAGATCTCCTTCTCCACGCTGACCTTGGGTTGGCAGCCGGCACCGGGCGCGACGGCGGTGGTGACGGTGTTGGACGTGAACGTGCCGGTCGAGTCGGTGCCGGTCGCGGTGTTGCCGATCGATGTGGTCGCGCAGTCGGCGGTGACGGTGGTGCGGAAGCAGATCTGTGGCGCGTCGCCCCGGTACTCGACGACCAGCGCCGGGTGTTTGCCCGTGCCGAAGTCGTCAGCCGTGGTGAGGACGAGTTGCGCGGTGACGGTGATCGCGGGGTGCGCGACGGGGTCGATGCCGGTGAGGTCGACGGTGCCGTCCGCGGCCAGGCCGGGGGCGGCGATCACGGTGCCGTCGGGGTCGGTGACGCTCACGCGGGACGCGCCCGGGTCGACGTGCGTCATGTCGATGCCGGTCAGCCGGGCTCGGGTGTAGCCCTGGATGTTGCCGCTGCCGCCGTCGCAATAGAAGTCGGCCGGTTTCAGCGTGACGCTCGCGCCGCTGTGCACGCAGGGGCTGGCACCGGTGGTCGGGTCGAGGGAGAACAGGTAGCCGGCGTCGCCGAGGCCGATCAGGCAGCGGGAGGTGGCGTCGTAGGTGTAGCCGTAGTCGCGGGTGGCGCCGCCGTTGACGCCGGGGTGGGTGGCGGGTAGTGGGAAGCCGGCGCAGGGCGCGGCGAGTGTCCAGTCGTGGCAGATCGTTCCGCCGGCCAGGCCGCCGCCCCAGGCGGGGAAGTAGCTGCGGGTCCCGGCGGGGGTGGTGACGGTCTCGGGGCTGAAGGTCAGGGTGTTGCCGCCGAGAGAGGAGAGGGTGGCGGGCGCGGCGTGCGTGGAGCCGTCCAGCCCGTAGCAGGTCGTCAGGACGTTGGGTCCGCCGGACGCGCCGGTGCACACGCCGTCGGCGTGCCCGGAGGTGTCGTAGGAGGCGAAGGCGTCGTAGGTGTAGTAGGCGCTGCTCGGGCCGGCGGTGTGCGGGGTGGTCCAGCCCGCGCAGGTGGCCGTGGTGGTGGTGTCGAAGCAGCCGAGAGCGGGCGGGCCGGACACGGTGGAGCCGCCGCCCTGCGGCGAGGAGGAGGCGAACACGCGGTTGCCGACCGTGGTCAGGCCGCCCAGGTAGAGGGCGGAGGGGGTGTTGGGCAGGTCGTGGTTGGCGGCGACGATCGGCGCGTACGGCTGGCCGGCGCACGGGGTGCGGGTGGCCAGGGTCAGGCACAGCACCTGTCCGGTGTTCGCGACGCCGTACAGGTTGTCGCCGACGCGCACCAGGCCGGCCAGGTTGTTGGCGCTGCTGGGCGATCCGCCCATGGTGGCCAATGGGACGAATCCGCAGTTGGCATGCGCGACGAGGTCCAGACAGCCGACGCCGACGGCGGACGTGGTGACCGCCGGGTAGAGCAACTGGTCGGGGTGCAGCGGGTCGAGGACGTACTGCGGGGTCAGCGGGCTGCCGATGTCACCGGTGGCGCCGCTGCCGAGCGGTCCGGGTGTGGTGTTCAGCGGGCGCGGCCACGGACCGCCGGTGCAGGGCTGACCGAGCGTCAGATTGAGGCAGACGGCCTGCGGGGCGTTCGGCGCGGCGTGGTGGTAGATGTTCCAGGACTCGATCTCGCCGCTCGCCGTGCGGTGCAGTACGGGCGTGAACCCGTCGCCGCCGGTGGGTTGCGGGGTCGGCTTCACCGGGCCCAGGGCCAGGGTGGCCAGCGAGGTGCCGCCCGCCAGGGCGAGGGAGTTCTCGGCACGGACCGCCGTGGTGGCCGTCCCCGGGTCGGTGCCGGTGAAGGTACTCCCGTCGGTGGACCAGCTCGGGGTCCACCCGGGCGGGACGCGCAGCGAGCCGGGCACATAGGTCTGGGAGCCGCCCGCGCCTGCCAACGGGTCCGTCACGGAGGCCGGGGCGGGGGTGTCGCCGGCGGTCGCGTTCCGGTAGCGGACGGTCCAGTCGAGGGTGTCCCCGTGCTCGACGGCCGCGGCCCCGGGGTGGGTGACGTCCCGGACGCTCTTCACCAGCGTGGACGGGGTGTCGGCGGCGCCGGCCGGGGCGGGGGCGCCCAGCCCGAACATCAGCAGTCCGGCGGCGATCAGGGCGGCCGTGGCGGCGCGCTTCGGACGGATCGCGGCGGACGAGCGGGTCAAGGTGAGCCTACGGGTCGGAACGGGCGAATATCGACGCGGGCTTCTCGGCACTGGGTCCCCACCTCGGATCGACGAAGGGCCTGACGGGATGTCAGGCGGCCGTGGATCAGGCTAGGACGGCAAAGTATCCGCACCGGTGCCGATTTTTCCTATTGGTCACATGGTGAAGGAATATGATTATTTGTCGACCGGCTGTATGAGCCGACCAAGCAGCGGCAATCGCACGCCGGCGGGTGCCCGATCGGGGCATGCCGCCCACTGCGCGGCATGCCCTCGCTTCCCCACGATGACCCACCACCGCGTCCGCTGCACCACCGCCGCGATGTCGTGAACGAACCGATCGAGAACCGCAGACGACAAGCGGCATCGGGACTTACCGCCCGGCCCACCCCAAGGCACCCGGCAACGCGAGGCTCCGGGACAACCGGAAGTCCCGGGCGTTCCAGGGGCGCACGTTCCGCGGCGTTCCGCGGCAACGCTCCATAGAGGAGGGGTCGCCGAGCACACCGATCATGGTCCTCGGGACATCGTTTTTCGGACATCTCGCGGACCGGTCCACCGCGACTCTCCCCGACGAGAATGGTCCAGACCATTGCCTAGGGGGATCCGGTCCTTCTACCTTGAGGGCGCACGTCCCCGGCCAATCACGCTCGGACACCGTACGACGTCCCCGTCACCGCTGCTGCCGGTGCCCGAGCGGTTCGACTGGCTCCGCATGTCTTCGCCCACGAGGAGAGTTCCATGCGCAAGAGGACCATCGTGTCGACCGTCTCGACACTGGCGGCATCCGCTGTCGCCGCCCCGCTGATACTGGCGAGCCCCGCCGCGTCCCACGGGTTCGTCACCGGCCCGGCCAGCCGCTCCGCGCTGTGCGGAAACGGCACGGTCAGGAACTGTGGCCAGATCCAGTGGGAGCCCATGAGCGTCGAGGGCCCCAAGGGTTACCCGTCACGCGGCCCGGCCGACGGCAAGCTGTGCGCCGGCGCCGACGCTCGCTGGTCTCCGCTCGACGACCCGCGCGGCGGCAAATGGCCTGCCACGGCCGTGACTTCTGGAGCTTCCACAACCTTCAACTGGAAGATCACGGCACGCCACTCGACCAGCACGTTCCGGTACTACGTCACAAAGCCGAGTTGGGACCCCACCACCCCGATCACCCGCGCCCAACTGGAGAGCACGCCGTTTCTGACCGTGCCCTACCAGGGTGCGCAGCCGGCCGCGCTCACCTCGCACACCGGCACGCTGCCGGCCGGACGCACCGGCCGCGCGGTGGTCTTCGCCGTCTGGGACGTGGCGGACACCGGCAACGCGTTCTACTCATGCTCGGACATCACGTTCTGACGTCGATGTGAGCACGGATCCGGCGGCACGGCCCACGGCCCACGCCGCCGGATCCGTGCGGCCCGATCGGGCCGCACGGATGCTCGTCGAGGTACTGCCCCGGCGTGCGACACCCCCACCCGCAACGGCCCGTCGACGGTTGCCCGGGACGGTGACCCAGCCGAATCGACCGATCCCGCGCCGGCATCACGTCGAGGTCGCGGACCCGGAATCGGCGGCGCGATGTTGCCGGCGGGCTGGGCCGTGCATGCCGATCCGTTGCCGGTGGCGGCTCCCGGCGCGGCCTTCGGATGGCTTTTGGCCCTGCTCGAGTCGACTGCCGAAGCGCCCGTTCCTGCCCCCTGGACAGATGACCACGACCGATCCGACCGGCTCCCCCGCCGGGACGGAATCAGCGTGGGCCCACACGCACGCCCCGCGGCACATCGTCGAAGACCTGGGCGGTCGTCTCACGGAAGGCGGGCCCCTCTGAGGCCGAGGAATACACGACTGCCTGGAGCGGCGCGTCGATTCCTTCGCCCCGGGGTTCCGCGATCGGATCGCCACGTGCCGCCCTCAGCTCCGTGGCGGAGGTGGGGGTCGGGCGCGAGTGGTCGATCCGCCGTCGTCGAGTCCTGGCCATGAATGACCTTGAGCGGGGCACACTCACCCTCGGGAATGGCGCCACACCGACCGCGCCGGCAGGCGAGACCCACTCGCCGTCCAGGCTCGATCCCGATGCCCCGGGTCGGCGGGGGCGGGTTCCCGCCGCGACGCGTCGCGGTTGTGGTTGTTGTCGTTACGGCACGGAGGAGTGCCGGTGGCCCGGGGAGTGATCCGGTGAGCGAACGAATTGGACTGGCCGAGGTGTTGGCGGCGGCGGAGGGTGCCGCGCCGGTGCGTTCCGTCGATGTCGTGGCACGCAACCTGCGCGAGCGTTTCGACGCGCGATACGTGTCCTTCCTGTTCGTCGACGTCGTCGGACGACGGCTGCTCCGGGTCAACGAGGCCCCCGATGCCGACCACGAGCACCACACCGAAGAGGTCCCCCTCGCCGGCCGCAGCGTCTACGACGAGGTCCTGCGCGCCCAGAAACCGGTCGTGACGCCCCAGGGCGAGCAGGGGCACCGGATACTCGCCCCCGTCACCAACCGCGGCGACACCATCGGTGTCCTGGAACTCTTCCTCACCCACCTCACCCAGGACGTACCGGCCCAGGTCGAGGAGGCCGCACACGCGCTGGCGTACATCATCGTCACCGACCGCCGCTTCACCGACCTCTACCACTGGGGCAACCGCACCACCACCGTCAGCCTGGCCGCGGAGATCCAACGCCAACTACTGCCCTCCGCCCCCGCCTGCGAGGCCCCCGAGTTCACCCTCGCCGGCGCCCTGGTCCCCGCATCCGACATCGCCGGCGACACCTACGACTACTCCCTCGACCACGACATCCTGCACCTGTCCGTCACCGACGCCATGGGCCACGACGTCGACGCCTCCCTCATGGCCACCCTCCTCGTCAACGCCTCCCGAGGCGCCCGCCGAGCCGGAGCCGACCTCGTCGAGCAGGCCCGCCAAACCCACCAGGCCCTCCTCGACCACGGCCGACAATCCTTCGCCACCGGCCAACTCCTGCGCATCGCCCTCGACGGAAGCAGCGCCCGAATCGTCAACGCCGGCCATCCCCGGCCCCTGCGACTGCGCGACGGAACGGTCGAAACACTGCGCCTGGCAGTGAACCTGCCCTTCGGCGTCGTCGGGCAGGGCGCCTACCGGGTACAGGAACTCGACCTGCGCCCCGGCGACCGCCTACTGCTCCACACCGACGGCATGCAGGAACGCCAAGCGCAGACCGTCGACCTCCCCGGCCTCCTCCGCAAAACCGCCGCCGAACACCCACGCGAAGTCGTCGGCACACTGGTCGCCGCCGTCGCCGACGCCTACGACGGCAGACCACCCAAGGACGATGCCACCGTCCTGTGCCTGGACTGGCACGGCCCCCGACCGGGCCCCGGCCCCCAACCTCAGAACCGGCACCCGGACTCGTCTCGAACCTCCTACAGTCAAAGCTGACCATCGAGGGCGCCGCACAGGCGGTCCGCGCGGCGCCCCGGACAACCCGACCGAACTCCCCCGCGCGAAGCGGCCGCCCGCCACAGGAACGCCGGGTGGGCGATTCGCCGATGTCCGGGCAGGGCCCTGGTCGCGCGACGGGGTCGGTCGGTGTCGGGTGGTCTACGGCAGTCGGGTGCCGATGCGGAGGAGGACGTCGCCCGAGCCGTCGGGGGACGGGTGTGTCGACCAGACCCGTTCGGAGATCGTGGTGCCGCGGGTGGTGGTGTACTCGGCCACCCACAGGGTCGCCCGCTCGTCCGGATCGATCAGCACCTGTGCGGTGGTTCGCGAACCGTCGGCGAACACCAGGTCGCCCGGTACCCTGCCGGCCCGGTGCGGGTCCGTCGACCCGGGAGTGTGCACGCGTACCAGCGCGCCGGGATACAGATGTGAGCCGGCGGCCCGCAGGACCGGCCGCTCCGTCGTCTCGCTCATCCGTGTCGTTCCTTCCCTCGGGTGCCCGCACCGCGCGCCGCGGCAGTCGCGTCCCGGCCGTTGCGTAGTGGACGGACGGGCGGCCCGATGGTTGACGGTGATTCCTCGCCCATCCAATGTCATCCGGTGCGGGAACGCCCCCGGTGGTGCGCACTTCGGGTGGGTGGACCCTTCGCGAGTGGACATCGGGGCTCGGACACCGCGGCGGTCGGGCGCGTGAGCACGGCGCAGTGCCGCTCCGTGGTCGTCGGCGACGACGCCGTGCACGCTCGGCTGCGTCGGGTGCCTTCGCGGCGATCGGCGACTCTCGAAGGAAAGGCCATCGGGAGGCTGCACGCACGATCGCTCGCCCTGCGCCCGGTGCCGGTGTGCGTCAGCTCTCGTAGCGGGCGCTCAAAGTCCGGATCGTCGCGGCGATGCGGTCGCGGAGGGCGGCCGGGGCGAGGACTTCGATGTCCGTGCCCAGTCGCAGGAACTCCCCGTGGGCCTGGTCGATCGACTCGATGGGTACCCGGGTCTGCGTCCATCCGTTGCCCGCGGGTGTCACGCCCAGGTGGCGTGCGCCTCGTGGGGTAAGCCGTACCAGGGCCTGTCCGGTGTGCAGTCGGGTGCGGAAATCGGCCAGGTAACCGCTCCAGTATCCGGCCAGGTCGAACCCGTCGACGATGAACTCATCCTCCAGCGACCGGAGTTCGAGGATCTGGTCGATCCGATACGTGCGGATCCCGGACGGTCCGGCGGCCACCAGGTACCAGCGGCCGGCCTTGAGGACGAGCCCGTACGGCTCCACCCGCCGCTCGATCTCCTCCGGTGCTCGCCAGCGCCGGTAACGCAGTATCACCGCCCGCCGCGCCCACACCGCGGTGGCGACCGCGGCCAGGTGCGGCACCCGGTCGGCGGGGTCGTACCAACCAGGGGCGTCGAGCAGGAAACGTTCCTGGATCCGCTCGGCCTGCTCGCGCAGTTCCGCGGGCAGGGCGGCCCGCAACTTGAGTCGAGCGGTGGCCAGGGCCGCGCCGAGGCCGAGCTCGGCGGCGGCGCCCGGGAGCGCGGCGAGGAACGCGGCCTGTGCCTCCTCCGCCGTCAGCCCGGTGAGCCGGGTTCGGTAGCCGCCGATCAACCGGTAGCCGCCGGCGTGTCCGGCGGCGCCGTACAGCGGGATACCGGCGGCGCCGAGCGCTTCGACGTCCCGGTAGATCGTGCGGACGGAGACCTCCAACTCCTCGGCCAGTTGCCCGGCCGTCATCCGGCCGCGGTTTTGCAGCAGCAGGAGCAGGGTGACCAACCGACTCGCACGCATGCGGCCCAGTATCCACTGACAGCAGATGTCAGGAGAGCGCCTCTAACCTGCGGCGCATGGACGACTTCGACTTCCTGCACGGTTGCTGGGACTTGAGCAACCGCCGCCTGGCCGCACCACTCGACCCGGGCCCCGACACCTGGGAGGAGTTCCCCGGTCATGCCACGGCACGGCCGTTGTTCGGGGGTGCCGGCAACATCGACGAGATCACTTTCCCCACTCTTGGTCGTCAGGGCATGACCCTGCGACTGTTCGACCGCGCGACGGAGCGCTGGTGGATCCACTGGGCCGACAGCCGGACGGGCCGATTGGACCCGCCGGTCATCGGTGGCTTCAACGGCGACCGCGGCGACTTCCACGGCGAGGACGCCCACGACGGCCGCCCGATCCGCGTGCACTTCACCTGGTGGCGCCTCGGCCCGGATACCGCCCGATGGGAGCAGGAGTTCTCTGCCGACAGCGGCCGTACCTGGGAGCTCAACTGGATCATGGAATTCGCCCGCACCGAGGGGACCGGCGCATGAGCATCGTCGAATTTCGGCAGTACACTCTGTGGCCCGGTGCGAGGGAGACGTTGATCGAACTGTTCGAGCGCGAGTTCGTGACCGGGCAGGAGGTGGTCGGGATCACCGTCGGCGGCCGATTCCGAGACCTGGACGACCCGGACCGCTTCGTCTGGATTCGCGCGTTCCCCGACCTGAGCCACCGGCGACGCTCGCTGGAGGCGTTCTACACGGGCCCAGTGTGGCGACGGCACCGCGACGCGGCCAACGCCACCATGATCGACTCCGACGACGTGCTGCTGTTGCGGGGGCCGGGTTACCTGCCGGAACCCGGTACCCACGAGGTGGCCGCGACCGTCTGCCACACCCCCGACGCGGCTGCCTTCGACGCATACGCCGTCCGACACCTCGGCCCCGAGCACGCGTTGCACCGCACCGAGCACGCCGAGAACGACTACCCCGCGCTGCCGGTCCGCGCCGGGGAAGACGTCCGGGTCTGGTTCGGCCCGGCGGCACCCGCACCATGGCCGGCTCGACGTCTGCGGCTGGAACCCGTGACCACCCGGTCTCGAACCCGCACGAGCGGCCGATCCGACGTGTGACTACTACGACACGGTTGGGCGGCCGGTCGAGACCGCTGACATCCGGTCGGCGGCGGCCCGGTTCAGCCCGGTGTACCGGCAGCCTGTCGACCCTGGCTGAGGACGGTGAAAGACCGCCCCAACGTTGGTCGGGGCGGCCTCTTTTCGTACGCGGCACATGCGCCACATGCGCCACATGCGCCGAGAGCGTCGACGTCCTCGACATGCTTCGATGGCGCTTATGCCCTGGTCGGATCGATGCGAGGCGCTGACCTCAGACCTGGTTCTCGGCCTGGAACATCCAACTCATCTTCTCCAGGTCCGCGGCGATCGTGATGAACAGGTCCTGGCTGACCGGGTCCGCCTCCTCGGTGGCCGCGATCCGCTCTCGCATGCGCTCGATCACCGCGCCGTAGACGCCGACAAAGTAACCGACCACGTCGGCGTCCTTGATCCAGCCGGAGTCCGGCTGGGGTACGCCGCTGCCTGCGGTGATGCTCGCGGCCCGGCCGTCGGGGTTGTACCCGATCGCGGAAGCCCGCTCGGCGACGGTGTCCGCGAAGGTGCGTGCCGAAGCGACCACCTCGTCCAACTGGAGATGGATCGAGCGGAAGCGTGGGCCGACCACGTTCCAGTGTGTCTGCTTGGCGACGAGCGAAAGATCCAGCAGGTCGACGAGGGCGCCCTGGAGCGCCTCACCGGTAACCTTGCGCGCATCGTCGGACAGGGGGCTCTTGACGACGACCATGGTGCTACGACTCCTCGGGGTTGGTGTCGGTTCGGTGGGTCGGTGGGTCGGTGGACCCGGTGTACACCGCACCCAATGCCCCGATTCCATCGATAGATACTCCCTGGTGAGAAAAACCACACCTGACGGGGGCTCGCGCATCCGGGCCCCGGCCGTCGCCACGCGCACGGTGCGCCACGCCGTTCCCGGCCGGCCGGCGCGCGGTCGGTGTCGATAACGTGCGCGCGGTACCGAGCGTGGGACCGTCCGCGACAATCCGTTTCGGGGCGAGGCTCGGGCATACCCGAAGGAGCTCAACCGCGCGGGACCGCCTCCGGCGCGTCCCCGATGTGCCACGTCGGCGGCGCGACGGCGCCCATGTGAGCGAGGCGGAGTTCGCGGACGAGCGCCCGCACGGCGGCGGACGCGGCGAGTTCGGGTGTGGTCACGTAGCCCACCGAGCGGGTGGGGCGTCCGGGGCCGAGATCGGTGATCCGCACAGTGGACGGTGCGGCGGCGAGGGAGAGAGCGGGCATGATGGCCATGCCGTGGCCGCCGGCCACCATGGCCAGGACGGCTCCGTCGTCCTCCGCCTCGATCGTGGCCCTGGGGATCCACTCCTGGATCGCCCACCACTCGCGGGTGTATGAGGAACAGTTCTCGGTCCAGTCGACCAGCGGCAGTGAGCGGGGCTCGGGGTGTCCGGCCGGGTGCACCAGCGCGTAGGGCTCCTCCAAAAGCACGCCGGCGACCAGCCCGGGCGGTGTCGGCGTCGCGGTCCCCAGGGTGGCGATACCCACGTCCGCGCGTCCCGCGACCACCTCTCCGGCGGTGCCGGAGCCGACTTCGCGCACGATCCGCACCCGTGGTTCGATGCCGGGCCGGCGGGCTGCGAGGCGTGCCAGTACGGGCGGCAGCAGGTGGAGTGCGGCGCTGCGGAAGGCGGCGATCTGCAGCGGGCCGTCGGCGGCCTCGTCGGTGCCCGTGCCGCGGGCCGCCGCGCGGGCGTCGACGACCAGGACGTCCAGCATCCGCAGTACGCGGCGTGCGTGCGCCGCGGCCGTCGTGCCCGCCGCGGTGGGCCGGGCACCGGTTCGGCCGCGTGCGAACAGGACGGCGCCGACCTTGCGTTCGATGCCGCGCACGGCATGGGAGACGCCCGATTGTGTGGTGCCCAGCGTCGCGGCGGCCGCCGAGAAGCTTCCCGAATCGGCGGCCGCGACCAGGATCCGAAGCTCCTGGGGGGAAAGCTCGGCAGGGTTGGTCATCGGGGCTCCCACCTGCGGGCATGAGGGCTGCTCATGCATACGGATCGGTCATGAGGGCAACCCCCTGCCCCGCCCCGGCATTCCTGCCTACGGTGCGTGTCATGAACGCGCTCCCGCCGAACACCACGACGGTCACCGTCCACCAGATCGCCCGCCCCGACGGCTTCCCCACGGCCGCGCACTTCCGGTTCGTCGAGGCGCCGCCGCCCGAGCCGGCGCGAGGCACGGCGTTGGTGGAGAACCTGTACTGGTCGGTGGACCCGTACCACCGCGAGATGATGGACGCCGAGTTCGCCCTCGACGCTCCGCTGGAGGGCCGTACGCTCGGCCGGGTCGTCGCGTCCCGAGCTCCGGAACTGCCCGAGGGCACCGTGGTCTTCCACCGCCGAGGATGGCGTACACACGCCGTGGTCGCCCCCGAGGAGGCGCACGTACTTCCGGACCTGCCGGGCGTACCCCTGTCGACACACCTGGGCCTGCTCGGCGGTACGGGGCTGACCGCGTATGTGGCCCTCACTCGTATCGCGCCGCTGCGCGGGGGCGAGGACGTGTTCGTCTCGGGCGCGGCGGGCGGCGTCGGTACCGCCGTCGGCCGTTTCGCCCGCCTGCTGGGCGCCGGGCGGCTCGTGGGCAGCACGGGATCGCCGGCCAAGGCGGCGTACCTGACCGAACGAGTGGGCTACGACGAGGTCTTCGACTATCGGGAGGGCCCGGTGGCCGACCTCCTCGCACGGGCCGCCCCGAACGGCGTCGACGTGTTCGTCGACAACGTCGGCGGCGACCATCTCGCGGCAGCGGTCGGTGCGCTGCGGGAACGCGGGCGCATCGTGCGAGTCGGCACGATCAGCCAGTACAACCGGCCGGACACCCCGCCCGTACGTTTCGACCACGCGGACTTCGTGGAGAAGAGCCTGCGCATGGAGGGCTTCCTGGTGCGCGACCACACGCACGTGCGGGACGAGTTGTACACGTTCGCGGCGCCCCTCCTGCGCGACGGGCGCCTGGTGTCGGACGAGACGATCGTCGTGGGCTTCGAACGCATCGTGGAGGCGTTCGTGTCCATGCTGCGCGGCGCCAACATCGGGAAGATGATCGTCGAGGCCGCGACGCGAGCACAGACGAGAACGTGACGCTCACCGGCCCCGACCGGGCGCCGGCGCTGCGGCTGCGTCGTCTCCTCGGCGCCGGGGCCGGAACGCCGGCCGCGGTTGTGCGGCGTCAGGCCAGTGCCAGGCTGATCTGGTCGTTGAAGACCACCCAGTGCTGCCCGCGGTCGGCGGTGTCGCACGGCTTCGTGGAGATGTTCGGGGTCCCCCAGGCGTTGGCGAGGCAGTAGAGGCCCGGTGTGCGCGGAGTGGGGTCGGCAGCGGCGTCGGAGTGGTCGTGGCCGACCAACGACCTCGGTCGAGAGCAAACCGCTATCCGCGGTGATGACCCGGTTGTCGGGGCGACGGAAATCGACGGATGTGACAGGTGAAGCGCCCGCAGAGCCGTTCCCGAACTCGGCTCTTTCCGTTTTCGGACATTCGTGAAGCATCCGATTGGGTTTCGGCCGCCCGGGTAGCGATGGGCACACCGAAGCACCCGGACACGGGCGGCATTGTTTATCTACGAACAAGCCCTTCCGACTCACGGTCCGACACGCATCGCGCCCCGGTCGGGTCACAGTTCCACCGCGTCCGCGTAGACCAGGTCTCCCACCGTCGGCCCGAACTCGTCGACGGCGAAGTCGGAGCGCATCACCGCCATTTCGTTGATCATCAGGCGCAGGGGTTGGTCCGGGCGGGGATCCGGGAGCGGGACTTCGGCGGAGTATGTGGGGAAGAGGCTGGTGTCGTCGTCGGCGAAGAGGTCGGTGACGGTCTCGCCGAGCTCGAACCAACCGAGGACCGGGTCGGGGACGTCGGGGTCGCGCTGCTCGATGGCGGCCGTCACCGAGGGCGGACTGTTGTCGTCGTGGTACGCGGGCCCGGTGAGTCGCACGTTCAGCGAGTCGGTGCCGGACAGGGTGAGCGTGCGTTCGGGCAACAGCCGCAGGGTGTCGGTGAGGACGATCGGGGACAGGTGACAGGTCTCCATCGAGCGCGGTTGCAGGCGGGCGAGCGCGGGCCGCAGGAAGGGGAAGTAGGCGCCGCCGGTATCGACGTCGATGTCGCAGTACCACCGGCCGGACGGTCTGTCGAAGATGGGCTCGAAGCCGGCCGCGGTGACGGTGAATCCGTCGAAGACCTCGGGCAGTGCCAGGTCCAGCGTGATCGTCGCGCCGGGGAAGTTGCTCGCGGACGGGAGGAACACCGGTGCCGCGCTGCGGATCGGATCGCGTCCCATCAGGGTGATGAACGGGTGTGCCTGGGGCGGCTGTTCGTCGCCCTCCACGCCCAACACCACGGCCAACAGCTCACCGTCTCCCGACGAGAACCACGGCCGCGACAGATAGACCCGGAAACCCCCGCCGCGGCGCCGCCTGACCAGTTCGTTCGGCAGGCTTCCGGAGGTCTCGAACCCGAGGGTGAGGAAGCTGCCCGACACCCGCGGAGCCGCCGGTTTGGCGCTGCTGAGCACGGTGTGCTCGACGGGACCGCCGTGCACGCTCAGGAGTTCCCGTTCGGTGTCCTGGGTGAACTCCGGCGGGAAGCAGTCGCCGAACCGGCTGGTCGCCACGGGGGTGAAGGTCACGTCGCGGCGTTTGGTGTCCCCGAACTCGCACTTGGCCGGCACCGGTGTCGCCGGTGGCCGGCCCGGTTCCACCGCGAAGGCGAGTTCCTCGGCCACGACTGTGTTGAACGTCAGGGTGTCACCGTCGAGGGTGCTGGGCGAGGCCTCGCTCGCGACCGGATCCGGCGGGACGGCGGCGGCCAGCGGCAGCCGGAACACCGGAGTGGTGACGTCGAGGACGCTCGGGCCCGGCATGGTGAGGTCGTCCACGTTCTCGCTCCACGACGCGATCATGTCGATGCGTTCGGTGCTCGCCGCGCTCAACTCCAGCGAGCCGACGAGGTGTTCGCCGGTCGCCCCGAGCAGCCGGTCGGTCCCGTCGTCGAGCGTCAACAGCGGTGCGACCAAGGGACGTTGCACGGCATGGACGAGCGTCACGTCGTACCACGGGGTCAGCATCCAGTGCCGGTTGGCCCGGGCGGCGGCCATCACGCTTTCGAACCGGTCGGGTTCGAGCACGTCCCGGCACCACTTGAGCATGCCCATGGTCTTCTCGTTGACCTTGACCCGCGAGCACACCCGCACGGTCGCCACCGTCGCCTTCGGCAGCAGCACGGTCAGCACCCGGGTCGAGGTGTCGAAGACGGGCGGTCCGCTGCCCTCCCGGATGCGCAGGAGGATCGATTTCGGCGCATGCCAGGCCGGCGCGTCCCACGGCAGCGTGAACCCCTGGCCCGCCGGCACGCCCGGGAGTTCGTGGAAGACCACACCCTCGGCGAGCGGGTCGGGCAGATACGGCAGTTCGACCGTCTCGCCTGTGCACAGCACGTAGTGGCCCTGCGCCGTGTCGGGGGTCGCCGACGGATACGTCACGGACGCCGTGCCGGGCAGGGACGCGTCGTCGAGCGACCCGCTCTCCCGCGACGCGATCCTGTACACCCGTTCGCGTGCGTCGGCGTCGCCCGAGCCGATGGCCTCGTCGAGTTTGCCGTGCCGTTCGGCGCATTGCAGCGACGTCTTGGGCGCGACCACGTGCCGCTCGTCGACCTCGTGGTACGGCGCGTGGGTGCCGCCGGAGACCGGCGGCGAGGCGTTGAAGGTCTCGGCGTACTGTGCCGGGGACAGTTCGGCGGTGCTGCGGATGACCAGTCGGTGCGCCGAGGTCCCTTCGGTGAACGCGACGCGCGGCAGCAGCAGCGGCGGGGGGATCGCCTCGAACCTGCGGAAGACCGACCCGCCCGCGGCCGGCAGTACCAGGACGTCCTGGTCGAGGAGTCCGTCGGCCTCCGCCGCCGTCGGCCCGTTGCCCGCGAGGTCCACCGTGCGGACCCGGATCCGGTAGGAGTTTCCGAACCTCAGGCGCGGCAGCGAGCCGGGCCGGGCATGGGTTTCGATCTCCAACGGCATTGTCGTGGCCGCCGTGTTGGGGATGCGCTCGGGGCTGTCCCCCTTCGCCACGGCCATCCCCGGGTGCGGTGCGGACAACGCCCACCCGTCCCAGGTGACCAGGTGTTCGTGCACGTGGACGCGCTGCGCGGCGCCCGGCGCGGTGACCGGGGTGGCCAGGCTGAGCTGGAAGAATCCCTCGTCGGACGCGGTGTCCAGGTGGTCGCCGGGGCTGCCCGCCCGGTCGTAGGCGATCTCACGCTCGTGCAGCGAGAACCACTTCTGCCGGGTCTCGTCGAAGATGTCCAGGCGGTGTCCGCGCACGAGGTCCTCGGCGGTGAGGACCACCGTGGTGTTCTCGTCGGCGAGCGCGTCCTGCCGGTCGGCGGCCCGCTGGAAGTTCTCGTGCAGGTGCCGCGTGCGGTCGCCCAGCACGAGCGAGAGCCCCTTGGTGCGGACCGTCGGCGGCGCGGCCTCGGCATCCCCGTCGGTGGCGGTCGCCACGGCGGCGGTCATCAGTTTGAGTGTGACGCCGTCGATGTCGGCCTGCTCGATGGTGTACTCGTCCTCCGACAGGGCCAGCAGCCCGCGCGCGGGCGGCCCGAACGCGTCGGTGCCGTCCGCGGCGGCGCAGAAGCCCTGGCCCGGAGCGAGGGCGTAGCGCGTCGCGGCGGGGTGGTCGTGCGACGCGTCCCGGCCCAGCAGCGGCTCCCAGGTGGGCACCAGGACGATGGTCCGCTCCCCGCTCGCGCCCGGCAGCTTGTCGACCGGAAGCACGAAGTCCAGCACCAGCCCCAGGCGTCGGAGCAGCTTGGGGTGGTCGCCGAGCGAGGACAACAACTGGTGGAAGTCGACCCGCGGCACCTCCGGTGGCGGTGCGATGTGCGGGCCGCCGTCCGCGACCAGGCCGGCGACCTGCGGTTGCGGTTCGTGGAAGGCGAGGAACGCCTCCTGCGGGCTCAGTTCGGGCCGGACCAGTTCGCCCGGCCGGTCGGCGACGCGTGCGTCGGCGGCGGCGAGTTGCGCGACGATGTTCTCGCGCATGCCCTGCATGGTGCCCTGCATGTCGGTGGCCGCGGCGAACCCGGCGAGGGTGCTCATGGCCTGGCTCGGGGGCATGTTGTCGGGTGACTCGGCCGCGGTGCTCGCGAAGGATTGGCGGGTGGTGTCGGCGAGGTCGCGGGCCGGGTAGCTCACCATGGTGTTCTGCCGGTGGTCGTCGAACTCGAACACCTCCACCGGGGTGCCCTCGGGGAAGAACAGCTGCCACAGCGCGGAATCGCTCGGCTGCCCGGTGCGGGTCAGCGGCACGACCGCGGCTCCGCCGTCGAGGACACCGGACTCGTTCCCGAGGGCGAGTGCGAACGTCGCGCCGGCCACCCGGGCCGGCCAGTCCCGGAAGTCCGGGAACGCCGCGAGGGTGCCGGGGCCGTCGCTCGTCAGTCGAGGTGCCACGAACACGGACAGGCGCGCCTGCGTCCCGTCGGGGGACAGACCGGCCGGCAGGGCGATCCACTGGATGTTCTGTGCGGTCGTCATGGGCGTGCCTTCCAGGCGGGGTCACCCGGGATGGGCCTCGGATCGGGGTGGCCGTGGCGCGGTTCACTCGGCGAAGTCCCGGCAGTATTCGTGCCAGTGCTCGAGTTTCATGGTGTCCGTCAACGACGGGTCGGCTGCCGAGCCGGTGAACCGGCGCTCCAGCGCGAGGGTCACGGATTTGCTGAAGAAGGCGACGCGGACGCTGACGGTGACGCTGCCCTGGCCGATCACCTCGGAGATGCCGTTGTCCTTGTGGTAGGTGAGGGCCAGGTAGAACTCGACGGTGATGCCGACGATGCCCAGCACGGACAGGTAGCCGCCGCAGCGCAGGTATCCGGTCAGCGTGACCGAGTCGCCGGCCATCTGGAACGCGATGCCCGCCATCAGGTGCACGCCGCCGCTGGCCACGCCCAGGTCGAGCGATGCGTTGCCGCCGAACTCCAAGGATCCTTCGATCTGTTCGATGCCGCGGGTGCTCACTTCGAGAGCGAAGAAGCCACCGCCGCCGAACAGCGACACGCTGACGCAGAACGGGTTATGCCGTTCGGAGACGGCGAAACGGAACCGTGCCGGCTTGTCGTCGAAGGGGATGGTCAGGCGCGCGGCCAGGGCGACGTTGCTCAGGTTGAACATGCCCAGGGAGAGCGTCGGCAGGGTCAGCGAGTAGCCGGCGGTGATCCCGGAGGTGTTCACGTCGACGAACGAGCCGGGTCCGAACACGTCCGAGGGCAGTGCCTCGCGGAGCTGGTTGACGAACTCGAGGCTCTCCTCGAAGGTGAGCGCGACACCCGCGGCGCTGACGTCCGGTGCGCTGCCGGGGCGCGCGGTGAACGTCAGGCGTTCGAAGTCGACCCGCACGATGTCCGCGAACACGAATGCGAAGTGCTTGAGTTCGCCGCGCACGCTGGACTTGCTCAGGGCGTCCGGCGAGCGCACGGTGGTCGCTTCGAGGACGAGGGCGGCGCCGTCCAGATCCAGCAGCGGCAGGTCGTTCTTCAGCGCGGGCTTCCACACATACCGCAGTTCGGAGCCGGATCCGTCCAGGAGATCGCCGATCCGCATCAGTGGTACCGGCAGCAGCTCCCGGGAGACACCGTCGAGCCGGCGGCGGATCTCGTCCTCGCCGAGGTCGCGCAACTCCGCGACGGATGTCGCCGGGACGTCCGCGAGCAGGTCGGCCAGATCGATGGGACCCAGCAGTTTCGTACCGCCGAAGATCTGCGCCAGCGACGCGGAGTCGACACCCACCGCGTCGCCCGCCGCGCCGAGGAACTTCGGTGCGAGCAACCCCGCTCGGGTGGTGACGGCCTGGACGGCCATGCTGGGTTTGGCCAGGCCGCCCGCCTTCTCGGCGGACAGGTTCATCGGCAGCGCGTCGACCAGATGCAAGAACGCGCCGGTGGGTTGGCCGTCCAAGCCCTGTTCGAGGTAGGCGTCGTGCAGCCGTACGGCGGTTTCGGTGGCCAGTCCGGTGAGTTGTTCGACCGCGGGCACCCGCGCCACCGCGTCGACCATGGCGGGAAGCACCCCGGCCGGGTTCCCGGAGGCCGGTGCCAGAGTGAAGCGCGCCGAGGTCACCGGCATGCCGGTGCTGCCGTCCCCGCTCGGGTTCTCGGCCAGGGCGACGGTCTGTCCGCCCAGCCCCACGTTCGCGCGGTCGGCGGTGGCGGGGTCGTTGTAGACCGCCGCCATGCGGTCGAGGGCGTCCGAGGAGGCGAACACGAGCGGCAGGTCCAGGCTGACGTGCCGGCCCTCGGCATCGGTCGCGGTGGCGTGGAACCGGTACGGCTCGCCGCCCACCGTCACCCAGAACGCGCCCTCCCCGGGATCGATCACGGGGGTGACCAGGTCGGTGAGCCGCAGCGATCGAAACGGT
This sequence comes from Embleya sp. NPDC020630, assembly GCF_044334985.1. Classification (NCBI taxonomy): domain Bacteria; kingdom Bacillati; phylum Actinomycetota; class Actinomycetes; order Kitasatosporales; family Streptomycetaceae; genus Embleya; species Embleya sp. NPDC020630. Next base: position 81,730 of record NZ_JBIRUB010000010.1, read on the forward strand.
ATCTGCCGTCCCTGATGCCGGTCGTAGCCCGCGTTCGCACCGTAGGCGACCTCGGCCTGGTCCACCACGATGTGCCTTTCCTTGTGCAGGTAGGCGACCGAGGTGAGGTCGCCCGGGTCGTCGTAGGTCCGCCTGGTGATGTCCACGAGGGACGCCCGATGGCCGCTGCTGAGGAAGCCCTGGCGCACGGTGTGCACGAACTCGTCGCGCCCGAGCGACGCGATGTGCTCGTAGCCGGTCAGGCTCAGCCCGAGGAAGTCGGGCGCGGTGGGCCAGGAGCCGCTGATGCGCACTGTCGCGCCCAGGGGCGTGAGCATGAACCGGTCGGCCAGTAGCGGCCGTCGCAGCGAAGTCCCGTCCACGTCGATGAACTGGTCGAGGCTGGTGCGGGCGAGCAGCTCGCCGGGCACGAACCGGTCCAGCGGCATTCCGGTGCGCTCGGGGCCGGCCTTGACGGAGAACACCTTCAGGTGCACGGGCGCGCCGTTCTCGCCCGACAGTTCGGCGTGCCACAGTTCGGCCCGACCGTCGAGCACGACTGGTTCGGCCAGGTGCGCCGACCACTCGAACGCCGAACCGTCGTGGTCGTGGCCCAGCAGCACGCGGGTGGGGAACTCGATGGCGGTGCGCGGGAGTCCGCCGACTACGGTCGGTTCGTCCGGGTCGTCCAGTGGCTGGTTGGCCGGGGCGATCGTGGGAGTCAGTCCGTTCCAGTCCATCAGCGCGTCGACGGTCAGGTCGATGCCGTCCTGCCCGTCCGGGAGCAGGAACACCAGCGTGCTCGACCCCGCCGCGAAGGCGGGTACGGTCTCCGGGAACTGCCCGCCGGGCAGCACGCTTTCGTTCACGTGTTGGGAGGGCAGCTGGAGCAGCACCAGCGCCGGTGCGGCGGGATCCTCCCGAACCAGACGCGCCCCCTCGCGTCGGAGGTTGACCACCTCGACGCGCAGGAAGAGCATGTCCTCGACGCGGAGGATGCTGAACGGGTCGGCAGTCATGGCTGCCCGCCTTCCGATCGACCGGCCGCGGGGCGCACCTCGCCGACCGTCGGGCCACGGCGGGGCACGCGACCTGTCTCCAGCGTGACAAACGCGGCCCCGGCACGCACCTTTTGGCCGGACGGCCGGCGGTGTCCGCCGGGACCGCGGCGGAGGGGCGACGCGCATCGCGCCACCCCTCCGCACGTGCCGATCGCATCCGCACGTGCATCCGCGCGTACGGATCACCCGTACCTCCAAGACGCGTACCGCTCAGAAGACGATCGTCCAACCCTCGCGACGCCCCTGGTCCGCGGTGTACGTGACACCGTGCACCTTGAGCCCGGCCGGGTCGAGCAGGGTGATCGCGCCGCCGCGGTTCCCGAGTTGGAACGAGGGGCTTCCGGGCACCTGCAGGACGGCGCCGGGCGCCAGCGTCGTCGCGGGGAGCAGCAGCGCGGTCTTGTTGCGGTCCACAAGCCGCCAGCCGTCGAGCACGATCGGTGCGGGGGAGGCGTTGAGCAGGGTGACGGTCTCCGCCTCGGGTGCCGGTCCGGGCGGGTTGACCAGCGCCCCGACGATCCGCATTCGCTCCTCGCCGGTGCCCGGCAGGGGCGGCGCGGTGTCGAGGGCGTGACCGGTGGTGTCGTCGGTGTGCCAGGACTGGGACTGGAAGGCCAGGAAGACGGCCACCCAGCGGCCGTCCGGCAGGCGGATGAGCAGGCCGCCGTCCTGCCAGACCCCGTCGTCCCGGCGGAAATCCTCGCTGTTGCCCTGGTTCATGTGCACGTCGTGCACGCCGTTGCCGGGCAGGAAGCCGAACACCTTGTCCGGCTTGTCGGGTTCGGGGCCGAAGCGCTCGCCGAACACGTAGACCGCGGCCGCCGCGTCGCCGATCGCGCGCTGTACGTAGTGGTCGAGCAGATCGGCCAGGTCGTTGTCCTCCCCGGGCAGGTCCGGGGGCAGCGGCCGTACGGTCGTCGGGTCGAACAGGTTGGCACGGATGTAGTCGAGCGCGGCGTGGCCGGGCTGCGACGCGAGCGGCGTCCACCCGCTGCCCGCGGCGGGCAGCGAGTCGGTCAGCGGGTGGCGGAAGTCCTCCACCACCACGAACAGCAGCTCGGACGGCGCTTCCTTGGACAGCACGTTGATCGCCGCACGGTACGCGGTGCCCGCGTCGTCGGCCAGATGGATCTGGTAGTGCGGCGTGCCGGAGGCGCCTTCGCGTACGCGCGCCACCGCCCGCGCGGCCAGAACTCCGTAGCTCCTCAGCGGCATGGCATCCCTTCCCACCGGGCCCGGACCCGCGCCGGGCGGACCTGGCCATCGTGGCGGGCGTACCCCCCGGTATCGGGCGCGACACACCGGGCGACGGCGACCCGCATCCGATCGCCGGGCCGAAATCCCTCGACGGTGCACGACAGTTGCCGGCAGCGGGCCGGCGGCGGGCCGGCGCCGACCGGTCCGACGCGACCGCGCCGGCACCCTGGCCTAGGCTGGAAGAGCGGCACCCCGTCCCAGGGTCGAGCGCGGGGATCCGCTCACGCATTCATTCTGGAGGGGCCATGTCGCCCATCGACGAAAAACACGATTCCCTCATCTCCGCCGGCATCCTGAACCTGGGCGATCCGGTCGGGGAAGAGGAAGAGCTCTACGACGGCGGCTCCTGCCGGGCCTATACATTCGGACGCATCTACTTCCATCCGCGCGTGGGCGAGGCGTTCGAGCTGCACGGACTGATCATGGACACCTATCTCGGGATGGGCGCGGAGACCGGCGGACTGGGCTATCCGATCACCGACGAGGTGGACAACCCGGACGTCCTCGGCGGGCGGATGAACCGCTTCGAACTCGGCGACATCACCTTCGACCCGGCCTTCGGCATCAACGTGCGGACGACCGATCCCGAGATCGCCCCGCAGGTGATCGTCAAGATCGCCGACAGTGTCTTCGTACCACTCGGCCAGGGCGGCAGTCTCGACCTGGACCGGTTCGCCGCCGATGTCCTGGGCCCGGGCAGCGAGTTCGCCGTCGAGGCGGTGCGCGCGCTGCTGCCCGACCTCACGTTGCACCGCGTCTTCGACGGACTGTCCGCAGAGCAGATCCAGGTGCTGGTCGATCAGGCCGCCGAGGAGGAACCCGACTACGAGCGGACGAACTTCGAGAACTACCTCGAGATCGACTGCCCCGCCGGATTCGACACCGAGGCGCTCGCGGCCTCCATGGCCGCGTTCGGGGGGTCCGTGGAATTCGCCTACAGCATGCCGCTCGCCTCGGATCCGGTGGTCGGCACCGGCAACGCGCTGTTCTTCCGACAGGGTTACCTGGACCCGGCACTGGACGGCATCGGCGCGCAAGCGGCGTGGGCCAAGGGCGCGGGCGGCGACGGCACCCAGTTCATCGACCTCGAACAGGGCTGGTTCGTCGGCCACGAAGACCTTCCCCCGGGGCTGCGCCTGATCGACGGCGTCAACACCCCGCTGAGCTTCGCGCACGGCACCGCCGTCGTGGGCTCGATCGTCGGTATCGACAACACCCGGGGCATCTGTGGCATCGCACCGAACGCGTCGGCACGGATGATCTCCTACTTCCACGCGACGCAGGTCTTCAACTCGCCGGCGGACCGGCAACGTGTCGCCAACGCCATCATGCGGGCGCAGTCGGAGCTCTCCGCCGGCGACGTGCTGCTGCTGGAAGTCCAGTTCGCGGCGCAGTTCAACGGCGTGCCGCGCTTCGTGCCGGTGGAGACCGACCCGGGCTGTTTCGCCGCGATCGCGCTGGCCACCGCCCGCGGCGTGATCGTCGTGGAGGCGGCGGGGAACAAGAATGCCAACCTCGACGAATTCCGCGACCCCGTCACGAATCGGCGCGTGCTCAACCGCAACGAGCCGGGCGAGTTCCGTGAGTCGGGGGCCATCATGGTGGGGTCCGGCACGTCCGCGCAGCCGCACGGCCGGATCGCGGTGGAGAACCTGGCCACCGGCTCCTCGCAGAGCAGCTTCGGCAGTCGCGTCGACTGCTTCGCGTGGGGCGAGAACATCGTCACCACCGGCAACCCGAACACGCCCACGAAAGCCGACGCCTACTGGACCGGCCCGTTCTTCGGCGGCACCTCGGGCGCGGCCGCGATCATCGCCGGCGTGTGCCTGCTGGTGCAGGACCTGTTCACCAGGCTGAACCCGGGCGTCGGTGCCCCGGGCAAACTGAGCCCGAAGCGTATGCGCACGGTGTTGACCACCCCCGGCAACAGCACGGCAGGCGCTCCCGGCGCGTCCATCGGGGTGATGCCGGACCTGAAGAAGCTGATCGCGCGGGAATTCGTCTGACTCGTCGTTCATAGTCGAATACATGGAGTCAAAGTCGACACCCTCGGAGCCACCCCCGCCGCCGCCCGCCGACAACTCCCGTCGAAAAGCGCGTTCGCAGGCTCGGAACCTTCGACGGCACGAACGCGGACAGTGGGAGTTGCGCGAAGGACTGCGCTCTCGCGTCGTCGAACTCGAGGCACTCCTCAAGAGCAAGACCGCGCCGGGCCCGCTCACCGCGTGCGATCAGGTCCTGGCCGACCAGGCCCTCGAGTCGCTCGACGAGGCGAAGGAGGCCCTGGGGCACGAACACGGCCGACCGGCCGCGCACATCGCGGTCGCCCAGACGCAACTGGACGTCGCCTACATCTTCCTGCTCCGGCTACTGACGCTGGAGGACATGACCGCACACCTGCCCGGCATCGTGGCCTTCATCAAGGAGCACCTGCCGCTCGGCGACGAACGCCGCGCCCACGTGGACGAAATCGCGCTGTCCGTCCGCGCCGGTGACACGCTGACCGAAAACCAGCGCGAAGTCCTGGTCGACGCCTCGACGGTGGCACACCAGGTGCACCTGAAGGAGAAGCTCAGGGTCCGCAGCTTCGCGCACATCGTCTTCGGCGTCACCGCGGCGCTCGCGATCATCGCAGCCCTGATCGCCATGGCCGGCGCCGCCTCGCCCGGGACGGTGCCGTTGTGCTTCAACCCCACGGGTATCGGCATCGTCTGTGCCACGGCCACCGCCCCCGCCCCCGCCGGTGCCGCGGCGAACGGCGAGCGGGTCGACGGGCGAAGCCTGGACCAGATGTACGCCGACGTCGCCACCCAGTGGGACTACCCGGTGGTCGAACTGGTCGGCCTGGTCGCCGCCGCCGTGGCCGCCGCCGCGTCGCTGCGCCGGATCCACGGCACCTCGACGCCGTACAACGTGCCCGTGGCGCTGGCCCTGCTCAAGCTCCCCACCGGCGCGCTCACCGCACTCCTGGGGCTGTTGCTCATGCGCGGCGACTTCATTCCCGGCCTGAGCGCGCTCGACTCGTCCGCGCAGATCATCGCCTGGGCGGTGATCTTCGGCTACGCGCAGCAGTTGTTCACCCGCTTCGTGGACAACCAGGCCCAGCTGGTCCTCAACTCCGTGGGCGGCCCGACGACGCGCAACCCCGGCAAGACGATGCGCGGTTCACCGGCCCAACCGAGCTGAGCCCGCCGAGGATTCCCGCAGTCGGGCCCAGCGGGTGTGCACCTCGCCCACGGGCAACGTCCTCGCCCGGATCCGGGTGCTCACCACGAAGCGGGCGGACGGGTCGCATGCACCGCCGACGTGTTGGTGCCTGCCGGGCGCCATCCCTCTCGTCTCCCGGTCGTCGGGGCCGGCCGGCTGCCAGACTGGGGCGGTGACTACGGCGAAATCGGCGGCATCGCAGGGGCTTTTGGCGTCGGGGCTGGGCAGGAAGTTCACGCTGCTGTGGTCGGCCTCGTCGATCTCCGCCGTGGGTGACGGCATGCGGGATGCGGCCCTGCCCCTGTTGGTCGCCACGGTGTCATCGTCACCGAGGGCCGTGGCGTTGGTGACGGTGGCCGGAACACTGCCCTGGCTGGTGATGTCCTTGGTGGGGGGCGTCCTGGCCGACCGGTTCGACCGGCGGCGCCTGATGTGGCAGGTCGACCTGGTGCGCGCCGTGGTGGTCCTGGGCTTCGCCGCGTGGGTGCTGGTCGCAAGCCCGCCGTTGCTGGTGCCGGCCCTGCTGGCCTTCGTGCTCGGATGCGGCGAGACGGTCTTCGTCAACGCGTCCACGTCCGCCCTGCCGGATGTGGTGCGGCCCGAGCAACTCGAGGCCGCCAACGGTCGTCTGGAGGGCGGTCTCATCGTCGGCGGACACTTCGTCGGCCCGCTGCTGGGCTCCGCCCTGTTCGTTGTCGGCGCGGGGTACCCGTTCGCCGTGGACGGCGTCTCCTTCGTCCTGGCCGCCGCCCTGGTGGTCGCGTTGGGTCGGTCGAGCGCGAGCACGCCGTCACCTCGTCGCCCGGTGGCGGCGGACATCCGCGAGGGCGTTCGCTGGACCTGGACGCACCGCGGGATCCGGCTGCTGGCCATCGTGGCAGCGGTGGCGTCGATGGCTTTCTACCTGGCGGTCACCATGCTGGTGCTGCTGTTGACGAAGACCCTGGGAGCGTCGCCCGTGGCGTACGGCATGGTGTTGGCCTCGGGTGCCGTCGGCGGAGCGTTGGCCGGCGTCACCTCGGGCCGGCTGCGCAACCGCCTCGGCCTGACGTCCAGAATCGGTCTGTCCTTCTTCCTGATGGGAGCCTCACTGCTGGGTCTGGGGGTCGGCTCCTCCGTGGCCTTGGCGGCCGTCCTGTATGCCGTGGCCAGTTTCGGTGTGGTGACCTGGAACGTGCAGGTGGTCTCCCTCAGGCAACGGGTCGTACCGCGTCGGCTTCTCGGTCGGGTCAACAGCTGCTACCTGTTGCTGAGCCGTCTGGGGATCCTGGTCGGCGCCGGGCTCAGCGGCTGGCTCGGTTCCGCGTTCTCCGTGCGCGCCCCCGCCGTTCTCGGCGGTGTCGTCCTGCTCGCGTCCCTCGTCGTGGTCCCCAGGTTGGCGAGTCTCGAAAGCGTTCGAAGCCGACCCGCCGGACTCGACGGCGCAGCCGATCCGGATCCGGTCGACGATCCGACGCTCCCCCGGTGACCGGGCACCGCTTTCCGCAGGGCCGGGCGCGGCTCCCACCGCGCCCGTCCACGGTCACCGAACGACCGCGTACGCCTGTTGCCCACGCGGACTCGCCGCCGCCAGCACGCCGCCGTGCGAGTCCGGGCCCGTGGCACACACCTTGCCCAGGGTCATCGGCGCGGCCGTCTGCACCTCGTGGCCGCGCCGGCGAAGCTCGGTCAGGACGGCCGGATCGAACCCGTCCTGCTCCACGACCGCGGCCAGTGGCCGCGCTCGGCGGGGCGTGAACGAGCTCGGTACGTGATCGGTATGGAAGGTCGCCGCTTCCACCGCCTGCTGGGGGCTCATGCCGAAGTCGACGTGGTTGACGAAGAAGTTCAGGGTCCACTGGTCCTGTTGGTCGCCCCCGGGCGTACCGAAGGCCAGGTAGGGCGCGCCGTCCCGGAGCGCCAAGGTCGGACTGAGCGTCGTACGGGGCCGTTTGCCGGGAGCGACGGAGTTGTTGTGTCCCTCGTCCAACCAGGCCATCTGGCCTCGGGTGCCCAGCGGAAATCCGAGACCGGGGACCACCGGCGAGCTCTTGAGCCACCCTCCGCTGGGGGTGGCGACCACCATGTTGCCGTCGCGATCGGTCGCACTCACGCAGCACGTGTCGCCCTTCGCCGCCGTCCGCTGCAGGACGGTCGGGATGCCGTCGGCCAACTGCCGCAGCCAGTCCGGGTCGCCGGAGGAGGCGGACACGTCCAGTACCGGGGGAATCCACGGCTTTCGACCGTCGGGGAAGCCGGGGCGCAGGACATCGGACGCCTCGGATCCGATCAGCGTCCGGCGGGCTGCCGCGTAGGCGGGGTCGAGGAGGCCGGCCAGCGGCACGTCGGCGTGCTCGGGGTCGCCGTACCACGCCTCCCGGTCCGCGAAGGCCAACTTGGCGGACTCGATCACGGTGTGCACGTGGTCCGCGCTCCCGAAGCCCATCGCGTTGATGTCGAAGCCCTCCAGCAGGGCCAGTTGCTGGAGGAAGACCGGGCCTTGGGACCAGGGACCCGCCTTGTGCACGCTGTGACCGCGGTAGTCGAGGGCCGCGGTGGCCTCGACGGGTACCCGCCAGCCGGCCAGGTCGTCACCGGTGAGCAAGCCGCCGTTGTGCCGGCCGGTGGAGTCGATCGGCTCCTCGGTCGCCATGAACCGGTCGACGGCCTCGGCGACGAATCCCTCGTAGAAGGCCGAGATCGCGGCGTCCGCCTGTGCCTCGCGCGTTCGTCCGCCCGCCGTGGCCTCGGCGAGGATGCGGCGATACGTCCGGGCCAGCGCCGGATTGCGCATCCGGGCGCCGGGCGCGGGAGCCGCGCCGTGGTGCAGGTAGGTACGGCCGGACTCGGTCCACTCGTCGCGGAAGAGCGGCGCCATCACCTCGATCATCGCGGCGGTTTTGGGCAGCAGCGGATATCCGTCCTCGGCGTAGCCGATCGCGGGCTCCAGCACGTCCTGTACCGTCAGCCGGCCGAAGTCGCGCAGCAGGCGCATCCAGGCGCCGAAGGCCCCGGGCACGGTGGCCGCCAGCAGTCCGGAGCCGGGTATCACCGCCAGCCCGCGCCGGCGAAACGCCTCGGGCGTCGCCTGCCGCGGCATCGGACCCTGTCCGCAGACGACCTGGGTGGACCCGGTCGCCGCGTCGTAGACCATGATCGGCACGTCTCCGCCGGGGCCGTTGAGGTGCGGCTCCACCACCTGGATGACCAGGGCCGCGGCGGTGGCGGCGTCGAACGCGTTCCCGCCGCGGTCGAACATCGCCACGCCCGCCGCCGAAGCGAGCCAGTGCGTGGAGGAGACCGCGCACGCGGTGCCGTGCAGTTCCGGACGATGCAGCACGAGACGTCCTTCCGGGGGGTCGGTCAAGGGGATTCGACGGGGTCCGCGAGGTGTCCGGAGGCGACCGGTGTCACCCGGCCGGTCACGCTGCCTCGCACCACGAGGCCGTTCTCGACCGTCACCGTGCACTCGAGCAGGGCGGGGCGGCCCGCCTCGGCTCCCTGGCGGACCGTGTATCCGTGCTCGCCGTTCGTGGCGGGCAGTCGGCCGGCGACGATCAGCCACCCGCCCAGGGCCATGGCCACCGGTCCGCAGGCGGGGTCCTCGGGGATGCCGAAGCCGGGGGCGAACAGCCGGGCCCGGGCGAGGCGATCGGCCGGATCCCAGGTGAACAGGCACAGAGCCGGCAGAGCGATGTCGCGCATGTGCGCGTAGTCGGGTCGGGCCCGGGCGATCGCGCCGGCGCGGACCGGGAGCACCGCGAAGCCCCCGCCGAAGCCCGCCAGTCGCGGCCCGCCGTCGCCGTCCGCATCGGCGAGGTCTGCCTCGGTCAGCCCCACCGCGTCGAGCAGTGGTTGCCGATCCAGCGGCTCGCCGCGCACCGGCCCGGTCGCGTGCAGGGTGGCGCGGTCGGCCCGCGCCGCGAGCACTTGGCGTCCGGCGCCACATTCCTGCACCAGCCGGCCGGTGGGAACGCGGCCCAACCGAGCCAGCGTGGCGGCGGTCCCCACGCCGGAATGCGCGCCGTGCGGTGATTCGGCGTCCGGACCGAAGACGCGCACCCGGTACGACGCGTGGGGCGAGGTCGCGGGGAGGACGAAGGCGGTTTCCGCGGCGCCGAGTTCCGCCGCGACGCACTGCATCACGGCGGACGACAGTCCCGTCGCGTCGGGGACCACGGCCAGGGCACTGCCCGTGAAGGGACGGTCGGTGAACATGTTGACGAGCTCGTAGCCGATCATCGTGTGCCCGTCGACGTGAAGAGCTTGCCGGCGATCCGCTCCACGACCTCGGGGCTGCCCTGGTAGGGGAAGTCGGCTCGGGGCCAGTGGACGACCAGGTCGGTGAAGCCGACGTCCGCGAACAGTCCGCAGGCGTCCTCGTAGGCGTCCACCGAATCGATCACGCCGGTGATCATCGCGCCGGTGACGACCAGTCGGCGCACCGTCGAGGGGTCGCGGCCGATGTCCGCGCACGCCGCGTCGAGGGCGTGCGCCTGTGCGCGAAGCTTCGCGATCGCCGGTGCGTAGCCGCTCGGTTCACCCCAGCCGGGGTCGCCGGCCGTCACCCAGATGTCGGCGTGGCGAGCCGCCAGCCGGATGCCTCGGGGGCCGGTCGCGGCGATGGCCAGGGGCAGGCGCGGGCGCTGGACGCAGCCCGGCACCATGAAGGCGCCGTGGGCCTCGAACCAGGCGCCCCGGTGGTCGGTCACCCGTCGGCGCAGCAGCAGGTCGGTCATTTCGACGAACTCCGCGAAACGGTCGTGGCGTTCGGCCGGGGACGGCGGTGTGTGGCCCAGCACCCGGTCGTCGTGGCCTCCGGCGCCGGCGCCGAGTCCGCAGATCATCCGGCCGTCCGAGATGTCGTCGAGGGTCATCAATTCCTTGGCGAAGGTCACCGGGTGCCGGTAGGACGCGCCGGCGACCATCGTCCCGAGTCCGATCCGGGATGTGGCCTCGGCCGCGGCCGCCAGCGTCGGGACGGCGCCGAACCAAGGCTTTTCGCGCAACCATCGCCACATCAGGTGGTCGTAGGTCCACGCGTGGTCGAAGCCGAGTTCCTCGGCGCGCGTCCACAGTCGCCGCGCGTGCGACCAGCGCTGCTCGGGCAGCAGGATCACCCCGTGCCGCATGGCGCTCACGAGGCGGTCATCTCCTTGGCCACCCGGGCCGCGGAGAAGCCGGCGGCCAGACCGGCGACGCGAAAGAGCGAGGGAGTCAGATCCTCCTCGCACTCCACGATGTCGGGGTGTCGCATCTCCGCCAATGTCTCGTCCCGGCTCTCCGGCGACCCCGGGTACAGGCCGTTCGTGGCGAGGTCCATCACGATGGCCTTGTTGCGCCGCAACAATTGCGCCAGGATCTCCTGCCGCGTGGTCGGCGCCCGCAGGGTCAGGAAGTAGCAGTCGAAGATCCCCTCCCACATGCGGGGCTGGTTGGCGTCGCGTTGCGCGACCGACTGCTGGAGCAGCGACCTGCCGCCCTCCACCAGCTTGGCCGCGACCCCCAGGTGGATGCGGTGGCTCAACTCGACCTGTCGGACCAGCCGTTCCCGCTCGGAGTCGACCACGGGCGGCAGTTTCCGGCCTCGGAACAGGCTTCGTACCGGCGGGTAGTCCGGCGCCCAGGTACCGCTGAAGGTGCTGTGCAGCCGATGCATGCTCGGTCGGATGTCCGCGTTGTAGATGGCGCTGTTGCACGAGCCCGTGTACAGCAGCATCCCGCAGTACGCCCGCACGTATTCCGTCACGGCGACCGAGGCGGCCTCGCGGTCCTTCGGGTTCGAGGACAGCCGCGACAGTTCGTCCGCCAGCAGGCGCCAGATCACGAAGGAGACGTGATGGCCGATGATCCAGCGGAACCAGAACAGTTGCCCCAGGCGGCTGTCGTCGACGGGCGCGGTGATCCCGAAACCCTCCTCGGCCCGGGCCAGAAAGCCCAGGCACGCGTCGTCGAGGTCGGCTTCGTCGCGACCGCCGCCGTCGGGCGCGGCGTTGTTCGGCGCCGGCATCGTCAGCGGTTCCAGGCCGTAGGGGTAGTCGCCGAAGTCCCAGCCGTTGGTGCCGGGCAGGGAGAGTGCGGCGACGGCCGACGGGCGCCTCATGCGTTTTCCCCCACTGCTCCCGCGATGCAGGTGAACTCGAATTCCAGGCCGTTCACGTCGAGACAGTAGAAGCTTTGGGTGCCCTGCGCGTCGGTCACGATCTCGGTGGGTTGCTCCGGGTCGGCGAACGTGTAGCGGTGCGAACCGGAGAGTTCCAACCAACGGCTGCGCCAGGTACGCAGTTCGGCGGGCGTTTCGACGCTCAGGCACACGTGTTGGAAACGAGGTGCGTCCGGCGCGGCCCGGCCCTCGGCGGGAGTGCCGCGTTCGAAGAGATGGAAGTGCGCGGTCCCGACGGCCAGTTCGGCCATCCGCACGACGCCGGGCAGGCGGGAGACGGTCAGGTCCGAGAATATGTCCGTCGCCCAGGTCAGCCGGCCGCCGAAGAAGTCCTCGTACCATGAAATCGAGTTGTCGAGGTTGTCCGTCTGCACCGCGATGTGGTGCAGGACGGGCACCGATTCGAGATCGGGCATACGAATCCTCTCCGGTGGCCGGCGGCCTGCGTCGGCCCGTCTCCGACATCCTGCGGGGCTCAGAGCCTTTCGAGTTCGAAGATGACCTCACCGACGGCGATGTCGATCGAATTCTTACTCCTGAGCCGCCAACCGCCTTCCTCGAAAACGGATTCCCAGTCCCGCACGGTCGGAAGGAAGGTGCCCATCATGTCGTGCGCGACCTCGAATCCCAGCGCGAAGATCGGCAGGTCACGGTCGGCGACCCCCTCGCTGCGGGTGGCGTCACCCAGCAGGAATCTGCGCGCCCGCGGGAACAGGGTGCGCAGCCGCCGAAGGTTCTCGATGCACCTTTGCCGGGGCCAGAAGTCGTGCCCCATCATGAAACAGGTCAGGAGTTCGACCTCTTCGAACGCCGGAACCGGGGCCATCGTCAGCACGTCGGCCTGCACGAACGTCGTCCGGTCGGCAAGGCCGGCCGCGGCCGCCGCGGCGGTTGCCATGCGTACGGCCGGCTGGGCGATGTCGATGCCCACGGCCCGGGTACCGGGATGGCGGTCGAGGAGTTGCATGAGCCGCTCGCCGCTGCCGCAGCCCAGGTCGGCGACGACGTGAAAGTCGAAGTCCAGTCCCTGCACCGTCTGCCAGAACCAGGGGTCGTAGCAGAACGTGCTGATCTCCCGGCACGCGAAGGCGATGGCGGCGCTGTCGCGCGGGCAGAAATTTCCCACCCGGTTCTCGGTGCGCACGACCTCGGGCGCCCGCCGGAACAGATCGGCACTCCCCCTGGTGAGCCAGTGAAAGAACGATTTGTTTCGGTATGCCTCGGGGAAGTGGACGCCCGGTAATATCTTGAAATCTTCGCGCTCGACGATCTCGACCGCCGCCAGTGCCCGAAAGAGGGCGAGAACGGAAACGGTGTCGAGTCCTCGTTCGGCCGCGAAACTCTGCACGTCGAGCATTCCCTGCGTGTGTAACTCGTCAAACATACCGAGTTCCCAGGCGGCACCGATCGCCGAAGCCGCCACCGCAGAATTGTATATGTGGATTATCGCTCTTTCGCTGTCCCCCGGCGTCACATCCACCCCTCTCACGCAAAATGGTGAGAAACAAAAATTTACGACAGGCGACATTTAATATCCATGATCACGATCGGATAACGCAAGTGACGTGCGTCACATCGGCGCCGTGTTGACAGGGCGACCGCACCGACGGCAGGTTCACCATGACCCACCTGGACGACCAGGGCCGCCGACCACTCGGCACGCCGGGACGGCGGCTTGAACTCATGTCACCCCGCGTGCCTTGCGGCCTCCCTGGATAGGGCTTGGCGCGACCGTCGGACCGGAATGCGGCAGAGTGACTGGAGTTCACGTTGTCCGATTCGTCAACAGACATACCCTTATCGCGAAATTCTTCCGTCTCGTCATATACCGAGTGGGATCCACTCGAAGAAGTGATTGTCGGGATAGTTGACGACGCCACGTTTCCCCCGTGGCACGCATCACTGGAACCGGTCATTCCGGCGCACCAGCACGAGACCTTCCGCCGCCGCGGCGGGCAACCGTTTCCCGCCGAGTTGATCGCCGCGGCCCGCAAGGAACTCGACGAGTTCGTGCACATCCTCGAAGCCGAGGGGGTGACGGTCCGACGCCCCGAGCCGGTCGCGCAGCGCACGCCCTACGCCACGCGCGACTGGACCAGCACCGGTCTGTACGCGGCCATGCCGCGCGACTGCCTCCTGGTGGTGGGCGAGGACGTCATCGAGTGCCCGATGGCCTGGCGCTCCCGGTACTACGAAACCCTCGCCTACCGGCCGCTCCTGAAGGAGTACTTCCGGTCCGGCGCCCGGTGGAGCGCCGGACCCAAGCCCGAACTCACCGACGAACAATACGACTTGACCTGGACCGAGCCGGCCGAGGGGATGCCGACCCGGCTGATCGTGACCGAGTTCGAGCCGACCTTCGACGCGGCCGACTTCCTGCGGCTCGGGCGCGACATCGTCGCTCAGAAGAGCAACGTCACGAACGAGTTCGGCATCGACTGGCTGCGCCGCCATCTCGGTGATCGATACCGGATCCACGTCCTCGAGTTCGACGACACGCACCCCATGCACATCGACGCCACGCTGGCCCCGCTGGCTCCCGGGAAGCTGCTCGTGCACCCCGAGCGAGTCTCGAGGGTACCCGCGATCTTCAAGGGCTGGGACGTGATGCGCGCCCCCCGGCCGGTGATTCCCGACAGTCACCCGCTCTACCTGACCAGCAAGTGGATCAACATGAACGTCCTGATGCTGGACGAGAACCGCGTCGTGGTCGAACGCGACGACGAACCGATGATCTCCGCGATGAAGGAGTGGGGCTTCACCCCCATTCCGTGCAGCTTCCGCAACTTCAACAGTTTCGGTGGCTCCTTCCACTGCGCCACCCTCGACGTGCGACGCAGCGGCGGACTCGACTCCTATCTCGACCACCCCGGCTGACCCACCGCAGGGAGCACCTCGCCAAGCGTCGTCTCGATCTGGAGTGTGAGATGTCGGACCGCAGCGCCGGACGTATCGAGCTCATGGCAGGGCAGCGGGGCCTGTGGTACGCCCATCGATTCGACCCCGAGAGCCCGATCCTCAACGAGGGCGAGTATCTCGACATCGACGGCACCCTCGACATCGGCCTGTTCGAGGAGGCGTTGCGGCAGACCGTGTCCGAGGCGGAGACCCTGCGGCTGAGATTCATCGAGGACGAGGACGGGCTCCGCCAGGAGGTCGACCCGGACCTCGAACATCGCCTGCACGTCGTCGACGTGAGCGCGGACCGGGACCCGCACCGGTCCGCGCTGGAGTGGATGAACGCCGATCTGGCCCGCCCGCGCGACCTCGAACGCGGGCCGCTCGTCACGTTCGCGCTCTTCAAGCTGCACGATCGGCGTTTCCACTGGTACCAGGGCTGCCACCACATCGTGAACGACGGATTCGGCTTTCCCCTGGTGGTCGCCCGCGTAGCCGAGCTCTACACCGCCCTGTTCGAGGGCGGCTCGGCCGACGGCGAACCCTTCGAGTCCGTGCAGGCCCTCGTCGACGCCGATGCGGCGTACCGCGCCTCCCCCGCGTTCGACGAGGACCGGCGGTACTGGCTCGACCTGCTGGCGGACCGGCCCCGCCCGGTGTCCCTGGCCGGCGGGGCGGTGCGGGGACCGGCCCGCGCGCGCCGGCGCGAGACGAGGAACCTGGACCCCGCGGCGGCCGACCGACTCCGGTCCGCCTGCCGCGGCTTCGGAACCAACCTGGCCGGCCTCGCGGTCGCGGCCACCGCGCTGTTCGCCGCGCGGGCCACGGGCGAGACGGACGTGGTCATCGGCTTCGCCGTACCCGGCCGCGGCCCCGGCATCGAGCGGACGATTCCCGGCGTCGTGGCCAACGTGGTCCCCATCCGCCTGTCGGTGCGTCCCGAGACGACCCTGGCGGACCTGGTCGACCGAAGCGTCGTCCAGGTCCTGGAGGCGATGCGCCACCAGCGATACCGCTACGAGGACATCCGCCACGACCTCGGCCTCGCCCCGGGGGAGGTGCCCTGGGCGGTCTCCCTGAACGTCATGCCGTTCGACTACCGAGTCACCCTCGCCGGCCGGCCCTTCGTCGCCCACAACCTCGCCACCGGTCCCTTCGAGGAGATCTCCCTGAACCTGTGGGACATCTCGCGCGACGGCAGCCTGCAACTGGCCGTCGACACCGACCCCGACCGGTTCGACGAGCGCACGCACGCGGGCTGCGCGCGCCTGCTCGACGAAGCGCTCGACCGCGTCCTCGACACGCCGGGCAACACCCCGATGGGCCGAATCGACGTGCTGCCGGCCGCCGTTCGACGGCTGCTCCTGACCCGGTGGAACCCGCCGTCCGCACCGCTCCCCCCGCGCACCCTGTCCGAGCTGCTCGCCGAGCAGGTCCTGCGCACCCCGGAGCGGACCGCGCTGGTGTACGGGGAAACCTCCTTGACGTATGCCGAACTCCGGGCCCGGGCGAGGCGGCTGGCCCGCGTGCTCACCGAGCGGAGCATCGGACCCGAGCGGTTCGTGGCCGTACTGCTGCCCCGCTCCCCCGCGGGCGTGGTGGCCTTCCTGGCCACGCTCACCGCCGGCGGCGCCTACGTGCCGATCGATCCCGGGTACCCGCCGGAGCGCATCGCGTACATGCTCGACGACGCGCGACCGGCTCTGGTGGTGACGACGGCGGACCTGGCGCGGGGACTTCCACCCGGCTGGACCGGGCCACGGTGTCTGGTGGTGGACGAGGTCACCGGCGCCGCCGACCGGACGCCCCTCGCCGAGTCCCGCGACGCACCCGCCCCCGACCTCCTCCCGGCTCATCCGGCGTACGTGATCTACACCTCGGGGTCGACCGGACGTCCCAAGGGGGTGGTGATCGAACACCGGTCGATCGCCCGGTACGTGGCGCACGCCGTCCAGGCGTACGGCGTGGGCGAGCAGGACCGTGTCCTGGCGGCGTACGCCTTCACCTTCGACGGTTCCATGCTCGAACTGTGGGTCTCCCTGGCCGCCGGGGCACAGATCGTGCTGGCCGACGACGACCAACGGCTCGACGCCGAAGCCCTGCAACGGCTGATGGCCGCCCACCGGGTCACCGTCGCGCATCTGTCCCCGGCCCTGATGCATCTGCTGCGGCCCGACGAACTGCCCGCGCTGCGTACGGTATCCGCCGGTGGCGAGCGCGTGCCGGCAACGCTCGTGGACCAGTGGGCCGCGGACGGACGAGAGTTCTGGAACGGATACGGACCCACCGAGACCACCGTCGACGCCGCGCAGAAACTGTGTGTCGCGCCCTCCGACGGCCGATCGCCGCCGATCGGCCCACCGGTCACCCACGCCACGGCGTACGTGCTGGACGCCGGTCTGCACCTGCTGCCCCCGGGCGCCGTCGGCGAGCTCTACGTCGCCGGACCCGGCCTGGCCCGGGGCTATCTGCGGCGCCCCGGCCTCACCGCCGAGCGCTTCGTCCCGAACCCCTTCGGTGCGCCCGGATCGCGGATGTACCGTACCGGGGACCTGGTGCGCTGGACGTGGGACGGCGATCTGGACTTCGTCGGACGGGCGGACCACCAGGTCAAGATCCGCGGCTTCCGGATCGAGCCGGGCGAGGTGCAGGCCGCCCTGGCCCGGTGCGCCGGCGTCGCCGCCGCGATCGCCGTGGTGCGCGAGGACCCCGGCACCGACAAGCGCCTGGTCGGCTACCTGGTGCCCGCGGCGGGAGCGCGGCCGGACATCGCCGCGATCCGTGCGCAGGTGGCCGGCTTCCTGCCCGACTACATGGTGCCCGCCGCCTTCGTCGTGCTGGACGCGCTGCCGTTGACCACCGCGGGGAAGGTGGACGAGCGCGCCCTGCCCGCACCTTCCCGCCAGGCCCCGAGCGGCGGACGCGAGCCCGGGACACCCGCGGAGAAGGCGCTGTGCGCGATCTTCGCCGAGGTGCTGGGCCTGACCTCGATCGGCGTCGACGACAGCTTCTTCGCGCTGGGCGGCCACTCCCTGTCGGCGACGCGCCTGCTCACCCGGATCCGGACCGTGCTGGGCCGGGAGACGGGTATTCGGACCGTGTACGAGGCACCGACCGTCGCGGCGCTGGCCGTCCGGCTCGGCACGGCCGGCCCCGCCCGGCCCGCACTGGTCCCGGCGGTGCGGCCCGACCGGATCCCGCTGTCGTTCGCCCAGTCCCGACTGTGGTTCCTTCGACAATTCCAGGGGCCGATCGCCACGTACAACGAGGGCATGGGGCTGCGTCTGCTCGGTGCCTTGGACGTCGCCGTCCTGCGCGCCGCGCTGCGCGACCTGGTAGGCCGGCACGAGGTACTGCGCACCGTGTTCCCGGCCGACGACGGCCATCCGTATCAGCGCGTGCTCCCCGCCGACTCGGTCGACCTCGACCTGCCCGTGGTGCCGGTCGACCCGGCCGACCTGGCACAGGACCTGGCCCGGGCCACCCGGCGGGCGTTCGACCTGGAGTCGGAGATCCCGCTGCGCGCGCGGTTGGTCGCCCTGTCGCCCAGGGAACACGTCCTGTTGCTGGTGATGCACCACATCGCCGGCGACGCCTGGTCGTTGCGTCCGCTGTTGGCCGATCTGGGCCGGGCATACACCGAGCGCGCCGCCGGACGGGAACCCGGCTGGGCGCCGCTCCCGGTCCAGTACGCCGACTACACCCTGTGGCAGCGGGACCGGCTCGGCTCGGCGGCGGATCCGGACAGTGTCCACGCCGAACAACTGGCCTACTGGCGGCGGGCCCTGGCCGAGCTGCCGCAGGAGATCAGTCTCCCGTCGGACCGGCCCAGGCCCGCCCTGCCCTCCTACGCGGGCGACTCGGTTCCGCTGGAGATCCCGGCGCACGTGCACCTGGGGCTGGTGAACCTGGCCCGGGCGCACGACGCGAGCACGTTCATGGTGCTCCAGGCCGTGCTGGCCGTGCTGCTGTCCAAGCTCGGAGCCGGCGACGACGTCCCCATCGGTGCGCCGGTGGCCGGACGCCTGGACGACGCGCTGGAGGAACTGGTGGGGTTCTTCACCAACACCCTCGTGGTGCGTACGGACCTGTCGGGAGATCCGACCTTCACCGAGTTGCTCGCCCGGGTGCGGGAAACCTGCCTGGACGCCTATGCCCACCAGGACGTCCCCTTCGAACTGCTGGTCGGCGACCTGGCGGTGGAGCGTTCCCTGGCCCGGCATCCCCTGTTCCAGGTGGCGCTCGTGCTGCGCAACACCCGCCCGGGCGAACTGGTGCTGCCCGGCATCGAGGTGCACCCCGAGTCGGTATGGACCGGTATGTCACCGTTCGACCTGGTGGTGGAGTTCGACGACGAGTCCGCCGGGTCGCAGGGCCCCACCGGACTGAGCGGCGCCCTGCTCTTCGGCACCGACCTGTTCGACCGGAGCACGGCGTTGTCCATCGCGGACCGGCTGCGGCGCCTGCTCGCGCAGGTGGTGAGCGAGCCCACGCGCCGGATCGGCGCGTTCGAACTGTGGGCGCCCGGCGAGCGCGAGCGGGTGGTGCGGGACTGGAACGACACGGATCACCCGGTCGTCGAGACCACGCTGCCGGCCCTGTTCGAGTCCCGGGTCGCGCAGGGCCCCGAGCGCACGGCGGTCACCGCGCCCGACGGGAGCATGACGTACCGCGAGTTCAACGCCCGGGTGAACCGGCTGGCGAGGCTGTTGGTGGCCGCCGGGGTGGGGCCCGAATCCGTGGTCGCCCTGGCCGTGCCGCGCTCACTCGACCTGGTGGCGGCGGTGTGGGCGGTGCTCAAGGCGGGTGCGGCGTACCTGCCGCTGGATCCGCAGTATCCGCCCGAGCGGATCGCCTTCCTCCTCGACGACGTCCGGCCGGCCCTGCTGCTGACCACCGTGCGCACGAGTGCGGAACTGCCGCCCGGTGTCCCGCGCCTGCTCCTGGACGAGCCGCGGACCGGCGCCGCGGCGGCCGCCGAGTCGGCCGACGACCTGCGCGACGACGAACGGACCGGGCCGTTGTCGGCGCTGCACCCGGCGTATGTGATCCACACGTCCGGCTCGACCGGCAGGCCCAAGGGCGTCACCATGGGTACGGGCGCGATGGTGAACCTGGTGCAGGCGCACGCCCGGTGGGTCCGGCGGGAGCGGACGGGCATCGGCGGCCCGGTGGCGCAGTTCGCGGCGATCAGCTTCGACGTCTCGGCCTGGGAGATCATCGAGACCCTCACCTCCGGCAGGCACCTGGTCGTCCCCGACGACGAGGTCCGGCGCGACCCGGCGGCGTTCACCAGATGGCTGGACAAGCACGAGGTGGAGCAGTTCTGCGCGCCGAACGTGATGGTGGAGGCGGTGTGCGAGGCGGCCCTGGCCCAGGGGTTGGCGCTGCCGGCACTGCGCGACATCGGACAGGGCGGCGAGGTGCTGCGACTGACCCCCGGGGTCCGGGAGTTCCTGTCCGCGCGGCCGAAGGTGCGGCTGCACAATCTCTACGGCCCCACCGAGACGCATCTGGTGACCGCCTTCTCGCTGCCGGCGGACCTGACGCACTGGCAGTCCTCGACCGCGCCGTTGGGCACGCCGATCTGGAACGCCCGGATGTACGTGCTGGATCGGACCCTGCGGCCGGTTCCGCCGGGGGTGACCGGTGAGTTGTACATCGCCGGCGCGGCCCTGGCCCGCGGCTACTGGAATCGTCCCGGCCTGACCGCCGACCGGTTCGTGCCGAACCCCTTCGACGGCCCCGGCGAGCGCATGTACCGCACCGGCGATCTGGTGCGCTGGTCCGGCGACGGCCGGTTGGACTATGTGGGCCGCGTCGACGATCAGGTCAAGGTGCGCGGGTTTCGGATCGAGCCCGGAGAGGTGGAGGTGGTGCTCGCCCGGCACCCGGACGTCGACCGGGTCGCGGTCGTCGTGCGCGAGGACCAGGCGGGAGAGAAGCGGCTGGTCGCCTACGTCGTGCCGGCCGCGGGCACCCGTCCGGACCCGGTCGCGCTGCGCCGCTTCGTGGCCGAGTCGGTGCCGGACTTCCTGGTGCCCACCGCGGTGCTGATCCTGGCCGACCTGCCACTGACCGTGAGCGGCAAGGTCCATCGCCGGGCGCTGCCCGCCCCGGACTTCGCGCAGTTCGCCTCGACCCGGGCACCGGCTACGCCGGAAGAGGAGGCCCTGTGTGCGCTGTTCGCGGACGTACTGCGACTGGAGCGGGTCGGACCGGACGACTCCTTCTTCGACTTCGGCGGTCATTCGCTCCTGGCCACCCGACTGACGAGCCGGATCAGGACCGTGCTGGGCGTCGACGTCGAGGTGGGCGCGGTGTTCGAGGCCCCGACGCCGGCGGCGCTGGCCGCCCGGATCAAGGGCACGAAACGTTCGCGCCGGCCGGCGTTGCGGCGGATGCCCCGCCCGGGGCCCGCGGCCGAAGCACGGAGCGACGGCTCGTGATCCACTCGGACCGCACCCACCTGGGGTACCGCTGATGATTCCGCTGTCGTACGCGCAACACCGGATCTGGTTCCTCAACAAGCTGGACGACGGGACGGGCTACCGCATCCCGTTGGTGTACCGACTCGTCGGGGAGCCGGACGTGGCGGCGCTGCGGGCCGCGTTCACCGATGTCCTGGCCAGACACGAGAGCCTGCGCACGGTCTTTCCCGAGTCCGACGGCACCCCCCGCCAGGTGGTCCTGGAGGACTCCGCGGCCTGGCCCGTCCTGGCGGTCGAACGAATTCGGCCGCCGGAACTGCCCGCGGTCCTTCGAGCCGCGGGAGCGCACGTCTTCGACCTCACCACCGAAGCGCCCGTGCGGTTCACCCTGTTCTCGCTCGGACCGGACGAGCACGTCCTGCTGATCCTCCTGCACCACATAGCGGCGGACGGCTGGTCACGAGAACCACTCCTGCGCGACCTGGCGACCGCCTATGGGGCGCGGTGCGCGGGGCGGGCGCCGGGCTGGGATCCGCTGCCTGTCCAGTACATCGACTACACCCTGTGGCAGCGTGAACTGCTCGGCGACGAGGCTGATCCGAACAGTCTGATCAGCGAGCAACTGGCCTACTGGCGCGGCGCCTTGGCCGGCATCCCGGAGAATCTGTCGCTGCCCGTGGACCGGCCGCGGCCGGCCGCGGCCTCCCATCGCGGCGAGACGATCCCGATGCTGATCGCACCGCGAACGCACCTGGCCCTGATCGAGCTGGCCAAAAAGGAGCGGGTCAGTCTCTTCATGGTGTTGCAGGCCGGGCTCGCCGCCCTGTTGACCCGGCTGGGCGCCGGCACCGACATCCCCATCGGCTCGGCCGTCGCCGGCCGGTCCGACGAGGCGATGGACGATCTGGTGGGGATGTGCGTCAACACGCTGGTGCTGCGCACCGACACCGGCGGTAATCCGTCCTTCCGGCAACTCCTGGCCCGGGTACGGGAGACGGACCTGGCGGCGTACGCACATCAGGACGTGCCGTTCGAACGGCTCGTCGACGTGCTCGCCCCCTCCCGTTCGGCGGCGTGGAACCCGCTGTTCCAGGTCATGCTCGTCCTGGAGGACCGCACCACGAACCTCCCCTACCTCCCGGGCCTGCCGGCCACCGAGGAAGAGATCGACAACCCGGACTCGAAAGTCGACCTGTCGCTCCATCTCCGGGAGCGACAGACCGACGACGGCAGCCCCGACGGCCTGGAAGGCGGCCTGGAGTTCGCCCGCGATCTGTTCGACTCGATCACCGCCGAACACATGGTCGAACGGCTGGAGTCGGTGCTCGCGGCCATGGCCGCGGACCCGGACCGCTCCATCGGCGACGTGGAGATTCTCCGGCCCGGTGAGCGCGGCGCCCTCCTCGGCGCGTGCCGCCCGGCCCCGGCTCGAACCCGGGAGCAGTTGCTCCCCGGGCTCTTCGAGGCGCAGGTGGCGCGTACTCCGGAGGCGACGGCACTGATTGCCGGACAGGCACGCACGACCTACCGGGAACTGAACGCGCGGGCCGACCGGCTGGCCCGATGGCTGACCGGCCGGGGTATCGGCGCCGAGGACATCGTGGCGCTGCTGCTGCCCCGCTCCATCGACGCGGTCGTCGCCATGCTCGGCGTGCTCAAGGCCGGCGCCGCGTACCTGCCCGTGGATCCGGATTACCCGGCCGCCCGGATCGCCTTCATGCTCACGGACTCGGCGCCCGCGCTGCTCGTCACCACGGGGAGCACGGCCGGCCCCGCCGGGGCGGGCGCCGTCCCCGTTCTGGACATCGCCGCCTGGCAGCACGAGGCGGCGGACATGCCGCGGGAAACGGGACCGACCCGCAGTGCGCGGGCCGATGTGCCGCACGAGGCGAACGCCGCCTATGTGATCTACACCTCCGGTTCCACCGGCCGCCCCAAAGGGGTGGTGGTGGAACACCGTTCCCTGGCCGCCTATCTGGAACAGGCACGGGCGGCGTATCCGGGCGCGGCCGGGTCGAGCCTGGTCCATACCTCGCTGTCCTTCGACCTGACGGTGACCGCCCTGTACACCCCGCTGGTGAGCGGCGGGCACGCGCGGTTGGACGAGTTGGCCGGGTCCCACACCGGCCCGCTCCGCCATTCCCTCTTGGACGTCACGCCGAGCCATCTCGACCTGATGGCGGCGATGCCGGTGGATCCGTCGCCGACCCGATGCCTGCTGATCGGCGGTGAGGCGTTGCGCGGGGAGTCGCTGGCCGGGTGGCGGGAGCAACACCCGGACGTCGTGGTCCACAACCTCTACGGCCCCACCGAGGCGACCGTGGACTGTGCCCGGTTCCGGCTCGACCCGGGCGAGCCCACACCGCCCGGACCGGTTCCCATCGGCCGCCCCCACGACGGCCTGGGCATGTACGTCCTGGACGAGCGGCTGCGCCCGGTGCCGAGCGGCGTCGCGGGCGAACTGTACGTGGCGGGTCCGGCCCTCGCGCGAGGCTATCTGGGCCGGTTCACGCTGACGGCCGAGCGTTTCGTGGCGGATCCGTTCGGCCGGGCCGGTACCCGGATGTATCGCACCGGTGACCTGGTCCGCCTGCGCTCCGACGGCGAACTCGAATACGTCGGGCGGGCGGACCATCAGATCAAATTGCGCGGCCACCGCATCGAGCCGGGCGAAGTGGAGGCCGCGCTGCTGGCCCTGCCCGGGATCTCCCGGTGCGCGGTCGTGGTCCACGAGCGTTCTTCCGACGACAGACGCCTGATCGGGTATGTCGTCCCGACCGGTCCGGTGGCGAGCGTGAGCCCGGCAGCCGTCCGGGCGGCCCTCGCCGACGCACTGCCCGCGCCGATGATCCCCTCGGCCGTCGTGGTCCTTGCCCAACTGCCGCTCACGCCACACGGCAAGCTCGACCGCGCCGCTCTTCCGCCGCCGCAGACCGACGCACCGGTCGGTGACCGGCGAGCGCCGCGCACCCCGGCGGAGGCGTCGCTGTGCCAGGTGTTCGCCGAGGTGATCGGCGTCGACACGGTCGGCATCGACGACGGATTCTTCGAGTTGGGCGGCCACTCGCTGCTCATGCCGCGATTGCTCGCCCGGGCCAAGGAGGCCCTGGGGCTGGAACTGACCCTGAAGCAGGTATTCGTGCGACCCACCGTGGCGCAGCTGCTCCGGGACCGGCCCGCGACGGCGGACCTGCTCGGCCCGCTGATCCGCCTACGCGGCGGAACGGGTCGGCCGCTGTGGTGCATCCATCCGGGGAGTGGCCTGGGCTGGAGTTACGCGGGCCTGCTGCCGTACATTCCGGCTCGACACCCGGTGTACGCCCTCCAGGCGCGCGGCCTCGACGGCTCCACCGCCCTGGCCGGCAGTTTCCCCGAGCTCGTCCGGGACTACTGCGCGCGGATCGTCGACATCCAACCGAACGGGCCGTATCTGCTTGCCGGTTGGTCCTTCGGCGGAGCCGCGGCCCATGCCGTCGCGGTCCGACTGCGCGCAGCGGGGCATGCGGTCGCTCTGCTCGCCGCCATCGACGCCTGGCCGGCGGGCGTCGATACCGATCGCGACACCGAAAAGCCCTCCGACGTCCGGCTGGTGGCCTTCGACGGTGGGGAGGCGATGGCGGCCCTGGACGAGGAGTCGGTGGCCGCGCTGCTGCGGGCCACCGCCAACAACATCCGCCTCCTGCGGGATCCGGGGATCGTCCCGGAGTTCTTCGACGGCTCGCTGCTGCTCTTCGAGGCCGCGCCCGGCGGCCGAGGAACGCGGGCCGGGCAGCGGTGGCGGTCCTGCATCGGCGGGGACATCGCGGTGGTGCCGGTGGACAGCGAGCACCTGCGGATGATGCGCCCCGCGGCGCTGCGCGTGATCGGACCGGTCCTCGCCCGGGCGTTGCGATCGACGATGCCCCTGTCGCCGGCGATCAAGGAGCGGATCTGACATGTGCGGCATCACCGGGTCCATGGTCCTGCACAACGCTCGACCGACGACGGCCGAGGTACTGGAGCGGATGAGCGATACGTTGACGCACCGCGGCCCGGACGCGGCGGGCGCCCTGATCCAGGACGGCGTGGCGCTGGCCTGCCGCCGGCTGAGTCTGGTCGACCTCGCAGGCGGCGGGCAGCCGATGTCCAACGAGGACGGCAGCGTCACGATGGTGTGCAACGGCGAGATCTTCAACCATGTCGAGCTGCGCGCCCTGTTGCTCGCCCGGGGCCACCGATTCGGGTCGTCCTGCGACGTCGAGGTGATCCTGCACCTCTACGAGGACGAGGGGCCCGAGCTGTTGGCGCGACTCAACGGCCAGTTCGCGTTCGCGATCCACGACCGGCGCAGGCGACAGCTCTTCCTCGCGCGCGACCACGCCGGGATCGCTCCCCTGTACTACACGGACACCGGCGGGCACTTCGTCTTCGGATCGGAGATCAAGGCGATCCTGGAACACCCCGGCGTACCGCGCGATGTGGACCTCACCGGTCTGGACCAGGTCCTCACCTTCCCCGGGCTGGTGAGTCCGCGCACCATGTTCCGCGGCATCGAGAGCGTGCGCAACGGCCACTACCTGATCGTGCGGGACGGTGTCGTCACCGACCGGTGCTACTGGGCCCTGGACTACCCCCGCGACGACGTAGCGCACCGGCCCGACGAGTTCTACCCGGAACACCTGCGTGAACTGCTCACCCGGGCCGTTCGGCTCCGGATGCGGGCCGACGTCGAGGTCGGTTTCTATCTCAGCGGCGGCCTGGACTCCTCGCTGATCGGCGCGCTGGCGTCGCAATCGGGGCCCCCCGCCCACTCCTTCTCCATCACCTTCCCCGACGCGGCCATCGACGAGTCCGGGTATCAGCGCCTGATGGCGACCAAGGTGGGGTCCGTGCACCACGAGGCGGTCTTCACGGAGCAGGACACCGTCGCCGAACTCCAGCGCATGGTGCGCCATGCCGAGTGCCCGGTGAAGGAGACCTACAACACCTGCTCGCTGGTCCTGTCGGCGCTCGCGCGAGAACACGGCGTCAAGGCGATCCTGACCGGCGAGGGGGCCGACGAACTCTTCGGCGGGTATCCCGGGTACCGGTTCGACGCGGGTGGGCGCGGCCCGGTGGTGTCGGGCGACCCGTTGGAGGACGCCTTCGAGGACGACCTTCGCGCCCGGCTGTGGGGCGACCCGGAGCTCTTCTACGAGCGCCGCTACCACGCGTGGCGGGACGCGAAGTTCGAGCTCTACTCCGAGCAGGCCAGGGCCGCCTTCGAGGAGTTCGACTGTCTGCGCCACCCGGTCGTCGACCACGAGCGCCTGGTGGGCAGGCCGCGGCTCAGTCAGCGCTCCTATCTGGACTTCACCCTGCGGCTGTCGGACCACCTGTTGACCGACCACGGGGACCGGATGGCCCTGGCCAATTCCGTGGAGGCCCGCTACCCGTTCCTCGACCGCGACGTGCTCGATTTCGCCACGCAGGTTCCCAACCGGCTCAAGGTGGGCGCGCGGGGCGAGAAGCTCGTGTTGAAACAGGCCGCGGAGGCACTGGTGCCGCCGGAGATCATCCGCCGGGAGAAGTACGGGTTCCGCGCGCCCGCGAGCCCTCGGCTGCTGCGGCGCAACGTCGAATGGGTCGACGACCTGCTGTCCCCGGCGCGCATCGCCCGGCAGGGCTACTTCGATCCGGCGGTCGTGGAGCAGTTGCGCTCGCGCAGCCTGGACGCGGGCTTCGACCTGCATCCGCACCTGGACGACGATCTGTTGCTCGTCGTCCTGACGTTCGGAATTCTGCTGGACACCTTCAACCTTCCCGGTCACGTGTGAACGCGGGTCGAGCAAAGGAAACCGCAATGGCGTTCGAACCGATCCAGTCGCTTGTCGCCCGCGCGATCGACCGCTTCCCCGACCGAGTCGCCGTACAGACCGCGCACGGCTCGCTGCGCTATCGCGAACTGGATCAACGCGTGGACGCCGTCGCGGCCGAGCTGTACCGGTGCGGAGCCCGGGCCGGCTCCGTTGTCGCGGTCCTCGCCGGCGATCGGGCCGAGCTGACCGCGGCCCTGCTCGCCGTCCTGCGGCTGGGCGGTGTGGTGGTCCCCTTCGACGTGGGCACCCGGCCGGATCGGCTGGGCTGAATGCTGCGCGAGGCGGACCCTGATCTCCTGGTCGTCGGCGCCGACGACGGCGATCTCGCGGAGGACGTGCGCGACACGTGCGACCGGGCCGGCCTGGTCGATCTCGGCACGGTCAAGGACCGACCCGGGAACGACTACCCGCCCCACGTGCCGGCGCCAAACGATCCCTGCTACCTGTTCTTCACCTCCGGCTCCACCGGCCGGCCCAAGGGGATTCTCGGCCGGCTGAGCGCGGTGGACCACTACATCCGCTGGGAGGCGGAGCTGCTCGGCGCCGGTCCCCAGTGGCGGGTGGGCCAGCTGATCTCGCCCGCGTTCGACGCCGTGCTGCGCGACCTGCTCCTGCCGTTGAGCGTGGGCGCGACGGTATGCGTGCCGCCCGACGACGTCCGGCTCGACCCGGTCGCCCTGTGCCGGTGGCTGGACCGGGAACGGATCGATCTGATCCACTGCGTGCCCTCGGTCCTTCGCGCCCTGGCGGGCGCGATCGACGCGGTCCGGCCGGGGTTCGAGGCGCTGAAGTGCGTGGCCCTGTCCGGCGAGCGCGTGCTGCCCGCCGACGCCGCCGGCTGGTTCGACCGCTTCGGCGAGCGGATCCGGCTGCTGAACCTCTACGGGCCCTCGGAAACCACCATGACGAAGACCTTCCACTTCGTCACCGCCGCCGATGCCCGGGGCAGGTCCGTCCCGATCGGGCGCCCGATGCCCGACACCGTCGTCCTGCTGCTCGACGAACGCGGCCGGGAGGTACCGCCGGGGCGGGTCGGCGAGATATACCTGCGTACGGCCTACCGCAGCCTCGGGTATCACCGCAGGCCGCAGGAGACCGAACGCGCCTTCATCGCCGACCCCACCCGGCCCGGCGACGACGAAGTCGTCTACCGGACCGGGGACTTCGCCCGCCTGCTGCCCGACGGCACGCTCGACTTCCTCGGCCGCAGGGACCGACAGGTCAAGGTCGGCGGCGTGCGGGTGGAGCTGGACGGGGTGGAGCAACTCCTGCGTGAGGACCCGTCGGTCGCCGAGGCGGCGGTCGTGTCGGTCGAGCCGGACGACGCCCCGCCGTACCTGTGCGCGTTCGTCGAGACCGGCTCCGGAACGGAACCCGAGGAGCTTCGCTCCCGGCTGAGCGAACATCTGCGCGAGCACCTGCCGGACGGCGCGATCCCGGCGGTGATCGTGCCGCTGGAGCTCATCCCGCGCACCATCAGCGGCAAGATCGACCGCAAGGCGCTCACCGTGCCCGTGCGGCCCCCCGCCCGACCCGACCCGGACGCCGTCGCTCCGCGCACCGCCACCGAACGCACGATCGCCGGGATCTGGGCGCGTACGCTGCCGGCCCCGGTCGACGACATACGCACCCGGTTCTTCGACGTCGGCACCTCGCTGGCCGTGATCTCGGTACTGGCGCGACTCACCGAGGAGTTCGGGGTGTCCGTCCCGCTGGCGGACTTCCTGGCGAACCAGACGATCGAGGGCCTGTCGAACCTGGTCGAGCGCTTGCTGCTCGCCGACGACGACGCCGACGACGACCTCTTCGGGAGCTGACATGACCGACCAGCCACTGGACGCCGAGCAGGCCGATTCCGTCGAACGCCGGGTGCGGACGGCCGTGTTGGACCAGGACGGCGTCCTCGACTGCGCCGTCGTGTTCAACGAGGCCGACCCCGCGGCGGCCGGCGCCCGCGCCTGTGTCCGGTGCGGGATCAGCGCGGCGTACCCGGGACTGCGCTTCGACCCGGACGGGGTCTGTTCGCTGTGCGCGCGCTACGCCGCCCATCGATCGGCGATGCACGCCTACTTCCGTGACCCGCGGGAGTTGGCGCCGCGGCTGCGCGAGGCCGCGCGGGGGCGCGGATCGGACTACGACTGCCTGCTGCTGTTCAGTGGCGGCAAGGACAGCACGTATGTGCTCTACCAGCTCGTCGAACTGGGTCTGCGGGTGATGACCTTCACCTTCGACAACGGGTTCATCTCGCGGACCGCGCTGCGCAACGTCGAGACCGTCACCGCCGAACTGGGCATCGAACACGTCACCGCCACCCACGCCGACCAGAAGCGGATCTTCCTGAACTCGCTCCAGGAGCACAAGAGCGTGTGCAACGGCTGCTTCCGCTCCCTCCTGGACCTGAGCACCGAACTCGCGCACCGGCGCGACATCCCCACGGTGGTCACAGGGCTCTCCCGCGGCCAGATCATGGACGAGCGGCTGTCCTGGTTCCACGAGCGGGGCATCTTCGACGTGGCCGAGATCGAGGAGAAGCTGCGGCTGGGCCGGGAGGTGTACCACCGGGCCGCGGGCACGGTCGACGCCGCCGCGGTGAACGCGGTCCAGGTCGTCGACTACTTCCGCTACTCGGCGGTGACGAAGGAGGACGTGCGAACCTTCCTGCGCGAGCGCTCGTCGTTGTGGGCGCAACCCACCGATACCGGGTTCTGCAGCTCGAACTGCATGATCAACGATGTGGGCACCTACGTTCACGCCGCGGAGCGCGGTTTCCACAACTACGAGGCGCCGACCCGCTGGGAGGTACGGCTCGGGCATCTGGACGTCGCCGAGGCGGACGCGGAGCTGCGCGCCCCGGTGGAGACCGCGCAGGTGAAACGGATGCTGGCCAGGATCGGCTATCCGGACCCGGCCGACGCCGACCGGACGGGCGCCCGGCTGGCGGTCTACTACGTCGCCGACCCAAGCGCGTCGGACGACCGGCTCGCGGCCGCGGTGGCCGATGCCCTGCCGCCCGCGCTGGTACCGGCGCAGTGGGTGCGGGTGGCGCAGATCCCCAGGGTCGCGGGCGCCGTGGATCAGTGGGCTCTGCGCGGGATGCACCGCCCGAAGGCCCCGGGCTCGAGGGGCGGGGGCGTCAGCGCGGACGCCGATTCCGATCGCTCGGTCGCGGTTCGTCCGGTACAGCGTCGGATTCTCGATCGGGATCCGGCCCGGGCGGCGCACCGGGCCCGAGCCCTGTTCCTGACCTCGGAGTCCGGTTTCCCGGTCACCGACCTGAAGCGGGTGTGGCTGCAACTGCTGTTGCACCACGAGGCGTTGCGGCTGCGGTTCGACCACGGGGATCAGGGCTGGCGGCAGTCCCGGGGCGGCCTCGGCGGTGCGGTCCACGTCTCGCGGGTGGACCTCACCGGCCAGGACCCGGGCGCGCAGGGGCAGGTGTTGCGTCGGCTCACCGACCGGATGCGGGCCCGGCTGCACGTCGATCGGGGTCCGCTGCTGCGGGCCGCGGTGGTCGACCGGGGCACCCGGCCGGCGGGTCTGTTGATCGTGGTGCACGAACTGGCCGCGGATGTCGAGTCCTGGCGGGTGCTGTTGGCGGACCTGGCCTTGGGGCTGGGACAGCTCCAGGCGGGCTCGGACGTCCGGTTGCCGCCTGCCGCGTCGTTCCTGGACCACCCGGCCGAGCCCGCCGGCGTCGAGGGCGAGGCGGGCCCGGAGGTCGCCGGGGCGGGCTGTGTCCTCCCGGGTTCGCCCGCACCCGAGCCGATCGCCGAGGAGCCGCTCGAAGCGCGCTGCCCGGTGCGCGCGGCGACGGCCCGCGACGTCGCCGCCGCGATCGCGCATGTGCTGGTCGAGGAGTTCGGCGGCGGGCGACTGGTCGCGGACGTCCTCGATCACACCACGCGCAGGCCCGCGGCACGGGTGATCGGTCCGCTGGCCGAAGCGGACCGCTGGGTGGTGACCCCGCTCGCGCGGGGAGCGAGCGTCGTACGGGCCGCGGGAGCGGCCGAGCCGGCTCGGGTGCGCTACGAACACTTCGGCGATCCGGCCGCCGCGCTGCTTCCGTCGGGGGTGGCCTGGACGCTGCGCGACACGGTGTGGCGGGACTTCGCCGGGCCGGGGCACCCGGGCGACACCGATGCGACGATCACCGGTGTCGTCGACGCCGGCGAGCTTGTGCTCACCTGGTGGTGTCCCGCCTCCGTGGGCACGCGGCTGGCGGCGGCCCACATCCCCGAGCGCGTGGCGCGGCGGCTGATCGGGGAGCAGGCCGGCTGAGGTGGCGCGCTCACGCACCCTCGGTGTGCTCGGTGGGATGGGACCGGCGGCGACGGCGGAGTTCCTGCGGCTGCTGGCCGTGCGCGTCGCGGCCGGCAGCGACCAGGAGCACCCCCGGATCCTGATGCTGTCCGAGCCGGGCATCCCGGACCGGACCGCCGCGCTGCTCAGGGGCGACGACGCACCGCTCCTGCCGATCCGGCAGGCGTTGTTCACCCTTGCCGGCTGGGGCGCGGAGCTGCTCGCGGTGCCCTGCAACACCGCGCACGTCTACATCGACCGATTCCGCAGCCGACTGCCGGTGCCCCTGGTGCACATCGTGGAGGCGAGCGTGCGGGCCGCCGAGGTCGCCAGTCCCGACGGAGCCTGGTTGACGGCGACCGCGGGTACCGTCGCCGGCGGCATCTATCAGCGCTATGCGCGGCACCGGGGATATCGACTCCTGCTCCCCGACGAGGCGCTCCAGCAGCGCATCCACGCCGCCACCGTGCTGGTGAAGGCGAACCGGCTGCCGGCTGCCGGCGCGACCCTGGGTTCGGCGGTCCACGAGCTGCTGCGCATCCGGTGCCTGCCGGTGATCAGCGCCTGTACCGAACTCCCGCTCGCCTACGCGCACAGCGGGCTGCCGGCGCAATTCCAGGTGTCCAGCGTCGACGCGCTGGCGTCGGCCTGCGCGCACGCCCTGTACCCCCACCGCGGACCGGTACCGGGCCTGCTCTCGTCGACGGCCCGACGGGCGGTCGCCGGGTCCGGCTCCGGGTCCACGTCCGATCCCCCCGAAGGAGCACGATGACACGCTCACGCCTGTCGAAGGAACGCCGGCTGCTGCGCGAGACGGTCGCCGACTTCGCCCGCGCCAAGGTGGCTCCGGTGATCGCCGATATCTACCGACGCGAGGAGTTTCCCTACGAACTGGTCGCCGCCATGGGCCGCATGGGCTTGTTCGGACTGCCCTTCGAGGAACGCTACGGCGGCATGGGCGGGGATGTGTTCACCCTGTGTCTGGCCATCGAGGAACTGGCCAGAGTGGACTGCTCGGTGGCCGTCGCACTGTCCGCGGGCGTGACGCTCGGCGCGATCCCCATCCATCGGTTCGGCACCGCGGCACAAAAGGAACGCTGGCTCCCCGCCCTGTGCACCGGCGAGCGGATCGCCGGCTTCGGGCTCACCGAACCCGGCGGCGGGACCGACACGGCGGCGGCCCGCACCAAGGCGGAACTCGACGGCGACGAATGGGTGATCAACGGCAGCAAGGCGTTCATCACCAACTCCGGCACCGACATCACCAGCCTGGTCACGGTGACGGCGGTGACCGGTACCCGCGCCGACGGCGCCAAGGAGATCTCCGCGCTCGTCGTGCCGTCGGGCACACCGGGCTTCACGGTGGCGCCGTCGTACTCCAAGGTGGGCTGGTGCGCCTCGGACACCCACGAACTCGGTTTCGCCGACTGCCGGGTGCCGGCCGAGCACCTGCTCGGCGAACGCGGCCTGGGCATCGCGCAGTTCATGTCGGTGCTGGACGAGAGCAGGATCGCGATCTCGGCCGTCGGAGCGGGGATGGCCCAGGGCTGCGTGGACGAGTGTGTGCGCCATGCCAAGGAGCGGACGGCGTTCGGGCAGCGCATCGGCGCGTACCAGTCGATCCGGTTCAAGATCGCCGACATGGAGACGCGCGCCCACACCGCACGCCTGGCCTACTACTCGGCTGCGGCCTCGATGCTGCGCGGCGAATCCTTCTCGAAGGAGGCGGCGATGGCCAAGCTGGTCTCCTCCAGGGCGGCGATGGACAACGCCAGGGACGCGACCCAGATCTTCGGTGGCTCCGGCGTGATGAACGACAGCCCCGTGGGCCGCTTCTACCGCGACGCCAAGATCCTGGAAATCGGCGAAGGCACCACCGAGGTACAACAGATGATGATCGCCGGACACCTCGGCCTGTCCTGACCCCACCGCCGAGCAGGCCCGGGCATGGCGACGGACGTTCGCGCGGCCCGACCCGGGCGCAGTGGACGCCGGCGCCGACGACTCGGGGCGCGAGGAATCCGTTCCCCGGGCTCCGATCACATCTTCACTCCGCCGTGGGCCGGGCAGGCATGGAGCGAGGATTCGAGGGCATACATGATTTCTTCGGATGCACGCGACGGGGAATGCGGGGTGGGCCGTCATGGTTCGGGTCGTCGACGAAGGGAACCGGCGGGTGCCGGTCGGGGCCCCCGTCGTGGTCACCGCGATGTTCGAGGGCGGCGAGGAGATTGCCGCCGCCCGCGCACTGACCCGCGACTTCCTGACGGACCTGCAGGCCGTGCACGGCCTTCCCGTCTCGAACCGCGTCATGGGCGTGGTGCAACTCGTCGTCAGCGAACTGGTGACCAACGCCCGCAGACACGCCCCCGGCCCGTGCAC
Organism: Embleya sp. NPDC020630; assembly: GCF_044334985.1. NCBI lineage: Bacteria > Bacillati > Actinomycetota > Actinomycetes > Kitasatosporales > Streptomycetaceae > Embleya > Embleya sp. NPDC020630. Next base: position 115,223 of record NZ_JBIRUB010000010.1, read on the forward strand.
GCTGACCCTGGAGGCATCGGACGGCACGATCGACGTCACGGTGTGGGACGGCGATCCCACGCTGCCGATCGCCCGCGCCGCCGACCCGGGCAGGGTCGGCCAACACGGACTCGAGATCGTCCTGGCCCTCGCGCGGGGCTTCACCGCCCGCCGCGAACCCGTCGGCAAACACATCACCGCCACCATCGCGTTGGCCGACGACCCCGCGGGAGACCCCGCCGGCCGCCCACCGTGACGGACCGCACCCGCCCCGGATCTGCTTGAGGTCCACCCCCCGATTCTTCGGGTGCCCGTAGCCGACCCGGATCACAGCGACTCCAAGAATTCGCGGACGACGTCGATGAACCCGGCTGGGTCGGTCGCATGGACGGTGTGGCCGGTCGGGAGCTCGGCCAAGCGTGTTCCGGGGCGGCGTTGCACCATCGCCTTGGCCTCCACGGATCCGAGGAGGTCGCTTGTGGTGCCGTGGATGAGCAGGGCCGGACAATCGGTGGCCAGCCATTGGCTCCAATAGTCGCCGACCTGTTGGCGCCCGGAGCGGACCATGTCCTCCGGGCTGAACGCCAGGCCCCACCCGTCGGGGAACTCACGCACGGCACCCGTGAGGTAGCGAGCCGAGTCCCCGAGCCCTTCGATCAGACCGGATCGAGTCGCCGCCCGACGCGGCCAGGCAAGAGCGAACGAGAGGTCGTGATCCAGTTCGACCCCGATGTCCTCGATGATCAAGGCCTCGACGCGGTGCGGCTCGCGAGCGGCGAGTTGGTAGGCGTTGACCCCGCCCAGTGAGTGGCCGAGCACGACGGCCCGGCCGACGCCGAGGTGGTCCAGCAACCTCACCGCATCGTCGACGTACCCTGCCCGGGAGTAGTCGGCCGTACGGTCCGAGAAACCGTGCCCTCGCTGATCCAGTGCGATCACCCGCCAGTCGGGCGTCAGTTCCTCGGCCAGGCGGGTGAACGTGCGACCTTCGTCGAAGTGGCCGTGCAGAGCGAGGAGGACACGCCCCGACCCGCCGAAGTCGAGGAACGACAACCTCCTCCCGTCCACGTCCAGACAGGCTCTCGACGGTTCGGCGGGGATCTCGCCCGATATCCGTAGTGTCATGGGAACAGCATGCCTGGGGTCACCGACAGCGAAGCTCACGCCGGGAGCAGAAGCGACGCGAAGTCGAGGAGGCGCGGCCGCACGCCCCGGGTACGTCCCTGGTGAGCCCGGCCCGGAATCCGACCATCAGCTCGGCGGGCGGATCGACAGGGTGTGACGAAAGACGTCCCGGGGGTCCCACTTGGCCTTGACGCGTTGCAGGCGTGGGTAGTTGGCCCCGTAATAGAGGATGTACCAGGGGACGCCGGAGGTGTTCCGGGCCGGATCCGCCAGGTCGTTGTCGGGGTAGTTGATGTAGGTGCCGTCGCTGACCTCGCCGGGCACCGGGGCGCCGCCGGTCTCGGCGTAGACGTCGCGGTAGAAGGCGCGGACCCACGCCAGATTGTCGGCGTCGTCGTCCTCGCTCAGCCAGAGCGTCTGGTAGACCGCCTTCATGATCGCGCCGCGTTGGGCGATCGCGGTGGCGTCCGGGGCCACCGCGCCGACCCGGCCGCCGTAGCCGATGAGCAGCATGCCGCCGTGCTCGGTGCCGGTGTCGTCCGTCAGGTAGCGGTGGACGGTGTCGAGTTGGGTATCGGTGAGGGAACGGCGCAGATAGCCGGCCTTGAGCTTGTACCGACGGGTGAACACGTCGCCGGGTTCGCCCAGGCCGGGCCAGGTGGTGAGGTGCATCCAGGGCATGGTCAGCCCCTGGTTCACGATCGGTTCCACGTCGGTGTCGCCGCGGATCGCCGTCACGAAGTCGGCCACCATCGCGGCCGCGTTCGGGATGTCCGCGTCGATCTGCACGATCATCTCGAAGGACGCGGCCTTGCGGTGTCTGGGCAGCATGATCGCGTACAGGCCGGCGTACGGCGAGTCCGGTGCGCTCCAACGCTCGTGCCAGCGGCCGAAGTTGCGCAGAAGGGACGTGAACACGTGCGCGGTCATCCGGTCGTCCCATGCCCACACGACCAGGTATTCCAACATGTCGCGCGGCGCGGGCGGCAGCACGTGGGACGGATCGTGGCCCTCGGCGTCCGGCGAGCGCAGCCAATACCGGGTGACCACACCGAAGTTGCCGCCGCCCGCCCCGGTGTGTGCCCACCACAGGTCGCGATGGGGGTCACCCTCCTCGCGGGTCGCGACCACCGCCCGCGCGGTGCCGTCCCTGCCGACCACGACCACTTCCACGCCGTACAGATGGTCGACCACCGAGCCGTAGCGGCGCGACAGCGGCCCGTATCCACCGCCGACGAAATGGCCACCGGCGCCCACCTCGGGGCATCCGCCGGCCGGGATGGTCACGCCCCAACCCTTGGCCAGGGTCCGGTACACGTGTCCGAGCGTGGCCCCGGGCTGCACCGCGAACGCGCCGCGTCCGGCGTCGTATCCGACCGCGTCCATCGGTGACAGGTCGAGCAGCATCCGTACGGCCGGGTCCGCGGTGAAGTCCTCGAAGCAGTGGCCGCCGCTGCGAACCGCGATGCGCCGACCGGTGCGTACCGCGTCGGAGACGGCGCGCACCACCTGCTCGGTCGAGCCGAGCACCCGGATCTCGCCCGGACGACCCACGAACCGGAAGTTGTTGCCGCGTACCAACGCGCCGTAGCGAGCGTCGTTCGGCCGCACCGTCACGGGCCCGAACGCGGTGGCCTCCGGCGGTGCGGCTGCCTGTGGCGGCGCGGGAGTCTCGGGCGGCGCCGGGGCCGCCGGCGCCTCGGGCGTCGGATCGGCGGGCGCGGCGGCGGCTTCAGGGCCGAGCGCGCCGGCCAGTCCGCCCGCGGCCAACACACCGGCGGCGCCGGCGAGCAATCCTCGACGATCGATCGAGGAGGGCTTCGGATCGGGTGGATTCATCACGATCTCCCTCTGTCCGGACCCGCGTCGCCGACCGAACTCCCGCCCGCCGGCGCCCCATACGGCGATCCTCCCGCACCCGGAAGGACCGGGACATCCGCCGAATCCCACGACTCGACAAAAACCCCGACGGAGCCAACGGCCACCCCGCCCTCGATGTGCGCCTTGCTCCCGTTCTCGCCTCCGTAGGCGTCGATCCGGACGGGCTCCCCGTCCGCCCCCTGGGCGGGGACAGGCCGGATGGCTGAGCCGACCGCGCCGACTGCCGTCACGCGCCGTGGGTCTCGCGCCAGGCTGTCCGGCGGGCGCGGTCCGTATCGCGCAGACGCGCGGCGAGGGCGACGAACTCCTTCCGGGCCTTGTCAGGGTCGCGGTCCTCGAGGAGGAAGCCGGCGTAGGAGTCGAGGTTCCAGCTGAAGAGCACACCGTGCCGGGCGAAATACACGGCCAGGGCGCGGATGCGGAAGGTGTCGGCGGTGTCGAGCCAGGCGCCGGTCAGCATCTTCCACAGGCGACGGCGGCCCCGGGTGTGCGCGTCGTCGGCCCTTACCAGCGACACCACTTCCAGCAATGTCGCGCCGTTGGGGCCGTTGAGCAGGAAGACGTTGTCGTCCCAGTGCTCGAAGATCACCGGGTTGGTGATGCCCCACGGTCTGCCGACCGGTGGATCGCCGGCCAGGCGACGCATCCGCGACAGCGCGCCGGAGGCGTTGAGCCGCTGTGTCAGGGCCAGCGGGTCGGCGATCACCTCGTCGTCGGCGGTGCGGTGCAGTTGCGTCACGGTCGGTGCGTCGTCGCGAAAGATCCGGAACAGCGGGTGCTCGACGCTGTCGTTGCGGTAGGCGTACTGGAACGACCCGAGGAGCCAGCACAACCGGGTCAGGCCCTTCTCCGCTCCGGGCCCGCCGAAGTGGCCCGGTAAAGCGTGCGCGGCGAAATAGGCCCGTATTCGCTCGAACAGCTCGGCCAACGGCGCCTCGTCGGGCAGACCGGGACGCGAGAAGCGGCGGTGGTCGCGCTCGTGCGAGGAGAAGTCGTCGCCGACCGTCGCTCCGGCATCCCGCATGGTTTGCAGGTCGAGCCAGCCGTCCGGCGTCGGGCGCATGTCCAGCGCCCGACGCCGGAAGTGTGCCGGGAGCGGGGCGTGGGTCGGATACCGTGCCGCCTGGGCGTCGGCCCAAGACCGCGTGACCAGCCCCGCCCGGGCCAGGCCCAGCAGCGCGGAATAGGGCGGGGCGGGCTGGATCAGTGCGCCGAGCCGCAGAGCCAGGGTCCGGTCGGCCTGGCTCCAGTGATGCCTCTCGACCTTGCCTTCGGGCCGGATGATCGCGTGCTCGCGCAGGTGCTCGGTCACGCGCCTTGCTGCCTCTTCCGAGCCGGTCAGCCTCGACTGGCACCATTCGCCCAACTCACCGTGGTAGAGATGCGAGATGATCGACACACGGTGATCGTATGTTCGCCGGCCGGCGTTCGGGACCCTCCACGCGCCTTCGTTCGGCGGGCGCCGCTCGTCGCACGCTCGGCCCGGTCCGCGGCGGGTGGGCAGGGTCGAAGATCGTCCGACACCCGCCGGCACGCACCGTGGCAGGCTCCTCGCGGAACCCGCCATCCGATGGTCGACGAGCGAGTCGGAACGATCCTTCCGGCGCCGGGTGTCGGTTGCGGAGGTCGAACACGCCCCGCGCGACGAACGGTCAACCCGGTCGACGGCTGAGTGTGCCCCGAACGAGGAGTCCGGCGCCGCCGAAACCGCCCGGCCCGGTGACGGCTCGGTGCTCAGGTCCTCGAGTCGGCTCGCGCCCTCGGGTTCGACGCCTTCGCATGGATGGCCTGCGCTGCCTCAGGTGCCGTCGGCGCCGAAGCCTGCGACGGCCAGCCGGAAGGCGCGGTCCGCCTGCGTCGCCGGGTCGGCGTGATTCTCGGTGGCCAGGGCGATTCCGACGATCAGTACGAGCAGATCGTCGATGGTGATGTCCGGCCGGACGGTCCGGTCGTCGATGGCCTTGCGCAGCAGCACGGCTCCGGCCGCACCGATGGCCGGCGCACAGGAGTCCGGGGTGGCCTCCTTCCCGAGGGGCTCGTAGGAGAGGACGTCTGCCAGACCGCGTGCGGCGAGCGAGTAGGCGAGCAGTTCGCGCAGCCATTGCACCAGCGCGGAGCGGCTGTCGTGCTCGCCGCTGAGCGTATGAGCGCGGTCACACAGGTCGTGGACGCGCTGTTTGAAGACGGCTTCGAGTAGGGCTTTGCGGGTGGGGAAGTGGCGCCGCACGGTGGCTGATCCGACTCCCGCGATACGGGCGATTCGTTCCAGGGATGCCTGGGCTCCCTGGGCCGCCACCTCGGCCTCGGCCACGGCCAGGATGTGCGTGTGGTTGCGGCGGGCGTCCGAACGCCGGCCGGTCATGATCTCCCCAACATTGATAAACGGCGGGCCCCGCCGTATCGTAGCGAACACGAAACGGCGGGCCCCGCCGTTTATGCCGCGCGGCCGACGAGGAGAAGACGTGCACATGACCGATACCGCGATACCGGTTCTGGTCACCGGCGCCACCGGCCGTCAAGGCGGTGCCACCGCCCGGGTCCTGCTCGCGCAAGGAACACCGGTGCGCGCCCTGGTGCGCGACCCGAGTACGCCGCGAGCACGAGCCGTCGAAGCACTCGGCGCCCACCTGTTCGTGGGCGATCTCACCGAACCGGCGACGCTTGAGGCGGCCGTGGACGGCGTGCGGGCCGTCTTCTCCGTGCAGATGCCCGCATACACCGAGCAGGGGTTCGACTTCGCCGGCGAGGTCCGCCAGGCGGACAACCTCATGACGACTGCGCGGGCCGCCGGCGTGGAGCAGTTCGTCCAGTCCTCCACCAGCGGCGTGGGACAGCACGTCGAGGCCCCGGGCTGGGCCGAAGGACGCTGGGCGGCACTGGAAGCCCCGCTCGGCACGAAGGCCGCGATCCAGGACCGGCTGCGCGAACTCGACTTTCCGTATTGGACGTTGCTCAAACCGTCGTTCTTCATGGAGAACTTCGAGCCGTCCATGCGGTTCTACTTCCCCCGCGGCATCGAGGGAGGACTGGTCACCATCGTGGCACTCGTGGCAGCCAAGGACGTGGGCCGAGCGGCGGCGGCTGCCCTGTCCGCTCCCGCCGAGTTTCATCGAGTGGAACTGGAGCTCGCCGGCGACTACCTGACCATGGCCGAAATCGCCGAGATCCTCTCCCGCGCCGTCGGAGTCCCGCTGAGCGCCCCGGACATGACCGAGGAACAGGCACGTGCGGCGGGCATGGGAGACATGGGTGCCACGCACGAGTTCATACAGGTGGTCGGCCAGCCGGCCCGGCCGCGGTTCGCTCGTGCGCTGGGCATCGAGCCGACCGGCTTCGAAGAGTGGGCGCACGAGCATCTGCGAACCGCCGCCTGAGCGGGAGCGCGATCCATCGCGGTGGTGATCACAAAAGTGCGGCCGGCGGTGTCGCACGCGCCGACCGGGCCGCTGTCGCCGGCGCCTGCCTGAATCACTCGCGCACCCGACTCCCCGGAACATCCGAGCCGTTGGACCCGAGGGACGACACACCGGACGAGGTGTTCGGCCGCGCACACGACGGGATCCGGCAGCGGCCCGCTTCGTTGCGATCGCGAAACCGTGATTGGATGACGAGGGTGACGGCAAGCACCGATGACATCGAGAAGGCGGCGGCCGTGCTGCGCGCCGGCGGCCTGGTGGCCCTGCCCACCGAAACCGTCTACGGACTGGGCGCCGACGCCGAGGACCCCGCCGCCGTCGCGCGCATCTTCCAGGTCAAGGGGCGTCCGCCCTCTCATCCTCTCATCGTCCACATCGGCGGGGCGGAGCACCTGGACGACTGGGTGCAGGACGTGCCCGCGACGGCGCGTCTGCTGGCGGAACACTTCTGGCCGGGGCCGCTCACGCTGGTTCTGCGGCGCGGCAGCCGGGTGCCCCTCGAAGCGACCGGTGGCCTGGAGACGGTCGCCGTGCGCGTGCCCGACCATCCCGTGGCGCTCGCGCTGCTGGCGGCCTTCGGCGGGGGTGTGACGGCTCCGTCCGCCAACCGGTTCGGCCGGGTCAGTCCCACCGCGGCGAACGACGTGCGTGCCGAGTTCGGGGATGCCGTCGACTTCGTCCTGGACGGCGGCCCCTGCGAGGTCGGCGTCGAATCCACCATCGTCGACGTCACGGGGGATGTCCCGAGCATCCTGCGGCCCGGCGGGGTGACGCGCGAGGACCTCGAAGCGGTTCTGGGGTTCCCGCTCCCGGTCCCGTCGACCAGCCCCATTCGAGTACCGGGCCGGCATCCTTCCCACTACGCGCCGCAGGCGCGCGTCGTCCTCGTCGAGCCCGGGAAGATCGTCGCCGAAGCGGAACTCGCTCGGGATCTGGGACACCGGGTGGGTGTCTTCCTGCCGGCATCCCTCACCGGCACGCCGGTGAAGGCCCACGCCGTGGTGGCGGTGCCTGCTTCGACAGCCGCCTACGCGCGCGGGCTGTACGGGTTCCTGCGCCAACTCGACCGGCAGGGGTGCGACCTCATCATCGCGTCCTTGCCGGAGGAGGAGGGACTGGGACTGGCGATCGCCAACCGGCTCCGCCGCGCCGCGGGACCGCGACCCACCCCGTAACCGCTGATCGCGATGGGCTGGGCGCGCTGCGGCACCCGCGTCACGCGGCGATGGCCGAAGTGTTCACGTTCGGCTCGGTCGGCGCGTACGCAGCGGTGCGTCGCGCCGACGCGGAACTCCTCGAAGTATCGCCCTCGTTGCCGGGCGGCGACGCCGAAGCGTTCAGGAAGCCGGGGGACCGGGACGTGCCTCGTCGAGTCCGCGGGAGGCGACGAGGCGGGCGCTGCCGTCGGCCAGCCGGTAGGACAGGCCCACCACGCCGACGCGGCCTGCGGCCAATCGCTCGGCCAGGACGTGGGAGCGTTCCAGCAGGAGGTCGACGGTGTGCTCGATGTGCTCGGCCAGGATCTCGTCGGCCGTGTCGCGTCCGGCGGCGCGGGCCGCGAGCACGCTCGGGGTCACCCGTTCGACGACGTCGCGCAGGAAGCCGCCAGGCGTCTGCCCGTCCGCCAGGGCGGAGTTGGCCGCGGCGATGGCGCCGCACGAGTCGTGGCCCAGGACGACGACCAGTGGCGCGTCGAGGACGCTCACACCGAACTCGACGGAGCCGAGCACCTCCGCACCGACGACATGCCCCGCGGTGCGGACCACGAACAGGTCGCCCAGCCCCCGATCGAAGATGATCTCGGCGGCCAGTCGGGAGTCGGAGCACCCGAACAGCACGGCGAAGGGCTGCTGGGAGGGAGCGGTCTCGGCGCGGCGCGTCGCGTCCTGGTTCGGATGCTCGGGAGAACCCGAGACAAAGCGTTGATTACCGGCCAACAGCAGTTCGAAGGCTTCGCGGGGCGTCGGGATCCGTGGGTCGGTCATGACCGCAGCCTATGCATTGACCAGTGAGGTTGCCGAGGCGGCCGGCGGGTGGGCGGCCTCCGGGTTCGCCAATCGGCGGCGGCGGGCCATGCGGACGATCGGACCGGCCACGGGGTCCGGCCGCAGCGCTCGCGGAGGAGACTCCCGTCGGGTCGGGTCGTGGTCGGTACCCGCCACCTGGTTCGGCGCCGAGTGGGTGGTGCGCCCAGCCGATGGGGCCGACGGTCGCCGTCCGCTCGGTTGACATTCGTCACCACGACGGACCAATCCGCGCGTCGATCCGCTCCGAAGATCCCATAAAGGAGACCGAGGCGACCGCGCCGCGGTCCCGACGTGAGGGGCGATCGCATCGATGTTCGACACCGTTTCCACCTCCGCGGGCCATCCATCCGCACGCCGTGGCGCACGCATGGGCCGGGTGGCGGTGGTGGGTTCGGGGGTGGCCGGCCTTACCGCCGCGTACGAGTTGTCCCGGGCGGGCGTCGACGTCGAACTGTTCGAGGCCGACGGGCGCCTGGGCGGCCACGCACACACCCGGACGGTCGTGGAGCCCGACGGCCGGGTATCGGCGCTCGACACCGGCTTCCTGGTGCACAACGAGCGCACCTACCCGCACCTGGTGCGACTGTTCGCGGAACTCGGAGTGCGTACCCGGGACAGCGACATGAGCATGTCCGTGCGCTGCGACGGGTGCGGCCTGGAATACGCGGGCGCCCGAGGGCTGCTCGGGCTGCTCGGCCGGCCCGATGTCGTGCTGCGTGGCAGATATCTGCGGCTTCTCACCGAAGTACCACGCTTCCACCGGGCGGCCCGCCGCCTGCTCGCCGACCCTGCGGCAGGTGATCCCACCCTCCGCGAGTTCCTCGCGTCCGAGCGGTTCTCGACCTACTTCGTGCACCACTTCATCACCCCGGTGGTCGCGGCCGTGTGGTCCTGCGCCCCCGATCTGGCCGGCGACTACCCCGCGCGCTACCTCTTCGTCTTTCTCGCCAACCACGGCATGCTCGGCGTGAGCGGCTCACCGACCTGGCGCACGGTCGTCGGAGGCTCCCGAACCTACGTCGACAAGATCGCCGAACGCCTCACCACCGTGCATCGCTCTGCCCCGGTCCGGGCGGTACGCCGCCACAGTGACGGCGTCACCGTGATCACCGACGACGGACGCGGCACCCCGGCCGACGCCGTCGTCGTCGCCACCCACGCCGACCAGGCCCTACGGCTCCTCGCGGACCCCACCACGGGCGAGCGCGAGATCCTCGGCGCCTTCACCTACTCACGCAATCCCACGGTGCTGCACCGCGATTCCACCGTCCTGCCGCGCGCGCGATCGGCCCGCGGCTCCTGGAACTACCGCATGCCGCACTGCACCACCCCCTCCGATCGGGTGCGGGTCAGCTACCACCTCAACCGGCTATTGCACCTGGAAGGCGTCGGAGACTACCTGGTCACCCTCAACGAGGACCCGCGGCACCCGATCCCCGAACACCTGGTGCTCTCGCGCACCGTCTACGAGCATCCCGTCTACACCGCACGCACCCTCGCCGCCCAGCGCCGCCTGTCCGAACTGGCCGGCGGGCGTACCGCGTTCGCCGGCGCGTACCACGGCTGGGGATTCCACGAGGACGGCTGCCGCTCCGGCGTCGAGGCGGCCGGATCCCTGCTGGGGGTGAGCGCACCGTGAACATCCCGCCCGGCCCCTGGGGCGCCGTCCTCTACGACACCCGCATCACCCACGTGCGCACCACACCCCACCGGTACGCCTTCCACCACCGTGGATACCTGTGGCTGATCGACCCGGACCGACCTCCGGTCGTGCCCCGACCGCTGCGGCCCCTGGCGCGATTTCGGCCGAGCGACCACATCCAGGACGCCGCCCACCCGGGACTGACGATCCGTCAGGACCTGGCGCGCTACCTGGCCGCGCGAGGCGTGCGGCTCGGCACCGGCCGGGTGCTGATGCTCACCCAGGCGCGGTCCCTCGGATACGTCTTCAACCCGCTGACCGTGTACTGGTGCCGCGACGACCAGGGCCGTCCGCTGTGCACCGTCGCCGAGGTGCACAACACCCACGGCGGCCGGCACCGCTACCTCCTGCGCCCGGATCCCGCGGGTCGGGCCCGAACCGCCAAGGAGTTTCCCGTCTCGCCGTTCTTCCCGGTCGACGGGCACTACCGGTTGGTCCTGCCGGAGCCCGGCGAGCACCTGGACCTGACCGTCCACTTCGAGCGCGCGGGCGGTCGGGCCTTCACCGCCACCGTGCACGGCACCGGTCGACCCGCGAGCCCCATCGCCCTGCTGCGTGCCGCGCTCACCCACCCCTTCGCCACGTGGGCCGTGAGCCTGCACATCCGCTACCGGGGCGTGCGTCTGTGGCTGCGCGGCCTTACCGTCCATCCCCGACCCGGCTCCGATCCATCGTCCGTGAACCCCACGCCCCCCGAAGAGGTGCCCGTCCCGTGACCACACAGGCCTCGCCGACGCCTGTCGTCCACCCCGACCGCTGGCCCGACGTCGCCCGCGTACCGCACGCCCCGCTGCGCGCGGCCGTCGTCGAACGCCTCCTGGACCGCGTCGCCACCCGCCGCGCCCTGCGCGTCGAAGGCCCCGGTGGCCGCGTCCTGCACCCGGCCCCGCCCGGCGCACCGGTCCTGCGTCTGCACCGACCGCGCGCGTTCGCGCACCGCGTAGGCGTGAGCGGCCTGATCGGCTTCGGCGAGGCCTATCAGGCCGGCGACTGGGACAGTCCCGACCTCGTCGCCCTCCTCACCGCGCTCGCCACCGACCCGCAGACCCTCGTACCGGGATTCGCGCAGCGGCTGAGGCGACTGCACGTTCGACGGCCGCCGCGCGAGGACCTGCCCACCGCCGCGAACGCCAGACGCAACATCCGCCGCCACTACGACCTCTCCAACGAACTGTTCGCCTTGTTTCTCGACCCGACGATGACCTACTCCTCGGCGCTTTTCCCGACCGGGCCCGACGGCAGGCCGATGGCCTGCTTCGCGGGATTGCCGGCCGCGCAACACCGCAAGATCGACCGGTTGCTCGACCTCGCGCACGTCGGCCGCGACACCCGGGTGCTGGAGATCGGCACCGGCTGGGGCGAACTCGCGATGCGCGCCGCGGCCCGCGGCGCCCGGGTGGTCAGCCTGACCCTCTCCGAAGAGCAACTCGTCCTGGCCCGGCGGCGGATCGCCGACGCCGGACAGGAACACCGGGTCGAGGTCCGGCTCTGCGACTACCGCGAGGCCGAGGGCACCTACGACGCCGTGGTCAGCGTCGAGATGATCGAGGCCGTCGGCCGGCCGTTCTGGCCCGACTACTTCACCACCCTCGACCGTCGACTGGCACCCGGCGGGCGGGTGGCCCTCCAGGCCATCACGATGTCGCATCAGCGGATGCTCGCCGCCGCGGATACCCGGACGTGGATCCTCAAGTACATCTTCCCGGGGGGCCTCATCCCGTCCGTGCGGGCGATCGTCGAGAACGCCGCCCAGCACACCCGGCTGCGGGTGGTGAGCGTTCAGGCGTACGGTCCGCACTACGCCGAGACCCTGCGGTTGTGGCGCGAGCGCTTCGCCGCACACGCGCGCGACGTCGCCGCCCTCGGCTTCGACGAGGTCTTCCGCCGCACCTGGGAGCTGTACCTCGCCTACTCGGAGGCCGGATTCCGCAGCGGCTACCTGGACGTGCACCAACTCGTTCTGACCCGCGAGGAATCGACGCCGTGAACCCGGCGACAGCGACCGGCGATGTGCCGACGCCTCGACCGGGCGAATCGTCCACGCCGTCCGGGCATCGAGTCCTCGCCACCCGTCGATATGAGGAGCCATCGTGAACGGGGCCGCCTTCTCCGCCAACCTCGTCATCACCGCCGCGGTCGCCCTCGGCGTGTTCCTCGCCGCGTTCGTCGTCGGTGCGCGCACCGGGCGACACCGCGGCGTGGATGTCGCCTGGGGGTTGGCGTTCGTCGCCGTGGCGGCCACCGGGTACGTCCTGTCAGACGGGCACGGGGACCCGACGCGTCGAGGACTGGCCACCGTGCTGGTCGTGCTGTGGGGGACTCGATTGTCCGCGCACATCTGGTGGCGAGCCAGGGGCGCACCGGAGGACCGCCGCTACGCCCGCATGCTCTCGCGGGCCCCCGAGGGCCCGGCCCGTACCCGATACGCGCTGCGGATGGTCTACCTGCTCCAAGCGGGCATCGTGTGGTTCGTGTCGCTGCCGGTCCAGGCGGCGCAGTACGTCTCGTCCGCACCCGGCGCGCTCGCCTGGGCGGGTGGGGGCCTGTGGGCGGTCGGCCTGTTCTTCGAGGCGGTGGGAGACCGGCAGCTCGCGCGGTTCAAGTCCGACCCGGCCAATCGGGATCACATCATGGATCGCGGCCTGTGGCGCTATACGCGCCACCCGAATTATTTCGGCGACGCCTGTGTGTGGTGGGGTCTGTTCCTGCTCGTCGCCGACACGGCCGTCGGTTGGGCTTTCGTCCTCAGTCCGCTGTTGATGACCTATCTGCTCGCTTTCGGCAGCGGGAAGCCGATGCTCGAGCGGCAACTGGCCGTCGAGCGACCCGGTTGGACCGAGTACGCCGACCGCACCAGCGGCTTCCTGCCGCTGCCGCCCCGCCGCGCTCCGGTCACCACGACCCCCCCGAAGCCGCGGCGGTGATCTTCGACGGCCCGCTCCCACCGCGTGCCCGCCGGCCGGTCGGCGGGCCTGGGCGATGGTCGGTCCCGGGTACCTTCGGGCCGCCTCATCCGATGCCCTAAGCTTCATTGTCGTCTGACAATGAATCTTTAAGGGGAGCGCGTCGTGGCTGAACAGGGCGACATCGGGGTTCGCCTCAGGGTCTTGGACCTGTTGAAGTCGAACCAGAACGCGCTGACGGAACGCTGGTCGGCGAAGGTGGCCGGGAGCCTGCGCGGGCGTGTGTCCGGGGCCGAGGTCACCGGCGAGTTGCGCGACCTGTTCTCGGCGCTGCTCGCCGGGCTCGAGGCTGGGACCCGCGACGACGAGTTGGAGGGTTCCGGGAGCGAGTCGTTCGGCGAGCTGCGAGCCCTGTTGTCGGAATTGTCCCGCAATCGGGCCCGGCAGGGCTTCACGCCGTCCGAGACCGCCATTGGCGTGTTCGGGCTGAAGGAAGTGGTCTTCGACCTCGTCGCGAGCGAGCAGCCGTCGCTGGCGAACTACCAGACCGCGGAAAGGCTCGCGCGGCTGCTGGACGCGTTCGGCCTGTTCACGTTCGAGACGTACTCCAGGGCACGCGAGGAGGTCATCTCCGACCAGACGGAACAATTGCTGGAGTTGTCCACCCCGGTGGTGAAGCTGTGGGACGGAGTCGTGGCGGTGCCATTGGTGGGCACCCTCGATTCGGCCCGCACCCAGGTGGTGATGGAGAAACTGCTCCAAGCCTTGGTGGACACGGGCTCGGAACAGGCGATCATCGACATCACCGGCGTCCCGGCCGTCGACACCCAGGTCGCCCAGCACCTGTTGAAGACCGTCGTGGCCGCGCGCCTGATGGGCGCCGAGTGCACCATCTCCGGGATCAGCCCACAGATCGCGCAGACCATCGTCGCGCTGGGCATCGAGTTCGGGGACATCGCCACGAAGGCCTCGCTCGCCGACGCGCTGTCCCACGCCCTGCGCCGCAGCGGGGTGGAGGCACCCCGCTCCTCGCCTGCCCGGAGGTCGTGATGGAACGTGTGCCGATCCTGAAGATCGGTGACGTCCTGCTGGTGTCGATCCAGGTCGACCTCCAGGACGAGAGCGTGCTCGCGTTGCAGGAGGACCTGTCCGAACGCATCGTGCGGACGGGTGCGCACGGCGTCGCCATCGACATCTCCGCCGTCGAGATCGTCGATTCCTTCATCGGCCGTATGTTCGCCACGATCGCAGCCGTCTCGCGCATGCTCGACGCGGAGACCGTGGTGGTGGGCATGCGGCCCGCGGTGGCGATCACGCTGGTGGAACTGGGGCTGTCGATGGGTGGGGTGCACACGGCGCTCGACCTGGAGAAGGGACTGGCATTGTTGGCACGCCGGCGGGCGAACCTGTTCGGTGACGCCCCGATCGACGTGTCCGGCGGATGACCACGCCGAGCGCCGGCCCCACGGACGGGGATACCGAGGCCCAGATCCAACCGATCCGCGGCAATGACGATGTGGTGCGCACCCGTCAGGCGGTGCGGGAGTCGGCGCAGCGCATCGGCCTGTCCCTGGTCGATCAGACCAAACTGGTCACGGCGGCCAGCGAACTCGCCCGCAACACACTCATCCACGGCGGCGGGGGCACGGCCTACCTCTGGGTCGCGGAAAAGGGTCGGCGGCGCGGGGTGCGGGTGCGGTTCGTCGACGAGGGCCCGGGCATCCCGGACCTCGACCAGGCCCTGACCGACGGCTGGACCAGTGGCAACGGCATGGGTCTGGGACTGAGCGGGGCACGTCGACTCGTCGACGACTTTCACATCGACACCGAGGTCGGGGGCGGCACGCGCGTGGAGATCGTGAAGTGGTCGCGATGAGCACCGGTACGAACGGACCCGCGAACCGCGAGGCAAGCATGTCGCCAGGGCCCCCACGCGCGACGGACGTGTCCTGGTTTCGCCACGGCGATCCGAGCATGCCGGCCGCGGTGCGGCGCGCCGCGACCGCGCTCGCGCACCGTCTGGGCTTCGACGCCGTGCGTTCCGAGGAGATCGGGATCGTGGTCTTGGAGGCCGCCACGAACCTGCACCGGCATGCGGACGACGGCGCCGTCCTGCTGCGGTCGGTGTATTCGGGCGCGCGCGTCGCGATCGAGGTGGTGGCCGTCGACAGCGGCCCCGGGATCTCCGACGTCGCGTGGGCGAGTACCGACGGCAACTCGAGCCGCGGCACGCTCGGAATCGGCCTGGGCGGCATCCTGCGCCTGGCGGACGACGCCGACCTGTTCTCGCTCCCCGGTCGTGGAGTCACGTTGGCCCTGCGCTTTCGGAGCCGGGCGCCGGGCGACGGGGCATGGGACGAGGTGGCCGGACTGACGCGGCCGATCAGCGGCGAGACGGTGTGTGGCGACGCGTACGCCGTGCGTGTCGACGAGGGGACGACCACCGTCATGGTGTGCGACGGTCTGGGGCACGGTCCGATGGCCGCACGCGCCTCCGACGTCGCGGTGCAGGCTTTCGAGGCCGCTCCCCCGGGACGACCCGACGCCTACGCCGATCACCTGCATCGGGCGATGAGCGGCACCCGCGGCGGCGCGCTCTCCATCGCACAACTCGACACGGCCGGCGGCGTCGTACGCTTTTGCGGCATCGGTAACGTCTCCGGCACGATCCTGAGCGACGGGCCCCGCCGGGGCATGGTCTCCCTGCCCGGCATCGCCGGCCAGCACGCACGCACCCGGCGCGTGTTCGAGTACGACCTGCCTGCCGGAGCGATGGTCGTGCTGCACTCCGACGGACTGACCGAACGCGGACGCGCCGCCGACGCTCCCGGTCTGACGTCGCACACACCGCTCGTGGTCGCGGCGACGCTGCTGCGCGACGCGGGCACTCGCTCCGACGACGCGTGTGTCGTGGCGGTCAGGGCGCCCCGGAAGACCGGTTGATCGTGGACGACCGACGCTCGCGATGGCAGGCCACGATCACACCCCTGACCAGGTGCCCCCTGCGCGGCGCCCATGACGTCTTCGTCGTGCGGCAACTCGCGCGCAACGTCGCCGAGGCCGTCGGCCTCGGCCGCCAGGACCGCGTGCGGGTGGCCACCGCCCTGAGCGAGATCGGCCGCGAACTCATCGACGTCGTCGGCCCGGCCGTCGTCGAGTTCGGCGTCGAACTCGACGGTGTCGGACCCTCTCTCGTTGTGGAGATCGCCTGGGATACACCGGGACCGAACGGCGCGGGCGTCATGCCGCCCACGGTCGGCGCCGCGGAACGCCTGATGGAAGACGTCGAGCGGCTCGAGGGCCGCATCGTGGTCCGCAAACGGCTGGTGAACTTCCGACCCGGCGACGTGGAGCCGGCCAGAGCGGCCTTGGCCGCCTCGAGTCCGCGCAGCGCGCTGGAAGAACTCCGCTCCCAGAACCAGGAACTGCTCAACGCGCTCGACGACCTCCAGGCCCGCCAGGACGACCTGCTGCGCCTCAATGACGAACTCCAGGAAACCAATCAGGGTGTCCTGGCGCTGTACGCGGAACTGTCCCAGGAACTCGCGGACACCAACACCGGCGTGGTCGCGCTCTACGCCGAACTGGAGGAGAAGACCCGGCAATTGCACGTGATCGCCGAGACCCGCACCCGGTTCTGGGCCAATGTCAGCCATGAACTGCGCACGCCGGTCAACTCCGTCATCGGCCTCGCCCGCCTGCTCCTGGATCCCGCCGCCGACCCGCTCACCGAGGAGCAGCGCCGCCAGACGACTCTGATCGAGTCGTCCGGCGCCACGCTCTCGACCCTGGTGAACGAACTCCTCGACATCGCCAAGGCCGAGTCGGGACGCATGGAGGCGCACCTGACCCCGGTCGACCTCGTCGAACTGCTCACCCACATACACGGCGTGATGCACCCGGTCGCGGCCCCGGACGTCGCGTTCCGCCTGGACGTCGGCGATCATCCGCCCACGGTGGTCACCGACGAGGTCGTCCTCACCCGGGTCCTGCGCAATCTGTTGTCCAACGCTCTGAAGTTCACCGAACACGGCGAGGTCGTGCTCGTCGCGGGCCACGACCCGCTCGCCCAGCAGTTGGTGCTGACCGTCCGCGACACCGGCATCGGCATCACGGCCGACCATCTCGCGCAGGTCTTCGAGGAGTTCTACCAGATTCCCGGCCCCTTGCAGGCGCGGTCGGCCGGCACCGGCCTCGGGTTGCCCTACGCCCGCAGCCTCACCCGCCTGCTCGGAGGCACGCTCACTCTGGAGAGCACCCCGGGCGTCGGAACCACCGCCACCGTCCGGCTCCCCCTGCCCACCGCGACCTCCGCGCCCTCGGGGGAGCACGCGCTCCGGGTCGACCACGCGCTCGTGATCGACGACGATCCCGCCTTCCGGGAGGTATTTCGCGCGCTTGCTCGGCCGCTCGTCACCCGACTGGTCGAGGCGGGCGACGGCGCCCTCGGTCTCGCCCTTGCCGCCGAGGACCCGCCCGACGTGATCTTCCTCGACCTCCACATGCCCGATCCCGACGGATTCGAGGTCATGCGGCGGCTCGCGGCGCACCCCACACTCTCGCGCGTACCGGTCGTGGTGGTGACCTCGCTCGATCGATCGATGCTGCTCGAACGCGTCGCGGCGGTGTACAGCCTCCCCAAGACCGGCCTGACCACCGACGACATCGCCCACGCTCTCGACGTGTCGCGAGCCGACCACGCCGACGGAGGCGCCACGTGATGCGAGCCCCCGCGACCGCCGCGGATCACCGTGCCGCGCCCCAGGCCGCCGCCACCGTTTTGGTCGTCGACGACACCGAGACCAAGCGCTACATCCTCGGCAGCTGGCTCCGGCGGGCCGGGCACCGCGTCGTCGAGGCCGCGACCGGCGCGGAGGCATTGGACCTGGCCTTCGCCGCCGCCGACGAGGGCGAACCGCTGGACGCGGCCATCGTCGACGTACGCCTTCCGGACGCCAGCGGCTTCGAGGTGTGCGAGCGCCTGAAGTCCGACGCCCGTACCGCCTCCGTGCCGGTGGTCCACGTCTCCGCGTCCGCCATCACGGTGAGTGAGCGCGCCCAGGGTCTGTACCGGGGCGCGGACGCCTACCTCGTCGACCCCATCGATCCCGACGTACTCCTGGCCACCCTCGAGTCCGCGCTGCGCTACTCGCGTGCGCGCCGTCGCGCCGAACACACCGCGGCGGTGTTGTCCGAACTCGCCCGCGCGACGATGCTCGTGAACGCCGCCTCCACTCTCGAGGAACTCGGCGACGCCATCGCGACGGGAGCCTCCCTGATCAGTCGAGGGCCGGCCGCCTCCTATGTCCAGGGCGAGGGCGGCATCGCCCGCCGCACCGTGATCAGCGAATTCGGCCTCGATCCCCGACAGGGGCACGTTCCGCCGACACTGTTCGACGCCCTCTCGCGTCTGACGAATCTCCACGAGAGCACGGGCTCGACGTCCGTCGTGATCAGTGCCGAGAACTGGCTGCGGACGCTCCCGGACAGCCTCGCCGACGGCAACGTCCGTCTGGCGATCTGCCGGACCAAGGCCAGCCGTCCGCCCACCGCCCTCGCCGTTCCCGCGACCGCCGCCCGCGACCCCGAGGAGGAGCGGGCGCTGCGCGAACTCGCGCGCACCGGAGCCCTCGCCGTCGAGGCGTTCCGCTCCCACGCCCAGGAGCACGCGCTCGCCCTGTCGCTCCAACGCACCTTCCTGCCGTCCCGGTTGCCCTCGTCCGACTCGGTGGACATCGTGGTGCGCTACCGTCCCGCGTCCGACGAGACCGAGATCGGCGGCGACTTCTACGAGGCCGTCCCGATCGGCGACCGCCTGCTCGTCGCCATCGGCGACGTCGCCGGACACTCCCTGCACGCGGCGACCATCATGGGCGAACTACGCCACGGACTGCGGGCCTACGCGAGCGAGGGGCACGAACCGCACACGATCCTCGAACGCCTCAACGCCATGTTGATGCGCTATCACCCATACGAGACCGCGACGGTGTGCGTGCTGATGCTCGACCCCGGCACCGGGACGATCGACATCGCCAACGCCGGCCACCTGCCCCCGCTGATCGTGACCGCGGACGGTGATACGCACTACCTCACGGTCGCCGGCGCACTGCTCGGACTGGAAGTGCCCAGGCCCGAGACCGTACGCCACGAACTGCCCGCGAAGGCGACCATCCTCCTGTACACCGACGGCCTCGTCGAGGAACGCACCAGCGACTTGGACGCGGGCATGGCACGCCTGCGCACCGAGACACTCCGGGACGAGTCCTTCCGCACCGACCTGAACGCCCTCGCCGACCATCTCCTGTCCGCCCTCGAAGGCGACGAACGCGACGACATCGCCCTTCTCCTGCTGCGCAGGACCAGGTAGCCGTCCCGCAGGCGACGGTCGGCGGCCTCGCACGCCCGGTTGCATCCAGGTCGAACAAGACGCACCGACACGGCGGCCCGCGCGATGAACCGGTCGAAACTACAGCGGGAACGGCACTGCGGATTCCTGACGGAGCGAAACCGCGAACGGGAGCGGGACGTCCGACAGGATCCAGAGCTCGACGCCGGGCTCGTCCCAACGCGGGCGGCAGGCGTACGCCTTGTAGTGGGGGTTGTTCAACAGGCCCACGGCGTACTGCTCGCAGGCGTAGGTGGACGAGAACGCCCGCTTGTACCGCCACTGGAAGTCGTCCGGCGCGGCCGGGCTCGTGCCGGTGGATGTGGTGGGCGCCGCAGTAGGCGCCGTGCCGGGCGCGGCGACGGCGGGAGCGACGGCGGAGAGCGCACCGAGGGCCAGGCCGACGGCCAGGACTCCCGACACCCTACGAAGCTTGCGGTTCATGGACCTTCCTTTCGGGGAACGACCGACGGGTGTCGGCCGCCGGATCAAACGACCCGACCATCAGATTGAACGGGGTCCGGCATGATCCATGTGACCTAATCCGCAAGGAAGTACGTTGAATTTTAAGGGAGTTCACGCCCGGAGGGCCCCTCACCGATCGGTGGGAACCGCTGCCCCGACGGCAGGGACCACTACGGCAGTCGGGAGCCGATGCGGAGGAGGGCGTCGCCCGAGCCGTCGGGGGACGTGGGGGCGCGTGAACGCGGCGGGGTGCCGTCGGCGCGACGACGTGGGGTTACAAGCCGATGCAGGCCGCGAATGCCGGGCCGTAGGGCACGGCGTCCTCGCCGATTGCCGCCGACAGGGCGGGAATTGCGGCGCCGGCAGCCGCTTGGCGCCCTCGAGGAGTCCGCTCGCGTCGAGCCCCCGGCGTGCGGGACCGGGTGAATGTCCGTGCCCCGTCCGGCATCTCCGCCGCCTCGTTCCAGCGCGCGACAGCGCCCTCCTGCTCGGGGCCGGCAGCTTCGAGTCCACTTGAGGTCAAGGGCCGGTGAACCGTCATGGAGGAGACCGACCGTGCCGGGTACTTCGCCCGGCCCGCTCCCCCGCCGCCGGCCCGCACGTGCGTGGGGCCGGTACCGATGGGTATCGGCGCCGGCCCCGGGTCGCTCGTGTGCGTCGTCAGTCCTTGAGGGCGTCCTTGACGTGTTCGCCGGCCTGCTTGAGGTCGCCCTTGACCTGGTCCGCACGGCCCTCGGCTTCGAGCCGCTCGTTGCCGACCGCGCGTCCGGCGGTCTCCTTGGCCTTGCCCTTGACCTTGTCGGCCATGTTGTCGGCCTTGTTCGCGGCGCTCATGCGTACTCCTCCGGATCGACGATGACGTCCCACGCCTGCCCCGACCTTCCCGATTCACACCCCGGTCGAGACGCCGGAACACGACCCCCACCCCACGCATGCCGGCGTGTTGTTGGGCAGCCCACGACCTGAGGCGGCCCTCTTGTCCGCTCCTACCGTCCCGCGTCATCCACCATCGAGTTCCGGGGACACCGGTGCCCGCCGCCCACGGTGCGTCGGCCACAATGAGCCGATGCACCGAATACCCATCCCATCCCAGCCCTTGCCCCCGGGCGCCAACACGACCGTGCCCACCGCCGTCATGGACGTCACCCTGGCGTGGACGCCCGGGCCCGGCACGCCCACTCTGGATCCGTGCGCGCTGCTGCTGGGCACCGACGGACGAGTGCGCTCGGACGCCGACTTCGTCTTCTACAACCAGCCGTCGGGCGCCGGTGGCGCGGTGCGCTGCATCGGCGCGTCGGGGGATGAAGGCGAAGGGGCGGGCGTGCGGATTTCGCTCGGCGACCTGCCCTCCGACGTCGAACGCGTGCTGGTGGCGGCGTCGACCGACGGTGGGCGATTCGGCGACGTCGGCGACCTGGTCACGTACGTCGCGTCGGCCGACGAGCAAAAGCCACCCGGCGCGGGCGCGTTCGCGGCGCGGTGCCCGAGCCCCGGCGGCGGCACGGAGACGCTGCTGGTCGTGGTCGAGTTCTATCGCCGCCAAGGCGGCTGGAAGCTACGGTCCGTCGGGCAGGGGTACGCCACCGGTCTGGCGGGCCTGGCCACCGACTACGGGGTGGACGTCGCCGGCGAATCGGCCGAGTCGGAAGCCGCCCACACGGCCGCCGGCGCCGCGGCGCCGATCGCGGGCGTGCCCGCACCGGCTCTCGCGCCGGCGCCCGTCGCGGCGGTCGCGGATACCGCCGGTGACACCTCGGCCCTGCCCGCCGATCTCGCTCGGCGGGTCGACCTGCGCAAGGAGCAGGTGGCCGTGTGTCTGGAGAAGAAGGGGCTCCGCGGCGTCCGGGCACACGTGGTGCTCGTCCTGGACGCCTCCGGGTCCATGTACGACGTGTACGGAAACGGCACCGTCGCGCGCATGCTGGAGCGCCTGGCGCCGGTCGCGGCCCGCCTCGACGACGACGGCGCCATGGACGTGTGGTTGTACGCCGACCGCACCCAACGGCTCCGGGACCCGTTGCGCATACCCGAACTCAAGCGCTGGATAAAGCAGTTCCGCAAACTGCCGGAGTCCGTCGGCGTGGGCAACGACGAACCCGTGGCGATGCGCGAGTTGGTGTCCGCCTACCGCCGCCGCGCCGACGGACTACCCACCCTCGTCCTGTTCGTAACCGACGGCGACGTGTGGGCCGACGAGGAGATGGCCCGCATACTCACCTCCGCGGCCGAACACCCCGTGTTCTGGCAGTTCCTCGGACTGGGGAGCAGCGAGTACGGCATCCTCGAACGCCTCGACACCCTGCCAGGCCGCGTCGTCGACAACTGCAATTTCTTCGCCCTGGACGACATCGACTCGGTCACCGACGACGACCTGTACGACCGCCTGCTCGGCGAGTTCCCCCGATGGCTCGTCGCCGCCCGCGCGGCACGGCTGCTCGGCTGAACCACCGGCACCCCGCCCCCGCGCGACCGACCGCACCGGGCCCGGCCGGCTCGGCACGGTCGGGGCGGGCAGCCCCGTGTGCCCGCCTGGACGATCTCCGCCGCGCCGGGACGGGCCGCGCCCTCGGGTCACGTCTTCATGTCCCTTGCGGTGACGCCGTCCGGACTACCTGGCGCCGCCGAATCGATCGAGGGCCGTGAGCGCCAGGGTCGGCGGTGGTTGTGACGGAACTGCTCGGCGTCCGGCAGGTGGAGTACACCCTGGCGGTCGCGCGTATCGAACCGCCCGCCGACGTCCCGCAACCGGTGTCGGCTCACGACCGGGCTGCCGAGCCGGAGATCGCGGCCCGGCGCAACCATCCCGGGTAGGGACGTGGACGGCATCAGGGCCGGCTCGGGCGCGGCCGGACGGGTCCGGGGCCGGGTTGTGTTCCTTCGCGCTGCTCGACGAGGAGGGTGTTGAGTGCGGCGCGCAGAATCGCCGTGTCGACGTCGAGCAGAATCGGCAGCTTCACCGGCGGCAGCGGGCCGGCGGCGCCGGCGCGTTCGACCAGCACGTAGCTTTGCGGTGCCCGCCCCGCGGCGATCCCGGTCCGGAACTCGGTCACGTCCTCCCACGCCACGACGCGCCGCCCGCGGACCGCGATGCCGTCCGCGTCGACCCGCAGCCGCACGCGCGGCACAACCAGCCGGACGATCCACACGACCAGGGGCACCAGCAGCACCGCCACAACCGGGACGAGCACCTTCGGCATGTCCGGATTCGGACTCGCGAACGACCCCGCCATCGCCGCGAGCAACGGCACCGTGCAGCCGGCAATGGCCGCGAGGGCCTTCGTGGAGGTCCGCGCCTCGAACGCGCCGTCGCGCCGAACACCATCGACGACGCGACGCATCGCTTGCCATTCGTCCAGCGGGCTGCGCTCCATGCAGCCACGCTACCGGCACCCTGAGACCTCCCCTCGTCCGTCCCCACTCACCCGCCCCCTGGTCACCGACACCACCTGCTCCTTGCGGAACAGGGAAACCGGCACGCTCGTACGCGACGCGCGCCGCCTCTCGACCGGGCCGGGTTGGGGAAGCCGCGTGTGGATCGCGTCGTTGTCGGGGTGGTCGCCGATCTCGTCGGTGAGCGCATGCCGGGTGGTGGAGGCGGTGAGCCGGGCGGCGGTCGCGAGGCGATCCGGCCGGTCTCGATCGTACCGAGAAGAGCGAGTTCGGCCGGGGCGCGGTCGTAGCGATCCGGGTCGCGTCGGGCGTGCACGGGCCGGGAGATCTCTCCAGGACGCGGCCCGCACGTCGCTCCTGTTGCACGGCACGGTAGAGCGTCGTCAGCGACGGCAGGGCCTGGTCCGGGTGTTCCCGCATCCAGTCGTGCAGGGCCTTCACGTTCCCGCCCAGGTCCGACAGGCGTCCCCTCGACGCGTCCGTGATGGTGAAAGACAGCCGCCGGGCGGGTTCCGCCCGTCCAAACTCGCGGGCGATCGCCCGCCACCGCCATACGGTGCGCTCCGACACCCGGGCCGCAGCCGCGGCGATCCGCACGTACACCGTCTCCGGGGGGTGCCCGGCGCCGGCGCGAACCGCGGACCGATCACCACAGACCAAGGTCCCAGGTCACCAAGCACAGACCACCATTCTCACTCGGCGCCGCACCCAGGTCGGAACAGCGCACCTACACAACGCTACTGAGACGACGCGCCCCGGGACCCGCCGGCAGTATCCATCCCATGGACCTCTCCGAGAGTTTGACGAACTGGCTCGAGTACGACAGCGCCCTGCTCGAAGTAGGCCTGGCACTCGGATTCTTCGGGCCACGGAACCATCCCCAGCAGCACAGCCACATGTTCAAGACGAACAACCCCCTGTGCACGGCCCTGACCCACATCCTGGAGCAGCTGGTCGACATCGGAGTTGTGGAACGGCGAGACGGCCCCACCGATGTCGAATTCTGCTGGTCATCCAAAGGAGCCACACGGGCCCAGGACCTGGAAGCCCTGTGGGCGAAAAACACCCGGACGTAAACCCACGGCCCTGCCACCGCAACAGCGGCCGCAGGACGACACCACCCCTCCCGCCTCGTACGCCAACCGGCGATCACCGCGATCGTGGACGACACCGAACGCACTGCCAAAGCCGGCCTCGACGCGGTTAGCCTCGACCGCCTCGCCGAAACACACCACCGGGCTCGGGCCGCTTTTGGGCCTTTTCGGGCGACCCGGACGTGACTGGAGTCGACCGCACGACCAGTCGAACTGCGTTTCCGGCGGGGCAGTACGAGAACCTGACCGAGTGAGTCAAACTCGGCCCGCTCATCGCCCGGCTGATCGCCGAGCTCATCGAATGGCTGCGCAACGACGACGACCTGGTCCAGGAGCGCGCCACGAACGTACCCCCGCCGGCCGGGAGCAGCGTCGTGATCGTGTCCCTCCCCGCCCCCTGCTCCGTCAACAACCGCGTTCCCGAGGCGACTTCGCGTCCGCGTATACACCGTCCGAACGGCGTGCCCATCGCACCGGCGCGAGCGCGCGCCCGTGATCGTGCCGCTCACGTGTATGGGGACGACCCGTCGGTGGGCGCGGTCCGGCTCCTCCCCGCCGCGTGGAAGCGGGCCTGCCTGCCTCGGTCGCCCGGGACGCGTCATCGGCCCTACAGGTCGGCGCGGGCCAGGAGTGCTTCCGCCTGTTCCCGGGTGAGTATCGGTGGGGCGGGTGGCGGTGTGCGGTCGCCGCCGACGTTGGGGTTGCGGCGGTACGTCAGGATCCACTGGGCGACGGGGTTGTCGGTTCTCAGGGTGGACACGATCCGCTCGCTCAGGGCCGGTGGGGTGTCCGGGCGGGCCGCGATCGCGTTGCGGACGAACATGTCGGGGTCCTCCGCGAGTCGGTCGCGCAGGTTCGCGGGAAGGTCCGGGTGGTCGGCGACGGCCACGCGCACGGCGGGATCCGGGTCGGCGGCCAATTCCGGTGAGGGGCCCGCATGATCGACGGCGGCGGCGCGGGTCTCGGGGTCGGCGAGGAGTGCGGGCAGCAGGTCCGGCGGCGGGACCCATTTGCGGACACTGCTCGTACGGACGTGCGGGTCGGGATCGGTCATCAGGGCCCGACGCACCCGGTCCGGGGCGTCGCGCCAGTAGCGGACGATCTCCCGGCGCACACCGGGATCCGGGTCCGCGGCCAGGCGGGCCCGCAGTTCCGGTGGCAGATGATGGTTGCCCGCAAGGAACGTCCGCACGGAGGGATCCGGATCGTCCGCCAGTCGGGCAAGCAGCCCCGGCGGATCGTCGGCGACGCTGCTGGCGATTCCGCACCGGACGATCGGCTCCGGGTGCTCGGCCAGGCGGGCCCTGATATCGGCGGGGACGCAGGCGTTGACCGAGAGGGATTCCCAATCATGAAGTCAAGTCGGGGTGGTGACGCCTCGTGACCGGGTCATCCCGCTGCGGCAGCGGGAGTGAACGTGCTCGCCGCAAAGGTGCGGCCATCGCGGATCAGGGCCCAAAGCACGTTGAGGCGGCGCCTGGCCAGTGCCAGGACGGCCTGCTGGTGCTTCTTCCCCTCGGCTCGTTTGCGCTGATAGAACGCCCTGGAGACGGGGCAGCAGGTACTGGCGACCTGGGCGGAGAGGTAGAACATCCGCAGCAGGCGGCGGCTGTAGCGCCGCGGCCGGCGCAAATTGCCGCTGACCTTGCCCGAATCGCGGGGCACGGGGGCGAGTCCGGCAACGCCGGCGAGCCGATCCGGGCTGCCGAAGGCCGCCATGTCTCCGCCGGTGGCGGCGATGAACTCGGCGCCGAGTTGGACGCCGATGCCGGGCATGCTGGTGATCATCTCGGCGTCGCGGTGCTCGCGAAACCGGTCTTCTATCAGGGCTTCGAGTTCCGCGATCTCCCGGTCGAGGGCCATCACCTCCCGTGCGAGGGTGTGGGCCATCCTCGCTGCGGTCTTCTCACCGGGGACGACGGTGTGCTGGGCCTCGGCGGCCGTGACGGCGACGTCGGCGACCCTTGCTGGAGTGCGGACCTTGCGATTCCCCAACCAGGCGGTCAGCCGCGTGCGGCCGATGCGGCGCAGGGCGGCCGGGGTCTGGTAGCCGGTCAGCAGCAGCAGAGCGGCCTTGGAGTTGCTGTAGTCGAAGGCCCGCTCCAAGGCGGGGAAGAACTCCAGGAGTTGGGCGCGCAGCCGGTTGACGGCCCGGGTGCGATCCGCCGCCAGGTCCATCCGGCGGGCCGTCAGGATTTTGAGGTCGACGGCGATCTCGTCCCAGTCCCGGAGCCTTTGCAGGTCGCGGCGCATGCGGGCCTGATCGGCGATGACGAAGGCGTCCTTGGCATCGGTTTTGCCGCTGCCTCGATAGGCGCCGGAGGCGTGGTGGACGGTCCGGCCCGGGATGTAGAGCAGGCGCTGCTCGTGCGCGACCAGCAGGGCGATCCACAGCGCGGCCCCACCTGCATTCAGGTCCACCGCCCAGGTCACAGGCCCGTCGTCGGCCAACTGCAGGACGTCGCCGAGCAGTTGCAGCAGCTCGGTCTCGTCGTTCGGCACCCGACGGGAGAGCACCACGGTGCCGTTCGCGTCGATTGTGGTGCAGTGGTGCTCCGTCTTGCCCGCGTCCGTCCCGGCCCACAGTTCGGGCACCGGATCCTCCTCCGTCGTGCGTGTGCCTGGCCCCGGCAGACGACTTCGCTGTCACGTCCATGCAAGCGATTCGGTTCGCGTATCCCAATCAGCAGCCGAGTCGTCGCGGGACTTCGGGCGGCCAATCCCTCTGAGCCACGACAGCGGCATACGCATGACAGCCACACCCGGAGTCCCTGGGTGTCCCGATCCTACGAATGACCAGGAACCAACCCGATAAGAAAGGTATGGAACGTATGGAGCCGAGCGCGATGATCTCCTCGATCATCGCCTCGGTCAGGTCCCGGCGCAGCAGCGCCGCCGTGCGGCGGGCCTGCGGGTGTCGAAGCAGGCGCCATACCAGGTCGGGCGCGAGGTCCTTTTGGGCCGCCAGAGCGTCCAGTTCGGCTTCCAGACTCATGGCCGCAGGCTAACGGGTGAGAGGTATACGTCGGTCGTCGTTCGCGGGCCGGCGCATGACCCCCATGATTGTGGGGCGTTGCCCGCCGGCCGACGTGGACGTGGACACCGGGCGCGGTTCGGCGTGCGACGCTCGCCGGTTCCTGCCGGCAGCGTCCGAGGCCGGGGGCAATCGACGCCGGCCTGCGTCGAACGATCCTCGATACCCGGCAAGGTGGTGGGTCCGGGGGTTCAACGCGCGGCCCGGACCGCCGTCCCTGTGGCGTCCGAACCGCGCCCGCCCCGGCGGTTGTCGGGCGCGCGCACAGTACGACGCGAGTTCCCCCGGGAGCGAGACGCGCTTGCGCGAAGTCGGCGGGACATGCCTTCGTCCCGGCGTCACGTCCAGACCATCCGTCATCACCTGCGGCGAGGCATGTCGGTACCTGCGGCCGGGTTGGCTCGAAGTGGCGTTCGTCGAGGCTGGTGGTCCGGATGTCGACGTGGGTCACGGGTGCCCCGTCGACCGGCGTCGGCACGCGATCCGGTCCCTGTCGGTGGGCGGCGGCGTGTTCAGCGTTGTGGTGTCCCACAGTCCGAGGTGGTCCAACCCGGTCGACAGCACTACTTGACCCGCCCTTGGTTCAGCAGGGCGACCTGCCCGAATCGTTCATGGAACTGATGGCCGTGACGCAATCGGCGCCGGGGGCGCACCGGAGCTCACGGAACAAGGAGTGGGCGGTCGTTGCCATGCGGGCTCGCCCTGGCCGACACGGGCCGCCGCCCACGCCGAGATCTTCGAGTGGATCGAAGGACCCTGTTGCCCAGTTCGGGGAATTTACCTCGATCACCCGACGACGCGCTGCGGATCCTCGTCGAGGCGGACGCGCTCGCGCGGGCCCACGGAGCGCACGCCATCGTGCTTCAGGTCGAGGAGGCCCGAGCACGGCTTCACCAGATCGACGCCACCCGGACCGACTCAGGAACGGGCAACCCCCGCGACAGAACAACCGCTTGTATCAGGCACTCTACGCCAGGCGATGGTCATGCCTGTGACAGTCGAAACGATCACGGTCATTCACGCGCCGATCGGCACACAAACACCCCCATGACAGCCGCACCCCACCGAGGACCAACCCAATATAGGACAGGGCCGTTCGATTACAGACCGCCCACCCATCCGCCGTGTGGCCTCGATCGCCGGCCGAGCTGTTCGGCCGGCGATCGAGGCCGTCCGGCGGGGGTGAAGGGTGTGGTTGGTCAGGCTGTGGGGATCGGGGGGTTGTTGTGATGGCGGGTGAGATGGGCGTGGAGGGTGAAGCCGGGCGCACCCGCATCGGTCGGGTTCACGGGAGTGCCCGCGCTCAGGAGTTGTCGGGCCGCCGCGTGGTCGGTCGGGCGGTTGATCGACTCCACCGCCTGCAGTTCGCCCGCGCGGAACCGCAGTACCGAGAACGCGTTCGGGTCGTCGTGACCGAGTATCACTTCCGTGTCGGGAGCCTCGGCGAGGCCGGCAATGTGCACGGTGGTTGCGAACTGGTCGCTCCAGAACCATGGGGGCTCGGTGTAGGCGCTCGGCGTCCCCGTCAGTCGCGCCGCCACCGTCTCGGCGTGGCCGACGGCGTTCTGTACCGACTCCAGGCGCCGTAGGTTACCCGAGCGCACCTGCGGGAAGGCCGCGCAGTCGCCGATGGCCGAGATGTGGGGGTCGCTGGTCACCAGGTGGGCGTCGACGACGATGCCGCCGTTCACTCGCAGGCCGGCCGCCGCCGCCAGATCGGTACGCGGAATCACTCCGATGCCGGTCAGCAGCAGGTCGGCCGGCAGGCGGTCGCCGTCGTCGAGTTCGACCTCCGCGACACGACCCCGGTCGTCCCCGTGCACGGCGGCAACGCCTCGGCCGAACAGCAGCCGAGTGCCCTCCCGGCGGTGCAGCCGGGTGACGTATTCGGCGGTCCGCGCGGAGACCATCCGGGCCAACGGGCGATCGAGGGCTTCGACGACGGTCACCTCGCGACCCGCCCGTCGGGCCGCGGCGGCGAACTCCAGGCCGATGAATCCGGCGCCGACCACCACCGCGTGTCGGGCCGCGCCGAGCGAGGAGCGCAGCGCGTCGGCGTCCCGGACGGTGCGCAGCGTGTGCACGCCGCGCAGTCCGGAGCCCGGTACGCCGAGCGTGCGCGGGCCGGCCCCGGTGGCCAGGACGAGGTGGTCGTATCGGAACGACCGGCCGTCGACCAAGCGCACGGTGCGGGCGGCGGGGTCGATCGCGGTGGCCCAACCTGCGACCAGTTCGATCGAGCGGCGCGCGTAGTAGCTTGTCGGCCGCAGCCGAAGCCCGTCCTCGTCCGTCTCACCGTGGAGGTACGACTTCGACAACGGGGGCCGCTCGTAGGGAAGTTCACCCTCGGCGTCGATGAGCACCAGTCGCCCCTGGTAGCCGTGCCCGCGCAGCGAGGCGGCCACCTGGTAGCCACCCTGCCCGGCACCCACGATCAGCACCGAGTCGATCGTACGCGCCATCACTTCTGCCGCTCGGGCAGGTGCACGATCAGGCCGTCCAAGGCCTCGGTCACCTTGAGTTGGCAGCTCAACCGGCTGCCGGGGCGGCGCGGGCAGGCGGTGAAGTCCAACATGGCGTGCTCGTCGGCCCGGATCGGCTCCGGCTTGTCGAGCGTCGTCTCGTCGACGTAGACGTGGCAGGTGGCGCACTGCAGGTTGCCGCCGCACATGGCGACGATGCCGTCGATGTCGTTGAAGACGGCACCGCGCATGACGCTCGTGCCGACCGGGACGTCGATGGTGTGCTCCGTCGTGTCGACGGCGACATAGGTGATTTCGGGCATGGCGGAACTCCTCGAAGGCGTCCGGGTGTCCGGGCGCGCAACAGGGCGCGGGACCACGGAACGCCGGTCGCATGAGTGGGAAGGTGTACGAACCGTGCCGCCGGCGGGTGCCGCGGAGCGTATGCCCCGCCGACCCGCCGTCTCGTACCGACCGTTCGGGCACGCGACGCCCTGGGCCGGGAAAACGGCAACGGGTCGGACGATAGCAAAGCGTCCCGGGTCGCGCCAGGGTCGGTCATGGGCAGCGCGGTCAGGTTCGTTCGCGCGGTGTCCGAGGGCCGGGCCGACGATGCGTCATCAGTGGCCTGCTGACGGTGAACTCCCGGAAGCGGCGGGCGGCTTCGGAGTGATGGGCCTTCGGGTTCCAAACCAGCTCGAGCACTCGCCGGCAGTTCGGCGCGGCCACGTGTACCCAGGCCACCGGGACGTGGGTGTCGGTGCCGGCCGTCCGGGACATCGCCGGGATCAGGCCGATGCCCAGTCCGGTGCTGATCATGTCCTGGCTGGCCCCCGGCTCGTCCCCCTCGCAGGACAACCGCGGGGAGCGTCCCTCGGCCGCGAACAGGCGGTCCAGCAGGGTGCGTTGCCAGTGGCCGCGGCGGGTCGTGACGAACGGCTCGTCGGCGATCTCGGCGATCGTCACGCTCTCCCGGCCGTCCAGTCGGTGTCCGCGGGGGACGGCGAGCAACACCTCCTCGCGGAGCAGTTCCACGGACTCCAGGTCCGGCCCGGCCAGTGGTTGCGAGGCCACGCAGTAGTCGACCTCCCCCGCGCGCAGTTGGCGGTTCATCTCCTCCACGTTGGATTGGAAGAGCCGCACCTCGGCACCCGGGAAGGCGGCCCGGAAGCCGCCCATCAGGTGGGTGACGGTCAGCAACGTCTCGGAGGCGACGGCGACCCGGCCGAGCCCGGATTCCCGGGCCTCCCGCAGCGCCCGACGCCCGGCGTCCAGTTCGCCCAGCGCCCGATCGACGTGGGCCAGGAATACCGCGCCGTACCGGTTCAGCCGGATACGCCGGCCCTCCCGGTCGAAGAGCGGTGTACCCAGTTCGGCCTCCAGGCGGGCGATCGTGCGGCTCAGCGAGGGCTGGGCGACGTTCAGTTCCTCGGCGGCGCGGCTGATGTGCTCGAGACGCGCAACGACCCGGAAGTGGCGCAGTTGCAGCAAATCCACGGTTGACCTCTGTTGATGTCCGACGAGTCATCAATACATAGCAAAACCGGTCTTGGATTGCATAAGCAGAGGTCGCCTAGCGTCGTCGGCGGGTTCGTCGCACAGCCGGCCGGTGGCAACGCCGGCCGGCTGCATACGCGAGGCGAGGAACCCGTCCGCCGTTCGCCGTTCGCCGATTCGGTTTTCGGTTCGGCTTCCCGATCGACTCCCCTACCACCCACCGTCCGCCGCCCCGGAGGCCGATCGCCCCCAGGAAGGTCGCATCATGAGCGCTGTGGACCTGGCCCGATTCCAGTTCGCGGCCACCACCAGCGTGCACTGGCTGTTCGTCATCCTCACCATGGGACTGGTCCCACTGGTGGCGTTCATGCACACCCGGGCCGCGTACACCCGCGACCCGGCCACTCGCGCGATGCGCGAACGCATGACCCGCTTCTGGGGTCAGCTCTACGTCGTCAACTATGCGGTCGGCATCGTGACCGGCCTCGTCATGGAGTTCCAGTTCGGACTCGGCTGGAGCGGGTTGAGCAGGTTCGCCGGCAACGTCTTCGGCGCGCCACTGGCCCTGGAGACCCTGATCGCCTTCTTCGCCGAGTCCACCTTCCTCGGTATGTGGATCTTCGGCTGGGGTCGTCTGCGCCGCGGTGTGCACGTGACGCTGATCTGGCTGGTCGCGCTCACCGCGTACGCCTCGGCGTTCTGGATCCTGATCGCCAACGGCTTCCTCCAACACCCGGTCGGCTACGAGGTACGCGACGGCACGGCGCACCTGACCGACTTCGGCGCGCTGCTCACCAACGCCAACGCCCTGGTCGCGCTCGGCCATGTCGCACTGGCCGCGCTCACCGCCGGCGGCATCTTCGTGGCCGGTATCAGCGCGTGGCACTTCGCCAAGGGTACCCAGGAGACCGCGTTGTTCCGCGGTTCGCTGCGGCTGGGCGTCTGGGTGGGCATGCTCGCGTCGTTCTTCGTCATCATCGTCGGCAACCTGCAGATGCCGGTGATCCGACGGACCCAGCCGATGAAGGCCGCCGTCATCGAGGGCGGCGGAGTCGGCGAGGAGCAGGCCCGGTTGGTCGCCCGGTACGGTCCCGGGGATTACGTGCCCTGGCAGGGCTGGGTGCGCAACGCGATGGATCTGATGACGATCCTCGGCAACACCGTCTCCACCGTCATGTTCATCGCGGTCTTCCTGCTGCTGAAGGACCTGCTGGTACGGAAACGTTGGCTCGCCTACCTGATGACCGCGATCATCCCGCTGCCCTTCATCGCCTCCGTCGGCGGCTGGGTGGTGCGCGAGATGGGGCGCCAACCATGGCTCGTGTACGGCGAGTTGACCGTCGACGACGCGGTCTCCGACGTCGGCACCGGGTCCCTGGCGGTCTCCTGCGCGCTGTTCGTCGCCATCTTCGTCGCCCTCGCGGCGACCAACTGGACGCTGATCGCCCGCTTCGCGCGGCGCGGCCCGGACGGCGCCCAACTCGGCGCGGGCGACCCACCGGGCGAGGATCCGCGCGACACGGGTGGCGCGGAGGCCGGGCAGACGATCGCGGTGTTCTGAGGACGGCGGTGGATCGTGAATCGAGACGGACTTCCCCGACTTCCCCGGCCGCCTCGGCTTCGCCGAACTCGTCGGCCCGGCCTTCCCGGCCATCCCGGCCATCCCGGCCATCCCGACTTCCCCGATGTCCTCCACTTCGACGATTTCCCCGACCCGACGGAAGGTTGTGCCGCATGAGCCTGGAGATCCTCTGGCTGGCCCTGCTCGGCCTGCTGCTCGCCGGCTACTTCGTGCTCGGCGGCTACGACTACGGCGTGCAGATGTTGTCCCCGTTCCTGGGTGGACGGGGCCCCGATCCGGTCGGCGGTACCGCCGACCCGGCGACGCATACCGATCCGGCCCCGGATGCCGTCCCCGGCTGGCACAACGCCGCGCTCGACGCGATCGCCCCGTTCTTCCTCGGCAACGAGGTGTGGCTCGTCGCCTTCGCCGGCACGATGTTCGGCGCCTTTCCGCATCTGGAAGGCAACCTGCTGTCCGGCCTGTACCCGCTGTTCGTGGCGATCCTGGTCGGTCTGGTACTCGGCAACGCCGCGGTCCAGTTGCGTGGCCGCTCCCGGGATCCCGAAGCGCTGCGCCGATGGGACGTGTTGGTGGTGCTCGGAGGTGTGCTGCCCGCCGTGTGTTGGGGCATCGTGGTGGGCCTGTTGCTGCGCGGCGTGCCCCGCCGGGCCGACAACTCCTTCCACGTCGGTGTCGGTGACGTGTTGGCGCCGTTTCCGCTGACCTGCGGCGTGGCCGTCGCGTTGCTCTTCGCCGGACACGGCGCGGCCTTCGTCGCACTGCGCTCCGACGCCGAACTCGCGGCCACTGCACGGCGTTTGGGTGTACGCCTGCTGGCCGGGTCGGGTGCGGCGAGCGGCCTGGCGCTGGTGCTCTCACTGCTCGGGGCCGGCGCCTCGACGACGAGGACGACCACGTCGGTGGTGCTGTTCGGACTCGTCGCCGTCGCCCTCGCGGCCGGTCGGCGGTTCCTGTCCCGGGGCCGCGACGCCCTGGCGTTCACCGCCACCTGCGTCGCGACCGCGCTGCCGGTACCGCTGATCGGGGCCGGCCAGTACCCGTATCTGCTGACCGCCTCGTCCGGCGCCGGGATCACGGTCCACGACGCCGCCGCCGACCACGCCACGCTCGAACTGCTGATCGGCTTCGGAGTGGTGATCTTCCCGCTGATCCTGGCGTACCAGACCTGGAGTTGGTGGGCGTTCCGCGGCCGTACCGGGATGCGGCACGCCGGCTACTTCTGACCGTCGCCGACCGGCCCCACGACCCGCGGCGATCCGTCCGCGCCGCACGACGCCCCCGGAAGTGAGCACGGGATGAAACCGATCGAACGCCGCTTGTGGCACGAACTACCCTTGGTGCGAAGGTACTTGATGACCTCGACCGGACTCGCCCTGCTCGGTGCCGGGCTCGTCGTCGGTCAGGCCGACCTGCTCGCCGGTCTCCTCGCGGACGGCTTCGCCGGGCAGGGTGCGCACTCCGGCGGTCTCGTCGCCCTGGCCGCCGTCCTCGCCCTGCGTGCCCTGCTCGCCTGGGCGCGCGGCGCCCTCGCCCAACGCGCTGCCGCCGAGGCCGAGTACGCCCTGCGCGAGCGCCTCGCCGCCCGCCTCCGGCGCACCGGCCCCCACCGCCTGGCCGCCCGCCGGCATGGTGAGACGGCCACCCTGCTCACCCGCGGCCTCGACGCCCTCGATCCGTATTTCACCGGCTACCTGGCCACCAGGGCCGCCTGCGCCGTCGTTCCGCTCGTGGTCGTCGGGTGGTTGTGGTGGACCGACTGGACGTCCGCGCTGATCGTCGTGATCACCCTCCCACTGATCCCGGTGTTCGGCGCGCTCGTCGGAATGCACACCGCCCGGCGCACCGCCCGGCAGTGGCGACTGCTCGCTCGGCTCGGCGGCCACTTCCTGGACGTCGTCGCCGGCCTGTCGACGCTGCGCGCGTTCGGTCGCGAGCGTCATCAGGCCGAGGTGGTGCGGGAGATGGCCGACGCCCACCGGCGGGCCACCATGCGGACCCTGCGGGTGGCGTTCCTTTCCTCCCTCGTCCTGGAAACGGTCGCCACCTTGTCGGTGGCACTGGTCGCGGTACCGGTCGGTCTGCGTCTGTCGGCCGGCGAACTGGACCTGCGTACCGCCCTGGTCGTCCTCTTCCTCGCGCCCGAGGCATATCTGCCGCTGCGCGCGGCGGGCGCGGCGTTCCACGACAGCGCCGAGGGCATCGTGGTGGCCGAGCGGGTCTTCGCCGTGCTGGACGAAGAGGAACCCGCAGCGGCGCGTACCGGAGCCGTACACGTGCCCGCGGTCGGACCTGTACCCGTCCCCGACGTCCGGACCGCCCGGTTGTGCCTCGACGCGGTCACCGTCCGTCGGCCCGATCGAGCCACGCCCGCGCTCGACGACGTCTCGCTGACCGTCCACCCCGGCGAACACCTCGCCCTGGTGGGCCCGAGCGGCGCCGGCAAGTCCACCCTGATCTCGCTGTTCCTCGGCTTCACCTGCCCCGGCGCGGGGCGGGTCCTGGTCGACGACGTCGACCTCGCCGCGCTCGACCCCGACGCGTGGCTCGCGCGGATCGCCTGGGTGCCACAGCGCCCGCACCTGTTCGCCGCGACCGTCGCCGACAACATCCGGCTCGGCCGCCCCGACGCGACCGACGCGGAGGTTCGCGCGGCCGCCCGGGCCGCGTGCGCCGACGGTTTCACCGAAGCGCTCCCCCGGGGCTACGACACCATGCTCGGCGAACGCGGCACGGGGTTGTCCGCCGGGCAGCGGCAACGCATCGCACTGGCCCGCGCGTTCCTCAAGGACGCGCCGATCGTGCTGCTCGACGAGCCGACCGCGCATCTCGACCCGGTGAGCGAGGCCGCCGTGACCCGGGCGACCGTCGACCTCGTCCGCGGACGCACCACGATCGTCGCCGCGCACCGCGGGAGCCTGCTGCCGCACGCCGACCGGGTCGTCACCGTCCACGCGGGCGTACTCGGGCCGACCCCGACCCCGGCCGCCGGACGGCCGGTGTTCTCATGAGCGCCGTCGCCTCCCGCCCCACGGTTCGTGTGCTGCGCCCGCTCCTGCCGTACTGGCGCCGCCTGTTGCCGGCCGCCCTCGCCGCCGCCGGCAGCGAACTCGCCGGCGCCGCCCTGACGGCCACCGCCGCCTGGTTGATCACCCGGGCCGCCGAGCGGCCGCCGCTCTCCGCCGTCGCCGTCGCGATCGTCGCCGTGCGTGCCCTCGCACTCGGCCGGGGCACCCTGCGCTACGTCGACCGCCTGCTGGGCCACGACGGTGCGCTGCGCGCCGTCGCCGGCTTTCGCGCGCGGGTGTACGAGTCGCTCCTCCCGCTCGCTCCGGCCGGGAGTCCGGCGTTTCGCAGCGGCGACCTGCTGACCCGTCTGGTGCACGACGTCGACTCCGCGCAGGATCTGCTGTTGCGTGTGCTCATCCCGTGCACCGCGGCCGGCCTGGTCGCGGTGGCGGCCACCGGAACCGCCGTGGTGCTGTTGCCGCCGGCCGGGCTGCTGATCGGGGTGTTGGCGGCCGTCGCGGGCCTGCTCGTGCCCGCGCTGGTGCTCGTGCTCTCCCGCCGGGCCGGCCGGGCGGAGAAGGCGGTACGCGCCGAACTCGCGGCGCTCACCGTCGATGTGACCGCGGGGGCGGCCGACCTCGCCGCGTACGGGGCTCGCGATCGTGCGCACGAGCGGGTCGAGGGCGCCATCACGCGGATCGCCGCCCTGGAACGTCGGGGCGCGCTGACCACGTCGCTCGCGTCCGCGGTCATCCTGATGTTCCAGGCCGCCGCCACGTCCGGGGCCGTCCTGCTGGGCCTGAGTGCCCATGCCGACGGACGGTTGCCCGCCGTGCACCTCACCGTCCTCGCGGTGCTCGCCCTGGTCGCCTTCGACGCCCTGGCCGGCCTGCCCGCCGCCGCCCGCCGACTCGCCGACGTATGGGCCTCCGCCCGCCGCCTCGCCGACCTCATGGACACCCCGCCGCCGGTCGCCGACCCCACGGACCCGGTCCCGCTGCGCGCCGACGGCCCGCTCGGCGTCGAGATCAACGACCTGCGGGTCCGGCACCGTCCCGACGGGCCCGTGGTCCTCGACGGCGTCAGTCTCCTCCTGCCACCCGGCCGCAGGGTCGCCCTCGTCGGCGCCAGCGGCTCCGGCAAGTCGACGTTGATCGCGGCGCTGATGCGGTTCGTGCCGTACGAGAACGGCACCATCCGGGTCGGCGGCCGCGAGCTGCGCGAGTGCGCGGGGGCCGACATCCGCCGCGTCGTCACCGGCATGACCCAGGACGCCCATGTCTTCCACACCACGATCGGGGCCAACCTGCGTCTGGCCCACCCCGACGCCACCGACGACGAGCTGCGCGACGCGGCTCGCCGGGCCCGGCTGCTGGACTGGATCGAATCCCTGCCCCACGGCTGGGAAACGGTGATCGGCGGGGACGGCGCCACCATGTCGGGCGGCCAGCGCCGACGCCTGCTCCTGGCCCGCGCCCTGCTCGCCGACCCGCCGGTCCTCGTCCTCGACGAACCCACCGAGGGCCTCGCCCCGGACACCGCGGCCGCCGTCCTCGCCGACGTTCTCGACGCCACTCGCGGCCGAACGACCCTGCTGGTCACGCACGATCAGGCCGCCCTCACAGCCGTGGACGAGGTCTTCGACCTCACGGGCGGTCGGCTCACCCCGGTGCGCGAGGGCCGGCCGGGGGTGGTGGCCGGGGCCGCGCCCCGTACCCGGTGACGATCCCGCCGCCGTACCGACCGCCCGTCCCCGCCCCGGTGCGGTGGAGGCGGGGACGGGCGGCGCGCGATCAGGCCACGACCCAGGGTCGCATCGCGCTCGTCCGCGGTCACACGGGTACGGGAGTGCCTCCGCGCCCGGCCGTGTTCCGATCTCCTTCACCGGGCGCGGCAGCAACGAGGAAACGGGTGGGACGTGGGTCGGGGCGCCGGCGCCTGCCGCGTCGTCCCCCGCGCCCGTGCCGGACCGCGAACGGCAACGACGGACCCACCGCGCGGTACCCCACCACGGTGGCGACCGCCCCCTGCCCCGGCCCCAGCAATCACACGAGGAACTCACGCTCTACTTCGAGCTCAAGGACCCGGTCACCAACGCCACATGCGACTTCTCCGGCGTGGGCCTGCCGGCTCTGCCCCCGCCGCCGGCACGCGCGACACACGGCATGACCGACCGATCCGACGCCGCACCGAGCGGGCCCTCGAACCGCGACACAGTCCCGCGCCGGCAGATCCCACACCCCGACCGCTCAACGAAGACCACGCGCCGGTGCGTCCCGATGGGTCGGGCCA
This sequence comes from Embleya sp. NPDC020630, assembly GCF_044334985.1. NCBI lineage: Bacteria > Bacillati > Actinomycetota > Actinomycetes > Kitasatosporales > Streptomycetaceae > Embleya > Embleya sp. NPDC020630. The sequence goes on from NZ_JBIRUB010000010.1 coordinate 153,466, forward strand.
GAAAGCGTTCGACGGCCTCGCGGGCGCAGGCGTTGGAGGCGGCGGCACCGGCCGGCGCCCGGGCCAGACGAACGAATTGTCGGAATCCTGGGCCGGGTTCGGCCCGTGAACCACAGCAACTCCCCCTGGACGTGTCTACCCGACAGGGGATCCTGGACGTCCTTGCGGGATGGTGCGAACGCGTCGAGCCGAGCCTGGTGTTCATCACGCACGATTTGGCGGCGGCGGGTCGGCTCGCCGATCGGATCGCCGTCCTGGACGGGGGGTGAGGGGCCCAGGGGGCCTGGAGGTTGCCCCATGGGGGCGAACGACACAACGGCACCGACGCGCGTGCGCGCTCTCCTCCGCGCGATGGCGGGATGCCTGGGTTACCGTGACCACCATGTCGACGAAAACAATGCATTTCACCCATTACGTAGTCCAGTCCGGTGACACGCTCACGGCGATCGCGAACATGTTCGGGACGACCATCGATCAGCTGGTCAAGTGGAACAATATTTCCAACCCGAATCTGATCAATACCGGTCAGAAACTCATCGTCAACGAGTCCGACACACCGCACGACACCTTCTACACGGTGAAGTCCGGTGACACGCTCACGGCCATCGCCCACAGGTTCGGCACGACGATCGAGCAACTCGTCAAGTGGAATGGAATTCCGGACCCGGACCTGATCAAGGTCGCACAGCGGCTGATCGTCGCCAAGTCGGTACCGGTGCAGGCCTGAGGACAACACGGGTGAACGGCGGTTGGCATGCCAACCGCCGTTCACCCGCAGCCGTTCGACGCGTATGCCAGGGGTTCAGCAGACGAATTCCGGCGAGCTGGCCCAGAACGTAAGAAACGACCAGGTCTGCGGGCCGCAGATAAGCCCAGGCCGCGTCGTTCAGCCTTCCGGCCGCGCCGAGTGGCGCGCGAATATCCCGCCCGCGCCGATTCAGCCTCCGCGACCCGACCCCAATCCGACTCCGGGTGACTCGTCCGAGGATGGCAGCGCACCTCCCGGGCACGGTCAGCGGCGCAAGCCGTGACGGTGATCGGATCCGATTCCCTGGCGGCGCCGCCGGCGGACAAGGGCGTGTTACCGAAATCGCCAACCGCCCCGTGCCCTTCCTCCCGCGCGACGCGCGAACACCGGCCCGCACCCGTGCCGGGTACGGCGACGTCGTCCGGGTCGTCAGCGGCGACGCAACCCTCGGACACCCCGACACTGTCGCGACAGCGCGCCGACGCGGTGCCGCGTTCCCCCGCCTGTGCGCCCCACCGCACGCGTCGTGTCTTCGCGGCGGAGGACGTCGTCCTCGTTCGTGCCTCCGCCATGGACGTGGTGTCCGTCGCTGTCGGAAGGACCACCGGGACCGAGCGGAACGTATGCGTGCAACGGCCCGTCCGGCGGCGCCGTCGAGCGCCTGTGCCACGGGGCGTGATCGGCGAATCACAACAACGCGATGAACGGCCGGGAGCCCGCAACCGATGTGCGCGCCTCGCCGAAAGCCCCCGGGAACCCGGGGCCGGCCGTGGCCGCGATACTGGGGCACGCTTCAGTGCCCGCGTGGGCCCTGAGCCGCTACCAAACTCTGACACATTGGCCAAGTAATTGACATTCATAATACCGCAGATAAGTCGCAGAATCACGGTCGTCGTGCAGCGCAGGCCACAGGCGATCCCGTTGATCGCCCTCGGAATGGCGATCCTCGGATTTCTCGTCACCATGGAGCTGTTCGCGCGTCGCTACGGTCTAGCGGGGCCGATCACCAGCCAGGCGCGCGAGATGATATTCGCTCCCCGTTCGGGGCAGCTGCTGTATGCCGGTTTGACGTTGATGATGGTGGTACTCACCTGGCGGCAACGGTTTATTGTTGTGAGTGCGGCAATCGGCATCGACATCGCCTTCTGGTTGGTGCGATCGATGGTCGGCGCCGAAATGAACTACGGCAACGGCGCGTTGTGGGTAATTTTCGGCTGCGCGATCTTTGCTCTCACGCGCCGCACCGGCCGGGAACGCGTCCTGATGCTGAAGGGCGCCGGGCTGGGACTGCTGCTGGTGGCAGGCCACAAGACCGGCGCCACCTGGCTGCTCATCACGTCGGAGACCCGTCCGACCGTGCTCGACCAGTATGTGGCGACCGCCGATCACGCGCTGGGTGATCCGTCGTGGGCAGCCGGCCGGCTGGTCGCGGCCACCGACCCGATCAGCTCCCATGTCCTCGGTACCGTCTATGGTCAACTTCCCCTGGCAGCGGCCATCGTTGCGCTGTACCAACTTCGAAACGTAGTGGTCGAGCGCCGCTTCCCGGGCCATCATCTGGTGCGCACCTTCCTGGCCATCGGCCTGCTCGGGCCGAGCATCTACATGCTCTTCCCGGTGGTCGGTCCGGTCTTCGCCTACGGCCCCGACGGCGGGTCCTGGGCGGTGGCCGACCTGTGGCCGAATACGCCGCCGCCGATCGACACTCCACTCCCGATGCGGTTCGACGAGATCACCCCTCGCAACTGCATGCCCAGCCTGCACACGGCGTGGGCCACCATAATTTTCGTCCACTCGCGCAAGGGCTCGCGGTTCATCCGATTCGCAGGAACGTTCTGGCTGATTGCCACGCTCGCGGCCACGCTGGGATTCGGCTACCACTACGGCGTGGACCTCGTGGCCGGTGTGGTCTTCGCGCTCACGATCGAGACCGCGACGCGCTCGCTCGACCGTGGCTGGGATTGGCAGGGAATTCGCCTGGTCATCCACGGCACGACGGTTTTCGCTGTGCTCCTGGTGGCGTACCGTTATCTGCCGACGGAGATGGCCGAATATCCGTGGGTATTCGGACCACTGCTTATTCTGGCGATGGCCTCGGTCGTCTACGCCTATGTGCAGACCACCAATGCGTGGGACCCGAAGGCCGCGCCGGCGGAGCATCTCCACGCAGTACGCCAAGAGGTTCGCCGGGGCAGTTCGTGAGCGGAGTGCTCCGATCCACCGGGACGACCGTGTCCAGAGCCTGGCGAAGCGGCGAGGCCCGTCGGTCGAACGGCTCGGTCGGCCCGGATGTCGGCTCGACGGCGCAACGGCTGGAGGAGTCGGGCGGCGTCGACGAGGCGTTGGAGGTGCTGCGCCGCGCCGCCCGGGAGCAGGTGCCGTACGCCGCGGGCTCGTTGGCGCTGCTGCTCGCGCGCATCGGTCGACTGGACGAGGCGGTGGAGGCGGTGCGCCCGGGGTCGGACGGAGCGAACTGCGGGTGCCTGATGTACGGGTCCTGGAGGTCCTGGTCGCCGGCGGCGGCGCGGCGGCGGCTGTAGACCTGCTGGTCGGGACGGCGGAGCGCAATTCGCATGTCGCGGAGTACGCCAGGAGTCTGCGGCCGGGGTTGCTGTCCGAGGTCGGGCGGGCGGAGGAGGCCATCGCCGCCGACACCGGCTTCGGCCGCGCGCAACCGGCCCGCGTGTTGCCCGACGGCGCGCCCCAGGGAGGCGAGGCCCCGCCGCCCGTTCGCGATCCGCGCGTGGCGCCGCTCATGCGAGCTCGGCACCGTGACCGGCGCCCGCCCGGCGTCCTCGTGCCCGGTGCACCCGGTCGCCGCGATCAACACACCTGCCGGGAAGCCGCGTTCGCGACGCCTCACGCACACCCCGTGTCGAGGGTCCGGGCGGCCACAACGCCCAGCCGGCCGTCGCCTCGTACTCGTCGGACCGGCGGGAGCGTCATTCCAGGCAAGTGATATTCGGAGGGCTTCGGCGTCGGCGAGCCGTAGGGTTGGGCCGCCGAGGCGGCCTGGCGGCAGGGGACAAGCGTGCGGTCCGAGGAACATGAGGGGTGGAAGCGGGACTTCCCGGTCCGGTATCTCCTGGTTCAGGGGGATGTCGGTGATGAGGAGCAGTCCGGTGTCGCGGGTGTGGCAGGCGGTCGTGTGCCCGCCCCCGGCCATTGCTGCGGGTCGGGGACGAGGTCGTGCACGTCGCCGGGTCACGGGGCGATGCCGGAGGAGGGACGGACTCGCGTGCCGGGGCGACGAATCGGGTGGTGGCCACGATGTTGAGGGACGCTGCATCGACGGTGGGCGCCCGGGAGTCGAAGGGTGAACACGGCGTAGATCCAGCCGGTGCGGACGCGGGTGCGGGCCACGGTGTGGACAGCGTCGAGTCGGGTGGGCGGTGCGCCGGGTTGGGTCGTCGGCGGCGAAGCAGTCGCCTTTGCCGGGGATCGCGGCGGGTGCTTCGCGGGCGCCTACGTCGTCCTCACGACAGGCTCCGACACCCGCCGGGTCCTCGATCGCGCCAAACGCATCCTCCCCGACTACATGACGCCCACCACCCTGACCGAGATCCCCTCCATCCCACTCACCGACAACGGAAAGCCGGACCTGGCCCGACTCCCCGCGCCCACCGTCGGCACCCTCGACCACCGGCCGGACCCGGTCGCCTCCGATCCGCTGCCTACGGCCGAGCCCGACGGGCTCGCCGCGGCGGTCCTGGACATCTGGAGCCGCTGTCTGAGGACCCGGGTGACCAGGGAGGACAACTTCTTCGAAATGGGCGGCAACTCCCTGCTCGTGGTCCAGGTGCTCACCTCGATGCGCGAACGGCGACTCCCTCGCGTCTCGACCCGCGACTTCTACAACAACTCGAACGCCGGCCGGTTCATCACCCTGGTCGAACAACGACTCGAGGCGTCACGACACGACCCCGACGCGATCCCGCACGCAAACCCTCCGGAAATCCCCGCCGACGCCGTATACGCCCCCGGAAAGGGGCACGACACGCTCATGGCGAGGTCCGCCCACCTGCCCGTTCCGAACCGAGCCGATCCTGCCCGCATCGAAACGTCGGAGTGAATCCCAGTTCCCGAAACGCCCGGCTCGGTCGATGAACGAGCACCACCGGGAATTCACGGATGCACACCCGAGAAGCCCATCTCCACGCCGTCGCCACAACTCTTGCGGATTGAACGGAGGTCGCCCGGGAACTCGGCCGTCCCGGCAATATCGTCCGGGGCGTTGTCCATCAATGGTCGAGGCGTTCGAGCATCAGGTCGAATGTGTCGGCGAGCCACTCGAGTTCGTCCTCGGGCCCGTTCAGGGCGATGCTTTCGTGCAGGTTGCGGTCCGCCGCCGGGGCCTCGGCGATGCGGCGGGCGGTATCGGTCATGCGCCGCAACGGCCGGAGCACGCGCCCGGCAACCAGCCGGGCCGGCGGCGTCGCGAGTCGGCGGGCGAGGGTGTTGCGGGGGAATACGGCTGTGTGGGCCCTTGCTGTGTGGATCCGTGGGTGGCGCCGAGGGGATCGAGGGTCTGGGGCGGGTGGCCGCGATGTGTCGGGAGACTCTGGGTGACGGGGCGGGGATCGGACGTCCTCTGGCGGGGGGTTCGTCCCTGGACATTGTCGAGATCACCTGTTGTGACGATCGGCGGTCGTTTCGTCCGCCGATTTTGGTTTCCGAGCCCGAGGCCGGGGTCACGCGGATGCTGTTGGTCCGCTCCGGCGGGTTCTTGGCGCGGGTCAACGGCCGTGAGGAGTTCGCCGACCCGGTCACGGGATTTGTGCTCCGCCAGGGCGATGAGGTGGCCTTCGCCCACCCGGCCCACACCCGCGACATCAGCACGATGCTCGATCTCGGCCGGGACGTCTACGGTGACCTCCCCCTGCCACCGGCCCGGAATCCCGTCGTACCGGTTACCGCCGCGCTCGACCTGGCCCACCGGCGACTGGTCTCCGCCTGCCGGGCCGGGATCGACCGCTTCGAGGCCGCCGAGCGGGTGCATCACCTGCTCGCCACAGCCCCCGCCCCGCACGCTCCGGCACGGACCGGGCGGCGTGCCGCCACTGTCCAAGCGCACCGCAGGCTGGTCGAACAGACGCGGACGGTGCTGATCGATGGGCCATTGACGGTGAGCCTGGAGGAACTCGGCCGCCAGGTGGGCTGCTCCCCCTTCCACCTCAGCAGGGTCTTCCATCGGGTCACCGGGCAGACCCTCAACCACTACCGCAACCAGCTACGGGTCCGCGCCGTGGTCGAAGACCTCGCCGAGGGACACTCCTCACTGCGCACGCTGGCCGCCGGCTACGGCTTCGCCGACCAGGCCCACCTGACCCGCGTGTTCAGACAGCACACGGGACAGGTGCCCAGCGCGGTCCGGGCGATGCTGAGAGCGGCCGGCCCGGATGAGTGAACGCGCTGAATGCGCACAAGAATCTTCTACGCCGCCGCGGCACGACTCCGTGATGATCATCAACATGACAGCCGCCGCTGCGTTCTTCGGCCTTGGATCGGGAGCGTGTTGCGGAAGTGCCGTCCACGCAGCCACCGGCCAGGCCGAATGAGAGGGAACTCCCGTGAAATACCGCACCATCGGCGCCGACCCGGCGACGCGGCGTGAGGTGAGCGTGCTCAGTCTCGGCGCGATGTTGTTCGGCACGACCATCGACGAGCAGACGTCGTTCGCGATTCTCGATCGGTATGTCGAGGCGGGCGGCACGTTCATCGACACCGCGAACAACTACGCGTACTGGAACACCGGCAGTCGAGGCGGGGAAAGCGAGGCGCTGCTCGGCCGCTGGCGGCGCAGCCGCGGCGTCGGCGAGGAGATCACCATCGCCACCAAGCTCGGCGGCCGGCCGACCGCCACCACCGAGCCGACCGGCTCCACGAGCAGGCTGGTCCCCTCGGACGGCGTCGAGGGGGTGAACGCCAAGGTGATCCGCGAGGCCTCGGCCGCCAGTCGCGAGCGCCTCGGCGTGGAGAGGCTGGACCTGTTGTATGCGCACATCGGGTTCCCGGACGCGCCGTGGCAGGAGATCGTCGAGGCGTTCGGCGCACTGGTCGCCGACGGCACGGTCGGCCTGCTGGGCGCGAGCAACCACTGGGCGTGGAGCGTGGAGCGGGCCAGGAACCTGGCCGCCGCCGCCGGCCTGCCCGGCTACGAGGTTCTCCAGTACCACCACAGCTACCTGCGGCGACGGGCGGACCTGCCCGGCAGGCGCTCCCCGGACGGGGAGATCGGCACGGTCTCCGGCGACCTGCTCAGCTATGTGCGGGCCGAGCCCGGCCTCGCGCTGGTGGCCTACTCCCCGCTGCTGGGCGGGGGCTACGTACGCCGGGACAAACCCCTGGACGCCGGCTTCGACCACGCGGGCACGCCCGCCCGCCTCGCGGCGCTGCACCAGGTGGCCGACGAAACCGGCGCAACCCCGAACCAGGTGGTGCTGTCCTGGCTCATCGGCGGCGAGATACCGGTCATCCCCCTGGTCGGCGCGTCCTCGGTGGCGCAACTGGAGGAGAGTCTGGCGGCCGTGGACCTGGAGCTGACCGGGGAGCAGCGCGCCAAACTGGACGCAGCACACTGAACCCCTCCGCAACGATCGACAACAGTGCCTGATCGCCAGGACGGCCTGCCCGGTGGCTCGACGCCCGGAAAGCCGCAAAGCCTCTGCCGGAAGTGAGGGACGGCGACGCGGTGCCACCGGGCGGCGAGCGGGTCAGCGGGCGAGGGTGACGGCGACCGGCACGGAGGCGAGCGCGTTCATGATGTTGTCGGGACGGCGCCGTACCGGCCCGGCGAGTTCGATGTGCTCGACGCGGGCGCCAGGGCGGTCAAGATCGGTCGCCGGCGGTCCAGGGCAGTGCCGGGCGGCATGTGGCCGGGTCGGGTTCGGCGCGCCCCTTGTAGTTGAGGACCCGGCCGTCGGGGGTGCGGACACATTCCGCCGACCCCGGTTTCGGGATGTCGCGGTCGGAGTCCCACACCAGCTTGCCCGCCGCGTCGTAGCCGCGGATCCGGGGAGTTCGCCCGGCCGGGAACGCATCGGCGGCCTCGTGCGTGTACCCGACGGTCTCCGCCGCATACCAGACACCGCCCGACATGATCGCCGCGCGCTCGCCGCTGCCCCGGTCCATGGTGATCCGCGCCACGGGGGCGTTGTAGCGTCCTGCGGCGTAATCGGTCCAGCCGGCACCGGACTTGGTACCGCCGCTGTTGTCCACCTCGATGGTCCCGGTCAGCAGTTCGAAATCCGACTGGGCCCACTGAGCCACGGGCGAAGTCGAACCCGAACACTGCAACGCATGGCGTCCGGCCGGGTCGACCGCGACGGCGTAGATGTGCCCGGGCTCGCCGGCCTGCGGGCCGCGCACCGTGAAGTACGGGCGGTATTCGCTCGCGGCGGTGGGGGTGGGTCGGGAGAGGGCACACGCGGCGACGAATCGGGCGGCATCGGCGTCCGACACCGCGATCTCGGCGGGTACCGGCACCTGCCCGAGCGGCAGCCGGCGACCCACGACGGAGGGCGCGGGGTCTGTCGTAGAGGGCACTGCCGACGGCGAGCCGGCCGGTCCCGGGACCCGGGTGGCCCGGTCGTCGCCGGAGATCCCGAGCAGGACGCCGGTGACCAGGCCCGCGACCGTCGCCGCGGCGGCCAGTGGCAGCAGTACCCGGCGCGGCGGTATCAGCCGACCCTGAATTCGCCCTCCGATTGTGGGCAGTTGCGATGGCTGGGGGTCGGTGAGGGGGAGGAGGGCGAGCAGTTCGGCGCGGCGGGCTGCGCTGTGCGGCAGCTCCCGCTCGGCCGGGATCGTGTTCGAGGACTTCACGATGTCTCCTCGGCGATGGCGTGGGTGTTGCGGGAGGACGGTGCGTGTTCACGCAGGTCGTCGCCGAGTCGGCGGCGCGCGCGATGCAGACGCGACTTGATGGTGCCCACGGCCACGCCCAGTGCGGTGGCGGCGGCTTGATGGTCCAGTCCGCTCCACACACACAGTTCGATCACCTCGCGTTCGTGCGCGGGCAGGCGGGCGACGGATCCGCGCAACGCGACGAGGACGCGTTCCTCGTCGACGCGATCGGCGACGTCCTGGGCATGGTCGGGGACCGGTGACGGCGTGGGAAGGCGCTCCTTGAGCGCCTGATAGCGACGACGAGCCCGCCCGCCAGTGGCGGCGGTGTTGCGGGCGATGCCCAGCAGCCACGGCAGCGCGCTGTCCCGGTCCAGGGTGACGGCGCTTCGGTGACGCCATGCCTGCAGGAAGACGACAGACGTCAGATCCTCGGCCTCGACCCACGAAGCGGTACGGCGGGACAGGTAGTTGAAGATCGCACGGGAGTGTCGGTCGAAGATGACCCCGAACGCCTCGGGATCACCTGCGCACGCCCTCTCCCACAACTCGCGGTCGGATATCGCGGTGATGGTCACACCCTGTCTTGTCCGACGGGCCGCCTCGGGTTCCCGAGGATCGCACAACCGTCGGTACTCGATCCGCACCCGGCAACGCCCGGGCGCGCATGGCTTCTGGTCTCGGGCGTGTCCTCCATCGCGGGGCCCGTTCGACCCGGAAGCCGGCGGCGTCGCCTGGCCCCGGGCCGGTGGTCCGCGCGCGCAGGGATCAGGGGTGAGACGAGGACGGCAGCTCTCAGTCGCCGATCGATCCCGCCTCCGGCGTGAATGTCGACGTCGAGGATGCGCCGGAAGCGACAGAGATCCGCTCCTGTGTTCAAGCGATGTCGTGACGCTCTTCCTCGCCGCCGGTGGTGGTGTCGACGTCCTTGTTCGGGATGCCCGCCGGGCTGTTCTTCATGGACGGCTCGGCAGCTGCGGCCCGCCCCGAAGACGTTGTGACGAGGACGATCCGAACCCCGTCCATCGAGCCGGCTGCGCGGGCGGGGCGGGGGCCTGGGGCCGGGACCGGCGACGCGAGGCTTCCGCGGGGCGGCCGCAGTGCCTTGGGGGGCGCGCCGGGAGGGGTGGTCGGTGGGCGGTGTCCGGGTGGGGGTGGCGGGGCTTTCGGGTCGGGCGCCGAAGCGGTGGGTGGCGCTTCGGCGGGCGGAGTCCAGCGGGCCGGCGCGGTATCGGCGGGCGCGTCTTCGGCGGTGGGCGGGAACGGGAGCGGCGGCGGGGGTGGTTCCGCCGGTGCGGGTGGTACGACGCCGAGGGCGGGCCAGGGTCGCGGACCTCGTCCAGGAAGGCGCGGTGGTCGGTGCCGTGTGCGTACGCTGCTGCGCTCAGCGCGTCGAGGGCGGCGCGCAGGGAGTCCGGCTCGGCCGCGCCGAGCAACGCCGGGAAGGCGAACGCCTGTTGGAGGGCGTTGTGGGTGGTGCCGTCCGGGAGCGTGATCAGGGTGCGTGGCACGTTCGGGTCCTCGAACAGGCGCCGCCACGGTTCGGCCGGGTCGTCGAACGGCGCGGGCAGCGGTGCGCCCGCGTCGAGGGCCGCCAACGCGGGGACGATCCAGTCGACGTCGGCGAACCCCGCCAGGGCATAGGCGCGATGGGCCGCCCAGCGGGCGATCGCGCGTTGCGTCCCGTCGTCGACGCGCGCGATGGCGTGGACCAGGTGCACGTCGAGCATCCGCATGCCGTGGACGTTTCCACCCACCCGCCGCAACCGCTCTGTCGGCAACCGGCCCGCCCACTCGCTCAGTTCGTACTCCCGGACACGCTCCGCCCTTTCCCGGGCCTGTTCCTCGCGGGCCGCGCGCTCTTTCGCCGCCCGCTCGTCAGGCGTCGGCGGCGGTGGCCGGTCCCGGGCGATCCTGTTCCGGTAGGCCGCCTTGTCGCTGGTCTGCCTTCCGCGGGGGTTCAGTCGGCGAGGAGTTGGGTGCGCAGTCGGGTCAGGGTGCGGGACAGGAGGCGGGAGACGTGCATCTGGGAGATGCCCAGGCGTTCGCCGATCTGGGACTGTGTCAGGTCTTGGCCGAAGCGCATGGACAGGATGTCGCGGTCGCGTTGCGGGAGTGCCGCGATCAGCGGCTTGAGGGTGTGCAGGTTCTCGGCGAGGTCGTATCCGGGGTCGACGAACGAGGCGCGCGAGGCGTGGACTTCGGCGGGGCCGTCGTCGCCGGCGGGGGCGTCGAGGGAGGCGGCCGTGTAGCCCGCGGCGGCGGTCAGGCCCTCGATGACGTCCTCGACGCCGATGCCGAGTCTGTCGGCGAGTTCGGCGGGGGTGGGTTCGCGGTCGTGTTCGGTGGTGAACGCGTCGCGGGCCCTGGCCAGTTCCAGGCGCAGTTCCTGCAGGCGTCGTGGGACGTGCACGGCCCAGGAGGTGTCGCGGAAGAAGCGCTTGATCTCGCCGGAGATGGTGGGGACGGCGAAGGTGGGGAACTCGACGTCGTAGGAGGGGTCGAAGCGGTCTATGGCCTTGATCAGGCCGATCGTGCCGACCTGGACCATCTCCTCCGCGGTCTCCGGGCGCGAGCGGAAGCGCCCCGCGACGTACCGCACCAGGGGGATGTTGAGTTCGATCAGGGTGTTGCGCACGTACTGGTACTCGTGCGTGCCCTCTTCCAACACGCGCAGCCGGTCGAAAAGGACCTTCGACATCGCCCGCGCGTCGGCTGCCGAGACGGCGCCGGGGTCGTCGACGATCGGCAGTTCGGCGAACGCGCCATCCTCGGTGGGGGTCGCGGTTGCGTCGGGGGCCAGGAAGGCGGTCGCGGCGGTGCGGTTCATGTCGGCGTCCTCCTGCTTTCGGACCGGCGGCGGGCCGGAGCATTGTGCCCCACACTGCGGGACGTACACCCGTTCAGGGGGTCGGATTCCGCTGACGGCAGTGCCGCGTCCCTCGCCCCACGGGGGCCGACATCCGAAATGCGGCATTCACGGCGCCCGAGTGCCGAACCACTCGACCGGGTGACGCTTGAGGCGCCGGGGGCCGGGCAGGTGTGCGGGCACGACGGTGTCGATTTCGGGGAGAGGTTGGCGATGGTGTACGAACGGGCAGGTCACCGGCTCTGGGATGGATCCGCGGATTCCTACTCCGGCTCCGCGCTCGTTGATCGTCCGGACAAGGACGTGGGCGAGTCGTTCCGCGTCCGTGTCCGTGTCCGTGGGCCGGGGTCGCACTGCGGCACCATCCGCCATCGACCCGCGTCCCTGTGAGAAAGGTCATGCCCGGGCGTCGTCGAACCCTCCTCCGCCGGCGCGTGCCGCGACGAACCGGGGCGTGTGCCCAGGCCCGTCGAGCCGTACGAGCCACCCTCGCCGACTGGGGTTGGAACGAGGATCGTGTGGCTACAGCCGTCCTCGTCCTGTCGGAGATGTTGACCAACGCGCAGCTGCACACCGACGGGGAAGTGGTCCTGACCGTGCGCCGGACCGCGCGCGGGGTGCGGTTGTCCGTCACCGACACCGATCCCCGGACGCCGACCCGACGCGACACCGGCCCCGAACACCAGGGTGGGTTCGGCCTGCACATCCTCGACACCATCACCACCGACTGGGGCATTCGCAAACACCGGGGCGGCAAGACCGTCTGGGCCGACTTGGTCGCCCCCCACCCCGACGGGCGCCGGCATCCGCGTCCGGTGCGCGCCGGACTCGGGGCCGCCATGATCCGGGCGGCGCTTGGCTCGATGCGTCGGGCGGGTCCGGCGGTGGCCCGCCGAGCGGCAGTGCCGCGTCGATCGGGGGCATGGGTACGGCGGCGCGGCGACTCCTCGGCGCGCGGGTGGGTGCCGGCGCCGATGCGGCGGATCCGGCGCGGGGGTTCACGCCTGATGCTGCTGGACGTCCTCACTGCGGTCTGACCCCGCGCGGCGGACACGCCTGCCGGGGGCCGAAAGCAGCGTACGCGGTCGGTGGCTCCGCCCCGGTTGGTGAGCTTGCCGAACCGCACCACCTCTTCGACTCTCGAAGAGCGCCTCTGGCATCCCTTGAGTACCGTCGAGCGCCGCCGAGTTGCCCGCCGCAGCGGGTTCACCGGTCGGCATACATCCTCGAACTGCGGGCAGCAACGGCTTACTTGCGATCAGATGCGATCGATCTGGGGGATGCAATGAGCACGAATACCAATGCCCGGACCCGTGGACTCGCGGTGGCTTCCGTTGCGGGACTGCTGCTGCTCGCCGGCTGTGGCAGCGACACGAAGGACGACGAGAAGACCGCCCCGGCGGGCGATACCGCCGCACCGCTACCCGGCACGTCGAGCACCGATCCCGGAAAGAACTCGGGCTCGGCCGAGGACGACAACTCCAAGCTGGACGACGCGACGCTGCGCACGAAGGTCCAGGCGTCCGCAAGCGCGACCAAGACGGTGCACACCCTGGGCACTGTGCACGGCCGGAACGGGGAGACCCGGTTGGACCTGCGCGTGGACAACGTCACGAAAAACTACTCCGGAACGTTGACCGCCTCGGGTCGGACCGTCGAAGTGATGCGACTGGGGCCGGACATGTATCTCAGGGCCGGCGCGGACTTCTGGACCAAGGACGCGAAGGTGAGCGACCCGAACGTGGTCGCTCTGCTCCAGGACAAGCACGTCAAGCTCAAGGCCGACGACCCCAGGTTCAAGGACATCACCGCGATCGCGAACCTGGGCGACATCAAATCGACCGTGAGCGGTTGGGGCCCCACCGTCCAGCGCCGACCGGAAGCAGACGTGAACGGCAAGCGGATGGTCGTTTTCGCCGACACTGATCCCCAGGACGGCGAGACCCTTCTGTACATTCCGGCGAAGGGCGATCCCGCTCCGGTTCGCATGGAGAACAAGAACCCCACCGACGGCGGAACGATCGACTGGAGCGAACACAACAAGCCGGTGACCGTCACCGCCCCCGGCCCGGAAACCACCGTCAACCTGCCCACCCTGACCGGTGAGACCCCCGCCGCGAACTGAGCCCCGCGTGCGGTCGGACACCTCGCTGGGAGGCCCGACACGAACCCGCCTGCGGGGCCCTGGGTTCGGTGCTCGCGGAGCGCGGGGGCGAGATCGCGCACGTCGGCGACACGATGCCGTCGACGGTCGGGTTCACGGACCGGGCCGGCTGACGCCGGTCGCGGCCGACCGCCGACAGCGCCCGCGTCACCCCACGCCCGGCGGCCCGCCGCGATGCGGATGGGGAGACAACGTCTCCAACGACCGGCCGTGACCGTACCGGGCCCCGCGAGTCGCGAGTTCGGCGCACGAGCGGCGTGCGGGCTGTCCATGCGCCCGGGGCGCGGGCGGCCCGCTCCCGCCGCGCGGATTGCCGACCCGGGGTATCGGGCGTGAATCGGCGGCGGCCGACTCCGTGACGCTCCGGCTCGAAGACGTCCGGCGTCCGCTGCCCGGCTTCCAACGCGGCCTCGGCCGGTTCCTTCCTCGTCGGCGTCGGCGTCGGCGGTCGAACATGTCCACGGCCTTGTACACCGCGACCTCGTCGCAAACGTGGCGCGTTCGTCCGTAGGCTTCGGCGGTGCTCGCCTACCTTCTCGCCGCGCTGTTCTTCCTGTTCTGCCTCGTCGGAGTCGTCCGCGACCCGCGCCGCTTCGGCAACGCCGTCTTCCTCGGCCTGTCCGTGGTCGCGCTCGTCGTCGGGCTGCTCGGCGAACTTCATCGTATGCCTGAGCGCTTCGCCGACGTGGTGACGCTCCTGCTCCTGTTCCTACCGGCCCTGGGCGTGCTCCTCCTGGCCGGCGCGCTGGTGTCCAACGGTGTGACGATGGTGCGAAAGGAGGGAGTTCGTCTCGCGAACCTGCTCTCGTTGCTCGCCGGGCTGACCATCGTCGGCGTGATCGTCCTGCTCGTGACCGCCCTGTTCATCCGCTCGCGCACCCTGATCGTGATCGCCGGCACCGTGGTGCTGGTGGTCGGCTACGTGTCCTTCCTTCTGCTGTGCTTCCTCGGCTACGCCTTCCTCTACGAGCGGTTGCGGGTGCGCCGGTCGGTGGCCTTCGTGGTCGTACTCGGCTCCGGCCTCATCGGCGGCAGGACGGTCCCGCCCCTGCTGGCCGCCCGACTCGATCGCTCGCGAAGGATCTACGACGCCCAGGTCGCGCGTGGGAACCGGCCCATGCTCATCACGTCGGGCGGCCAGGGCCCGGACGAGGATCTGCCGGAGTCGCACGCGATGGCCGACTACCTCGTCGCCAAAGGCGTGCCCGCGGAGCGAATCGTGCGCGAGGACCTTTCGCGGAACACCGAGGAGAACCTGCGCTTCAGCAAGACGATCATGACGAAGATCGATCCCGACTACCGGTGCGTGATCATCACCAACAACTTCCACGTCTTCCGTGCCGCACTGACCGCCCGACGTACCGGAGTCCGCGGCCAGGTGGTCGGCGCTCCGACGGCGAAGTACTTCCAACCCAGCGCGACAATCCGCGAGTTCGTCGCGGTATTCCTGACCTACAAGGTCGTCAACCTCGGTGTCTGCCTGCTCATCGCGGTCTCCGGAGTCGCCGCGTGGCTGTGGCGCTGACCGATGCCCGGAGGGCGGGCTACACGTCGCCCCGTCGTCGGTACCGCCGTCGGGCGGTGCGAGCGTGCCCTCGTCCGCGACGAGGAGCACGCGTCCGTCGTCGCGCAGGCCCCACTCCGGCAGGCTCCGTATGGCCGGCGGGTATTCGTCGTCGACCGACAATCGCAGTTTGTTCGTCCAGCCCCGGGTGGCCGCCAGGGCGTGGAACGGGTGTTGCCGCAGGACGTGCGCGGCGTACCGGTTGGAGTAGGTCGCGGTGCGCTCCTCGGCAGCGGTAAGCGGGTAGACCTCGCGGTGGGCCTGGCGGAACGGCTGGGCGATCAGGTGGCGTTCGAGCCGGTCACGAGCTGCGAAGACTTCGTCGTGGGCAATATCGATCGGGTGCCACAACCCGACGGCGGCTCCGGCCGCGGGCTCGATGGCCGTGTCATCGAGCGTAGGCAGCGCGCCGTCGGCGTACCCACATGTGCGGCCGTCGACGGTCCACAGCAGGCGCCGCGCGAGGGTTCCCACGGGGGTGATCCAGGAACTGTGCACGCCACCGGTCGAAGCGACAGGAGCGCCGGGCGAGGAAGAGGCGGTCGAGGCGGCCGGATTGCGCGGCGAGCATCTTGGCGATGTCCTTGGCGTCCGCCTTCAGTTCACCGAGTGCGACACCATGGTCGCGGCGCACGTCGGCGGGCGGCGATTTGACCACCCGTCCGGCGGCGTTGCGCCAGGCGATGGTCACCGTGCGGCCGGACACGATCAGTTCCGCGGTGGCCTCACCGAACCGCTCGACGCGTCGGCCCACTTCGGTGAGCCCGTGTCCGGGGGTGCGCGGGCGCCCGACCTGCGCCAACCACCGCAGGATGGCCGCAGTGGCCGCGTCCACACCGACCTCGGCCGGCACGTCCCGACCGGTTCGCTCCCACTTCTTGGCGGGCTTGGACGCGTGGGTCGGTGTCGCCGGCCGCGATGCCGCGCGTATCTCGGCAGTGCCGTCACCCTAGGACGTCACCCCGACACGCGCCCGCACCGCATCGGACGCTCCATCCGGCGCCCGACCCGCCCATGGGCACCGCTCGCAATGCCGTCGGGTGTTCCCGCCATCGCGACTTCGGGGGCTGGGCGCTCGCCTCGAGGAACGCCTGAGGAAATCCCAGCCGGGGACCGGCGCGAGACCGATCCGCGCCGCGTCGGCGCGGCCTGCCACCGGAACCCGAGGCGTCTGCTCATGCTCATGTGGGTCGCGTCGGCAACGACCGACCCGACGTCTCCTGGGGCCAAGGTGTGCGGCGAGGGCGACCTCGCCCTGAACAACCGGACGCGGCGATCACCGCCTGGGTGGCCGGTCGCACGGACGTGCCGCGGATCACCCTCGCGGCAGGTGCTCGCGACGGGTTCGGAGTCGGTCAGGCCGCGTAGTACACGTACAGCGAGAAACCGTTCACCCCGTTGCCGGGACACGAGTACGAGGTTGCCCCCATGTAGTGCATGTACAGGTTCCCCTCGTTCTGGCACTGGTACAGATAGCGATACGTGGCGACGTACACGCCGCCGCCCGCCTGGGCCGGGCTCGCCGCCGCGGAAACCGCTCCGAGGGCGGCCGTCACCGTGAGGGCCAGGCCCGCCGTACGTCGCTTCAGGCTCGACATGTCCACCGCTTCCGCTCGTGATCGGGCACTCGTGCGCACTCATGCTTCATGTGGGCGGAAAGCGGGGGCAAGGAATCACGCAAATTGGCCGACGGCCAAGCGCTTTGTCCCGCACGGGTGTTCGTCGTTCGCGCGATCGGGAGAATTCGGCGCGGCGGCACGCGTCCGGTGCGGCGGGTGCCTCGAGCGACGCCGGGGCCGCCAGGACCGGTGCCGCACGTGGATCCCGCCACCCATCGGCGCTCGGGAGGGCCGTCGGCCGGATGGCGGCCGACGGCCCGTCCGGGGGCGCGCGACGGTATTCGTCCGGCCCCGGACCGCATGGTGCTACCTGAACATGCGATCGCTGCTGTTCGCCATGCGATGGGTGCCGCTGTGTGCGTTCACCCAGTCACGAACCATCTTCACGGCGTTGCCGCACTGCCAGTTGTCGTCGTAGTCGCGCACCCCCGTGTAAGCCCCGTAACCCGCGATGATGCCGTCCACGCGTGCGTCACCCAGGAGCTTGTCGACGTACCAAGGGTCGTTGTAGGTGGTCGTCCAGGACAGGGTGGCCGCGAGGCGTCCGGCCGCGCGGTCCGCCGCGCCCTTCTTCAATTCGGCGCACGTGTTCCAGGTGGCCTCGGTGCAGTTGCCAAACCCATTGGAGATGTCGCTGTCTCCGTAGTCCATCGCCCGCCGGCCGGCCGGGAATCCGGAACCGGATCGAGCGAAAGCGTTTTGGACCTGGTCGCGGGTCCCGGTCGTGGTGATGCCCTCCAGCGGGCCGAGCCTGCCCTCCAGACTCTTCCAGCCCCTGCCGCCGACGTCCGGGGTGTTGCCGCCGTGGTACTCGTAGAAGCCGTAGAGCACCTGGATCCCGGCTCCCGTCAGGCGCTGCGCCTTGTCCCGCAGTCCGGCGACGCTGCACGTGCGGTTCGGCGCCTCCCCGCAGTAGTTCGGGTCCTTGATGTCCAGCCACACCAGCGCCAGCCGGCGCCCACGATCGGCGTTGGACAGAATCCGGTCGATCATCGAGTCGAAACCGGGGCCCAACCGATTCTCGCCAGCCGACGAACAGTCGTGCCAGGCACGCCACTCGTTCGGATTCCACCAGGCGCATACATCGATCTCGATGGCGTTCGCACCGTGGTTGATCGCGGCGTCCACGCCGTCGAGTGTGTCGACGCGATGCGCGATGTCATAGATCGCCTGACGCTGATCGGCCGCTGCCGCCGGAGTCGTCCCGAGCGCGGTGGTGGCGAGGAGAGCACACAGGGCGGCCATCAGCGCCAGTAACGTCCGTGGGCGGGTGACACGCCACAGGTGGGGGGTCAAGAAACCACTCCTTCGTATCGGCTTGCCGAAGCGCACAACCATTGGTCGTCGACATTCACGTCGGCGTCGGCGTCGCGCGCGGGGCGCGCCGGATCGGCTGCCGTGGGGTGCGGCGAACAACGCTCGCTCGATGAGCCGATCGGGGTCCCGATCGTGATCACCGCAACCTCGTGGGCAGTTGACGAGTCGGCTGCCGGCGCCGGGTTCTCGACGCGAGCATCCACAAACGTCACGCCGCGGTCACGCTTCAGGTTGCATCGGGATTACGTACGGCCGCCGTGCCGTTCCCGACGGGAGCCGCGGCCCATGGCTCCGGCCGGCCACGCCCGCAGCCGCGCCCGTTCCCCACCGAGGGCGCCAACGCTCGAACACCTCCCCCGGGAGCACCCTCCCCATGAGGCATTTCTCCTCCGGCACCGTTCCCGCTCCCACGACCATCCGCAGCTGTCGGTCGACGAGCAAGTCGGCGTCGGCGCACAGGAAGGGGCGCCAGAAGGCGTGGTCACCCACCCGGACGGCGACCGGTGTGCCGCCGCGGTCTTCGCCCGATCCCGGCTCGGTCCGAACGACGGCGCGATCCACCGCGCCATCGGCACCGTCGTGGCCTGGGTCGTCGCCACTCCGCAGGACCAACGCCATGCTCGGGGCCGTGGACGGCGCGCCGCATCCGGTCCACGAACGTCTCCGGCGTGAATCCGGGCCGCAGCCGTGCCCGCCCGATCCAGCGCTCCTCGGAATCGACGTTGCGCACCCGGAAGGTCGTCGTCCCCGGCCGTACGGCGTCCGCCTCCGGGACGCTCAGTTCGGTCGCCGAGGCGGTCATCTCGACCGGGGTCGGGCGCGTACCCGCAGCCGACGTCGAGGATCCCGCGACCAACACCGCGACGGCCATGGCGGAGGCCGTCGCGCGTGCCGGCGGATCAGGAGAGGTGGGTGAGTTCCACCACGAGTGGGCCGCCGGCCTCGGTGAGGCCCGCTTCGGTCGCGCACTGTGGCTTGGGCAACGGTGACAGCGTCCGAGTGGTGACAGTCGTGTCGCCGGCGAAACGTCCGGACCGGACCTTGCCCCTGAAGACCGCCGACCGCCCTCCGCCGACCGGGGTTTCGACGCCGCCGGATTCCTCGAGCGTGCTGGTGCCGCCGTCGTCCCAGGTGATGGTCGTCGTGCGCGTGCGCGTGCCCCCGTCGCAGCTCATCAGCCCCGACATGGTGGACGTGACGCGGCCCGAGGCGGGCAGCGCGCCACCGAACGGCAGGCAGGACGTCAACTCGCCACTGCCCTCCCCCTCGACCTGACGCAGCGTCGAGTTCAACCCCGGGGTGAAGGTCTCTGTCTGGAACCCGGTACAGGTCTGCACCACGGGCACCGGCAGTGCGCGCGCGGCGGATTCGGCCGAACTCGCGACGCCGGCCACGACGAACGCCGGCACGGCCGCGAGACCGAGGAGCCCCAGGCCCAGAAGTCGTGTGCGGTTCATGGGTCAACCTCGCAGATGGGATGTGACCGTGGCGGCGGAGGGGCCCGGCCCCACCATTGCCGTCCTCGGGTATGGACACGTGGATCGTCGGTTCGCGGCGGACTCCGCAGTCGTGCAACGACGCGGACCCGGAGGGGAGTTACGGCTGATCACCCGAAAGGCTGAAGCGGTGTACGGGCCTCCGGCCGCGGGACGGCGAGCACGGCGAGGACGGCACACGCAGCGTCGCCGAGCGACGTCCGCGGCATCGGGCAAGCCGCGTCGCTTGCGGAGTCCGGATGCGGTACGACCGTGCCCCGCTCGGCCGACGTCATCCTCGGGCGGATTTTACCGGGCCACCCCGGCATCGCTGCGTACTCCAGGGCGTGTCACATCCGGGAGAGGGGATGGATCGCCCGACGGTGGTCACGGCGTTGCCGTAGAGGGTCGGCGGGAACACCGCCTCGAAGGCGAGGGCGCGCTCCTGCCGGGGCCGGCGTGGATCCGCCGACGTGTCGGAACGGCCCGATCCGCACGTCGGTCCGCCGCGTTCGAAGTTCGGCGGGCAGCGCTCGGCCGGACGGCAGGCCATAGTGGACGAGGATGCCGCCCGGAGCCGGCGGATGCGTGCGGGCACCGTCCTCCGAACCGCCCACGGCGTCCGGCGCGTGACGGCCACCGGTGACCGCGCCCGACTCCCGGCACAGGTCCGCGCCGGCGGCGTCGCACACGATGCGCGACACCGCCGTGTTTCGTGCCGCGTTGGGAACGTGCCAGGGAGGCGAAACGACGGTGGCCGTCAACTCCCGCTCGGCCGAGGTTTTTTCCACCGTGCCATGGCGTTACGGTGTGGTTTCCGTAGTGTGTTTCGGATCGGATGAGAGGTGTCGACATGCGCACGACATCGAACGAGATCCCCGCCCGCGAGATCATCGACGCTTGGCGCAGGGGTGCCGAAGCGCCCTGGGGTCTGCCGAACCCGGCCGGCTCCCGCTACACCGGAGGCTCGGCGACCGAGCGCGGACTGACCGAGATCGACGTCGCCGCCCAGACCTGCGGCACGGTGTGCTCGGTCTCCCGCACCCACACGTGTTGTTGAACCGGACGGACCTCCGCACACGATCGTCGTCGCGTCGCGCTTCGTGTTGGAACAACGCATGGTTGAACGACTTGTGGGCCGCGATCTCGTCGGCGTGCCGGACCAGCTCGCGTCCGCGACCCGCTCACACGGGGGCGAAGGCGCAACGGTCGCTATCAGGAATCGAAGTAGGCCCTGGCGACGGCGTAGGTGTCCTCGTAGAGGTGGTAGCGGGTGATCCGACCGTCCCGGACCGTGGTGTGCAGGGCGAACGCGGTATCGATGTCCCGGCCGGTCTTCTTGACCTCGGAGACCATGTGCCCGACGAGAATCACGTCGTCGCCCTCCGCGATCACCTGGTGCAGGTCGAACTCCTTGGGCTGTACGTGGGTTTGGAGCAACTCGAAGAACACCCGCATGCCGTCTGCCGAGTCGACTACCGGTACCCACGGAATGCCCGGCGGGTGCGGGATCGAAAACGACACCGAATCGGCGAACAACGCCGCCGCCTCGGCGCTCCTCCCCTCGGCGAGCAGGGGAAACAGGCGTTGCACGGTCTGCGCCGGTGATTCTGCGGTCATGCGTCGCGACCCTACCGCCACGACGTCATACGAGCGATAGCAACGTGGGGTGGAAACCGGGCCCGAATCGAGCCGCGAACGAGCGAACGCGCCGAATTCGGCTTCGTACCGCCGGGGACGGCCAGGCGTACGCGGTTGTTCGTGCCGGTCTTGCTCGTCATAGCCGCCGAGCAGCGTCATCCGCTCGCGCGGTCCGCCGACGGTCGTGCCCCGGACGGGCCGGCGCGCCGGCCTTCGCCGCCGACGCGCGGGTCGGTCTCTGTGGGCGCCGCGTGGAACCGGGCATCGGCGTAGAGCGGGAGATCCGGCGGGCGGGGAAGCGTTCCACCAGCGGGCCACGTGCGCGTGGCGGAGGATGTGCGTGTCTTCGCCGACCAGGTGGCTCCTCGATACGGGGTCTGGACATCGCCTTCGACAAAGCGGGGATCGGGCGCACCGCGCGGCTGCACGAGCTCGCGATCGAGACGTTCGACGACGTACTGGCGACCAATGCGCGCGGCGGGTTCCTGGCGACGAAGTACGAGTTTCCGCACCTGATCGCCCGCGGAGGCGGGGTCGTGGTCGTCACGTCCTCCTCGGCGGTGGACGTGGCCGCCCGCCCCGCCGGGGCCGCCTACTCGGCGAGCAAGCGCGCTTCAAGGTCTGGTGCAGGCCGTGGCGCTGGGCTACGGCGACCGGGGCATCCGGATCAACGCGATCATGCCGGGCCCGTCGACGCCGCCTTCGTCCGCCCCCTGATCCGGAGGCGGGGTGGTGTGGATCGGGACGGATTTCGATCACTCGGCGGCATCGCCGATGGTGGTACCGCGATGCCGGCCGTGGGCCCGCGCGCCGCGGCGTCCGCGTAGGAGTGGCGCGGTGGGAGTTCGTTGTCAGGGGGCGTACAGGTCGGCGATCAGCGGGGCCAGGTCGGTATTGATGCCTCGAACCAGGGCGTCGATCGCCTCGCGGGCCCGGCTGTACACACCGGGATCCTCTTTTCGGGGGAGCCTCGGCAGTTCCCAGCCGCCCGCGGGGACGACGACGGTCGCGGTCGCCACCACCACCGGACTCTTGCGGCTCGGTTCGCCGACTGCCCGATACGGCCCGGCTCCGGCGTCGTGCACGTCGACGGCCCAGTCTCCGGCGCGGGGCCTGCGGGCCAACGCCTGATGACGGATCGGCAGCACGGCCACGGCGATCGGTCCGCTCTCCTCGTAATCGACCTCGATCCGGATCTGCGCGATATCGGGGCGGAGCCGGACGTACCCCGGCTCCATGATCGGTTCGGTCGCCACACGCCATGCCCAGGCGACGAACTCGCCCACGTCGTCGACCGCGTCGTCCCACTCGGGCAGGTGCTCTCGCAGATACGCGTCGTATCCGGATCCGTCGGCGGCCCGGACGCGGTCGTCCTCCGCCTCGATGCGCACGATCGTGTGGTCGTTCCACTCGTGGCTCGTCGTCACTTGCTTCCCTTTCCATCGGATGGGCTGTTTCCGCCTCGGCAGGGCGTGCTGCGGGGCGGATCGTCCGCCGACTCTTGTCGCAAGGCGCCAAGTTTGGTGGAACGAAGCTACGGTGCACAGGAGTTCGGGCGCACAGTCGATTCTTGGCAAGTACGTCATGGCGTCGCGTATCGACGGCCCACCACTCGCGCCGCGCATCGCCGCCCTCCTGATCGGACGGTCCGACCAAACTCAGTCCGGCGAATTTCCCCTCGCAACGGACGGGTGACCCGCGTGGGATGTCAATCACATTCGGTGGGATAGCCGCAACCCCACGTCACCATCCTCCCCCACCCACCGGCTCGCTACGACACGGATACTCCGCCGCCAACGGAGCCCCGGAGCGACCACGCCCGGAGATTTCCCACCCGGTCGGCAGGTCGAGAACCGCTCATCGCCGCACGTCGAGCCCACCGCGAACGACCCTCACGCCCGCAAGACCGACCCGGGCGACGCCTACGTCACCGACATCCGAGCGAGCGCTTTCCACGCCTCCCGGAACCGCCCTCGACCAGACGGTCCGACCTGGCACGGTTCGGGAGCAATCCCCGCTCGGACAGGCTGCTTGTGTCGGCGTCGAAGCAGCCGCAGCGAACGATGCGTTCCGCTTCGCAACGCCACGTGCACACGCAACCCGCCGACCGCACCGAAGTCGAAGGTCCGCTTTGCTCGTGAACGTGAGCGTCGGCGGGCCCTCGAATGCGTTGGCGTGGGCGGAGTTTCCGTACCCGGGGCAGGGTGGCGGCCGGCCTTCGGGCCGGCCGAGGGTCGCAACGGGGTCAACGGTATCCGGCGCGGTGTCGGTACACGTCGTAGAGCAGCCAGTGGTGGGGGGAGTCCTCGTCGGCGGGATCCAGGCGCTGGAGGGTCTCGTCGCCGCGGGGGTCGTCGCGCAGGGCCAATCGTGCCGCAGCCTCCACACGTACGTACTCGACCGGGTCGACGAGGCGTGCCGCGAGCAGGTCCGCGATGTCGGGGGTGTCCGGTGGGGCGAAGGCGAGGGCACGGCAGGCCAGTTGGCGAACCGTCGCGTCCGTGTCCTCGATCCGCTCCGCCACCGCGGGCAGCGCTCCGGCGCTCCTTCTTTCGATCGCGGTGCCCAGTCCGTTCGTCGCCCGCCGCCGGACTTCGGCGTCGACGTGGCGGGAGAGTACGCGAAGTGCCTCATCGGTGCGTGAGTCCTGGGTGTCGACCAGGCCGGCGGTGAGGATCCGGGCCACGCGGGGGTCCGGCTCGTGTGCCGCCCAGGGCAGGAACAGGTCGACGAGCGGCCGGTCGTAGGGGGTGCCCTCGTCCTCGTCGAACAGGTTCGTGCAGCGGAGCACGTCCGCGCCGAAGCGCCGCTCCAACGGGTCCGACCGGTCGCACAGGCCGATGGCGGCGTCCCACACGGTCGGGTCGTGACGCGTCACGAGCGTGTACACCGTCGCCCACCACACCTCGTGGTCGACATCGGGTTCCGCCAGGGCACGCGAGAGCAACTCCTCGAAGGACGGACGGATCCCGTACAGCGGCTCCAATGAGGTGAGGATGGCGGTGTGTCCGTCCCTGATCGTCAGGCCCCCCGACGACAGTTCCCCACAGGACGTCCCGGAGTACGACTGCCGAACGGTTCTGCGCGCGACCTGCGCCGAACCGCTTCTGCGGCGCAACTCCGTCTCGACGCCCGTCTCGTGCCAATACCGGGCCAACGCAAGGGCGTCACGCCCCTCGGCATCCGCGATCCACAGCTTGGCCCCGCCCCCGATGAGACTGTCCGTGATCTCGCAGGCGCCCCGGTCGATCGCGCGCAACAACGGCGTGCGGCCGTCCGGCGCGGCGTGGTCCGGACGAGCCTGCGCGAGCAGCACGTCGACCACGGGAAGGTCGAAGGCGTCCACCGCCAGGCACAACGCCGGAGTGCCGCACTCGTCGACAGCGTCGGGATCGGCACCCGCGTCCAACAACGCGCCCGTCAGCCTCGCGTCCCCACTGCGCACTGCGGCTATCAGTGGCTCCACGCCCAAGGATTCCCCTCCGCTTCGACAAGCCGCTCCCCGACCCGCCACGTTTCGGGGCCGAAACCAGGATGCCGCAGGATGCCGGCGGATGGGCTCTTCCTCTGCGTCGGCACCACACGGTAAGGAACCGGGCCCGAGTTCGAGCACGATACCCAACGGATCCGGGCTCGGCGAGTTCTTCTCATGTCTCCATCCGCTCGCGTGAAGCCGAACGAACCCGGCCGGACGGGGGAGGGCGTGCCGAGAGGCTTTGCCTAACGGTCGACCCACGATCGTCCGCGCTCGGATAGCTTCCGGATATCCACCGAAGACGACGAATGGGCTGCCTGCGCCATGGCGTGGACAGCCCATCGGGAGGTACGTGATGGAGTCGATCGACATCGTGGGGATGGCGGCCGCGCTCGCGACCCCCTGGAGTTCCCACTCCGTGGGGAAGGTGGGCACGGCCCGTGTCAACGTCCTGCGTATGGACGGCGATCCGGTCCGGGAGGAGGCCCACGAAGGCGACGAGATGCTCTTGGTGCTCGACGGTCGACTGGAACTGCTGGTGGAGGGCGCCGAGGTCACCGTCGGGGCAGGCGGGATGTACCGGGTGCCGGCAGGCGCGCGACACGCTGTGCGCCCCGGCAGCTGCGGCACGTTGGTGATCCTGGAGGAATCCGGGGTGTGACGAGGGACCGCCGACGTGGGCCCGTTTGTATGTCGCCTGCCGATGGGGATCACTGCGGGGCTTTTTCGGGGTTCTTTGCTGCCTGTGTCGGCCAGAGCAATGCCTGGGCGACGATGATGTTGTCGCCGTCGAAGGTGACGGCGGGGCCTTCGTGCAACGCGTAGCCAAGAGTTATTGCTTCGCTCACCCGCCGGCAGAACCCGACGTCGTCCGGCCCGGTAATGACGCGATAGACCGGCAATCCGTCGGGCGGCGTGCTCATGAGGGGGAACCTTCCCGGCGTGCCCGCCGCCCACCGATTCGGTGGGACGGTCCGTCCTGATGTCGTCGCTTCCCGGGACGCTGGGCTGGTGCCACGGCAGGCTCGGGGGCGGTCGCGCGAATGCGTGAAGTGCGATGGCCGAGGCTCATGGTGGGGGTCTCGCTTTCTCTCGGGTTGGACGAGGAGGGTCGAGCGGGGCGGCCGTGAATCGGGATCGGCCGTGGCGGTGCGTGGAGTTGCCCTCAGGCCCATGGGCGACTCGCCGGTGCGGCTTCGGGGCGGATTCCCGTTGATCGCCGTGTGGGAGGGGCCGGGTGGCGGGACGGTCACGGTGGTGGGTCGGCCGCGGTGGACCGGGCCGGGGGCTCGACGGTCGCGTCGACGGCCGGCCGGGGCGGGCCCGTGTGTGGGTATCGCCCGTGGGTCGGCTCTCCGTTCCACGACGATCTCCACGTTGTGCGCGAAGTCGCCATCCGTCCCGGCTCGGGTGCGGCGAGGGCACGTGCACGGTGGCGAGGACGCCCTCGGCCGAGGGGCCTGAAGACGGTCGAGTGAGAAGTGCATGCGCCATGCGAGGAGGCTATGAACGCCGTCCGGCACTCGGACAGTGGTACTCGTGCCATATGTCGCCGGCATCGTGCCACATCCGCGTCGAGGCTGTGGGCGCCGGACACGTGTGGTGACGGCGTGGGCGGACGCGGCGGCCACGTGTTCGCGATGGCCGTCCCTCGCGTCGGGGGCGCCGGGTTTCGGCGCGGGGTGTATCCGCGTTCCGTGCTCGCCGATCTCCGGGACGGCGCCGCGTGGAACACGATGGCGGTCGCTTTCGTGGAAGAGGCCCGTGCGGGCCGAGGACGTCGAAGCCGCCGAACGTCGGGGCGCCCACCTCACACACACGGCGTGAGCCTGGCCGGTGGCGGGGCGAGTCGCGGGCTCCGGCGAGGTTCGGGTGTGGACGAGGCGGTCGAGGGCGGTGAGCTCGTGGGCGACTGTGACGAGCCAGGTGTATCGGTTCCGGTTTCACGAATGCGGCCTGCCCGGCGACCATGGAAGGGAGCGCCTGTGGTCCGCGCGGAGTTGGTGGCCGGCGACTACAGATTCGCCGCTCTGGATGAGTCCCGGCGCACGCGCCTACCGACCCTGCGGCTGCGCGGTCGGGGGGACGCGGACGAGAAGGGCGGTCCCGTCGAGTTCGACTACGCCGACGAGGGTGGTGCGGTTCGTTGGTATGTGCGTGGGCTTGGATCCCGGCGGTCGTTGACCATCTCTTACGTCGATGTCGGGGCCCAGGTGGCCTGGCCGCGCAAGGCGTCGTGATCCGTGATTGTGGGGTCGTGGCCGGTGACGGTGCCGCTGCGGTCGACGAAGTGCGCGGCGCTGACGAATACGTAGTCGAGTTTGACGGGTGTGGCTTTCGCGGTGGCGAACGTGGGCGCGCCGCTGCGGCATTGCGCGGCGGAGGAAGGGCAGTTCGGGGTGTAGTACGCCTTGTTGGCATCGTCGACCTCGACGAATCGTCCGTGGCCGCCGGTGTGGGAGTACATGCCGTCCAGGCCCGGATGGTCGGGCGTGAGGTTGAGATCCCCGCCGACGATCACCGGCGTACCCGAGCGCACGACCTCGTCGACGATTGCGGCGAGCCTTCGATTCTGTTCCACGCCGACGTCGTCGGGGCTGGGATGTCCGCTGCACACGTGGACGCGACGATCTCGCAGCGCGGTGTCGGTGCACAGCAGGCCGAACTGTTCGCGTGTGGTGTTCGGGGTCGTCAGGTTGTGGAACGTGCCCGGGCCGACCGGGCCCTTGACGAGGACCGCGATGCCTTCGGGGGCTTCGCCTCGGCTGTCGGGTCGGCAGCCGGAACCCTCGTCCAGTTGGCTATGGAAGACGCCGGTGTAGCCGCGTGGGCCGAGGTCGGCCAGAAGTGTCTCGAACTGCACACCGCATACCTCGCTCAGGAACACCGCGTCGCTGTTCCAGGAGGTGATCTCTTGTTCGACCTTCGCGACTCGGCGGGTGACCTCTCCCCCTATCGACGGATCCTCGGTACAACCGCTCCAGCCACCACAGATGTTGTACTGAAGAAAGTGCAGGGGAGGTCGGGTGTCCGTGGTGGGGTTCTGTGCGGCGGTTGCGGAGAATCCGGGCAGCAGGCAGAGCGCCAATACGGCGAGCAGGAGCGGTCTGGCGCGCACGGGCGTCCCTTCATGGCGCACTTCGCCGGCAACCGACGTTTGGGCACACGGAGTTCGCGACATGGTCGGTTGTCCCGGCGTCGCCGGTGACGACATCGACCATCGACTTTCCCTTGATGATCACACGAGCATTTCCGGATTCCGTGCAGGCGCGACCGACAACCATCCGACGAACGATGGCCGACCGCGACCAACGGGTCGAAGCGGTGCCGGCCTCCAGGCGGATCGAACCAGCCCTTCACGGCCATCGCGCGCCCGCCCCGACAACCACTCGGAACCTCGAATCGGGCCTGGACACCCCCCTGCGGCCCTCACGCCCCGCCGGAGTGGACGAGCCGCCGTGCTCGGCGTGTGGGAAGGGGACGTTGCGGCCGGATGTGGTCCTGTTCGGCGAGCACCCGGACCGCGACCTCCTCGGGCGTGCGGCGAACGCCGTGCGGGCGGCCGCGGTATTGCTTGTGATCGGAACGTCGTTGGAGGTGCGGCCGGCCGCCGACCTGTGCGCCACCGCGATCGCGTGCGGTGTCGAGTTGATGATCGTCAATGCCGAACCCACACCGTACGACGACGCCGCAAGCACCGTTCTGCGGGGCGACGTCGAGGTGGTCGTGCCGCGACTGGTGACCGCGCTCGTGGCCGGGGGAACGCCGACCCGGTGAGCCGTCCGCGTCCACCGGGCCCGGCCACGCGGTCGGCCGGCGGCGATCCGATCGGTGTACCGCGCTCGAAGATCGGTGGGCAGCCGGAGGATTCGGGCGTGCTGCGGAGACCGACCCGATCAGGATCGATCGGCGAGCCACCCGCCGGGCTCACTCGTCCTCGTAGTACCTGTCGTAGCCGGCCGACAGTTCCTCCACCGAGAAACCCTCGAACGCCCCCTCCGATTCGAGCTCGCGCAGACGGCTCAGCACCACCGGCGCAGACGGCGAGGGGTGGGCCGAGAGGTGGGTCTTCGTCGGCTCGAGTCCGTGGCCGAGAAGAAGCTCGATGTCGATCGGGCACGCCGCGTCGAAGCCGGCTTCCTTGGCGCTCCAGATGAGCAGAACGTCGTCGAGGTCGCCCTGTTGAACAGTTGAACGCAGCAGAGCTTCATCAGTTCGGTGTCGCCCTCGCCCTGTGCGCGCCGCTCGCGTTCCGTATGCTCGCCGAGCAGTTGACGGATCTCGTCGAGGTGCGCGCGATCGGGGCGGAGCCCGAAGCGGCGCAGGCTCTCCTCTTCGTCCATCGGTGGTGTCCCCCTGGTCGTCCGGCACCGTCCGTAGCCCATCGTCCCTCGACACACACCCGAGTTGATGCCAAGGTCGAGATCGGGGTGTTCGTGGACCGGGCCCGACACTCCGGAACCGGCCGTACGTAGTGCTCGCCGAGCTGTGCGGGCGACGCCGCACGCCGTAGATTCACCCCGTGCCCACGACGCGGCGGGGTGGGCGGGAGGGCTGGAGACAGTTTTGCGGGACGGTTTCTCCGACGGATTTTTTACCCGGGTGGCACACGAGACACATCCGGTGGACCTGATGTGTCTGTATCTGCTCCATGGGTCGCTCGATCGTATCCCCGGTCTGTTGGTCGATCGTGAGACGCTGTCGTTCGAGCACCTGAGCCGGCGGGTCCGTCCGGTGAGCCGGTCCAGCCGTGACGACGCGGACATGTTCTCGCTCTGGGTCCGGAGGAAGATCCAAGGGCGGCTGTACGGCTTGGAGTTCCGAATCTACTTCAACGCCGGTGAACCCTGTACCGACGCGGTGATTCCGTTCGGAGCATCTGTCGAGTTGCCCCGGTTCCTGCACCACCTTCGCGGCTGCTACGGCTCGGGAGCGGCTCCGGGGGACTGGGACTTCGAGGTGTACACCGATGTGCGTGATCTCCGGGAGAGTGTCGTGCTGTTCGGCAACCGGCGTGAGGTCTGGTTCCAGGTCAACCGCGGCCCGGTCGTGGCCGGCGGGTCCAGGTTGACCCCTTGGCACCGGGGTCGGCTGGTTACCGGCCGCCTGCACGGCAACCGGTTCGGGACGAATACCCAACTGCACGCGGGAAGCGTGATGTTCCCCGACCGCCTCGCCGCCGTCGTCGGGGAATCAGCCGAGGCGCGGGCTTATCGGCGGTACGTGGCCCGGCTGCGCGATCCTCTCCCCTCGCGGCCGGGACATCTGGTCCGGCCCTACCGGCCCGCCTCGGATCGGTCCGCACCACCCCGGCCGCCGTCTGCTCGCCCGTTCGGCGGATAGGCGGCCGATCGGACGTACGGATCCGGCCCCGGCCCGGTCACCGGCACCACGGCGGCCGGGCTCGGGTGGGCCGCGACGGTCCTCTCCGTATCGGCCTTCGAAAACCATTCCCGGCCGGCGTCGATCGCTATCGCTGAGGGCGCGGCGTGCGGCGCCGCCCTCCTCGTCGCCTACCGACCTCGATACTGGCCCCGACCCACCCGCCTGGACCTCGGACAACTGCGCACACCACACGGCCGACGCAGGGCCCTCACGGGAATGACACTCAGGCTCACGGTCGTGTTCGCCTTCGTGACCGCAGTCGATACCGCGAGCGGCGTCGCGTCCGCGGACACGCTCGCGGACCTGATCGTGTTCGGGCTCCCGTTCGCGCTCAGTGCCGGGTTGAGCAACGACGGTGGGACGGAGATCAAGGACCCACGCGACCTCGTCCGAGCCGACCTCGGATACGTTCTCGCCTTCGGATTCGCCGTCGCAGTCGCGGCCGGGATCATTGCCGGCGTGGTCGCGCAGGACGCGTCCGGGGTCGTCGAGAGAGTCGAAACCGGGGTCTTGAAGGGGACCGGATTCGCGCTCTTGGCCGGGTCGACGTTCGGGCTTTTGCGGGCAGCCGCCGGGATGCGCTATCTGATGTTCCTCTTGTGTGTCCGAGTCGGGCCACGTGCACTGCCGTGGCGCCTGGGCCGGTTCCTGCACTGGGCCACCGGAGCGGGACTCATGCGTACCTCGGGAATCGCCTACCAGTTCCGCCACCGCGAACTCCAGGACTGGCTCGCACGCAACCCCACCCCCCGCCCCTGACCGTCGCACCCGCCATACGCGCGACGACCTCCCGGTTCCGAAGAACCCGGCATCGGCCTCGACAGCCACACCTCGGATGGGGAGGGCGAGTCGGTGCCGGGCCGGTGGCGTCCGGACCGGGACGGGGTGAGGTCACGCGGGGGCGCCGAGTGGCGGGTGGGCGAGTACGCGGGGCTTGTACTCGACCAGTTGGATGCGGCCGTCGAAGGTGCGGTGATCGATCATCTCGAGGGCGACGTCCGGATAGCCGTCGTAGATGCGTTCTTCGCCCGTGGCCCCGGTGATCACCGGGAACATCACGACCCGGAAGCGGTCGACCAGTCCGGCTCGCAGCAGGGACCGGCACAGGCTGAGGCTGCCGATCGTGCCGAGGAGCCCCGAGCCGCTCGACTTCATGGCGCGGACCGCCTCGACGGCGTCGTCGCGGACGAGCGTGGAGTTGGCCCACGTCAGCGGGTCCTCGAGGGAGGAGGAGAACACCACCTTGGACGCTTGCGTGAGTTGGTCGACGGACGCCTCTTCCTCGGGCCTGAACTCGTCCTGGCCATCGGGGACCTCGCCTGCGGCGAAGCCCGACATCAGGCGGTAGGTGTTCGCTCCCATCAGGTAGGTGGCCTTGGGCTGCTCGCTGAGCCACGCGAGGTAGTCCGGGCCTTCCAGGCCCCAGAACCCGGGCCATCCCTCCCCCGATGCGTAGCCGTCGAGGGAGGTGATGAAGTCGACGAGAAGCTCCGACATGGCGGTGTCCTTTCCGAGGGTGTCACGAGCTTGGACCGGCCGGGAACCGCAAAGTCATCGGCCGCGCTGTGGAGTATCGCGAAAATCCATGACGCCGCCGCCGATCGGGTGGGCGTATCGGCGCTGTTTCGGAGCGCTTGGAGCCCTACATGGGCACTTCCCGCGACGGACGGTGTCACCCGACGGTCGCCTCGATCGAACATCGGGGCACCTGCGCGCACGTCCGTGAGTGTCGGTTTGTCTTCGATGCTTCTCAACTCCCGTTGACAGAGCGGGGGTTCCGAGAGAAGCTAACGACGTTAGATTTTCTAACCGTGTTAGGAGTCCGGATGGGAAGGCGGGAGGACGTTCGTCGGCGGACGTTCGCCGAGATCCTGGACGCCGCCGGTCGCATGGCGGAGGCCGAGGGCTGGCAGGCCGTGACGATTCGGCGGATCGCCGCCGAGATCGGCTACAGCGCGCCGGTGATCTACCAGCACTTCGCGAGCAAGGAGGCCGTGCTGCGAACGCTGTTGGAGCGGGCCAACGCGGACCTGCTGGAGCGGATGCGGTCAGCGGTGGACGGCGAGCCGGCCGCACGGGGGCCGCATCTGGCCGCGGCCGCGTATCTGGAGTTCGCCCGATCGCAGCCCGGCCCGTACCAACTCGTGTCGGGCGGAACCGGCACGAGCGTCGACGCCGCCACCCGCCGCGCGGCCGCCACCGAAGTGCTCGCCTTCACCCGCCGGGTCGTCCACGCGTGGGCGGCCGACACCGCGGCCGGGCCGGTCGACCTCGACGACGCCTGCGACCTGCTGTGGGGAACGCTGCACGGTCTCGCCGGCATCGGGTCGATCGAGGACGTCGGATTCGACCGTGCCCTGCACCTGGCCGAGCAGGCGGTGTCGGCCCTGCTGGGCTACTGGACCGTCCCACCCACCGACCCCGACACGCACCACCCGCGCGCCCACCGTCCGAACGTCAGGGGAGAGAAATGATCTACCACCACAACCGTTTCGCCTTCAAGGACACCGTCACCGCCGAGCAGCGCGAGGAGGCCCTGGCGAGTCTGCGCAACCAGGGCGAGTCGATCGACGCGGTCGTGCAGTACGTCGTCGGCCGGGACGTCGGCGGCGACTTCGAGTACGGCGCCGTGTTCGTGCTCGAAGACCTCGACGGGTACTGGGAGTACCTGATGGCACCCTCCCACGCCCACACCGACCGGATCGGCCTGCCGCTTCTCGAAACCTTCGTCTCGTACGACACCACCGACAGCGACGACCCCGACATCGCCCGCAGGATCGCCGAACTCCACGAACGCCGCTACGCGGGCGACCCGGCCCTCACCAAGCTCGTGGCCGACCTGCCGTCCTACAGCGGCAGTGGGGCACCCACGCCCAACGCGTAAGCAACCGTCGGACAGCGCCCGGCCGCGTCGGGAGCCCCGCTGCGATGCGACTGCCCATGGGTGGCCGCGGCTCCGGGAGCCGGCCGCCCTCCCCGAACGGGGCCACCCGACGCACCCACCCCGGCCATGACGCCAAGCTCCCGCCCCGATCTCGGACTCCAACCGTCCGCCGGGGCGCGGTCCGGCGCGCCGTGACCGGTCACCGCGCGGGGCGCTGCGGTGTCACGCCCGAGCCGTCCAAGACGTTTCGGAGAGGCGTAGGTCCAAGATCTCCTCGTCTCCAAAGACTTGGCCTGTGGGGACGAATCCGGCGGAGATGTACAGCGCCCTGGCCGCGACGTTGTCCGCACGTACGCCGAGCCGGAGCAGGGGTGCCGAGAACATCTCCCCCACGTGGGTGACGACTTCCCGGAGAGCGGCGCGTCCCAGCCCCCGCGCCTGGTGGGACTCGTCGATCATCAAGCGGTAGAGCCAGATTTCCCCGTCGTCGGGATCGGGTCCGTACATCGCGAAACCCACCGCACGCCCCTCGTGCAGCACCGCTCTGGTCACGAAGCCGGGGAGAAAACGACTCTCCGCGATCGAGTACACGTTCGGTGCGATGAAGTCGCCCTGTTCCCGGGAAACCGTCAGGTCGGCCACCTCCTCCCAGTTCGCGTGGTCCAGATCGGCAAGCTGCACACGAATCGACATGGGGTATTCATACAAGCCTCCGGGTGGATGGGCATCCCTATTTGGGGCCGGTGACCAGTGCGAACGTCACCATCGGGACAGCCCCGGCGGTGAATGCCACCCGCACCGGATTCACGCCCCTTCGGCCGCGTGCGGGTCGCGCAACGAACGCAGGCCGGCGGGCGGGAGGCGAAGCCGGAGGGTACCCCGCCCGCCATGTCCT
This sequence comes from Embleya sp. NPDC020630, assembly GCF_044334985.1. Taxonomy (NCBI): domain Bacteria; kingdom Bacillati; phylum Actinomycetota; class Actinomycetes; order Kitasatosporales; family Streptomycetaceae; genus Embleya; species Embleya sp. NPDC020630. Next base: position 187,347 of record NZ_JBIRUB010000010.1, read on the forward strand.
TCGCGGTACTGCGCGAGTTCTTCGCGTCCGGCCCAGGCGCCGCAATCGGGGCAGGTGAAGGCTCATGAACGACTTCCCAGTCCGCACGTCGCTGCGAACCGCGCACACTGACCGACCGGACCGACAACAGCTCCCGGCCGGGCGAACACTCCGCGGAGATGCGGGTGTCGGGCGCCCGGAGCGGGATCGGTCAGGTCCCCAGGATGTGGTCGGCCGGTACCTCGTGGATGATTCCGAGGCCGTCCTTCTCGTCGATGTCCTCGCCCGTCTCGACGAAGCCGAAGCCTCGGATGGTGGCGAGCGATGCGACGTTGTCGGGAGAGATGGTGACCCGGACGACGCGCACGCCGGGCTCCTCGGCCGCGCGGACCAGGAGAGAGCGCAGCATCGCCCTGGCGTAGCCTCGGCGGCGGGCCTCCGGTACCACCGTGTAGCCGATCTCGACCATGCCGTCCTCGTTCGGCGGGCCGTGGTAGCCGGCGTAGCCGACCACAGTGCCGTCCGGTTCGGAGACCGCGGCCCGGGCCACCCACGGGGCGCTCGCCGGGTCGGCCGTCACCTGGTCGAAGCGCTCTCGCCACAGGCGGCGCGCTCGTTCGGACACGAAGAACTCGGGCAGGTCCAGACCGGTTTGCGCGCGGGCCCCGACCAGATCGCCGGCTACCAGGCAGGACAGCGGTCGGCCCGTCAACGTGACCCAGCGGACGTGCCGCTCGGGGGTGACGGACACGGGCCGGACGGCGTCATCGGGGTTGGTCACCAACGGATCATCGGCGACAACCGCCCGCCCGTCCACCGCATTTCGCCGCCCGGGACCACGGCCGGCCACTCCGAGCCCGAAGCCGGGCGGGTCAGGTTTCCGGCTGGGTTCTCGGGGCCTTTCGGTGGCGTGGGAGGCGGTGGGTGGCGAGTGGGCGGTCGGCGATGAGGTGGTCGGTCACGATCGCGGTGATCGTCGGCGGGTCCACCTGGCCGTACCAGACGTCGTCGGGCTGCACGGTGACCAATGGGGCCTGGTTGCATGGGAATTGGCATCCCGTTTGCAGCACGAGGACGTCGTCGTCGCCGAGGCCGTGTTCCATGAGCTGCCGCGCCAGTGCGCGCAGATTCTCGTCCGCGCCCTTGGCCGTGCAGCGCGGCCCGCGGCATACCAGGACCTGGTGCCGGTGGCCGGGTACCTCCTCCCAGGCCGGGGAGGTCAGGCCGGGTTCCTCCCCGGTGATCGGCGTGACGGCTGCCGCCGCCGCGCTCACGGCGGCCGCGGAGTCGGCGAGCCGGGTGGCGACGAGCACCTCGGGGCGATGGCCGGTGCGCTCCCGCCACCAGTACGCCGCGATCCGCCGCAGCCAGGAGTGTCCCGGGCCGGTCGGCCCGAGGCGGACTCCGATCAAAACGACGGTCTCGGTGCCCGCGTCGGCCAGTCTGGTCAACTCGGCCGACAGGGACGGCTCGCCCTGTTGCAGGAACGCCGTCGTCGCGCTCGACGGCGCGTCGGCCGCGAGCAGTTCGGTCCGGCGGTCGGCCTCCGTGACGGACATGCCGACCAGGACCGTCGCCCGGCCGGCAGCGGGCTTCGCGGGGGCGCCGGCACGGTCTTGGTTCATGGCTCGATCCTCTCGGCGAGCAGGCCGTTCCACCGGATGTGCGGGCGATGGTGCAGGGGGTGCCGCTCCACGGTCGCGTCGACGCCGTACACGTGCGCGATCGTGGCGGAGGTGAGCACCTCGGCGACGGGCCCGTGGGCCACCAGGCGGCCGTCGAGCAGCACCGCGACGTCGTGGCAGTAGGCGGCGGCCAGTTCGAGGTCGTGCAGGGCGGCGACGGTGGTGATGCCGAGTCCGCGCACGGTTTCGAGGAAGCCGAGTTGGTGGCGCAGGTCGAGGTGGTTGGTGGGTTCGTCCAGCAGGAGTACTCCGGGTTCCTGCACCAGGGCGCGCGCGAGGTGCACACGCTGGCGCTCGCCGCCGGAGAGGGACGACCAGGTCCGGTCGAGCAGTGCGTCGACGTCGGTGGCGGCGACGGCCTCGGCGAGTACGGACTGCTCGTGGGTGCTCGCCGGGCCGGGCAGTACGGGCCATCGGCCGCGGTGGGGCGTGCGCCCCAGGTCGATGACCTGGCGGGCCGTCAGCGGCAGCGCGGTGTCGGCCTGCTGTTCCATGAAGGCCACCCGTCGCGCGCGGCGGCGGGCGGTGAGGGCGTACAGGTCGTCGCCGTCGAGCAGGACTCGGCCGCTCTGTGGCCGGCGCAGGCCGGCCAGGGTCCGCAGCAGCGTCGTCTTGCCGGCGCCGTTGGGCCCGAGCAGGCCGGTCGTCCTGCCGGGGGCGAAGCCGAGCGTCACTTCCGTCAGCAGTGTGGCGTCGCCGACTCGTGCCCCGATGTTCTCGGCCCGCAGCCGCACCGGGTTCGCGACGATCACGGCCGGCCCCCCGCCGCGCGCCCGGCGGCCTGGCGCCACAGCAGCCAGGCGAAGAACGGCGCTCCGAGCCCGGCGGTGACGACGCCGACGGGGATCTCCTGGTCCGGGAGTACCGAGCGCGCCACGATGTCGCTGCCCACGAGCAGCGACGCACCCACGAGCGCGGACATGGGCAGCAGCAGGGCATGGCGCGGGCCGCACATCAGGCGGACGACGTGGGGTACGACCAGACCGACGAACCCGATGACGCCGGTGTTGGCGACCAGGCACGCGGTCACCAGCGCGGCGGCGGCGACCAGGGCCCAGCGGGTGCGTTCGACGTGGACGCCGACGGAACGGGCCGCGGTCTCGCCGAACGCGAACGCGTCGAGGTCCCGGGCGGCGGCGACCATGACCACCGTGCCGACGACGGCGACCGCGGTCAGGAAGACGGCCGTGTCCCACCGCACTCCGGCCACCGAACCCAGCGTCCACTCCATGACGCCGCGGGCGGCGTTGCGGTCGCCGAGGACGAGTACGACGAACGAGGTGTACGCGCCGCACAGCTGCCCGACCGCGATGCCGGCCAGCACGGTCCGCGAGGCCGGCAGGGTCCGGCTGTGTGCCCCGGCGAGGGTCAGCACGACGAGGACCGCGAGCAGGGCACCGACGAAGGCGGCCGCCGGGAGTGCGCCGACGACCGCGGTGCCGGAGGCTCCGACGCCGAGGACGATCACGGTGACCGCGCCGACGGCGGCGCCGTTGGAGATGCCGAGCAGGTAGGGGTCGGCCAGGTCGTTGCCGGTCAGGGTCTGCAACACCGCGCCGCACACCGCGAGTCCCGCGCCGGTCGCGGCGGCCCCCAAAACGCGCGGCAGCCGCAGCTGCCAGACGATCCGGTCGTCGAGCGGTGTGACGTCGGCGCCGCCGAGACCGAGCCGGCGCAGGACCACCTCGGCCACGACGTGCGGCGGTTCGTGGACGGATCCCACGGCCAGGCCGAGCAGGACGGTGAGCAGCAGCAGGACCACGGCGGCGGCCAGGGCCACCGCCGCACGACCGGCTCCCGCGGGTCGTGCGACGGGGCGATCGGTCACGGTCACGGACGCGGTGCCAGGCCGCTCAGGGCGGCCGAAACCCGGACGGCGCCGTCGGCGAGCTGCACGCCGGGGGTCGACTCGGAGAACGGCACGACCACGAACGCCCGGTTTCGGACGGCCTTGAGCTTGCTCAGGACGGGGTCGTGTTCGAGGTAGTCGATCTTGGATTGCGCGGTGTCCCACCCGGCGTCCGCGACCACGATGGCGTCGGGGTCCGCCGCGACCACCTGTTCCCAGCTCGCGTTCTTCCAGCCGCCGGGCAGCGTGTCGAAGACGTTGCGGGCGCCGACGGCGTCGAGGACGAGCTGGGGTCCGCCGTGGCCCGCGCCGACGTAGGGGGTCTTCGTACCCGAGTCGTACCAGAGCACGTTCAGGCCCTTGCCCGCCGACTTGGCCGTGACGTCGGCGAGTTGCCGCTGCTGCGCGTCCCGGATGGCGGCGGCGCGCGGCGCGACACCGAACACCTGGGCGATATCGCCCAGTTCGTCCCATACTGCCTGGAAGGATACCGGTGCCGCCTGCTTGCCGTCGGCGCAACCCAGCGGCGACAGGTAGGTGCCGATGCCCTGGGAGCCCAGTTCGTCCCGCGTGCCCGCCACCTTGTCGGTGAACGCACTGGAATAGGAGGCGTAGAGGAAATCCGGGCGCGCCGCGAGGAGTTTCTCCTTGGACGGGTACTTCTCGGAGAGCACCGGGACGGTGTCGTAGGCCGCCTTCCATTTGGCCGGGACCACGTCGTCGAGGTACGCCGTTCCGGCCATCCGGGTCTGCAGGTCGAGCGCCAGGGCGACTTCGGTGGCGCCCTGGTTGAGGGTGACCAGCCGGGCCGGCGGTGCGGTCACGGTGGTGGTGACGCCGCATCTGCTCACGCTCACCGGCGTGGGGTGGCCGCTCCCGGCCGCCGCGGCGGGCTTGTCGGCCTCGGGCGCGCCCGTACACGCGCCGAGCGCGCCGACGAGCAGGAGCGCCACGGCGGCGATGCCGGAGCGCATGGAGCGCCCGGCACGCGGGGGGTGCGGGGGACGGATGAAACGTTCGGCGCGAAACGGGCGCGCGGAAGCACGGAACACGTGTTCTCCAACCCTCGTGGAACATGTCGCGCCGTGGCCGGTCTCCTGGCTTCCGCATCGACGCTCCGCGGCCGGCCTTCCCGGTTGGCTCGTTCCCGATCCATCCAGTGACCCCGACCGCTTTGGGGCGGTCGGCAAGGGCCGCGGGACTCCGCGGCTACAGTGGCGAGGGCCGCGCCGGCTTGAACCGGCTTCCCGTACACCACGGCGGCCACAGGCTACCAAACCGCTCGTCGCGCCTCGTCGGCCCGCTCCGCCGCGCGGGTTCGGGGCGACGCCCGAGCGACCTCCGCCGACCTGCGCTGACGGGGCGCGTGTCGGCGGGCGAGTGCGGTGCGTGGAATGTCCAGTGTGGGTGGTGCCGTTGCCGGTGGCGGGGATATTGGTGTGCCATGTGGGATCGGCGACTGATAGTCCTTGGCGCGTGATCACTCCTTTTCAGGCGGCGTCCTTGCGTCGTTCCATACCCGTGGCCGTGGCTCTGTTGTTGGCCGCCGGGTGTACCGGGGGCTCCGGTGACAGTGCGTCGAACGCCGCCGCCGGCAAGCCGGTTCCCACCCCGGTGACGACCGGGACGGCCGTGGCCACCCCGCCGCCCGCGCCGCCGAAGCCCAAGGGGGCGGCGGACCCGGCGCTGCACGCCTTCTACGAACAGAAGATTTCGTGGAAGGCGTGCACGGACGACCCGAAGACGAAGAAGAAGGACGAGAGCGAATTCCGGTGCGGGACCTTCAAGGTGCCGCTGGATTACACCGCTCCCGACGGCAGGTCGCTGGAGATCGCCGTCATGCAATACCCGGCCGCCAAGCCCGATCAACGAATCGGCTCGCTCGTGCTGAATCCCGGCGGGCCCGGGGGCTCGGGCCAGGACTTCGTCAAGTACGGGTTCGACGACTTCGACGGTCCTTTGCACGACCGCTACGACATCCTCGGCTTCGACCCGCGTGGCGTGGCCGACAGCGCGCCCGTACGGTGCCTGGACGACAGGGCCCGGGACGAGCGCAACGCCCGGGACTCGCCCCGCGATCCGGTCGAACGCAAGGCGCACAGCGAACGCAGCGGCAAGGAGTTCTCCGACGCGTGCCAGGCCGAGTCCGGCGAGCTGTTGCCGTTCGTGGGCACACGCAACGCGGCCCGGGACATGGACGTCCTGCGCGCCGCGGTCGGTGACGACAAGCTCGACTACCTGGGCGTGTCGTACGGCACCTACCTCGGGAGCATGTATCTGGACGAGTTCCCCGACCGCGCCGGCCACATGGTCCTGGACGCGGTGGTGGACCCGGCGGCCGACAAGCTCGACGCGAGCATCGACCAGATGGTCGGCTTCGAGCGCTCGTTCCGCGCGTTCGCAGCCGACTGCGCGGCCCGGGCGGGCTGTCCGCTGGGCCGCGACCCGGCCAAGGCCGCCGAGATCGGCGCGACCTTCCTCGACGCATTGCAGGACAAGCCCCTGCGCACCGCCTACGACGGCCGCAAGCTGACCTCCTCCCTCGGCTGGACCGGCACCACCAGCCTGCTGTACGGCGACAAGGAAACCGCCTGGAAGTACCTGCGGGAGGCCCTGACCCTGGCGATGAACAACAAGGACGGCAGCCACCTGTTGTTCTACGCCGACCACTACCTCGGCCGGGACGAAAAGGGCCACTACGACAACAGCTCGGACTCGCGCTCGGCGATACGCTGCGCCGACGGCGCCGCCCCGGCACCCTCGCCCGAGCGGATCGAACAGGTCCTGGCGAAGCTCAAGACGGAAGCTCCGCTGCTGTCCAAGGACACCGTCGCATCGGACATCGAGGGCCCCGGCTGCGAGTTCTGGCCGTACAAGACTCCCGAGCAGCCGCACGTGATCCGGGCCGAGGCCGCCGCGCCCGTCCTGGTGGTGGGCACCACCGGTGACCCGGCCACCCCCTACGCCGCATCCGAGAAACTGGCCAACGACCTCGCGCACGCGAGCCTGCTGACCCTCGAGGGCGAGGGCCACGGCGCGTTCGGCCGCAGCAAGTGCGTCGACGCGGCGGTGGCCGCCTACATCATCGAGGGCAGGCTGCCGCCCGCCGGCACCCAGTGCACCGACGGCAAGTAGCCGCCGACCGTTGCCGGATGGGCGGCCGACGCCGCGCGGCGGCGGCGTCGTGGATGCGCGCGAGGGCCGCGGCGGCGCGGGAGCGCAGCCTCGCGCCCGGCACCCATACCAGGCAAATACCTGAAACACCGACCGGTATCCCAAAACAGCTATAGCTCCGCAGTCGTCGCCACGCCGTGCCGTCCGGGTGCGACGCGAAGCCGGGAGCCGCCGTCGTGTGCCGCCGGTTATCGCTCCCGGGCGTTCATGGCCTCGATCAGGGTCCGGGGGCGCATGTCGGTCCAGGTGTGTTCGACATGGTCGAGGCAGGTTTGCCGGTCGGCCTCGGGGTGGGTCACCCGCCAGCCGGCGGGGACGTCCAGGGTCGCCGGCCACAGCGAGTGCTGGTCCTCGTCGTTGACCAGGACCAGGTAGGTGGCGTCGTTGTCCTCGAAGGGGTTGGTCGGGTGGCTCATGTCGGCTCCCTGAGGAGGGTCGGCGGTCCGGGCGGACCGGGTGTGGGGGACGTCGGGTGAGGCGTGCCGGGCCCGTCCGTCGAGTCGCACGCGCTGATCCGGTCGAGGTGGGACGCGAGGATGGGGCCGATCCGGGCGAGAGCGTCCGGGTGCGTCAGGGCGTTGTGTCGCGCCGGGATCTCGTGAACCTCGATGCGGCCGGTGACGTGTCGGTGCCAGGACGCGGGCTCGGGGGTGTGGGGGTCGCGGTCGGCGCCGGCCTTGAACAGCAGCATGTCGCCGTCGAGGACGCCGGGGGTGAACGCGTGCGCCGCCGCCGCGTTGTGGTCCAGTACGGCCGCGACGGTCGCGAGTTGGTGCGGTTGCAGGGCGGCCAGGATGTGTTCTCGTTCGCGCAGCACCCGGGCGAGCCCGTCGTAGGTGATCCGGTGTGGGGCGAAGGCGTTCGGATCGCAGTCGAGGACGAGGGCCAGGTGCTCCGCTCCCCCGCGCAGGGTCGACGCGTGGGGGGCGATCGTGTACAGGGGATAGGCGTCGAGCACGGCCAGCAGCGCCGTGTGTTCGCCGCGCGCGGCCAGTTCGGTGGCCATGGCGTGCGCGATCAGTCCGCCCGCGGACCAGCCGAGCAGCCGGTAGGGGCCCCGCGGCTGGATCTTGCGGATCTCCTCCAGATAGTCGGCGGCCATCTCCTCGACCGAAGCCGGCGCCGGCGCGGACCGGCTCAGGGCGCGGGCCTGGAGCGCGTACACGGGTTGGTGCGGGGGCAGGTGGCGCAACAGCCCGCCGTAGGACCAGCCGACACCGCCCGCGGGATGCACGCACCACAGCGGGGGCCGGGTTCCGTGCGGGCGCAGCGGCAGTACCACCTCCAGGGCGCCGCCGGGTCGATCCGTCCCCGATCGCGCGGCCAGGCCGGCCGGGGTGGGTGTCTCGAAGAGGGCGCCGAGTGCGATGTCGACGCCGAGGACGGCGCGGATCCGGGAGATGAGGCGGGTGGCGAGGAGGGAGTGGCCGCCTAGGTCGAAGAAGGAGTCGTCGGCCCCGACGGCGGGCAGGTCCAACACCTCGGCGAACAGTTCGGTGAGGACCCGTTCGTGGGGGGTTCGTGGGGTCGTGTGGGTCTCGTCCCCGGTGTTCGGTCGGTGTTCGGGGTCGGGTAGCGCGGCGCGGTCGGGCTTGCCGTTGGGGGTCAGCGGCATGGCTTCGAGGAGGACGAACGCCGAGGGGACCATGTAGTCGGGCAGGTGTTGTCGGCTGTACGCGCGCAGTTGCGCGGGAGTCGCGGCGGGCTCGCCTGGGGCGGGGACGAGGTGGGCGGTGAGGTGTTTGTCGCCGCGGCGCCTCTCGCGGACGACGACCGCGGCCTGGGCAACCGCCGGGTGCGCGGTCAGAACGGCTTCGATCTCGCCGGGCTCGATGCGGAAACCGCGGATCTTGACCTGCTGGTCGACGCGACCGGCGAACTCCAGGCCCGTGCCGTCGGCGCGCAGGCGGGCGAGGTCGCCGGTGCGGTACATCCGTTCCCCGGGTGGGCCGAAGGGGCACGCCACGAACCGCTCGGCGGTCGTGCCCGGCCGGTTGAGGTAGCCGCGGGCGACGCCCGGGCCGGCGAGGTACAACTCGCCCGTCGCGCCGGGCGGCAACGGATCGAGCGCCGGGCCCAGGACCCATGCCCGCATCCCCGGCATGGGCCGGCCCAGCGGCAGCGGACGGTCGGCGGCGACCACGGGGCCGACCCGGTGGTGGGTGGCGAACGTCGTCGTCTCGGTGGGGCCGTAGACGTGCACCACCTCCGTGCCGGGACATGCCTGCCGCACCCGGGCGACGGCGGACGGGGAGACCACGTCGCCTCCGGTCCACACCTCGCGCACACCCGCCAGGCACTGCGGCTGCTGCTCCGCGATCAGGTGGAAGAGTCCGCAGGTGAGGAACACGGCGGTGACCGCGTGGCGGTCGAGGACGCGGTGGAGGGTGTCGGGGTCCAGGGGGTCGGGTGGGGCCAGGACGACGGTGCCGCCGTTGAGCAGGGGTGTCCACAGTTCGTAGGTGGAGGCGTCGAACGCCGTGGGCGAGTGGGTCAGGACGCGCTCGTGGGCGCCGCCGCGCCATGTGGGGGCCAGTGCCAGCGCGGCCACGTCGTGGTGGGTCACGGCGATGCCCTTGGGTTCGCCGGTCGAGCCGGAGGTGAACATCACGTAGGCGAGTTGGCGGGGGTGGCAGGCGATGTCCGGGGCGGCGGCGCCGTGGTGGTGTCGGTCGAGCGCGGTCAGCGTTTCGGGGGTCAGCAGCAGCGCCGCGTCGGTGTGGCGCATGATCAGGTCGATGCGGGAGGACGGGAACCGCGGGTCCAGCGGCACGTATCCGGCCCCGGCCTTGACGATCGCCAGCAGGGCCGCGACCAGGTCGAGGGAGCGTTCCAGCAGGACCGCCACCGTGTTCTCGGGTCGTACGCCCCGGTCGACGAGGGCGTGTGCGAGCCGGTTCGCGCGCTCGTCCAGTTCGCGGTAGGTCACGGTCGTGGCGCCGGCGATCACGGCCGGCGCGTCCGGGGCGGTCCGCACCCGCTCGGCGAACAGGTCGGGCAGCGCGGCCCACGGCACGGCGTCGTCGTGCGTCTCGGGCCGGTCGGTGCCGGAGCGCAGCGTGCGCCGTTCGTTCGGGGAGAGCAGGTCGATGCGGCCGATGGGTGTGTCGGGGTGGGTGGCGGCGGCCCGCAGCAGGCGGATCCATCGTGTGGTCAGTGTCTCGATCGTGGACCGGTCGAAGAGGTCGGTGGCGTACTCGATCAGGCCGCTCACGCCGGCGGGGCCGGCATGGGGGCTGTACCGCTCCTCCAGTACGAACGCGAGGTCGACCCGGGCGGTTTCGGGGTCGAGGGGCACGGCGGTGGTGCGCAGTCCCGGGAGCGCGAGGTCCTGCGTCGGCGCGGGGTGGAGGCCGAGCATCACCTGGAACAGCGGGTGCCGGGACAGCGACCGGGCGGGGTTGAGTTCTTCCACCAGTTGTTCGAACGGCAGGTCCTGGTGGGCGTAGGCGGCCAGGGCGTTGTCGCGGATGCGGGCGAGGAGTTCGGCGAAGGTGGGATCGCCGGAGGTGTCGGCGCGCAGGACGAGGGTGTTGACGAAGAATCCGACGAGGTCGTCGAGGGCCTGGTCGGTGCGGCCGGCGATGGGACTGCCGATCGGGATGTCGGTGCCCGCGCCCAGGCGGGTGAGCAGGGCGGCGAGCCCGGCGTGCAGGACCATGAACAGGCTCGCGCCGTGGCGTCTGCCCAGCTCGGTCAGGGCCGCGTGCAGGTCGGCGTCGAGTGCGACGGCCAGGTGCTCGCCGCGATGGGTGGCGGTCGCGGGGCGGGGGCGGTCGAAAGGCAGTGGCAGCTGATCGGGCAGGCCGTGCAGGGCGTGTTTCCAGTGGGCGAGTTGGCGGGCGGCGAGACTGTCGGGACGGGCCGGGTCGCCGAGCAGGTCGTGCTGCCACAGGGTGTAGTCGGCGTATTGGACCGGCAGCGGGTCCCATGCGGGTTCCTCGTCGCGGGCCCGCGCGGTGTAGGCGAGGGTGAGATCGCGCGCGAGCGGGCCCGTCGACCAGCCGTCGCCCGCGATGTGGTGTACGAGCAGCAACAGCACGTGCTCGTCCGGTCCGACGATGAACAGTTCCGCGCGCAGCGGCGGTTCGACGGCGAGGTCGAAGGAGTGTCGGGCGGCGGTGACGAGCCGGTCGCGAAGTTCGCTCTCGTCGAGTCGGGTGACGGGCAGGCGCAGGGATCGGCGGGTGTACGCCGGGTCCAGCACCTGCTGGTGGGGCGGTCCGTCTCCCGACGCGGGAAAGATCGTGCGCAGGCTCTCGTGTCGGACCGCGACGTCGGCGAGGGCGGCGTGCAGGGCCGGTCGGTCCAGGCGGCCGGTCAGGCGCACCGCGAAGGGGATGTTGTAGGTGGGGCTGGGGCCTTCGAGGCGGTACAGGAACCACAACCGGCGCTGGGCGCTGGACAGTGGCAGGTTCCGGGGGCGTTGCCGGCGGCCCAGGGCGGGTCGCCGGACGGGGCTTGCGCCGTGCAGTCGCCCCGCCAGGTCGGCCGGGGTGGGGGCCTCGAAGAGTGTGCGCAGTTCCACGTCGGTGTCGAGGGCGGCGCGGATGCGGGAGGTGAGTCGGGTCGCCAGGAGGGAGTGGCCGCCGAGGTCGAAGAAGTTGTCGTCGGGGGACACGTGCGCGAGGTCGAGGGTTTCGGCGAACAGTTCGCACAGCAGACGTTCCCGCGGGGTGCGGGGGGCTCGCGGGTGTTCGTCGGCGGGGCGGTGTTCGGGGGCGGGGAGCGCACGGCGGTCGAGTGTGCCGTGTGTGGTGAGGGGCAGGGCGTCCACGGTCGTGAACGTCGAGGGGATCACGCCTTCGGCCAGATGTTGTCGCGCGTACGCCGTCACCTCGGTGGCGGAGGGGGTGCGGCCGGTGGCGGGGATCAGGTAGGCGACCAGGTGCGCGCCGCCGTGCCGATCGCCCCGGACGACGACGGCGGCTCGGTCCACGTCCGGGTGGGCCGCCAGGACGGTTTCGATCCTGCCCGGGTCGATGGGGACACCGCGGAACTCGACCCGGTCGTCGGCGCGACCGCGAAAGTCCAGCCCGTTCTCGTCCGAGCGCCATGTCGCGAGGTCGCCGGTGCGGTACATGCGTTCGCCCGGCCGGCCCCACGGGCAGGCGACGAACCGTTCGGCGGTGGCGCCGGGCAGGCCCCGGTAGCCGCGAGCCAGTCCGGCTCCGGTGAGGTACAACTCCCCCGTCACGCCCGGCGGCACCGGCCGCAGGGCGGCGTCCAGCACGTAGGCGCGCATGCCCGCCACGGGCCGGCCGAGGCCGATCGGCGCCACGGGCCCGGCGGGGGCGAGCGGGGCGCCCATCAGCGCCCACGCGGTGGTCTCGGGTGGACCGTAGGCGTGGATCACGCGTCGTCCGGGCGCCCACCGGTCCCCCGGGTGCGCGTCGCCGGCGACGACCAGCCGGGCCACGGGGCCGTCGATCGCGGACGGCGGCACGGTGGTGTGCGTCGGGCGCGACAACGGTTCGGCGAGCGTGTTCGGCGGGTCGGCGACGGCGCATGACGCTTCGGCGAGCGCCGACGGCGCGTCGGCCTCCGGGTCGATCACCAGCGCGGCGCCGGACAACAGGGCCGCGCACACGTCCCGGACCAGCACGTCGAAGGCGCGGGAGAGCAACACGCGGCTGCCCGCGCCGAGCCCGAGCGTTTCGGCTTGGACGGCGGCCATGTGGGCGACGCCGGCGTGCGTGACGGTCACTCCCCCGGGGCGGCCGGGGTCGCCGAAGGCGTGCAGGACGCAGGCGCCGTGCCTGGGGTCGACGGCGATGCCCGGGTCGGTGTCCGGGCGTTCCTCCCCCGGGGCGGGGACCTGGTCCGGGTGGTCGAGGACGAGTGCGGGGCGGGCGCCGTCGAGGATCGTCCGGACGCGAGCGGTCGGGCTGTCGGGATCGACGGGCAGGAAGGCCGCGCCCGCCTTGAGCGTGCCCAGGATCGCGACCACGAGGTCGATCGAGCGGGGCAGCACGAGGGCGACGACGTCCTCGGGGCCGATGCCGCGGGCGATCAGGGCGTGTGCGAGCCGGTTCGCCCGGGCGTTCAGCTCCCGATGACTCGGCCGGCTCTCGCCGGCGATCAGCGCGACCGCGTCCGGTGTCCGCGCCACCCGTGCCGCGAACAGCTCCGGCATCGACCGCCACGGCGTCGCGGGGGCGGCCCGGTCGAACTCCGGGAGCACTCGGCGGCGTTCGTGCGCGGACATGATCTCCGCCCGGCCGATCGGCCGGTCCGGGTGGGCGGCCACCGAGGCCAACAGGCGGGTCCACCGGTTCGTCAGCGTCTCGATGCCGGCGCCGTCGAAGACGTCGGTGGCGTATTCGGCGGTGCCCACGATCCCGTCCGGGGCGCCGTCGGGGGTGTGCCGTTCGGTGAGGTCCAGGGTCAGGTCCACGCGCGCCGTGCCGGTGGGTGTCGCTCGCCCGCTCACCCGCAGGCCGGGCAACTCGATGCTCGCGTCGGGGGTGTTCTGCAGGGCGAGCATCACCTGGAACAGGGGGTGGTGCGCGAGGGAGCGGGTCGGGCTCAGCTCTTCCACCAGGCGTTCGAAGGGCAGGTCCTGGTGTGCGTAGGCGGCCAGGTTGGTGTCGCGGACACGGGTGAGGAGTTCGGCGAAGGAGGGGTCGCCGCCGGTGTCGGTGCGCAGGACCAGCGTGTTGACGAAGAATCCGACGAGGTCGTCGAGGGCCTCGTCGGTGCGGCCGGCGATCGGGGTGCCGATGGGGATGTCGTGTCCGGCGCCGAGGCGGGTGAACAGGGCGGCGAGACCCGCCTGGAGGACCATGTGCAGGCTGGCCCCTCGGGCACGGGCGAGATCGAGCAGGGTGGCGTGGAGGTCGGCGCCCAGTGTGAGATCGACGGTGGCGCCGCGGTGGGTGGCCACCGCGGGCCGGGGTCGGTCGGTGGGCAGCGCGAGTTGCTCGGGCAGGCCGGCCAACGCCTGCTTCCAGTAGGCGAGTTGGCGCGCGGCCAGGCTTTCGGGATCCGCCGGATCCCCCAGGAGGTCCCGCTGCCACAGGGTGTAGTCGGCGTACTGCACCGGCAGCGGCGTCCAGACGGGCGCCTCGCCGCCGCACCGCGCGCGGTATGCCGTGGACAGGTCCCGTGCCAGCGGACCGATCGACCAGCCGTCGCCGGCGATGTGGTGCACCACCAGCGACAGCACGTGCTCGTCGGGGGCCAGGGCGAACAGTTCGGCGCGCACCGGGGGTTCGATCGTCGGGTCGATGCCGCGACGCGCCGCCGACGCCGCCCGGTCGGCGAGTTCCCGCTCGTCGACGAACGTCACCGGCAGGGCCAGGTGCCGACGGATTTGTGTCTCGTCCAGAACCCGCTGACCGGGCAGGCCGTCCTCGGACACGGGGAAGACGGTGCGCAGGCTCTCCTGCCGCAGGGCCACGTCCACCAGCGCCTGTTCCAGTGCCGCCGCGTCGAGTTCCCCGTTCAGGCGCAGGGTGAGGGCGATGTTGTAGGTGGCCGTGGGGCCGTGCATGCGGTGGAGGAACCACAGGCGGCGCTGGGCGTGGGACAGCGGCAGCGGCGTCGGGCGGCGCCGTGGGCGCAGCACGGGCCGGGTGCGCCCCGCGGGGTCGAGCCGGGCGGCCAGACCGGCGGGGGTGGGTGCCTCGAACAGGGTGCGGATGCCCACCTCGATGCCAAGGACCGCGCGCAGGCGGGAGATGAGGCGGGTGGCGAGGAGGGAGTGTCCGCCGAGGTCGAAGAAGGAGTCGTCGGCGCCGACCCGGGGCAGGTCGAGGATTTCGGCGAACAACTCCCCCAGCACCTGTTCGTGTGGGGTACGCCCGGCCCGGCCCGCCTCGCCGAGGTGCTGCTCGGGAGCCGGGAGCGCGGCCGTGTCGAGCTTGCCGTTCACCGTCAGGGGAAGCGCGTCCAGCGTCATGAATACCGAAGGGACCATGTGGTCGGGCAGGTGCCGCCGCGCGTGCCCGCGCAGTTCCGCGGCCGTCGCGCCGCCGGGACCGGGAACGATGTAGGCGACCAGGCGCCGGTCGCCGGGCCGGTCCCCCCGCGCGGCGACCGCGACCCGGGCCACGGATGGATGGCCCGCCAGGACGGTTTCCACTTCGCCGGGTTCGATCCGGAAGCCGCGGATCTTGATCTGCCGGTCGGCGCGGCCGAGGTAGACCAGGGCGCCGTCGGCACGCCGGCGCACCAGGTCCCCGGTGCGGTACATCCGCTCGCCCGGTGTCGCGTACGGGCAGGCGACGAAACGTTCGGCGGTGAGGCTGGGCCGGTTGCGGTAGCCGCGGGCCAGTCCCTCGCCGGCGAGGTACAACTCGCCGGGCACACCAGGGGGTACCGGTCGCAGGGCGGCGTCGAGGACGAAGGCGCGCATGTCGGGCAGCACGGTGCCGATCACGCTGGCCCCCGCCGCGGCGGCGGTCGCCCGGTCGAACGCGGCTTGGGTGACGTACATCGTGGTCTCGGTGGGGCCGTACAGGTTGAGCACCGCGGCCCCGCGGTCGCCGTGGCGGCTGTACCAGTCCTCCAGGCGCGCGGGGTCCAGCGCCTCGCCGACGAGGGTCACGGTGCGCAGCGAGAGCGCCTGCCCGAGCTGCGGCGCTTCGCGATCGGCGTGCATGAGGGGATGGAACGCGGACGGGGTCTGGCAGAGCACCGTCACGCGCTCGTCGACCAGCAGGCGCAGGAACTTCTCCGGGGAGCGGGTGGTGTCGTGGGGGACGACGACCAGGCGCCCGCCGTGCAGCAGCGCGCCGAAGATCTCCCACACCGAGACGTCGAAGGTGTAGGAGTGGAACATCGTCCACACGTCGTCCGCGCCGCACGCGAAGTGGCCCCGGGTCATCGCGAACAGCCGCACCATGTTGCGGTGGGAGACCATCACGCCCTTGGGCCGGCCGGTCGAACCCGATGTGTGGATGAGGTAGGCCGGATGCCGGGGGTCGATGGTGACGAGCGGGTCGGAATCGGGGAGATCGCGCAGGAGCGCGACGGTCGAGGGGGCGTCCAGGAGCAGCGAATTCGTTTCG
Organism: Embleya sp. NPDC020630; assembly: GCF_044334985.1. Taxonomy (NCBI): domain Bacteria; kingdom Bacillati; phylum Actinomycetota; class Actinomycetes; order Kitasatosporales; family Streptomycetaceae; genus Embleya; species Embleya sp. NPDC020630. The sequence goes on from NZ_JBIRUB010000010.1 coordinate 203,048, forward strand.
GGGGCGGGGTCGATCGCGGCGTGGATCGCGCAGTGGGTGAGCAGCAGGGTCGCGCCGGTGTCGGCGAGCGTGTCCCCCAGTCGGGTGGCGGGGCAGTCGGGTTCGATGGGCAGATACGCGGCGCCGGCCTTGAGGACCGCGAGGATCGTGGTCACCATCTCGACGCCGCGCGGCAGTAGGAGGGCGACGATGTCCTCGGGGCCGACGCCGCGGGCGATCAGGGCGTGCGCGAGGCGGTTCGCCCCGGCGTTCAGCTGCCCGTAGGTCAGGGAGTCCGCTCCGCACACCACGGCGACGGCCTGCGGGGCGGTGCGGGCGTGTACTTCGAACAGCTCGGGCACGACGGTCCGCACGACAGCGGTCGGCGCGGGTTCGCGGGGGCCCATCGACTCGCGGCGCTCGTCGTCGGACAGCAGTTCGAGATCGCCGACTCGCCGTTCGGGGTCGGCCGTGGCCATGGCGTCGAGCAGGCGCAGCAGCCGGGTCTGGTGGTCCATCAGGTCCGCGTCGGTGTACCGCTCCGCCGGGGCGTGCAGTTCCAATCGCAGGCCGGCGCCGTCGCGTTGTTCCAGGACCACCAGTGTCGGGCCGGCGACGCCTCCCCGGGAGAGGTTGTGCGTCGTGGAGCGGTGTCCGGCGAACGTGAGGGGGGCGCCGAACGTCATGACGTTGACGGTCATGGTGAACCGGGAGCCGACCGGGTCGGGCAGGCCGAGGTCGCGGGTGATGTCCTCGCCTCGGTAGCGCTCGTGCGCCACCGCCTGCTCCACCGCGGCGTCGACGCTCGCGAGCAACTCCGCCAATGGCATGGCCGGATGCATCCGCAGGCGCAGCGGCACGATGTTGGCCAGTACGCCCGGGATGTTGAGCAGGTCGCGCCGCATGCGCCCGGAGACGACGAGGCCGAGGAGCACGTCCCGCGCGCCGGTCAGCCGGTGCGCGTAGGCCGCCGCCGCGGCGATGGCGTAGCGCGACCGCTGTGTCCCGCTCCGCTCGCTCGCCGCGCGCAACGCTTCCGGGGATGCCATCGGGCGCGCCCGGGTTCGGCGTCCGGTACCGGGAAACCACACGCCGTCCTCCGCGCCGTCGTCGCCGTGCGCGAGGTCCGGTCGGGCGGGCAGCGGGGCCGGGTCGGGCAGGTCGGCGAGCGCGTTCGTCCAGTACGCGCGGTCGGCGTCGAACTGCTCGGAGGTCCGGTAGTCCAAGTCGGCTCGCACCAGATGCTCCGGCGATCCGAACGGGGAGGCCCCGGGGGCCTTTCCGGCGACCAGGGCGGTGTACACGCGCGCGACCCGGCGCGCGACGAGGGCGAAGCCGAAGCCGTCCATCGCCAGGTGGTGACTGCTGCCGTACCACCACCAGCGGTCCGTTCCCAGCCGGAACAACGCGAACCGGAACAGCGGGCCGCGGGAGACGTCCACGGGGGTGTCCATGTCCGCCGCCACCCACGCTCGTGCCGCCGCCTCGGGGCAGGCTTCACCGCCGACGTCCACGTGCGGAAGCGACCACTGCCGGTCCGCGTCCACGATCTGCGTCGGGCCGTCGCCGCCCTCGACGACGCGCAGGCCCACGGCCTCGGCCTCCGACACGGCCTGTCGCAGCGCGGCCTCGAACAGCGCGGCGTCCACCGGGCCGTGGATCTCCACGCACTCCGCGACGCGGTATGCCGCACCGATACCCGGGCGACGCTGCTCCGCGAGCCAGAACTCCCGTTGCGCGGAGGTCAGCGGCAGCGTGCGCGAGGCGACCTCCGCGCGGCGCTCGTCGGGGCTCGAACCGGCCCCCGGGTCGGGACTGGAGGCGGTCGTGGCGCCGGGACTGGACAACGGAAACCTCCGGAAGGGGATGGTTCGGGCAGCGGATGAGGAACCACGGATACCGGGTCGGTCGGTACGGCACCGCCCGGGCGATCACTTCCGAAGGGACAGGGGGAGGCACCGGAACAGCGGTCGCCGGGTTCGTCGTTCGCGTGGCGGGGCCCGGCCCGGGGCCGCCCAGCATGCCTGCGCGTCGATCGCCGACTCGACGCGGCAGTTCTCCGAACATACGAAAAATCAACCATTCGGTTAGTCGAATGGGCAAGGACAAAACACCACACAACACGAAAGAGTGAACGCTACTGGACCGCTCGGCGGGCCGCGAAAACGTCCCGGCAGACCCCGGCGGGACGGAGGTTCGCACGGTCGTCGCGAACAACACCGCCCGCGACTGCACCATCGCGGTGGAGATCGACCGGATCGCGACGGACGAGGCTGGCAGCACGGTCCTGGACAGCGGGGGCCGCGGCTTCCTCGTGCCGGCCGCCCCCGGTCTTCCCGCCTACCGGGCCGGCGTGATCCGGACCACGCAAACGAGCGGACGTCATCCGTACCGCTAGCGTGGGGCCATGGATCATGTTGCCGCCGCGCGTGCCGGGTCGGGCGTCGGCCTGCCGCCGATCGCGGCGAAGCTCCGGGTTCCGCGCCCGCTCGGGGTCCAGGTGCCGAGGCCGCGGGTACGGGCGTTGGTGGAGGCGGCGGTCGCCCGGTCGCTGGTCGTCGTGGTGTTGGGCCCCGGCGGGACCGGCAAGACCTCGGCGTTGGCGGAGTGGGCCGAACAACGCGAGGCCCGGCCCGGCGGCGCGGCGGTGGCCTGGTACTCGCTCGACGGGCGCGACAACGACCCGGCCCGTTTTTGGGCGCATGCCCAAGCGGCGCTGACCCGCGCGGCCGGATGCGTCGACCCGGGTCACGGCGTGTTCCCGCTCGGCAGCGACGGATGGACGGCCGAGCTCGCCGACCGCATCGCCGACGCCGGGCGCCGCGTCGCCCTGGTCCTCGACGAGTTCGAGCACATCGTCAATCCGCAACTGGCCGAGCAGCTGGATCTGTTGCTCCGCACCGCCGCCGGCGCGGTGACGGTGATACCGATCACCCGTGCTCGGCCGCCGGCCGTCCTGGAGCGCTACCGGTTGTCCGGGCGGCTGGACGAGGTGACCTGGCACGAACTGCGGTTCACCCCGGACGAGGCGCGCGACCTCCTCGGCGCCTTCTCCGGTACGACGCCGCGCGCGGCCGAGGCGAGCGCGCTGGCCGAGGCCACCGACGGCTGGGCCGGGGCGCTCGCCCTCGCCGGGCTGCGTCTCGCCGGCGGTGCGGATCCGGCCCTGCTCGCCGCCGAGTTGACGTGCGGCGACCGTACCGTGTCCGACTATCTGCTGGACCACATGTGGCGCGGACTCGACGTCGAGCTGCGTGATTTCCTCCTCGACACGGCAATCCTCGATCCGGTGGTCCCGGCGGTGGCGGACGCGATACGCCGTCGGGGGGCCGGCCGGACGAGCCCGACCGCGGACCCCCCGCCCGGCACCGACGCCGCCGACCACCTGGACCGGCTGCGCCGCGACGGCCTGTTCGTCACGCCCGCGTCGCCCGACCCGGCCGGCGGCTTCCGCTACCAGCGCCTGTTCCGGCAGGCGCTCCTCGGCCGGCTCGCCGCCCTGGGCGGCGCCCGGGCCCGCGGTCTGCACACCGCCGCCGCGCGCTGGTACGCCGCGCACGGCGCGCCGGAGACCGCGATCGAGCACGCGCTCGGCGCCGCGGACTGGCCGCTCGTCCTCGACCTGGTCACCGAGGTCTACGACGAGCTCATGGCCGCCGACCGCCTGTTCACCCTCGAACGGTGGCTCTCCGCGCTGCCCGACGACGTGGTGCGCGGTGCCCTGCGGCTGGGCGATCGCGCGATGCATCTGTGGTGCACGCTCGGCCGGTTCGACGAACGTGATCGATGGGCGCGCGTGCAGGGGCGGGCGCCGGGCGGGCGAATCCGCGGGATGGACGAAGCGTGGCGACTGTGCCTGCCGCGCGAGCGTGGTGACCTGGTGGCGTCGGTACGCGAGGCCCGCGCGTTCGTCGGCCGCGGCACCGAGCAGATGACCACGATCGGTGCGATGGCCCGCATCAGCCTGTCCCGCTCCCTGCTGCTCGCGGGCGAACTGGCCTCATGTCGCGCCGAGATCACCGACGTCCTGACCGCGGCCGGGTCGGCGCGGCCCGCGCTGCCCGCTCATCTTCGCTGCGTCGCGCACGGACTCGCCGGTATGGCCGCGCTGTCGCAGGGGGATCGCAAGGCCGCCGAGCGGCACGTCCAGGACGCGGAGCGCCTGCTCCTGGAGTGCGCCTCGCAGCCGGTGGCGCGCAGCCGTCCCGAGTACGTCATTCTCGCGGCGCTGCTCGAATACCCGCCCGGCGGACCGGCGTTCGCGCGTTTGACGGCGTTCCTGGACGACTCGCCCGGTGTCGGCAACGACCATTCCATGGCGGCGTTCGCCGCGCTGACGCTCGCGGATGCCCACGTGGAACACGGCGAGGTCCAGGCGGCGGTGGCGCGGCTGGCGTACGCGGACGCCCGGCTCGCGCGCTGCCCGAATCCGCTGGGGCTCACCGACCTGCGCGAGCGGGTCGCCGGCGCGCTGGCGTACGCGGCGGACGGGAGCGAGGCGGCGACCGCGGCCACCGGGCATCCGGTCGAACGCCTCAGCGAGCGCGAGACGCTCGTCCTGCGCTACCTGCGCAGCGAGTTGACGCTCCGGGAGATCGCCGCCGATCTGTACATCTCGGTGAACACCGTCAAGACGCACGCTCGCCACGTCTATCGCAAGCTGGGCGTCACGGGTCGGGCCGCCCTGACCGCACGCGCCGAGAACTGACCCGCGCGCCGGCGCGGCGGTGTCCGACCGGGTCGCCTCCGCGCCGCCGCGCGCCGGCCGGGTCGATTCGCGCGGAGCAGGGGCTATCGCCTGCGGTGCGAGGCACACTGGTGCCGTGTCCGACATCGCAGGCCGCCTCTTGAGCCTCGCGTGGTCCCCGAAGACCATCATGAACCCCGACTTCGCGCTGCTCCTGCACGTCGAGGACGATTGATCGCCGAGCCGCTGCCGAGGCCGGTGGCGGTTGCGCACAAATTCGGTCATGGTTTCGCAGCGGGGGGCGGAAAGCGCATCTAGGATTGCCGATCGTGCACGAATGGACGGTTTCGGCGCACTGCGCGCGGTTCTTCCGCGCGCTCGTGCGCGATTCAGGTGGGGATTCCGCCCGGTTCGACGAACTTCCGGGGCTTTCGTCGGAGGACCTCGGCGATGATCTGATACGCGTTCCGACCGCGTCGGCGGTCGCGTTGTGGGAGCAGTTGGTGGTGGCCGGATCCGGTCCCTTCGTCGCGCTGCGCCTGACCGACGCGGCCGACATCGGGACGTTCGGTATATGGGACTACCTGAGCACCTGCGGCCCCGATCTGCGTACGGCGTTCGCCACCGCGGCGGAGTACCTGAGGGTGGTCGGCGACGCGGACACGCGGATCGAGGGCATCGAGGACGGTTCGCTCTACACACTGCGGCAGTCCGTCGGGGTTGATGTCCCCGATGTGGCGGAGGCGTTCGACCTGATGGCGCTGGCGGTGTTTCTGCGCCGGGCGAGCGAGGCCACCAAGACGCCGCTCGTCCCGCTGAAGGTGACCCTCGCGCATCGTGCCCCGGCCGGGTTTCGCCGGCACGCCGAGCATTTCGGTACGCGAAACATCGAGTTCGAGGCGGCGGCCAACTCCGTGACGTTCCGGCTCGACGACGTCCGGCGTCCGCTGCCCGGCTTCCAACCCGGCCTCGACCAGTTCCTGCGCGGTTGCGCGGACCGGATCATGGAGACGTCCCGCGCCACGCCGACCTGGCAGGAACGCTTCCGCGCGGCCCTGGACTCCGCGTTCCGGGGCGACACGGTCGCCCTCGACCAGGTCGCCGCCCGCCTGCACCTCAGCGGCCGCAGCCTCCAGCGCAGATTGTCCGCGCACGGTACGACCTGGCGCGGCGAGGTCGCGGCCGCCCGCGAGGAACGCGCACTGAGGCTGCTGCGCGAGACCGATCTGCCGCAGCAGGCCATCGCCGCCCGCGTGGGCTACACGGACGCGCGTACCCTCCGCAGGGCGATGCGCCGATGGCGGGGCGAGACCCCGGAGGCGCTGCGGGCGGCCCGGCCCGACACAACCGGGCCGGACATCGCACAGCCCCTGTTGGGCTGAAACGTCCCGAACCCGCCGTCAGGACGCGGCGAGTTCGGCCGCGACGGCGTCGGCGCCGAGGGCGATCATCCACGACAGCGGGGCATCCGGCGCGTATTCCCGCATGACGCGGTCGAGTTCCTCCTTGGCCTCGTCGGTGAGGGACGCCTGCCCGTCGGCCAGGCGGGCCACCTCGGCGCGGTAGCACAGCAGGTAGTCGCGCTGTGCGGCGAGGACCTCGACGCCGGTCGGTGCGCCGTGGCCGGGCAGGAGTACGGCGGCGTCGGCGAGTTCGGTGGCGAGGGTGTCCAGGACCCCCAGCCACTGGGCGCCGTGGCCGTCGGCGGTGTAGGGGTGGGTGCCGTGGAAGGCCAGGTCGCCGATGAACGCCACGTCCTGCTCGGCGTTGGCGGCCCGGGCGAGGAAGACGCTGTCCGCGTGGCTTTCGGCGGGGCCGAGGTCGCGGGCGGTGTAGCGGACACCGTCGAGGGTGACGGGGTCGCCGTCCTTCAACTGCACGGTGGGGAAGGCGGTGACGGCGGGCCATTCGTCACCGTAGACGGGTCCCCATTGGGCACGTTTGGCGTCGGAGATGTCGCGGATGACGCGGTCGACGGCTTCGGTGGCGTAGACGGGGACGTCGCGGCCGTCGATGAGGGCGTGGACGCCGTTGAAGTGGTCGGGGTGTGCGTGGGTGACGAAGACGCCCAGGAGCGGCTTGCCGAGGGCGTCGACCTTGGCGACGAGTGCGGCGATCTCGGAGTTGAGGAGGTTGGTGTCGACGACCACAACGCCTTCGCCGGTCTCCACCAGGTAGGAGTTGACGAGCAGGCCGGCTTCCGAGGCCGTATGCGTGTGGATGGTCAGGCCGTGGGTGTCGCGGGACATGGTGGATCTCCAGGGGACGACGCGTCGGGACGAAGGGTGTTCCGCAGCGCGGCCGTTGCGCGAGCCCTCCGGGTGTGCCGGTGTGTTCCGCGTTCGCCGCTCGGACGGGACCGTCGACGGGGATCGAGATCACGTTCCCCGGCTGCGGAACGAACCTAACTCCGTACGGACCGGGCATCCTTGGACCCGATGCGCCGCCCGGCGGACGGAACACGCCAACCGTTCGGGGGAGTCGCCGCCCGGGGCTGCTCACTCGCCGGTGACCACACGGGCCACCTCCTTCGCGTGGTCCTTGAGGAAGTAGTGGCCCGCGCCGTCGATCACGTGCAGGGTCACGTCGCGGGCGTAGCTCTCCCAGGCGCGGTAACGCGTCGCGTAGCCGTCGGTGAGCGGGTCGTCGGTGCCCATCACGGCCCGGACCGGGGTACGCAGCCGCTCCCGGTCGGTGGCGCCCTCGCGGTGGAGTCGCATGGCCTCGGCCATGTCGTGGCGTACGACGTTCAGGACACGGTGGCGATCCGTGTCGTCCAGCGCTCCGGAGAAGCCGCCCAGCGCGTGCAGTGTGGCGTAGAGCTGCTCGTCCGCCACATCTGCCGGATCCGCCACGTCCGCCGGCAGGTCGTCGCCCGGTGGGATCGCGGCTCCCAGGACGATCGCCGAGGGCGCGGCGCCGAGGTCCTCCAGATGGCGGGCCACGTGGACCGCGAGGAGCGTGCCCGCGCAGTGCCCGTAGAGCGTGTACGGGCCGCGCACCGTCCGCGCGATCTCCTTCGCCAGCAGCTCGGCGGTCTCGGCCCAGGGCCGCAGCGGCTCGTCGGGGCGCACCGGGTCGTGTCCGGGCAGCTCGACGGCCCACAGATCGGCGCTTTCGGGTAGCTCGCGGGCGAGGGCCCGATAGGCGGTGGCGTTGCCGCCGCCGTACGGGACGCAGACGACGGTGTGCTCGGGGACCGTCCCGTCCTCGGGCTCGGGGGTCAGGCGGTGCAACAGCCCGGACGCGTCCGCCGTCGAGACCAGGCATGCGGCCAGTCGACGGGGGGTGGGGTTCTTGAAGACCTCGACCACGGGCAGCCCCCGGCCGATCGCGCGGGCCAGGGCGACCGCCTTGAACGAGTCTCCCCCGGCGTCGAAGAAGTCGTCGTCGATGCCCACGCCGTCCTGGTCGAGGTCCAGGACGCGGCTCCACGCCCGGACGACGTGCAGTTCGAGCGCCCCGGAGGGCCCGGCGGCGGGTACCGACACGGTGCGCGTGGGCGCGGGCAGGGCCGCGTGGTCGAGTTTGCCGTTGCGGGTCAGCGGGATGGAATCCAGCGACACGAAGCCGGCGGGAACCATGTGGTCGGGCAGCACCCTGCGCAGCTCGGCACGCAGCACGGCCGGTTCGGGCAGGACATGGGAGCCGGCCCGAACCACGTACGCGATCAGCGCCTTGTCCCCCGCCGCGTCGACGCGCACCGCGACCCGTACGTCGGCCACGTCGGCACGCGCGAGGAGCGCCGCCTCGACCTCGCCGGGCTCGATCCGGAACCCGCGCAGCTTGATCTGGTCGTCGGAGCGCCCGACGTACTCCAGCTGCCCCGACCGCGTCCAGCGGGCCAGGTCGCCGGAGCGGTAGAGGCGGCTGCCGCGCGGCCCGTACGGGTCGGCGACGAACCGCGCCGCCGTCAGCCCCGGACGGTTCACATAGCCGCGGGAGAGCTGGTCCCCGCCGATGTACAGCTCCCCCACGACCCCCGCGGGTACGGTACGCAGTGCCCCGTCGAGCAGGCGCACGTCCAGTCCGGGCAGGCCGGTGCCGATCGTGCTGCCGGCGCCGCCGTGCGCGAGCGCGGGGTCGAGCGGGCCGTGGGTGACGTGCACGGTGGTCTCCGTGATGCCGTACATGTTCACCAACCGTGGGGCGTCGGCGGGGTGCCGCTCGTACCATTCGACCAGACGCGCCGGATCCAACGCCTCGCCGCCGAACACCACCGTGCGCAGGGCCGATCGGCGACCGGGCTCGGGGTTCTCCCGGTCCGCGCGGATGAGCTGATGGAACGCGGACGGCGTCTGATTGAGCACCGTCACCCGCTCGCGCACGAGCAGCGCGAGGAAGTCGTCCGGCGACCGGACGATGTCGTCCGGGACCGTCACGAGGCGCCCGCCGTGGAGCAGTGGCCCCCACAGTTCCCACACCGAGAAGTCGAAGGCGGGCGAGTGGAACATCGTCCACACGTCGTCCGCGCCGAAGTCGAACAGGTCCCGGGTGCGGGTCATCAGGGCGAGTACGTTGCGGTGGGTGACCAGGACACCCTTGGGGCGGCCCGTGGAGCCCGAGGTGTAGATGACGTAGGCCGCGTCGCCGGGGCGGTGGGTGCCGCGTTCGTTCGCGTCGAGGTCGTGGCCCGGAAGCGCGGCGAGCGCCGCGTCGGGACCGGGGCCGCCGATGACCACGCAGGGCGGCCCGGACGGCAATCGTTCGGCGAACGAGGCGTCGGTGAGCACGAGTTCGGGGCTTGCGTCGGTGAGCGTGTACACGCTGCGGTCGACGGGGTGGCCCGGGTCGATCGGCAGGTACGCGGCGCCGGTCTTCAGGACCGCGACCAGCGCGACGATCAGTTCGGCCGAGCGGGGCAGCGCCACGGCCACCAGTCGGCCGGGCCCCGCGCCGCGCCCGCGCAGCAGGCGGGCCAGGCGGTTCGCGGCGGTGTTCAGCTCCGCGTAGTCGAGCGTTCGTGCTCCCCCGGTGACCGCGGGCCGCCGCGGGTGCGCCGCCGCCGTCGCCTCGAAAGCCCGCGCGAGGGTCAGGTCGGGCACGGGGTCACCGGGGCCGCCCGCCCGCGACCAGGCGCTCAGGCGCAGTCGCTCCCGTGGTCCCAGTACGTCCACCGCGCCGATGCGCTGCGCGGGATCGGCCACGAGTTGTTCCACGACCCGCACGAAACGCTCGGCGAGGCGTTCGGCGGTGTCGCGGTCGAACAGGTCCGTGGCGTATTCGAGCCGGCCGACGATGCCCTGGCCGGCCGCGTCGGCGAACAGGTTGAAGCACAGGTCGAACTTGGCGACGCGGCTGCGCAGCGGCTCCAGGCTCACCCGCAGCCCGGGCAGCGTGAGGTTCTCCCGAGTGAAGTTCTGCCAGGCGAGCATCACTTGCACCAGCGGCGAATAGGACGTCGAGCGCTCGGGGTTGAGGACGTCCACCAGTCGTTCGAAGGGCAGGTCCTGATGGTCGTAGGCGTCCAACGACTTGCCGCGCACCTGGTCGAGCAGGTCCAGGAAGGCGGGGTTGCCCACCAACCGGGCACGCAGGACCCAGGTGTTGACGAAGAAGCCGATCAGGTCGGCGAGATTGTCGTCGGTGCGGTTGGCGATGGGGGAACCGATGGCGATGTCGTCGCCGGAGCCCAGCGCGTGCAGCAGGACGGCGAGCGCGGCCTGGACCACCATGGACGCGGTGGCGCCGCGGCTGCGCGCCAGTTCCTCGACGGCGGCGGCCGTGCGCGGGTCGATGGCGAACTCCACGACGTCGCCGCGGTGGCTCGCGACGAGCGGGCGCGGGCGGTCGGTGGGCAGCTGTAGGGGCTGCGGCAGGCCCGCGAGTTCCGCCTTCCAGTAGTCGATCTGCGTGGACAGGAGGCTTTCGGGATCGTCGGGGGAGCCGAGCAGTTCGCGCTGCCACAGCGTGTAGTCGATGTACTGTACGGGCAGTTCGCGTCGGCGCGGCGCCTCGCCGCGCAGGCGGGCGGTGTAGGCGGCGGACAGGTCCCGGGCCAACGGCGCGAGGGACTCTCCGTCGGCGGCGATGTGATGGATCATCAGCAGGAGGACGTGTTCCTCGGCGGCGAGGCGCACGAGCGTGGCGTGCATCGGAATCTGCGTGGCCAGGTCGACGGGGCGGGCCGCCGCCGAGGCCGACACCTCGTCCAGGTCCTGAGGCGCGACGTCGATGACGGGCAGGTCGATGGTCGCCTCCCCGGCATCCAGGACGTACTGGTGCGGCTCGCCCGCGGCGTCCTCGGGGAACAGGGTGCGCAGGCTCTCGTGGCGCCGCACCACGTCGCGCAGTGCCTCGGCGAGCGCGGCCGCGTCGAGCCGGCCGGTCAGACGCAGCGGGAACGGCGTTCGGTAGGTGCTCGATCCGCCCTCGAACTTGTCCAGGAACCACAGGCGGCGCTGCGCGAAGGAGAGCGGAACCGTCTTGCCGCGCGGTGCGCCATGCCGCAGCGGGGCGCGGGTGCGGGCGTTGTGCGGCAGGTGTTCCACGAGTTCGACGACCTTGGGGGCCGCGAACAGCACGCGCAACGACAGCTCGATGCCGAGCACGGAGCGGACCCTGGCCGCCAGGCGTGTCGCCAGCAGGGAGTGGCCGCCCAGGTCGAAGAAGTCGTCGTCGATGCCGACCCGGTCCAGGCCGAGCACCTCGGCGAACAGCCCGCACAACAACTCCTCCAGCGGGGTGCGCGGGGCCCGCCCGGTGGCTGTCGGCGCGAAGTCGGGGACGGGCAGGGCTCGCCGGTCCAGCTTTCCGTGGGGTGTCAGGGGCAGTGCGGCGACGGCGATGACGGCGGCGGGCACCAGGTGGGCGGGCAGTCGCTCGCCGAGCCGGCCGCGGAGCGAGCCGACGAGCACGCCGACGCGGGACGCGGCGGACGGGTCGGTGGCCAGTTCCCGATCGGGGCGGGCGGTGGCCGCGGGGCACAGGACGATGGGCCCGTGGCCGTGCGGGAGGAGCACGGCGTCGAAACGTTCGGCGCCGGTCGCCGACCCGGTGAGCCGGGCGGTCACGGTGCGCTGGGCCGCCCAGGCGAGCACGTCGTGCGGATCCAGGGCCCCGCCGCCGGCGTCCGGGTGTCCGGCGGCGGGGCCGGCCGGGCTCTCGGCCGTGGGACCGGCCAAGCCCAGCTCCGCCGCCAGTGCCGCCTCACCGTCGAGCCGGGCGTTGGGGATGCCCGTGACGACCAGCGCACCCTCGCCCTCGCGTGTGCGCCACAGCCGATCCAGGTCGTTCAGGTCCACTGCCCCCGGGCCCCACGGCACGCGCGGAGCGTCGTCGAGGGCAAGGGCGTCGGCGGGCGGGTCCTGGCGCAGGACGACGTCGTAGCGGTGTCGGGTGAGTTCGTTGTGGACCCGGCCGGGCTTGAGCGCGACGTCCACGCTCGCGACGCCGTGCCGCCGGGCCCAGCGGGTGAACCACTCGGGGTCCAGGGCCAGTTCCGGTTCCAGCAGGACCGCGCGCCGGATCGCGGTGCGGGCCGCCGCCGGGGAGTCGTCCGGGCGCCGGGCGCGCTGCGTTCCGACCCGGAACAGCCACAGCGTGGCCGTGTTGCGCACGTCGCCGACGAAGAGCCGTCCGCCGGGCGCGAGCAGCGGCAGGGCCTGGGCGAGCACCCGGTCCAGGTAGTCGGCGTCGGGGAAGTACTGCGCGACGGAGTTGAGCACGACGACGTCGAAGCGGCCGTGCGGCAGGCCCGTCACGTCGTCGGCCGCCTGGTGGCGCAGCGTGCACCGATCGGCGTACCCGGCCTGCTCGACCTCGCCGGCGAGACGTTCGATGGCCTCGGCGGACAGGTCGGTGCCCCAATACTCGTCGACCCGTCCGACGATCGACGACATCAACAGGCCTGAGCCGGCACCGAGTTCGAGTATCCGGCGCGGCTCACCCGCAAGAATGCGGTCCACCGTCGCGGCCCGCCACTCCCGCATGTCGGACAGGGGGATCGGCCGGCCCGTGTAGCTGGACTCCCAGCCGGAGAAGTCCTCCCCCCACGGGGCACGCGCCTTCGCGTAGACCCGGTCGTAGATCTGCTCCCAGTCGTGGATCCGCTGTGCCCGGTCGATGGCGGGGGGAAGGTCGGCGCCGGGTACCACGTACCCGACCAGGCGACGCTCGCCGGTCCGGTCCGCGACGATCGTCACGGCGGACTGCGCGACGCCGGGATGGGCGCTCAACGCGGCCTCGACCTCCCCCGGTTCGACGCGGAAGCCGTTGATCTTGACCTGGGAATCGGCGCGGCCACGGAAGTCGAGCCGCCCGTCGGGGGTACGCACGACGATGTCGCCGGTCCGGTACATGCGCTCCCCCGGGGGCCCGAACGGGCAGGCCACGAAGGACCGGGCGGATCGGGCGGCGCGCCCGAGGTAGCCGCGGGCCAGGCCGGCGCCCGCGAGATACAGCTCGCCGGGGACCGAGTGCGGGACGGGCCGCAGGGCCGTGTCCAGGACGTAGGCGCGGGTATTGCTTCGCGGCCGGCCGATGGGCAGCCGGTCGGGCACGTCTTCGCCGGCGGGGATGGGGTGGTAGATGGAGAAGCTGGTGGTCTCGGTGGGTCCGTACGCGTTGAAGATTCGGATGCCGGGGCAGGCAGCGGCGACCCGGGCCACGGCGGTCGGGGACACCACGTCGCCGCCGACCAGGATCTCGCGCAGGCCCGCGAAGCTCTCCGGCTCGCTTTCGGCCACCACCTTGAACAGCCCGGCGGTGAAGCACGCGAGCGTGACTCCCCGAGCGGCGACGAGAGCGGCGAGTGTGGTGGTGTCCAGGGGGCCCGGCGGGGCGAGGACGAGGGTGCCGCCGCGCAGCAGCGGGGTCCACAGCTCGTAGGTGGAGGCGTCGAAGGCCTGCGCGCAGTGCATGAGGATCCGCTCGTGCGCGCCGTTCGCGAAGCGGCGGTCCAGGGCGAGGCTCGCCACGGCGCGGTGCGTGACGGCGACGCCTTTGGGGGTGCCGGTGGAGCCGGATGTGTACATGACGTACGCCAGTTGGTCGGGGTGGTGCCGCCGCTGCGGGGCACGATCGGCGGAGCACGCGATCTCCCGCTCGACGGCGGGCTCGTCGATGACCAGGAACGGGCAGATGTCCGAGGGGAGTTCCATGGCGAGCAGGGTGTCGGTGAGGACGAGGGCGGGGGCGGCGTCGCGCAGCATGAACGTGAGCCGTTCGGCCGGGTAGTCCGGGTCGAGGGGCACATAGGCACCCCCGGCCTTCAGGATCGCGAGCGTGGCGACGATCAGGTCGGCCGAACGCCGCAGCGCCAGCCCGACCGGTGTGTCTCGGCCCACGCCTCGTGCGGCGACGACCCGGGCGAGCCGGTTGGCGCGGGTCTCCAACTCCGCGTAGGTGAGCTGCCGTTCGCCGTCGACGACGGCGACCGCGTCCGGGGCCTCGGCAGCCCGCTCGGTGAACAGTTCGTCGAGGGAGGTCTCCGGCAGTACCGTCGCGGTGTCGTTCCAGTCGGTCAGGAGCCGGTCGCGGACGGCGTCGGTGACGATGTCGATCGCGCCGACCGGAGTGTCGAGGTCTTCGGTGAGACGGTGCAGGATCCTCGCGTACGCGGCGACGATGTCGGCCGCGCGCTCACGGTCGACGAGGTGGTGCTGGTATTGGACGGCCACCTGCAGGTGCGGCTCGGCGAGGGCGACGACCGCCATCGGATAGTGGACACCGCTGAGCGGGCTCAGGCCGGTGATCCGCATCCCGGCGGCCGATGTCGCCTCGCTGATGGCCGCGCTGTCGACGGGGAACGACTCCAGGACGACCATCGTGTCGAACAGGGTGCTCAGGCCGAGGTCCTGCTGGATGTCGAGGAGCCCGTGGTGCTGGTGGTCCAGCAGGGCGCCCTGTCGGCGATGCAGTCCGGTCAGGATGTCGCGCGGCGTGCGGCCGGGGGCGCAGTCGACGCGCACCGGCAGCGTGTTGATGAACAGGCCCACCATCGAGTCGATCTCGGGAAGCTCGGGCGGCCTTCCGGAGACGGTGGTACCGAAGAGCACGTCCTGACGCCCGGTCAGCCCGGCCAGGAGTATTGCCCAGGCCCCATGCAGCAGCGTGCCGGCCGTGACCCCCAGTTCGGCCGCCGTCCGGGCGAGGTCACGCGCCGCCTGCGGCGACAGGGGTACCTCGATCAGTCCGAGCCCCGCGCTGTGCCCGTCCGCGGGCGCGTCGGGGACCAGCAGCGTCGGTTCCTCGATCCCGGCCAGTTCCGCGGTCCAGGCGTCGGCCGCCGCCCGCCGATCCTGTCGCGCGAGCCAGGACAGGAAGTCGCGGTAGCCGCGCACCGGGGGCAGCGCCGTGCCGTCGCCCGCTGCCGCGTACAGCCGCGGCAGTTCCTTCATCAGGAGCGGCACGGACCAGCCGTCGAACAGTATGTGATGGGCCGTCAGGACCAGTTCCCAGCGGTCCGCCGCCAACTTGACCAGGGAGAGCCGCAGCAGCGGTGGCCTCGCCGGATCGAAGTACGTGCCGCGGTCGGCGGTCAGGAACCGCTTCAGCTCCTCGTCCCGACGTGGCGCGCCCAGTGTGCTCAAGTCCAGGTACTGCCAGGGCAGTTCCACCCGTCGCGGCACCACTTGGCGCCACTCCCCCGACCTGTTCGCGGCGTACGCCGCGCCGAGGTTGGGATGCCGGTCGAGCAGGGCCTGCCCGGCCGCGCGCATGCGCTCCGGGTCCACCGCGCCGGAGAGGTGGAAGGTGAGCTGCATGTGGTACGCGTCGACGGACGCGCTGCCGGTGAGCATGGTGTGGAAGAGCAGACCGGACTGCATCGGGGTCAACGGCCATACGTCGATCAGCCTTCCGTATCGCGCCTGCCAGGCGTCCAGTTCGACCTGGTCGATGTCCACGAGAGGGGTGTCCGACGGGGTCGCCCCGCCCGCGTCGGGGCGGCCGGCGTGGTCGGCGAGTGCCTCCAGCGCCGTGCGCCACAGATCCGTCACGTCCTGTACGTCACGGTGGGACAGCAGGGTCTCGGGGTAGTCGATCCCGGCCTTGAGGCAGGGACCCTCGGGTGATTCGTCGACGTACGCGGTGATGTGCAGCGGGGCGCGCGCGGGCATGTCCGGGCCGGGCCCGGGGATGAGGTCCGTGGTGCCCGCGCTCGGCGTGAAGCCGAGGCCGTCGGCCGTGTTCCCGGCCACGGCGGGCGAGTTCACGTACGTGAAGGCGATCTGCCCGGTGGGGTACCGGCGCAGGGTTTCGCCGGTCTCGGGGTTGAGGTGGCGCAGCAGGCCGTATCCGATGCCGTTGTCCGGGATGCCCGCGAGTTGTTCCTTGACGGCCTTGACGGCGGCTCCGGCGGCCGGCCCGCCCGCGAGCGCTTCCTCCAGGTCGACACCGTGCACGTCGAGGCGGACGGGATACACGCTGGTGAGCCGGCCCACCGTGCGGGAAAGATCGGCGCCCGGCACGGTCGACTCCTCCCGGCCGTGGCCCTCGACCCGCAGCAGGAGCGAGGTCTCGGTAATGCCCCTCAGCTTCCGCCACCGAGCCAGCGCCAGCGCGAGCGCGGTGAGCAGGCCGACGTCGACACCGCTGCGGAACGCGGTGGGCAGGGTGGTGAGCAGCGCCCGCGTGCGGGGTGCGGGCAGTTCCAGGTGTATGTGGCGGACGGTGGACGTCACGTCGAGGGCCGGGTCGAAGGGGCGCGGGCCCAGGTCGGGGTCGGGTCCCGTGACGACGCGTCGCCACAGGGCGAGTTCACCGGTGCGCCGGGGCGAGGCCGCCTCCTCGGTGAGGGCCCGCGCCCACCGGCGTACCGAGGTGGCGACCTCGGCGAGGCGCGGCGTACGGCCGTCGCGGACCTGCTGCCAGGCGGCGGCCAGGTCCGGGAGCAGGATGCGCCAGGAGACGTCGTCGACGACGAGGTGATGCAGGACGATGCTCAACCGGCCGGCGATCGACGGGCCCGCGTCGAACCACACGAACCGGGCCATCACCCCGGCCGCCGGGGCCAACCGATCGGCCGCGTCGTCCAGTTCCGTGCGCGCCCGGTCGGACCAGTCCTCACCCCCGGCGCCGTCGACGGGGACGCGGCGGATGAGCCCCGGCACATCGACGGCGCCGGGCGGGGCCACGTCGAGCCCCGGCGCCGCTTCGCCGTTCACCAGGGTCGAGCGCAGGACGTCGTGCCGGTCGACGACCGCGGCCAGCGTCGCGACCAGAGCGGCCTCGTCGATTCCGACGGGCAGATCGACGGTCGTCGTCGTGGCGAACCGGCCGTGGCCGCCGCCCGCTTGCAGCATGTGGTGAGCCGCCGGGAGAAGCGGGGCGAAGCCGACACCTCCACCCGCCGACTCGGCGAGCACCGGCGTGTGCCGCACGTCGCCGGCCACCTCGGCGAGTTCGGCCACGGTGCGGCATTCGAAGAGCTGCCTGGGTGTGACCTCGACGCCCTGTGCCTTGGCTCGCGAGACGACCTGGATCGAGCGGATGCTGTCGCCGCCGACGGCGAAGAAGTCGTCCTCGACGCCGACCCGTTCCAGGCCGAGCACCTCCGCGTACACCCCGGCGAGCACCTTCTCGACGGGAGTACTCGGGGCGCGGTAGGCACCGACGGTGACCTCCGGTTCGGGCAGGGCCCTGTGGTCCAGCTTGCCGTTCGGGGTCAGCGGGACCCGGTCGATCAGCACGAACACCGACGGCACCATGAACTCGGGCAGTCTGGCGGCCACGAATCGGCGCAACTCTCGCGGCGACACGGTCCCGACCAGGTCCAGGTCCAGCTCGCCGACGCCGGCCGCGGCGCCGAAGCCGGACGAGCCGACGCCCACGCCGACGCCGACGCCGACGGGCACCGCGTAGCCCACCAACTGCCGCTCGCCGGTGCGGTTGGCACCGACGACGACCACGGCCTGTGCGACGCCCGGGTGTGCGGTCAGGGCGGCCTCGACCTCGCCGGGCTCGACCCGGATGCCGCGGATCTTGACCTGGGCGTCGGTGCGACCGAGGTATTCCAGGTGCCCATCGGCGTTCCGGCGGGCAAGGTCGCCGGTACGGTACATACGCCCGCCGGGCGGCCCATAGGGATCGGGGACGAAGCGCTCGGCGGTCGGGCCGGGACGGTCGCGGTAACCGCGCGCGACGTTGCCCGCCACGTACAACTCGCCCGGAAGGCCCGGCGGTACGGGGGCCAGACCGGGGCCGAGTACGTAGGCGCGCATATTGCCCAGCGGCACACCGATCGGCGCGGTCACCGCTTCGGGCCGGTCCTCGCCGACGATGTGGGTGGTGGCGTAGAAGGACTCGGTCTGGCCGTACGCGTTGACCACACGCACGCCGGGAATGGCCTCGCGTACCCGTCGTACGAGCGCGACGGGCAGCGCCTCGCCCGCCAAAACGACGGCATCGGCCTGCAAACCGTCGCCGCACCGGTCCAACAGCGCGGCCATGACGGACGGAACCGTGCTGATCACCCCACCCTGCCAACCACCGCGCTCGGCGATCGTCGGCACGTCCGGAACGACCTCGACCGTGCCACCGGCGGCCAGGGTGGTGATCACCTCGAAGACGGAGACGTCGAAGCCGATGGAGGTTCCCGCGAGCATACGGGTGCCCGCGTCGATGCCGACCTCGTCCTTCAGGCGCAGCACGCCGTTGACGATGTCGCGGTGGGTGAGCGTCACGCCCTTGGGGGTGCCGGTGGAGCCGGACGTGTACATCACGTACGCGGCGTTCGCGGGCCGTACCGGCTCCGGGTCCCGCTCCGGCGCCGGGGCCGCGCTCGTGAAGTCGACGTCACCGAACAGCAGAAGCGGGGTCCCGGTTCGCGGGAGGACGGGAGCCGTGTCCGTGTCGGTGAGCACGAGTGCAGGCCGTGCGTCGGCCAGGATCAGGTCCGACCGCGCGCCGGGGTACCTGGGGTCGATGGGCAGATAGGCGGCACCCGACTTGAGGACGGCCAGCATGCCCACGATCAGCTCGATCGAGCGTGGCAGTGCCAGCCCCACCAGGGTCTCCGGGCCGATGCCCCGGCCGGTCAGCTCCCGGGCGAGCCGGTCCGACCGCGCCTTCAACTCGGCGTAGCTCACCCGCCGATCCTCGGAGACCACCGCGACCGCGTCCGGGTCCGCCGCCGCCCGTGCCAACAGTTCCGGAACGGTCACCTCGGGCAGCTCGGCCGCCGTGTCGTCGGCGATGCCCGGCACCTGTCGGCGCGCACCCGGCCCCAGCAGGTCCAACGAGCCGATCGCGGCGTACGGGTTTTGTGCCGTGCCGCTGATGCAGGCGACCAGGGTATCGGCGAAACGACGCACGTCCTGCGCGCTGTACAACGTGCTGTTGGCGTCCACCCGGATGTGCAGGCCGCTCCTGGCGTGGCCGTCGTAGTAGATGGCGAGGTGCAGGTCGTCGAAGGCGCCCCAGGAGAAACCGGATTGCGCGTACGCGGTCGCACCCGCGTAGTCGACCTCCGGTGCGACGAAGGGGAGGATGCTGAGGGTGACTCCGAAGGGACTGGCGACCGACCCCACGTCGGCTCTCCCGGCCCCTGAACGGATGTCGGAGACCTGGTGGGCGGAGTGCCGCCCGATCTGCCACAGCTCTCGGGACACCGTGTGTGCGAAGTCTCGGAACCGCGTGGCCAACGGGGCGTGCACGCGGAAGGGCAGAGTGGTCGACTGCGAGCCGTAGAAGTCCCTCGCGGCCTTCGTGCGGCCGAGGGCCATCGTCGAGAAGGTGAAGTCCCGGCGCCCGCCCACGTGCCGGAAGAAGACGGCGGCGGCGGCGGTCAGGAAGGCGGGCATCCGCACGTCGATGGAGGCGGCGGCCTCGAACCACGCGTCCGTGTCCCGTGTCGGCACCGCCAGTGTGTGGTGCAGCACCGTGGGTCGGCCGGCGCTGCGTTGTCCCGGCAGCCGTAGCGGTTCGGGTGCCTCGTCCAGGCGCGTTCGCCAGAATTCGGCGTCCTTGGCGAACTGCGGAGAGCTCCGGTAGCGGAGGTCTTCCAGGCGGATCAGCTCCGGTCCGCCGTGGGAGCGCTCCGGGATCGGCGTGTCGTGCTTCAGGGCCCGGTAGCACTCCGCGATGCGGAGCGGCAGGAGCCGGGTCAACGTGTAGCCGTCGGCGACGGTGTGATGGGCGGCGAGGAACACCAGGTATCGCGACTTCGAGACGCGGGCGACCCCGGCCCGGAACAGGAGGTCGTGTTCCAGATCGAACGGCTCTCGCTCGATGGCCTCGGCCCATGCGTGGGCCGCCGACTCGGGGTCGGCGGCAGCGCTCGCGTCGTGGAAGGAGGGCGTCCAGGTGTCCGTGTCGCCCTCGCGGAGCACCTGCCGCAGCTCGTCTGCGAACTGCCGGAAGTTCACCCGTGCGGCGCTGTACTCGTGGAAGACGACGCGCAGCGCGGCGTGCAGCAGTTCCACGTCGACATCGCCCGCGACAAGCCATCGGCACGCGGGGATGTTCGGCACATCCGGCGTGATCTTCTGAGCCAGCCACAGGCTCTCCTGCGCTTGTGAAACGCCAATGGAACGCACCGGATTCGGCTCCCTCGTAAAGACGCGTCGGAATGATTCCCCGAATTCGGAATCCTCCGTTCCGGAACTCGGCTCCACCGACCGGCCGATCCCCTGGGAACATGATGCGAGAAAGCGAATTCGACGCAACTCGGCATGCGTCGCAGGCACGGCTTTCGCCGTGGAATCTTTTGTCCTGTCTACAGGACGGGCCCGGAAAAGCGGATGTGATCCGTCCGCATAATCTCCGGCCGGTGTAATGGCCGGTAGGTCTCGAACCATTGATTCCCCGCGGGGGCGTCCCGGATCCTGTCCTGGTGCATACTCCGGCGCCCTTGGTGTCCACTCCGGTCCCGCCAAAGATCCCACCCCATCGAAAAGGAGGTCGAATTGAACGGCATGACCGGCCGGAGCGGGTATCCGAGCCCTGACATCTGGTTCAACTGGAACACCATGGTCGTCGACGCCGCACCGCACCCTGCGGCGTACTCCGGAACGTTCTTCGACGAAACCCTCCGCGACGGAGTGCAGGCACCCCACATCAGAAATCCTTCGTTGGATCAAAAACGCGCCCTGGTCGACCACATGGCTCGCGCCGGGGTGCGATCCGCCGACCTGGGATTCCCCGGGTCCGACCCTGAGGCACTCCGTGAATGCGTGGCTCTGACCCGGCACATCATCGCTTCCGGACACCCGATCGTCCCCGGCTACGCCGGCCGCACCCATCCCGCGGACATCGCCGCGATCCGGGAGATCGCGGCCCGGGCCGAGACCGCGGTCGACGCCTACGTCTTCGTCGGTGTGAGCCCCATCCGGCAGTACGTCGAGGACTGGAGCATCGCCGGCATCCAACGCAACATCGTCGATTCGGCCGCGGCCTGCCTCGACGGCGAGGTCGACTTCGTGCTGGTTCTGGAGGACGCGGTGCGCTGCACCCCGGAGGTCCTCGGACAGGTCTACGACGCCGCGATCGATTCCGGAGTGACCCGGCTGACCCTGTGCGACACCGTGGGGGCGGCCCGCCCGGAGGGTACGGCCGCGCTGCTGCACTGGACCTCCCGGTACTTCCGGAACCGGCAACGATCCGTCGACCTGGAGTGGCACGGTCACAACGACCGGGGGCTCGCCCTCGCCAACTCCCTGACGGCGCTGGCCCTGGGCTGCACCCGGGTGCACGGCACCATCCTGGGCATCGGAGAACGCGCGGGGAACGCCTCCCTGGACCAGCTCATCGTCAACAGCCATCTCGACGGACACGGAACGTACGACCTGAAGGCGCTCAGGCAGTACGGCGAGTACGCGGCGGAGGTGCTCGATGTGGACATCCCGCAGAACTACCCCGCGCTGGGCCGGGACGTCTTCAAGACCAGTGCCGGTGTGCACGCCTCCGCGATCCTCAAGGCGCACCTGAAGGGCGACACGCTCGTCAAGGACAGCGTGTACTCCAGCGTCCCGGCCGGTTACCTGGGCCGCGAACAGGAAGTGCTGATCGATCGGGCGTCGGGGACCAACAACGTCCGCTACTGGCTGACCGTCCACGGCTACGACAGCACCGACGCGTCCCTCCTCAAGAAGATCCTGGACGGCTCCAGGGCCCATCGGGTTCCCCTCACCGACGAACAGATAGGGCGGATCATTGCGACCGCGGAGTGACCCCCGAGACGGGTCCGGGGAGCGCCGGATCCGCCTGCGCGGCAACGTCCTCGTCCTGACCGAGGACACCGATGTCGTGGCCGCCCAGTTGTCGGGCGGTGCGGTACCCGGCGTCGCCGAACTGCTGCGCGCGCCGCTCATGGACAACATCTCCACCGACGAGATCATCCCGGGCTGGTGCTGCTACTGGTACGACGAGAAGCTCGGTGACTACGCCTACCTGGGACTGCGGGACAAGAAGGTCGCCGAGGGCGCCCTGAAGTCCTTCGCACCCCGAATCATCGTCAGCGGCGAGGCGAAGGGCTGCGGCTCCTCCCGAGAACACGCCGTCTACGCCGAGAAGTACGCGGGCGTCGAAGTCGTCTTCGCCCGGTCCTTCGAGCGCATCTACGAGCAGAATTGCCGCAACGTCGGCATCGTCACCTGCACCGACTTCGACCTGCTGGAGTCGCTCCTCGACGGCGAGGAACTGCCGCTCGCGGCGTTCACCCGACGTGCCAACGCCATCGAGCGCGCCATCGTCGACCTCGGGGGCCTGTTCGGCTTCAATCGCCAAGGCTGCGGCCTCGCGCCCGACTTCGCGCCCGCCCGCCCGCTGAACGTCGTGGAGAAGATCCTTCAGCGTGCCCTGTCACCGCGCAACCCGCTCCCCGAGAATGCCTCGGTGCGCGTCGGCGAGTCGTACTTCGTCACGACCGACGTCCGGTTCTCGCACGAGTACGTCACCCCCATGGCCGCGGGCATGTTCACGCGACAGTTCGGACCGCACGCCCGGCTCGAACAACCCGACACCTGCTACTTCTTCCAAGACCACCTCTCCCTGGCCGCCCCCGTCCTCAAGCGCCGGGAGAACGGCGACCGGCTCATCGCCCGGGTCGAGGACCTCGGGGTCCGGCAACGAGAGTTCGCGGAACTCGGCGGCGGACACTTCATCGGCCCTCGCGAGGATGGCGGCAGCCGGGCGATCTGCCACAACCACGTCCTGGAGCACGTCGCCCGCCCGGGGGACGTGATCATCGGTACGGACAGCCACACCTGCACGGCCGGCGCCGTCGGCGCGCTGGCCTTCGGGGTGGGCGCCACCGACATCGCCAACGCCTGGTACAACCGCGAAACCCTGGTGAAGGTGCCGGCCGTCGTCCGGGTCGAACTCGAGGGCGCACTGCGGCCGGGCGTCTGCGCCAAGGACGTCATGCTCGGCCTGCTGGTCCACCCCGGGATCGAGGGGAGCCGGACCCTGGGCAAGGTTTTGCTGTTCACCGGCTCCGGCGTGGGGTCCATCGGCGTGGACGAACGCGCCACCCTGTGCAACATGGCGGTGGAGGCGGGAGGCATGACCGCGTTGTTCGAAGCCGACGACGTCACCCACGCCCATCTGGCCCGCCGCACTCCGGCGACTCCCGCCGGCGCCGCACCGTCCCCGGATCCCGGCGCCCGGTACGACTCCACCGTCACCGTGGACCTGGGCTCGATCCAACCCATGGTCGCCCTGCCGGGAGACCCGCGCAACGCCGTCCCGCTCGCGTCGGTGCGCGAGGACGTCCGCGTCGACAAGGTGTACGGCGGCTCCTGCACCGGCGGCAAGGCCGAGGACATGGACATGTACGCCGCCGTCTTCAGGCTCGCCCGTGACCAGGGACGATCGGTACCCGCCGACGTCCGCGCGTATATCCAGGTCGGCAGCGAGGCCGTGCTGAAGCACGCCGCCGAACGCGGCTATCTCGACCTCTTCGAGCAGGTCGGCGTCACCGTTCTGCCGCCCTCCTGCGGCGCCTGCATCAACGCCGGGCCGGGTGTCTCGGAGCGGCCCGACGAAGTCACCGTCAGCGCGCAGAACCGCAACTTCCCCGGGCGGTCCGGACCCGGGCAGGTCTACCTGGCCTCCCCGTACGTGGTCGCGGCGAGCGCCATCGCGGGACGGCTCAGCTCCGTGGAGGACATGCTCGCCACCGGAGCGCGGACATGAGGATCGCGGTGATTCCCGGGGACGGGATCGGCGGCGAGGTCGTCCCGGCCGTGCTGCCCGCGCTCGAACTCCTCAGCGACCACTTCGGGTTGGACCTCTCGTACCGCATCTTCGACTGGGGCGCCGAGCGGTGGCTGGCCGAACGGGTCGGTCTGCCGGCCGACGCGCTCGACCTGCTCGCCTCCGACTACCCCGCCATCCTCCTCGGCGCCCTGGGCGACCCCAGGATCCCCGACATGGCACATGGTCGCGACATTCTGCTGGGCCTTCGTCGCGGCCTCGACCTGTACGTCAACTACCGGCCGTTCACCCCTCGTGGCAGCGACCGGGCGATCGCCCTGTTCCGGGAGAACACCCAGGGCCTGTACGCCGGAGTCGGCGGCACCGTCTCGCACGGGAGGCTTCCGGCCGTGGCCATCGACGAATGCGTATACACGCGGGAGACCGTGGAGAAGTTCCTCCGCTATTGCCTGCGCACCCTGAGCGAGAGCGGTCGCGAACGGGTCACCCTGGTGCACAAAAGCAACGCCGTCCCCCACACGGGTCGCCTCTGGCAGGGGGTCTTCCGAGCCGAACTCGCCAATTTTCCGAACCTTGTGGGCAGTGAGGAGTACGTCGACTCCTTCTGCTACCACCTGGTGCGCGACCCCTCTCCCTACGAGGGCATCGTCGCCTCGAATCTCTTCGGCGACATCGTCAGCGACATCGGCGCGGCCCTCATGGGCGGACTCGGGCTGGCCGCGAGCGCGAGCGTGTGCCCGGAGACCGGCAGCGCCCTGTTCGAGCCGGTACACGGAAGCGCGCCCGACATCGCGGGCCGGGGCATCGCCAATCCGTATGCCGCGGCGACGGCGGTCGCCCTCATGCTCGACCATCTCGGCCACCCGCGGGCGGCGGCGCCGCTGCGCCGGGCGCTGGCCGCCGCGGCGCGGACCGACTCCGCCACGCCGGACCTGGGCGGTCACGGCACCACCGGCACATTCATGGCGGAGGTCATGACGCGGCTGGAGAAGGATCTCGCCGACGATGGGACCGAGCCGCAGGCCTGACCGCGGGGGCGGTGCGTTCAGGCCACACTCCCGAATTCACCGATGCGGAAGCAGTGCAATGCCTGCGCCGGGCTGTACGTCGTGGGCCGCGAGCGCCGGTCAGGTGGACGTGGCCGCCGCTGCCGTCGCGAGCAGTTCCGGCACCGTCCCGCTGAAGTCCGGCAGCAGCATCACGGCCACCGCCCATGCCTCCGGGTCGCCGGCGATCGTCGCCCGCGCGTGCTCGGCGAGCACGGCCGAGGCTTCGGCGTGCCCGTCGGGGAAGACGCCGGAAAGGTCCGCGAGTGCCTCCAGCAACCGCGCCGCCGGGTGGCCGAGTTCGACGAACTCCCGGACCGAGAGCACTTCGTCGGCGAGGGCGTTGCCGAACCAGCAGAGTCCGAGACGAGCCTCCCGCGTCGTGGGCGGCAGCGGCCCGGCGAGTGCCGCGAGCGCGTGCTCGCGCACGCCGGCGGCCAGTTCGACGGCCAACCCGTCGTCCACGTCCGCGGCCGCACGGAGCAGTTCGGCGGGACACGACGCATGCCGGGCGAGGAGCACCAGCGCCGCGCGGGGCAGCGGCTCGTGCGCGTGGGCCGCCACGGCCGCGGGCCAGAACGCATCCGGAACGTGTCGCGCCGCGCGCTCGGGCCGTTCGCGGATGGCGGCTACGAGTTCGTCCGGATGCTCGCGGCGCAGGGTCTCGGCCCGCAACCGGGCCAGGCCGTCGGGTGCGTTCAGGGCCCACCGCCGGGCCTGTCGCGCGGTGGACGAGCGGGCCGGCAGCGACCGCAGCCGGGGGTCGAGCAGCGCCGCTCGGCCCTGTGCCTCCCACAGGCTGAGCAGCCCCCGCAGCACGCCCGCCGGACCCAGGTCGTCGGCGCGGCGGAGCAGCACCCTACGGAGGAACACGGCGTGATGCCCGTGCACCGCCTCCAAGTAGCCGTCCTTGTACGGCCCGTTCAGCCAACTGCGGTCGAATACGGTCAGCCGCACACGAGGCGACGCGTCGCGGCGGGTCGCGGCGAAGACCGCATACCGGGTGGCGGCGTCCGACGACTCGGCCAACAGCGCGGCGTTGATGTGCCGGTCGTGCCTGGCCAGGAGTACGCCCGCCGTTTCCCGGTCGGGGATCAGGCGGGCGACGAGGGCGCGCGCGTCGAGCTCCGGGTTTCGCATCAGCGCGAGGACGAGGTGGCCGGCAAGCGGCTCGTCGACCCGTCTGAACACGTCGCGGACGTCGGAGGGCAGCACCGCGAGCACGGCGGCGGCGTCCTTCGGCGGAAGCCGGCCCAGCAGTCCGAGCGGGGACGTGTGGCCCCAACGCTGCGACATGGCACGGGCGGTGTCGGCATCGGGCGGGTCGGACCGGACGAGGGGCGCCCCGGCGCCGGGGCGGTCAGGGTCGGCGGCCCTTGCGGCGTCCGCGCACAACTCGGTGAACGTCCCCGGGTAGTCCGGGGCGTGCTGCGCCAGCCACGCCCACGCGGCCGCGTCGGGGCCCGGAAGCATACGGGCCGCTTCGTCCACGACGCGGCCGAGGGATGCGATGTGGGGCTCCCCGTACACGGCGCGCGCGTGCCGTGCCAGGGTGCCGAGCGCACGCCACGCGGGTCTGCCCTCGAAGGCGAGTCGACGGGCGGTCAGGACGCGCCGGTCCAGCGCCACGCACAACGCGGTGTGCCGGCGAGCCGTGGTGACGTCGAGCGGCGACTCGGCGGCCAGGACGAGGGCGGCGTCCGTCGGGCAGTCGGGGTGGACGAGCAACCGACGGGCGATGTCGACGCGGTATGGCTCGCGCAGGTGCTCCGCGACGACCAAGTCCCAGTCGCTGCGGGAGTGTCCGTCGAGTGCCTTGCTGTCCAGGCCGGTCTTGAGCTTCCGTAGCCATTCCGCCAACGGGGTGCCCGGGTCCGGGCCTGCCGCGCCGCCCGGCGGCGACTGCGTGCTGTCGGCCGGGGCGTCGGCCGGGGCGTTGCGGACCTCGGAGCCAACGATCGACGGGAGCCCGAGACGGACGCGGACCCGCGCGGCCGTCTCCACATCGGCGTATGCGAGCAGCAGATCGGCCGCGGACGCCCGGCCGCCCTCGTCATCCTTCACCCCGCGACGATACCGACGCGGGCCCGCCACTGTCGGCCCACGGAACCATCTCTATGCCAAGGCCCGGTGCGGCACACGCTTCGGGGCGGAGCGCATAGTGTGCTCATGGACCGATTCGTGGGCTCGGCACGTCTCGAGTGGTGGGCCAACACATCGCTCTGCCTCGGTGAGTACGAGATCGACATCACCATAGCGGTCGATGCCGCGAACGCGTGGCACGCGTCCGGCCGCCATTCCATCGCTCTGGACACGACCGAGCGTGAAGGCTGGGACTTCCTCATGGAACTGGACCCACACTTCTCCCTCGCATTTCCCGGCGAGGACCACGGCGGCATCCTGGTGCACATCGACGAGGCCAAGGACGGAACGCTCACCCTCACGGAGACACAAGGCCGGGATGGCTCCGTGAACATCACCTTCGATCTCACCTGAGGCCGGATCGCGCCCCGGACCGCGGACTCGGCGGGTAGCCCCGCCCACCACATCGCCGCCTCGTCGTCCCCGCTCGCCCTGCGGCCCATCACGTCACCTCGCGCTGCCGAATTCCCCGTGATGACACCGTCTTCGTTCCCGCCCCGACCGAGTTGCCGCGCCGGCCGGGCTAGTTGTAGCCGGAGTCCATCGAGCCGCTGAACCAGATCACCCAGATCCAGAACAGGCAGGCGACGATCGAGCAGACCAGGCCCAACAGCGAGCGGGTCCGGGAGACTTGCTCCCGTCGGGACTCCCGGACGTTCACGATGCCGATCAGGACGCCGGCGACGCCGGCGAAGGGTGCCGGCATCCATGTCAGGCAGCAGATCACCCCGGCCACGGAGAAGAGCCCGAGCCAGAGCGGAGTGTCCGGGTGGAAGGAAGTCCTCGAAACGTCGTGCACCATGCGCGCTACCACCCCTCGTCGCGGAGTCCGCCCCCATCGGTTTTGAACACGTTCAAAACCGATGGGGCGAGACTAACCTTCCACTTCCGCAGGTCGTGAGGCGGGGTGCGAGAACGATCGCGGGGGCAGGTCGTTCACGCGGATCGCGGCCCCGGACCCGGCCCGGTCGGGAACGCGATGGTGGTGGGGGCCGGTTGGGCGTGGCCTCGGATGGCGGCGATGATCCCGGCCGCCCAATGGCGGGGGTGGTCGTGGCCGAGGGCCGCGTCCAGTCGCATCATGCGGGCGCGGCGCTCCCGTCGGGGCATGCGCAGGGCCCGGCGCAGGACCCGGACGAGGTCCGCAGGCGAGTGAGGATCCGTCAGGAGGGCGCCGCAGGCCAGTTCCTCGGCCGCGCCGGCGTGGCGGGAGAGCACCAGGACCCCGGATCCGTGCGCGGCGGACTGCGCCGCGGCGAATTCCTTGGCGGTGAGGTTCATTCCGTCCTGGAGCGATGTCACCCAGAACACGTCCGCGGCGAGGTAGTGGTCCACGATCTCGTCGAAGGGCAGGTTTCGCGGGTGGTACTCGATCGGTTGCCAGGTCGTGTTGCCGAACCTGTCGTTGATGTCGGCGATGCGGTGTTCGAGCGCGGCCCGGGTCTCGTCGTGGACGACGATGCCGGGCTCCGGTGGGGGGCATACGAGGCGAAAGCGCAGGCGGCCACGCAGGTCCGGGTCGGAGGCGAGGAGTGCGCCGACGGCGTCGACCTTGCGCTCAGGGGCCTTGGCGTAGTCCAGGCGCTCGACCGCGAGGACCACGTGGCCCGCGGCGGACGGCGAGCGGGGTGCTCTGGCCCGGACCCGGGCGTCGATCGCGTCTCGGTCGACGCCCAACGGGTGCACGCCCACGCTCGGCGTGACCCGGGTCCTGCCCAGTGTGGCCCGGAAGTTGCCGGCGAAACGCACGGTTTGGAATCCGGCCCAGTCCAGCGCCGTCAGGGAGGCGCGCACCTCGGCCGCGACGGGCAGCGCGGCGAAGACCGACGCCGGGGGAAACGGTGTGTGGTGGAACAGGCCCGTGCGCAGATCGGGTCGCAGTGCGCGCAGGAGTCCCGGCACGAGCCACAGGTTGTAGTCGTGCAGCCAGACGGTGCCCCGTTCCGCGGCCCGGTCGGCGATATGTTCGGCGAAGCGGCGGTTCACGGTGCGGTACCGGTCCCAGGCCGCGTGGTCGAAGCGGATGCGTTCGGGTTGCGACATCAGCGCCGGCCACAGCGTCTCCTTGCAGGCACGGTGGAAGTACGCCGACCACGTCGAGACGTCGAACGGTTCCAGCGACAGCGCGGGGCCGGGGCCGGGACCGGGACCGATGGCCCTCGGCTCCGGATCGGGCGGCGTCTGTCCGGCCACCGATCCGGCCACCCACAGGGCCGAAACGTCGCGGGCGTCCGCGTGTTCCGTGCCCAGGACCGCGCACAGCGTCGGCAGGATCCCGTTCGGGCTCGCCGGGGGCCGCCACCCGGTCGACGTCCATTCCCGGGGTGGGCGGTGATAGCCCACGACCACCGCGTGCCCGGGCTCCGTCCAGCCCAGGTGAGCGAGTGCGGCGAGGATGCCGGCAGCGCCGTGTTGCTCGGCGCGGTACACCTTCTCGTCGCCGGCGAGCGCCCGGTCCAGACCGGGCTCGGAGCCGGCGACCACCACACCGTGCGCGCCGATCTCGAACATCGACAGGTCGTTGAGCGAGTCGCCGGCGACCAGGACGTCGTCCCACGCCCAGCCGTGCCGCCGTGCCAGCGCCCGCACCGCGGCGCCCTTGCCCGCTCCGGGAGGCAGGACGTCGAAGTAGCGATCGGCCGAGTACGCCCACGAGCATCCCAGCGCGCCCACCGCGCGCGTGAGTTCCCCGGTCAGGTCTTCGGGGGGCAGCTCGAACGAACACCGCCCCTGTTGGGCCACTCCCTCCTGGTAGGCAAGGGTGGGGAACCCCGAGAGCGCCGCACGGACGCGGGCCGCACCGGGCCAGCCCTCGCGTAATCGGGACTGCAGGTCCGCCACCGGGCTCAGGTCCGTGCCGTCGGCCACGGTGGCCCCGACGTCGGCGACGATCCACCGCGGCCTGGGCACGAGCGGATCGTCCAGCACCCGACGCACCGAGGGCAGTGCGCGGCCGGTCGCGAACACCACCGTGATCTCGGGGTGGCGCGACAGAACCCGGCGCAGCCGAAGGCGCTCGCCGTCGGTCCCGCCCAACAACGTACCGTCCAGATCGGTGACCAGGACTCTCACCGGCGCTCCCCCATTCGATACGGACGCCACCAGATACCCCGTGTGCGAACCGCGCGTCCCTGACGGCCGGGAAGCCGGACGCGCCCACGGGCTCCGGAGCGCGGTCGGGCGGCGGGCGCGCGCTGTCGTGCTCAGATCGACGTCACGGGTTCGACCATCGCGAGCCACGCGGACAGTTCGCCGACCGTGACGGCCCCGCGCGATCCGGGCGAGGTGGCGGCCGCCGATCCGCAGGCCACCGCCGCCGCCAGGCACCGGGTCATGTCCCAGCCGGCGAGCAGGCCGTGGATGAATCCGGCGTTGAAGCAGTCGCCCGAGCCGGTGGTGTCCACGACCCGAACCGGCACCGCGGGAACGGCGAACCGACGCCCGTCCCGCAGGACGATCGCGCCGTGTCCACCGCGCTTCATCACGACCGTGGGGACCAGTTCGCCGAGAGCCGCGACCGCGTCGTCGGCCGTGGCGGCCCCCGTGAGCCGTAGCGCCTCGTCCACGTTGGGCGCGAAGACGTCCACCTGTGCCAGGACTTCGCGCACGGTCGGCGTCTCCAGCGTGACCGGAACGTCCTGGCAGTCCATGAAGACCGACGCGCCCGTCGCGCGTACCGCACCCAGTGTCGCCGCCACGCCCGGGCCGTACCGCAGTTCGGGCAGGACCAGGATCCGCGGCCGGTACGCACGGGCCAACTCGTCCACCGGGCGGGGCATCGACGGGTCCTGGAAGCTGACCATGGCCCGGTCCGCGGCGTACGACAGCGCGACCGTGACGCTGCGCAGCGGCCCGGGGTGGTGGCGGAATCCGGACTCGTCCAACCCCGCCGCTCGGGCCCCGGCCAGGACGTGTCGGCTGAACTCGTCGTCGCCGAAGTCGGTGGCCCACACCACGTCGTTGCCCAGCCTGTGCAGCGCCAATGCCGGATTGAAGGCGCCGCCGGGCAACATTTCGAAGCCGCCGGCGAACGTCTCGCGTCCCACGGCCGCCTCGCCCGGCAGGTCGCGAAAGATCAGGTCGGCGAAGTACGCCCCGGCGACCAGGACTTCACGACGTTCGTCGGAGATACCCATGCCCGCATCATCTCGCTCCCGAGAGATCGCGTGCATATACGATTACCAGGCAAATAGCCTATTGGGATGAAATTGCCGTAATACCCCTATGTGACTGCAGCATGATGCGATGTCATATCCGTGCCAGAACGCCCCGCTCGTCTCGTCACGGGAAGGCAGCAACATGGGCAGATTCAGGTACGGAATCGCGGCGACGGCCATCGTGCCGGCCGCCTTGGGATTGTGTGCGATCGCGGGAGGCCCTGCTCACGCGGAAGCGGGTCAGGACAACATCACCATGTACAAGCAGGAGAAGACCCAGTGGTGCTGGGTCGCCTCCGGCCTGACCATCGCCAAGTTCCAGGGCTTCGGCTCCACGCAGACGGACTTCTGCACCCGCGCGCAGCCCTACTACGGCTGCAACAACCAACCCGCCACGCTCGACGACATGGCCAGGGGCTGGAACAGCCTGGGCATGACCCACCCCGGCTCGGGCCTGAACAGCGCCGCCACGTTCAACCAGGTGTACACCGAGGTCAAGGCGGCCCGGCCGGTCGGTGCCCGCATCGGGTGGACCTCCGGTGGTGGCCACATGAACGTGGTCTACGGCTTCGACACGTCGCGCAACACGATCGCCGTGGCCGACCCATGGCCGGACACCGCCACGTACACGTGGTGGAACTACGCCGACTACGTGAGCAACAGCTCGTCGAAGTGGACGCACTCCCGCATCGGCATCTCCGGCTAAGGCAGGCGACATGCGCGACACCATCGGCACCACAACGCCCGGCAAACGAACCGGCTTTCGCTTCTCCCGTCTGTCCGTCGTCCTCGCATCGAGCGCGTCCGTCCTGTTGTCCGTCGCCGGCCCGGCCCACGCGGCCCCGGCCAAGGACCCGCTCCCGGCCGACATCCCCGACTACCGGGCGGCCCTCGACGCGGTGAAGTCCACCGCCGTCCGCGACTCGGTCTGCCGCTTCCTGAGCACTCCGATCCCCTCCGGCACCGCCGGGACGGTGCAGACCATCCCCGAAACAGCCGAACCGTGCCAGGGCCTCCCGGCGTTCACCATCAAGGACCCGGTGGCACTGAACGAGATCACTGCCGGATTCGTCGCGGGCACGGCCCCGCCCCTGCCCACCGAGGCCGTCAAACTGACGAACCTGCTCTCCTCGCTGAGCACCACCGTCAACGGCCGCACCGCCACCGTCATGCTCGCCCCCACCCAGGGCGGCGGCTGGCATCTGGCGGCCATCCGCGACGGCGACGGCGACGCCGGCTATGCGGGCAAGGCAACCGTGGGCACCCTCGTCTTCACCGAACCGCAACTCCGTGGCTGGTACCAGCTCAGGCTCGACACCGTCGAACCGCTCAACGAGCAGGCCCGGCAGGGGCTGGGCGGCCGGGCGTCGGTGTCGCTCGGCGACTACCAGAAGCTGGTCAAGGCCCGCTACGCCGACAAACTACCCGGCTCGGAGTACGACACAAAGGGGTTCTCCAGCGGCTACAGCCCCCGGCACACGACGGACGAAGCGTCGTCCTCCACCCCGCTGTTCGCCGGCTCCGGCGCGGCCCTCGCCCTCACGGGCGGGGCCGTCGTCCTCCATCGGCGCCGACGGGCCAACACCGGCTGAACCCGACCCGGCTCACCCCTCCCCCACTCCCGGCACCTCGGGATGGACGCCGTCGTGGTGGGGGCCGGGGTGGCTCGAGCGGCATCCTCGGCCGTGGTGCGGCCGGACGCCCACGGACTCGGGTGGGCCGTCGAAGCGGGGCCTCAGGGCGCGTCGACCATGACCCGGCCGGTGGTCGGAGTCTGCGCGGCGGTACGGCCGCCGTAGGCGGACTCGACCCGGGACCGTTCGGCCGCGTCGGCAACGGGGTTCCGGCAGCCGACTCCCGCGCTGGAGCCCGACATCAGCTTGGAGCACGGACCCGGTTTGGTGTCCGGGAGGCCCAGGTTGTGGCCGATCTCGTGGGCGGCGATGCGGGTCTTGTCGTAGCCCTGGTCGACCGCCTGGCTGCCGAGTTCCACCCACGCCTGCCCACCCGGGCGGACCGGGCCCAGGCTTGCCTGCGGCCAACCGTTGGTGGCGGTGATCCGAATCTGGGCACGGGTACCGGGCGGCGCCTTCACCAGCTTCACGTTGGTGACGTTCGCGTTCCAGGCAGCGACTCCGGCTGTGATGGCCGCTTCCCAACCACCGGCTCGGGAGTCGTCGTAGTAGAGGGTCGTCGCCGCCGAAACGCCGTTCGGGGCGGCGGCGTTGGGCGGCGCGGCCGCGGCTTGCTCCGCAGGCGCCATGACCATGGTGACGACCGCGGCGGTCCCGACCACCGCGAACCACTTGGAGTGGGGCATGAACATCCTTCCGCTCGACTTGTCCGTGGCGTGGCGAGGCACAGGCCCCTTGGATGTTCGGCGACCTGTCGACTCGTTCGATGGGAGTATGTGCGTCCTCGTCGGTTTCCAGGCATACCAGTCGGCCATAACATCCACGCGGAAACGGCAACCTCGGTCGCGGCCGGCCCGGGCGGGGCCGGCCGCGGCCTGTGTCGGGTGGGCGGGCTATCCCAGTCCGCCGTTGAGGGCTGCGGCGAGTTCGCCGTTGTCGGTGTCGCCGCTCAGTTCCCAGAAGAAGGCGCCGCCCAGCTTCTGTTCCTTGGCCCACTTCGTCTTGACGGCGAGGCTGGCCGGTGTGTCGTAGCCCCACCATTCGTTGCCGCAGTGGCCGTACGAGGTGCCGCCGGCCAACCCGGTGGCGGGGCAACGAACCTTGAGCGCGCGGTAGCTGCCGTCACCGGACGCGGGCGCGGTCGCGGTGCCGCCCGGTTCGCTCTGGGTGACGCCCGTCCAGCCGTGGCCGTAGAAGGGAATGCCGAGCAGCAGCTTCTTCGCGGGTACGCCCTTGCTCCGGAGCTTGGCGATGGCATCGGCCGAGTCGAAGTTCGGCACGGGGATACCCGGGTACGACGTCAGCGGCGAGTGCGGGGCGGTCGGGCCCTGCGCCATCCACGGACCGAAGAAGTCGTACGTCATGACGTTGTACCAGTCCACGGCCCCCGAGGCGCCGCCGTAGTCGGCGACGTCGAGCTTGCCGCCCGGGGCGGCGTCGGCCGTGATCGCGGCGCTGACCAGGGCGCCGGCGCCGAAGCGGGCACGGGTGGCGTCCAGCAGGGTCTTGATCGACCCGAAGCCGCTCGCGTCACAGGTCAGCCCGCACGCGTTCGGGTATTCCCAGTCCAGGTCGATACCGTCGAACACGTCGGCCCAACGCGGGTCTTCGACCACGCTGTGGCACGACTCGGCGAACGCGGCCGGGTTCTGCACGGCCTGGGTGAAGCCGCCGGACCATGTCCAGCCGCCGAACGAGTAGAGGACCTTGATGTTCGGATACTTCTTCTTCAGCTCGCGCAGCTGGTTGAAGTGGCCCTTCAACGGCTGCTCCGCGGTGTCGGCGACACCGTCGACGCTGTCGGCGGCGGTGTACGGCCTCTGGTAGTCGGCCCAGGGATCGCCGACCACACACTTGCCGTCCACGACGTTGCCGAACGCGTAGTTGATGTGCGTGATGTTGCGAGCCGTGCCGGAGGTGTCGATGTTCTTGGCCAGGTAGGGGCCCCAATTGGTGAAGTAGCCCAGCTTGACTTTCGCTTCGCCGGTGGTGCGCACCTTCGCGGGAGCGCTTGCGGGACCGACCTGATCCCTCGTGTCGCGCGCGACGACGGTGTAGGTGTAGCCGGTTCCGGTGTTGAGGCCGCGGTCGACATAGGACGTGTGCCGAACGGTGGCGACCTTGACGCCGTCGCGGAGCACGTCGTAGTTCCGCACGCCCCGGTCGTCCCTGGCCGCGCGCCAGGAGAGTGTGACCGACGTATCGGTGACGTGGCTCGCGTGGGGCCTGCCCGGCGCGGTCGGCGGCCGGTCCCGGCCCCGGTCGGACGTCCGGTCGGACGTCTCCGAGCCGCCGACGCCCTCGGCATGGGCCGGCCCGGTCAGGGCGACCAGGGCGCCCAGGGGCAACAGCAGGGCCGTGAGCAGAGCGATGAGCATACGACCGCGCCTGGTGCCCGGCCGATCGGGGTCTCGCGGGTGCGTGACGGGTCGTGCGGTGCCTGTGCTCAAGGGAACTCCTCGAACTCGGTCCGAACGTACGGGGACTGCGTCGCCACGTAGGCGTGTCGAGAGCTACGACACACCCCGTCGCGGCTGCCCGAGCCTAGGAAGGGCCCGAACCACCGGTCAATGGTCTGCACCAGATTGGTCTGGACCAAAGTCTCTCGTGTTCAACGAACCTCGGCGGTTCGTGGTCAACGTCCGCCC
The DNA here is from genome assembly GCF_044334985.1 of Embleya sp. NPDC020630. Taxonomy (NCBI): domain Bacteria; kingdom Bacillati; phylum Actinomycetota; class Actinomycetes; order Kitasatosporales; family Streptomycetaceae; genus Embleya; species Embleya sp. NPDC020630. The sequence continues at coordinate 238,439 of NZ_JBIRUB010000010.1, forward strand.
GGTTCGCGCCCGTGGCGTCCATCACCCGCGGCGTGCAGCACCATGCCCCCGGCCGCAGCGCGTCGGCGCGATCAGGGTTGGGCGTTGTACGGCCTCCGGACACGTGGCCGGGGCTACCGAACGACCACGGGGATCCGGCACGCTTTTCAGTAGCCGTCGGGTACGGGCTCGGCGAAGGCGATCGAGGAGGACGACTCCATGTCCCGGAAGGCATATCCCGGCTTACGTCCGCTGCGCGTCCTGCGCCTGTCGGTCGCCGCCGTGCTGCTCGCGGCGGTGGCACTGGTCGGCCCCGGCGGCGCGGCGCCCGCGCAAGCGCACGCGGGCGGCGGTGTGTACCGGCTGAAGCTGTGGTGGATGTGGCAGCGCGGGGACAACTTCACCGCCGCCACCCCGGCCGACGACCAAAGCGCCGCGCCCGGTTACCTGCTCATCCGATACGAGCCGTGGGTCTACGCGGACCCGGAGGCCGGCACGGTCCCGCTCCAGCTCTACTGGCACGCCGGCCGCGAGGACAACGCCAGTGTGGCCGACATCAACAGCCTCGACGCGGTCGCCGCCGCCGGGTACACCTACATCCGCACCCAGGGCTGGCTCTATGCGACTCCGGGCCCCGGCAGGGTGCCGCTGTACCTGTACTGGCACGCGGGTCGCCAGGACTTCCTGACCGTGGCCACGCAGGCAAGTATCGACTCCGCGATCTCGGCGGGCTACGTCCTCCAACGCATCGAGGGCTACGTGATGTCCAACCCGTAGGAGCTGTCGACCTCACCCGGTCAGCCGACGCGGTGGGCCCCGCGGCCACGGCGTCCTGGTGTCGCCACCGCTCGTCCTCGACCCGCGCGGCGCGGTGGGCGCACCACAGCCACCACCCCGCCCCCGCCGACGCGGCGGCCACCGTCACCCCGAGCGCCGCCCACACACCCCCGACGACGAACGCGACCGCCACCAGGATCGCCGCCGAGGTCCCCGACCACCGCACCCCGCCTGCCACGCAGGGCTCACGAGGTGCGGTGGTATCGACGGACCGGAACCGCGGCCGTCTCCGTGGATGGGCGTCAGGGCTTGGGCAGGGTGCAGCCCGGCAGGCTCAGGTCGACCTTGTTGCCGATACCTATGCAGGGCACGATGATGTACGTCTCCTGGGCGTAGTTGATGCCCTGATGGATGGTCACGTTGCCGTTCTGGTCGACCTCACACGGGTTGTTCTCCGTGCAGGTGGCCCCATCCTCGTTGCCGGTGTTGTTGACGGCGACGACCTTGCCGGTCGTCGTGTCGATCACCGGGGAGCCGGACGTCCCGCCGATGGTGTTGCAGGACGACGTGTAGCGGACCGAGTCCTTCCAGGTCCAGTCCGCCTCCTTCAGGCGATACACGAAGCCGTCGACGTTGCAGCTGTAGATCCGCTTCCAATACCCGGAAACCACCTTGATCGCCGAACCGGCCACGGGGTGCTGGTCGTTGAGGGTCAGCGCGCTGATCCCATACGACCTCTGGATCTGCGCGTAGGTCTGGGTGAGTTCGTAGATCGAGATGTCCGTGTCGGTCATCGTGGCGTACGAGACCTTGTGGGCCCGCAGGGTGGCGACCCTGGAACCGGAGGCGCCGAGCAGCGAGAAGGTGCGGGACGACGGCTGGTCGGTGATGACCTCCCCGGCACCGGGGAATCCGGTCTCGAGGCAGTGGCCGTTGGAGAGGACGAGCGCGGGGTCGCCCGGCTGCGAGTTGGGCATCCGGATCACGGATCCCGAACAGTTGCTCAGCGCCACCGTACCGGCGAAGTTGACCGCCTTGACGGTGGCCGGCGGGGCACCGACGGCGGGTGCAGTGCCCGCGATCGCGAACAGCAGGGCACAGACGACGCCGAGTGCGCCGACGAGGGACTTCTTCATGTGAGGTTCCCCTTTTGAGGGTGGGGACGATGAAGGAGCGCAATTGTGTGGTGCATGCGCATTGTTGAGGCTTCGACACCCAAGGGACAAGTGAGCAAAGTGAGTTGGCTGTTTCTTTGCGCACGCCGACCATTGCCACACCCGCCCGAAGCCCCTCCGTTGCGTCTTGTCGTGAGCGGAGGAAGAACACGACGAACCGTCGCCGGTGGTGCTTGCCGGCCTGGTTGATCGCGGCGAGGATCTCGGGGCCCGACCCGTGAAGTCCAAGTCGCCGATGTCGCTTCATCCTGCGGGTATTCGGTGGCGATTGGGGCGGAGGGCCATCCACGCGGGGCCTACGGAGGCGGCCAGGGCGGCCGTGAGGCATGTGGCGATGACGCCGCCGACGAGCGGCCACGGCACGACCAAGGGGACCGAGGTGCCGCCGAGATCGCTCAGCGCCGAACGCAGGCTCAGCAGCGACGGCACGGCGACGACCGCGCCGAGCGCCGTGCCGATGGTCACGACGATGGCCGACTCGGCGGCGATGGCGCACAGCGCCTGGCGGACGGTCGCGCCGGAAAGGCGCAGGACGCGCAGATCGGGCAGCCGATCGGCGGTGGCCATCATCAGGGTGTTCGCGATCGCGATGGCCGTGTAACCGACGGAGACCACCACGAGCAGCACGGTGAAGATCCACACGAGGCGTTGCTCCTCGGCGTCGGCCGACGAGGCGTAGGCGGCGACGCTCACCTCCTTGCCGCCGAGCGGCGCCGGCGCGGGATCGGCTCCGGTGCGAAAGACGGCCGCCGTCAGGGCCGAGGGATCGTGGGCGCGGACGGTCCCGCGCGGGAACAGGACGTCGTAGGGGGTCGACCGGTCGGCCAGCACGGCGACCACGCGCATCGTCTCGGTGGCGCCGTCGCGGAAGGTCACCCGCGCGTCGCCGCCGTGTCGCCACCCCAGGCGCGCGGCGGCGCTCTCGGACACCACCATCGTGGTGGGGCCGCGCAACTCGGCGAGGGAGCCCTGCCGAACCTCGACCCGGTCGCCGACGGCGGCGAATTCGTCGGTGACCACACCCGCCGCCTCGACGACCGCGTCCTTGTCGCCGTAAACGGTCGTGGGTGTCAGCGGGGTGCCCGCCACCTCGGCCACCGCGGCGTCCGTCAGGCCCGGGGTGTCATCGGGCACGATCACGCGCTGGGCTCGCACCGACGCCGCGCGCCGCGCCTCGTAGGACTGCGCCGTGGTCGCCACCATGCCCGTGATCAGTACCGCCAGGCCGACCGTCGCGAGCACCGGCGCCGCGGTGGCGGCGGTGCGGCGCACGGCCGTCAGCATGCCCTCGCGTACGAGCAACCCGATCGCCCCGGCGCCTCGCGACAACGGCCATGTCAGCACCCGCACCACGGGAGGCACCACCGCCGGGGCGAGCATGGTCAGCCCGACGATGAGGGCCATCGGCGGATACAGCCCGAAATCCGCGAGCGCCCGGGGGTCGGCCGTCGCCGTGACCGCCGCCGAGACCACGCCGAGGGCCACGAACAACAGCCCACCGACGACGCGCCCCCGCGACATCGGCCGGTTGTCCACGTCGGCCTCGCGCAGGGCCTCCAAGGGCGCGATCCGCGCGGCGCGACGGGACGCCGACCACACTCCCGCCATGGCCACGACCATGCCGAGCACGAACGCGCCGGCCAGGGGCAGCACGCCGACCTCGACCGTGAAGCCCTCGGGTTCGAACCCGAGATCGACCAGGACGCCGGCGAACCGGGGAGACAGGACTCCGCCGAGCACGACCCCGAGCCCGGCCGCGAGCGCGGCGACGGCGCCCGCCTCCGCGAACAGCGCGCGTCGAACCTGCTTCGGCGTGGCGCCGATGGTGCGCAGCAGACCGAACTCGCGTCGACGCCCCGCGACCGAGAGGGCGAACGTGGACGCCACGACGAACACGGTCGTGAACGCGGCCAGAGCCGCCATGGCGGAGAGCACCTGAAGGCCCACCCATCGAGTGAACGCGGCGTGGCCCGGTTCCAGTTCGGCGCGGTCGGAGCCGGTGAGCACCCGCCCCTCCGCGCCCACCACCGCCCGCACCGCCGCCGGGTCCGGCGTCGCACCGGCGCCGGCGAGCAGGCCCAACACGCGTACACCGCCCGCGAGTCGATCCGCCCGGCCGTCCGTCAGGTAGATGCCGGGGCCGTCGACGAGGCCCGACACCGTGTAGGGCGCGGGTCCGGACGCGGTGAGCACGGTCACCGTGTCGCCGGGGCGCGGCCCGAGCCGGCGGTCGAGCACCACCTCGTGGTCGGCGACGGGTGGCCGCCCCGCGACCGGCGCGTGGGCCGCGAGCGCGGCGCTCGACCAACCGTGCCCCAGCGGATCGTCGGACCGCGGATCGCCGGCGGGGCGCCCGCCGATCACCACCTGGGCGTAGAACGAACGGTCCACCACCACGCGCCCGACTCCGGGCACGGCCGCGAGTCGATCCGCGAGCCGCCGCGCCCGTTCCGCCGACCACGGGGGGCCGTCGTCGAACGGCGGCGCCTGCGGCCGGGCCTCGCCGCTGCGTACGAGCACCGGCGCGGCCGCGAACCGCTCCGGGGTCTCGGGGCCCGAGGACAGCAGGACCACGCCCGTCGTCGCGAGGATCGTCACACCCAGCCCGAGGCCCACGAAGGAGCTGAGGAACGAGACCCACCGGGCCCGCATGGTGGCGAGCGTCAGCACAATTCCTCCAGCCACGCCATGCGGGCCGCGATGGTCTCGGCGGAGATGCCGGCCCCGTCGGCGCCGCGATGGATCTCGTCGGCCACGCGGCCGTCGGTGAGCAGTACCACTCGATCCGCGAAGGCGGCGGCGGTCGGGTCGTGCGTGACCATCACCACCGTCTGGCCGTGCGCGTCGACGACCTCGCGCAGCAGGCGCAGGACGTCGCGCGATGCCTTCGAGTCGAGCGCGCCGGTCGGCTCGTCGGCGAACACCACCGCGGGCCGGGTGATCAACGCGCGGGCGATGGCGACGCGTTGTCGCTGCCCGCCGGACAACTCGGCCGGTCGGTGGCGGGCGCGATCCGCGAGCCCCACCTCGGCCAGGGCCGCCGCGACGCGCGCCGGGTCGGGGCGGCGCCCGGCGAGGCGCAGCGGCAGGGCGACATTCTGCTCGGCGGTGAGCGCGGAGACGAGATTGAAGGACTGGAAGACGAAGCCGACGCGCGAGCGCCGAAACAGCGTCGACCCGTGCTCGTCGAGGGCGCGCACGTCGACCCCGTCGACCCGGATCTCGCCGCCGTCGGCGCGGTCGATGCCCGCCGCGCATTGCAACAGCGTGGACTTGCCCGAGCCGGAGGCGCCCATCACCGCCGTCAGCGTGCCGCGCGGGAAGTCGAGGGTGACGCCGTCGAGCGCGATGACCCGCTGGGCACCCGCGTGGTGCGTCTTCGTCACGCGAAGCAGGCGCACGGCCGGGCCCGTCGGTGTGGATGTCGGTGTGGATGTCGGTGTGGAGGGCGCTGTGGTCATGCCCTCCAGGAAACCGTCGGCGAACGCCCGGCACATTGGTGCCAGGGCGAGAGCCTGACTAGCCCTGGCACTACCGACGCGGCCGTCGGACGCCGGTTAACGTCGTCGTATGTTCGCGCAAGCCTCGTGGGACTCGATCGGTCGGCGACCGGTGCGTTTCCTGGTGTCCCCGGCGCCATGGCGTGCCCTGTCCTATCTCGGGGCGAGTTGGGTCGTCGGGGCGGTCGTCGTGGTGACCGTGACGTCGGTCGTGGCCGTCGGCGTCGCGACGTGGGAGACATCGGTGGGCCCGGTGTTCACCGCGTCGCTGGGGCTCGTGGCGCTCGCGTGCATGGCGGTCGCCGCCGCACCGTTCGAGCGGTGGCGGCTGCGGCTCATCGGCGCTCCCCTCGCGGCGCCGGAGCGGTCGGGCGGTGTGCGGGCGCGGCTGCGCGAGCCCGCCGGGCGGCGCGAACTGGGCTACGCGCTGGTTTCGTTGCTCGCGCTGTGGTGGGTGGATCTGGGCATCGCGTCGGTGGCGTTGGTCATTCCGGGGCTGTTGGTCTCGGCGCCGTTGCAACCCACGGCGCCGTTGTGGATGGCGGTGGTGTTGCCGTTGGCGGGGGTCGTACTGCTGCCCGTCGCGCTGTTCCTGATCGCGGCGTGGGCGGGCGTGCGGGCGACGATGACGCGTGCCGTGCTCGCGCCTCGCGAGGCGGAGTTGATCGAGGTGGTGCGATCCAGGGCGCGTCTGGTCGACGCGTTCGAGACGGAGCGCCGGCGGATCGAGCGCGATCTGCACGACGGCGCGCAGCAACGCCTGGTCGCGTTGAGCATGAAGTTGGGCCTGGCCTCGCTCGACCTGCCGCCCGGGTCACCCGCCGCCCGTGAGGTCCACGAGGCACACGAGATGGCGCGGGCGGCGCTGACCGACCTGCGTGAACTGATCCGCGGCGTGCACCCGCAGGTGCTCACCGAACGGGGACTGCCGGCCGCCGTCCGCGATGTCGCGGGGCGCTCGCCGGTCCCGGTCGACGTCGATGTCGAAGTGGCCGGGCGATTGCCCACGGCGGTGGAGGTGACCGCCTATTTCGTGGTGTGCGAGGCGTTGACGAACGTGGCCAAGCACAGCGGTGCGCAACGGTGCACGATCCGCGGGCGGGTGGCCGACGGGTTGCTGGCGTTGGAGGTGCGTGACGGCGGTGCGGGCGGTGCCGACCCGGAGGCGGGCACTGGGCTGACGGGTCTGGTCGATCGACTCGCGGTCCTCGACGGCAGAATGCTGTTGTCCAGCCCGATGGGTGGCCCGACCCTGCTGCGAGTGGAGATCCCGTGTCCGGCCTCAGAGTAGTGCTCGCGGAGGACGCCGTGCTGTTGCGTGAGGGCCTGGTGGGCCTGCTGGAGCGCTTCGGCCACGAAGTGGCCGCGGCAGTGGGCGACGGTCCTTCGCTGATCGCGGCCACGCGGGAGCATCGCCCCGATGTGGTGATCGCCGACGTGCGCATGCCACCCGACTTCACCGACGAAGGGCTGCGCGCCGCGCGCGAACTCCAGGCGGCGATACCGTCGTTGGCCGTGCTGGTGCTGAGCCAGTATGTCGAGCAGACCTTCGCGGAGGAGCTTTTCGACGCGCGTGGCGCCTCGGGCGGCATGGGTTATCTGCTGAAGGAACGCATCGGCGATGTCGAGGAGTTCGCCGACGCCCTGATCCGCGTCGCCCGGGGCGGAACCGTGGTCGACCCCGAGGTAGTCCGCCAACTCCTGGCGCGTCGGCGCGATCCGCTGCGGCGCCTGACTCCGCGCGAGCGCGAGGTCCTCGCCCACATGGCCGAGGGACGCTCCAACGCCGCCATCGCCCGTGCGTTGGTGGTGACGGAGGCCGCCGTGGCCAAACACATCGCGAGCATCCTGACCAAACTCGACCTCCCACCGGCCCCCGACGACCACCGCCGAGTCCTGGCCGTCCTGGCCTACCTACGCGGCTGAAGCACCCGCGCGACGCGGCCGGCACGTCGAGGACACCCGGCCCACCCGGTCGCCCGGCGATTGCACGGCGGCTGCGCGTCTCGGGTGCGGATGGACAGGCTCTGGTTCACGGCGGTGTAGTACGCGGCGACAGCCTCGGTATCGGTGTCCAGCGGCAGGTCGCCGTCCCGCACGCCGCGATCCAGGCGCAGCCGCAAGTCGCGCGGCCCCTCGTCCCGCCAGGTGGCGAGGAGGTCGCATACAGGGGCGCTGGGTTCGGTGCAGTTGGTGGCGGCGACCACGATCATGCGGCCGGCCGGTCCGTCGGCGTCCGAAAACGGGCGCATCATCGGCATCGGCAGCACGCCGGCCGAGCGCGCCGTTCGCGGGGGTCGCGCTGTACGCGATGCGACACCGACATGAACCGGCCGACGCCGCCGACGCGAACCTCCACCGCGAACTCACCGCCCCGGGCCGGTTCCCAGCCCCGGACGACGTCGCCGCGACGGTCACACACCTCGCCGCGGCGCCAACGCCTGCCCCGGCCGGGAGGCACGCACCGCAATACTGGGGGCGGGCGGCACCGGGACACCCGAAGCACCGCCCCGCAGACCCCGAATCCCGGAAGGACCATCGCCGACGGAATCGAGTTCGGCCACATCGATGCCCGAACCCTCCGCGCGCCGCACGCAAGCACCCGTCGCAGCCGGGCCATCGCCGCTCGCGTGCTCAGCGGCGGTACGCCGCCGTCGCGATCTCGACGAAGGAGCGGATCAACGGGTTGCTGTCGCCGTCGTTCCACACCGCGACCACCCGGCTCGGCGCCATGTCGACCAGCGGAACCACGGTCAGGTTCTCGGGCAGCACGTTCTCCGCCAGGCCGTGTCCCAGCGGAGCCAGACCGACGGTGCTGTTCCAGAGCACGGCCTGCACACATTCCTGGACGACGCGCACCACCGGGCCCTCGCGCGGCTCGCCGGCGTTCCAATACGACTGCCAGATCGGGTCGGTGCCCGGTGGGAACTGGAACCAGCGGCGGTCGCCCAGATCGGCGATCTCCAGACGCGCTGCTGCGTGGCCGATTGCGCTCCTTCGAGACCGTCAGCCGGTCCCGCGAGGCCCGGCCGGGCGACAGATGGCCGAGCATCGGGACCGGTTGGTCGACGCAGGGGCTGCCCGAGGGCACATAGGCGAGCCGGGCGCTGTACGGGGCACGGGGGACGTTCGCCCATTGCGGTGAATCCGGCTGAGCGGCGGAGGGGTTGTCATGCCGATGGGGGAGGAAGTCCTCGCCACGGTGGGCGGATCCGCGCGCCGGTCCCACGACGAACGCGGGGTACACATGACGAATGCCGACCGTACGAGTATCGACCGCCGGAGCGCTCTGCGCCTGACCTCGGCCGCCGCGGTCGGCACGGGCCTGGTCGTCGGCGCCGGGGGTGCCGCCGGCGCCGCGCCGCCCCGGGCCGGGAAGTTCACCCTGACCGGCAAGCGATCGGGCGCGAACATCCCGAACGTGCTGACACCGGGCGCCGGATTCTTCGTGCACTACGACCTGACCGACGCGGACGGGAAGGCGGCGGGCACGGAAAGCGCGTTCACCGTCCCGGTGACGGTCGGGCCGGACGGCGCCTTCGTCGTCTCGACCCTCGTCCTGAGCCTGAACGACGGCCTGATCACCGCCGCTTCCGGATTCCCACGCCCCCTGCCGTCGGTCACCGAAATCGCACTGACCTACACGCCGTGGTCCCACATCTTCGCGGTGACCGGCGGCACCGGCACCTACATCGCCGCCACCGGCACAATCACCATCGAACACCCAACCAGGGACGACGACCGCCTGACAATCGACCTGACCTGACCCGATCCGGCACGCTCCGATGTGCGACCCGACGCTCCGAGGCAAGGGGGCGGCCGACGGGGGCGGGGCCGTGCGGCGTACCGTGCTTCGGTGTCCCGTCTCGAAGTCTCCGACCTGATCGTCGGCCACGCGCCCGGCTCACTCGAGCGGGTGCCGGTCGCGCGCGCCGACGTGGTGGCGACGCTGCGCGCGGCGGGTCAGTCCCGGGGCGCGCGGATCGCCGCGCGACTGCCGGTGGTCGACGGCGGCCTGCTCGATGCGGCGTACGTCGACCGCCGTCTGGTCGCCGTGCACACCGAACTCCAGCGCCTGAGCGAGGAACTGCGCATTCCCGAACGGCTCGCCCACCTGTTGGGGCCGCTGCTCGCCGCGGTCCGCTCCGCCGAAGGCGCGCCCGATCGTATCCGGGTCGTCGACGTCGGCTGCGGTCTCGGCCATGTCGTGCGTTGGCTCGCCGCCCACGAAGTACTCGGACCCGACGTCGAGTTGGTGGGCGCCGACCTGCACGCCGCGCTGGTCGCCGAGGCGACCCGACTCGCCCAGGACGAAGGGCTCCCCTGTCGGTTCGTGCGCGCGAACGCCTTCCGGCTCGACGACACCGCGCCCGGGGCGATCCCCGAGCCGGATGCCGCGGCCCGTACGGCGACGGTCTACATCTCCACCGGCCTCCTGCACCACTTCCGCGGCCCCGACCTCGACGCCTTCTTCGCCGCCCAGGCGACCCCGGACACGGTCGCCTTCTGCCACTACGACATCGCCACCACCCGCATCGCCCCGTTCGGCGCCTGGCTCTTCCACCGCGCCCGCATGCGTGACCCCCTCGGCCGCCACGACGGCACCGCCTCCGCGCGCCGCGCCCACGACGACACGACCCTGCTGCGCGCCGCCCACGCCGCGCATCCACTCGTGCCACTGATCCACGAGCCGAAGACACGCAGCAACCCCCTGTGCACGACGCTGCGCCCGGTACTCGGCGTGCGCCCCGACCTCCTCGCCCCGCTGCGCGCCGCACTCGGCAAGGATGCCCGCAGGCTCCAGGAGGTCGCGGGATGAGTGTGGTGCTGCTGGTGGCCCTCGGCATGGTCGACGCGGCACTGGCCGGCTTCCGGGCCTCCAACGGCCGCAACGGCCGGATCCGTCGCCGAGCCGCCGACCTGCGGGCCGCCCGACGCGGCCTGCTTCCGGGTGCACTGGCGCTCGCCGCGAGCGCCGCCGTGGCCCTGGCCGTACTCGGCGCGGCCGACGACCGCGGCGCCCGCTACGCCGAACTCGACGCGGCCGCATGGCGGATGCTCGCCGTCCTGCTGCCCTACGCCGGAATCGTCGCGGTGTCGATGCTCTGCTACCTCGCGGGCTCGTTCCGCCTCGCCACGCTCGCCATCCTCGCCGGACTCGGCCCGCTGACCATGGCGCGACCGCTGCTGGTCGCAGCCGGCGTCATCGCCGCAGGATGGACAACACCCGCCGGCACGGCCGTCGCGGCGACCGCGGGGAGCGCAATCCTCCTCGTCGAGCCGTACGTACACCGCCGCTGGTACCGGACACCGATCTAGAACATCACCGCTCGAGAGCGACGAGAGGATCCAGCGAACCGCCCGCCGGAGCCTCGCCGGGTTCGACGCGAAGCGCGCCGAGTAGCCGGACCGACCGGGCCGAGCGGGCCGAGCGGGCCGAGTCTTCGTCACCGCGAGCTCCGGTGGTTCGGGACGACCGTCACCGGTCGCGCGAACCGCCGGAGCCTCGGCGTGCCCGGCCGTCGGGGGCTTCCCGACTATGCGATCGGGAAATCGAAATAGGTGTCCGGGTAGGGCTCGTCCTTCAGCGTGTAATGCCACCATTCGCAGTCGTACGCGCCGAACCCGGCGGCCTCCATGATGGAGCGGAGATATTGCCGGTTGGTCGTTTCGACCTGCGTGATCCCCCGTGCGCCGTGGTGCGAGATCGGGTCCATCAGGTCGTGGTGGCCGCCCATCTGAGCCAGATCGCCGGTATCCAGGTGGTAGAGCGTCAGGTCGACGGTACTGCCTCGGCTGTGGCCCGACTTGGCGGCCACATACCCCTTTTCGAACATCTCGGCCCTGTCGATGTTCGGATAGTGTCGCGGCTTCGTCCGACCGTCCTCCGCCTCGGTCGACCAGCTCAGGAATCGGTCGACCGCGCGCTGGGGGCGGTAGCCGTCCCACAGAAGCAGGTCGAAGCCGACCGATGCGGCCTCTTCCCGTGCTCTTTTCAGGGCCGCGCACAAGGCCCTCGTGCCGACGATGCGATTGGCTGGATACCCGTCCACCGGCTTGCCGATGAAGTTGTCCCAGGTGGCGTACTTGGCGTCCCACCGCACCCCGGGGATCAGCTCGTCGACGAAGGCGAAGTCGTCGTTCATCGATTCTTTCCCTCGATCGCCAACGACACCAACCGATCGATCACTTCGGACAACGGGAATCCGGCGGCTGCCATCATGCGCGGATAACGGCTGTACGAGGTGAGCCCCGGGAGCGTGTTGACCTCGTTGAGAACCACGTTTCCGGCCGGCGTGAGGAACATGTCCACGCGCGCCAGCCCCCTGCATCCGAGGGCGCGATAGACGGCCTTGGCCGTCTCCTGGACGCGAGCGCGCGACTTTGCCGGGATGTCGGCGGGCACGATCGGTGTCGAATTGTCGGAGCCGTTTTCGGGCGCGGCCTCCTGGTGGATCTTGAAGAATCCGTGCGACAGCGCGATACGATCCACTTCGCCCGTGATCAATTCCGGATCCTTGCCCAATATCGCACATCCGACCTCGCTGCCGACGACGGCTTCTTCGATCAGGATCTTCGAGTCGTATCGACGTGCCTCGGCGATCGCATCGGCCAGTTCTTCCGGCCGGGAGACCTTGCCTACCCCGAACGACGATCCGGAACGGGCCGGCTTCACGAACGCGGGATAGGAGATCCCGTCGGCGTCGACCTTCTCGTCCGCCGTGATACCGATGAAGTTCGGCGTGTCGATCCCCGCGCCCGCGGCAATGGCATAGGCGAGGGATTTGTCCATGCACAGCGCGGAGCTTTGGATGTCGCAGCCCGCATAGGGTATTCCGGAGAGCTCCAGCAGACCCTGCGGCGCGCCGTCCTCGCCGAGCTTGCCGTGCAGCACGGGCAACACCACATCCAGGCGGATCGTCTCGTAGCGACCCGACTCCAGGAGGAGCAGTCCGTGCACGCTCGGGTCCGGTGCCAGCACGACCGGACGGCAGTTGCCGTCCTCCCAGTCCGGGTCGGGGCCGTCACACAGCTTCCAGGCGCCGCTCTTCGTGATCCCGACCCAGAAGGGCAGATACTTTTCCGGGTCGAGGTTCTCCGCGACCATCCGCGCCGATTTGACGGAGATGGAGTGCTCTTCGGAGCTGCCCCCGAATATGATCCCGATTCGTGTCTCAGCCACGCTGATCCCCGCTCTCGAACTTCAGGCAGTTGACGATGGAGTTTTCGACCGTGTCCCGGAGGGCGTGATCGGTGTAATAGGCGGTATGCGGGCTGATCAGAGCATTCGGAAGCTCGTGCAGCCGCAGCAGCGACTTGCTTTCGACGGGCTTGCCCCGGCGGTCGGCGTAGAAGATTCCTTCCTCTCCTTCGAGGACGTCCAGCGCCGCGCCGCCCAATTCGCCGCGCTCCAGCGCCGCGATCAGGGCCTCGGTTTCGATCAGTGCGCCGCGTCCGGTGTTGACGATGAAGGCACCGTCCTTCATCCGCCCGATGCGTCGGCCGTCGATGAGGTGATGGGTGTCCGCCGTGAGCGGTGTATGCAGCGTCACGATGTCGCTCACGCGCAGCAGCTCGTCGAGATCGACGTAATCCGCCGCGACGTTGGGAGTGGTGTCGTGGGCCACTATCCGACAGCCGAAGCCCCGCAATCTGTCCACGACGGCCGCGCCGATGCGCCCGGTTCCCACCACCCCGACGGTCAGGTCACGCAACTCCTTCCCGCGCACATCGTCGAGTGAGTAGTCGTGCGCATCCGCACGGCGGATGATGGATCCGGCATTTCGCAGCGCCATCAGGATGAGCATCAGCGTGTAGTCGGCCACACTGTCGGGGGAATAGACGACGTTGCCGACGGAGATCCCGACACTTTCCGCGTATTTCACATCGATGTGGTTGTATCCGATGCTTCGTGTCGAGATATACGCCACGCCGACCCGGCTGAGCGCGAGGAGGGTGGCATCGGCGATGCGCGCCTTGTGGCCCACGCTGATGCAGCGGTTCCCCGACGCCAGCTCGATATTGGCCTCGGAGGGCGCCGCCGCGGTAATGGTCGGCACCACGTCGAAGCGGGGTGACATTTCGCGGAACAGAGCGGCCTCGTCCCGCTCACAGCCATAGATCGTGATTCCCGTGGTTCGGGCAACCGAGGGGGAAGAGGGGGAAGACGAGGACGAGGACGCCGCAGTTCCGGTGCGGCGGGTCTCGGTTGGTATCGGATCGCGATGACTCATGTCACCAGTAAAGGCATCGTGGCGTTGTCGGAACGTACGCGCATTTCGATATGCCGACGCTATGTTACTCATCGGTACTATCGGAGAACGGCAAACCCGCGTGGTTCGGCGCGAACGCTTCCGTCATCGCCCGCGGCGCCTCATGTACAGGTCGAAGGCCCGGTAGACCATCGGTCGCAGGGGCAGGTCCCACTCCCCCACATATCGCACCGCCCGACCGCCGGTGCCGACCTTGAACCGGATCAGGCCCACGTGCGGATCGTCGGCATCGAGGGTGGGGGTGATGCCGCGCAGGTCGTAGACGTCGCAGCCGGCCGCCAGCGAGTCGCGGATCATCGCCCACTGGCACGCGTTGGAGCCGCGCACCTCGCGCTTGGCGGTGGACGACGCGCCGTACGAGTACCACGCGTGCGCACCGACACGGACCAGAATGGTCGCGGCCACCGGGTCGCCCTCGTGACGAGCCACATAGAGCCTGATTCGCTCCGGATCCTCCGCGTTCATCGCCGCGAACATGCTCTCGAAGTAGCTCAGCGGCCTTGGAATGAAGCGGTCGCGTTCGGCGGTGTGCACGTAGAGGTCGTGGAACGCCGCCAGGTCCGCGTCGATCGCGACCTCGACGCCCTCCTTCTCGGCCTTCCTGATGTTGCGCCGCCAGAGCTGGTTCATGCCCCCGAGCAGGTCGTCCTCGGTCCTGCCGGTCAGCGGAATCTCGTACTTGAACTGCGGCTGGCCGAGCCCGAAACCGTCCTCCGGGCTCTGCGGCAACCATCCGGCGTCCCGGAGCCGGCCGCTCACATGGGCGCCGACCGGGTCCGGCGAGCGACCGGGGATGTCGGTGAGCCGCCGGATGCCCGGGTCGGCGGCGCCCTCCTTGACCTGTTCCGCGCTCCAGGTGTCCATGCGCACCGGCGGGCACAGCCGGATCGCGAACGCCCCGCGCGCCTTGAGGTGGGCCGCCAGCGGGTCGAGCCAGGCATCGATCTCACCGGTCCAGTCGATGGTCGGCCCCTCGGGCAGATAGGCCAGCGTGTACCGCTCCAGCCGCGGCACCGGACGGTGCAGCACGAGCCCGGCGCCGACCAGCCGCGGGCCGTCGTACCAGCCGACCGATTCGCTGCGCCACTCGGTCTTGACGCGGCCCCACGCCGGGGTCTGCAGAAAGCTGACCGAGCGCTGCGCCCGCACGAACGCCAAGTGCTCGTTCGCGCCGATCGACGCGACGGTCAAACGTGCTCCCGCGGCCGGGGAGTTGCGGCGGGGTGCGGTTCGGCTCATCGCCGCACCGTCCCCGCGTCGGCCCGATCGGACGGGGAGGTACAAGGCGCTGTCGGCCGGAGGTAGGACATTGCGCCAGTGAAGGCGGCGTCCCGTTGCCGATACGTATGCACTTTTCGATAGACCGACGATATGCGGCGCCTCGTAGCATCGGGGCATGCGTGTGCTGATCGTCGAGGACGAGCCCTACATGGCGGAAGCCATCCGCGACGGCCTGCGTCTGGAGGCGATCGCGGCCGACATCGCCGGAGACGGCCACACCGCACTGGAGTTGCTGAGCATCAACAGCTACCACATCGCCATCCTCGACCGGGACATCCCCGGGCCCTCGGGCGACGAGATCGCCACCCGCATCATCGCCTCCGGCAGCGGCATGCCCATCCTCATGCTCACCGCCGCCGACCGCATCGACGACAAGGTCACCGGGTTCGAACTCGGCGCCGACGACTACCTCACGAAGCCGTTCGAACTGCGCGAACTGGTGCTCAGGCTCAGGGCCCTGGACCGCAGACGCGCACACAGCAGGCCCCCGGTACGCGAGCTCGCGGGTGTGCGGCTGGACCCGTTTCGCCGGGAGGTCTACCGCGACGGGCGCTATGTTGCGCTGACGAGGAAGCAGTTCGCGGTGCTCGAAGTGCTCGTCGCCGCCGAGGGCGGGGTCGTCAGCGCCGAGGAACTCCTCGCGCGGGCATGGGACGAGAACGCCGACCCGTTCACCAACGCGGTACGCATCACGGTCTCGGCCCTGCGCAAACGGCTCGGCGAACCCTGGATCATCCTCACAGTACCCGGCGTCGGCTATCGCATCGACACCCAACCTGAGCACGATCGCGAGGGGAACGACCGTGCATAGGGCGTCCGTACACCCCTTGGGCAAAGCGCCTCCGCCGGCCGTGCACAGCACACCCGAGCAACCACTGGAGCGGGCTCCCGGGCTGAGCGCCCGCCTCAAACTCACCCTCAGCTACGCCGGATTCCTCATGCTGGCCGGCTTTCTGCTGCTCATCGTGCTGTGGTGGTCCATATGGCGCTATGTGCCCTACAAGCCGATCAGGGACAGCGACGGTCTGGTCCCCCGGCACGGTCGTTTGATCTTCCTGCGCACCTTCATGCCGGTCGCGACCACGATCATGAGCTTCCTGTTGGTGTTCGGTCTGGTGGGCGGATGGATTCTCGCCGGTCGCATGCTCGCCCCGCTCACCCGCATCACGGACGCCACGCGCAAGGCCGCCGACGGGTCGCTCTCCCACCGGATCCGGTTGCGGGGCCGCAAGGACGAGTTCCGCGAACTCGCCGACACCTTCGACGCGATGCTCGCCCGACTCGAGGAACACGTCGCCGAACAACGAAGATTCGCCGCCAACGCGTCGCACGAACTGCGCACCCCGCTGGCGATCTCGCAAACGCTGCTCGACGTGGCCCGCAACAATCCGACCCAGGACCACGGCGAACTCGTCGCCCGCCTGCACGCCGTCAACGCCCGGGCGATCGAACTCACCGAGGCGCTGCTCGTGCTCAGCCGCACCGACCAGGGCTCCGTCACCCGCGAACCCGTCGACCTGTCGCTCCTGGTGGAGGAAGCCGCCGAAACACTGCTCCCGCTCGCCGAGAAACGCGGCGTCACCATCGACGCCTCCGGCGAGATCACCCCCACCGTAGGGTCACCGGCGCTCCTGCTCCAGATGACGACGAACCTCGTCCACAACGCCATCGTGCACAACCTGCCCGAACAGGGTGTCGTGTGGGTCGAGACCCGCGTGCGCGCGAACGCCGTGGTGCTCACGGTCGAAAACAGCGGCGAGGTGCTGTCCGCCCAGCTGGTCTCGACCCTCACCGAACCGTTCCAGCGCGGCACCGAACGCATCCGCAACGACCACGCGGGCGTCGGCCTGGGGCTGGCGATCGTCAAGAGCATCGTCCGGGTACACGACGGATCCCTCGTCATCACCCCACGCCCGTGGGGCGGACTGCGCATCACCGTCGAACTGCCCGCCAGAAATCGCGTATCCGTCCCGAGGGCACGGCATGCGGGCGCGACACCGTGAGCGGGCCCGCCGAGGCCGTCGTCGCCCGTGACCGGTCGGCTTCCGGGCATGCGTCGAGGAGGTCGGCCGCCAGGCGGTGGACGTACGCGGTGTCGAGGCCGGCCGGGCGCCGCGCCTGCTCCTCGCCTCGCTCGACGCACAAGAAGGACTCCTGAAGCGCGAAGTCCTCCTCGGCGTACAGGTTCAACGCCGACTCGTGGTCGAACGTCAACAGCAGCACACGGCCGTCCTCGGCGAAGTGCCAGACCGCGGACTGACCGCCGCCGCCGTCGTCGTTCCAGGCCAGGCGCCGTGCGCCGGGCACCGCCACCGGTGCGACACCGGCGAGGTCGTCCATGACGGCCGCGCGGCGCCGCACCTCGGGGAGGGGTGTCGCGGCCAGGGCATCCCACGTCACATGACTCATTCCCGCGGGTTATCCCCCACCCACGACAAGTCCGTCACCCACCGCCGCGCCCCGAGCATCGCCGACCCACCGCCACGGAGCCCACCATGACCGCGACCCGCCGCCTCATCTCGCCCCGCCGCTGGACTCCTCCCCCGGCCCCCGCCGATGGGGGACGCACGCACGTCACCGGCCGGTTCGTCGTCGACCGCCGTATCGCGACCGGCGGTCACGGTCCCGAGGACGTGATCTTCGACGCGCGGGGCCGATTGCTCGTCGGCCTCGACGACGGCACCGTCGTGCGCATCGACCCGGCCACCGGCGCCCGCACGGTGCTCGGGAACACCGGAGGCCGTCCGCTGGGGCTCGAACCCTCCGCCGACGGCGGCGTCCTGGTGTGCGACCACGATCGGGGGCTGCTGCGCATGTCCGCCGACGGATCGGTCGAAGTGCTCGTCGACACGGTGGAGGGCCGGCCGCTCACCTTCGCGAGCAACGTGGTGGAAGGCCCCGACGGGACCGTCTGGTTCACGGTGTCCACGCGTCGCTGGGACCTGGAACACCACCTCGGCGACTTCCTGGAGCACTCCTGTACCGGCCTGCTCGTCCGCCGCGACCGCGACGGCGCCGTCACCGTGCTCCGCAACGACCTCAAGTTCGCCAACGGCCTCGTCCTCGCGCCGGATGCCTCCCACCTGCTCGTGGCCGAGACCAGCGGGTACCGGGTGAGCCGCTACCGACTCACCGGCCCGAACGCCGGCGGCGTGGAGCCCTTCGTCGACAACCTCCCCGGCCTGCCCGACAACATGAGCCTGGGCCGGGACGGGTTGGTGTGGGTATCGATCGTGGCGCCCCGAAACGCGCTGCTGGACCGGCTGTTGCCGCTGCCGGGCTTCCTGCGGCTGCTGGTGTGGAACCTCCCCGAAGCGTTCCGCCCCGAGGCCGCCCCCATCGCCTGGGTGATGGCGTTCGACCTCGACGGCCGCCTCGTCCACGACCTGCGCACGGACGACGGTTCGTACGCCTTCGTGACCGGCGTCGCCGAACACGACGGAACACTGGTCGCGGCCGGCCTGCACGAGGACGACATCGTCGTCCTGGCCCGCACACCCCCGGCCGGGTGAAGAGCCACCGGAGGACGCGAATCGGCCGTCACTTGGCGTCGAGTCCCGGAAACCTCCCAGATCCGTGGGATTTCGTCGCTCGAGCGCAACGGCGAGGATAACGACAGCGCGTTCCGAATCAGGTGCGGTCGGTGGTCGACCCCCCGTACCGGTCCGGTGGATCGCGCCGTCCAGGCACGTCCCGATCCGTCGGGACGCGGCGCCACTCGCACTCCGCACGAGATGGGACGAACATGCAGATCAGACGCAGCGTAACGACTCTCCGCGAACGAGCCGACCCGGTGCCCGAAACCGGGGGGCGCGCCAGGCTGGTTCGCCTGGTCGCGATCGGCGCACTCTCCCTCGGCACGCTGGGCGTGGGCGCCGCGTCGGCCTCCGCCGCCGTCGAGGCTCCGGCCGGCACCGACCCCAACGTCGCCGCCGCCTACCGGTGCGATGTCGTGTACACGACCGCCTACTACTCCTGGATCACCACCGGCCACAGCCACATCGACTCGATGCTGCACGCCGAGCGGAGCTACACGGCCTGCGATGCCAAGCGCCAGACGTACCTCGTCCGTCCCGGCGATCTCCGTCCCGACAAACCGATCATCATCGACCCGAGCGTACTCACTCCGGTCCGACCGTAGCCGCACCACGGCACCAATTCTCCTACCGGAAAAGCGAGTTGATCCCATGAAGATCCGTCGCATCGCCACCGCCATCGCGGGCGCGGCCGTCCTGGCCCCGGTGCTCGTACTGACCGCCGGTTCCGCGGCACACGCGAACCCGCCCTACGCGCACTCCAAGCTGGAGCGGTGCACCATCGACTGGAACAACAACTACTGGTCCGGCGGCGAGGCCTTCGCCCGCGGTCAGTGGAAGGCGTGCATGGGCGGGTAACCGTCCCGCGCCCCGGGCGCCGGTCGCGGCCCACCCACCGTGGGTTGCGGGCGGCGCTCATGGGGGCGGCCTGCGGTCGGAGGAGGAATCTGTGCACGGAGCGGCACGTGTTCCCCCGGAGGGGCGGCCCCCGCATCGGGTCCGCTCCGTAAGGTGGGGATCGGAAGCCGCGCCCGTCGGTCGAGAGGCCGAGGGCATGCCGAAGCAGGAGTCTCCGTGGACCACGAACCCCAACCCGGACGGGAACCGGTCGTGCTCGAACCCTTGGTGCGCGCGTTCGTGGACGAGCACCGGCGCGTGACCTCGACCGGGACGGACGGAGGGCGCTCGACCGCGCGGCCCCACGATCGCCTCCCGGGACCGCACTCGAAGACGTCCGGCATCACGTCCGACATCACGTCCGGCACCCACGCCGCGGTCCCCGACGTCGAGGAGGCGAGGCTGGCGGTGCCCGTCGCGCACGACGATCGTCAGGTCGTCCGCGTCCTGCGCCCCGTCGACGCCGACGAGCCGCTGCCGGTGATCCTGTATGTGCCCGGCCCGTCCCGGACGAGGACCGACGCTCCCCCGCAGCAGGCGTTCGAGCGCGATCTCGTGCTCGGAGCGGATGCCGCGGTCGTCGTCCTCGACCCGCCGCACCCCCACGGCGAGCGCCATCCCGCCACGGTGGAGGGTCTCCACACGATTGCCGCGTGGCTCTTCGAACACGGCGCGGACGTGGGACTCGACCCGCGTCGCGTCGCCGCCGTCGGCGTGTCCACCGGGGCGAACCTGGTGGCCGGCCTGACCCTGGCCACCATGCGCCACGGCGGTCCGCCGCTGCTTCAGCAGGTGCTGATCTGCCCGACCACCGATGCCTCGGCCTCGGCCTCGACGTCCTGGTATGCCGAGTTCGTGGACGGCTACGTCCCCGATCCCGGGCTCCGCGACGAGAGCACCGGGTCGCCGCTGCGCGCCGGTGTCGACGAACTGGCCGGCCTGCCCCCCGCACTGATCCTCGTCGCGGAGGCCGACGTCCTGCGCGACGAGGGGGAAGCATACGCCGCCAGGCTGCGCACCGCCGGTGTCCCCGTCGTCTCGCTGCGCTACCACGGGACGATTCACGCCTTCGTCGCCCTCGACGCGCTGCGTGACAGCCACGCCTCCCGGGCGGCGCGCATCCAGGTCGTCGACACGCTGCACGTCGCCTTGCACACCTGGCGCTAGGTCGATCGACCCGATCTCGCGCGTGAGTCAGTTGACCTAACGTCACCCGTGGACGCCGCGGCACGATCATCGAGCGGCCGGTCCAGCGCCGTACGACGGCGACCCGGGCGGAGTGACGATGCGGCCTGTGACGGTGACCGAACCCTCGCGGGCCGAGGCGACGTCCGGCCACCCGTCGGCCAACCGCTCCGGACTGCGGGCCCGCACGGTATGCCTCCTGGACGGGGATGGACTCCCCGGCCTCGGGGGTGACGCGGACACGGACACGATCATGGTCGTAGTCCCCATCTCCGGATCGATCGCCGTGACCACCGACGACGGCGACGACGTTCTCTCGACGGGTGCCCTCCTCGTCGTCGACGGCCGGCGCCCGCCGACGTTCACCTCCGTCGGAGCCTGCGAACCGGCACTCGTGGCGTTCGCCCGGGGACTGCTGACCGAACCGGACCCGGCCATTCGGCGAGCGAGCGGCCGTGTCCTCGACGCCGAGCGCGGCACCGCCGCCCTCGTCTCGTCGGCCGTGGTGTCCCTGTGTCGAACCTCGGGGTCCGACCACGTACCGCTCGACCGGATGAGCCACCACGTGGCGGACCTCGTCTCGACACTGATCGCGGAACTCGCCGAGAGTCCGCAGCCGGCTCGTGCCGACGAACTGATGGCCGACATCCGCTGGTACGTCAACTGCCACCTCGGCGACCCGGGGCTGAGCCCCGAGCGCATCGCGGCGGCGCACTACGTATCCGTCCGCTATCTGCACAAGCTCTTCGAGGGGGAAGGCATCACCCTCACCCGCTGGATCCAACGGCGTCGCCTGTACGAGTGCCGCCGGGAACTCGGGCGTACCGGCCGGAACACCGTGAAGGTCGCCACCGTTGCCCAGCGCTGGGGTTTCGCCAACCCGGCGCATTTCAGCCGGGCCTTTCGCGCCGCCTTCGGTGTCTCCCCCAGGGACTGGCGCGAGTCGCGCATCACGGGACACGAGGGCTGAGTAGGGAGCGACAGGTGAGCATCACCGATCAGGCGTCGTTGCCACGTGTGCTCCGCACGAACCGGCTCGGCTACCTCCGGGTCGCGACGATCGAGGCGGACCCGGGCGCGCCGCACACGGTTCACACGCGCTTCGCGGACCGGGCCGACCCGTACCTCGGCGTCGGACTCCAGGATCTCGGCACCTCCCGGGTGGCCCAGGACGGGCACGGGTCGCTCGTGCGCCTGGGCGAACTCTTCGTCGTCGACTCGGACAGGACGTTCACCCTCGAACCCGAGAGCCGCGTGCGCGTGCACGCGTTCCGTGTGCCCCGCCGGGCCGTGGCCATCGCCGACCGTGACCTGCGTGCCGTCACCGCGCAGGCCATCGTCCCGGGCACCGGGGTCTCCGCCGTGGTCAAGGCCGTGTTGACCTCGCTGGCGTGTTCGCCGGATCCCTTCGCACCGGCGGTGGGCGAAAGAGTGGCGGGCAATGTCACGGAGCTGCTGGCGAGCCTGATCACCGAGCTCGCCCCGTCGGCGACGCCGGCGCCGACCTCGGTGTCGGACGAACTCACGCTTCGTATACGGGAGTACATCGACGCGAACCTCGGCGATCCCGACCTCACGCCGGAGCGCGTCGCACGATCGCAGCGCATCTCGCCGCGCTACCTGCACCGGGTGTTCGAGTCCGAGGACACCACCGTGGGCAGGCTGATCCAGCGCCGCCGTCTCGAGGAGTGCGCTCGCGAACTCGCCAGGCGCGGACGCACCAGCCCCACCGTGGCGGCGGTCGCGCAACGCTGGGGCTTCGTCAGCCCGGCCCACTTCAGCCGGGCCTTCCGCGCGACGTACGGCGTTTCTCCGACGGAGTGGCGCGACCGGGGGCAGGGGCCGCACCCGGCGGTCCCCACCCGTCAACAGTCCTGACCACGAGCCCGGGCCCGGGCCCGGTCGGCGAAATGCCGGCTCGGCCGCCGGCCCGCGGCAGGCACGACCGTAACCTGGTGCCCGAGATCCAACGCGTCCGCGCGTACGCGACGAGCGCACCCCGACTGATCGCGGCCTGGTGAGGAGGCGGTGTGGACATCCTGCTGGAAACCACGTTCGACGACGAACGCGACGCGCGTGAGCGTCTCGAAGCCGCGTTTCGCCGATCCCTCGGGCCGGTCGGGGTCACCGTTCCGCGCGGGCGTCGGGTCGGAGCCGTATTCACCGGTACCCGGATCGGATACGCACGTGTCCTCACCGTCGCGTCGAGCGGCCTCGGGTTCGGTCGCAGCGCCCGGATGACGGACCGTCACCCACTGGGCGCGGTGACCGTCGTCCTCCAGCGTCAGGGCGTCGCGTCCATCGCGCAGGACGGCCGCGACACCGTACTCAGGGGCGGTCAGGCCGCCCTCGTCGACATGCGCCGTCCCTTCGCCGTCCGCCAGTTCGACGACTTCACGATGAACCTCGTGCGGTTGCCACACGACATCGTCGCCCGGCTCGGCGGAGCGTTGGAAGACGCGACGGGTCGGGTGATCGCGCCCGGATCCGGTGTCGGCGGGGTCTTCGTCGACTTCGTCGCACGGCTCGCCGACGTCTGCGTCCAGGTCTCCGCCGGGATCGGCGAGCGTCTCGCCGGCCACACGGCGGAGCTGCTGGCGACCGTCCTCGAAGAGGGGTGCCGGGCCGACGGCGCACGGACCGATGCCGCGCTCCCGCGGGTACACCTCGTCGACCAGGTCCTCGGCTACATCGACACCCACCTCGGCGACCCCGGACTGTCCCCGGAGGCCATCGCGGCACAGCAGCGCATCACGGTGGGCCACCTCCACCGACTCTTCGACGGGGAGGGGGCCGCACTCGGCCGGATCATCGAGCGGCGACGTGTCGACGCGTGCGTCCGCGAACTCGACCGGCGCGCCGCCGTGCGCCCGCGACTCACCGAGGTGGCCCGTCGCTGGGGGTTCGCCGACACCGCGCACTTCACGGAGGCGTTCGCGGCCGTGCACGGCACGCCGTTCGGGACGCGCCGCGCCCGGCCGCTCGCGACGGGGTAGCTCCGCGACGCGGACGGGACGCGTGCGCTCTCGAGGTCGGGTCGAGCCGATCCGGTGCGGCGGGCTACTCCCATGAGGCGGGGTACTACAGTGGACCGGCGACGGAGCGGTTGGGGTTCGGGGATCTTCCGAGTCCACCGGCCTTCGGCGCACACCACCGTCCCGGCCGCCCGAGGGCGCGAAACCATGACAAGGGAGACGGGCAGTGGACGGCCGGGAGCGAAGCGCCCACGACCTCGTGGGTCGCGAGCGCGAGAAGGCGCTGCTCGCCCGGAGTCTGCACGAGGTCCGGGTCGACCAAAGGGGCACCGGGGTCCTGCTGCGCGGTGACGCCGGCATCGGCAAGACCGCCCTGCTCGCGTGGGTGGAGACCCAGGCCCGGCAGATCGGCTTCAGCGTGTTGCGCGCCGTCGGTTCCGAGGCGGAACAGGGACTGGCCTTCGGGGCACTGCACCAGGTCCTGTGGCCCCTCCTCGACGGCGACGACGACGTACCGGAGCACGCCGACGCCCTGTACCGGGCGCTGGGACTGCGCGAAGGCATGCCGCCCGGCGGTTTCGCGGTGGGCGCGGCGGCCCTGCGGATGCTCGCCGACGCCGCTCGTTCACGCCCGCTCGTCCTCCTGCTCGACGACCTGCAGTGGGTGGACGCGTCCAGCGCGACGGTGTTCGCGTTCCTGCGTCGGCGCGTCACCGACCTGCCGGTGCTCATCGTGGGCGCCGTGCGTCCCGAGGCGGACGCGGACGCCGACGCGCACGACGGTTGGCCGGCCGACCCCATCGAAGTGGGCGCGCTGGCCCACGCGGACGCGGGAGAGCTGTTGCGGCGACGCTACCCGGCCATGGTCGCGACGGCCGCGAACCGGGTGCTGGACGCCGCCGACGGCAATCCGCTCGCCGTGGTCGAACTGCCGCTCCAGCTCGAGGAGGGCCACGTCAAGGGGCTCCTTCCGATGCCCGAGATGTTGCCCCTGGGCCGACGCCTGGAACGCCTGTTCGCCGGCCGGATCGACTCGCTGCCGCCCGACGCCCTGCGTGTCCTGCTGCTCAGCGCGCTGTGCGGCGGCACCGCGGCAGGCAATACCGGCGCATGGCTGCGCACCGTATCGGGCGACGACGCGGAACGCACGCTCGCGCACATCGAGGCGAGCGGCCTGGCCCGGCTCGA
This sequence comes from Embleya sp. NPDC020630, assembly GCF_044334985.1. Lineage (NCBI taxonomy): Bacteria > Bacillati > Actinomycetota > Actinomycetes > Kitasatosporales > Streptomycetaceae > Embleya > Embleya sp. NPDC020630. The sequence continues at coordinate 263,205 of NZ_JBIRUB010000010.1, forward strand.
CGCGTCGAAGGCGCTGGTCTTCCGCCACCCGCTGGTGCGCAGCGCGGTGATCGCCGCCGCCCCGGGCCACGATCTGCGGGCGGCACACCGGACGATCGCCGAAACGCTGCTGCCCGACGATCCGCGGCGCCTGGTGCACGAGGCCGCCGCGGCCCTTCTCCCCGACGAGGATCTGGCCGCGCGCCTCGAACACGCCGGTCACCGGCTCGCGCGCCGAGGCACAGACGCCGAAGGCGCGCTGCTGCTGGACCGCGCCGCCGCGCTGAGCCCGGCTCCCGACCGGCGGGCCCGACGGTTGACGTGGGCCGCTGTCATGGCCGCGCGCGGAGGCCGCCTGTGCCACACGGCGCAGCTCGTCGGCGAACTGAAGCAGGGACCGGTCCCCGCCGACATCGCCCCGCTGTTCGGCTACGCGGTGGTGTACGTCGATCAAAGTCACCGCATCGACTTCGAGTCGTCGTTCACGCTGCTGCCCGAGGTCCTGCGGGCGTTGGCGCAACCGGGCGCGGACTCGTTCGGGGGCCTGGCCGAGCAGGTGTATTTCAAGCTGCTGCTCGCCACGTCCCTCACGAACGACCCGCGGGGCTGGGACGCCCTCGACCGCCGGCTCCCGATGGCGTCGCCCCTGGGTCGGCTGTGCTACCGCGCGTGGGTGGACCCGCCCCGTACCGCGCACGGCGTGGCCGAGGAACTGCGGGAGCTGCTGACGGACATGAGCAACGAGCAGGCCGCGGGGGACGGCTGGCTCGCGCTGTGGACGGCGTCGGCCGTCGACGCCGCCGACGCGGACCTGCGGCGTCGATTCACCGGCCGGCACGGCTACGCCACCCAGGGCTCGCTCGCGAAGGCCGAGCGCTATCAGGACTTCCTGCGCGGAAACTGGGACACGGCCGAACTGTGCCTGCGGGAGGCGGAGGCCGCCGACGACATCGGCTATCGCAACAACGCGTTGTTGTTCCGCTTCTACTACGCGCATTTCCTCGCGGGTCGCGGCGCCGAGGCGGAGCTGCGCGAGGTCGACCGGTGGATCCGGCCCGTCGCGGCGACCGCGCGGATGCGCTTCGTCCTGGACAACCTCACCCGTCTCCGCGGCCTGGCGGCGTTGGGTCACGGCCGGTACGAGGAGGCGTATGCGCATCTGACCGAACTCACCGAGCCGGGCGTGCTGCCGCACGGCATGCCGTGGTTCCATCTCGTCTTCTTCGACTTCGTCGAGGCGGCGGTACGCACCGGCCGGCTCGCGGAAGCGCGTGCGCACGTGGCGGCCGGCGAAGCCGCCCGGATGGAGAAGATCTCCGACCACCACGCGTTCCTGCTCGCCGCGGCCGCCGCGTCGACCGCGCCGGACCAGGTCGCGGACGCGCGCTTTCGGGACGCGTATGCGGTGCCCGGCGCCGCGCAGTGGGTATTCGACATGGCGCGTCTGCGCCTGGCGCACGGCTCGTGGCTGCGTCGTCGGCATCGCGCCGAGGCCCGGGACGTGCTGCGCGAGGCCCATCACACGTTCCGTCGGCTCCGCGCCGACTCGTGGCGGGCACTGGCCGAACAGGAACTGCGCGCCGCCGGCGACCCGGTCGGCGCGGTCCGGGGCTCGAACTCCCCACTGAGCGCGCAGGAACTGCGCATCGCACGACTCGCCGCGCAAGGACTGTCCAACAAGGACATCGGACAGCGGCTGCAACTCTCGCCGCGCACGGTCTCGGCTCACCTGTACCGGATCTTCCCCAAGCTCGGGATCACCTCCCGGGCGGCCATCGGCCGGGCCCTGGGAAACGACTCCTGAAGCACCGGCGCACCAGAGCCTGCCGTTTGCATGCGTTGTGAGGTCAAACCCGGTGCACGGACGGTCAATCTCCGACGACTTCGCAGTTCTAGCGTGAGAATCGACGGCCCCCGCAGATCTCCGTGTCTGGTCCGGAGGGGTCGAAACCTCACATGGAACTCAGGAGATTCGCATGTCCGACGTTGTGGAGCCGGTGCGGCCGGTGCTGGAGCCGGCAGCCGCCGCGTTCGCCGAAGCGACCGCCAATCCGCCCTACCTGTTCGACCTGCCGCCCGCCGAGGGGCGCAAGACCGTCGACGAGGTGCAGTCCGGCGAGATCGACAAGCCGCGGATCGACGAGGAATGGATCACCGTCTCCGGCGGCCCGACGGGCAGCGTCCGCGCCCGCATCGTGCGCCCCGCCGACGTGCAGGGGATCCTGCCGGTGATCCTCTACATCCACGGCGCGGGCTGGGTGTTCGGCAACGCCCACACTCACGACCGCCTCGTACGCGAACTCGCCGTCGGCGCGAACGCCGCCGTGGTCTTCCCCGAATACGACCTCTCCCCCGAGGCCCGCTACCCGGTCGCCATCGAGCAGAACTACGCGGTCGCGCAGTGGATCGTGCGGCAGGGCGCGGCCAAGAACCTGGACGGCTCGCGGCTGGCCGTCGCCGGCGACTCCGTCGGCGGCAACATGACCGCCGCACTGACCCTGATGGCCAAGGAACGCGGCGACGTCCCGCTCGTGCAGCAGGTGCTGTTCTATCCGGTCACCGACGCGAACTTCGACACCGCGTCGTACCACCGGTTCGCCGAGGGCTACTTCCTGCGCCGCGACGGCATGCAGTGGTTCTGGGACCAGTACACGACCGATCCCGCGCAGCGCGCCCAGATCACCGCCTCCCCGCTGCGGGCCGGCGTCGACCAGCTCACCGGCCTGCCGCCGGCCCTGGTCATCACCGGCGAGGCCGACGTGCTGCGCGACGAGGGCGAGGCGTACGCCAACAAGCTGCGCGAAGCCGGCGTCCCCGTCACCGCCGTCCGCTTCCAGGGCATCATCCACGACTTCGTGATGCTCAACGCCCTCCGCGAGACCCACGCCGCCCAGGCCGCCATCACGCTGGCCGCCGGCACCCTGCGCACCGCGCTGCACAGCGGCTGACACCGCGCTCGACGTCGACCTCCGACAACCTCCGCCGACCCCCGACAACAGGGAGAACAACCCGAACATGACCACGAATCCCACCCCCACAGCCGTGCTCGTGCACGGGGCCTTCGCGGACGCCGCCAGTTGGACCGGAGTCATCGCGGAACTGCAAAGCCACGGCATCCCCGTGCTCGCGCCGCCGAACCCGCTGCGCGGCCTGGCGTCCGACGCCGCGTACATCGCGTCGGTGGTTGCTCGGATCGACGGTCCGGTGGTGCTCGTCGGCCACTCCTACGGTGGTGCGGTCATCTCCGTGGCGGGCGTTGCGGACAACGTCGTCGGGCTGGTGTACGTGGCGGCCTATGTCACCGAAGAGGGCGAGAGCCTGGGCGAGTTGCAGGGCCGCTTCCCCCTGTCGCCGCTCGTCGGCAACCTCAAGGAGGCGACGTACCCCACGGACGGGGCGGAGCCTGCCGTCGAAGTCACCATCAGGGCCGAGGCGTTCCCTGACATCTTCGCCGCCGACGTCCCGGCCGCCGCCACCAGGGTCCTCGCCGTGGCGCAGCGTCCGCTGGCCACCTCGGCCTTCACGGAGACGGCCTCGGCCGCCGCGTGGAAGACCAAGCCTTCCTGGGCGCTCGTGGCCGGCGCGGACCGGGCGATCAACCCCGAGGTCGAGCGCTTCGGAGCCCGGCGGGCCGGGGCGACGATCGTCGAGATCGAGGGCGCCTCGCACGCCGTGGCCGTGTCCCGGCCCAAGGAGGTCGCCGAGCTGATCCGCGAAGCGGTACGCGCGACCGGCTGACGAGGCGACGGCCGCGCGGGGGCACTCGTCACACGGTGAGCACCCCCGCGCGGCTGTCGGGACCCCGTACTACGGTTCGGCGCATGCGATGCGAATACCTGCAATGGGACGACGCCGTAGCCCTGTTCGAGCGCCGAGGGCTGCCGGAGAGCACGTACGAGAACCTGTACGAGGAGGAGTACATCCTCGTGTCGGGGCCCGCCACGGTGACCGGGGAACTTCCCCTGGACGAGCATGAGCGCACGCCGTGGGCACAGGGTGCGCCCGAGGCGGCGACCGGATACATCATCGACGGCGACTTGACCGTCGACGGCGCCATAGTCGACATCGATGCCGGCGACGCCGCACTGATCGTCCTGGGGAATCTGCGGGCACAAGACATCTACCTGGCGGGCGACACGAAATTGATCGTTCTCGGCGACGTGACCGCCGACTCCGTCACCGGCGACATGACCGACAAACTCGTGATGATCCACGGTGACGTACGCGCGACCGTGTCGATCTTCCGCAACGAGTTCTGCCCCGACCTGATCGGCGGCACCCTGTACGGCAGGACCCTCGCACCCGCCTACCTGGACCTCGCCGCCGAGGACATCGGCGGCCTCGTCGACCCGACCCCCGACGCCCCGCTCGCCGACCTCCTGGTCCCCGAACTACTCGTCACCGGTACACCGGAGCCCGACGATTTCGCCGACATCGGCGTTCGCGGCGCCGTCCTCCGCGAACGTATCCTCGCCGGCCTCCCCCTCACCAGGAGCGGCGAGCACTGACGGCGGTCGCTCGTCCTCGCCGTGACGGGTACCAAGGGCTTCGGCCGGTCGACACGCGATCTCGGCCGGCCTCCCGGGTCACAACGATGGGAGGTCGGCTCGGTAGCACTCGGTCGCGTAGGGGATCTGCGTCGGGCGCTCGGCGGCGAGCAATGTGCGGACCCGTGACAACAACTCCTCACGCGCTGCCGGCTCCAGCGTGATCACGTAGCTGCGGGAGGCGACCATGTCCACGATCTCCGTGGGCGACAGCGGATGACTCCAGCGGAAGTCCTGCCGCTCCACGGGGCCGAACGGCGCGCCCACGTCCTCCACGTGCCGGTCGTTCGTCGGTGCCGCCGCGTAGTCACGCAGGACGCGGTCGAGTTCCGCCACCCAAGGCACCGACACATCACGGAAGTTCCACACCAGGCCCAGTCGCCCGCCCGGGCGCAGCACCCGGGCGGCTTCCGGGACGGCTTGCTCCGGGTTCACCCAGTGCCAGGCCTGCGCACAGACCAGGACGTCCACGCTCGAATCCGGAAGCGGGATCGACTCCCCGGTCCCGTCCAGGACCCGCACGTCGGGAAGCACGTGCGAGAACTGCTCGCGCATCCCGGCCGAGGGCTCCACCGCGACGATCTCCCGGCCCGCGGCCCGCAGCGCCCGGGTCAGCTTGCCCGTACCCGCGCCGACGTCGACCACGGTTCGCGCGTCCTGGGGCACCAGCCAGGCCACCGCCTCCGGCGGGTAGGGCGGGCGGCCACGCTCGTAGGCGTCCGCTGCGGCCCCGAACGACCGTGCCCGACGAACTTCTTCCGGCTCCTCGACTCCCGTCATGCCCGGCATCCTGCCAGGTACCGCCCAGTGCGCTCGTCACAATCGTGTGACAGTGCGTAACAGGATTGTGGCGGTGCGTCCCGGGGTGAAGGGCGCGCCGATACTCGGTCGTACCAGTGGGCACTCGCCAGGGGGAGCGGCCATGACGCAGTTGGACAGGGTCGACAACACTCTGTGCGCCACCGGGCGGCACGTCTTCGCCGAGGAGCGGCGGGGCCGGCATCCCGGAAGCGTCGGGTGGTGGGCGGTGTTGCGGGCCGGCGGGTGGGGTCTCGTGACGATCGCCATCGCATGCGCGATGACCTCCGTCGCCTACAGTCCGATGATGGCCCTCGCGATCCTGGGCGTCATCGCGGGCGCGATGGTGATCTGCTTCGCGTGGAACCTGCTGCGCGGGCATCGTGGCGGATGCGCCGCGAGGCGCTCGGTACGCGCGGTGCTGTGCGCATACGAGGGCGCCTCCCTGCCGTGACCGCGGCGACGAACCCCGAAGGGGTCCGGTGACACGGCGGCGGCCGACGAAGGGGGATGAAGGCCGTCCGTCCCGGGCAGTTGGGATCGTCGATTGTGGGCAGGGATGCCCCGTCCCTCGACGCCGAGGCCACCGCCGGAGATCGCCATGGTCGACGAACCACCCGCATCACCCCACCTTCGCGAGACGATCCGTTGGAACGTGCCACCCGAACCGGGCGCCTTACGCCTGGTCCGTCACGCGGTCCGCGACTCCCTGACCGACTGGGGCTGGACCCACGAACGCGTCCACACCGCCATGTGGGTGACCTCTGAACTCGTCGGCAACGCCCTGCGCCACACCGACGCCGGCGCCGTGCTCACCCTGACGCCCATCCCTGACGGCGTACGCCTGACCGTCACCGACACATCCCCGGACCCGCCCGTCCGCCGCACCCCCGGACCCGACGGCGGGCACGGGTTGCGCGTCCTCGACACCCTCGCCCCCGGGTGGAGCGTCGAACACCACCCGCACGGCAAGAGCATCCACGTCGACATCCGCACCTGACGCCGCGCGGCACCCACCCGCCCGCCCGCAGGGCCGACGAGACGGAGCGAACGGCGGATCCTTTCCGGGAAAGACCCCGCGAAACGCGCCTATTCCGGGGAATGCGCCCTCCAGGGCGGGGCAGACGTGGGGCGGAGGTAAAACAATGATTCCCCTTTTGGTCGTCCTGCTTCTCGCCCTGATCCTTTTCGGCGCCGGTTTCGCTCTCCAGGCCCTGTGGTGGATAGCCGTGATCGTCCTGGTCGTATGGGCCCTGGGCTTCATATTCCGCTCCGCGGGCACCGGCGGCCGGCGCGGCCGGTGGTACCGCTGGTAGACCCCGACAACGATATGGTTCCCACCGCGTCATCGACAGGGTGGGGTGTGGGGGGGGGGGGGGGCCCGCCGGGGGGGGGGGGCCCCCCCCCCCAAAAACCCACCCGGCGGGGGC
>NZ_JBIRUB010000010.1:269968-346773 GCF_044334985.1 Embleya sp. NPDC020630
GTGGCGCCCCCGCGAGAGGGTGTGGGGGGGGGTGGGGTGCCCCCCCTTTGTCGGGGCCCCCCCCCCACACCCCACCCTTTTCCCTGTGCATGCGAGGCGGCACTCGCCCGTCGGAAAACCCGAAAACACCACCGCACCCCCGAAATGAAAACCAACTCTCCGGGTAGGAGTGAGACAAGCCGGGACGGCCGTGAAGAATGCGGGAGTCATTCGCACCTCCACACGACCGCCCCGGCCCACGCGTCGGGTCAGGTGATCTGGATGCCCACCACGCACGTGTCGTCGTCGGTGTCCGCCCGGCTGTGGGTGAGGAGTCGGTCGAGGCGTTCGTCCAGGGTGGCGGTGACGGCGCGTGCGGCGGCCAGGAGTTGGTCGAGGGAGCTTTCGAGGCAGTGGTCGCGGCGTTCGATCAGGCCGTCGGTGTAGAGCAGGAGTGTGTCGCCCAGGGCGAGGTGGATTTCCTCCTCGGCGTAGCCGGCCTCGGCGAAGGCGCCGAGGAGGGGGCCGTCGAGCAGGGACAGGCGTTGCGTCGTGTCGTCGCGGATCCACACCGGGGGCAGGTGGCCGGCACGGGCCCACCGCATCGTGCGCGTGCCCGGGTCGTACAGGGCGCACACGACGGTGGCGGTGACCTGGTCGGTCAGATGGTGCGTCACGGTGTTGAGCCAGGTGAGCAGTTGCGCGGGGCCGGCGCCGGTGATGGCCAGGCCGCGCAGCGCGTTGCGCAGCACGATCATGCTGGTCGCGGCGTGGATGCCGTGTCCGGCGACGTCGCCGACACACAGCAGGATCTTCTTGGACGGCAGGACGAGGGCGTCGTACCAGTCGCCGCCGACGGCGGTGTCGGATTCGGCCGGGCGGTAGCGCACGGCCACCTGGAGACCTTCGACGTTCAGCGGGGCGGGAGTGGACGGCATGATCGCGTGCTGGAGCTGGCGGGCGAGGCGGTTTTGTTCGCCCACCTGTTGTTCGCTGTGCGCGAGGCGGTCGCGGGTCGCGGCGAGGGCGACCTCGGTCCAGTGTTGGGCGGAGACGTCCTGGTAGGCGCCGCGGATGGCCAGCAGGCGGTTGTCGGAGTCCAGGACCGGTTCGGCGACGATCCGGAAGCGTCGGGTGACACCGTCGGTGCGTTCCAGGCGGAAGGACACGGTGGCGTGGCGGCGGCGGTGGACCAGGGTGTGCAGGAATCGGGCGAGCGCCGCGGTGTCGTCGGGGTGTGCGTGGTTCGGCAGGTCGGCCAGAGCCACGGGGATGGCGGTGGTCGGTAGGCCGTGCAGCGCGAACAGGGAGTCGTTCCAGGTGACGGCGCCGGTGGCGAGGTCTTCCTCGAAGCCGCCGATGCGGCCCAGTCGTTGGGCGTGTTGGAGCAGCCGGGCCAGTCGGGCTGCCTCGTGTTCGATGCGCCAGACGAGCAGGATGGCGTTGGCGTGGCGGCTGAGCGCGACGTCGGCGATCGCGTCGAGGCGGACGTCGTCGACGAGGGCGGTGAGCGTGACGCTTTCGGCGCGGTAGGACTCGCCGGTGGCGTGGACACGCTCGACGATGTCGTACAGCCCGCCGGGGGTCGCGGCGAGGGGGTATGCCTCCAGGAGCAGGGCGCCGTGGATCAGATTGGCCGGGCGTCCGGCGGGGTCGAGGAAGCGCGCGTTGACGTGATGCACCCGGAAGTCGACGAGTTGCCGGTGCTCGTCCACGTGCGGGACGAGCACCAGGGCGGGGTCGTGGAGGCAGTCGGCGATCTCGACGAGGTCGATCGTGGCGGGGTGTGTGACGGTGGGGTCGCCGGGCACCGGGTGGGTTTCGAGGGTGTGCGCGCACAGTTCGGCCAGTGCCTCGATCTGGCGGCGCAGGCGCGGGGGTTGTTCGGGCAGCGGATCCGGCCAGCAGATCTCCAGGATGCCGTGGATCCGGCCGCCGGTGCCCGCCGGGGCGGCGGCTCGGGCGCCGGTGAGGTCGTGTCGGCCGATGGAGGGTGTTCCGGACCGGGACAGGTCGGAGGTCCAGGTCCAGTCGAGATCGGCGAGCGCCTGGCGGGCGAAGGTCGCCACTCCGGGTGGGACGTGTCGCCAGCGGGTGGCCTCGTGGTCGGTGAATCCGGCGCTGCCCGCGAGGGTGAGGGAGGCGTCGGGGGCGATGGCCCATACGGCGACGGCGGTGGCGCCCAGGGGCGCGAGGGCGTGTTCGAGCAGGGATCGGGCCACGGCCTGGGTGTCGTCGGCGGCACAGGCGCCGCTTTCCGCGGTACGCAGGCGCACGCTCACGGTCTTGCCGTCGGGAGGTGTGGCGGGGGCGGCGGTTTCGGTGACGAAGTCGCAGGCGGCTTCGGTGAGGCGGTCCGCGGCGGTGCGGTCGAGGATGTCGGCGGCGAGTTCCATCACGCTCACGCCCGCGTGGTCGGCCAGGGAGGCGAGTTGTCGGGCGGCTTCGGTGGGGCTGCAGTGCAGGCGTTCGATGAGGATGCCCTTGGCCGTCTCGATCAGGGCACGACCGTCCGCTTGGGCGTGTGCGGCGCGGATCTCGTGGCGCAGGCGTTCGACGGTCGCGGCGAGGCGGCCCACGGCCGACGCGTGCTCCGGGGCGCTCTCGCCGCGCGGTGGTACGGGGGCGATCTCGTTCCCGGTGACGGTGTGCGGGCCCGTCGGGGCGTCGCCGTCCTCCCGGGGGGATGTCTCGGGTGGGGGTGCGGTGTTGCTCACGATGGTTTCACTCCCGAAGGCGAGGACGTCGGGCGGGGTCGACCGGCGGGGTGCTCTCAGGAGGGGAGCAGGTGGCGGCGGAGGACTGCGAGCAGGTGGTCGGTGTCGACGGGTTTGGTGACGTAGTCGCTGGCCCCGGCGGCCAGGCTCTTGTCGCGATCGCCCGGCATGGCCTTGGCGGTGACGGCGATGATCGGCAGGTCGGTGTAGCGGGGCATGCGGCGGATTTCGGCGGTGGCGGCGTAGCCGTCCATCTCGGGCATCATCACGTCCATCAGGACCAGGTCGACCTCGGGGTGTTCGACGAGGGTGGTGATGCCCTCGCGGCCGTTCTCGGCGTGGAGGACGTTGACGGCGTGGAGTTCGAGGATGCTGCTGAGGGCGTACAGGTTACGGGTGTCGTCGTCGACGATCAGGACGGTGCGGTCGGCGAGGGCGGCGTCGAGGGTCGGTGCCGCGTGGTGGGTGCGTTCGGTGGCGTGGACCAGGGGCAGCACGTCACCGGGCTGTTCGGCGGACAGGTGCAGGGTGATGCGTTCGCGGAGTTCGTCCAGGCCCGCGAGCAGTTCCAGGGGTTTGGTGTCGGCGCGGGTCTGCAGGGCGCGGGTCTGTTCCCGGGGCAGGCGACGGGTGTTGTGGGCCAGGACGGGAACGTTCGCGGAGGCGCTGTCGGCGTCGAGGGCGTCCAGGAGGGTCAGTGCCTGCCCGTCGGGCATGTCCAGGTCCAGGACGACGCAGTGACAGGGTGCGGCGGCGAGGGTGGCGGCGGCTTCCTGGGCGTCCACGACGGTCAGGACGTCGACGCCCGGCCCGCCGACACCGTCGTGTCCGCCGGTCGCGATGTCGGCCACGGCGCTTTGCGTGACCAGGCTCAACAAACCCTGTGGGCGTTCCTCCAGCACGAGTACGCGCCGCCGGGCGGGTGGCGCGGCGGGTTCGAGGGAGCGCGGCTGCGGATCGGCGTCGATACCGGAGGCGTCGAGGGCCGGGGGGTGTGTGACGAACGCCGGGCCGACGGCGGCGGTGGCGGCGCTGTGTACGGCGGGCAGGTACAGGGTGAAGACGCTGCCCTGTCCGGGGGTGCTCTCTGCGGTGATGGCGCCGCCGAGCAGGTTGGCGATCTCGCGGCTGATCGACAGCCCGAGGCCGGTTCCGCCGTATTTGCGGCTGGTGGTGCCGTCGGCCTGTTGGAACGCGCCGAAGATCGTCTCGAGTTGGTGCTCGGCGATGCCCACCCCGGTGTCGCGCACGCGGAAGGCCACGACGGCGTCACCGCGCGGTACGCCGGCGGGGACCTCGTGCTCGGTGGCCGGTTCGATGCGCAGCGCGATGTGGCCGCGGTCGGTGAACTTGACCGCGTTCGACAGCAGGTTGCGCAGGATCTGCCGCAGGCGTGAGTCGTCGGTGAGCAGGTCGGCCGGTACGCCGGGGCCGATGGTGATGTCGAAGGTCAGACTCTTTTGTGTGGTCATCGGCCGGAACGTCGCCTCGACGTAGTCGAGGAGTCGGCGTAGCGACACACGTTCGGTGTGTACGTCCATCTTGCCGGCCTCGACCTTGGACAAATCGAGGACGTCGTTGATCAGTTGCAGCAGGTCGGAACCGGCGGAGTGGATAATGCCCGCGTATTCGACCTGTTTGGGGCTGAGGTTGCGGGTGGGGTTCTGGGCGAGGAGTTGGGCGAGGATGAGCAGGCTGTTGAGGGGTGTGCGCAGTTCGTGGCTCATGTTCGCCAGGAATTCCGACTTGTACTTCGAGGCGAGGGTCAACTGGCGGGCGCGGTCCTCGAGTTCCTGCCGGGCCTGTTCGATCTGGAGGTTCTTGGCCTCGATGTCGCGGTTCTGCGTCGCGAGGAGCGCGGCCTTTTCCTCCAGTTCCTCGTTGGAGTGCTGGAGTTCCTCCTGCTGGTGCTGCAGTTCCTCGGAGCGCACGCTCAATTCGCCGGCCAGGCGCTGGGATTCGGCGAGGAGTTCGTCGGTGCGCGCGTTGGCGACGATGGTGTTGACGTTGACACCGACGTTTTCCATCAACTGGTCGAGGAAGTCGCGATGCGCGGGGGTGAACGCGGTGATCGACGCGAGTTCGATGACGCCGAGCACCTGGTCCTCGACCACGATGGGCAACACGATCAGCGCGGTGGGGGCGGCGCGGCCGAGTCCGGAGGAGACCACGTAGTCGGTGGGGACGTCATCGACGGCGATGGTGCGCCGACTGCGGGCGGCCTGGCCCACCAGGGTGCGCCCGGGCGGGATGTGCGTCGCGTGGCCGTCGTCCGCGCCGAGCCCGTACGAGCCGATCAGGCGCAGCCCCGTTCCGGTCGCGCCGTCCTCGGCGAGGTAGAAGGCACCGTACTGGGCGCCGACCAGGGGGGTGAGTTCGTCCATCACGAGTTCGGCGACGACGGCCAGGTCGCGGTGGCCCTGCATGAGCGCGGACACGCGGGCGAGGTTGGACTTGAGCCAGTCCTGTTCCTCGTTGGCGCGGGTGGTCTCGCGCAGCGAGCCGACCATCGCGTTGATGTTGTCCTTGAGTTCGGCGACCTCGCCGGAGGCGTCGACGGTGATCGAGCGGGTCAGGTCGCCTTCGGCGACGGCGCTGGCGACCTCGGCGATGGCGCGGACCTGGCGGGTGAGGTTGCCGGCGAGTTCGTTGACGTTCTCGGTCAGGCGTTTCCAGGTGCCCGAGACGCCCTCGACCTCGGCTTGTCCGCCGAGTCGTCCCTCGCTGCCGACCTCGCGCGCCACCCGGGTGACCTCGGCGGCGAAGGAGGAGAGCTGGTCGACCATCGTGTTGATGGTGGTCTTGAGCTCCAGGATCTCGCCGCGCGCGTCCACGTCGATCTTCTTCGACAGGTCGCCGTTGGCCACCGCGGTGGTGACCAGGGCGATGTTGCGGACCTGGCCGGTGAGGTTGTTCGCCATCGAGTTGACGTTGTCGGTCAGGTCCTTCCAGGTCCCGGCGACGTTGGGTACGCGGGCCTGCCCGCCGAGGATGCCCTCGGTGCCGACCTCGCGGGCGACCCTGGTGACCTCGTCGGCGAACGCGGACAGGGTGTCGACCATGGTGTTGATCACCTCGGCGAGGGCGGCCACCTCGCCCTTGGCCTCGACGGTGATCTTGCGGGAGAGGTCGCCACGCGCCACGGCGGTGGCGACCTGGGCGATGGAACGCACCTGGCCGGTGAGGTTGGACGCCATCACGTTGACGTTGTCGGTGAGGTCCTTCCAGGTGCCGGACGCGCCGCGCACGGTCGCCTGCCCGCCGAGGTTGCCCTCGGTGCCGACCTCGCGGGCGACGCGGGTGACCTCGTCGGCGAACGCGGAGAGCTGGTCGACCATCGTATTGATGGTCTCCTTCAACTCCAGGATCTCGCCGCGCGCGTCCACTCGGATCTTCTGCGACAGGTCGCCCTGCGCGACGGCGGTGGTCACCTGGGCGATGGAGCGCACCTGCGCGGTCAGGTTCTCCGCCATCACGTTGACGGACTCGGTCAGGTCCTTCCACGTGCCGGAGACGCCCTTGACGTCGGCCTGGCCGCCCAGGCGCCCGTCGGTACCCACCTCCCGGGCGACCCGGGTGACCTCGTCGGCGAACGCCGAGAGCTGGTCGACCATCGTATTGATGGTCTCCTTCAACTCCAGGATCTCGCCGCGCGCGTCCACCCGGACCTTCTGCGACAGGTCGCCGCGCGCCACCGCCGTGGCGACCTGGGCGATGGACCGTACCTGGGACGTGAGGTTGCCGGCCATGAAGTTCACCGAGTCGGTCAGGTCGCGCCAGGTGCCGGAGACGCCCTTGACGTCGGCCTGGCCGCCCAGGCGCCCGTCGGTACCCACCTCCCGGGCGACCCGGGTGACCTCGTCGGCGAACGCCGAGAGCTGGTCGACCATCGTGTTGATGGTGTTCTTCAGCTCCAGGATCTCGCCGCGCGCGTCCACGGTGATCTTCTGCGACAGGTCTCCCAGCGCGACCGCCGTCGTCACCTGCGCGACGTTGCGCACCTGATCGGTGAGGTTCCCGGCCATGAAGTTCACCGAGTCGGTCAGGTCGCGCCAGACGCCGCCGACGCCGGGCACCTGCGCCTGTCCGCCCAGACGCCCCTCGCTGCCGACCTCGCGCGCCACCCGGGTGACCTCGGCGGCGAAGGAGGAGAGCTGGTCGACCATCGTGTTGACGGTCTCCTTCAACTCCAGGATCTCGCCGCGCGCGTCCACGTCGATCTTTTGCGACAGATCGCCGCGCGCCACGGCCGTGGCGACCTGGGCGATGTCACGGACCTGGGTGGTGAGGTTCCCGGCCATCGCGTTCACCGAGTCGGTCAGATCGGCCCACGTCCCGGACACGCCCGGCACGAGCGCCTGACCGCCGAGGGTGCCCTCCGACCCGACCTCGCGTGCCACCCGGGTGACCTCGGAGGTGAACAGCGCCAGCTGGTCGACCATGCCGTTGAACACCCCGGCGATCTCCCCGAGCAGGCCGTCGCCGTCGTCGGGCAGTCGGCCGCCGAAGTCGCCGTCGCGTACGGCGGTCAACCCGGCCAGCAGGCGGCGCAGTTCGGCGTTGCCCACGACGTCCGTCTCGTGCCGCGTCCGCGCGGGAGGCACGAGCCCGGTGTCCACGTCATCGGTCATCTGATCCGCCCTCGCCTCGGTCGCCGGCCTCCGGGAATTCGCCCCTATTCTGCGGAACCCCCGCACGCCCTCGCCACGCGCTCACCCGACGACACGCGGTCGGCAAACCCGACGGACACGGCCACGTGATCCTGGACACGCCGGCATCGGCCTTTCCGGTGATGGTCGACCTCCTCGACGCTGGGGCAGGCCCGATAAGGTGGCACTTATGAGGCTTAGATGGAGAATTGCCCGTTTTATTCCCAGTGTTGCGTATGGCTGGAGCATAGGACACGGTTGCATGAAGACAACTGTTGTCCAGCGATAGAGAGGTGGTGGGGTGCGCGCGACGCGTTCCCCGGCTTGTGATCCGTCCTTCGGGTACACCCAAGACTCCGCACGATGGTGACGCTCACGTCGCCTCGATATGGGACAGCGCCCCCTGCCCCGTTCTCGTCGTCGACCCCGACGGGGACGTCATCGGATCCAACGAAGGAGCGCGCCGGCTGTTCGCGCACGCCGAGGCGGTCGGCGAAGGTCTGACCTCGGGCGGCCTGCCGCACTGGCTCGCGCGGGCGCACCACCGCCACCTGGACTCGGCCGCGACGCCGCGGGAGGCGGTGTCGGGCGCCGTGGCGGGTCGGACATTCGCGGCGCATCCCTCGCGGATCGAGAACGGGGATGTGGTGTGGTGGCTCGTGGAGGACACCGATCTGCGTCGAGCCGAGCAGGCACTGCGCAACGAGCGTAAGCGTGCCGAGCTGTTGGCGGACGTCTCCGGCGCGCTGCTGTCGTCGCTGAACCTCGAACGATGCGCGGAGGTGACGGCGCGGATGGCCGCGGATCACCTGGCCGACGCCGCGGTCGTCATCGTCGCGGCCCAGGGTCGCCGGCACGCGCTGACCTACGCGCAGGCCGGCGCCGGCATCACACGTACGGTGGTGTCGATCGATCCGCGCACGGTTCCCGGACTGGCGGAGGCATTGCAGGGTTTCCCGCCGGTGCCGACCCGGTGGATCGACCCGGAAAACATTCCCGACTGGAGCGTGCCGCCCGGTTTCGCCGGTCCGATCGGCTCGGTGATCGTCACCCCGCTGCCCGGACACGGAGTGCCGGCCGGGGTGCTGATCCTGCTGCGCGCGAGCACGCACCGGGCGTTCACGGACGGCGAGGAGGTGTTCGCGCGGTTGTTCGCCGCACGGGCCGGCGCCGCCCTGTCCGCGGCACGGCTGTACGCGGAGCAGGCCTCGATCACGACCACGCTGCTGCGGGAGTTGCTGCCGCCGCGGCTGGAGCGGGTGCACGGCGTGGAGTACGCCGGCGTCTATCGGGCCTCGCAGGACCACGAGCGGGTCGGCGGTGACTTCTATGACGTCCATCCCGGGGCGGACGCGTCCCGGGAGACGTTCGTCGTACTGGGCGACGTGGCGGGCAAGGGCCTGGAGGCCGCCGTCCTGACCGGAAAGATCCGCAGTGTCCTGCACGCGCTGGTGCCGATGTCCGGTGATCATCAGCGGGTCCTCGCCCTGCTCAACGACGCGTTGATGAACTCCCACCACACCCGGTTCGCGACCCTGGTGCTGGCCTCGGTGCGGCGCAGCGCGGAGCAGGTGTTGTTGCGGCTGACCAGCGCCGGACATCTGCCGCCGCTGATCGTCCGCGCCGACGGGCGGGTGGAGGAAGCCGCGACCGGCGGCACCCTCGTGGGGGCGCTGCCCGACGTCCGGACGCGGAGCGTGGACGTGGCGCTGGCACCCGGCGAGACCTGCCTGCTGTACACGGACGGGATCACCGAGGCTCGCGGCGGGCCGCTGGGTGACGACTTCTACGGCGAGGAGCGGCTGCGGGAGGCTCTGCGGGAGTGTGCACGCATGCCGGCGGAGGCCGTGGTCGAGCGGGTACAGATGCTGGCGGCCCAGTGGCTGGGCGGCGGTCGTCACGACGACATGGCCACGCTGGCGATCACCAATCCGGCCGACGGTGTCGACCGATTCCCTGTCCCGGACGACCGCGAGGGCAACGAGGGCAACGGACCACGACGGCGGGAACCGTGACAACGAGCACTGTGAAGGCGAGCACTGTGAAGACGGGCACTGTCACGACGGGCACCGTGAAGACGGGCGATGGGAAGGCAGGCGACGGGAAGGCGGGTGCCCCGGCCCCGGACACATCCCGCGATCTCGCGGAGCGACTGTGGTCGGCCGTGATCGGCCGGGACGAGCCGGGCGCGATGGCACTGGCCACCGCGGCGGCCGACGCCGGGGCCGACGGTGAGACCCTGCTGCTGGACATCGTGGCCGCCGTGCAGCGTCGCGTCGGGCTCGAATGGGCGGCGAACCGGATCGGGGTCGCCGAGGAGCACGCGGCCACCGCGATCATCGACCGGGTCATCGCCGTCCTCGCCCACCACCCCGCACCGCCTCCGTCGCCGACGCGGGGCAACGTCACGGTGGCGTGTGTGGATGGCGAATGGCATGCCCTGCCCGCCCGGCTGCTGGCCGAGACCCTCACCGGGCGCGGCTGGCGGGTGGACTTCCTCGGCGCCCACACCCCGACTCCGCACCTGGTCGCACACGTGCATCAGAGCAACCCGGCCGCCGCCCTGCTCTCGGCCTCGCTGCCCACTCACCTGCCCACCGCCCACCAGGCGGTGACCGCCGTGCAGTCGCTGGGCATCCCGGTCATGGTCGGCGGCGCCGCCTTCGGCGCGGACGGCCGCTACGCGCGTCTGTTGGGCGCCGACGCCTGGGCCCCCGACGCGCGAGGCGCCGCGGACCGGCTGGCCCGCGGGATCACCGCCCGGCACGCCGAGCGACGCCACGAGATCGACGACCTGCCCCATCTGGCCGATCAGGAGTACACGTTCGTCAAGTCCAACCGCGCCACCCTGGTGCGGCAGTGCCTGGCCGCCCTCGACGAGCGCGGGCCCGGCATGCGCGCGTACAGCGCCGCCCAGCGCGAACGAACCGCCGAGGACCTGGCCCACATCGTGGACTTCCTCGCGACGGCCCTGTACGTCGACGAGGCGGACCTGTTCACCTCCTTCGTCGACTGGACCAGGGACATACTCACCGCCCGCCACGTACCCGCGGCCGGTTTGCGCCTGGGGCTGGACATCCTCGGCGAACAGTTGCGCGACTTTCCCCGGGCGCTCGGTTTCATCCGCGTCGCGAGCGAGACCCTGCCCACGGCCCCCACCCACGCCGGCCCCGAAACGCCATGAGCTCCCCCACACCCGTCGAGTTCTCCGTCGACGTCGAGACCGGCGACACCCGGTCGCTGCGTCTGGCCATTCGGGGAGATCTCGACTACGACACCGGCGCCACGTTCACCGAGAGCGTCAACGCGGCGCTGGACACGCATCAGCGGCGGTATGGACCGGCGCTGCGTCATCTGCACCTGGACTGGGCGGGCCTGACCGCCATCGACTGCGGCGGGTTGTCCGTCCTGATCGGCCTGCGCCGCCGCACACACGCCGCCGGGATCGCCCTGCATCTGCACCGTCGACCCGTGCGACTGACCCGCCTGCTCGACATCACCGGCGTCGGCGGATACCTCACCGGGCCCACCGCCACGGCTGGGCGCGGCTTCGCCGCAAGCGGCGACGAAGGCCGGTCCGCACCCTCCCCCTGATGGTCGGCGGGACGTCGGCCGGGCGTCGGGACACGACGGCGGATCGTTCACACCCACCCCGGAATACATGTCCGACCGCGACATTTGTCATCAGGCAATAATTCGATACGCTTCGCATCGGGACGCCGGGGCAGGGCAAAGCCGTCGACGTCGGGGGACGACATCGACGTGACGCGCGCATCGCCGGCCTGCAACCGAGCGCCACCGCTCGCTCATCCGACGAAAGGGGGCGCCGCCATGGGACATCGACGTCGGCCGACATACGCTCGGCACGTGTCCGGCCCACGTATCTCGCGCTCCCCGCACGCGGTGGAGCGGGCACACCGCGCCTGTCACCCGAATCGGCCGATCGCCTCAGGCGGTTCGCGCACGCGAGGAGAGGGAGGACGCGTCGCCCGTCGCCTCGTCCATGACCGGCCCGGCGGCGTTGCGCAGAGATTCGAGGCCCTTCAGCAGCATCGCCCGGGACTCGCCCGACATGCGCGCCGTGACGACTGCCAGTTCCTGCTCACGCCGGGCCCGCAGATCCGCCAAAAAGGCGCATCCCCGCCCACTCAGCCGCAACTGGAGTTCACGGCGGCTATTGGCGCTGGGCAGGCGTTCGACGAAACCCACCGCCTGGAGGCGGTCACACAGACGACTCGTCGAGGAGGGCGTGGACCGCAGGCCCGCGGCCAACGTGCGCAGGTTGATGCCCTCGTGCCGCTCCAGCAGAAACAGCACGCGCAGCTGTGAGGGCGAAACGGGTGCCGTGGAAGCACGCCCCAACAACATCTCGAGCAATTCGGCCGCCACGGTCGCCACACGCGCCGTCTCGTCCGACTGGTCGTGTCGAGAGAAGGTAACCCCGCTCACCGCCTTACTCTGACGCCCGCCTCTCCGACGGCCGTGCCGTCACCACAATAGACGCTATAAAGGCGATTGATTCGACGGGCCGTCCGGCCGTTCGCCGAACACGCCATGAGGGTGCCCCCGTACCGCATCCGCAGAGAACGGCTGAAGACAAACTGTGAACGTATACGAGGAAGCCGAGCGGGCGCTGCGCGCCGCACCCGCGCCCGGGCTGCTGGACGCGATCCGCGGCGTGCTCACGCGGCACTGCCGGGCACAAGCCGTCGACCTGCTGATGGCCGACTACAGCCTGACCGTCCTGCAACCGGTGTCCGCCCTCGCTCCGGAAGCCGGATACCTCTCCATCGACAACAGCACTCAGGGTCGGGTCTTCGGCGCGCAGGAACCCGCGCACGAGCGGCACGGAGCGGACACGGTCGTACACCTCCCGGTGACGGTACGCGGCGACCGTCTCGGTGTCCTCTCCGTCACCCTCCCGACCGACGCCTGTTCACCGGCCGTCCGGTCCGAACTCGTCGACATCGCCGAGATGCTCGCCCACGCGGTCACCGTCGCCGAACGCGACACCGACCTCTACCTCCGGGCCCGACGCAAGGACCGGCTGACCCTCGCGGCCGAGATGCAGTGGCAACTCCTGCCCGGTCGCGCCTGTCGCCGCGACGAATACGCCATCGGCGCCCAACTCGAACCCGCCTACGCCGTCCACGGCGACAACTTCGACTGGTCCGCCACCGCCGACCGGCTCACGCTGACGGTGACCAACGGCATGGGCGAGGGCATCGACGCCGCCCTCCTCAGCAACCTCACGATCAACGCCCTGCGCAACGCCCGACGCGCCGGCATCCCGCTCGCCGACCAGGCGGCCCTCGCCGACCAGGCCGTCTATGCCCGGTACCGCGGCGACGCCTACCTGTCCGTCCTGCTGCTGGACTTCGAACTGGCCACCGGACGGGTGCAGGTGATCGACGCCGGTTCCCCACGCCTGCTGCTCCTGCGCGCGGGAACGGTGAGTCCGATCGACTTCGACGCGCAACTGCCCCTGGGCATGTTCGAGGAGACCGACTACAGGGCGCAGGAATTCCGGGTCCGTCCCGGGGACCGGCTGGTCTTCGTCAGCGACGGTGTCCACGCGGTCGCCTCGCCGGACGGCGAAGCCTACGGCGATCGCGCGCTGGCTCGGGCGATCAGCGCCACCCGACTGCTGCCGCCCGCCGAGATGCCCCGCGCGGTGCTGCGTGAACTCACCGGCCATCGCGGGCGCCCCATTCCCGACGACGACGCCCTGATCGTCTGCCTGGACTGGTACGGCCGGCCCACCGCACCCGACGGCCCGCCGCCCGACGACGCCGAACGCACGTGTGCCCACGTGTCCCCGCTCCGGGCCTCACCGCACGCTCCGCGCTGACGGCGCGGCGTGGCACCGAGGCCCGCCCGCCGTCCGGCGAGGGACGGCGGGCGGGCTCCGTTCGGCGCGGCGCGCCACAGGCGGCCGGTCGACGGCAGATGTCACCGGCGTTCCGCGCGCCCTTGACCTTGACGTAACGTCACGGTTTTCCATGGAGTCATGCGAATCGGCGAGATCGCCGCGCTGGCCGGGGTGTCGACTCGGACCGTGCGGCATTACCACAATCTGGGCATCGTCCCGGAGCCTCCACGGCTGCCCAACGGGTACCGGGAGTACCGACTGCGTGACGCGTTGCTGCTTGCCCGGGCGCGGCGCCTGGCCGACCTCGGGCTCCCTCTGGACGAAGTCCGCGCCGTGCTCGACCGGGACCGTGAGCGCGACCTGCGCGACGTTCTCGCCGAACTCGACGCGGACCTGGCGCGACAGCAGGAGGCCATCGCCGCACGCCGCGCCCGGCTCGCCGTGCTCCTGGCGGATCCGGAACTGGACCCCGACTCGACGGTGTCCCCGGCCCTGGCCGACGTACTGCGCGAATTCCCCGCGCACGAATCGCATTTCGCCCGACTCGACCGCGAGTTCCTGGCGCTGATCGACACCACGGCCACCCCGGAGCAACGCGAAGCGTTCGCCGACCTGCTTCGGCCGCTGGCCGAGCCCGCCATGGTCGCCCGCGGCGCGGCACTGACCGCGCGGCTCGACGCGCTGGCCGATGCCGATCCGGACGATCCCCGCGTCGAGCGCCTGGCCCGGGACTTCGCCAACTTCCTTCCGGACGGCCTGACCGACGCCATGCGGGCGACGGAGGCCGCCACGCCGGACTCCGCGTCCGCCTCGACCCCGACTCCGACCGGAAGGGACGCCGAATGGCTCGGCGCGATCGCCACCGAACTGTCCGCCGCCCAAACGGAGGTGTTCCGCCGCCTGGTGGCCCTGCTGAGAAGGGAGCCGTGATGCTCCGTCCGGCCCGCTGGACCATGTACGTCGCGATTCCCGCCGAACTGCTCCTGACCCTCGTCCTCCTCTCCGGCGTCCCACTGCCCGACCCCGTCCTCGCCGCGTCCGGCGCCGCCGCGACCGCCGCACTCGTATCGACACTGGCCGCGGCCGGGCCGATCTACGCCGCGGCCCGGCGGGCGAACGCCGACCGTCGCACCGCGACCCGGCACACCGTCCGCGAGATCGTCCCGACACCGGCACGCCGCGTGGTCTCGTTCGACGCGAAGGGCGTGCAGAGTCTGTGGCTGCTGTGTCTGCGCCGCAAGCACGGCATACCGCCCGACGCGGTGACGGTGCCCTATGCCCGCGAGCCGATGCCGATGATGCTCCTGTGGGTCTTCGTCCTGACCGTGGACGCCGTCGCCACCGAAGTCGTCCTGCGCGGTGTCGGCGCGCCGCCGATCCTTCGGCGCGCCTTCCTGGTCGTGGACGTCTACTCGATATTCACCGCCGTCGCCGTGGCCGCCACCTGGGTGACCCGCCCACACGTCGTCACCGCGGACGAACTCCGGCTGCGTTCGGGCGCGTTCTTCGACCTGCGCATCCCCAGACACACCGTCGCGTCGGTCCGCCTCGCCCGCTGCTTCAACGAATCGTCGGCCATCGCCGTGGCCGGCGACCGACTCGGCGTCTGCGTGGCCTCGCAGAGCAACGTCGTCGTGGAACTCAGCGAACCGGTGAGGTACACCCGCCCGCTCGGCCGTCGGGGCGAAGCACGCACGATCCGGTTCTTCACCGACACCCCGGAGGCGGCGGTGGCGGCCCTGCGTGACGGCGCCGACACCGGGATGGCGAGGTGACACCTACCCCGAACCGACGGCCGGGACGGGCGCAGGGGCCTGCTCCGGGGTTTCCACCTCCGGTTCGATTCCGATCGCGCGTTCGAAGCAGGCGTCGATGTCCTCGACGCGTGCCGTCAGCCAATCGCGCAGACACTCGCCGACGACCGCCCACGCACCGACGAGTGCGTCAAACGCCGCGGTGTAGATCTCGACGGTCCTGGCGATGACGTCCTCGTCGTCACCGGCCGCGTCGATCGCCCGGACGATCTCCTCCAGGTACTCGTCGTCCCCTTTTTGCTGTTCCCGCTTCCGGGCCGTCGCGGACTCCCTGTTCCACTCCTCCGCGCACTCCTGGGTGATCCTCCTTTCCCGGAACTCCCCCAGGATCCGCGCGACGTCCGCCCGTCGGCCCTCCAGGGCGCGCATCCCGCACCGCCCGTACGCGTCGGTCGCGGGCCCGAGGTTCGGGGGCAGGTCGTCCGGGGGCACGTGGCCCCACGGTCTTGCCCACTCGGGTGGTACCGGCGCACCCGGCTCGGCCTCGCCCGCGAACACCGCGTCCAGCCGCTCGCGGTGATGCGCGGCGATCCCGCCACACAGTTCCTTGTAGTCCTGCACGGTGGTCACGGTGTCACCTCACGATTTCCCGGAAGACCCTCCACGACCGGTACCCGCACAACACGGGCGAGCATGCGCGCCGGCGGCGCCCGTCAGGCGGACAGGGTCAGCGCGATGTCGACGATCATGTCCTCCTGGCCACCGACCAGGCCTCGTCGGCCGCACTCCATGAGAAGGTCGCGCACGTCCACGCCGTAGCGCGCGGAGGCGGCTTCGGCATGGCGCAGGAAGGACGAGTAGACGCCCGCGTAGCCCAGGGTGAGGGTTTCGCGGTCGACCCGGACGGGGCGGTCCTGGAGGGGACGGACCAAGTCGTCGGCGGCGTCCTGGAGGGCGAACAGGTCGCAGCCGTGGTCGAAGCCGGACAGGTCGGCGACCGCGATGAACGCCTCCAGCGGACAGTTCCCGGCGCCCGCGCCGTGCCCGGCCAGGGAGGCGTCCACGCGGAAGCAGCCGTTCTCCACCGCGACCACCGAATTGGCCACCGAGAGCGAGAGGTTCTCGTGCGCGTGGATCCCGATCTCGGTCTCCGGCCGCAGCACGTCCCGATACGCACGCACCCGGGCGGCGACGTCGTTCATCGTGAGCCGGCCGCCGGAGTCGGTGACGTAGACGCAGTGCGCGCCGTACGACTCCATCAGTCGGGCCTGTTCGGCAAGTGCCTCCGGCGGGGCCATGTGCGAGAGCATCAGGAATCCGGAGACGTCCATGCCGAGTTCGCGCGCCGCGGCGATGTGCTGCGCGGAGATGTCGGCCTCGGTGCAGTGCGTGGCGACGCGGACCGAGCGCACCCCCAGGTCGTAGGCGCGGCGCAAATCGTGGATGGTGCCGACGCCGGGCAGCAGCAGGGTGGTCAGTCGGGCGCGCTCCAGGACGGAGGCGGCGGCCTCGATCCAGGCCCAGTCGCTGTGCGAACCGGGGCCGTAGTTGAGCGAACCGCCCGCGAGGCCGTCGCCGTGCGCCACTTCGATGGCATCCACACCCGCCCGATCGAGGGCGGTGACGATCCGCGCGACGTCGGCGGGGGTGATCCGGTGCCGCACGGCGTGCATGCCGTCCCGCAAGGTGACGTCCTGGACGAAGATGGGGGTGCTCACGAGGCGGCCTCCACGTGCGGGCGGGTGCCGCGGTCGTTGTCGGCGTTCGGGCCGCGGGCCGCGTCGCGGGCCGCCATCCGTTCGCCGACGCGGAGCGCGGCCGAGGTCATGATGTCGAGGTTTCCGGCGTAGGCGGGCAGGTAGTGGGCGGCGCCCTCGACCTCCAGGAACACCGAGACCTGGTGCGTGGGCCGGTCCGCGCCGGGGGCGAGCAGGGTCTCCAGCGGCTGGTCGGCGGGGACGGGGGTCACCTGGACCTCCTGCTTGAGCCGGTAGCCGGGCACGTACTCGGCGACGGCGGCGACCATCGTGGCCACCGCCTCTCGGATCCGCTCCGCCGTGTCGGGGCCGGGCGCGCGCACCAGCGCCAGGACGGTGTCGCGCATGATCAGCGGCGGCTCGGCCGGGTTGAGCACGATGATCGCCTTGCCGCGCCGGGCGCCGCCGACCTCGACGATCGCGGCCGAGGTGGTCTCGGTGAACTCGTCGATGTTGGCACGGGTGCCCGGTCCGGCGGACTTCGAGGCGATGGACGCGACGATCTCGGCGTACGCGACCGGGGCCACCGCCCCGATCGCGGCGACCACCGGGATGGTGGCCTGTCCGCCGCAGGTGACCATGTTGACGTCGTCGGCGTCGAGGTGCTGTTCGAGGTTGACCGCGGGAATGACGTACGGCCCCAGCGCCGCGGGCGTGAGGTCGATCAGCCGTTTGCCGTACGGGCGCAGCCGGGCCGCGTTGTGGGCGTGTGCCTTGGCCGAGGTGGCGTCGAAGACGATCCCGATCTCGTCGAATCCGGGCATGGCGATCAGCCCCTCGACCCCGTCGTGGGTGGTCGGGACGCCGAGCCGGCGGGCGCGGGCCAGGCCGTCGGAGTCGGCGTCGATGCCGACCATCGCACCCATCTCCAGGTGTTCGGCGGTGCGCAGCACCTTGATCATCAAATCGGTGCCGATGTTGCCCGATCCGATGACGGCGACCTTGGTCCTGGTCATGAACCCTCCTCGTCGAAGTCCGGGCCGAAGTCGATCGCGACCGTGCCGAGCCCGGTGATGTCGGCGCGAACGCTGTCCCCGGGCGCCACGGGGTGCATCGGCCCCAGCGCGCCGGAGAGCACGAGTTGCCCGGCGCGCAGCGGATCGCCGAGGTCGCGCGCCTGCCGGGCCAGCCAGGCCACCGCCTCGATCGGGTCGCCCAGGCAGGCGGCGCCGGTGCCGGTGGAGACCGCCTCTCCCCCGACCGTCATGGTCATCCGCACCTCGCGCGGCACGAATTCGTCCAGGCCCCTGCGCACGGTGCCCAGGACGTACGCACCCGACGAGGCGTTGTCGGCCACGGTGTCGGCGAAGCGGATGTCCCAGTCGCGCACCCGGCTGCCGCAGATCTCCAGGGCCGCGACCGCGTGGTCGATGGCATCGTGCACCTGGGCGAGGTCGAGCGGCCCGTCGGCGAGATCGGCGCCGAGCACGAACGCCACCTCCGCCTCGACGCGCGGTTGCAGCACCGCGCGGTACGGGACCACGTCCCCGTCGGCGTGGCCCATGTCGTCGAAGAGCACACCGAAGTCGGGCCGGTCGACGCCCAGTTGCCGCTGGACGGCGGTGGAGGTGAGGCCGATCTTGCGGCCGACGACCCCGGCGCCGCGGGCCAGCCGGTCGTCGACGATCCGGCGCTGGACGGCGTACGCCGCGGCCAGGTCGCCCGGACCGATCAGGTCGCGGACCGGGGCGCAGGCGACGCCGGTCGCGGCGGCGTCGAGCAGCCGTTCGGCCGCTGCGCGCACCGCGTCCTCGCCGTGGGGGGAAGTACTGGTCATGGCGGCATCGTCGCGACCCTCGCCGATCACCCACAACCAAAGCGTCTCGCTCAGCGATACGCTGGCCGGGTGCCCGACTCCGCAGACCGAGCCCCCGACCGAGCCCTCGACCAAGCTCCCGACCGCAACAGCGTCCTGAGCAAGGCGACCGCCATCCTGGAGGCGTTCACCGTCGACGACCGCACCGTCGCGCTCGCCGAGCTGGTGCGCCGTACGGGCCTGCACAAGGCCACCGTGCACCGGCTCACCGGAGAGCTGGTGGCACTGCGGCTGCTCGACCGGCTGCCGGGGGGTTATCGGCTCAGCGGCACCCTGTTCGAGCTGGGCATGCGGGCGTCCGTCGAGCGCGGACTGCTCGAACTGGCCATGCCGTTCCTTCAGGACCTCTACGAACGCACCCACGAGATCGTGCACCTGGGCGTGCGCGAGGGCACGGACGTGGTCTATGTCGCCAAGATCGGCGGGCATCGGCAGGCCCGCAGCCCCTCCCGGGTGGGCGGCCGGATGCCGATGCACTGCACCGCGATCGGCAAGACGCTGCTCGCGCACGGCGACGAGGAACTGCGCCGCACGGTGCTCTCCGGTGTGCTGGAGCGGCGTACCCCGCACACGGTGGTCGCGCCCGGGTTGTTGCGCCGCCGGCTGGACGCGGTGCTGGAGAGCGGTGTCGCGTTCGAGTACGAGGAGTCCGCGCTCGGTCTGGTGTGCGTGGCCGCGCCCGTCCTGGGTCCGGACGACGAGCCGGTCGCGGCGATCAGCGTGGCCGGGCCCAGCACCCGTTTCCGCCCCGAGGCGCACGTGGCCGCGCTGCGCGCCGCGGCAACCGCCCTGGGCGGCGTACTCGCCCGACGGGACGCACTCACCTGACCCGGGGCTCCGAGGACGCGGCCGGGTGCGCGGCTCAGCCGGCCGCGAGTTCGCGTTCCAGTGCGGTTGCCGCGGAGCGCAGTGTGGCGACCCATCGGGGTCGAAGGCCCGGTTCCCCCAGCGCTCGACCGCGTACAGCGCCTCCAGCTCCGCGCCCTCCAACTCGGCGAGCAGCAGCAGTCCGACGGCGGCCTCCACTCGGTCGCCCGCGACCGGTTCGTCGGCGACGCGCCTGTCAGCTCGTCCTACGTGGCCTACCGCGGCGCGGTCCCCATCGACAACGTCCGCGACCACCGGGTGCGCGAGAACGCCGTCGTCGTATACGTCGGCCCGCGCTGCCACTTCGTGCAGTACGCCCTGCGCGGCGGCGAGATGTTCAACCAGGTCGCCGTGTTCGAGTCGCCGAAGGCCCTTGCCGGCAAGGAGGATTGGGGCACGCCCGACGAACTCGACGAGGCGTTCGCGGACACCGCCGAGCAGGTCCGGGCGGGCATCCCCCTGATGTGGCGGGATCGGTGGTGGCGCATGTTCGACCGCTAACCGGTCGACACGTGGGTGTTCGACCGGATCGCCCTGCTCGGCGACGCGGCCCATCCGCCGCTGCAATACCTGGCGCAGGGCGCGATCATGGCACTGGAGGACGGCTGGGTGCCGGCCCGGCACGCCGCCCGGAACCGCGCGGCCGACAAAACCGTGGACTGGACCGCCGCCCTCGCCGGCTACCAGGCGGTCCGCCCCGGGCACCGCCGCCGCGTGCAGCGCACCGCCCGCGCCTGGGGCGAACTCTGGCACCTCGACGGCCTCGCCCGCGCACAGCGCGACACCATCCTGCGCGAACGCGACACCCACGACTACACGTTCGTCGACTGGCTGTACGGCCCGACGGCGCTGGACCCGGACCAGGAGGCCCCGATGTTGACCCCGATCCCGCTCGACTCCGCCCGCTCGCCGGTCGGGATGCACCCGTCGAACTCTTGACCGAGCACCGCTCACCGCTCACCGCCGCGCCCTCCCGTCGGCCCGCTCGTCCCGAGGTGCCTGCGGGTGTGTGGGGGTGCGGCTTGTACGGTGGGTTTCGTGACCGTCGACCCGTTTCCCGATCCGACCGCCGAGTTCGAGGCGCAGCGGGGGCGGCTGTTCGGGATCGCGTATCGGATGTTGGGGTCGGCGGCCGAGGCCGAGGACGCGGTGCAGGATACGTATCTGCGCTGGCACGCGGCCGAACGGGGACACATCGACGCGCCGGGGGCGTGGTTGGCCAAGGTGCTGACCAATCTGTGCCTCAACCGGCTGACGTCCGCGCGGGCCCGGCGCGAGGAGTACGTCGGACCGTGGTTGCCCGAGCCGGTGCGGACGGACACCGGGGTGCTCGGGCCGTTGGAGACCGCCGAACAGCGGGACGCGGTGTCGATGGCGATGCTCGTGATGCTGGAGCGGTTGTCGCCGCCGGAGCGGGCGGTCGTGGTGTTGCGGGACGCGTTCGGGTACAGCCATCGGGAGATCGCCGAGGTGCTGGACTGGTCGGAGGCCCATTCCCGGCAGACCCATCGGCGGGCCGGGCTGCGCCTCGCGTCCGGGCGGCCGCGTTTCGAGGCTCCCGCGGCGGTGCGGTCCGATCTGTTGGCGCGCTTCCTCGCGGCGGCGGCCGAGGGAGCGCTCGACGAACTGGAGGCGCTGCTCGCGGATGATGTCGTGGCGTGGTCCGACGGCGGCGGGAAGGTCACCGCGTCCACGCGCCCGGTCTTCGGTCGGGACAAGGTGGCCCGGTTCCTCCTGGGCCTGATGGCCCGCTTCGCCTCCGGTATGGAGTTCGGCTTCGCCGAGGTCAACGGCGACACGGCGCTGTTGGGCTGGGAGGGCGGAGCGCTCACGACGGCCGCGGTGGTGGAGGTCGGCTCGGAGGGCATAGCGGGCGTGCGGATGGTCCGGAATCCGGAGAAGCTGAAATTTCTCGAAGAACAATGCCGAGAGTTGTCACGTAACGCGTAGCCGTTCGGTTCCTTGCTGACGAGGGCGACGTCGCGGAGGTGCGGCGTCGCCGTGGCGAGGAGGACCGATGAGCGAGAACGTGATCCTGGTGACGGGCGCGACCGGTGTGCTGGGGCGTGAGGTGCTGGACCGGGCACGGCGCGCCGGCGTGCCGGTGCGGGCGATGACCCGCCGGACGGCTCTGCCCGACGATCCGGGGGTGACCTGGGTGACCGCCGACCTGCGGACGGGTACGGGCCTCGACGCGGCGTTCGACGGTGTCGCGACGATCATCCACTGCGCGTCGGACACGCGGCGGCCGAAGCACGACATCCCCGGCTGGCGACACCTGTTGGACGCGGCGCGGCGGGCCGGAGTCGGGCACATCGTGAACATCTCGATCGTCGGCGTGGACCGGATCCCGTACTCGTACTACCGGATCAAGGTCGAGGGTGAGCGGTTGCTGGCCGAGTCGGGCATCCCGTGGACGAACCTGCGCGCGACGCAGTTCCCCGAGTTGCTGCACAAGGCGTTCGGCGTGCTGGCCAAGGCACCCGTCGTCCTCGTGCCGTCGAAGACCGAGTGCCAACCCGTGGACCAGGGTGAAGTGGCCGACCGCCTGGTGGAGTTGGCGCTGGGTGCGCCGGCCGGGCGGGTCCCGGACATGGGCGGGCCGCGCGTCTACGAGGCGGCGGACCTGGCACGTTCCTGGCTCAAGGCGATGGGCAGGCGGCGAAGGGTCGTGCCGGTACGCATCCCGGGCAAGGCGGGCGCCGGGTTCCGCGCCGGAGGGTTGGTCACGCGGGAGCACGCGGTGGGCGTCCGGACCTGGGAGGAGTACCTCACCACCAAGCAACCCACCTGACCCGGCCCCGCCGCTCCTGTCCCCTCCCCCGGCCCGCGGACGCCCGACCGCGGGCGGGGGCACCTCGCGCCGGTGTTCACACCAGCGCCGCGGCGCCCACGAGTCCGGCGTCCGCGCCGAGTGTGGCCGTCAGCAGCGGCGGGGCCGCGGGGCGCGCGGCCGTATGTTCCGCGTAGACGCGTTCCATCGCCGCGCGCACCGGTCCGGCGGCGCTGCCCAGCCCGCCGCCCACCACGATCGCGGCCGGATCGAGCAG
Source organism: Embleya sp. NPDC020630 (assembly GCF_044334985.1). Lineage (NCBI taxonomy): Bacteria > Bacillati > Actinomycetota > Actinomycetes > Kitasatosporales > Streptomycetaceae > Embleya > Embleya sp. NPDC020630. The sequence continues at coordinate 292,430 of NZ_JBIRUB010000010.1, forward strand.
TCGCACCACCGCCGCCAGGACCGTGCCCAACGCGCGGCCGGCGGAGTCCAGCACGGCCGCCGCCTCGGGCCCGCCCGCGGCGAGCACCTCGCGGGTCCCGGCCACCCCGAAACGCTCGCCGATGCCGCGCCCGGAGGCGTAACTCTCCAGGTTGCCCGGCCAGTTCGGGTCCACCGAAGCCGGCACCTCGAACTCGCCGAGCGCGATCGCCTCACCCCGCGCGCCGGTCACGGGCGTACCGTCGAGCACGAACGTCGAGGACAGGCCGGTGCCGAGCGAGACGTAGAAGAAGCCGTCCAGCCCACGACCGGCGCCGTGCCGGGCCTCGCCGAGCGCGCCGCAGCGCACGTCCGACCCCACCGCGCACGGAACGTCGAGCGCGAGCGCGGACAGCACGTCGAGCGGTTGTTTGTCCCACGCCAACACCTCGCGGCTGGTCAACAGCCCGTCGGCGGCCACGTATTCGGGGAAACCGGCGCCCAGCCCGGTCACCGTCAGCCCCAGGCGTCGTGCCGCCGCGAGCAGGTCGCCCGCCGCCGCGCGGGTGCCGGCGAGCCCGGGGTCGCGCAGCCGCCCGGCGGTGAGGGTGGGGCGCTCGTCGCGGTGCAGGACGGTTCCGTCGGCCGTGACGAGCGCGGCGGCGATCTTGGTGCCGCCCACGTCCAGGGCCGCGGTGACGAAGGTACTCAAGGGTTCTCCCACGATGGATTGCTCATCGGTCGTACGCGGCGCGAGGTCCCGCCGGCCGCCCTACTCCGTCCCCCGATGCAGCGTGGCCTCGAATCGATACGCGTCCCCGCGATACACCGCCCGCCCCAGCAACACAGGCGCCTCGCCGCGATCGAAGGTGACCTCCTCGCCGATCAGCACCGGCGAGCCCACGGGCACCCGCAGCAGCTCGGCGGTGGACGCGTCGGCGGCGTCCGCGTGCGCGGTGTACTGGCTGCGCAGGATGTGTACGCCCGTCTCCTCCAGGAGCGCGAACAACGAACGGTTCTCCAGCTCCGCCGTCTCCAGCGCCCGCGCCCGGTCGCGGACCAGCACGGTGGTGTCCAGGCAGACGGGAACGCTGTCCAGGCCGCGCACGCGGGTGATCTCCACCACCTCGGAGGCGGGCGCGACGCGCAGCCGCACCGCCTCCTCATAGCTCGCCGGCCGCACCCGCCGGGTCAGCAGCCGCGCGGTGGCGGTGAGTCCGCGGTCCCGCGCGACGTCGGTGAAGCTGCGCAGCAGGCTCGGCGGTTCGCTGACCACGTCGGTGGAGACGTACCACCCGCGTTGGGCGGAGGCGTGCACCCGGCCGTCGCGCTCCAGACCGGCCAGGGCCAGGCGCAGGCTGCTGCGGCTGACCCCCAATCGTTGGGCGAGCGCGCGCTCGCCGGGCAGGCGGCTGCCCGCGGGGAATTCGCGCCGGTCCAACGCCTGGGCCAGTGCCCGGTAGGCGAGTTGCACGGCGGGTCCCGCGGCGGCGGGGAGATCGTCGCTGACTGTCACAGCGCGAGAACATACCAGAAGAACCAGTAGTCAGACCAGATGCGAATCTGGTCCAATCTCTGGACTAACTGGTCTGCCGTAGGTCATGATCCGGGAAGAAGCGACAAGCGGAACCCGTCACTCCGACAACCCCCTCCTGTCCGTTACGGACAGCCCGTCCGATATGGATGTTCTGTCCACTGTGGACGGCTTCCGCCACACTCACGACGCGCAAGGAACCCTCAATGCCGGTAAGCGAACCCGTCCGTCTCGCCGTCGTCGGTGCCGGGACGATCACCCAGTCGGTGCACCTGCCCGCGATCCGGCGCCTCGGCGACGTCGTCACCACCGCGGTCGTGTGCGACCTGTCGCCCTCCCGCGCGGCGTCCGTCGCCGCGCAGACCGGCGCCGGCGTGCGGGCCGAAACCGACTACGCCCGAGTCCTGGCCGATCCCGACGTGGACGCCGTACTGCTGGCCACCCCCGGCACCCACGCCCGCGACGCCAAGGCCGCCCTGCTCGCCGGCAAGCACGTGCTCGCCGAGAAGCCGCTGTGCCTGACCGTCGCCGAGGCCGACGCGCTCGGCGCGCTGGCCGCCGAGCGCGGCCTGGTGCTCCAGGTCGGCTACATGAAGATGTACGACCCGATCACCGCGCTCGCCGCCGCCGAACTGGACACCCTCGACACCCCGCGCACCGTGCGCGTGACGGTGCTGCACCCGGCCGACGAGCCCCAAGTCGCGCACCTGCGGATGCCGCCGCCGGCCGACGACGCGGACGGCGCGGTGATCGCCGAGGCGATCCGCTACGAGGCCGACCGCACCCTCGACGCCCTCGGCGAGGTCCCGGCCGAACTCGGCCGCTACTACCGCGAGGTGCTCAACGGCTCGGTGATCCACGAACTCTCGCTGCTGCGCGCGCTCGGCTTCACCCTGCCGATCTCCTTCGACACCGCCGACCTGTGGCCGTGGCCCGTCGAGGGCGAACCGCCGTGCCTGCTGGCGTCCGCGCCGCTGGGTGTCGACGGGGCCGCGCGCCTGGTGCTCAACTGGAACTGGCTGCCCGACCACCCCGAATACGGCGAGGAGGTCGCCGTGCTCGCCCGCGACGGCCGGCTGCGCCTGGACATGGCCGCGCCCTACCTCGTGGACGTGCGCAGCACGTTGCGGGTCGAGCGCGCCCACGACGGGGCCAGCCGCGACTCGCTCGTGCGCTCCGGCTACGACACCGGATTCGTCGTACAACTGGCGGAGTTCGCCGCGTCGATCACGCACGGCGCGCCGGTGCGCTCGACCGCGAGCGGGGCCGCGGAGGACGTGCGCTGCCTCCAGGCGCTGATCGCGGCGATCGCCCGCCGCGCCGACGTGCGCGTCGGCGGCGAGGCCGCCCTCGTGGAAGGTGACGCCCGATGACCACGACCCGACCCTCCGGCCCCGCCCTGCGGATCGGCAACGCCCCCGTCAGCTACGGCGTCTACGGCGAAGCCGCCGGCGGCGCCGGCACCTCGCCCGAGGCCCTGCTCGCCTCGATGGCCGAAGCCGGTTACGCGGGCAGCGAGTTGGGCCCGCCCGGGTTCTTCGGCACCCCGGCCGAGACCGCCGCCCTGTTCACCCGGCACGGCCTGGCCGCCGTCGGGGCCTACATCCCCGTGCACTACGCGCTCGGCGACGACGTGGTGGCGCACGACCTGGCCCGGATGGAACAGACCTGCCGCGAGTTGGCCGCATGCGCGGAGGCCGGCGGCGAGACGCCGCTGGCGATCCTGGCCGACGAGGGCAGCGAGGCCCTGCTGCACAACCCGGCCCGCGCCTGGGAGGACCGCTCGCTCGCGCTCGACGACGCCGGGTGGCGGCGGCTGGCGGAGCTGTCCGCGCAGGCCGTCGCGCTGGCCCGCTCGTACGGGCTGCGCACCTCCTTCCACCCGCACATCAGCACCTTCGTCGAATCGCCCTGGGAGGTGGACCGGCTGCTCGACCTCACCGAGGTGGGCCTGACGCTGGACATCGCCCACATCCAACTCGCGGGCGGCGACCCGGTCGAGTGCCTGGACCGCTGGCACGAGCGGATCAACCACGTGCACCTCAAGGACGTCGACACGAGCGTGCTGGCCCGGGCCAAGGCCGAGCGCCGCACCGACTTCGACACGTGGTGGGCGAACGTATGCGTGCCCTTCGGGCACGGCGACGTCGACATCGACCGATTCCTGGTCGCCCTCCTGCGCGGCGGCTACCGCGAGTGGCTGCTGATCGAGCAGGACCGCGCGCCCACCCCCGCCGAGCTGTACCCGACCGTGGCCGCCGAACAGGCCGCCAACCGCGCGTGGCTCGCGGCCAAGGTCGCCGAACTCGTCTGACCCCGACCCCGATCCCGAGGGGCGCCCCGCCAGGCCGCCCCTCGGTCCCTCTTGACCACCCACGGTGGTCGGATCCGGGAGCAACCATGAAATCTCTGCGCTGGACCGCGGTCGCGGGGATCGCCCTGACCGGCATCCTCGCCACCGCGTGTGGCGTCCCCGGCGCGGGCGGCACCACCGTCTCCTCCGACCTCGCCGGCGGTCCCGTGACCCAACGGGTCACCGCCGAGGACGTCAAGGCCATGGGCGACACCAAGCTGCGCGTGCTCGCCGACGCCGGCGAGGAGAACACGCTCAAGGCCCTCGTGCCGCTCTACGAGAAGAAGTACCCGAACGTCAAGGTCGAGGTCGCCACCAAGGGCTTCGACGATCTGATGAAGACCGTCGTCAACTCGATGTCCGGCTCCGACGCGCCCGACCTCGCCCAGGGCAACCAGGGCTACGGCACCGACGGCCCGCTGGTGAAGGCCGGACTGATCCGCCCGCTCGACGACGTGATGCGCGCCTACGGGTGGGAGAACACCTTCACCGAGGGCGCGCTCAAGCAGTACCGCTGGTCGCCCGACGGCTCGATCTTCGGCTCCGGCAGCCTGTACGGCATCAGCCCCGCCACCGAATACGTCGGCGTGTTCTACAACACCGACAAGCTCGCCAAGCTGGGCATCGCGCCGCCGCAGACCTACGCCGAGTTCACCGCGGCGCTCGACCGGGTCAAGGCAGCGGGCGAGCAGCCGATCATGCTCGGCAACGCCGAGAAGTATCCCGCGAGCCAGGTCATCGGCCTGGTCCAGGGCCAGAACGTGCCCAGCCGCGACGTGCGTTCGTGGATCAGCGGAGTGCCCGGCACCACGGTGGCCGACCCCGGCACCGTGGACGCCGCCCGGACCGTGCAGGACTGGGCGGCGCAGGGCTACTTCGGCCCCGGCTACAACGGCATCAGCTCCGACGACGCGGTCGCCAAGTTCGGCGCCGGCGAGGGCGCGTTCCTCGTCGCCGGCTCCTGGAACGCACCTTCGCTCCAGGAGAACATGAACGGCAAGGTCGGCTTCACCCTGCCCGCCCGCGCCGACGGCACCCGCGCGACCGTGGGCTCGCTGGGCCTGGGCTGGCACATCGGCGCCAAGACCAGGAAGTTGCCCGCCGCGGTGGCGTTCCTGGACCTGCTGATGAGCGACGAGTTCGCGCAGACCATCGCCGACGTCGGCCGCACCCCGGTCACCGGCGCGGGCAAGGTCAAGGCCGGCAGCCCCGTGGTCGAGCAGGTCAACACGATCGGCCTGAAGCTCCTGGTCGACGACGGCCAGAACTTCTACCTCGACTGGGCCTCGACCACCATGTACGACACCATCGGCGCCAAGACCCAGGACCTGCTGGCCAAACACACCTCGCCGAGCGGTTTCGCCAAGGCGCTCCAGGACGACCGGGAAGCGTTCGCGGCCAAACAGCGCACGGATCGCAAGGCCGCGTCGTGAGCGGCCTGCGCGCCTGGAGCGCGAGACAGTACTGGCCCGCGTTCTTCTACCTGCTGCCGGCCGCCGTGTTCTACACGCTGTTCGTACTGCGCCCACTGGGCCAGACGGCGTGGGTGTCCCTGTTCGCCTGGGACGGCATCACCGAGGGCCGCTGGGTCGGCGCGGACAACTACACCGCGCTCCTGGACGACGGCCGGATCCCCTCCGCGATCGCGCACTCCCTCGTCTTCGTCGTCTTCTACGCGGTCTTCCCTGTCGCGCTCGGACTGTTCCTGGCCGCGCTGATGTCGCGGATCAGGGTGCGCGGGCTGAGCTTCTTCCGCGCGGTGTTGTTCCTGCCGCAGATCCTGGCGACCGTGGTGGTCGCGGTGTCGTGGCGGTGGATCTACGACATCGACGGCCCGCTGAACGCCGGCCTGCGCGCGGTGGGCCTGGGCTCGCTCGCGCGGGCCTGGCTCGGCGACTACGACACCGCGCTGCCGGCGGTGGGCATCGTCGGCACGTGGGTGATGTACGGACTGTGCATGGTGCTCTTCCTCGCCGGCGTGCAGAAGATCCCCACCGAACTGTACGAATCGGCCCGGCTCGACGGGTGCGGCCCCATCCGGGAGTTCTTCACCGTCACCCTGCCCGCGCTGCGCGGCGAGATCGCCATCGCGCTCGTGCTCACCATCACTTACGCGCTGCGCAACTTCGACCTCGTGTGGAACACCACCGCGGGCGGCCCGGGCACCTCCACCACCGTGCCCAGCGTGTTCGTCTACCAGGGCGCGTTCCTCACTCACGAGGTGGGCGGCGCCGCCGCGATCAGCGTCTGCCTGACCGCCGTGGTGCTCGTCGTCACCGGCGTGATCATGCGCCTCGTGCGCGGCAAGGAGGGCTGACCGATGCCGAGCAACAGTCGCCGACAGACCGTCATCGGTCACACGATCCTCGTGGTCGCCGCGCTCGTCGCGCTCTACCCGTTCCTGTCCGTGCTGCTGCTCGCGTTCGGCGAACCCGGCACGCGCACCAGCGGATTCTCCATCCCCGACTCGGTCAGCTTCGACAACTTCACCGAGGCGTGGCGGCGCGGTCTGTTCTCGGACGCGCTCACCTCGAGCCTGATCGTCGCCGCCGCCGTGGTGATCGGCACGATCGTGCTCGCGGTACTGGCGAGCTATGCCCTCGCGTTCTTCCCGTTCCCGCTCAAGGGCCCGATGCTCGGGCTTTTGCTGATCGGGCTCGTGATGCCGTACGAGGCGACCGTGATCCCGCTCTACTACCAGCTCAAGGACTGGGAACTGGTCAACACCTACTGGGCGTTGATCCTGCCGCAGATCGGACTGTCGTTGCCCTTCGCGGTGTTCTGGATGCGGACGTTCTTCGTCTCCACGCCGCCCGCGCTGCGCGAGGCCGCCTCGGTCGACGGCGCGTCCCGCCTGCGCACCCTGCGCTCGGTGCTGCTGCCGATGGCGATGCCCGCGATCGGCACCCTGGCCACCCTGCTCTTCCTGTTCGCCTGGAACGAGTTCCTGCTCGCCCTGGTCCTGGTCCCCGACGACCGCTCGGTGCAGACCGCACCGCTCGCCCTGTCGTTCTTCGCCGGCAACCGCCGCAACAGCGATCCGGGCGTGACCGCCGCCGCGGCCGTCCTGGTCGCCCTTCCCGTGCTCATCAGCTATATCGCCCTCCAGCGCCGCATGATCAGCGGAATGCTCGCGGGCGCCGTCAAGGAGTGACACCCATGCCAGCCCCCCTTCCCCTCCGGGTCTTCGACGCACCCGCGGACCTCGGCGACGCGCTCGCCCGCGAGATCGCCGACGGCATCGTCGCCGCCGCCGCGGCCGGTGTGCGCTACGTCCTGGGCTGCCCGGGTGGCCGCAGCCCCAAGCCGGTCTACGACGCGCTGGCCGAACAGGTCGCCGCCCGCGGCCTGGACCTGCGGCACGTGGTGATCGCGATGATGGACGAATACGTGGTGGCCAGCCCCGACGGCTACACCGACATCGACCACGGCGCGCACAACAGCTGCCACCGCTTCGCCGCCGAGGAGATCGTCGCCCCGCTGAACGCCGCCGCCGGCCCCGGGCGCGGCGTCCCCGCCGACGCCGTCTGGTTCCCCGACCCCGCCGACCCCGAGGCGTACGACACCCGCCTCGCCGACGCGGGCGGCATCGACCTGTTCATCCTGGCCTCCGGCGCCACCGACGGACACATCGCCTTCAACCCGCCCGGCGCGCCCCGGGACAGCCGCAGCCGCGTCGTCGAACTGCCCGACAGCACCCGGCGCGACAACCTCGGCACCTTCCCCGACTACGCCTCGCTCGACGAGGTCCCCCGGCACGGCGTCACCGTCGGCGTGCAGACGATCGTCTCCCGCTCGCGACGCGCGGTCATGGTCGTACACGGCGAGCACAAGCGCGAGGCGGTGCGCCGCCTGGGCGCCGCCGGCGACTACGACCCGGCGTGGCCGGCGACCCTGGTCGTCACCTGCGAACACCCGTCCCTGTACGTGGACCGTGCCGCGGCGGACGCCCGATGAGCGAGGGCCTGGACCTGATCACCCTCGGCCGGGTGAGCGTGGACCTGTACCCCGAACAGATCGGCGTCGGCCTGGCCGACGTGCGCACCTTCGCCAAATACCTCGGCGGCAGCGCGACCAACGTCGCCGTCGCGGGTGCCCGGCACGGGCTGCGCACGAGCGTGGTCACCGGCGTGGGCCGGGACCCGCTCGGCGACTTCGTGCGGCGCGCGCTGCGCGGATTCGGCGTTGCCGATCGCCACGTGGTCACCGTCTCCGGCCGGCAGACGCCGGTCGTGCTGTGCGAGATCTTCCCGCCGGACGACTTCCCGCTCTACTTCTACCGGCCGAACGCCCCCGACCTCGCGCTGACCGTCGAGGACCTGGACACCGAGGCGCTGCGCGCCGCGCGCATCGTGTGGATCACCGGCAGCGGGCTGTCCGCCGAACCCTCGCGCGGCACCACGCTGCGCGCCGTCGCCGACCGGGTCGAGGGCGGCGACACCGTGCTCGACCTGGACTGGCGGCCGATGTTCTGGGCCGACCCGAGCGAGGCGCCCGCCTGGTACGCCCGGGCGTTGGCGCACGCCACCGTGGCGGTGGGCAACCGCGACGAGGTCGAGGTCGCCGTGGGGACCCGCGACCCGGACGAGGCCGCCGACCGGCTGTTGGCACGCGGCGTGCGGCTGGCCGTGGTCAAGCAGGGGCCGGCCGGCGTGCTGGCACGCACCGCCACGGAGGAGATTCGGCTGGCGCCGATCCCCGTCGAGGTGGTCAACGGCCTCGGCGCCGGCGACGCGTTCGGCGGCGCGCTCGCGGCCGGCTTGGCCGGCGGACTGCCGTTGCGGCGCACGTTGGAGATCGCCAACGCCGCCGGTGCCTTTGTGGCCGGGCGGCATGCGTGTGCCGATGCGATGCCGACTCTCGCCGAGATCGACGCGTTGATCGCGCGCTCTGTCGGCTACGTCTCCGCCCCCGCCGGCGACCCCGGCCCCGGGTCCGCTTCGAGCGCCGCCCTCGGATCCGTCACCGGCTCCACCCCCCGCGCCACCCCCGCTTCCGCCCCTACCGAAGGACAGCTGTGACCATCGCCCCCGACATCGCCTCGGTCGTCACCACCCGTCTGACCGACCCCGGCGCCATCCGCCGCGCCGCGCTGGCCCGACCCCGGTTCGAGCGCGCCGGTTTCGCCCGTCCGCTGTTCATCCTCGCCGCCGACCACGCCGCACGCGGCGCGATCGCCGCCGGTGGCGACCCGACCGCGATGGGCGACCGGCACGAACTGCTCGCGCGCTGCGTCGAGGCGCTTGCCCGCCCCGGGGTGGACGGCTTCCTGGGCACCCCGGACATCGTCGAGGACCTGATCCTGCTCGGCGCGTTGGACGGCAAGCTGGTCCTGGGCTCGATGAACCGAGGCGGCATCCCCGGCGCGAGCTTCGAACTCGACGACCGATTCGGCTCCTACGACGCGCGCGGCATCGCCGAGGGCGGTCTGGACGGCGGCAAGATCCTGCTACGCGTGGACCCCGCCGACGCCGGCACCGCCGAGACGCTGATCGGCACCGCGAATGCGGTCAACGAGCTGGCCGAACGCGAACTCATGGCGCTGATTGAGCCGTTCCTGTCGGTCCGGGAGAACGGCAAGGTCCGCAACATCCTCACCCCCGACGCGCAGATGAAGGTCAACAACATCTCCGCCGCATTGGGGCGCACCTCGGCGTACACGTGGCTCAAGGTGCCCGTCGTCGACGAGATGGAGCGCATGATGGCCTCGACCACCATGCCCACGCTGCTCCTGGGCGGCGAGGGCGGCGGCGACGTCGACGCGATGTACGCCTCCTGGCAGCGCGCGCTGGAGATCCCACACGTGCGCGGCCTGATCATCGGACGCACCATGCTCTTCCCGCACGACGGTGACGTGGCCGGCGCAGTCGACACCGCCGTGTCCCTGGTGCGTGGGGCCACGCGGTGAGCCCCCTGCACCTGCCCGACGGGAGCACCGCCGAGGGCGGCTTCCGGGTGGCGATCACCCCCGAGTCGGCGGGCTGGGCCTACAGTTCGCTGCGCGTGCTGGAGCTGGCCCCGGGCGAGACCCGCCGCCTCGAGACGGGTGACGCGGAGACGATCGTGCTGCCCCTGGCCGGGTCGTGCGTGGTCACCGTCGACGCGGCGACCTACGAACTCGCGGGCCGCGAGCACGTGTTCGCGCGCGTGACCGACTTCGTCTACGCCCCGCGCGACGCGCGGGTGAGCGTGACCTCCGAACGCGGTGGCCGCTTCGCGCTGCCGGCGGCGCGCTGCGAGCGGCGCCTGGCCCCGGCGTACGTGCCGGCCGCCGACGTCGCGGTCGAGGTCCGCGGTGCGGGCGCCGCCTCGCGACAGGTCAACAACTTCGCCGCGCCGGACGGCTTCGGCTGCGACCGCCTGGTCGCGGTCGAGGTGCTCACGCCTGGCGGCAACTGGTCCTCGTACCCGCCGCACAAGCACGACGAGGCTCGCCCCGGGGAGGCGGTGTTGGAGGAGATCTACTACTTCGAACTCGGCTCCTCCGGCGGCCCCGGGCGCCCCTTCGGCTACCAGCGGGTCTACGACGGGCAGGCGGTGGACGTGCTCGCCGAGGTGCGCCAGGGCGACGTGGTCCTGGTGCCGCGCGGCTACCACGGTCCGTCGATGGCGCCACCGGGATACCCGATGTACTACCTGAACGTGCTCGCGGGCCCGCATCCGCAGCGCACGATGGCCTGTTGCGACGACCCCGAACACCATTGGGTCCGGCAGTCCTGGGAGAGCGTGGAACGCGACCCCCGGGTGCCGATGTGCGATGCGGAGGGACCACGATGAACACCGTACGGATGACCACGGGACAGGCGTTGGTGCGCTTCCTCTCCCGCCAGTACAGCGAACGCGACGGGGTCGAACACCGGCTGATCGAGGGCTGCTTCGGGATCTTCGGACACGGCAACGTGGCCGGGATCGGACAGGCGCTCCTGGAGCGGCCCGGCGACCTGACCTACCATCAGGCCCGCAACGAGCAGGCCATGGTGCACGCGGCGGTGGCCTACGCCCGTACCCGCCGCAGGTTGTCGACGCTGGCGTGCACGACATCGGTGGGCCCCGGGGCGACCAACATGGTCACCGGCGCGGCGCTGGCCACGATCAACCGGCTGCCGGTACTGCTGCTGCCGGGCGACACGTTCGCCACCCGGGTGGCCTCGCCGGTCCTGCAGGAGTTGGAACTGCCGTACGCCGCCGACATCAGCGTCAACGACGCCTTCCGGCCGGTGTCCCGCTTCTTCGACCGCGTCCAGCGTCCGGAGCAGCTCGCGCACGCCGCGATTCAGGCCATGCGAGTGCTCACCGACCAGGCCGAGACGGGCGCGGTCACCCTCGCGCTGCCGCAGGACGTCCAGGCCGAGGCGTGGGACTTCCCCGAGGAGTTGTTCGCCAAGCGGGTGTGGCACGTGCGCCGGCCGGTACCCGACCCCGACTCGCTGGCCGCCGCCGTCGCGGTGCTGCGGAGCGCGCGCCGGCCGTTGATCGTGGCCGGCGGCGGTGTGGTGCACGCCGACGCGAGTGCCGCGCTCGCCGCCTTCGCCGCGGCGACCGGGATCCCGGTCGCGGTCACCCAGGCGGGCAAGGCCGCGCTGCCGCACGCACACCCGGCCGCCGTCGGCGGGATCGGCCATACGGGCTCCGTCGCGGCGAACGCGCTGGCCCACGACGCCGACGTGGTGCTCGGCATCGGCACCCGGTGGCAGGACTTCACCACCGCGTCGCGGACCCTGTTCGCCGACCCCGACGTACGCTTCGTCAACCTCAACATCGCCGCGTTCGACGCGGCCAAGCACGCGGGCGTCGCGATGGTCGCGGACGCGCGGGCGGGCCTGGAGGCGTTGACGGCGGCGCTGGCCGGCTGGAGCGCCCCAGCCGAACACCGCGCCCGCGCCGCCGAGGCGGTGCGCCGCTGGGACGCCGAGGTCGACGCCGCGTTCGCCCGCGCCCACACCCCGCTGCCCACCCAGAGCGAGATCATCGGCGCGGTCCGCGAGGCGATGGCGCCGCACGACGTGGTGGTCTCCGCGGCCGGCTCCATCCCCGGCGACCTGCACAAACTGTGGCGCCCGACCGATCCGCTGGGCTACCACGTCGAGTACGGGTTCTCCTGCATGGGCTACGAGATCGCCGGCGGCCTGGGCGTGAAGATGGCCGCGCCCGAACGCGAGGTGTTCGTCCTGGTCGGGGACGGCTCCTACCTGATGATGGCGCAGGAGATCGTCACGGCCGTCGCCGAGGACGTCAAACTGGTCATCGTGCTCGTACAAAACCACGGCTACGCCTCGATCGGGGCACTGTCCGAGGCGGTGGGCGCCGAACGATTCGGCACGCAATACCGCTTCCGGGACCGGCAATCCGGCACCTTCGACGGCGATGTGCTGCCGATCGACCTGGCGGCGAACGCAGCCAGTCTGGGCGCGCACGTACTCCGAGCAAACGGGCTCGCCGAATTTCGCACCGCCCTGACCACCGCCCGCGCCTGCACGCACACGACGGTCGTACACATCGACACCGACCCTCTGATCGGCGCCCCATCCTCGCAAGCATGGTGGGACGTCCCCGTCGCCGAGGTCTCCACAACCCCCACAACCGCCAAGGCCCGCCGAGGCTACGAACAAGAAAAGACCACCCAGCGCCCGCTACTGCGCCCAGCGGACTCCTGACCCCTCCCCCGTCTGTGGTTACGCCGTTGTTCCGGTGTCGGGTAGGGGGATTCTCGGGGGTGTCCAGTCGGCGAATTTGAGGATTGCCTTCATTGCCACTGCCGGTGGGGTCAGGCGCATCGCGGTGTTGCGCATGGCCACCGCCAGGCGGCCTTCCGCCTTTTGGATGCGGCCCATGCGGTGTGAGGCCTTGGTTACGGCCGCGACTCTGGGGCGGCGGGTGTTGTCGTATGTGGCCAGTGCGGTGGCCTGGTTTTGGTGGGTGTGCAGGCACGCGGCCAGGACGACGGCGTCCTCGATGGCCATGCACGCGCCCTGGCCCAGGTGCGGGGGCATCGCGTGGGCGGCGTCGCCGAGCAGGGCGACGCGGCCTGCCACGTACGTGTCCAAGGGGGTGCCCAGGATGTGGATGTCGTGGTGGAGGACGGCTTCCGGGGCGGTGGCCTCGAGCAGGGCGGGAATCGGGTCGTGCAGGCCCTCGAGGCGTCGCCGGACCTCGGCCCACTCGTTGTCGTAGCGCACTCCGGCCTTCGCCTTGGTGACCATGTGCCAGCACACCCGGCCGTCGCGGATGGGCATGACGCCGATCTCGGCTCCGTCGTGCAGGGTCTGCGCGATGTCGGGGGTGGGCAGGAACGCATCGGTCGTCACTCCGCGCCACACGGTCGAGCCGCTGTAGACGGGGGCCGGGGCGTCCGGCCGAAGTCGGGCGCGGATGCGGCTGTTGACGCCGTCGGCGACGACCGCCAGATCGGCCCCGATCGTCGCCGTCCCACCCGGGCCGGTGTAGTGGACGAGAGCCTGGTTCGGGTCCTGCGTGATGTCGGTGACCTCGGCCCCGGTGACGACGCCGCAGTCCACGGGGAGGGCTCCCCGCAGAATGTCGTGGAGTTCGGCCCGGTGCAGTGAATAGATCCCGGTGCCGAGCTTGGCCTCCAGCGCCGTGCCGTCGACCTGGGACAACCAGCGGCCCTCGCCGTCGCGTACTCCGGTGGACAGTTGTGGTCGGCCGCCGGCCTTGACGGCGGGGCCGAGGCCCAGGCTCTCCAGCGCGCGCATCGCGTTACTCATCAGGGCGATCCCCGCCCCGACCTCGCCGCCGACCGCCTTACGTTCGAGGACGGTCACCCGCCAACCGATCCGACGCAGCCCGACGGCAACCGCCAGGCCCCCGATGCCACCACCGACGACCACCGCCGACCGGGCGGTCGCGTGGCTGTTCACGTGTGTGTTCGTTGCGTTCTTTTCCGGCATGGTTCACGCCCCCTCGCTTCTACTTCTGTAGAAGACCGTATACTACGGATGTAGAAAGCAACATGGGGGCCGGAAGGAGCAGGCGTGCGTGCGGAACACGATCGTCGGACGGTTCTCGCGGACGCGGCGATCGAACTGCTGGCCTCCGGCGGCATGCGGGCGCTCACCCATCGCGGCGTGGATGCCCGCGCCGAACTGCCCGTCGGCACCACCTCGGCGTACTTCCGGACCCGGAAGGCGCTGATCACCAAAGCGGTCCAGCGCCTGGTCGAGCTGGATGCCGAGGACCTGCGGCAGGTCGCACTGGCCGCCGACGGACCGCTGCTCGCCCCGCCGCGAGCCGGACTGCTCGGCCCCGCGCACCTGGACCAACTCGCCGACGCCACCGCGGCCTTCGTCGACCACATGCTCGGGCCCGGACGCGTGCGTACCCTCGCGCGCTACCACTGCATCCTGGAGACCGTCCACGAACCCGAGTTGCGGGAGATCCTTCGGCACGGGGACGCGGCCAGGGCGCAGATGTGCGCGCTGCTGACGGCCGCCGGCATACCCCGGCCCCGGGCCGAGGAGCGGGCCCGTCGGCATCTGGCCTGCGTGGACGGGCTGATCTTCGACCGGCTGACGGCCCCACCCGGCACCGTCCCCACACCCGGGACACCACAGAGCAGGGACGATCTACGGGAGGCCGTTCGGGGGCTCCTGGAAATCGCCGTGTCGGGAGAGCGGGCGCTGCCGCGTGGTTCCTCCGCGCGACCCGCACCGCCGACGGTTTGAGCCACCCGAGCGCGGAGACGGTGCTCCGCGATCGGCGTCGTCCGCACGCTTGTTGCGTTCTGTGACCATGTCACCGGTTGGTGACAGCGCTGTCGTGGAACGCCGACGTCGGTTCCCAGGGAGGTCCCCGCCCCGGCAGGGTGATCACGCAAGCACCGGGAAGCCATGCGCCATCGAGGCTTCAACTACGCGATACCAAGGGGTTTTTCATGTCCGCCAACCGCCGCCGGACCGTCCTCGCCTCCGCGACCCTCGTCGCAGGTGTCCTGTTGACGAGCGCCTGTCAGGACTCGGACTCCGGCGCCGCGAAGGGCACTTCGTCCAACGCTCCGGGCGCTCAGGCGCCTGCCGCGCCCAACACGGCGAACCCGGGCGGCAGTCAGGGCGCCAACAGCCAGAGCGGTCAAAGCAGTCAGGGCGGAACCCAGAGCAGCGGCACCCAGGGCGGAGCGAATACCTCCGGCGGACAGAGCAGCGGCGGCCAGGGCACGAGCGCCGGCGCCGCAACCACCTCGGGCGGCGGCGGTAACGGCAAGGCCGCCAAGTGCCGGACCGACAACCTGAAGGCCACCGCAATCGACGGCACCATCGGCGGCGACTCCGACGGTACTGTCGCGGTCACGTTCAAGAACAACGGCCCGGACTGTTCGATGGCCGGCTACGCGGGCGTCGACCTGAAGACCGACGCGGGCGAGATCCCCGCGCAGCGCACCGGCCAACAGCCCGTCTCGTTCGTTCTCGAGAGCGGCAAGTCGGTGTCCTTCGGCATCAACTACCCGCTGGAGACGATGGGCGAGGCCTCCGGCCTGCGCATCACCGGTTTGGTGGTGACCCCGCCGGACGAGACGAAGTCCGTAACCCTGAACTGGCCCGGCGTCGGCAGGCTCCCCGTCAAGAGCGGTGACGCCCCGATCAAGGTCGGCCCGATCGGCAGCGCCGGCCAGGGCGGCTGACCCGCCGTCGTCCAGGCTCCCCAGCCGCCCCACCGGACGACGTCGCGGAGAGTAGCGCGAGACGAGGCCGACGGACATACGCATGATCGGATCTGGGACCGGAGATCACCGAGTGCCGACGGTGGACACCGAGCAGGATTGGAGAAGCCCCGGCCGCGGCGCGGCCCCTAGCGTGATGGTCATGGCAACCGCAGGGCATCCGGGCAAGGGTCCGGACACCCGGCAGGTACGAGACATCCACAATGCAAGGGGCAAGGCATGAAGGCGCACGTCAGCTCGATCCTCCTCGGTGTCCGTGACATGGACCGGGCCAAGGAGTTCTACACCGAGGGGCTCGGCTGGAAGGTCGAGAACGACTTCGGCGTCTCGGTGTTCTTCGCATCCGACGGCGCCTCGCCGGTCGGCTTCTATGCCCGCGAGGGTCTGGCCGGCCAGGTGGGCACCGACCCCGAAGGCAGCGGCTTCAGCGGCCTGGTCCTGACCTACGTCGTCCGCAGCGAAGCGCGGGTCGACGAGATCATGGCCGAGGCCCGCAAGGCCGGCGCCACCATCCTCAACCCCGCCGGCGCCCTGCCGTGGGGCGGCTACGGCGGCACCTTCGCCGACCCGGAGGGCTACATCTGGAGCCTCGGCTACAGCGCCCAGGGAACCGACCAGCCCTACGCCGAGTAGCCGCGATCCCTCACCTCACAGCCGTCCGGAACGGCGCAGCGCAGCGCGGCACGCGCCGCGCCGTTCCGGACGTAGCCGGCGGGCCGAATCGCAGTGAGCCGGCAGAACAACAGGAGAAAGACGAACATCATGAAGTTCATGTCCCACGTCGAGCCGCCCGAGCCCATGCGCGGCCTGGAAGTTCCAGCCGAGGTGGTGGCGGCGCTCGGCAAAGGCGCGCGGCCGCCCGTGACGATCACGGTCAACGGGCATTCCTGGAAGAGCCGGGTCGCTCTCCTGCGGGGCCGCCACCTGCTCGGCCTCAGCAACGCCAACCGGCAGGCCGCGGGTATCGCGATCGGCGACGAGGTCGAGGTCGAACTGAAGCTCGACACCGAGCCCCGCGTCGTCGTCGAGCCCCCGGACTTCGCCCAAGCCCTGGACGACGACCCCATCGCCCGCACCGCCTACGACGACCTGGCGTACAGCCACAAACGCGAGCACGTGCGCGCCATCGAAACCGCGAAGAGGCCCGAAACCCGCCAACGGCGCATCGAGAAGGCCATCACCGCCCTGCGGGGCTGAAACGCGTCAGTCCGGCAGCCAGTGCAGTTCGTGCGCCAGGGTTTTGGCGACGGCACGAATGCGGCGGTGCAGCGGGGACTGCTCGCGGGGGAGGACCAGGTGGATCGTCAGGCCGGCCGCGCCCCGCAGCGGTCGCCAGGTGAGACCGGACGGTTGTACCGTGACCGCGGCTTCTCCGGCCGGCGCGAGGGTGACCCCGTCGCGCAGGTCGTGCTGAGACAGGTCGAACGAGACCGCGGGCGTGTGGAATCGGGGGTGGGGTCGGGCGTCTCGGAACAGTGTGGACAGCTGATCGTGGATCACGGGGTTGGCCGCACGGTCGGGGAGTCGCAGCGGATACGCGGCCGCGTCCGCGATCTCGATCTCCGGGTGTTCGGCCAGCGGATGGTGCTGCGCCAGCTGGACCCCGATGCGCTGACGCCGCAGCAGGTACCGGCGCACGCCACGGCCCGGCTGTTCACCGCGAGTGATCCCGGCATCGATGCGGCCGTCGGCGACCGCGGAGGAGATCTCCGGTGTCGCCATCGGAACCGCGCCGACCTCGAGGCCGCTGTTGTCGCGAATCAGCCTGTCCACCAGGGCCGGTGCCGTCTCGGCCCCGGTACTGAGGCTGTATCCGATGCGCAGCGTGCCCAGTTCACCGGCCGCCGCGCTCCGGGCGGTGTCCCATGCCCGGTCCAGCGCCGCCAGCGCGGGCGGCGCGGACTCCGCCAACGCCGCACCGGCCGTGGTCAATACGACACTACGCGTGTTGCGGACCAGCAGGGGCGTACCGAGTTCCGCCTCCAATCGGCGCATTCGGGCGCTCAGTGCCGGCTGCGCGATACCGATCCGTGCGGCCGCGCGGGTGAAGTTCAACTCCTGCGCCAGCACCAGGAAGTACCGCAGGCTCACCGTATCCGGCGCCACGTGTCCTCCCTGCCGATTGATAACGATCCGTTCTGAGTCTATGCCGTACCGATCTTTCCCTCGGCCGCACATCAAGCCCTAACCTGCGCATATGTCGATCCCACCGACCGCAGCACCTGTCGCGGGGATCGATCGATCCGAGTGTCGACTCGAAGCCGGACGTGTCCGGCCGAACACAGGAGGTTTCCATGGCCAAGGGCTACTGGGTCAGTGTCTACCCCGCCATTTCCGACCCGGAGACGCTGACTGCCTACAACGAGCTGGCCCGTCCGGCTGTCCAGGCCGGCGGCGGGCGCACCCTGGCCGTTGGCGGTCGAGTCGTCGCCCACGAGGCGGGAATCACGCAACGCGTCGTTCTGGTCGAGTTCGACACCTTTGAACAGGCGGTCGCGGCATACGAGAGCGAGGCGTACCAGAAGGCGCTGGTGGCTCTCCCCGACGGCTACGAACGCGACTTCCGCATCGTCGAAGGCCTCGACTGACCGGCGGCCCCGCTTCCCGGTTCGTCGACGACGTCCTCGACGACCTGATCCCTGTCGGCGGCGACCCGTCGGGCCTGACGCGCGACCCTGCGGCTGCGATGAACAGGCCGCCCCCGCACCGGAGTTCGCGCTACCGGGGACGGGCCGGCGCCGCTGTGTCGCAACAGTGGCGCCGGCCCGATCCGGGAGCATACGGCGGCTGCGGCTGCGCGAGGTGTCGTCGGCCGCGTGGCGCAGCGAGGGCACGACAGCACCGCCCGCGCCACGATTGTGGCCGCCGAACCCGTCAGGCCGGGTGGTGGTCGGAGACGGCGCCGAGTTCGATGTCGTATTCCAACAGGGCCTTCATCGCGCACAAGGCTGTGGCGAATCCGCCGACGGTGTCGTTCACCCAGCGCACGGCGTCGTCGCCCGAGCCCTCGAAACCGGTCTCGGTGACCTCCACGAACGTGGCTTCCTCCGCGCGCGGGGTGAACCGCAGCTCGACGGTGGTCGGCTGCCCGTAGTTGCCCCACTCGAACCGGATCAGCCGGGCGTCCTGGACCTCCTTGACCCGGACGTCGGCCGACGCACCGTATGTCTCCCACTCCCAGCGCAACTCGGCGCCCGCGACCATCGGTCCGCTGCTCTTGCTGTACCAGAACCGGGAGGTCACAGCCGGGTCGGCAAAGGCGCGGAACACGTCCTCGGCGGGTTTGCGGACGATCATGCAGGCGTACGCGGCAGGGGCGCGAGAGAGCGCGAGCTCAGGCGTTTCCATATGGATAATCATGCACCACGGGCGCCCTCGGCTCCCGGATTTGGACCTACGCGTCCGGGAACGCCACAGCCGCGACGCCCGAGGCGCCGCAGGGGCAAGTACGGCCTGCGGCTTGGGTGTTCCTTCGGGAGAGCAGGGCCGCAGCGGCCGAGAGCGCGTCGCGGACATGGCCCCGGCACGCACCCGTGCGGACCGGCGGATCCGCCGTCGGCCGTGGCGTCGTGAGCATGTCGCGCTGGGGGGTGCGGTGCCGCCGTCCGGTGCTCACCTTCGCCCGTTCGGGCGACCCGGGGGCGGGTCGCCCGGACGCCGGCGGGCGGATCGGTCACGCTCGGCCGGGACAGGCCCTCGACGATGCGGGGCGTACGGACGGACACAGAGAGCAGGGTGAGCGGCGATGTCGCGCAACGGGTCGATTCGAGGGTTCGTCGGGCGATCGCTGACGGTGGGCTCCGCGCTGGTGGCGCTG
Organism: Embleya sp. NPDC020630; assembly: GCF_044334985.1. Taxonomy (NCBI): domain Bacteria; kingdom Bacillati; phylum Actinomycetota; class Actinomycetes; order Kitasatosporales; family Streptomycetaceae; genus Embleya; species Embleya sp. NPDC020630. The sequence goes on from NZ_JBIRUB010000010.1 coordinate 311,786, forward strand.
GCCGCCGGGCATGCCTGTGCCATCGCTCCCCCGGTCACGGAGCCGGCCTCGGCGCAGGTTGCGGCCGCGGTTCGCCCGACGGGTTCCGACCTGGAGGTGATCCGAATCGACCCGGACTCCGTCGCGCCGGGCAGCACCACCACGGTGCACGCTTTCATCAACAACGCCGGGCCGAACCGGACGGCCTCACCATTCACCGTGGTGATCACGCTGCCGGAGGGCGTGACGCCCGAGGGCCCGTTCTTCCCGGAGGACTGCTCCGTATTCCAGAACGGCCACCGAGTGCGCTGCGTCTTCCCCGCCGGCCTGCCGCAGTCCCGAACCGCCACGGCAGTCGTCCCGGTACGGATCGCCGACACCGTCCCCATCGGCGACCTGGCCGGCGGCTACGTCGCGGTCCGCAGCGAGGACGACCGGAACCCGGGGAACGACAAGCAACCGTTCACGATCCACGTCGTGGAGACCGACCAGGACTGAGCCGGGGCGGAGCCGGACCAGGGCAAAGCCGGGCGCGCGTTGGCGGATCGGTGGTGGCCCCGGTACACCGGCCTGGGCCGCGTCCGAGGCCCGCAAGGCGCCGTACCCCGACGACCCGCACGCCGCACCGCCCGAATTCCCGTCGGACTGCGACGACTTCGTGCGCTCCCTCATCCGGCACGGGATACTGCGCCGGCGAGTTCGTCCGACCCACATCGAACCGTCGGGACCGAGCGGCAGCCCCCCGGCGTCAGCGGCGCCGCAGGGCCGGGTCGAGCAGGGCGGGTGGAGTGTCGTTCTTTTCGTGTGCGGCCAGGTCGGTGCCGGGAGCGACGATCGTGTCGATCGCGTCGAGTACGTCGGCGGAGAGCACGGTGTCGGCGGCGGCGAGCTGCGAGTGCAGGTGGTCCAGTGTGCGGGGGCCGATGAGCGCGCTGGTCACGGCGGGGTGTGTGGTCACGAATCCGAGCGCGAGCTGGATCATGGTCAGGCCGGCCTCGTCGGCGACCTTGGCCAACTGCTCGACGGCGTCGAGTCTGGCGCGGTTGGCGGGGATGTCGGTGTCGAAGCGTTGCGGCAGGAACGTGGAGCGACTGGTGGTGACTTCCCGCCCCGCTCGGATCGCGCCCGACAGCCAGCCCGAGGCCAACGGGCTCCACACCAGCACCCCGAGCCCGTACTGCTCGGTCACGGGCAGCACGTGGCTTTCGACACCGCGCTGCAGGATCGAGTAGCTGGGCTGTTCGGTGACGTAGCGACCCAGGTGGTGCTCGCGGGCGGCCGCCTGGGCCTGCACGATGCGGTATGCGGGGAACGTCGAGGAGCCGAAGTAGCGGATTTTTCCCGCGCGTTGCAGGTCGGTCAACGCCGACAGCGTCTCCTCGTCACTGGTATTCGGGTCCCACCGGTGGATCTGGTAGAGGTCGACGTGGTCGACCCCGAGGCGGCGCAGACTGTTGTCCAACGCGGTGACCAGCCAACGGCGCGAACCGCCCCGGTGGTTGTGCTCCTCGCCCATCGGCAGGCTCGCCTTCGTGGCCAGCACGATGTCGTCGCGGCGGCCGGCGATGGCCTTGCCGACCAGCTCCTCCGACTCGCCGCCGCTGTACACATCGGCGGTATCGATGAGGTTGACGCCGCCGTCGAGTGCGGCGTCGACGATGGCCGTGACCTCGTCCTGGGTGGTGCGCCCCATCCTGCCGAAGTTCATCGCGCCGAGCGCGAGGGATCCGACCTGAACACCGGTGCGGCCCAAAGTGCGGTACTGCATGACCGTGGTTCCTCCGTTGCGGGTGAAGCGTGGTGACGACCGTGGGTGGGCTGCGGGCCCCTTGCTCCGACATCGCGAGCAAACGGAACCCCGTCCCGTTTGACGATACGGAACGAGGTTCCGTTTAGCAAGCGCGGCAACGGACGGCCCGGGCGCGGCGCAGCCGTCAGGCGCCCGCGGCGGTGATCGCGTCCAGCGATTCGGCGAGTACTTGGCCACCGTCGACGATCAGGCCCTGGCCCGTGATGAACCCCGTGTGTTCGGAGGCCAGGTGGGGTCAGGTGGTGCCTCGTGGGGTGGCCAGGCCGGATTCGTAGGCTATGACCACCAGTTGGGCGCGGTCGCGGGCGTGGAGTTTGGTCATGGCTCGGTTGATGTGGGTCTTCGCGGCTGTCGGGCTGATCACCATGCGCGCGGCGATCTCGTCGTTGGACAGTCCCTGGGCGACCAGGGCGACGGATTCGCGTTCGCGGTTGGTCGGTTCGTCCAGTCCGGTGGCGGCTCCGGGCAGTGGCTCGGTGATGTACCGGTCGATCAGCCTGCGCGTGATGGACGGGGCGAGGAGCGCGTCGCCACGCGCGGCGACGCGTACGGCGTGCAGGAAGTCCTCCGGCACGATGTCCTTGACGAGGAACTCGGCGGCGCCGGCACGCAGCGCGTCCAGGACGTACTCGTCGAGGCCGTAGTTGGTCGGAATCACCACATGCACGCCGGCCAGTGCCGGGTCGGCCGCGATGCCGACCATGCGCAGCGTCAGCGCCACGCGGGTCTCCATCGCCGGCGCGGGGTGACAGCAGGTGAAGATCAGCCGGAGCCGGTCGTCGTCGATGGCGCCGAGAGGTTCGGGCGGGGCGTTGTCGTGCAACATCCGAGCCTCCTTGTGCTTGTCGTCCCGCTTGTTCTCGCGCCGGAGCCGGTCAATCGCCTTGTGGGTGGCGGTGGTGGTCAGCCAGGCCCCGGGGTTGGGCGGTACGCCGTCGGCCGGCCACCGCTCGACGGCGGTCGCGAACGCCTCGGCCGCCGACTCCTCGGCGATGTCGAGGTCGCCGAAGCGCCGGGTCAGTGCCGCCACCACCCGGGCCCACTCCTCGTGGTGGGCCCGGGTGATCGCCTCGCGGATGTCGGTCCCGGTCACTGGAACGGCCGCACCTCGATCTTGCGGTTGCACGCCTTCGACCCGTCGGCGGCGAGCTTCAACGCCACGTCGAGGTCGCGGGCCTCGACGATACAGAAGCCGGCGAGGTATTCCTTGGACTCCACGAAGGGCCCGTCGGTGACCAGCGCCGCCTCGCCCCGGTTGTCGATGACGGTGGCGGTGTCGGATGCGGCGAGGCCGCCGGCGAAGACCCGGTTGCCCTCGGCCCGGAGCCGGTCGTTGAACACGTCGATCGCGGCGTCCTCCTCCGGGGTGGCCGGGTCGGGTCGGTCGTGGATCACGGAAATCAGGTACTGCATCCGCGCGGCCCGACCGCCCAGGTAGCCCGGGCGGCCCGGTGGGCCGCCCGCGCGGTCAGGGCATGGTGTGGCCCACGGCCTCGGCGTAGAAGGAGCGGTCGACGAGTTTGTCCTCCGGCAGCGCCGGGGCCTCGATGACCTTGCCCTCGATGTACATGCTCTGGACCCGGTCGGTCGTGCCGCCGCGGATCTCCCAGTCGACCACCTGCGCGGGCACGGCCTTCAGCAGTTCGGGCTTGCTGCCGAGCGTCGTCGCCAACTCCTCGACGAAGGCCGGGTCCTGCTTGTAGTCGCCGGCGAAGTAGGTGTTCACGGTGCGGATGAGCGCGCGCAGGAACGCGACGCCGGCGTCCCGGTTCTTCTCCAGGAGGTTTTGCCCGTAGAGCATGCCGCCGAGCGGCTCGCCGACCGGCTGACCGCCCAGGAAGGTGTACTCCGGCTTGCCCTCGAAGTCCTTCCAGACCGGGTCGAGCAGCCACGCGGCGTCGATGCCGCCGTTCTTGAACGCCTCGGGCACACCCGCACCGTCCAGTTGCTGGAACGAGACCTCGGTGGGCTTCGTCTTGTGCCGGGCGAGCACGCTCTGGATCGGGTACATGATCACCGACGTCTTGCCCACCAGCGTCCCGAAGCGTGCGTTCTTGAGGTCGACCGCGTCGCCGGTCCGGCCGTTCTTGACCCGGGCCCAGACTCCGGTTCTGGATTCGGGCGCCGCCGAGTAGTTGCCCGCGACCCACTTGATGTCGAAGCCCTGCTTGACCGCGTTGACCATGCCGGCCTCGGGCGCCGAATACAGCACGTCCACCTGGCCCTTGGCGAGCAGCGTGATCGCGTCGGTGGCCGGCATCTGCTTGAGCTCGACGTCCAGGCCCTCCTTGGCGAACTCGCCCTTGGCGATCGCGGTGCGCAGCGGGCCGAGGTATTCGGCCGACAACGATCCCGCGGTCACGGTGAGTTTCGCCTTCTGCGCGAGCGGTTTGGCGGCGGGCGAACCCGCCGCACAGCGTGCGGGCTTGCGGGTCGGGGCCAGGTCGGCCGGGTCGGTCCACGCCTTCTCACAGCCCGCGACCGCCTCGATCGCACGCTTGGGTTGCGGGGTCTTGGACCGGTTCGAACCGGAGTCGGATGAGCCGCCGCCACACGCGGCGAGCAGCGCGGTGCACGCCAACAGTGCGGTGGTGGTGAGGAATCCACGTCTCGCCATGATGTGCCTTTCGGGGTCGGTGCGCCCGGTGGTGTTCGGGCCGGCCGGGCACCAACCGGCCCGGCCGAGGTGGTGACGTCGGGTCAGGACTGCCCGGGACCGCGGTCGCGCGGTGCCCACGGGGTGCACAGTCGGCCCACGCGGCGGATCAGTTCGGAGAACAGCACGCCGACGATGGCGACCACGATGATTCCGACGAACATCGCCCGGTTGTCGAAGAGTTGCCGCGAATTGAAGATCACGTAGCCCAGGCCCTTGTTGTCGGGCGAGGCGATTCCTTCGGACGCGATGATGACCAGGACCGCGACGCCCGCCGAGATCCGCAGGCCCACCATCACCTGCGGCAGCGACGCGGGCAACAACACGTGTCGGAACATCTGCCAGGGACCGGCGCCGAAGACCGCTCCGGCCTCGCGATAGCCGTCGGGCACGGCGATGACCGCGGCCATCGTGGCGATCCATACGAAGAAGAACACCGTCACGGCGACGAGCGCGACGTGCGGCGCCTCGCCGAGGCCGAACATGGTCATGAAGATCGGGAGGAGCGCGAGTTTCGGCACCACGTACAGGGCGTCCAGGGTGGGTTCGAGCGCGGCCCGGATCAGGGCGTTGGTACCCATCAGGAGGCCGACGACGAATCCGCCGAGGGCGCCGATCGCGTAGCCGGGCAGGACCCGGGCGAGTGTGGCCCACACGTCCGGCCACAGCTTGCCGTCGGTGGCGTCGGACCAGCCGTCCGCAACGATGGTCGATGGCGCGGGGTAGAGCCGGTCGTCGATCCACCCCTGTTTCGCGGCGAGTTGCCACCACAGCAGGAGCAGCACGGGAACGACGACGGCCAGGCCGACCTCCAGGAGTCGGCGTCGCGCCCGCGCCCGGCCGGGGTCACGCTCCGCGGCGCCCGGTTCGCGGACCAGCACCCGGATCGGCGCGGCGTCCTTCACGGTGACCGTCACGGTGCGACCTCCTTCTTGCCCGATTCCTGATCGTGGTTGCGCGTGCGGCCCCGGGTCGGGTCCCGGACCGGGCCCCGGTCCGTCTCCGGGCCCGTTTCGTGATTCGGTTCCGTCTCCCGGCCCACTCCCCTCCCCTGCTCGACCTCACCGCGCAGTAGTTCCCACAGTTCGGCCTGCATCGCGGCGAACTCCGGTGATCTGCGCACCTCTCCGGTGCGGGGGCGGACGAACGGCGGTACCCGCTCGGCGATCAGTCGACCCGGGCGCGCAGACATCACCAGGACGCGGTCCCCCAGGACCAGCGCCTCCTCCAGGCTGTGCGTGACGAATAGGACAGTGCGCTTGTCGGCTTGGCAGATCTCCAGGAGTTCGTCCTGCAGGATCGTCCGCAGTTGCGCGTCCAAGGCCGCGAACGGCTCGTCCATGAGCAGGATTTCCGGCTCGACCGCGAGGGCCCGCGCGATCGACACGCGCTGCTGCATCCCGCCGGACAGGGCCGCGGGGTAACGGTCGGCGAAGTCCGCGAGTCCGAGTCGGCCCAGCCAGTCGTGTGCCCGGGCGTTCGCCTCCTTGCGGGGCACCCGACGCAGGTCCAGGCCGAACCGGACGTTCGCCAGCACCGTCTTCCACGGGCTGATGCCGTAGTTCTGGAACACCATCGCGGCGGGGTTCGCGGTCGCGGCCGTCACCTCGACCCGGCCGGCGGTCGGCTTGACCAGGCCGGCCACGATCCGCAGGAAGGTGGACTTGCCGCACCCGGACGGGCCGACGATGCAGCAGAACTCTCCGGCCTCGACCTCCAATTCGAGGGGCCCGAGCGCATGCACGCGACTCGCGCCGCGACCGAACCGGCGCTCGACCCCGGCAGCTCGGATCCTGCCGGCCTGCGCGGCCGGCTCGGGCGGTTCCTGGCCCACGTGTCTCACCCCTGAAGTCCGTACGATCCGTCGTTCCTTGCAACCAGAGCCGTATGCGCGCGAGTTCGAGCACACCCGGTGCCCCCACCGGAGTCGATCATTCCGCTCGACCGGCGTGACGATATGACGATGCGTCAGATTTCACAATCGATAGCATCGACAAGGTGACATTGATCTTGAGAAGCACACCACCCCGACCCCGAGCACCCTCACCACCGCCTCCGGAGGTAACCACCCGCAGCCACAACGCTCACCGATCGTGACGGCGGGGGCATGGGTTGGCGCCGGCCGGGCCTGCCTGCCGCTGCTGCGCGAGGTAGGCCCGGCCGGGTGCCGAGGTCGTCCGCCGTGCCCGCGACCGGGCCGGGCCGCCTCGTTGGCTGCCGGGGCGGGGTCGGGTCGGTTGGGGCGGGGCGGAGGGTCAGGGGTTGGTCGGTGGTGGCGTGGTGTCCCGCGCCGGCGAAACGTCCCAGGCGGCGGAGGCCGTGTCCGACGGCTCGGGCTTGCCGGGGCCCTGGGCGATGCCGTTCGAGTAGACGATGTCGATCAGCAGGATCCGGTCGTTGCCCGCCGTGCCGTCCTTGTCCGTGGACGTGGTGAGCCAGATGTCCCCGTCGGGGTCGACCTCCACGGTGCGCAGCCGGTCGTACGTGCCCTCGAAGTACGCCTTCTGTTCGACCAGGTTGGAGTCGGAGTCGATGCGCAGCCGGTAGACGCGCTCACCCCGGGTCGTGGCCACGAACACGTAGTCGTTGATGATGGTCAGGCCGCTCGGCGAGGCGGACGACACCGGCCAGGTCTTCTTCGGCGCGATGTATCCGGCGCAACTACCCTCGGTGCCCTGGCAGTTGGGCCAGCCGTAGTTGCCGCCCTTCTGGATCAGGTTGACCTCGTCCATGATGTTGTCGCCGAACTCCGCCTGCCAGAGCCGGCCCTGGGAGTCGAAGTCCAGGCCCTGCGGGTTGCGGTGCCCGATGGACCAGACGGCGTTGCCGAACGGGTTGTCCGACGGGATCGAGCCGTCCGGATTGATGCGCAGGATCTTGCCGTTGAGGGAGTTCTTGTCCTGCGCCCGGGAGTCGTTCTGGGCGTCGCCCATGCCGGCGTACAGCTTGCCGTCGGGGCCGAAGCGAAGCCGTCCGCCGTTGTGGAAGCGGCTCTTGGCCATGCCGTCGAGCAGCACCTTGTAGCCGCTGAGCGTGTTGTTCTCCAGCTTCATCCGGGCGATGCGGTTGCCGTCGGTCGAGGTGTGCAGGAAGTAGAGGTAGTGGTCGGTGGCGAAGTTCGGGGAGACCTCCAGCCCCATGAGGCCGCCCTCGCCGCCGGTGGTCTGCGAGTTGGGCACCTTGCCGAGTTTTGTCTTCTGGCCGGATTTGGTCAGTCGGTAGACGTCGAAGGTGTTGCGCTCGGTGTAGATCCCGGAGCCGTCCGGCAGGAACGCCAGGCCCCAGGCCACATCCACACCACTGGCCAGGGTCTTGACGGTGCCCGGATCGGGGACTCCGCCCGCCTGGGAACCGGCGGTGGTGACGCTGATCTCCGGGCCGAACGCCGACCGGTTGCCCTTGGCGTCGAAGGCCCGCACCTTGAACCGGTACGCCGTGGCCGCCTTCAGACCGGCAACGGTCGTGGACGCGGTCTCCGAGGTGCCGGCGGCGGCGCCATCGCGGTAGATGTCATACCCCGTGACCTGCACGTTGTCGGTGGACGGGGTCCAGGCCAGGTCGACGCTGGTCGCGGTCTTGCCGGTGGCGCGCAGCCCCTGCGGCACACTCGGCGCCTCGCCGTCGGGCGGCGCGGGCAGCGTGGCGATGGTGACCGCGTTGCTGGCGTCGGAGACGTTCGGGACGGCGTCGCGTGCGAAGACGGTCCAGTCGTAGCTGGTTTCCGGCGTCAGGCCGGTCACGGTCGTGGCGAGCGTGGAGCCGTCGACCTGCTTCATGAGTTGGCCGTGCTGGTAGACGTCGTACCCGGTGACCTTCACGTTGTCGGTGGCCGCGTCCCAGGCGAGCGAGACGGAGGTGGTGGTCGGCTCCTTGTCCTTGCGCAGGTTCTTCGGGGCCGTCGGCTTCTCGGTGTCGGCCGGGCCCTGCGGGGTGACGATCAGGCTGTCGAGGTTGGGGCCGTCCACGCCCGAGGTGGTGGCGCGGATCGTGTTGGTACCGGCGGCCAGTGCCGTCGTGACGGAGGCCGTCTTCCAGGTCGTCCAGGCGCCGGTGCCGGGGAAGGGGAGATCGTTGGCGGCCTGGGTACCGTTGACCGTGATGTCCAACGGTCGGTCGACGGAAGTGCCGTTGGCGTAGCGGAAGTCGAGCTTCGTGGCACCCGGTTGCTGCGCCTGGACGGTGAACTCGACGTACGCGTCGGCGACCGCGTCGAAGTTCACGAAGCCGGTGCCGGTGTAACCGGCGTGGTTGGACTCCACCTTGCCCTTGACGACTTGGGCGGCCTCCGCCTCGTACGTGGCGGCGGCGCGAGGGAGGGGCGCGGAGTGGGCGGCGGGCAACGCCACGCAGAGCGAGGCGGTGGTGGCCGCGGCCACCAGGGCGCCGAATGCCCTGGACGGCCGGGGTTTGCTGCGTCTCACGGTGTCCTCCAGCGAAGAGGGACCGAGCGCGGGGGCGGCTCGGCGGCTCGTGGTGCTCCCCGGGCGGGCCGCTGCGGGCGTCTTCGCGGTGCGCGATTCCGCCAACGGTGTTTCACGCAGGGGAAGTTGGCGCTGGACCTGGATAGTTAGGAAAGTTTCCTAACTGGTGATGGAGCACGTTAGAGCCCGATAGAGCACCTGTCAACGGGTCGCGCGCCACCCGACGCGCGGGCGCGAATCCGTCCGTCGAGGCCGATGCGCGCAGACCCCGAGTCCGCGCCGCGTGGTCGGCGGTACCGCCCCGGCAGCGACGGGGTCCGCGTGGCGACGTGCAACCCTGGTTCGGTGAACGACGCCCTAACAGCCGCGCTACACCGCGCGGCCGCACACCAGCAGCGGTTCGAAGTCCGCTTCGCGGCCTATTTCGACGCCCTGACCGAACCGGCGAGCGGCGCCCTGGACCTGCCACCGCACGGCGCGTTTCCCCGCCAGGCCCTCGACCTGGTACGCGAGTTGTCGCTGCGCGGCGGCAAACGCCTTCGGGTCGCCCTGCTGCACGAGGCCGCCGCCCTGGTCACGCCCGAGTCGGTACCCGGGCTCGACGATGCCGCCGTGAGCATCGAACTGCTGCACACCCACGGCCTGATCCACGACGACATCATCGACGACGCGGCCGTACGCCGAGGCGGCCCATCCACCTATTACGCGTACCGCAGCCGATTCCCCGACCGACCCAACGTCGCCCTCGCCCTGGCCGTCCTCGCCGGCGACCTGGCCGCGTTCCTGTCCCTGCGTGTCCTCCTCGCCGGCGACCTGCCACCCGCCCGCATCGCGGCCATGGCCACCGTTCCCGCCGATGCGGGGGCCGCCATGATCAACGGGCAAATCCTGGACCTGGAACGCGACTTCCATCCCGACGCCGACATCGGATTCCTACACACCGTCACCGAATACAAGTCGACCCGCTACTCGGTGCTCGCCCCGCTGCGCCTCGGTCTGCTCGCCACCGGCGCCGACATCGCTCCGTACGAGGGCGAACTGCGCGCCTACGCCACCGCGGTGGGCATCGCCAACCAGATCCACGACGACTGGCTCGACCTCTTCGGCGACTCGGCAACCCTCGGCAAACCCCTCGGATCGGACATCCGTACCGGGCGACGCAGCTACGTCGTCCGCGCCCTCCTGGCGACGGCCGACGACGCCGAACGCAAGGTGGTGGACGCGGCCCTGGGGGATCCGGCCTGCGACGACGAAGCCCTCGACCGAATCCGCCGGATCGCACGCGCCCGCGGCATCGACGCCGACCTGCGAGCCGACGCCGAGCACCACGCCCGAGAAGCGGCGGCGCGGGCCCGCACGTGGGGTGAGCGATGGCGGCCGGAGGCCGTGGCGTTCTTCGAACATCTGCCGGCCTGGTCCGTCACGCGCGATCGGTAGAAACCGGTGGAAACCAGCCACGATCGCCGCCGGAACATCCGCCCCACGGTCGGGGCGCGCCCGAACCGCGGGCCCCACCCCAACCGGCCGGACGTTCATGATCACTTCACCGGAAGGTCGATCCGAACGCGCCTCCGATCGACGCGGCCCGCATAGCCTCTCTGGACCGGACCGGTTATCCATACGTTATAAATCCCATGGAGAAGCCGCGTCCGCCACCGGAACCAGAGAACAGGAAACCCGTGAGACTCACCCCTCTCGTGATCGCCGCGGCCTCCATCGCGCTCGTCTCCTCCGCCGTCGCCCCGGCCGTCGCGCAGGCCGATCCCGCCACCCCGTCCGCGCCGCACGTGACCGTCCCGGCGGGCGCTACGAGCACGCCGTGGACGTGAAGTTCCAGGTCCAGCGCGGCACGCGGTGCGCTACACGCTGGACGGCACGACCCCGACCCGCGACAGCCGCGTCTACTCCCCCGGCCGTCCGCTGTGGATCGACAAGGACACCAACGTCACGGCGGTGGCCTTCCACGGCAACCGGGCCAGTGTCCCGGTGTCGTACGGCTATCTGATCAAGACCGCCGAAAAGCCCCTCGCCCGCATGGTCGTGATGTCCGACGTCCATGTCGGTGGTCACGCCGCCAACGACAAGAAGTACGAGAGCTTCTTCGACACCATCGGATCCGTCTTCCCCAAGCCGGACGCGATCCTGGTGAACGGCGACATGATCAACGACAACGGCGACGGCAAGGGCCCCGACCACAAGATCGTCTCCGAGATCTTCCAGGCCAACCTGGCCCGCAAGGGCATGACCGACACACAGGTACTGGTCTCCACCGGCAACCACGACGACAGCCTGGCCGCGATACGGGCCGGCTACCCCAAGGCGTGGTTCCCCGACTCCGGCGGCGGCTACTACGACTCCGTGGTGGGCGGCCTGCACGTGCTGACGATCAACAGCGAGACGTACAACTCCGACACGGCCCAGCGCGCCTGGCTCAAGCAGCGGCTCGCCGCGATCACCGCCGACCGGGCGTACGCCGGCAAGCCCGTCCTGGTCCAGGGCCACCGGCCCGCCACGGACACGGTCATGGACGGCCGGCAGGCGAGCAACCCGCGCCTCACGAAACTTCACGTACACCGAGGCCGCGCGCAACACCGTGGCGCCGCAGTTCACCACACGTCAGCCGCTGTCCGCGGTGCGCGACGCCAAGGGCGGCACGGCCGTACGGATCGCCCAGGCCACGGACGACCAGATGGTGCACCACTACAACGTCGACATCACCGACACGGCGACGGGGAAGTCGCTCGTCTCGTCCAAGGTCTTGTCGGACTACTACTTCATGCCCCGCCCGAACACCCTCGACATCCCCGTACCGGGCACGGCCGCGAGCGGGCGGTACGTGGCCCGAGTCGTGGCCGTGGACGCATACGGCAACGCCTCCCCGGCGGCGTCGCTTACGTTCGGCAAGTAACCGGAGCGGGTCCGCGGGCAACCTCCCGGTCCCGTCCCCGCCCCGTCCCGCCACCCGGCCGGGTCCCGCGTCGTCGTCGACCGCGACCCGGCCTCGGCGGCGGGCGGTGTGGGTTCATGGGGCCAAGCCGGCCAGGATGACCACGGTGAGTGGGTCGTCGGGTCGGGCGTTGGCGCGGCAGACCATTACCTTGACCAGGGTCACGATTTCGCCGGCGGTGAGGTCTTGGCGCAGGTCGCCCTCCTCCTGTGCTTGGCCGATCACCTGTTCCAGGAGGGCGTCGACCTCGCGTTGCAGTTCCACCACCTCGGGATCCGCGACCGGCGTTGCGGTCAGTGCGGCGACCAGGGCCAGTGGGAGCCGGGTGCAGTACTCCACGATCTCGAGCAGCGTGCGTAGCCGCGGCTCGTCTCGCCCGGCCGCCTCCAGGGCATGGGCCAGCAGGTCGCGCAGCGTGTCGGCGGCGATCGCGTGGACCAGGGCGTTGCGGTCCGGGAAGTGCCGGTACAGGGTGCCGACAGCGACGCCCGCCTCGCGGGCGATCCGCTCCATCGACACGTCGGCGCCGTGCCGGGAGAACAGGCGAAGCGCCGCCGCGCCGATCAGCGCGCGGTTGCGTTCGGCGTCGGCTCGCACTCGGGGAACCCTTTCTTTGTCTTGGTCGCGGAACGTGCACCGCGACCAACCTGAAGGACGGGTTCAGCTTAGGCTACGCTGCATCGGGCAACATGAATCCACGATTCACTTTGGAGTCGCGATGCGCATCGGAACCCTGGTCAACCCGGAACGACCCGGCCTCGACGACCTCCTGGACGGTGTCCAGGCAGCGGCTCGCGCCGGGCTGGACAGCGCCTTCCTTCCCCAACTCGCCTCCTGGGACGCGCTCACCGTGGCCGCCCTCGCCGGCGCCCGCGTCCCGGGCATCGACGTCGGCACCTCGATCGTGCCCACCTACCCCCGGCATGCGATCGCGCTGGCCGGCCAGGCCCTGACCGCGCACGCCGCCACCGGCGGGCGGTTCACATTGGGGGTCGGCCCCGGGCACAAGCCGGTGATCGAGGGCGTGTTCGGCCACTCCTACGATCGTCCGGCCGACCACATCCGCGAATACCTCACCGTTCTGGGCCCGTTGCTGCGCGGTGAGCGCGTCGAGCACCGCGGCCGCACCGTCACCGCGGTCGGCGCCCTGGACACACCCGGCGCAGGCACGCCCGATCTGCTCCTGGCCGCGCTGGGACCGAGGATGCTGCGCGTCGCGGGCGAACTCGCCGACGGCGTGGTCGTGGTGTGGACCGGCCCGGACGCGATCGCCGACCACATCCGCCCCACCGTCACCGAGGCCGCCGCGGCGGCCGGGCGACCCGCCCCCCGCATCGTGGTCACCGCCATCGTCAGCGTCACCGCCGACCCGGCGCGGGTACTGCGCGAAGTAGGGCAGCGTCTCGGCTTCGCCGGCGAACTACCGGCGTACCGCGCCCAGTTGGACCGCCAGGGGAAGAAGGGCGTGGTCGAGACGGTGATCGCCGGGGACGAGGAGACGGTGGCGCGCGGGATTCGCCGCTACGCCGAGGCCGGCGCGACCGAGCTGACCGCGAGCCTGACCGGCACCGCCGAGGAACGCGCCGCGACACTCGCCCTGTTGGCCGCGGTCCGCCCCGAGGTCTGACCACGCCGGACCCCGGCGCGCGCCCGGCTCGGGACTCACCCGTCGGACGACGTCACGCCGAACGCGCCGACCAGTTCGTCGAACTCCGCCCGCACCAGGGGCGCGTGGGCGTCGGCGCCCGGCAGCACCCAGAACCTGTCCTCGCGGATCGCCGCGGCGACCTGTCCGCCGGCCTCCCTGGCGCTCATCGCCCCCGCCTGCGACCTGCGCATCGCGTCGATCACGTCCCGGGCGGACGGCGTCGGCCCGCCGTCCCCGGGCGTCTCGTCGTCGGCGTCCGCGACCGGGCGGGCGTTGACCCGGTCGAGCATCTCGGACCGCACCTTGCCCGGACACAGCAGCGACACCCCGACCGCGGTTTCGGCCAGTTCGGCACGAAGTCCCTTGGTCAGACCGACGATCGCGTGTTTCGTGGTGCTGTAGGGTCCGGTCATCGCGCCGCCGAGCAAGCCGCCCATCGACGCGGTGTTCACGATGTGCCCGCCTTCCGGTTGCGCGAGCATCAGCGGAACGAACGTGCGCACGCCATGCACGACGCCCCACAGGTTGACGTCCACGACCCACTGCCAGTCGACGAGTTCGGTCTCCCACTGCCTGTTCAACGTCCACACTCCGGCGTTGTTGCAGACGACGTCGACTCGTCCGAAGCCGGCCAGTGCGGCATCCGCCAGGGCCCGGACGGCGGCTGCGTCCCGCACATCGGTGGGCACCGCCGCCACCTCCGCACCGTCCGCCCTCAACAGCGCGGCGGCTTCCTCGAGCCGGGCCGTGTCCGTATCGGCCAGGACCACGCGCATCCCGTCGTCCGCCAGTGCCTGCGCGATGCCGTACCCGATCCCACCGGCCGCCCCGGTGACCACACCGACCCGTCCCGCAAGTTCCCGCATGCTGCCCTCCTCCCATCCGAACGCCCCGCGCCGGCAGCTCACCCGCGCGTCCACCGCTCCGCGGCCCGAGACCTCCACGCGCGGGTCCCGCACCCGTCGGGGCCGGACATCCGACCGGAATCGGCCGGCGAATCGCCCTCTCCCCCAGTGTTTCGGCCTCGTCAAATCCGGTGCCCCGTGACCGGTCACGGGAGGGTATCGACGGGTCCTCCGGCGATGGAGTCGCGGCACGCCAGGCACTCGCGGTCGGGGCAGCGGGTGATGCCCTGGTCCGCGACGATGGCCGCGGTCGCGGCGGCGAGCGTCTGCCGCGCGGGATAGGCCCGCCACCGCGATTCGCCGACGGCCACGGTGCGCGCGTAAGGGTGCAGGGTCCGCTCCAGTCGTGGGAATCCCTCGGAGCAGGATCCGACCTCGAACATGCTCACCCGGCCGTCGGCACTCCGAGCCCAGCGGCGGAACAGGCGGCGTCCCGACCGCTGTTCGGCCAGATGGAGCGCCGTCATGCGATTGAGTCCCACCCCGGCCAGGAGGATCTGCCCCTCGTGGGCGGCCAGTTCGCGGATCGGACCGTACACGTCGGTGGGGCTCTGCGCCGAGATCAGCTTGTCCGCCAGGGGGCCGAGCGCAGCGAACGAATTGAGCGGATGCGTACCGCGCACGATGCCGGGGCGACTGATCAAGGCCGCCGGGAGCATCCCCAGGCCCGGGCCGATGAGCCCGCAGTCGACGGTGTACACGGCGCTGTCCGGAAGGGGCGGCGTGGCGGGGAGCGTGGCGTAGTCGATGCCGTTGCGCGCGGGTCGCAAGGCGGCGGGGGCGGCCAGCTCGAAGTGGGGTTCGGTGAAACTCGGCACCACAACCGTGCGGCCGTTCGCCAACAGCGCGTCCAGTAGGGCATCCGCGCCACCGGCGACGGGCGCTCCGAAGGAGCGCAGCGAGGCGTGCAGCATGACCGGACGATCCGGCGGTAGCAGTTCGTCGGTCGCCTTGCCGAGATGTTCGGCCAGGATCATCGTGAACCTCCTCGAACGGGAACAATGGTGGGTCGACCGGTCGACCGGTCAGCCCTCAAGCAAGGTGCCAGGCGTCGACGATCCGGCCGTGCCGGAGTTCGTCCAGTGCTTCCCTGGTCGCCCGCGTCTGGGGGTGACCCTCGCCCAGGACCCGGCGACGGCGGTCGAGAACGGCCTCGTAGCCGGCCTCCGCCTCCGCCGCGCGGCCCCGACGGGCCGCGATCCAGGCAAGCTCGTGGCGGGTGAGCATCGTGCCGGGGTCGTCCTCACCGAGGATCCGCAGACGCAGGTCGAGGAGTTCGCGGTAGTCGGTCTCGGCCTCCGCCCACTCACCCTGCCGCGCGACGATCCAGGCGAGTTCGTGACGCGTGGCCAGGCTCTGCGGATGCTCGGAACCGAGTACCCGCGCACGGTCCGCGAGGACTGCCCGGAAGGCTTCGCGGGCCTCGCCGAGCCGGTCCTGGTTGGCAATCACCCAGGCAAGCTCGTGCCGTGTGGTCAGGATCCTCGGATCGTCCGGTTCCAGGACGCGGACACTGTCGCGCAGGACCATCCGATATCCCTCCTCGGCCTCGGCCCATGCCTGCCGGCAGCCGGCGATCCAGGCCAGTTCGTGGCGGCTGTCGAAAACCTCCGGGTCCTCGGCGCCGAACTCCCGCAGTCGGGTTCGAAGCACGCCCCGGTACAGGACTTCGGCCTCGGCCAGGTCGCCCCGGTCCGCGATCGCCCAGGCCAACTGGTGCTGTACCCGCAGCACCGCGGGATGCGCGTCGCCCAGCACGGCGCCGTGGGTCAGTGCACGCTCGCACACGACGCTCCCCGTCCGGCCGGCGCCGCTGCGGTTGAAGGCCCTGGCCATCCGCGCCGTGGTCTCCATGAGCCGGACCAGGTGCTCTCGGTCCACCCGCCCGGCCGTCGTCTCCAGCAGGCTCAACAGGTGGGGGCCGAGCCGCAGGAATTCCGGCCAGCTCTCCGGCCGGTCGTAGGGCAGACGGTCCACATCGGCGGCGAGAAGGGCGACCGCGGTGTGCCGGATCCGGTCCGCGTACGGTTCCGGTCCGTCCAGGCCGGCCCGGCCGGCCGCGGCGATCACGGGATGCACGGCGATACCCCCCTCGGAACCGCCCCGGATCAGGCCCACCTCCCGCAGCCCGCGCAGCGCTTCGTCCAGGCGCCGGCTCCGGGGGACGGTGTCGCCGTGGGCGGCGAGCAGACCGTCCAGGAGGTCGGCATCGAGCAGGCCGGCCGGGATCGTGGCGGAGGCGTAGCAGCCGGCCAGTTGCAGCAGCGGCCACGCCTGCGGGATTCCCCGCTGCGCCAGGCCGTACAGCGAGAGTTCCAGGACACGGGCCGTCGGTATCCCGGTGGACGCCGCGGCACGATGTCCGCGCGGGTGGGGTTCGGCCGCTGCATCGAGCATTTGCGCGTAGGCAGCGAACGTGCCCCCTGGCGCGGCCTGCACACGCAGGTGACTTCCCGCCAGATGCAGGCTCAGCGGGTGCCCGTCCAGACGGCGTGCCAGCGCCCTGGCCTGCTCCTCGTCGCCTGCCACGGGTGCCAGTTCGCGCAATATCCGGGCGGCGTCTGTCTCCTCCAGCCCGCCGACGGCCACCAGGCGGGCCGCCCGCCACATCCGCGGATCGCTCTCCCGGGTGGTGACCAGCGCCGCTCCGTGCGCGGACGAACGCACCCAGCCCGTCAGGTCCTGGATCCCGGCCGGAGAGTTCCCGGCGGCCAACACGCGGGGATCGTCGGCCTCGTCGAAGATGACCAGCCACCCGGGAGTCACGCCGTCGAGCAGCCGCCAGAACCGGTCCGCGGCGTCCGCCGACCCCCGGGCGATTGCCCGGAGGTCGTGCGGCGCTCCACCCAACTGCCCCGCCACCACCATCAGATCCCGCGACATCGTGACCGGATCGACGGCCGAGATCCACCACACCCGCTCACCCATGGCCCGGACGTGCTCGGCCACGGCCTCGGCCACTCTCGTCTTGCCCGCACCGCCCGGTCCGGTCAGCACCGTGGGCCGCCGCCGTGAACCGCGCGTCGACGCCAGCAAGTCCTTCAGCAGCGCGCGGCGGCCGTGGAATCCGGCCGGTCCTCCGCGATTGCGATCTCCGGCCCTGTCCTTGAGCCGCCGCAGCCTGGCCTCCAGGCCGTCGTCGGTGATGTGCTCCTCGACGATCTCGCTGATGGAATTCAGCCGTTCCCGCAGGGAGTCGGCCACGCTGTGCTCGTCATCTCGGGTCACTGCACTTCCTCCTCTCCCTCGGGCGAACCGGTTGTCGGGGGTTCCCATCGCCGGCGCAACAGCTTCTTGCCCTGAAAGGCGATCTGTCGGACGTTGTTGGGAGTTTTGCGAAGAATCCCGGCGATCTCTGTCGGCGTATAGCCTTCGGCGATCAAGTGCATCACCTGCCGCTGCGCCGGAGACAGACCTTCAAGGACGCTCGAGACGAACTGCCGGTCCTCCAAGTCCGTCAACGCCGATTCGTCGGCCACCAACGCCGGTTCGACCTCTTCCAGCGGGATCGTCCGCGCACGGCGTCGCTCGTTCTTGCACCGGTTCTTCGCCGCCTTCATCGCATAAGCCCGCGGATGACGCACGTAGTCGGGGTCCGACTCCGGGAGGTTCCAGCGCTCGAAGAGCTTTTCCATCGCGTGGGCGACCCACTCCTCCGCGTCGGCTCGACAAACCTCCTCCATGAGCATCAACGCCTTCACGAATCGCCGGTATTCGGTACGGAAGAAGTCGTCGAAGCCGTCCGGATAGCGCAGTTCCCGAGCCGCCCCGGGGTTGTCCGCGTCGAAGTCCTCCCCCTCACCGCACACCCGATCCCTCCCGGAGCAACCGCCCACTTCGGCCCCGGGCCCGCACCAGCCGCCCCGGCGCCCGACTTTCCCCCGCGACCACCGCCGCCAAGCCCGGCGCGTCGCCGCCCGCCAAGACGGGACTCCGGTCACCCGAATCCACTCGGTCACCCCCTCACGTCGCCGACTTCTTCGATCGACCCATAAGAGCGTCGGACGGCCCGATACGTTAAAACCCCAGATCACGACACCGTGCCGGGATCGACGCGGAGGCCGGCGACTCCGGCGCCGACGATGACGACGAGGGCGTTCTCTCGTGTCTCAGCCATGGTGTTCCGGGGCTCCAGGGTTGCCGGCCGGGCGGGGTCGGCGTGCAGGAGGTCGGTGACGGTGCGCAGTCGGTCGTCATCCGGTTCGGGCAGGTGCAGGGACTGGGCCGGGGTGTCGGACAGTTGATGCGCAGGCGGGAGCGGGCCGGACGGTGGCGTTCGTTCCGCGGGTACCGGAGACTCGGCCCGGCGGCCACGCCCATGTCCTCGTCCATGTCCATGTCCACGTCCATGTCCACGTCCCGACTCCGCTCACCGCACACCCTGGAATCAAGACTCTGGAATCCAGATTCCAGTCAAGGTGACCGCAGCCCCCCAACGGGTCAACCCGAGCGCGGGGGCGTGGCATCGTCGCGATTGCCGTGGATGCCGCCTTCGGGGTCCGGGTGCGTGGCGTACGGGTTCGGCTCGTCGTCCGCGAGTACGCCCACGAAGGGTTCGCCCTCGCCCGCGAACGTGTACGCGCCGCCTTCGATGCGCTCGATCAGGCCACGCGTCCACGCCGCGCCGGCGTCGGCCGAGTGCACCCACATGTTCATGATCTCGCCGATGTGCCCGAGTTGTTCGAGCCCCTCCGCCGGCGTGTAGTACTCGGTGACCGAGGACCGCCACCGCCGAAGTCCCGCGACCCTCTCCTCCAGGAGTGCGACCACCTCGGCCCGCGGCAGGTCGACGATGAAACCGATGCCGGCCGAGAGCACGTCGGTCTTCTGCTCGTGCGAACGCAGGGCCTCGCGAAGCAGGGTGAAGTACTCCTCGGTTCCCTTGTCGTTGATCTCGTACTCGACACGCGGTGGGCCGCCGACGGTGCTCGGGGCCACGTCGTGCGCGACGAGGAGTCCCTGCTTCGCCATCTGCTTGAGCGCGTGATAGATCGAGCCCGGCTTGGCGTTGGACCACTCGTGGGCCCCCCAGAACTCCAGGTCGTTGCGGACCTGATATCCGTGCGCCCGTCCGTGCTGACGGACCGCGCCGAGGATCAGCAGCCGGATCGCTGACATGCGATCTCCTTTCCGGGCAATTTTTACCGATATCACTATACAAGTTTGACTAGCGGGCGCGGCGCCGGCCGTCGTCGCACCGTAATCAAGTTTGACTAGCCGATGGAGGACGTCATACCTTGCCTCTAGTCAAGTTTGACCACTGACCCTGAGGGAGGCCGACTTGTCCGCCTACGATCCGGCGATCGTCGTCGAAGGACTGCGCAAGAGGTACGGGGACAAGCAGGCCCTCGACGGCTTGGATCTCACCGTCCGCGCCGGGACCGTGCAGGGGATTCTCGGCCCGAACGGCGCCGGCAAGACCACGGCCGTACGCATCATGTCCACGCTGCTGCGCCCCGACGAGGGACGTGTCGAGGTGGCGGGAATCGACGTCCGGACCCGGGCCGCCGAGGTGCGCTCACGCATCGGGCTGCTCGGCCAGAACGCCGCGGTCGACGAAGAGCTCGGTGGCCGTCAGAACCTGGAGATGTTCGGCCGCCTCCACCGTCTCGGCGCCCGCCGCGCCCGCGTCCGGGCCGACGAGCTCCTGGCCCGGTTCGGGCTCGCGGACACCGGCGACAAGGCCGTCACGCGGTACAGCGGCGGCATGCGGCGACGGCTCGACCTGGCGGCGTCGCTCATCTCCCGGCCGCAGGTGCTCTTCCTGGACGAGCCCACGACCGGGCTCGATCCCCGCGGCCGCGCGGAGGTGTGGAACGCGGTGCGCTCGCTGGTGGGCGGCGGCACCACCGTCCTGCTGACCACGCAATACCTCGAGGAGGCCGACCAGTTGGCCGATCGGATAGCGGTGATCGACCACGGAAGGGTCATCGCGGAGGGTACGGCGGACGAGCTGAAGTCCGAGACCGGCGGTGACCGCATCGACGTGGTCCTGCGCGACGCGGCCCAGGTGGCACGTGCGGCCGCGCTCCTGCCCGGCGACGTGGTGGTCGACGAGGACCGGCGCATGGTCGGTGCCTCGATCACCGACCGGATGGCCGCGCTGACCGAGACCGTGCGGGTGCTGGCGGCGGCCGGCATCGAGGCCGAGGACATCGTGGTACGCCGACCGACGCTCGACGAGGTCTTCATGCACCTGACGAAGGAGGACGCCATATGAGCGCGATTCACGGCGCGGGCACGGCGCACGGTACGGGTTCGAGGCTGGGCTGGGCGGCCGTCGACTCCTGGACGATGACCCGGCGCGAACTGGCCCGCTGGGCGCGCCAACCCGTGCAGGTGGTGGTCGGCCTGGTCTTCCCGGTGATGATGCTGCTGATGTTCGGCTACCTGATCGGCGGCGGCCGGGGCGTCGCCGGGGACTTCCGGGCCTACCTGGTGCCCGGCATGCTCACCATGACCATGGCGTTCGGCCTGGAGGCGACGATGCTGTCGGTCACCCGGGACCTCGACAAGGGGGTCATCGACCGGTTCCGCTCGATGCCCATGAACTCCGGCGCGGTCCTGGTCGGACGGAGCATCGCCGACATGTTGCAGTCGGTGGTCGGCCTGATCGTGATGATCGTGGTCGGATACGCCGTCGGCTGGCGCACGCACGAGGGATTCGCCTCCTTCCTCGGCGCGGTGGGACTGCTGCTGTTGCTGCGGTTCGCGATGTTGTGGGTCGGCATCCACCTGGCGATGGTCGCGGGCAGGCCGGAACTGGTGCAGGCGGTACAGATCCTGGTCTGGCCGCTCGGTTTCCTCTCCAACGCCATCGCCACGCCCGAGTCGATGCCGTCGTGGCTGGGCGCGATCGTGGAGTGGAACCCGATGTCGGCCACGGCCACGGCGGTACGCGATCTGTTCGGCAACCCGGGCGCGGGCGGTGACTCCTGGGCCGCGACCCACGCGGAACTCCTCGCGGTGGCCTGGCCGGTGGCGCTGATCGCGGCATTCTCCCCACTGGCGATCAAGCGCTTCCGCGACCTGAGCCGATAGGGCGTGTCGGGGCGGCGGCCAAGGCGCGGCGCCATGCGCCGGGGCGGACGAGGGAGGCGAAGTGTTCGGCGGGTTCGCCGGGCATGTCGACGGCGTCGGGTTCGAGCAGCCACTGCACCTGGAGGCCGTCCATCAGCGCGACGCAGGCGCGGGCGGACCGCTCGGGGAGCACGCCGGCGCGTAGTTCGCCCTTGCGGCCCGCGTGTTCCAGGGCTTCGGTGATCCGGGTGCGG
This sequence comes from Embleya sp. NPDC020630, assembly GCF_044334985.1. Classification (NCBI taxonomy): domain Bacteria; kingdom Bacillati; phylum Actinomycetota; class Actinomycetes; order Kitasatosporales; family Streptomycetaceae; genus Embleya; species Embleya sp. NPDC020630. The sequence continues at coordinate 333,426 of NZ_JBIRUB010000010.1, forward strand.
ACGCGCCGGTAGCGGGCGACGAAGTACGGGTGGGCAGGGTGGTCGGCGGCGGTCGCCTCGGCGGAGACGACGCAGTACAGCTCGACGATGCCGGGGTGGCGCGCGTTGTAGCGGGCCAGTCCCACCAGGCCGACGAGGGTGTCCAGGCCGGTGATGCCGTAGCGGGTGGCGACGCGGTGCGCGATGGCCTCGCGGTGTTCGAGTACGGCGGTGAGCAGCGCTTCCCTGCTGTCGAAGTGGTGCACATCCCGGCCGGGCTCATTCCGACCAGCTTGGCGATCTCGCGGACCGCCCCGGCCCGATAGCCGGATTTGGCGAACGCGGCCAGGGCGGCGTCCAGGATCTCGGTGCGCCGCGCCTCGGTCTTGGCGTAGGTACCGCGCCCTCGGCCCGCGGTGCGGGCCGGGGGCGCGGCGGGGGTGGCCGCCGTGCCGGGGGACACGGTCACACGCTGTCTCGTTGCCTTCGCTGCGTCCGGGGTGCGTGACGCGTCACGCGAGGCGTTGCGCCAAGGCGCGTCCGGCGGCGCGGCCGGAGAAGATGCAGCCGCCGAGGAAGGTGCCCTCCAGGGCGTTGTAGCCGTGGACGCCGCCGCCGCCGAAGCCGGCTGCCTCGCCTGCCGCGTACAGGCCCGGGATCACCTCGCCGTCCGGGCGCAGCGCCCGTGCGTCGAGGTCGGTTTCGAGGCCGCCGAGGCTCTTGCGGGTGAGGATGTGCAGGCGTACGGCGATCAGCGGACCGTGTGCGGGGTCGAGGAAGCGGTGCGGTTTGACCACGCGGGTGATCTTGTCGGGCAGGTAGGCGCGGGCGTTGCGGATGGACATCAGTTGCAGGTCCTTGCCGTACGGGTTGGCCGCCTCGCGGTCGTGGGCCAGCACCTCGCGCTCGATGTCGGCGTAGTCGAGCGGGGTGTCGGGTGTGAGCGCGTTCATCCCGTCGACGAGGGCGCGCAGGTCGTGGCGGACCACGAAGTCCTCGCCGTGGTCGAGGAATGCCTGTACCGGGCCGGGGGCGCCCTTCTTGACGCGGGAGAGGGCGAGTTTGAGGTCCTTGCCGGTGATGTCGGGGTTCTGCTCGGACCCGGAGAGCGCGAACTCCTTCTCCACGATGGTGCGGGTGAGCACGAACCAGGTGTGGTGGTGTCCGGTGGCGCCGATGTGGCGCAGTGTGGCGAGGGTGTCGTGGCCGGGGAACAGCGGGGCGGGCAGGCGTTTGCCGGTGGCGTCGAACCACAGCGAGGACGGGCCGGGGATGATCCGGATCGCGTGGTCGGGCCAGATGGGGTCCCAGTTCTTGATGCCCTCGGTGTAGTGCCACATGCGGTCGCGGTTGACCAGGGACGCCCCGGCGCGTTCGGCGGCGTCGAGCATCCGGCCGTCGACGTACGCGGGCACCCCGGTGATCATCTCGGCCGGGGCGGGGCCGAGCCGGTCGACCGGCCAGTGTGCGCGGACCCGTTCGTGGTCGCCGCCGATCCCGCCCGAGGTGACCACGACGGCCTGGGCGCGCAGTTCGAAGTCCCCGGCCGCCTCGCGCGAGGAACGCGCGCCGCGCGGCGCGTCGTCGGGTACGAGTACGGTCCCGCGCACACCGGTGACCGCGCCGTCCTCCACCACCAGGTCGTCGACCCGGTGCCGGAACCGGAAGTCCACCAGGCCGCGTTCGGCCGCCGCGAGCACCGGTTCGCGAAACACCCGCACCACCTCGGGGCCGGTGCCCCAGGTCAGGTGGAACCGCGGTACGGAGTTGCCGTGCCCGGTCGCGGTGCCGCCGCCACGCTCCGCCCACCCGACGGCGGGGGTCAACCGCAGGCCGAGTCCGTGCAGGTAGGCCCGCTTGGCCCCGGCGGCGAAGTCGACGTACGCCTCGGCCCACCGGCGTGGCCACCGATCCTCACGTTCTCGATCGAAGCCCGCCGAGCCGAGCCAGTCGGCGAGGGCGAGTTCCCGCGAGTCCTTGATCCCCATACGGCGCTGCTCGGGACTGTCCACCAGGAACAACCCGCCCAGCGACCAGAACGCCTGGCCGCCCAGGTTGGCCTCGTTCTCCTGGTCCACCACGATCACCCGCCGCCCAGCGCGGGTGAGTTCGTACGTGGCCACCAAGCCGGCCAGGCCGGCACCGACGACGATGACGTCCGCGTGGTCGATCACAGCGGAACCTCCATGGTGAATCTCGGGTGAACGCGACGCGCGTGGACGCGAAGCCATGCGGGAATCATCGCCCCGCCGCACCGGGGGCAGGAAGGCAACCCACCGGGAACCGGCCGACGCGGACGGGGCGGCACCCGGCCGGCACGGCGTCCGCCCCGCCGCTCCCCCGGCGCCGCCCGGCCCGTCGCGGATCCCCGGAAAGGCCGGGCGGACAACGGATCGCAGGTGATGCGGGATCGACTCTCGACGCCGGGTGCGGCCGGACGTACGGTGCGGGTGTGGAGGATGTGGATTTGCGGGGCGTCGAGGCGATGCTCGTGGACTGGGACGGCACCGTCGTCGATTCCCAGCCGACGAATTTCCGGGCTCTGCGCGAGGTGTTGGCCTCGGTCGCCGGTGTGGTCCTGGACGAGGGCTGGTATCGGGCGCGGTTGGGAACGTCGGTCGACGGTCTCCTCGCCGAACTCGGCATCTCGGTGCACACCGACGACGTGCTCGAGCGGTGCGGGGCGGTTCTGGTCGAACGGGCGCATCTGTTGCGTACGTTCCCGGAGGTCGTGGCGCTGGTGCGGCGGGCTCGGGGGCTCGGGCTGCCGTGTGCGGTGGCCTCCGGCGGCGGCGGGCTCGTGGTGCGGGCGGGCATCGCGGCGGTGGGGCTCGGGGAGCTGTTCGACGAGGTGGTCGTGCGCGAGGACGTGGGCCGCGGAAAGCCGGCCCCGGACCTGTTCCTGGAGGCCGCCCGGCGCTTGGCGATCCACCCGGCGGGGTGCCTGGTGGTCGAGGACGCGGACGAGGGCGTGGCGGCGGCGCGGGCCGCGGGGATGCGGGTGCTCGACGTGCGCGGCAGGGTCACGTCGCGCTGGTGAGTCGGCGCCGGGTCGACGCGGACGACCCGCCACGAACCGGCGGACGTGGACGAGGGTGACCGTGGTGAAGGCCACGTGCGATCGCCCGGGGTCGGTGTCCGGGCCGGGCCGGCCGACCTCCGCCGGTGCTTCGACCACGACTCGGCAAAAACGCCCGGGGCAGCGTCGAGGCCCGGCCGGCGCGGACCACCCGCGTGTCTCGTGGACGTGCCGAAGTCCGGAGGGGACAGGCAATGGGCGCCTCTCCGACCCCTGCTGCGTCCTCGACCGCGTGCGGGTGGTCCGCGAAGGACGAGATGGTCAGCCCGGATGCCCGGCGCGGGTGCGGGGTCGGGCGGGGGTCACAGCTTGAAGGCCCCGCGTGGGTTGACCGTGACCAGGTCCACGGCCGTTTCCATCGCCTCGTCCTCGTCGAGTCGGTGTTCGGCGACCAGTTCGGCGAGGTAGCCGCAGTCCAGGCGCCGTGACATGTCGTGGCGGGCGGGGATGGAGCAAAAGGCCCGGGTGTCGTCGACGAAACCGGACGTCCGGGCGAATCCCGCCGTCTCGGTGACCGCGCGGCGGAACCGGCGGATGGCGTCGGGGGCGTCGAGGAACCACCACGGGGCGCCCGCGTAGACCGAGGGGTAGAAGCCGGCCAGCGGGGCGATCTCCCGGGTGAAGACGGTCTCGTCGAGGGTGAACAGGATCAGGTGGAACCCTTCGGCGGTTCCGTACCTGTGCAGGAGCGGACGCAGGGCGTCGGTGAACTCGGCGCGCAGCGGGATGTCGTGGCCGGTGTCCGGGCCGTACCGGTGGTGGGTGGGCGCGTGGTGGTTGCGGCGCACGGACGGGTGCAGGGTCATCACGAGGCCGTCGTCGCAGGACATGCGGGCCATCTCCAGGAGCATGTGCCGACGGAAGGCCACGCCCTCGGCCTCGCTCGCCGTGCCCTGCAGGGCCGCCCGGTAGATGCGGGCGGCCTCGCCGTCGGTCAGCGGTTCGGTGCCCACGTCCGGGTGGCTGTGGTCGGCGGACGTGGCGCCGTGCGCGATGAAGTGGCGTCGGCGGTCCTCCAACGCCCGGATGTAGCCGTCGTAGTCCGAGGTGTCGATGTCCGCGGCCTCGCCCAGGCGCGCCACGGCCGCCGCCCAGTCCGCACCGGGTTCCAGGTAGCGGTCGGGGCGGAAGGTGGGCAGGACCCGCGCCGTCCAGTCGGGGTCGGCGGCCAGTGCCCGGTGGGCCGCCAGATCGTCCGCGGGGTCGTCGGTGGTGGCCAGCACCTCGATGCCGAAGCGGCGGAACAGCGCCCGAGGGCGGTAGGCCGGTTCGGCCAGGCGCGCGGCGATCGTGTCGTAGATCCGGTCGGCCGTGGCCGGGGCGGGACGTTCGGTCACGCCGAAGATCTCGACGAGTTCCGCCTCCATCCAGTAGCGGACGGGGGTACCCCGGAAGGCGGTCCAGTGCGCACACATCGCGCGCCACGCCCGACGGGCCTGCTGTTCGGCCAACGGCCCCTGCCCCACCCCGAGTTCGTCCAGCGGGACACCACAGGCGTGCAGCAGGCGCGTGACGTAGTGATCGGTGGAGATCAGCAGGCTCGCCGGATCGTTGAACGGCTGGTCGTCGACCAGCAGGCGAGGGTCCACGTGACCGTGCGGCGACAGGATCGGCAGGTCGCGAACGGCTTCGTAGAGCCGGCGGGCGACGGCGCGCGTCGGTGCGTCGACGGGCAGGAGCCGGTCGGGATGGAGTGAGGAGGGCATACCCCGAATGGTCGTCCGCGGCCCGAGAACACGGCAATCGGTTGTCATGTGTTGCCGCGACGCGGGACTCGTTCCCGGCCGACCCCTACGTCGCGCACCCGGCCGCCGGCGTGACCGGTGCCGCGATCTGCGCGGCCAGGTGCCCGGCTCCGAAGCCGTTGTCGATGTTGACGACCGCGACCCCGGGGCTGCACGCGTTGAGCATGGACAGCAGCGGCGCCAGGCCGCCGAAGGCCGCTCCGTAGCCGACGGAGGTCGGCACCGCGACGACAGGTGCCGCCACCAGCCCCGCCACCACACTGGGCAGCGCGCCGTCCATGCCGGCGGCGACCACCACGACCCGGGCGGAGCGCAGCAGATCGAGCATGCCGATCACGCGGTGCAGTCCGGCCACGCCCACGTCCACGGCCGATTCGCAGCGCCGGCCCAGGTAACGCGCGGTCAACTCGGCCTCCAGCGCCACCGGGAGGTCCGAGGTACCCGCCGCCAGCACCACCACGAGACCCCCCTCCGGGGCCGGCGGTACGGGCGGCCACACCAGCAGTCGGGCCTGCGACTCGTGCCGGGCGTCCGGCAGTTCGGCGAGCACCGCCCGCGCGTGCTCGGAACCGGCGCGGGTGAACAGGGCCGGGCCCCGGCCGTGCTCGCGCAGCTCGGCGGCGATCGCGCCCACCTGCTCCGGAGTCTTCCCCTCGCAGAAGATCGCCTCCGGATATCCCCTGCGGTCGATCCGCTCGTGGTCCAGACGTGCGAACGATTCGGTCGTTTCAGCCATGGCGAACTCCGATCAGGGACAGCGTGAAGGCACCCGACTGCGGGCCCGCGAGGTCGACGGCGACCATCCGGAACCCGGCGGCCCGGACCACCGCCAGGGCCGCCTCGCGCAGATCGCCCGCGAGCGCCGCGATCTCGGCGACGGGTACCTCGACCCGCGCGACGTCGCCGTGGTGGCGGACCCGGCAGTCACTGAACCCCAGCCCCCGCAGGCCCCGTTCCGCCGCCTCGACCTGACCCAGCTTGTCCGGGGTGACCTCGCTGAAGTGCGGGATCCGCGACGCCAGACAGGGCGCGGCCGGCTTGTCCGCGCACGGCAGGGCCAGTGCGGCGGCGATCCGGCGGACCGCCGCCTTGTCCAGGCCCGCGTCGGCGAGCGGGCGCAACACCCGGTGGCGCACGGCGGCCTCGGCACCGGGGCGATCGGCGCGCAGCACGTCGTCGGCGTTCTCGCCGTAGGCGACGGCCGTCAGACCGTGCGCCCGGACCACCTCGGCGGAAATACGGGCGAACAACTCGTTCTTGCAGTGGAAACACCGATCGGGGCCGTTGGCCCGGTACGCCGGCAGGTCGCCCTCATGGGTTTCGACCTCGACCACGCGCGCCCCGATCGTCGCGGCGACGTGCAGGGCCGCCGTGTGCTCGTCCGCGGCGAGGCTGGGCGAGACGCCGAGCACGGCGACCACGCGGGCGGCGCCCAGCGCGCGCACGGCCAGGGCCAGCAGCACGGAGGAGTCCACGCCTCCGGAGAAGGCCACCCCGAGCCGGCCGGGTGTGTGGAGCAGTGCGCCGACGCGGTCGACGGCCGCGCCGTCGGTGTCGGACAGTCCCGGGAGCATGACGTGCTTCTCCTGTTCGAGGTTGGTTCGCCGATGTGCCGCCGTCGGGGTCGTGGCGCAGGTCCGCGCCGCATGTCCGCGCCTGCGACGACGACTTCGGTCAGCCGAGTTCCCAGGCCCGCGCGGTGAGCGCCTCGACCAGTTCGGTGTCCCCGGCCAGGGCGGGATCGAGGAAGGCCAGCACCTCGGGCACGGCCTCGGCCGGTGATCCGGTGAGCACCGGCGCGGCGCCGTCGCGTACCGGGATCCCGTTCTTTCCCAGCAGGTGCAGCATCCACGCGGCGACGACGCGAGTCGCGCCGGGCGGCACCGCACCGGACGCCCGCTCGGCGTAGAGCGTGGGAAGTACGCGCACCGGGATCTTCTGCGCCCCGTCCTCGGCGATCTTGGCGAGGGTGTGTCGGATGCGCGGGTTCGCGAATCGGTCCGTCAGCGCGTCCCGGTAGGTGGTCAGCACGGTTTCCGGGAAGTCCAGGTGGGCCGACGCCTCGTCCCACCATTCGCGCGCCCAGACCCGGCAGACCGGATCGGCCACGGCCTCGGCGACGGTGGCGTGCCCACGCAGCGGCGCCGCGTACGCCAGCAGCGAGTGGGCGCCGTTGAGCAGCGACAGTTTGCGTTCCTCGTACGGCGTGACGTCGGCGACGAAGCGGGCCCCGGCGTCCTCCCAGCGGGGCCGCCCGGCCGGGAACTCGCCGCTGAGCACCCACTCGGTGAACGGCTCGGTGACGACGGGGGCTTCGTCGAGGCGCCCGGTCGCGTCGCGCACGGCCGCCACGTCCTCCGGGGTGGTCCACGGGGTGATCCGGTCGACCATGGTGGCGACGTACGAGGCGTGCGCGGCGGCCTCGCGCCATTCGGGGCGCCCGATCGTATCCGCCAGTTCGCCGATCATTCGCGCGGTGACCTCGCCGTTGCCCGGCAGGTTGTCGCACGGCACGACGGCCACCGGCCCGCCGCCCGCGCGCCGCCTGGCGGCCAGCCCGGCCAGCAGCCGCGCGGCGACCGTCGACACCGGGGCCGTTCGATCGGCGCGCAGCGCGGCGATGTCGGCGCTCACGTCGGCGCGTCGGGTGTCCAGGCCGCCCCCGGGGGCGCGGGTGTACGCCGCCTCGGTGACCGTGAGGGTGACCACGGCGAGTTCCGGCCGCCGCCAGTGCTCCAGCCACGCGGCGTGGTCGCCGCCGGGGTGCGCGGAGGTGAGCGAACCGACCACCTCGAGGCGGTCGCGGTCGGGACCGCGGGTGACCAGCGTGTAGAGCCCGTCCTGGGCGGTCAGCCGCTCGGCGACCGTGGTGCTGCGCCCGGTGAACGCCGCGATCCCCCACCGGTCGGCGTCTCCGGCGTGCTCGGTGTACCAGGCCTGATGGGCTCGGAAGAAGCCGCCCAGGCCGAGATGGAGCATGCGCACCGGCGCGGCGGGGCGTGCGTCGACCGCGCGGGACAGCGGTCGGGTCGTGGGTCGGGGGCTTGGCATGACGGCATGTTCGCCGCCGCCGGCTCGGCGCGGCAACCGGTTGCCATGTGTTGCCCCGGGCACTTGCACCACGTCGCACACCATGGTCCTCTGGCCGCCATGACAGCACAGATCGGTGGACCGGGCACCGTCCTGCCCGAGGACCGGGTGCGAGCCTTCGTCGCCGAGCAGCTGGCGGGCGAGGACCTCGACGGCCGGAGCGTTTGCCTGGTGGTACCCGACGGCACCCGCAGCTGCCCGCTTCCGCTGCTGCTCTCCGCGGTGCACGAGGCGCTGTACGGCCGGGTCTCCCGGTTGACGGCGCTGGTCGCGTTGGGTACGCACGCGCCGATGGGCGAGGCCGAACTGGCCGCCCACATCCCGCCGTTGCCCGGCATGACCGTGCTCAACCACGAGTGGTGGGAGCCGTCGACGTTCGCCTCGGTCGGCACGATCGGCGCCGACCGGGTGGCCGAGTTGTCCGGCGGGCTGCTGCGCCAAGAGGTCGACGTACGCCTGAACCGCGCCGTCGTGGAGCACGACGTGGCCCTGGTCGTCGGCCCGGTCTTCCCGCACGAGGTGGTCGGCTTCTCCGGCGGTGACAAGTACTTCTTTCCCGGCGTCGCGGGCGCCGACATCATCGACCTGTCGCACTGGCTCGGGGCCCTGATCACCAGCGCGGAGATCATCGGCACGCGCGGCATCACCCCGGTGCGCGCGCTGATCCACGAGGCGGCGGCGCTGATCCCGAGCCGTCGGCGCGCGTTGTGCGTGGTGGTCGAATCCGGCACCGGGGCGCTGCACGCGATGGCGTACGGGACCCCGGAGGCGGCGTGGTCGGCGGCGGCCGACGTGTCCGCGCAGGTGCACGTCCGCTACCTGGACGCACCCGTACGGCGGGTGGTGTCCGTGATCCCGGAGAAGTACGAGGACATCTGGACCGCGGCGAAGGGCTTCTACAAGCTCGAACCGGTCGTCGCGGACGGCGGCGAGGTCATCCTCTACGCGCCGCACGTGCGCACGATCGCCGCGATGCACCCGGAGATCGAGGAGATCGGCTACCACTGCCGCGACTATTTCACCAAGCAGTGGGACCGCTTCAAGCACCTGCACTGGGGCGTCCTTGCGCACTCCACCCACCTGCGCGGGGCGGGTACGTACGACGAAGAGCACGGCGAGCGCTGCCGGTTGACCGTCACCCTCGCGACGGGCATTCCCGAGGACGTCGTCCGCGGCGCGAACCTGGGCCATCTGGACCCCGCCGCGGTGGACTTCGCGGCGCTCGCGGCCGATCCGGACACCCTCGTCGTGCCGCAGGCCGGCGAGATCCTGCATCGGTTGCGCCCGTGAGGGCCGCGTGGATCGACGCGTCCGCCGGCATCGCCGGGGACATGCTGCTCGCCGCCCTCGTCGACGCCGGGGCCGCGTTGAGCACCGTGCGCGCCGCGGTGGAGGCCGTGGTCCCCGGCGAGGTGCGCCTGGAGCAGACGCAGGTCACGCGAGCCGGGATGCGGGCGACGCGGATCGACGTGACGCCGAGTGCGCACGACCACGCACACCGCACGTGGCGGGACGTACGCCGCCTCATCGAGCAGGCTCCCCTGGCCGATCCGGTGCGCACGTCGGCGCTGGCCGCCTTCGCCCGCCTCGCCGTCGCCGAGGCGCACGTACACGGCACCACCACGGAGGAGGTGCACTTCCACGAGGTGGGTGCCTGGGATTCCATCGCCGACGTCGTCGGGGTGTGTGCCGCGCTGCACGACCTCACCGTGACCGAACTGACGGCGGGACCCGTGGCGTTGGGCTTCGGCCGGGTCGAAACCGCCCATGGCGAGCTTCCCGTCCCCGCTCCCGCGGTGGCCGAACTAGCCGCCGAGTGGCAGGTGTTCGCGGGCGGCGAGGGCGAACTCGCCACCCCGACGGGCCTGGCGCTGCTCACCACGCTGGCCCGCGAGTGCTCGCCCCTGCCGCACCTGCGGCTGGAGCGCACCGGCGTCGGCGCGGGCAGTCGGGACATCCCCGGACGCCCCAACGTCACGCGCGTCTTCCTCGGCACCCCGGTCCCCGCGGCGACCGTCGACGCCGCCGCGGACGCCGCCGAAGCCGTCGTCCTGGAAACCAACATCGACGATCTGGACCCGCGCGCGTGGCCCAGCGTCCTGGCCTCTCTCATGGACGCCGGCGCCTCGGACGCCTGGCTGACCCCCATCCTGATGAAGAAGGGTCGCCCCGCGCACACGCTCTCCGTGCTGTGCCCACCACAGGGCGCCGATCCCCTGCGCGACGCCGTCTTCCGCCTCACCACCACGCTGGGCGTCCGCGAACGGCCGGTCCGCAAGACCGAGCTGCAACGAGGCTGGATGCACGTGGACGTGCTCGGCGACCGCCTCCCGGTCAAGGTGGGCCACCGCGGCGGCAGGATTTTCCAGGCGACCCCCGAGTACGCCCCCGCCGCCGCCCTCGCCGCCCGGCTCGGCCTTCCCGTGCACGTCGTCCTCGCCGCCACCACCACCGCCGCCCACCGGGCGGCCCTGACCACCGGCGCCCCCACCCCGCGCACGCTCGCCCCCGAACCGGCCTGAACCCGGGGCGCCGCCGCGCGGTGGTGGCGGCGTCGAAACGGGGTACAGTGCGCTGCCTCCACCATCCCGTGGGCGGCCACGGCGTCGTCCGACCACCGGTGTCGCCGCCCCGGACCTGGGGTTTCCCGCGAGAACGGAAGTGAGATCGGGTGAGCGAGCGTGACGGCGCCCCGAACGCCCCGAGCGCGTCGAGCGCACCGACCGGCGGGAAGGCGCCGACGATCTACGACGTCGCCCGGGCCGCGGGGGTGGCCGCGTCCACCGTGTCCCGGGCGTTCGCCCGGCCCGGCCGGGTCAACGCGGCGACCGCGGAGCGCATCCGGCGAGTGGCGTCGGAGCTGGGCTACCGGGTCAATCCGTTGGCGTCGGGGCTGCCCACCGGCCGTACCTCGATGCTCGCGCTGGTGGTCTCCGACGTGACCAACCCGTTCTACGCCGAGATCATTCGGGGGGCCGAGTCGGCCGCCGCCGAGGCCGGCTTCGTACTCCTGCTGATCGACGCCCAGGAGAACGACCGGGTGGAACGCGCCAGCCTGGAAAGGGCGTTGCCCGCCGTCGAGGGACTCGTCCTGGCGGGTACCCGGCTGTCGGACTCGGCCATCCGGATGACCGCCAAGCAGCGGCCGGTGGTCGTGCTCAACCGGGACGTCGCCGATGTCCCCAGCATCATCCTCGACAACCCGCACGGCATGCTCGTGACCGCGGAACACCTGGCCCGGCTGGGGCATCGCACGGTGACCTACGTGGCCGGCCCGGAGGCTTCGTGGGCGGACGGGATGAGGTTGCGGAGCCTGCGCGAGGCGGCGACCGGGCTGGGCCTGCGGGTTCAGCGTGTGGGCCCGTTCGCGCCGACGGTCGCGGGCGGTCGCGAAGCCGTCGACGCGCTCCCCGAGGACCTGCCGACCGCCGTCGTGGCGTACAACGACCAACTGGCGATCGGGGTCGTGCTCGCCCTCCAGGCGCGCGGCGTGCGAGTGCCCCGGGACGTCAGCGTGGTCGGCTTCGACGACATCTTCCCGACCCGCATCGTCCGTCCCGGGCTGACCACCGTCGCCGCCCCGCTGCGCGCCCAGGGACGGGCCGCCGTCGACGCGCTGCTGTCCTCGCGCGGCAAACCGGCACCGCGCACCGGCAAGCCGATGACCCTGCCGGTCAAGCTGGTCGTCCGCGACTCGACGGCCCGGGCCCGGCGCGGCCCGCGTGCGAGCGGGTAGAGCGGTACGCGGTCGCGGAGTCGGCTACCGCAGTGCGTCGTGGGCGGCGGGCGCGACCTCGGCGAGCCACGCGTCGGCGATCAGCCGGTGTCCCAGCGGGCTCGGATGCACCCCGTCCGGGGCCAGCTCCGCCGGTTCCCGCTCCTGCGCCGCGCGGGGCAGCAGGAGGTCGGCGCGCACCACCTGGGCCGCGTTGCGCGCGGCCGCCCGCAGCACGGCGTCGGTGCGCGGCGACAGGTCCTCGAACCAGCGTTCCTGGTCCGGCCCGACCGGGAGCAGGAACGGGGTGATCACGACCAGCCGCGCGGACGACTTCCGCGTGGTGACCGCGAGCAGCCGGTCCAGGCACGCCTCGAACTCGTCGACCGGACTGAGGAGGTCGCGGTCGTAGCGTCGCCAGGTGTCGTTGATGCCGATCTTGACCGTGACGACCGTGGGCCGGTGGTCCAGGACGTCGGTGCTCCAGCGGGATTCGAGGTCGTACACGCGGTGGCCGTTGATACCCCTGTTGACGACGCGGGGGCCGGGTCCGTCCTGCGCCCGCTCGCGCAGGGTCCGGGCGATCTCGTGCACGTATCCCCCACCGAGCGACGTGGGATCGGCGCGGTCGCGGCCCGCGTCGGTGATGGAGTCGCCGATGAACAGGAGCGTGTCGTCGTCCTTGAAGTGCATGCCTGCCGTCCTGGCGTCGATGGGTGGTCGGGCCGGCGGGACATCCCGCGCGTGGCCCGCCGGATCACGGTCTCGACCATGTCGGGTCGAGGGGTTCATCCTGCCGCGCGCCGCAGCGTCTCGGCCTCGCGCGCCAGCACCGCGGGGTCGTCGCCGGGGACGAACTCCAGGAGTGCCTCGACGCCCCGGCCCGCCTGTAGGGCGAGGGCCGCGACCCACAGGTCGCGGCGGTCCGCGAGCGGCAGCCGGTTGTTGCCCGGCCACCACGAGAAGACGTGCACGGCGGTGACCCGGTCGCCGAGTGCGACGAGCCCGGCCAGCGCTTCCTCGTCGGGGGTGTTCTGGGGCGGCTGCCAGTACGTGCGGACGTTGTCCGCGTCCACCTCGTCGAGCAGCCGAAGGGTCGAGGCGACGGTGTCGGTGAGCGTGTTGCCGTGGAATTCCGTCGCGAGTTCCAGGCCGTGGTCGGCGGCGATCCGGGCCGCCTCCCGCAGGCAGCGCACGGTTTCGTGCCGCTCGTCGGGCCGGGTCTCCCGCGATCCGGTCGCGCCCGCCCAGACCCGTATCCGGGGTGCCCCGAGCAGCACGGCGGCCCGGGCGACGGCGGGGAATTTGGCCAGTTCGGCGGGAGTGGCGCGAAAGTACGAGCCGTACGAGCAACAGACCAGCCCGTGGCGGGCGGAGACCTCACGGACCGCGCGCACGGCGCCGGGCCGCTCCGCCGGCGCGTGCACGTCCGCGCCCCACTCGATCACCTCCAGGCCCGCGTCGACCGCGAGGCGCACGACCTCGGCGGCGGGCAGCCGGCGAAAGGTGACCGAGCACAGGCCCGGACGGATCCGCCCGGCGTCCGACGCGGCCGACGGGCGGAGCGGGGGGTGGTCCGCCGCGCTCCGTTGGCTCTCCTCGGTCATGGCCCTGCCTTCCTGCGGTCGGCCTGTGGATGGTCTGCGGGGTGCGAAGCGGGGGTGCGAAGCGGGGGTGCGAAGCGGGGGTGCGAAGCGGGGGTGCGAAGCGGGGGTGCGAAGCGGGGGTGCGAAGCGGGGG
>NZ_JBIRUB010000011.1:0-289169 GCF_044334985.1 Embleya sp. NPDC020630
CGTCCGGGGGCGGCACATTGACATCCCCCCGCCCGGGGGGGGGGGGGGGGGGGGGGGTTTGGGGGGCCCCCGGGGGGGGGGGGCGGCCCCCCCCGGGGGGGGGCCCGCCCGACGCGCGCCCCGGGTCAGCCGCGGTCGACCTCGCTGACCTCCAACGTGCCCTCCGCGTACTGCCGGCGGATCACCTTCTTGTCGAACTTGCCGACGCTCGTCTTCGGCACGGCGGCGATCAGGCTCCACCGCTCGGGCACCTGCCAGCGGGCCACCTGCCCGGCGAGGTAGTCGCGCAGCTGCTCGACGGTGGTCTGCGCGCCCTCGCGCAACACCACCGTCGCCAGCGGGCGTTCGCCCCACTTGTCGTCGGGTACGCCCACCACGGCCGCCTCGACCACGTCCTCGTGGCCCATCAGCGTGTTCTCCAACTCGACCGACGAGATCCATTCGCCGCCCGACTTGATCACGTCCTTGGCCCGGTCGGTCAGCCGCAGGAAGCCGTCGGCGGTGATCGTGCCGACGTCGCCGGTGTACAGCCAGCCGTCCTTGAACCGGCCGCCGCCACTGGCGTCCGCCGAACCCTCGTCGCCGATGTACGCGCCCGCGATCCACGGCCCGCGCACCAGCAGTTCGCCCACCGCCTCGCCGTCGAACGGCATGTCGGTACCGTCCGGGCCGACCAGGCGGGCCTGCACCGACGCGGGCAGGCGGCCCTGCGAGATCCGGTACGGGAACGCCTCGTCGCCGGTCAGCCCGGCCGGCGGGCGGGCCACCGAACCCAGCGGCGAGGTCTCGGTCATCCCCCACGCGTGGATGATCCGGACCCCGTGCCGCTCCTCGAACGCGTGCATCAGGCCGGGCGGACAGGCCGAACCGCCGACCACGACCTCGTTGAGCGAGGACACGTCGGTCTTGTGTACGTCGAGGTAGTCGAGCAGCCCGGTCCAGATGGTCGGCACCGCGGCGGCGAACGTCGGCTTCTCCGCGGCGATCATCGTGGCCAGCGGCTCCGGCTGGAGGAACCGGTCCGGCATCAGGATCGACGCGCCGCACAACATCGCCGCGTACGGCAGGCCCCACGCGTTGACGTGGAACATCGGTACGACCGGCAGCAGCAGGTCCCCGGGGCCCAGGCCGAAGCCCTCCATCGTGCACACCTGCATGCTGTGCAGGTAGGTCGACCGGTGGCTGTAGACGACGCCCTTGGGGTTGCCGGTGGTGCCGGAGGTGTAACACATCGCGGCGCCCCGGCGCTCGTCGATGTCCTCGGCCCAGTCGAACTCGGTCGGCCGGCCCGCGAGCAGGTCGTCGTAGCGGTGCACCCGCTTGCCGCAGTCGCCGAGCGGGGCCAGGTCGGTGTCCGCGCCGGTGACCACCACGTGTTCGACCGTGCTCAGCATGGGCAGCAGCGGCGCGGCGAGCGCGGCCAGCGAGCCGTCCAGGACCAGGACCCGGTCGTCGGCGTGGTTCGCGATGTAGACCAGCTGCTCGGGTGGCAGCCGCAGGTTGAGCGTGTGCAGCACCGCGCCCATCGACGGGATCGCCAGGTAGCACTCCAGGTGCTCCTGGTTGTTCCACAGGAACGTGGCGACCCGCTCGTCGCCGGTGACGCCGAGTTCGCGCAGGGCGTGCGCCAGTTGCGCGGAGCGTCGGCCGACCTCGGCATATGAGGCCCGGCGCGGGGCGCCGCCGGTCCAGGTCACCACCTCCGAGCCGCCGTGCACCGTGGTGCCGTGGCGCATGATGCGAGCGATCGTCAGCGGCACGTCCTGCATCGTGCTCAGCACAGTGGAGCCTCCCTGCGTTCGCCGGACGGGGACCGGTCGAGGTGTAGGGGATTCTTTCTCGCCGATCGGGTCGTTGTCAGCCCCTTGAGCGGCGCGTTTCGGTTTCCGGACCGGGCGGCTCGGTTTCCGGAGCGACGCCGGATCACGCGCCGTCCCACGCGCCCGTCGCGATCCGCCATGCGCCCGTACGGGTGAACCAGGCGTGGCGATCGGCCGATCGGGCTAGCCGGACGGAAGAATGCGACGGTGTCCCGGTTGCTCCGGGTGGCACATCGTTTTCGACGGAACGCGGCGAGCATTCCGTAACTCCCGTTTTTCCGCTCTTCCGGAGGGGGACCGGCGAGCCCTCGACGTCCCCCTGGAGGGCACCTCGTGTACCCGTTGGAGGTCCGACCCGAACCGCACCCGCCGTACGACGTCGTGCTGCCGGACGCGTTGGGCCACCCCGTGCTCGGCTTCCGGGACGGCTACTGGTTCCACATCGGCCGGGACGGGCCGGCCCGGCCGTTGTGCGCGCGCACCGCGATCATCGGACATCCGGAGTCCGCCGGGCCTATCGTGCAGGTCATGTGTTGGTGGATGCGCGAACACCACGATCACCCGCAGGCGATCGACCTCGGTACCGAACTGGCGCTGACCGTCGGTGAGATGAGTCGCCGACTGCATGCGCGGGGGCCGGCGGCATGGTGAGGCGTTGCGGGTCGGTACGGATAAGGCAGGTGCCGTGCGGGCCGCGGGTGCCGGCGATTCGGGTGCGGACGTGCACGATTGTGCGCCGCCGGACCGGGATGCCGGGGCGGCGGTGCGGGTGATCGGGCGGGGCGGTTCGGCCGGTGTGCTCGGCTTGCTCGCTTTACTCGGTTTGCTCGGCCGGGGCGGGCGGGGTGCTCGGGGTCGTCCCCTACTTGGGTGAGGCGATCTTGCCGAGCAGGTCGACGATGCGCTGTTGTACGTCGTCGCGGGTCGAGCGCTCGGCCAGGAACAGCACGGTCTCGCCGGTCTGGAGCCGGTGCAGGTCGTGTTCGACGAGGTCGAGCGTGGTGTAGACGACGATCGGTGTCGAGTGCAGCCGTGCGTTGTTGCGCAGCCAATCGACCACGCCCATCCGGCGCCGGCGCACCAGCATCAGGTCGAGCACCACGAGGTTGGGCTCGACGCTGGACGCCTTGGACACCGCCTCGCTCTCCGAGGCCGCGTGCACCACGTCCATCCCGCGCCGCTCCAGCGACGCGGTGAACGCGGCCGCGATGTCCGGGTCGGCCTCGACGAGCAGCACCCGCGAGGCGTGTCCGGCGCTGTCCGCGGGGGCGAGCGAGCGCAGCAGTACTGCCGGGTCGGCGCCGAACGCGGCGTCGCGGGTGGCCTGCATCAGGCCGGCGGTGACCAGGACCGGGATCTGCGCGGCGGTCGCGGCGGTGCGCAGCGACTGGAGCGCGGTACGGGTGATCGGGCCGGTGAGCGGGTCCACGAACAGCGCGGCCGGCTGCACGGGGACACTCGCGTCGACCTCCTCGCGCGAGCGCACCAGGAGCGGACTCCAGCCGCGCGCGGTCAGCGCGCCCGCGGTCGCGGTGTCCGGCTCGGGCCAGACCAGGAGGCGACGCGGTTGGCCGTCCGGTGCCGGGCTGACCATGGTCGGCAGGTCGGCGCCGGACATCGCCTCGGCGTCGCCGGGCGGGCCGGCCGGGAATCCGGGCCGTCGGCCCTGGAAGGGAATCGGCTGGTCGGGCGCGGCCGGGATCGGCGGCAACACCTCGGTCGGCATGTCGGCGGCGGCCGGGCGGCCGGGGCGGTCCTGCACGCTGGTGGTGCGCCCGGTCGGGTCGGCGGCGCGGTTCTGTGCCGGGATCGGCGCGGGCGGCGTGGACAGCCGGCGCCGGGCCTGTGCGCCCTGCGGGGTGTGCGCGCCGTTGAGCCGGCCGCCGGCGGCGGGGGTCGCCGGGGTCGCGGGTTGCCGGCTCGGGATGGCGGACGGGTCCTGGTGGGCGGCGCCTCGGTGCGAACCGGATGCTCCGGCGGGGTCGTCGGCGGCCTCGGGCAGCTCGCGGGCGGCGCGGCCGCGGCGGGAACGGGGCGGGTAGACCGCCTCGAACGCGCCGCTGTTGTTGCGCGCGGCCTCCTCGGCCTCGTCGTATGCGTCGGCGTCGGGCCGCTCGTGCCGGCCCTCGTCGGTGCCGGCGCTCGCGGGCACCAGGGGCACCGGTGCGACGGTGCCGGCGGGCAGGGCGAACGGGCCCTGCGGCGCGGGGGCGACCGAGCCGGGCGGCGGGGGCGCGGGTACGGGCGGGGTGGACGAGCCGGCCGGCTCCAGGCGGGCCCGTGGGGGCTGGGCGCCTCGGCCGCGGACGGCGAGTTCGACGCCGGCGCCGGGGGCGGGGCGGTCCTCGGGGTCGTGGTCGGCGCTCTCGCGGTCGGCGGCGGCGGGCGCGTCGGGGGTCGCGGGCTTGCGGGGGGTGACGGCCGAGCCGATGCGGCGCTTGGGGGCGGCGGGGCCGTCGGCGGTCGCCGTCTGCTTCGCCGGGGTCGATGCGGTCGCGGTGTCCGTGTCGGAGTCGGGTGACTCGTCCGCGGCGGGCGTGGAGTCGTCGGGTTCGTCGGCCTGCTTCGGGGTGCCGTCGGCGGCCTTGCCCGCCTTTGCCGCCTCGTCGGCGTCCGCGTCCTGCTCGTCCTTGGCCGCCTTGCCGGCCTC
This sequence comes from Embleya sp. NPDC020630, assembly GCF_044334985.1. Classification (NCBI taxonomy): domain Bacteria; kingdom Bacillati; phylum Actinomycetota; class Actinomycetes; order Kitasatosporales; family Streptomycetaceae; genus Embleya; species Embleya sp. NPDC020630. The sequence continues at coordinate 4,471 of NZ_JBIRUB010000011.1, forward strand.
ATCCGTCTTGTCGTTCCTGCCGGCCTTGCCGGTCTTGTCGGCGCCCGGGTCCGGGCGGCCCGACTGGCGGGCGCGGCGGCCCTTGGCCGCGCGGTGTTCGCCGGAGCTGACCACCAGTTCGGCGGCCTCCTCGTCGGCGGGCAGTTCGACGACGTACGTGCTGCCCCGCCCGGCCACGGTGTGCGACTCGATCGTGCCGCCGTGCGCCTCGACCACGGCGCGGGCGAGCGGCACGCGGACGCTGCTGTTGCGGCTCTCGGGGCCGCGTACCTCGATCCGGGCGAGGTTGCCGCGCTGCGCCGCCGCGACCACGACGGTGGAGCCCTCGGGGCCGGCCGCGACCACGTCCGCGAGCAGGTGGCCCAGCGCGCGGGTCATCGCGTCGATGTCCACCCGTACGCCGACGGGCGACGCGTTGACCGCGAACTCCACGCCCGCGCCGCGGGCGAGATAGGTCACCGTCTCCATGGCGCGGTCGACCAGGTCGTCCACCGTGGTCGGCATGCGGTCGGGTTCGGCCGGGGTTTTTGCGTCGTCCGCCGCGGGGGTCGGGTCGGCGTCGGCCGCCTGGTGGGCGAGCACCTCGCTCGCGAGTTCCTCCAGGCTTTCCAACTCGCCCGCGACCTGACGCACCATCCGGCGGGCGCCGTGGCCGACCTCGCCGGCGCCGCCGTCGGCCACCTTCTTCAGCCGACCGCGTACCGCTTCGAGTCGGCCCAGTATCTCCGTGTCGACCAACTCGGCCAGCTGGGCCCGGCGTTCGCCGAGCGACTTCTCGCGCGCGGTGTCGCTGAAGGTCATCACGGCGCCGACCACGGCGCCGCCGAGCAGGATCGGCGCGGTGATCATGTCCACCGTCACGAAGCCCTCGTCGCCGCGCCACAACACCTGGTCGCGCAGCCGCTGTCGGCGGCCGTTGCCCAGGGTCACCAGCGGCGGGCACTCCTCGGCGGGCAGCGGGGAGCCGTCGGCGCGGGCGTGCATGAGCAGTTCGTGCACGTTCCGGCCGCCGAGGTCGCTGGCCCGGTGGTGGAGGATCCGGGCGGCGGCCGGGTTGGCCAGCACGATGTCGCCCTCGGCGTCGATGCCGATGATGCCCTCGCAGGCCGCGCGCAGGATCATCTCGGTCTGCCGTTGCTGGCGGGCGAGTTCGGCCTCGACGTCGACCTTGCCGGTGAGGTCGCGCACGACGATCATCAGCAACTCGTCGTCGTATCCGGCCGGCAGGTTGGCACTGGTCACCTCGACGGGGAAGACCCCGCCGTCGGTGCGGTGCGCGGACATCCGGGTCGGCTTGGTCCGGGTGTCGCGGGTGTCGTTGGTGGCCCGTACCGACCCCGGGATGCGCCGGTGGTCGAACGACGGGAGCAGGTCGAGGAGACCGCGACCCACCACGGGAGTGCCCGGCGCCTCCAGGACTTCCAGTGCCATGGCGTTCGCGTTGACGACGGTGCCGTTGCGATTCACCAGCAGGAGGGCGTCCGGCAGGGCGTCGAGTATGGCGGCGAGGCGAGCAGCGCCTCGGGATGGCCTGCTGCTCACGAAGCGCGTACCTCCTCCGGTCCTCGGACTGCGCGACGGCCATCTTGCCCGTCGCCGCCGGGGCATGTCACGACCGACTATCCCATTGTTTTTGCAGTCACGTTGACGAGCCTAGTAATCTGTTCCTCGTCGGCAAACACCGATGGAGGCTTCGCCTAGTCCGGTCTATGGCGCCGCACTGCTAATGCGGTTTGGGTTCATCCCCATCCCGGGTTCAAATCCCGGAGCCTCCGCTCGACGAACAGCCCGTCTGGTCCCACCAGGCGGGCTGTTTCGCGCCCACCGTCGCGACCTTTCCGTGATCGCACGGCGACCCGGGGTCACGACTCGGGCCATAATGTCCGATATAAGGCTCATATCCGAAGCCCTCGCCCTGCCCCGCGCACACCCGCCATCACAGCGGACACCGCCGCGATTTCCCCTCGACCGATCACACCCGCCATACCCCCCGTCCGCCGACATGCCCGAAAGGCCCAATTCAGCCGGCAGCGAACACAACCAAGCCACACCCGAGCGCGTCGCGCCGGCCGTCCACGCGACGCGAGCCCATCCGCTCGCCGCCACGCTCACCCGTTCGGCTGCGGATCCCCCACCAACCGAACCCCATTGCTCACGAAATGCCCAGTTCACACCACCACCGGACAATGGATTTCACCCCGAGCGGGGGACCATGTATTGTTGACCTCGGTCAAGCCGACCAAGCGCTCGTAGCTCAACGGATAGAGCATCTGACTACGGATCAGAAGGTTGCAGGTTCGAATCCTGCCGAGCGCACAAGATTGCGCTAGAGCACAGGTCAGCCCCTGAATCAGGGACTGACCTGTTTCGCGTTTCCGGCTCGGTGCGGACGGTCGCCGGCCCGACAGGTGAGCAACGTCGCAATCGGTCCCGAAGCCGCCTTCTCTCGCTTGGGCGCCCTGCGAAACCAGATGCACCGCAGGAATCGGCACAGACCTCGACCGGCAGCGTGCACATCGCCGTTACCTCGGCAACACCACCGGTCCGCAACGGCGGCGAACTATGCACGATCCGACTCGACTTCGAGTGACACGACCTCCTCCGAGTGCCCGGAAAAGATCATTTCCACAACGAATGTGCCGGACGTACCGTGGTGGGTCGGAGGGAAGTTTTCGGTCGATCGGGGAAGAAGACCATGGCAGATCGCACCATTTGTGAAGCGCTCGGCCGGGCACGCCGTAGGCGTGGGCTGACCCAGGAGCAGTTGGCCGAGGCGTCGGGTGTCTCGCTGGGGGTCATCCGCAAGCTGGAGTGCGGCGATCGGTTGAGTGCGCGACTCGCCACGCTGCACAAGCTTGCCGCCGCGCTGGGGGTGCCGACCACGGCCCTGCTCGACACGACGCCGGCCGCGACGGCCGGCACGCCCGATGTCGAGCCCGATGGGCTGCTGCGCCTGCGGCAGATTCTCAATCCCGTGCCAGGATCCGCACCGGATCCGGCGGTCGAGACCGGTGAGGTACCGGACGCGACCGCGCTGCGAGAGTCCGTCGCACAGGCCGTATGCCTCGCCGACGCAACCGACTTCAACACTTCGGCACGCGTGCTGCCGACGCTGCTGGCGGATGCGCAGTCGACCCTTCGGCATGTGGAAACCGATGAAGAACGGGCTTCGGCCCTGCGTTCGTTGTCCACCGCATATCGGCTGACGGGCCAGTTCCTGATCCAACTTCATCACCGGGATCTCGCCCACGCCGCGTTGGCGCAGGCGGCGCGTCTCGCCCGGGACTCGTGCGACATCGTCCAGGAGGGTTCCGTGGGCATCACGACCACGTGGCTCCTCGTCAGGGAACGCCGCCTGGACGAAGCGGAGCACTTGGCCGTCGCACTGTCGGACGCCATCGAACCCAGGTTCAGGACCGCGACGCCCCGGCGACTGGGGACCTACGGTTGGCTCCTGCTTCAGGCGGCATCGGCCGCGACCAGAAACAACCGCCCGGACGTCGCCGGCGAGTTGTTCAGGACAGCACGAGCTGCGGCTGTCCGCATCGGACCGGGATCGGGTCGACTCACCTATGAACGCCGTGCCTTCGGCACATCCCTGGTCTCCATGAAGCTGGCCGAACAGGCCTCCGTGCAGGGCGACGCACGGCGCGTTCTCAAGATCGCGAAGTCGGTCCCGGCACGGTGGGGGGCAAGCGTCGAGGACTACTCCCGGCATCGTCTCGACGTGGCCAATGCCTACTTGGAGACGAAGGAAACCGGCGAAGCCCTCGAAACCCTGATCGAGGTCCGCGACGGCGCGCCGGACTGGTTCCGCGTTCAGCCGTTCGCGAAGGACGTGACCACCAGGCTGATCGAGAAGCGCAAGCGCCGGATGCCGACCGAGCTGGTATCCATTGCGGATGACCTGGGCATTGCAGTCTAGATGGGATAGATCGACTTCGAAGGTGCACTTACTACCCCACTGCGCATCTGGAAGGACGTGATCTTTCGCAGGAGTCTCCTGGTACCGCGAGTGCGTGCAGTCGGGAGCGCCACTCCAAAGCCGGCAGTGCCAGGTGACCAATGAGCGAGATCCGATTCATCACCGACGCCCCGAGCGTTCCGCATCGTCCGCGCCCGTGCAGCGCGCTCGTCGTCGTGTCGCGGTCGCTGCCGGCCGTTGCGGAGGCGGCAGGGGCTGCGCGGCGACTCGTGTGGGAGGTGGGGGACGGGATCGGGATCGACGGTGAGCGGCGGGGGGATGTCGGGTTGATGGTCACCGAGTTGGTGAGCGAGGCGCTCTTCGCGGGCGAGGCGACGTCGTATGTTCTGGACGTCACGGGCGCCACCGACGAGGGGCGGCCCGCGCTGGCCGTGGTGTTTCGTGAGGTCGGCCTCACCCACTTGCCCCGTCGGCGACTCGTAGCCGGGCGGGGTCTCGCCGTGGTCGCCTCGCTCGCCGACGGGTGGGCGCATCACGAGTGTGGGTGGTTCACGCCGAAGCGTGGGCCGACGTCGTGGTTCATCGTCGGCGACGTCACCCCCGAGCGCGCCCGGCTGCTGGACGACCGCCGACTCCTCCACCTGCGCGGCCTGGAGAACACCCACCGCGTCACCCGGGACGACATCGGCAGCCCCCTGCGCCACATCGACTGGGGCTGCGACTGGTGACGCGCCGAGCCCCACACACCCGCTCGGCGGGTGGGGCGTCGCCGAGGGTGTCGGGTGCGGATCGGCCCGATGTCACGTGCCCGCTGCGACCTTTACCGTCAGGGACAGGATCGGGTCGAGGGACGGGGCGAAGGCCAGGGCGCGGATTTCGGCGACCAGGGCCCTGGCGTCGCGGTGCCGGCCGCCGAGGAGTTCGCAGGTTTCCAGATCGAATTGGTAGTCCGTCACCTCGGCCGCCGGGTGCCGCTCGCAGACCCAGCTGCCGCCGAGGCCGCCCAGGCCGTCGAGTACCGCGTCCGGGCGCAGCCGTCTGGCCCGGCACAACTCGTCGATGCCGCCGACCGGGCCGCTCGCGCCGGAGGCGGCCAGACGGGCGGCGATCACCGCGTTCCCGGCGGCGACCCCCTCGGCCACCCCGACGGTGCCGCCCCGGCCGACCGGGCCGCCCGCGAACTCCCCCGCGATGCCCACCGCGTCCCGGATCCGGCGGCTGTCGAGCGTCATCAGCCGGGCCGCCGCCAGCGCGGCGCCGATCATCCCGATCGAGGGCGAGCCGTCCCGGTCGGCCAGCCGGCACGCCATCTCATGCCCGGCGACCACCGCCACCAACACCTCGTCGCCGCGCGCCTTGACCTCCTGGCCCACCGCGAGCGCCACCGGCAGCACCACGGCCATCGCGCCGGCCGGGGTATCGGGCTCGGGTGCCGCCGCGCCGATCAGCATCCCGTTCGCGAGCGCGGCGGCGGGCGCGGCGAGCCGGCCGGCGGCATGGCCGATCAGTTCCGCCTCGGGCGGGCCGCCGATGCCGACCGCGACGTGCACGGCCGGGTCGACGGCGCCCACCCGGGCCGCGCCGACCCCGCCCGCGATCGCCGTCAGGATCCGCCGACCCGTCGCCCGCCGTACCGCGACCGGTATATGACGCATCGTCAATTCTGTGGCCCAATCGGCGAATTCACCCGATACCGCCATGGAATCCCCTCCGCGTGCCTCGACTGCCCGACGACGTGGTGTGAAAGGACGGCGCAATGTCCCATTGTGACCACCCCGGTGACGTCGCGTCAGCCCCCAATCACGTCGGGCACACGGCGTAGGCGAACCCGGCCCGAGCCCCGACTCAGCGCACCACGCCCGCCGTCCGCGCCGCCGTCAGCCACTGCGGGAACTCGGAGAGGATGCGCTCGTACAACTCGACGTCGGAGATCCGGTCGATGTCGTCCACCTGGAAGAACCCGGCGTTGTCCACCAGCCGCCCCGGCATCGTGTCGATCCGCTCCAAAATCCCGTAGTTGGACCGACCGAGACCGACGAACTGCCAGAAGATCGGCAGCCCGGCGGCGTCCGTCAACAACCGCTGGATCTGCTTGCTCCGGTTGACCCCGCCGTCCGAGAAGAACAGCACCAGCACCGGCGCGCCCGGCTCACGCCGGTAGCGCGCGATGATGTCCTCGATCACCGCCGGCTCGTTGTTGCCGCCGTATACCCCGGCCAGCAGGTCCGGCGAACGCTGCGATCCGTCCGGCAGCGGCGGCGACTGCGGGCGGCGGCCACCGCCGTCGATGTAGACGTTGTCCGCGATCCAGCGCGGCAGTTCCGGGATCCGCACCGGGTCGAGCGGCGCGTACTCGTCGGCGAAGATCCACGCGTCCAACTCGCCGTCGTCGTCGAGCCGGGCCGCGATCGGCGCCATGCGCTCCACCAGGCGCCCCACCGCGCCCCCGGCGTACTGCGCGCGCATCGAGCCGGAGCGGTCGAGCACGATCGCCACCCGGGCCCGCACCTCGTGCAGGCCCTTCTTCTCCAGGCAGATCCGCACCGCCTCCTTGCGCAGCGAGATCCGCGCGCCCACCTCCGGCGGCAGCCCGGCCAGTTGCGGGTCGTCCGAGGGCGCGGGCAGCCGCATGGTCGGCTCGTCGCTGTACGGCGGCGGCGCCCACCCGGGCGTGACACCCAACGGCGGGCCGCCCACCGGCGCCATCGGCAACGTCCCGACGGGCACCGCGGCGGCCTCCGCGACCTCGTCCTCCTCGCCCACGTCCACGCCGTAGTCGCTCGCGAGCCCGGCCAGCCCGCTGTCGTACCCCTGCCCGATCGCGCGCAACTTCCACGCGCCCTGCCGCCGGTACAGCTCGCCGAGCACCATCACCGTCTCGGCACCGCCCGCCCGCACCTCGAAGGTCGCCGCGACCGCGCCCGCGGCGTCCAGCGCCACCAGCGACAGCCCGCCCACTCCGGCGAACGTGCCCTCGTGCACGGAGGCGGCCAGCACCACCCGCTCCACATCGGCGGGCAGCGCGCCGGGATCGACCCGAACACTCTCGCCCTCGGCGTTCGAACCGACGTGGCGCACCGCGCCGTCCGCGCCGGTGGGCTGGTTGTAGAACACGAAGTCCGCGTCCGTACGCACCCTGCCGTGCGATCCGAGCAGCAGCGCCGAGGCGTCCACACTCGGCGCGTCCGCCGCACGGCGGATCACCAGGGTCAACGGACCCGCGGGAACCGGGATGTTCGCCCCGGCGATCAGAGTCGTCATGGTCGCCAGTGTGGCCCGAACGGGCGGCCTCCCGCAGAGGTGTACACACCACCCGGAAGGTGGACGTGATCGGCATCACGAGTGATCGGCCGGCACATCGTGAATGATTTTCCCCATCAGGTGGGAACCAAGCGGTTATGGGCAACAACGGTCATCATCCGGGCGGCCATCGCGCGGACCCCGGCGAGTGGAGCGACGCAGAGCACGAGCGTGCCCGGCTGCTGGTCGAGCGCGCGGCCTCGATCGCCCGCCGCCTGGAGTCGCTGTGCGCCGCCGAGGCGGCCGCGAGGCAGCGCGGCCCGGGCCGCACCTGACGGTGCCGCCCGGGCCGACTGTCGGACCGCCGGGGCCTGTTCGAGACCGGCCCGGGGCCCTCGCGACGTTCCGTCCCCTCCACGGCACGCCGTAGTGCTGCCGGTGCCGTGGTGACCGAACCGGAAACATGTCCCCCACGACGGCCGCGGGCGGCCGTCTTCCCACAACGACCGGAGGCGACCGCATCTCCCGGTGTGCACACAGGAGATGCGGCCGCCCCCGACCGTCTTCGCGCTCTTCACTCGACCGCCGTGCACCGCGTCGCGATCGACACACGGCGTACGCCGAACCGTTCGGGACCCACGGCCCCGGGTGGTTCTAGCGCAGGACCAGCTTCTGGCCCGGAAGGATCAGGTCGGGGTTGGTGCCGACCACGCCCTGGTTCTTCGCGTACAGCGACTGCCAGCCGCCGCCCACGTTGTTCGCCGAGGCGATCGCGCTGAGGGTGTCACCGGCCTTGACGACGTAGGTGCCCTCGGTCGCGGTGGTGGTCTCGACCTTGGCGGTCGTCGGCTCCGACTTGGTGACCGGAGCGGACTTCTTCGGCGTCTCGCTCTGCGGCGCGACGGCGACCTTCTTCGGCGTGGTCTTCGAAGTCGTGCTCTTCGGAGTCGACGCCTTCTTCGACGAGGTGGTGGTGCTGCCAGAGTCGGACGGGCTGCCGCCGCCACGGGTCAGGCCGGCCTTCTTCGAGCACACCGGCCAGGCGCCCGGGCCCTGGGACTTGAGCACGTTCTCGGCGACCCGGATCTGCTCGGCCTTCGAGGCGCCCTGAGGGCTGCCCGTACCGCCGTTGGCACGCCACGTGCTCTGCGTGAACTGCAGGCCGCCGTAGTAGCCGTTGCCGGTGTTGATGGACCAGTTGCCACCGCTCTCGCACTCGGCGACCTTGTCCCAGGTGGACGTCGTGGCAGCGCCGGCCGAGGTCGCGGTCGCGAGCCCGACGAGCGGGGTGGCGGCGACGACGCCGACGATGGTCGCGGTGCGCAGGCGGCGCTGGGTACGGCCCATGCCGCGGTGCGTGTTGGTGCTGCGACCGAAAGCGTTGCGGAGAGACATACATTCCTCTCGGAATTCCCCTGGGGCGGATGGACCGGCGCGATCCTTGCGGATCACCCCCGCCCGGAACCGAACGTTCACGCCGGAGACGTGATGTCCGATGCCGCAACCCCGCGGCCCTCCCAGACCGCGAGTTCCGCCATGCCGTGCCGGCGGGAACCCAGGAGGTGCGATTTGCACATCGCCAGGACCATAAACAGGTGATCCGGCCCTTATCAACCCGCTCTTGCATTTACGCAGGTCAGGATAGGTACCGGAAATGCCGAGAGCAGCGCTCGGGAGCCTGTTCCGGGCCGGATTCGCGTTTACCGCGCCGCAAACCTGGGAACCTTTTGCCCGTTTTGACCACCAGCTCTACACGCTGCGCGTTCGCTTCGTGACACACTGTCGAATTATTACCGGTTGCGATCGAACGATCACGTGTCAGAGCGGCCCGGAGCCGGTATTTCGGCGGAGCCTTAAACACCTTTATGTCCGACTTACACGTGTGGAGTGAGCGGCATCACAAATCCGACCGTGGCAGTCGGTGGGCACAGCGGGTATAACCGGCCGGCAGTCGGCCGGGACACCCTTTCCAACCTGGGCATATGTACGCTGCGAGAGCACTCCGCCACCGGCCGGAAAAGTATGCCGAATGCGATCCAGGCCACATCGAAACTTGTGACCCGCGCCACTTTCACCCGTACGAGGGGCTATTTGCGCCCCATTCGAAGGACACCGGCACGGAAGACATCCTTCCGGAAGCCGGCGCCCTGGGAAAGGGCCGGTGTTATCACGATCCGGGCCCTCGGGAAAGCGGATTCCCTCGCGTCGAAAGTCGCGCCGGGCGCGCCCCTATATATAGGGGTGCGCCACCCGTGCTCCGCCGTGCTCTGTCGTGCTCCACGGGGATCCGGCGCGCCCCGGCGCGGAAAGGGTCACCACCGGCGCCGTGGGCGGGGCGCCGTCAGGATCCGGGCTTCCACTGGGAGGCGTCGATGGTGAAGGTACGCAGACCGTGTCCGGCCTCGGCGTCCCGGACCCCGGTGAGCCACACCAGCACCAGGGTCTGCCGAGCGGTCTCGACGCAGAACCCCACCTTGCCCGCCGCGACGCTCGAATTGAGCACGGTCAGCGGCACCGAGCTGGGCAACGCCGCGGTGCGGGCGGCGACCCGGCATTCCGCGGCGGTCGCGTCGGGGCGGCTGACCAGGCCCGCGACGGCCTGAGGGTCCAGGAACCGCAGCTCGGCCGTGATCGAACGGTCGGCGTGGGTACCCGAATCGGTATGGCAGACCACGTACTTGAGGGTGGTCGCCGGCAGCAGCTCCCGGTCCCGGGCGTCCGGCCGGCCGGGCGTGACCGAGAGCTTCTCCAGGTCGATCAGCGTGGCGAAACCTCCCTTGCAGACGTCGTCTTCGAGGAACGAGGCCGCGGGAATCGTGGGGGCCTCGATCACCATGGGAACCTTCGAGCGGATCTGCCTCAGGCCGGTGGTGGGGTCGGTGCCGGAGCCGTCGGCCGACCCGGAGTCCTTGCCGCCGTCTCCGTCACCGTCCAGCAGTGGCGGGACGACCAGGACGGCGGCCACGACCACGACCACCGCCGCGACCGCGGCCATGGCGATGCGGGCCCACGGGCGTCGGCGGGTGGCGCCGTCGGGGTGGGGATGGGGGTGGGCGGACAGGGGCGGGGGCGGCGGGCCGGCGAAGCCGACGGCCCCACCGCCGGCAAGGAGGTGATCATGGCGGCCACACCCGATACGGCTGGGTGCGCTCGACCTCGACCTGGGACTCCTTCAACACGTGCAGCCTGGAGGGCCCGGCCCTCGGCCGGCCGTACGGGAACGTCGACCGCGCCGAACTCGCCATCGGCTTCGGCTACTCCACCAACTGGCGCTTGGTCACCGCCCCGACGTCGGGCGCGGTCTACATCAAGGACTTCGGCGGCCAGACCTGCCTCACCGACAACGGCAACGGCAAGCCGCTGTCGGTGGTCACCTGCACCCCCGCCAACCGCTCCCAACAGTGGCGAGTCCCATAAACCTTCCGCTCAGGCCGTGTTGCGACGGCGCACGACCGCGATCGCGCCCGCCCCGAGAAGAACCAGCGCACCCCCGGCGAGGGTGAGCGGCACGGCGGTCGCGCTACCGGTCTTGGGCAACTCGGTCAGTGGCGCGGCCGCTTCCCGGGGCGGGTTCTGCTTGTCCGCGACGGGCCGGGTACCGACGTTCGCGTCCTTGTCGTCAGCGGGCTTGGCGGCACCGCCGATCTTGAACCGGTGGGGGAAGGGGTCCTGGTCGGGAACCTTGACCAGCCAGGGCTCGATGCTGCCGTCGGTCAGGTGCGTGGCCGAGCCGTTCACCGTCACGGAAAGGTCGACCGTGATCGACTTTCCCGCTCGCAGGGGGCCGGGGAGGTCGATGCTGAGAAGCAGGCCGTCGTCGGTCTCGGTGACCTTCAGGTTCTGCGTCGCCTTGCCGGGGGTGCTGTAGCCGACCACGACGTCCTTGGCTTTCCCCTGCGCGTTGGCACCCGTGAGCCGGATGAGAGCGGCGATCCGCTCAGAGGGCATGTCGTGGTACTTGGTCGTGTTGCTGACCGTCATGCGGCTGTGGAAGACCTGGCCCCGGGTAACCGACCCCGGCACCTCGCTGACGAGCTTGAGCCACGGCTTGTAGCCGGGCTCACCGACGTGCGGGTCGTCGTCCTTGGGCGTCGCGGCCTTGGTGGGGGTGGGCGCCTTGGTGGCCGGAGCCTTGGTGGGGGTCGGAGCCTTCGTGGCGGGGGTGGTCGTACCGCCGTCGGACGTCGGCGCGGCGGAGGACGACGGCACCGGGGTCTCGGCCGCGAACGCGGCACCGGCGGCCCCGGGCAGGGCAAGCGCCACCAGGACGGCAACCGGGGTGGCGACCGCGAAACGACGGGCAAAAGTGGTGATTTCGAACGAGCGCATGACGGAGTAGTCCCTTGGTTCGGAAAGGAGTGAAAGAAAAACGAACTCGGAGCCCCGGGTACCGCCCGAGCCGACATCCGCCGGCCCTGCGTGCCGTCCCGCCGCTCCTCTCTGCTTGCTGCTCTCAATCACATAGACGCCCGCCCGCCCATGTGGTTGCGCCCGAACGCGAAATTCCCCCGACGACTTCTCCCCAGCCCCCTGACCTGCACACTCACGCGCCAACCCACGGCGACAAACGCAAAAGTCGGCGGCACCCGGTCGAGTTGCCTCGACCGGGTGCCGCCGACCTGCGGGTTTCCGCCGTCCTACTGCTTCCCGCGGAGGACGTGGGATTCGAACCCACGAGCAGAGTCACCCCTGCTAGCAGTTTTCAAGTCACAGCACCCGCATGACGCACAGTACGGCGCGGCCCCCAACAGTGCCGCGCCGTACGCGTTTTCCCTGCTCAAAGCACGTACGCATGACGCCCGGTACGCCACCCTGGGACCCGGTTCGCAAGCGTCCGGGCACACCTCGGGCACACCAGGACGGCCGCTCACACCCTCACTGGGGCTCGTCTGCGTGCCCCAACTCCACGGAGTATTCCCGCACCCCGCAAGCAGGCCACGGGCAGGCATGTCGAACAGACGCGCTCGTCCCCGGCCGTCACCCTGCAATGAAGCCGTGGCCGTCGGGCCACGGACACCTCGTCCCGCCACGCGGCGACGTGTCGCCAGTCCATGCTGCAATGAAGCCGCAGCCGCCAAGGCCACAGCCGCCAGCGACCCGCAGATACAAATTCACAACGCAATCCTGCTGCAATAAAACCGTGGCCACGAAAGCCACGGACGCCCGATCCACATGGCGACGCTGAGACCGTGGGAAACGCTGCAATGAAGCCGTAGCTGCAGACTACGAACACCCGGCCGAGTGGGAGGTCTGCGATCCGGGAATCCCGCTGCAAGGAAGCCCTGTCTACGCAGGGCACCGACGCACCGGTCCGGCGATCATGCGGGTCACGAACACGTGGCTGCGATGAAGCCGTGGCCACAGAGTACCGCCGAGATGTGCGCGAACGTCGCGGTCCCCACCCCCTGCAATGGAGCCGTGGTTGCGAAGGCCACGGACACGAGCTGGGCGGCAGCGACACCCTACGCGCGATGCTTCTGGAATGAAGCCGAGGCGGAGAAGGCCACGGCGCCACGTATCCGTGCTCACAGACGGCCAGGTTGTACGCCCTGCAATAAAGCCGAGGCCGCGAAGGCGACGGACACCTGGCGCGCGCGAAACGGAAATCGTCGCGGACGCGCTGCTGTAATGAAGCCGAGGCCGTGAGGACCACGGACACATCATGACCATGGGCGTCGTCAAGACGCAGGACATACTGCAATGAAGGGACGGGCGAAGCACGGATGCTCCTCCTCGGGGCCCGTGTACGGGTCTCTCCGACGACTGCACTGAAGCCGTGGCCGTCAACCAGGGACGCCGGTCCTCGATCGCACCATATACGGCATGTCCCTGACGGCAATGAAGCCGTCCCATCGTGGCGACAGATGCACCGTGTCCGCTGGCGAACCTCACTCTCGACGAACTGCCGCAATGAAGCTGTCGAAGCGAAGGCCACGGATGCTCACGCAACTAAACGGCGGCGCGATCCTGCGAATCGATCTTGCCCTGCAACAACGCCGTGGCATGCCCACCATGGATGTCGCGTACTTGACGCCTTCTTGCATTCGGGTATCCAAGCTGCAATGAAGCCTAACTGACATGGCCGAAGCCACGAACGACAATAGCCGTGATGGCAACGGATGCTTTGGGACATCGGTATCGGTGGCCAGACCTTCCTCGCTGCAATGAAGCCGCGGCTGCGAACCACGGACGCCGGGTACGGCCACAAGATCGTCGTCCTGGGAGACGTGCTGCAATGAAGCCGAGGCCGCGAAGGCCAGTACGTTCGCGACGGTCGTCATCCAATTGATGAGCCGCGCATCACCTGACGGGCAATTCTTCTCATACCGGATATTCGACTTCCGTCAAGCCAGCGTGTCGTGTGTGCTTGGGGTTCCGAAGGGGCGTGAGCGCAACGAACGTGCCGAGACCGTAGTGGCTGTGCTGCCCCAGAAGGATGGGCCCAGTAACCGGGTGGGGCAATTCGATACGTAGTCCGTCGCAGGGGCGGGTCTGGTTATGGGTTTCATTTTTGGTCCAGCGATTTCGGGTGAACAGGGGCCACTGGCCCGGGATGCGGTTGACCTTCGTGGGAGCAGGGTGCCCGCGGTAGGCGAGTTCGCGGGTGATCTCCGCGAGGAGATAGGCATCGCGGTCCTGGCCACTTTTCGGGTGTCGTGTCGCGGTGAACGCGGTGGCGCTTTCCCAGACCGACGCGGGGCCAGCGAGCGTGGCGGGGAGGATGTCGGCGGCGGCTCCTTGGGCGGCGACGCGAATATGGAGGTTGTGAGGGCCTTTGATGCCTTCGGGGACTCCGATGGTTCTTCTGCCGGTGGTGAGTTGGTGGATGGCGGTCAGTTCTTCGTCGGTGAGGCCGTCGGGGATCCAGATGAGGAGTTGGTCGATGCGGCGGTCGCCGTCGCTGTCGTGAGGTACGAAGTGCGCGTGTCGGTGTTGCCCTGTGGTGAAGGGGGTGCCGTCGGCGTTCTTCCCGGCGAGTGCGCTCGCGCGTGGTGGGCTGCCTTGGGGGTTGAGAATTTTGATGCAGGCCGCGCGAAATGCTTCGGCAAGAGGAAGCGCCTGGGTGAGCGGCGGCTGGACGCGTCCAGTGACGGTGAGCCGGATTGCTGTGACTTCGCGGGTGTCCGCCGTAGCGGGGCCCCGGTTCCTGCGCGGGGGCGCGGCTGCGTCAGCCTGGTCGGGCAGGGTGTAGGTGAGTTGACGGCTGCCGGGTGGGAACAGGAGTTTCCCGGCGCGGACGTCGACCGGTCGCGCCGTCAACACCTCCACGTCGAGGGGCAGTTCGGGCGCCAAGAGGTCGACGGTGACCCATCCCGGTGGTGGGAGCTCGTCGGTGCTCAGTTCCACCGCGGCGGTGCGGGTCGAGTCGGTGGACAGGTCTGTCACGAGCTGTGCCTCGACCAGGCTGTCGGCGCGGCCCAGGTAGGGCAGTGCTTCCAGGAGCGCGGCGAGCGTCTTCGTACCAAGGGTGTCGAGGGTGTCGGCCCATTGGATGTGGAGGGTGGCGTCGCCGCCGAGGACGGCGAAGGCGTCGATGGCCTTGTCGGTGGCACCGTTGGTGCCGCTGCGGTGTTGGGTGTCGGGGTACCAGTGGCGCGTGTGTTCCAGGTGGTGAGGCGGCAGCAGGTACCGCAGCGGCGGTGTCGCGAGTTTCGCGAGGACCGCGTGGACGTGCTCCTCGGCAAGGTCGGGGCGGCGTTCCTTCCAGGTGGCGTACAGCGCGCGGAGGATGCGCCAGGGCGAGGGCGGGAGTTCGACGGCGCCTTCGTTGACGTGTCGGCCCCAGGGGGTGGCGTGGTAGCGGCGCCAGGGGAATTCGAGGGCAATGGTGATCACGCGCCAGCCGTCGCCTTCTTCTTCGCGGCCTTGCCGTCGCGCCATGCCACGGTCAGGGCGCCACATGTGTTGAGGTTCTTGGCCGTGGCGGCGACGAGTTCGCGCAGACGCTCGTCGAGGACGTCCGCCTCGAGAAGGGCCTCGGTGTGGGGGTTGGCCTTGATCTCAGAGACGGGTTCCAGGTCGCAGGAGGTGCGCAACCGCATCCCGTTGTCGAGGAGTTGGCGGATCTCCCATTGGGCGAGGGTGATGAGCATGTTCGTGCGGGTGTCGTCGAGTCCGTAGGAGCGCAGGAGGGCGACGTCGACGCTGAACATGGCCTTGATGGTGCGGGCGGTCCATTCGACGCGGTGGAAGGGGATGGATCCGTAGCCCTCGCTGGTGCCGCCGCCTTCGCTCTGGTCGCCGAGGGAGTGGCGCACGGAGTCGCTCTTGCGTCCGCCGCTGATGACCCGGCTCACGTCGTACGCCTCGACGACGGCGGAGGTGGCGCGGGTGAAGCGGGGTTGCCCGTGCCAGGGCTTCTGGTTGAAGAACACGCCGTGCAGGAGGCTGAACGGGTCCAGTCGGGTGATGGCGTCGGCCATGGCGGGGAAGTCGAGGGGTTTGTCGTTGGCGAGTCCGAGGCGCTCGGTGATCACGTCGACCATCTTGCGGTTGCCGAGGGCGGAGTCGCGGACGAATGCCGAGGTGAGGCGGTGGGCTTCCTGTCGGCTGGAGGTGAGGAACCGGTCCGGGTCGTCCGCGTGGTGTACGCGCACGTACGGCAGGTCGGCGACGGTGTCCACGGGTGCGCGGTCGGCGCTGTTCCAGGCGGTGTTCTCGAGGCGGTTGGCCATCGACTGCACGGATTCGACCAGGAGCATCGGGATGGTGGTGCCGTCGGGGCCGGGGGCGTCGAAGTAGGCGGGGCCGATGTCGGGGAAGCCGGTGGGCTGGAACGTGGAGCCGATGACCGGGGCCAGTTCGACCTCGTAGCGCAGCCGGCGGATGTTCGTGGCGCTCATGCGTTGTCTTCCTTCAAGGTTTCGCTGTCGGTGGGTTGCCTGTCGGCGGCAGGGGTGCGGCGGGCGCGGGTGGTGGCGGTGACGGCGTTGAGGGCGAATGCCCGGTCGCGGTCGGTTGTTCGGGTGAGGAGGGCCGCGGCCAGGCGGCGTCCGTCGAGCCCGGGTCCGGCGAGTTCGCCGGCGGTGATCAGGGGTCGGCAGCCGGCGATGCCCAGGCGGAGCAGGGCTTCGGGAAGGACCGCTCCGGGCCCGGAGGCGATGAGGCGGGCGATCCAGTCGGGTCGTGGCATCAGCCGGGCCTCGAAGTCGGCCTTGTCGGGGTCCCACAGGGAACGCATCCGCAGCGGCCGGTCGGCAGGCCCGAAGAACGGCAGCAGGGCGGCGACCGGCGGCGGGTATGGCCGGTCGGACGCTGGTGGGGCGGGCAGGCGGATCTGCCAGCCGAGGGCGAGGAGTCCGCGCAGGTGGTTCGCGATCGCGGTGTCGTCGAGTGCGCGGTCGAGGAAGCGCAGCATCACCGTGCGCGGAAGCGCGGGACCGTTCCGAAAGCCCGATCCGGTCAGGCGTTGGTCGGTGTCGTCTCCGGTGGCGCGCCCGCGCAGGTGGAGTCGGTGGGCCTCGGATAGGGCGTGGGCGAGGTTGGAGCCGTCGAGGTCGACGCGGGTGGCGGGTCGGTCCGCCCAGGTCGGGCGCGTGCGGCCCTTGTGGGTGTGCAACGCGGTGCGGGTGAGCGACCACCGCAACGCGGCGGGGTCGACGGTGGAGGTGCCGGGGATGTCGCGCGCGTCGGCGAGTACGGCGGCGAAGACCAGTTCGTCGTCGGTGTGGGTGCCGGGATCCCACGTCACGCGGGTCCGCGGTTGGAAGGGCGGGACGGTGTCGCGGGTGGTTCCGGATCGGGCGACCGCCTCGTGCAGGAGACCGAAGGCGGTCACGAACCGCTCGACCGCGGGGTTCCCCTCGCCACGGGCGACGGCGAACAGCGCTTGGTCCGCTTGGCGCAGGAGTGTGGCGACGATGTTGGACGGGGAGGCGCGGCGGACGCGGTCCATCCACGCCTGGGCGTCGACGACCAGGTGTGCCTCGCCGTGGACGGCGACCGGTAGGTAGCCGACGGGGACGGCGAGGGGGTTCTGTCCGTGGCGCTCCGCGAACAGAAAGCGGCGGAATCCGGTGAGGTTGCGGTCCACGCCGAGTGCGGACACGGCGAGCGCGAACGTGACGCCGGTGCGGGCCTGGACGCCCTGCCACTGGGCGCGGCCCTCGCCCAGGAGGACTTCGAGTTCCCCGATACCGGTGGGTCGTTCCCACAACGGCGCCCACAACTCGCGCTTGACCGACTCGCCTTCGGCGGCGGTGGCGTGACCCACGGGTGAGGAGGACGTCATGAACGGCAGGCTGGTGCCGGGAGCGCCGTTGCGGCGTACCGCGGCGCCCGCGAACATGACCAGGCCCTCACAGGACAGGACGGTGTGCCAGGGGTTGACGAAGCCGACGTCGTCGCTCTTCTCGGCCGGTGAGGAGTGGATGCCGCCCGCCCGGCCGGGGTCGAGTTGGCCCACCGTGTCCCGCAGATAGGGCACGGTTTCGTCGCCGTCCAGGACCGCCCGCGCCCAGGCGCGTGAACGCTCGGTGTCGGCGTCGGGGCCAGCGACGAGGTCCAGGCGTTGGTGGAAGGTGGCGGAGAGTTCCTGCCGTCCGAAGTTCCCGCCGGTCCCCGCAATCGGGTTCCACGACACACCCGCATCGCCGAGCGCGACCAGCGCGTCGACCCACGGCAGCGAGGCGTCCGGGAGCCTGTTGCGGCACAGCGTGATGACGTTGTCCTTGGTGGCCTTGGACCACATGGTCTCGCCCGCCCACCCGCGCCGGCGACCTTCCGACACGATCTCCCGGCCGACCTTGATCGCCTCGACCAACGCCGCGAAGCGGGGGTGGGTGCTGTTCTCGAACGCGGTCAGCAGTTCCTCGGCGCGCACGCTCTTGCCCGCGTCGTTGAACCCGGATCCGGAGTTCCACGGGGTGACGATCGGGGTGGGCGCGTACGTGTGCACCAGCCACTCGACGACGTCCTCGGGGCTGTGACGGGCCGTCAGGAGTGGTACGTCGCCACGCCATTGGAGGCGGGCACGGTCGTCGAGCTGCTCGGACATCACCCGCAGCAGGCCCAACGCGGACAGGTAGCCCGCCAGGGTGGTCGCGCGCAGGCCGCGCAGACGGATCATCCCCACAACGCCTCCTGCACAGGCACCGATGGCGACGCCGGCGCCCCCTCGGGTGGGTCGCCCCCATCCCGGGCGGCTGGTTCCGGCCCATGCGGTGCGGGGTCCGGCGGTTCCGGGTCGCGGTAGGAGCGGCTGACGCGGCGGTCCGCGACCCGCACCGCCGCTTCCAGGAACGCCAACCTGAACGGACCCAGCGCCGCGTCGTCGCGCAGGCGCAACACGCGCTCGGTCCACGACGACGAACCGTCCCCCACCCCGCCCAGGAACAACATCGCCGGATCCATGGCGATCTCCGGCACCGTCCGGGTACCGGGCAGTTCGACCGGACCGAACACGTCGCCTGGTTCCACGCCCAAGACCCGGGGCACGGCCCGTTCGGCCTCGCCGGGCATGGACCGCACCGACACCCTGACCTTGCCGTGATGCGCGGCGGCGAGATAGGTGATCAGGTGCGCGTGCGGTTCCTCGTCGAGCAACGCCACCTTCGGATGCGCCAGAGCGAGCGCGGTCACCAACTCGTGGCGGAAGAACCGCCGCGAGTGCCGCCCCACCCCGTGCTCCGACTTCGCCCAAGGTCCCACGCCCGGCGGCTCCTGCCCCTGCGGGCAGCCCGCGACCAAGGTCGCCTGGAACACCTCGTGGGCTTTGCCCAAGTCGTGGTACCGGCCGGCGACCGCCGCCGCTTCGACCAAATCGTCCGGAACGACGACACCGACCTCGGCCAGCGCAACGGCGACCGCGCGGACGTCGCACTCGACATCGTCCAGGTGCTGCGGGAGGTCCACCCAGCGGTCCGCGCACGACAGGTGGTCCGCCCCGGCCGAATCCGCCGCACCACCGCGATTCGGCACCGGGACCACGGGGCCGCGATGGCGCAGGTCCCACCCGAGTTCGCCGTCGTAACAACCGGCCGACGCGTCGGCCAGCACCACCATCCCCGGCCGCACGTCCCCCGCCCCCAACCGGCGGCAGCCGCCTTGGACCTGGTCGAACGTCCACCACCGGCCCGGATCCCGCGCGATGGCACGACGCACCTCACCCACCGGCGCCGGACACAACTCCTCCCGCCGCGGGAACGGCTCCCCCTCCCCTGGACCACCGTCGGACCAGACACGCCAGGCCACCGACACGCTCGTGTCGTCCCCGTCCCGGATCCACCGCGACACGTCGATGTCCGCACCGGCGATATCGGGCATCGTGTCGAACAACTGCGACAGGTCCCGCCGCCGCAACACCGGATACACCGGCGTCTGCGTCTCGACCGCGACCCCCTGCAACATTCGGGATGTCACCGCCGCACCCTCCAGGCTGGCCAATGCCTCCATCGCGTGCTCCACGTCCGCATCCTCGTAGGGAGCGAATCCCGACCCCGGCGGACGAACCCACAACAAGCGCGCGTCGCCAGCGTCACCGTCGCGATTGCACCGCCCCGCACGTTGCACGATCGACGACCACGGAGCGGCCTCCGTCAACAACACGCTCGACGTCAGATCCACCCCCGCTTCCAACACCTGCGTCGCGACGACGATCTGACCGCGAGCGCCGGTCGGCCCCAAACGCAGCGCCAAAGCCTGCCGCTCGGGTGGACGAAACCGCGAGTGCAACAGCACCACCTCGGGCGCGCCCACCCCACCCGCCAAAACCTTGCCCAGCGCGGCCCGCACCTCCTGAGCACGCCGCACCTGATTCACGATCGCGATCGTCCGCGTCCCCGCCCGATGCCGACGCAGCAATTCCGCCGCCACCGCGCCCGCGTACGCCTTCGCGTCCTCGGGCACCTCGACCCGCTCGACCATGCGCACCGCGCCCAAACGCTTGTGCAACTCCGCATTCTGCGGCAGATCCGACAACGCCTTAACCCGCGGGTCGTCCACCGCGTCCAGGACACGTGTCACCGGCGCGTGATCCGGCGTCCGTAGCCGCACATCGTCCAACGTCGCGGACATCCACATCGACGACGAACCACCGAACGTCCCCAACATGTCCCGCAATCCCTGCAACTGGGCCGACGTCTCCAACGCCGGACCCATCAACTGCGTCTCGTCGAACACGAACTGCACCCCACCGTGCAGCAACCCGAACGACAACGGCCACGACGCCCGCGACTCCGCGTACCCCCGCATCAACAACCGCGACAACACCATGTCCTGCGTCCCCACGAACACCGCAGGACGCCCCGGATCCAACTGCCAATCGTCATCGGCTCGTTCGACACCGCCGAGCAACACATGCAAACCGACCCGAGCGGGTTTCCCCGGATCTGGGTACAGCCTCTCGATCCACGACCGGACCTGCCCGACGGTCTGCTCCACGAGCGAACGCAGCGGCAACACGTACACCAACCACCGTGGGGTGGACCGCCGCACGGCTTCGTCCGGGTGCTCCAACAGCCGCCACATCCATGGCAGCACCGCCGCAACCGTCTTCCCACACCCGGTCGGCGCCCGCAACAACTGCGGCAATGGCCCCTGCGACAACACCTCCTGGTACGCGTACGGCTTGTACGTCGTCGCCGTGGACACGAAGTCCTCGAACGACCGATCCATCGACCCACCCCGCTCCGACCACCATCGGCATCACGCCGAATGACAGCGGATCCTGCCGGCCCCCACCGACAACCGAGAGTGATACAAGCAAAACAGCACGTCACGAAGGTATGGAGAACATCCTCGACGTCGATGACTATGGATGCCGCGATCGCATGTGGTACTTCTGTCCTGTGTCCCAAGTCGAACACCGCCCTCGACTCGAAGGCAGAGAGTTCGGTCAGCATGTGTCGGAACCTTGAGCGCACACGGGACACGCCAGTTCCTCTGAAGTCAAATGGGCGACTTGACATGAATCGGGCCTCTGGTGGGGCCAGAGTTGGCTGACCAGTGGAGGAAACTGCCCGGCTCGGACAGGGTGTCCGCGACCGTGCGGCCGCGGCTTCATTGCAGGTGCTGGTAGAGCGACCACCACACGCGCTCGCCCACGTGTCCGCGACTGTGCGGTCGCGGCTTCATTGCAGGCACATCTGCGTCTTGCCAGCTTGGGCGGCGTGTATTCACGACCGCGCGGTCACGGCTTCATTGCAGGTAGCAGGTCTCCGGCGGCGGCAACGAACTCGGACTCGTGTCCACAACTTCACGGTCGTGGCTTCATTGCAGGAATGCCGTGCTTCGCAGCGTCAGGGTTTGGCGCACGGCGTCCACGACGGCACGGTCGTGGCCTCATTGCAGGGTCTCGTGGCACCACAGTGCGACCTGCAGGTCGGAGGGCATCCACGACTTCACGGTCGTGGCTCCGTTGCAGACCCGTGCCGCGCCCGCCCATGACGAGCCACGTGCCACGTCCACGACGGTCATGGATTCATTTCAGGCCCCACTGCCACGTCGAGCCCAGGGGCCCTTGACGCGTCTACGACTACACGGTCGTGGCTTCATTACAGGCACAGGCCAACACCGACGCGCAGCCGCTTTAGGAGTATCCACATCTCAGCGTTCGTGTGATGCGCAGTACGGCGCGGCGTCCAACCGTGCCGCGCCGTACGCGTTTCCCTCATCAAAGTACGCACGCATGACGCAAAACGCGCGGCTCCGGGGCCCGTTCGCAAGCGTCCGGGCACACCAGGGCACACCAAGTGCGTGAGATGAGACCGCCACCTCATCCGACGGGGTCGATCGCGGTTTCGACGAGGGCGTAGATGCCGTCCATCGCTAGGTAACGGTCGAACGTCCTGCCAATTTCCCGCGTACGTCGTCAGGGAGCGGCGCTAGTAAAGCGCGCTGTACTCGGTCCTTCGTCAATCGGGGTCCCTGGCCAATCGGAGAGCCGGACGCGAGTCTTGCGCGTCCGTGAGCGCGCGGATCATGCCCTCGGGCCAATGCAGTTCCCTAGCGAGCCGACCAGTGGTGATGCCCTTGCGCTGAGCCATCTCAAGAGCCCGTTGCAGCAGCACCGGAACCTCTCCGGGGAACGCCCGTACTGGCGTCGCAGGCAGCAGCCCCTCCGCTCTCAGACTCTTCAGCCGCCGCCACGCTCGGCCGCTCACGGCCTCCGAGTGCAGTCCGAGTTCCCGACACCGCACGAGCAACGAGTCCAGGGAAACGCCCCATATCTGTTGCAACCGGCCCAAAAGCGTGAAGTCGACCCGGGTGGGCAGCGAGCTCGCGAGCTTGGCCGTGGGCGTCAGGAATTCGGCGGCGAACGCATCGGCCTGGCGCTCATGCTGGATGTCGCCAGGATGAGCTTCCCCATGCAACAGCAAGTGGCCCAGTTCGTGAGCGCAGCTGAAGCGATGACGGTAGACGTCGTCTCGTCCGTCATTGAGGACGATCACGGGCCGTGGCAGGCGCGCCGTGGAAAACCCGTCCAGCTTGCGGCTGTCGGGACTGGAGTACGGCAGTACGGCCACGACAATGCCGCGTGACTCCAAGAGGCGCACCAAGTGCGGGATGGGGCCGTCTCCCAGATCCCAGCGAGATCTCAGAGCGCGGGCCGCCTGCTGTGGTTCGGTGGGAAGGTCAGGGATGGTCTCTCCTCCGTCCCACCCAGGTAGGTCAACCCTCGGAAGCCGGATGTAGGTCTCAACAGCGTGCGTCAGTTCCCAGAGAAGTTCCGTAAACGACAGGCTTCGCTCGCGTTCGCGTGCTGGCGCGGAGCGCAGGGAACGAAAGTGCACGGCGGCGGTGTCCAACGCTGCGCGTGGCCGGCCAGCGGTAAAGAACGCGGTCGGCATCCCCAGCACTTCGGCGAGTCGACGCACCTGTTCCGGACGCGGGCGGATGGCGCCGGCTTCGTACTGCCCCACTGCGGCGGGGGTGACGTCGATCTTGGTTGCCAGCTCCTTTTTACTCCAGCCGGCCAGGCGGCGGGCCTGCGTCAACCGTGCGCCATCGAAGGCCGCTGCCACCGACGCCGATACATCCATCGGGAGGACCGGCGCCAGGGACAGCGGGGGGTGCTTAGCGCTCATCACTCTCGTTCGCGAGACGGTCGGCATCTTCCAAGTCGATCGACGGTTCGGCGCCGGTGCCGAAGCCGGGGGTGCTCGGGGTGGGGGGTGAGGCAATCCACAGGCCACCAGCACCGCCTTCGGCGTCCGAGAGCGGAAGGGGTTCGATCCAGTCCCACTTCACGGCTCCGGACGAGTCCACGGTCGCCTCGCCGACGTAGCACTTGAGCAGGCCACCCTCGCGGTTGCTGGCGTATGCAAGGAGGAGCATCGTCGGCTGGTCCGGAAGCTGTTCCGGGGTGTCTTCCAGGTCGTCGACAACCCATTCGTGGCTGCCCTCGATGCCTTCGTCAATTCGGAGCGCGGTCTGGACTTGCGGAGCAAGCTTGCCGAAGGCGGCGAACATCTCCTGGCGGATTTGTGAGGTCCGCACCTTCATGTCCCGCACATTCGTGGTGGAGTCGTCCGCGTAGCAGACGGGGTACAACACCGCCCCGCCGATCGCGAGCATGAAGGTGTTTCCCACCCGCAGGGGCCTGCCCTCGGGAAGGAGCTCGGCGAGCCTCTCCGCGTCCTTGAGCGCGCCCACACAGAACCGCCACCGATTGGTGCCGAACGTGTGGCCGTCGCTGTACTTGCTGAACTCGAAGGCGTCGACGGCTTCCTGATTGCCTGTCGTGAGCGCCCACACCACGTAGCGTCGTGCGCGCCAAGCCGGGGGGCCAACGATGTGATCAAAGCGAGAGTCTTGCGGCGGCAATCGAGCCACCTCCCTGACAAAGAGATCAGCCAG
Source organism: Embleya sp. NPDC020630 (assembly GCF_044334985.1). Taxonomy (NCBI): domain Bacteria; kingdom Bacillati; phylum Actinomycetota; class Actinomycetes; order Kitasatosporales; family Streptomycetaceae; genus Embleya; species Embleya sp. NPDC020630. The sequence goes on from NZ_JBIRUB010000011.1 coordinate 28,433, forward strand.
AAACTTTAGTCCAAGTGGCGATCATGCTGTCGGACTTTAGTTTTCGCGTCAAGCCTATCCACGGTGTGGTGTCGCTTCCCTGCCCCGGGAAGGTCGTTGCGTTCGCATGATGGAGCCCACTTGGTACGGCTGTAGCTGTCCAGACGCGTTGCCCAACCCGGGCCAGCCCGGGTTGGGCAACGGTGAAGGGACATGTAGCGGCGTGGACTCGGGCGGAGAACTGCAGCCTTCAGCTTGGTGCGCTACGAGGTGATGACCACTTCTCTGGCAGCGCGGGCAAGGACGCTTTGGGTGGAGGACGGCAAGCCGATGCGGTTCCAGGAGAAGATGATGTGGAGCGCGAGGACGTCTCGGATGCCTCTGTCGAGGGCCCCCTCGTACGCCAATGTCTGAAGCGATCGTCCGGCAACGTCGAAGGCGTTGGTCCAGTTGGCTGCGAACGCCAATGGCCCGTCAGCCGCGAGGAGCCTGCTGGAGGGGCCCACGTCCACGGTCATCAGGTGTCGCATTCCGGGTGCCATGGCCCGTAGTCGATCCATGGGTGCGCCGGGCGGCAGGGGACGCAGGGCTTCCACGCGGTGCCATATGTCGGCCTGCTCGTTCCATTCCTGGCCGGCTGCGCGAAGCAGAGCGCTGCACAGCATCACGGACATCTCCCGCCGTCCGATCATCCGGTCGGACGGAACGGTGGCCTTGTGTCGCTCCAGGAAGTCAAGGATCCCCCGGCTGTCTTCGTGAAACAGGCGATGGGCGGCGGGCATGGCCTCGGGCCCGCCGAACGCCAAGGCTTCGGGTTCGTAGATGACGCCCATGCGGCGGCTGACGATCAGGTCACGCGATGCGAGGTGATCGAGCACACGTCCCAACCAGGCTTCGGGGTCGGTACCGGCGGCGGGCCCGGTGCGCAGGCGGAATCGCCACCATGGGGATTTGCGGGTGAACCACCAGGCCGTGAGGATGCGGTTCGCCTTCGCACGTCGAAGGAGCGGACCGAGCCGAACAAGTGCCGCCTCGGCGGAGTCCCGGTCGGCGAACTCGATGTGGACCTGGTGCCAGTCGCGGGAGTCTGCTTGGGCGGTCAGTGCTTCGAGCCCAGCGGCGCGATACGAGCGAACTGCGTCAATGAGGTCGTCGAGTCGCATCTTCGCGGCTATGGCCGCCTGGTCGGCGGGGGTACCAGCGAGGACGGCGAGAACCGCTCGTTCGACGGCTTGTGCCGCAGGCCGTCCGGGATCTGTGTCAGGAATCAGGTGATCAGCAGGCACGCGTCCCATCCCGTATCCGGTGATGCGGGGTGCGCGGCCGTGTGCAGAGCCAGCGCGGTTCCGGCGGGCCCTTCCAGAAGTCCTCCGGCCGTACTCAGATCTCCAGCGCAAGGCATGCTGTCGATCAGGTGCCGCCAGCGGGCGGCGAGAGCTGGTGTGTCGGCGTCCTGAGCGGTGCGGTGGAGGGTCTGGGCGACGCCGGCCCACCCATGGCAAAGGCCCGCCTCCGTGATGCGCGCCATCTGGATGGGGTCCGATAGGCAGGCGAGAAGGGCGTGTTCGGCGATGGCTCGTCGGTCGGCATCGCCGGTGGCCAGAGCGGCGAGTTGTAGGGCGCGCGCGATTCCCGGGGTGCCGTAGCACCACGATGGTCGGAGCGGTCCTGGCTGTGTGGTGTGGCCGGTGTGCAGTTCGTCGCGGGTGATCCACTGTGGCCACCAGGTGCCGTGGGCATCCTCCTGGCGGCAGGAGTCCAGCCATGCGGTGATCGTCTCGATGGCATCGGCCTGGCCGTCAACTCTGACCCCATGCCGTTGGGCGAGGGACAGAAGTGCGAGAGGGCCGGCGATGCCGTGCGCCATGCCGTGATTGGCATGACCGCCGACGAATCCGGGGGAGGTCCTGAACGAGGGATCGTGGTGCGTCCACCATCCGGGCCGGGACCGGTCGCCGTCGTGTACGGGTTCTGTGAGGCGGACCAGGTAGGCGAGGACGCGTCCCAAGGCGTCGCCGGTGGGGCTTCGCCGGAGCAGGTGGGCGCCGATGCCGGTCAACCCGTAGATGAGGTCGAATTCGGCGAGCGACGGGAGGTCCCGGCGGTTGATGCGAGCGTGGGCAAGGTCCACGCGCCGGTGGGCCAAGGCGTCGACGTGACCGTCGAGGTCGGACAGGGCGAGCCGGTATCGGTCGGTGTCGCCCGCGGCCGTGTGGAACGCGAAGGCGAGAGCCGGGGCGCCGAAGAACAGTCCGGCGTCGTCGGCCGCGCTGGTGGGTGTGCCGGCCGCGACTCGCAACCAGGCGTGAGCGGTTGCCCAATCGCCGACGGCGGCGCGGGCACGCACGATGTGCAGCAGGGCAATCCCGACCGAGCCTTGGGCCAGCGACTGTTCGCGCCCTTCCTCCTCACGCGTGGGCTCGGCGAGATGCTGCGCGACACGTGCGGCGGCGGCTCGGGCGAGCGCGGTGATCGGGGTGCTCACGGCGTGCTCCGAGGACGACGAGCGACCCAGGACAAGGCTGCAGCGCGGGCAAGGTGGTGGCATTGGCGTTCGGCTTCGTCGTCGATGCCGTGCATGCGGACGTGGTGCATATGGAGGAGAGATGCCAGCACGGCGTCGGGCCCGATGTCGCCGTCGTTGGCCACAATTCTGCGGTACACGCCCAAAGATGCACGCCGACCGGCCCATCCCCGAGCAACCGCCTCCCCGCCAACCAGTTCGCGGACACGAACGCGACCGTTCTCTGGGGCGGCCAGCTTCACCGCCTGGTCGTGGATGTGTCGTGGCGGTGCGGGTCCGGAGCTCTTGTCGATGCGGTCGACCAGCCAGCGCCTGCCCGTTTCGATGTCGCCGAGGAAGGCGCTCGCGATGTCGACCATGCTCGCGGCGGTAAGGGCCTGGGGATGAGCGCCGGAGGCCCGCAGTTGGGCAAGCGCCGCTGCGGAGTCGGCAACGAATACGGACTCGGCCGCGTCCATGACCCCTCCGGTGCCGAAGCGGCCGACCTCGGGGTTGTAGGTGTCCCACAGCACCCGACCAACCAGGCCCCGGTGCCGGAGACCGATCGTCCATGCGCCGACGCGGGCTGCGATCTCCGCGAAGTCGTCGGCTATTCGCAGGCGCAGCCGAAGGTGCGGTTCGGGGTCGTGGTAGCGCACGTACCACCACGCGGGTGGGCGACTCCATCCGGCAAACAGCTTCGGCAGGTGGTCTGTCAGTAGGGCCGGTTGCCGATTCGCGGGCGCGTAGAGCTTGACGTACAACCACGGCGAGGTGCCGGGTAGGTGTCCCTGCTCGCGATCGACAACGCAGGGCCTTGAGGATCGTTTCGGGCGGGGCGGCCAGGGTGCGGGCGCCGTGGATGCCATGGGCAGCACAACCTCGTGGGGGCGGTTGTCGAACCACCCCAGCGCGCTCGCATCCGGGGCTTCGTGCAGGTAGGCGTGCCCGTGGCGATCCATCTGCGCGCGCAGCAGGAACCGGTGTGCGGGCTCGTCCAAGTCCAAGCGGATGCGCTGGTCGCCGTCGCCCATATATACGGCGTCGGGAACGTGGCGCCGCCGTCGCCATCGAGACAGTGCCGCGTCCCACAGCGGCCATGACGACCGGGGCCCGGGGAGATCGTGAGTGTCCGCTCTCCAACGTGCGGCGGACAGCACGGTGTGGCCGTGCCGAAGGCGCGGCAAGAATGGCATTGTTGCCGCGGCGCCCCATGAAAACGGCAGACATACGCCGACGCGCGCTCGGTGCACCTCGCACACGAAGCGCGCCACCGGGTCGGTGAAGTTCGCGTACTCGACCGCGTTCCACACGGTGGGCTCGACCGGGCGTCCTCGCGAGAGCGACATCAGGTACAACCGGTGCACGTCACCGCTCACCGCGAGGTCGTCCAAGCCGATCGTCGTGTCGTCGGCGGCGTGTTCGCCCAACGACACCAGCAGCGGCAAGGTTTGAGGGGCTCGGGCCAGCGTTTCGGTGCGGGTGAACACCGGTGGGCTCGATACCTGGGCGGGGATGGCGCCGTGTTCGACGGTGGGCAGCCGCCCGTAGGCACGGCGCATGCGTTCGCAGTCGACCGTGTCGAAGAGGTACAGGAACCTGCCTGTCATGGTGCCCACCGCTCGCGACGTGCTCGCAACCACGAGCTGGAACTCCGCCCGGTCGAGCGCGGCTCGGTCCGGCGCGTGGAGCTGAAAGCTGAGTTCGACGTGGGGCTGTCGCGTCTGCGGCCGATCCTCGATCGCGATCTCCGCGATCAGTTGCTCGTCGAGGACGACTTCGCGCTCACCGTCGAGGGCCGCACGTTGAGCCAGCGCGAGGAGCGCCTGGTCGCGCGAGGCCAGGGCCGTCGGCGGCGTGGAGTAGGGCGACCCTCGGTATCCGGCGGGGAACCCCAGGCCCGCCTCCGCGACGAGGTCCCGTACGGGTACCAGGGCGTGAGCGCCGTAGCGTTCCAGGAAACGCGCGTGGTAGTCACGCCACGCCGCGCTCCCGAACGGGGATGGCGTCAGGCGTGCCAGTAGCTCTGTCGCCCTCTCGGCTTCGCGTGCCACCGCTTCGGGGAACACAACATCGCAGTCCAGACGTAGATCGACGGCGGGCGGGCGTTCGTCGCCGTCGCAGATCGTGCCTGTCCGGCGCGCAACCTCCGCCCTGGTCCGTCGGCGCTCCTCGGGCGGGCCCGCGTCGTTGTGTCGCGACAACCCGGCGTGGATCTCGCGTAGTTCGCGCAGGTGAGACGCCACCGAGACGAGGGACTCCGCCTCTGCGTCAACCAACCGATCCAGGACATGTCCGAGAGGATCCACGTTCGTCATCGGCGGTCGTAACGCAGTCAACAGGACCCCACGGGCGACCAGTTCGGTCAGCATGCCATCGATCGTCGCCGCAGCCACCGAAGGGAAATCGACCGCCAGCTGCTTGGCGAGGTCTCCGCAGCGCACGGGTCGATGCGCGATTCGCAGCACGGCCTGTACCGGTCGGGTGTGACGCATCGACACCTCGATGGGCGTTCCGTGGCCCGAGCCGTCGCGTTGCTCTCGGCACGGGACCACGAGCTGGTCGCCGCGGATGAGGCACAAGTTGTTGGCGATCACCTGCAGTCGAGGCAGCAGCTCCCGGGACGACTCCAGAAGCGAAACGATCTCGGCCAGCCACACCGGGTCCGGACGGGCCACGGGCCGGTGTTCGCTTCCCCAGCGCACCGTCGTCTCGGTCCCGAAGGACACGCTCGCCACCCCGGCAAACAGACCGAACGGCGTCGGCCTGCCGGTCGCGCGCAGCACGTACTTCACGACGGACACGACCACGCGCTGCGCTCGCCGCATGGTCGTCGGGCGCCCGGCACACAGCGCGTCCACTTGTGCGGCCAACACCGGGCTGGCGAGCTCGATCGCCTCGACCAGTTCTTCGCGGGACCACACTTGCCGCAGCCACTCCTGCCACAGCTCCACCGCTTGGTCCGTCGTGTCGGACAGGTCGGGCCAAGGGGGCAATGGCACGTTGCCGCCGTGAGCCGTTGCCCGCATCATCGCGGCGTCCACGCTCCGGTACACCCTTACCGCCCCCTGATCACGCACGCGAAAGGAGCCCGGTGCCGTAGCCGCGGAAGCGGTCCCGGCACCGGGTCGGTGGCGCCGCTAAGCCTTCGAGCAGGTGGTGCAGGCGCTTTCGCAGGTCGCGCCGCAGTTGTCGTCCGTGTTCCGCATCAGCTCGGCGACCGCCGCGCCGGCTTCGACGACGGTGATCCGCAGGTCAAACTCGTCCTCTGCGATGACCTCGTCCTGTGCCGTGTCCATCTCGACTCCTCCTTGTGTGGTGGTGCCCATTTCGAGAGCCCCGCCCGACGCAGCCTCGTGCCGTGTCAGGGCCAGGAGATCGTGACCCGCGTGTTGCGCTTGTCGATGACCCGGCCCGCGGGCAGATCCGCGTCGGCGGTGTCGACCGGATACGCCTCGATACGCGCTCCGGGTCCGGAGCGGTGCTCGCGGTCCCAGGTTCGGATGTGCTCGGCCAGGGTCTCGGCGACCGTGTCGGCGGCGGGGCCGTGGCCGTACACCCCGAACTCGTAGACGGTCTCCTCGGGGTCGACGGGCCTGGCGCGGGCGCGGTAGGCGAAGCTGTCGCCGTCGACCAGCGCGGGGGTGCCCAACCGCCACGAAGGCGTCACCAGTCCCCGGTCGACCGCCTCGCGGTCGGCGGTGAGGAGACAGAACCCCGACGCGACGCTCGCCAACCACAGGTCGAGCTGGTCGAACGGCTCCATCGCTCCGACGGTCACCCCGGTCCACCGCTCCACACGCGGCTCCAGCAACGCCTTCCGCAGCGGCTCCGCGTCGACAGCCATGTCGTCGTCGACGCGCAGGGCCACGTCCTGGTCGTGCAGGAGGATCAAGCGTTTCGCATGGGCTCCGACGCCCTGCATCGGCACGAACCCGCAGACACCGTAGCCTCGGCTCGAAAGGTGCCCGGCCTCGCGTTCGAACGCCACCGCGCGCGTGAGTCCACGCAGGTCGAGCGGCAACACGATCCGGCCGTCCTCGGCGAGTTGGTCGTCCCACGGCGCCGCGATGTCCGGCGCCCCCACCGTGACCACGATGCGATCGAACGGCGCGAACTCCGGTGCGCCCAGCCCGCCGTCGCCGGTCAGCACGTTGACGTCCGTCACGCCTGCGGCGGTCAAGCCGCGCTTCGCCCGGTCGGTGACGTCGGCGTCGATGTCGATCGTGGTGACCTCGCCGTCGGGCCCGACGAGTTCACGCATCAGCAGCGCGTTGTAGCCGCCCGATCCGATCTCAAGGACCCGGTGGCCGGGCTTGAGGTCGAGAAGCATCAGCATCATCGCGATGATCTGGGGCGCCGACACCGAACTCATCGCCGAGCCGTTCTCGGCGCGCTTGGTGACGACGGCGTCGTACGCGTAGGCGCGTTCCGGTGCCACGTCCGGCAGGAACAGATGCCGCGGGACGGCCCCGAAGGCGTCCACGACCTCAGGCGACAGGGGCATCTTGAGCGTCGCGAAATCACGTACGAGCGTGTCGACCAAGGCTGCGCGCAGCGACTCCGGGGTCGGGGTGGATCGGGGGTCCGTCTCGGGGAGGTTGGGCATCGAACCTCTTCGTTCTCGGTGATTCGTACTCGGGCGCCGAGTCGATCCGGACGCCTGCCAGAGGCCGTCGGCTCACCCGAGCGTCCGGCAGAGTTCGCTGGCAGCGAGACGTCGGTCGTCGCGATTCGGCCAGCCTCCCGATCGGAACACGGGCTACTGGTCGAGCGGCCTCTGGAGTGCTGGGCAGGGTCGACGGATCTTCGGGTTGTACCGCTGCACGCCGGGCATCGGCTTCAGCTCCTGAGCCGATCCCCGCGCGTGCTGTATGTGACCATAGCGCTACCCAAGATCACTAGATAGTTCCTCAGTCGAGATCTCATCTGAGATTTCAAATCACACCGTCGCGCTGTGGCACGAACGCAAGAAAGCCCCTCTTTCGAGGGGCTTTCGAAGGAGTCCGGACTATTGGACGCGCGCCAGGAAAGCGGACCAGGCCGCCCCGTCGACCGTGAAGGCCGGACCGTCGGCCAGCTTGCTGTCACGAACCCCTGCGACGGAGCCGAGGTTCGCCACCTCCACACATGAACCGGTCTCGTTGCTCGCGGTTGCCTTGACCCAGGCGACGACACCGAGCTCGGAAGCGTGCTCCACAACGGCGGGGTAGTCAGACATCGGAGAGTTGATCCATTCGTCGTTCGATCAGTGCCCGTGTCGCGGGCGGGTCCAACGCGGCCGACTGTAGATGGTTGATCAGCCGCACGATACGGCGCGTTACCTGCGGTTGAGTGTGCTCCTCGGTGGTCACCGCCGTCTCCAGGTACGCGACGCTGGGATCCGCCGGATCGGCGAAGTGCATCACCGTCATCGATCCGCCGTAGGCTCCGGCACTGACGTTGTCGGGGATCACGTGAACACGGACGTTGGGCCGCTCCATCGCCGTGAGCACGTGGCGTAGTTGCTCCTTGAGCACCGCCGGGCCACCGTGCTGGTAGAGCAGCGGCGCCAGGGTCACCACGGCGATCAACTCGAAGTCGGTTCTATCCAGCACCTCTTGGCGTCGTGTCCGCGCCGAGACGAGAGTGTCGATGTCGTCGTAGTCCTGAACCAGCGGGCCGCTGGAGATCACGGCGTGCGCGTACTTCGGGGTCTGGAGCAAACCTGGCCAGATGCACGTCTCGTACGCCCACTGCTCAGCGCACTCGGCCTCGTAGGCGATCAGCGACTGATAGTTCGCCGTCAGCACGCCCGCATACGGGGCATGCGTCGACCATTGTTTTGCCTTCGACGACCTGTGCAGCTTGAGCACGTCGACGCGCTGGGCGCTCGCCGTCTCGTAGAGGTCCAGCAGTTGCTCAAGGTCGTACAACGAGACGCCACTCTCGGCGGTTTCGATCCGAGAGATCTTCGAGTCGGTCCATCCGACCAACTCGGCAGCTTCCCCGCCTGTCAAACCACGGGTCTTGCGAAGAGCGCGCAGCGCTTCGCCCAGTCTCTTCTTCGCAAGCATCGGCGTCGTCGAAGCGGTCACTCTTCATCCTCCCAGGGCGAGTGTGCCGGGCCCTCAAGTATCGACGCCATGGGCACACTCGTTCGATCCCATCGAGACTTTACCTTTACATGGCTTTATGAGATTGCATATGCAGTCACAGACGAGCACCCTTCTGGGTACGCAGATCACCACAGGTGATCGCCGACGTGCGTACCGCGAGCACCCATGCGGTTGTCGCGGTGGCTCCTCGCACTCGGATGTGTCCTTCGGGAGGCGATTGGTTGTGCTCCAGCAACAGCTACCGGCGGAAGAGTCGGTAAGCCCCGTGCCCTCACCTGCACCCACCGTTCGACGGATCGAACCTGGGGATGTCAAGGTCCGTTTCAAGGCCCACCCCAGGCGGGTCGAGCAGATGCGCAAAATCGCGTGCTCGCAGCTCCGGTACTGCGGTCACCGCGACGGCGAAGCCGTGTACATGGTCGGCGTGGTCGTGAGCGAGCTCGTCACGAATGCGGTCCGACACGGTGCAGGCGACACAGTGACGTTCGCGCTCAGGTGCGACGAGTCAGGCGCAATTCGGATCGAGGTCGACGACCACTCCTCCGGCCGGCCCGAAATCCGCGAGCCCGACAACGAGTCGGAGGAAGGCCGGGGCCTGGTGATCGTCGAGGCTCTCGCCAGCGCCTGGGGGCGCGAGGGGTCGTGTACGTGGTGCACGTTTCCGGCGGAAGGAGGTGTCGCCGCGTGAGGACTCATGTGCGGGGGCGGGCCGCGACACCGCGAGGTTGGGTCGAACAGCGGCCTTCCCGCTTCGAGCGGGTCCGCGCGCGTTGCTGGGCGGCCGTGGAGTGGTGGGATGTACACGTTCGCTACCGCGAGCTGCACCGCCAGCTCGACGCCGCGCGGGCGAACCTGGGCGACCTGGGCATCGGCGCCCAGGACTTTGCCGCCTTCGCGGACGCGCTGCGGACACGCATCATCGACGCGCGGCTCGCGGACGAGGCGACGCGGGCGACAGGCGAACCGTCCGACGAGGGTCGGTGCGACGACGAGGCGGCCTTTGACGGCTTCGCTTGGGAGTACGCGGCGTTCCGCCGGTTCCGCCGTGATGCAACGACCGGGGAGGAGGGAGCGATGCAGGGCTCGGCCAGGCGCGTGGGCACCTACAACCTCCTGGACGGTGGCGGTGATCGCTTCCCGTCACAGATGGCGGTCCTGCGAGCGATGGACCTGGACCTCGTCGCCCTGCAGGAGGTGCAGCACGGCACTCGGGACGATCACGCGCTGGAGTGCGCGATCGCAAACGAGCTGGGCATGCAGACGATGTTGGCTCCCTCCGCGAGCCACGGATGCCACCTCGTGCTCGCGTGGAATCCCGCCAGGCTCCGCCGCGTGGGCTACACCGCGGACGCGGCGGAGGGGAAGTTCCACCACACGCTCCAGCGCGTCGAGTTCGTCGTCCCGGACACCGGAGCGCCGCTCACGGTCCTGCACACGCATCTGGATCCGTTCTCCGGCGACGACCGCGAGAGCGAGGCCCGGTGGCTCACGGAGTACGCCGCGCCCGGCCGCCGCACGCTGCTGCTGGGCGACCTGAACACGATCGGCGCGTTCGACCCCGAACCCGACTGGTCGACCCTGCCCACCCACCTCCACTCGCGGCACCGACTGTGCTGTGAGGACGGGACCCTCGGCCCCACCGACCGGCGCGCGATCCGCCTGCTCGACACTGCCGGGTTCATCGACCCCTTCGCCAACCGGCGATCCGGACGCAACACGGTCGGCCACTGGAACGAGAAGGAGGACGGCATCCGCCGCCGGAGCGACCACATCCTCGGCAGCGGACTCACGTTCCGCACCGCGGGCGTCATCGACGACCCGGCCGTGCGCCGACTCTCGGACCACCTGCCCGTCTACGCGGTCGTCGAGGTCTGAGACCCGCGCCTATGAAGCCCGTTCCGGTCGCGTGGATTGTCCGCGACCGGAACGGCCACCCCTCGGCGCTGGCCCGAACCTCAGCTATGCCCGAATGCTCCTCCGCACTCGCTCGATGGTGCCAGCGAACGTCAAGAGCAGACCGTCCACGACGGCCCAGGGGACAGCAGCACTCCTGGTGGGCCCCGCCACGGTGATGACGGTGACGACCACCAGCACCAGCGCGGTCGTGATCGCCACCGCCTCGACCCCGACCAGGGTCCATACCGCCAAGCGGTGCCGACGGGCTCGGCGGTCGCCGCAGCACACGCAGAACTCGGTGTGCCTGCGGCCGTCAGGATGCGTAGGCATGTTGGACCTCCGATCGCGGAACGGGGCGTGCCTTGCGGTTGGCCCCAGGGAGAGGGTCCGAATCGGCCCTCGTCACTATGGTCGGAGTACGTAAGCAGGCCCAACAGCACCCAAAATTAAGCCGATTGCAGTTAGGAGTTCCGTATGGAGTTCCGTGTGTTCGAGGATCCCGCCGGGCCAGGCGGGGAATTCGGATTGGTCGACCTCACCGAACTTCCGTGCGCACCTGGGTGGAGGTTTCAGATCGGCCTTCGCGGCCTCGAATCCGGGTTGGTGCGCCCGGCGCGCGTGAAGGTTGTCGCCGACGGCGGCGTGACCCTCAACGAGAAACAACTCCGAAGGCTGCCGCTGGCGCGAGTACTCACCTTCGCCGTGATCGCCCGGCTCTTCGGGAGGGACACAGCTGTGTCGGTCGGCATCCCGCCAACGCGGCCCAAGAACGGCAGCGTCGAGTTCGCCACCGCTGTGGCCATGGTGTACGCAGCAGCCGTACGGTCGAAGCTACGGCCCGGCCCGGTCATCCAGTCCGTTTGGGGCTGCTCCAAGCGCACCGCCGCCTTGTGGGTGCGGGAGGCACGAACACGCGGTTTGCCGGTGCACCGTGCGGGCCGCGCGACACCAACATCACTACCTTTCCCGAACGCAGCTCCCACCCAGCCCGCCGATGAGCCACCGGTGCCGGAACGCGGCCCGGCATCTTTTCAGATCTCCGAAGGGAAAGTGACGTCCTTCGAGGACTTCGCGGGCTGGCGGGAATGGAGGGTCGAGATCGCGCTTGACCCGTCTGCCACAGGTACACATCCGCGCGCAATTATGCTTCTCCCCAGCCAACATGATCCTGCGGGCAGAACTGCTGTGCTGGACGGATCGGTGATCGACGCCTTTCCGTTCCATCAGTTTTTGAAGCTGGGCGTCGACCACGGCTTCGACCGGCAGATCAGCATGAGCGTCCTGGCCGCGCTTGGAGGTCTCCCCCGTACCGCGTCGATGAATCAGCACCTGACAGCTGTGGCAGCGGTCTACCGCACCGCCTTGCAACTCGGCCTCCCACCACGAAAGACCGTGGCCGAGTATTGGGGCAGGACGCCGAGCGGTAGTTCGGTCGCCCGCTGGATCAGGGAAGCCCGAGCAAGCGGGCTCCTCCGGGATTCGGACAAGGAAACCTTCGGGAACAAGCACGCGGAACTGCATCATCGAAACCGCTGCCCGTCACAACAGCGGATGCTGTACCTCCGCCGCGAGATTGACGGCCTTGTACCTCGCGGAGACGTGGCCGCAGGAACCCGGGAGTGGAGGCCGAGCCGAGCCGCGGGCAAGAATACCCGCAGAACCGCTGCATGGCCGGTGATCGCGCGGTCTCTACTTACTATGAGGCTGACTGGTGGCGAGGAGTTCCGACAGGCGGCCGCCTCAATGGGCAAGCCCGTGATCGACCAGTTCATCGTCGAGCAACCGGAGATGAACTGCGCCATCGCCCACCGCCTCACCTACAACGTCGACGGCACCATGAACCGGCAGATGGCGCGGATCGACTGGCCGCAGTCACCAGTGAGCCGCTGACCTGGGGGCCCGCTACGTTCGGTTGCGCCAGCGGTCTGCCGGGGCCTCCTCGGCCCACTGTTCCGTGCCGTCGCAGTGGAGCAGCGGTCCAGCGCCGCAAGGTGATAGGGCGGTCCCCGTCTCGGTTAGCCCGCCCAAGGCACGCCCACTCACGGCTGCTCGCAACCCCCGATTGACATTTCTCGGATGCAATTCTGTTCGATATCAGAGGTAGATCCCGGCGAACGTCCCGTCGAAGCCGAGGCTGACGAGGGCCTCAGTGTAGGTGGCCCAGTAGCGGTCCGGTGGTCCGGCGGTGAGGGTGTCGAAGTCGTCGGTGTCGAGGTCGGGTTCGTGCCATTGGTGTGCGCAGCGGCAGCGGACGAAGGTGTGGCCTCGGTGGTGGACGAGGAGCCAGTCCCGGCGGGCGTCGCAGGCGGGGCACCGGACGGGGATGCCGGTGACGCGGAGTTCGTCGGGGTGTTCGGCGCACACTGCCAGGGCAGCCTGGTCGTAGGTGCCGGGTTCGGGCATGGGGTGCAGGTTCGGGACGGGCGGGAGTTCGGGCCGGTCGTCGGGGTGGGGTTGGGGCATGGGGTCCTCTCCGGTCGGGGACGACACACCATGCCCCCGACCGGGTGGACAAGTCCATGGCGTTCCGCGACCCGCGTCGGGGTGTGTTCGTGCAGGTCGCAGACGCAGCGAGTGCTCCGCCGTTCAGCGTGAGCGGCGCTTGGTGTCCGGGTCCGCTGCCCGTGTGGGGTTCGTCGGTGGCGTCGTTGCTGCGGGGCGGGTGTGGTAGGTGGTTCGGGTGCGTGCGGCGGCTGCGCGGGGGTTGTAGGGGGTTTGGCGGGCGAGGCGGCGGATGCGCCAGGTGAGGACTTCGGTGGGGTTGTCGGCGGTGTCGAGTTCGCGTTGGGCGACGGCCTGGTGGAGGAGCTGTAGGGGTTGGTGGCCCTGGTCGGCGGCGTGGTGGAGCGTGGCTGCCAGGGCGGGCCAGGCGGGGTCGGTGGTGATGGTGTCGGCGCGTGGGCCGAGGACGGTGCGTGCGTGGTCGGCGTATCGCGTGGTGGTGTCGGGGTCGGGGCTGTCAAGGGTGAGGCGGGCGAGCGTGGGTGGGGCGGTTGTTCGGTAGGCGGCGCGTAGGGCCTGGGCGGTGTGTGCCGCGGCGTGGGCTTGTTGTTCGAGGTCGCGGGCGGCGTACCAGCGGCTGATGGCGACGGTGACGAGGACGGCGGTGGCGAGGATGTCGGCGAGGGCGCCGTCGCCGGTTCCGGTTGCGTGATGGGCGAGTTCGCGGACGGTGGAGCGCAGCGCATCCGCCTGGAGGTGGGCGGCCTTGATGCGTGAGCGGGACGCGCGTTCGTATGCCCTGGCCGCGGCGGCGAGTCGGCGTCGGTCGGCTCCGGCGATGGGAGCGGTGGCGAGGGGCAGGGCGTCGAGGAGGTGCCCGACGGCGGCGATGTGCCCGGCGACGACAGGATCGGGGACGTGGCTTCCGCCGGTCCCGGTGCCGTCGGTTTCCTGCAGGAGCGTGGCGAGTTGGTCGAGGTGGGCGGCCGTGCGGTCCCACGGGTCGGTGGCGGCGAGGTCGGGTCGGTGGCCGGGGGCTTCGGTTCTGCGGGTGGGTGTGGTGAGGCGTTCGAGGATGCGGGGCCAGGACAGGTCGGGGGCGAGGGTGCGTCCGGCGAACCAGATCTGTTTGCCTTCGGCGTTGGTGTCGCCGGGGAGGGCGACCTTGTAGCCGAGGGTGTCGCCGGAGGGGCCTTCGCGGGTTTGCACGTCCACGCCCAGGTCGCGGAGGGCTCGCAGGAACGTGGGCGGGTCGGCGGCGTAGGCGACGGCGGTGCGTACCCGGGTGCGGAGTTCGTCGCGGGGCGTGATGGAGCGGCGGGCGCGTTGGGCCTTGTGGACCTCCGGGGCGGTGGACGGTTTGGCTGCGGTGCCGTCGCCGGGTGCGATGCGGCGCAGGCCGAGTTCCTTCTCGATCCGGCGGCATTCGGTCTGGGCCTTGGTGCCGTCGCGGAAGGGGTGGACGGGGGCTAGGTCGGCGTTGACGAGGGTGGCGGCGATGTGGATGTGGTCGTCGGCATGGCGTACGGCGACCCAGCGGCAGCCGCTCTGGTCGCCGTGGGGGTCGATGCCGGTGGCGGCCAGGACGCGGCGGGCGATGTGGGCCCATTCGTCGTCGGTGAGGTGGCGGTCCTCGGGGGCGGCGCGGATCGACAGGTGCCACACGTGCCGGTTGGGCGCGCGGTCGCCGGCCTGCTTGGCGGGCAGGTCGAGGATCCGGGCGAGCCGGCCTGGGGTCATGGTGGGGTCGCGTCCGGGGTCGGGGGTGAAGTCGTCGAAGGAGGCGACAAGGTGCGGGTCGGTGTGTGCCTCGGCGGTCTTGCCCGGCCCGTAGAGGTAGTGGAGAAGACCGACGACACGGCTGCGGCGCTTGTGGACGCGGGGGTACATCAGCGCCTCGGTTCGGTCAGGGTCCACACCGCCCGGTCGAGTTGTTGCAGTGTCCGGGTCACGTCGGTCAGGACCTCCCGCAGGTGGGCGAGCAGGTCGTCGTCGGTGGGGTTGCTGGCGAGACGGTCGATGTTCAGGGCCCGGGTGATCTGGTTGAGGTTGGTGCCCACCCGACCCACCTCGGTCCGCGCTGCGGACACCTGCAGGCCGGCCTCGTGCAGTTGGGCGTCGCGGGTGAAGTCGTCACCGGCCGCGGCGGCGAGGGCCGCTGCGGCAAGGAACCCGGAGGGTCGCATGTTCGCGCGTGCGGCGGCGTCCTCGATGCGGCGCTTCTCGTCCGGGTGGACTCGGGCCTTCATCGTGAGTTCGCGCCGGTTGCCGGCGCCGGTGCGGGGCTGGTCGTCGGGCAGGCGCCGGGCGGGACGGGGCGGCGCCTTGCGGGCGGCGGGATCGGCTGTGGGCGGCTCGCACGCCGCCTGGCCCGGGTGTGCACCGGTGGTTTCTCCCTCGACGACCCCCGGCGGCGAGTTGCCGTCCGGTCCTCGCGCGCCCTCGGGCGGGGCGACTGTTCCGGAAAGGCCCCCTGGGGCCTCCGGAACACCACCTTGCCCGCCCCGTCGAGGAGGAACCTGCCTGGTGGAGAAGGGGAGTTCGCTGCTCAAGCTTCCGGCTCCTGACTGCGGAAGAGGTCACCCGCCCGGAACGTCCGGGCGGGTGTGGATCGGTGACGGGCGATCAGGTGCGGGCGGGCGTCTTCGCGGCGGCATCGCCCTCATCGCGCAGGGTCCGCATCAGGTCGGTGAGGCGCTCGTTGGAGACGCGGCGGCCCTGGTCGCGCAGGGCGTTGGCGACGATCGCCCGGGTGATCCGGCCGCCGTCCGCGACGGCCCGGCGGGCCGCCGGCAGAAGGTCATCCTCGGCCGTGGCGCGGTCCGACTCGGCGGCGAACACGGTCGCCTCCGGTCCTGCGAGGGCGAGTTCGGTCTGCTCGGCGTCCCCGTTGACCGTCGCTGTGGGCATCCGGTCAGTCACCGGGTCACCCGTCCGGGACGGGTGTCCGGGCATCGCGGGCCGGTCCGACGCGGAGGATGCGGGTTGGCGGGCGATGAGGATGTACAGGTGGACGGCTCCGGCGAGGGCGAGCGGTGCGAGGGTCGACAGGATGCCGACGGTGGTGTCGCCCATCCGCAGCCCGGGGTCGTCGCCCGGGTTGGTCTGTTGGTTGATGCGGACGGCGTGCAGGGCGTTGGCCCAGATGCTCGCGCCGGTCGCCGATCCGAACAGCGCCCACACGTAGACCCGGGCGGCCGGTGGCGCGGTGCGCAGGACCAAGAGGGCGCGGATGCCGTAGGCGATGAACCCGTCGATCAGCAGCGGGAACAGGAAGCTCAGCGCGCCGCGCACGTGGACGGCCACGGCCATCTGCCGCAGCGCGTCGTACGAGAGGGCGAATCCGGTGAGGCCGAGCCCGGCGATCGCCGCGCGGTCCCAGGCCGTCGCCCGGGCGTGGCCGGCGGTGGTGTCGATGATGGTGGTCAGGGCTGCTCCTTGAGGGGCGTGGGTGGGGTGGGCAAGGGTTTGGGCAAGGGGGTTGGCGTGTTGCCGTTGCACTCGTCCCACCCGTTGCATCGCTGGTCAGCCCGGTACGGGTCGCATGCGTGGGACGGGTCGACTCGTCCCACGTCGACGTTCATCGGCGCGCCGACCTGCGCGGGGACGGTTGGGACGAGTGGGACTGGTAGCGGCCCGATCCGGTCTCGTCCCGGCCCTACCTGCGAGGGGAGCGTCGCGAAGGTGCGCACGGTGGTCACAGCCGAGGTCGGTTTCCTGAGTGGACAAGGCGAGCGTCCACCGGGTGGACGGTCCTCTCGTTTCCTGAGGGAACAGAGCGGGCGTTCCCCGAGTGAACAAAGCTGCCGTTCCCTAAGGGAACAGTCGGGCATCTCGCTGGGCGTGCTTGGGACGGGTCGACTCGTCCCGTGCCGGGACTCGTCCCCGCGCTGACCTGCGCGGGGACGAGTGGGACGGGTGGGACGGGTTGCGGCCTCGTCAGGGCTGCCGGGGCGGCTCCGGGTCGGGCTCGGGGCAGTAGCGGTGCCAGGCGTCGACGAACTGGTTGCGGGTGAAGCCCTTGCGCTGGTTGTGGTCGGGGAAGCGGATGTTGGACGAGGTGATCCCGTAGTCCTTGAGCAGGATCCCCAGCGCGCGCGGGGTCAGGCCGTTCGCGCCGTGGTCGGCCCAGGGAGCCTCGGCGTCGGCGCGCAGCGCGTTCAGGAGTTGCCCGGTGGACAGCGCCGCGATGTCGTTGTGCTGGGCGAACACGCCCCGGCAGTCCGCGAGCAGGCGGATGCCCAGTCCGTCCTGGTCGTCGTTCGCCTCCTCGGCGGCGGTCATCTCCGCGCACGCCACCCGCGCTGCCCGGGGCCAGGACCCGCCGGCGAGGTCCGCGACCACGACCAGGGGCTCCCACGTGTCGGCCGCTCGGTCCTCGACCGGCATCTCGGGCTCCGCGTCGGCGGCGGCATCGGCCACCGAGCGCAGCCACGCCGCGAGCCGGTCGCGCAGCTCGTTGAGCCCCGGCTGGTCGCGGCGGGTCCGGAAGGGCGCGGCGCGTTCCCCCTTGACCTTGCGGCGCATGCGGATGACCACGGACCGGTCCATGATCGTGTCGGGGAGGTCACCGATCCCGGCTATCGCCGCCATGGCGAAGGTGTTGAAGCGGTGCGGCTTGTGGTCGTTGCCCACCACCCGCAGCGTGTAGCGGTTGCGCTGATGGCCCGCGTTGAGGAGACCGCGCATCTCCTCGTTCTTCTCCGCGACCTTCGCGCTGCCGAACAGCGTGTCGGCCTCGTCGACCAGCAGGGTCGGCGGCTCGTCCGTGATCGACCGGAAGATCGCCGCCGGCGTCGCGTTCACCGTGATGCACGGGTCGTGCACGGTCTCGTGCAGGACGTCCAGGAGCCGGGACTTCCCGCACCGCTTCGCCGGAGCCACCACCGCCAGACGCGGCGCGTGCTGGAACGCCGGCTGGAGGTGGGTCGCCGCCGTCCACAGGGTCACCGCGTCCAGGGCCGCGCCGTGGGGCAGGATCACGTAGCGCGCGATCGCGGCACGCAGCTCGTTCAGGAGGGCGTCGCCCTCGGTCGCGGGCAAGTCCGGCAGGGCGACCGGCGGGCGCGGGCCGTCCGCGTCGTCGGGCACCGACGCGTCGGCCGCCGGGCCCGGCTCGGCGGCGGCCGGTGCGCCGGGGGTCCGGACCGGGGGCCAATCCGCGTAGCGGGGTGGGCGCTCGTCGGTCGACGACGCGCTTGGCGTCGGAGGACGCGGCGTCGTACTGTGGGGCACAGATTCTCCTCACCCGGTGGCGACGAGCCCGGCAAGGCCCGCCGCTACCGCATAGTGATCGTTCAGGACTGGGCGTATCCGGTGTGGATCTTGAGGCCCTTGGCGTTGGTAGACGCCAGGGGCTTCTTCATGTCCGAGGTGCCTGTCGGGTGCACCTTCGCGATGCGCGGGGCGTGGTAGCGCCTCGCAGTGGTCCCGTGGGGTGGGCACCCCGGGGCGGACCAGGAACATACGCCGTAGACGCTCGACGGATCCAGCTTTTCTTGCTGCTGCGACACAACCGACATCTAGGCGGCCTCCCGACCGTCCTCCGCAGCCCGAGCGGGCTGCTCCCCGATCTGCAGCAGGCGAAGCAGATCGGCGGTGATCACTCGGTACACGTTGCCGAAGTGGAGAACGGTGCACGGGTACTTGCCCTGCTTGGCCAGCTCATATCCCTTGGTGCGCCCCAGCGCGAGGGCTCGGTTCGCCGTGTCGAGGTCGATCGCGGCAGGCAGGTTGAGCAGCTCCGCCCGCGTCATGCTCCGTGTCGTAGAGACACTTTTTTCGCCGGTCAAGGCATCCCCTTCGCGTAGCGGTAGTTCCTTCCGGGGAAGTTGTATCACACGAGCCCCACAGACACGTTATGTCTCTGCTATTGTGCATCTATGACACAACAACAAGCCTTCGACTCGGCGGTGGTCAAGATGATCGCCGGCCAGATCAAGCGCTACAGGAAGGAGAAGGGCTGGAGCGCCCAAGAGTTGGCGGACGCCTGCGCGGCACTCGGGTACCCGATCCCGCGAACGGTGCTGGCCAACCTGGAGACCGGACGCAGGTCGCTGATCTCGGTCGCCGAGGTCTTCATCCTCGCCAGGGCCCTGGACGTGGCTCCCATCAGCCTGATCTTCCCCCTGGGCACGGAAGTCGACGTACAACTGCAGCCCGGCGAGGCCACGCCGACCTGGGAGGCGATGACCTGGTTCACGGGAGAGCTGCCGGCGAAGGAGGAACCTCCGGAGGGATCACCGTGGGCGGTGTTGCACGACTACCGACTGCACTGGAACGCGGTGGTGGGTCTCCGTCGGATGCTCACCGTCTACCAGGAACGGCAGTTGGAGGCGGTCACCGCGCGGAGTGCGAAGCGCCGCGAGGAGCTGAACCTGTCCAACACACAGCTCGGCTTCATGATCCACAGCGAGGCGCACGCCCTGTACGAGCACCGTCGCGAGATGGCCGACGGCGGCTACGTGCTGCCAGCTCTTCCCGACGATCTGGCCTTTGTGGACGAGGACTTCGAAGACGAGGGGGACGATGCGTGAAGGGATCCACCACACGGCGTTGCGGGTGCCGAGACCCCAAGACGGGCAAGAAGCTGGGCACCAAGTGCCCTCTGCTGCGCAAGAAGGGCCACGGGAGTTGGGCCGTCCGGCAGGAGCTGCCGCCGACCGCCGAGGGTGAGCGCCGGTATTTCCGCCGGTCCGGATGCGAGAACGCGACGAGCGCCCAGGCGGTCCTCGACCACGTCCGCGCGCTGTTGTCGGCGCCGGCCGAGAAGGACACGTTCGCTCGTGACCTCGTCGCCGAGCTCCTGGTCGCGGTCGCCGCCGACAAGCGACTCCCGCTTCCGGACATCGACCGCTTTCGGGGCATCCTCGCGCTGTCCGTCGACGAGGAGCCCGAGGACCGCAACGCGATCGCCGCGCTGCTGCGCTCGTGCGTCACCGGCGGCGAACCGCTCCCCGAGGTCGACGAGACGGCCCGAAGACTGAGCACCGGTCAGTCCATGACCAACCGCATCACAGTCGGGGACCACCTCGACGCGTGGCTGGCCGGGAAGAAGCGTGTGGGCGAGGGCACGCTGCGCGGCTACCGCTCGATCGTCGAGCTCTACCTCAAGCCGTTCCTCGGGCATAGGCGCCTCGATCGGCTGCGTACGACTCACGTCGCCGACCTCTTCGACTGGATCGAGGAGCGCAACGAGACGATCATCGAGGCCCGCGCGACGGGCAACCGTGAGCAGTTGGCCGACCTGCCCGGCCTGCGCAAGTGCCTGGTCGGCCGCACCACCATGGGCCGCATCCGCGATGTCCTGCGCAACGCGTTGAACGACGCGATCCGGCAGCAGTTGCTCACCTTCAACGCGGCGCAGTGGGTCGAGCTACCCCCGGCAGAGCCGGCCCGGCCGATCCTGTGGAACGACGAACTGGTCGCCCGGTGGCGGGAGACCGGTGAGCGCCCCTCCCCCGTCATGGTGTGGACCCGCGAGCACACGGGCGCCTTCCTCGACCACGTGGTCGACCACCCGATATACGCCCTCTTCCACCTCGTCGCCACACGGGGCCTGCGTCGCGGCGAAGCGTGCGGGCTGCCGTGGACCAACGTCGACCTGGAGGCCAACCGGCTGACCATCTCGCAACAGATCGTGCACTACGGCACGACCGTCAAGATCAGCTCGCCCAAGAGCGAGACCAGCACGCGAACCGTCTCGCTGGGGACGCGGAACGTGCCCGTGCTCCGCACCCACCGTGTCCGCCAGAAGGAGCAGAAGCTCGCCTGGGGCGCGGCCTGGGTCGACAACGGTCTCGTGTTCACCCGGGAGAACGGTGAGTCGTATCACCCGGCCGACCTCACCGACGAGTTCCGCGCCCTCGTCGAGTCCGCCGGCCTCCCGCCCATCCGATTCCACGACCTCCGGCACGGCGCCGCGGCGATCCACCTGGGCAGCGGCGGCAACATGAAAGAAGTCCAGGTCATGCTCGGCCACTCCACGTACGCCTTCACCGCAGACGTCTACGCGACGCTCTACGAGGAGGTCGCCGCCGCATCGGCCGAGACGGCCGAGCAGTTCATCCCGCGCGCCAACGAGAAAACCGCCGGGCACACCTCGGGCACACCGTAGGTCCCGAGCCGCGCACCGGCGGTCTCTCATCTCCGCATTTCTGCAGGTCAGCGGAGGACGTGGGATTCGAACCCACGAGCAAGGTCACCCCTGCTAGCAGTTTTCAAGACTGCCGCCATCGGCCACTAGGCGAGTCCTCCAGTGCCGCGACCCTGGTCGGGTGCGGGCCGCATCAGTCTCTCATGAGCGATGCGTGGGATCACTGGGGATTCCGGGCCGACACGTTCGGAGGGCGGCGGGTCAGTTGTCGCCCACGCGCTGGCCCAGGGTGACCTCGGTGGTGGCCTCCTTGCCGTCGCGCTGGTAGGTGACCTTGACCTTGTCGCCCGGGCGGTGGCTCCAGATCTCGCTGAACAGGTCCTCGTAGGAGCCGATCGCGCGGTTGTTGAGCCTGGTGATCACGTCGCCGGCCTTCAGGCCCGCCTTGGCGGCGGGGCCGTTGGCGGTGACCGGGTCCTGGCCGTTGGGGCTCTGGGCGACGATCTGCGCGCCGGTGCCGGTGTAGCGCGAGTCGGGCAGGATGCCCATCTGCGCGTAGACCGGCTTGTTGCCCTGGATCAGGGTGTCGGCGACCCACCGGGCCTGGTTGATCGGGATGGCGAAGCCGAGGCCGATGCTGCCGGACTCCTGCTGCTGGCCGAATGGCGACTGGCCGCCGCCGCCGGTGGAGCGGATCGCGGAGTTGATCCCGATCACCTCGCCGGCCGCGTTCAGCAGCGGGCCGCCGGAGTTGCCGGGGTTGATCGCCGCGTCGGTCTGGATCGCGTTCATGTAGGAGACCTTCTGCTGGTCCCCGGAGGCCACCGGGCGGTCCTTGGCGCTCACGATGCCCGTGGTCACCGTGTTGGACAGGGTGAACGGCGCGCCGATCGCGATCACCGGGTCGCCGACCGCGACCTTGTCGTTGTCGCCGAGCGGCAGCGGCTGCACGCTCGCCGGCATGTCGTCGACCTTGATCACGGCGAGGTCGTACCCCTCGGCCCGGCCGACGATCTTGGCCGGCTTGGTGGTGCCGTCGGAGAAGGTCACCGACAGCTCGCCCCCGGCCGCGGCCAGCGACACCACGTGGTTGTTGGTGAGGATGTGGCCCTGCTTGTCGTAGACGAAGCCGGCCCCGGTGCCGGTCTCGGTGCCCTGCCCGGACACCTTGCCCTTGGTCTTGATCGTCACCGTGCTGGGGACCGCCTGCTTGGCGATGCCCGCCACGCTCGTGGGCGAGCGGTTCAGCGAAGCCGGGTCCACCGGCGACGAGGACGGACTGACGCCGGCCGAGGACGGCTTGTCGTCGCGGTCCACGATCCACGCGCCCACGCCGCCGCCGACCCCGCCGGCGAGCAGCGCGGCCACCACGGCCGCGACCAGGATCCCCGAGGGGCGGCGCTTCGGCTTGGGCGGCGCACCGAAGCCCGGGTAGCCCGGGTAGCCGGGATAGGCACCACCCGTCCCGAACGGCGGAGCCCCCGCACCTCCCGCACCCGACCCGGCCGCGAACGCCGCCGGCACCTCGGCGCCCGGCTCACCCGTCGGCGGCAGCTGCGCGGTCGGCGGCCCGGCCGGCGTCGGCGGCACCGCCTCGCCCTGCGGCTGCCCCACGGTGGGCGCCTGCACCGGCTTGGCCGGCACCTCGGCCCGGAACTCCGGCTCCGCCGACACGTCGGACCGCCCCTCCGGGTGAGCCGGCTGCGGTGTGGCGGGAGACGATCCGTGGGCCTCCCCCGGCACCGGTGAACCGACTTCGCCGGTCACGTCGCGATCGTCACTCACGGTCTTCCTCCCACACACTTCGGAATAGTTGTTGGTCACAGACTTCCCGACACGCTGTCTGAACACCGTAAGCGCCGACGGCCCGTGCCACCCACGCCCCTTATCCCGGGGTTATCCACGCAGGTCGGACCGCCCGTACCGGAACGGAAACGGCGCGGAAACCGGCGGAAATTCCACCGTCCGCGGCGTGGCGCAGACCGATCCCCGGCCCCGGGGAAGCCGATCCGCGACCCGCGCCACGGCTCGACATCCCGGCGTCACCCCACGCTCACCTCGGGATGGCACGATTGTGGCGTGTCCACCACCGGAGCGCGCCCACTGCGCGCCAACGTGCAGGTCGTCGCCCACCGAGGCGCCTCCGACACCGTCCCCGAGCACACGCTCGCGGCCTATCTCCAGGCCATCGAGGACGGCGCCGACGCACTCGAATGCGACATCCGACTGACCGCCGACGGCCACCTGGTCTGCGTCCACGACCGCAAGGTCGACCGGACCTCCAACGGCCGCGGCATCGTCTCGACGCTGGAGCTCGCGGAGTTGTCCGCGCTCGACTTCGGCTCCTGGAAGGAATCCGGCCGGGAATCCGGCGTCGACCGCGAACACCCGGACGAGCCGGAGGCGCCCGACTGGGACCGCACCTCCGTTCTCACCCTGGAACGCCTGCTCGAACTCGTGGTCGACGCGCCGCGCCCGGTGCGCCTGGCGATCGAGACCAAACATCCCACCCGGTACGCGGGCCTGGTCGAGCGCCGCCTGGTCGACCTGCTGGAGCGCTTCGGCCTGGCCGAGCCGGCCGACGAGGACCCGTCGCTGATCCGGGTGATGAGCTTCTCCCAGCTTTCCCTGCGCCGGATGCGGCTGATGGCGCCCTCGCTGCCCACCGTGTTCCTGATGGAGCACGTGCCGCTGCTCTTCCGCGACGGCACGCTGCCCCGCGAGGTGCGGATCGCCGGCCCCAGCATCGACATCGTCCGGGCCCATCCGCGCTACGTCGCCCGCCTGCACCGGGCCGGACACCGGGTGCACGTGTGGACCGTGGACACCCCCGAGGACGTCGAGCTGTGCCTGCGACTCGGCGTGGATGCCATCATCACGAATCGGCCACGACAGGTCCTGGCCCAGGTGTCCGGTTAGCCCCTATTGGGGGGCGTACGCTGGTAGCCTTTCGCGGCGTTATATCCGACTTGGCGGGATCGCATACCCCTATACGCCCCTGGGCGAGTCGGAGCGCGTGCCGCGCCGCCGTTTCCCGTCCGCCGGCATCGGGCATCTCAAGCCCGACGCGCGAGACATGTGCGCGAGGCAGGCGTGTGCACGAAGGAGGCCGGGGGTGGCAATGGTCGTGGCCCGTGGGGTGCCCGATTCCGCGGCGGTGTTGGTACCGCACGCTCCGGTCGGGGTGTCCGCGGCTCGGCACCGTCTCGCCACCGACCTCGACGACCGCGGCATCGCCCGGGGTGTCGTGGACGACGCGGTGCTGATCCTCTCCGAATTGTTGAGCAACGCGCTGCGGCACGCCCGCGCGCTGCCCTCCGGCAACGTCCGCGCCGCGTGGTGGGTGCGCCCCGACGGCCTCCTCGCCATCGAGGTCACCGACGGCGGCAGCTCGACCCGCCCGCGCCAGGCCAGTCCGTCCCTGAGCGCGCACGGCGGCCGAGGATTGTCGATCATCGGCACCCTCGCCGCCGACTGGGGCGTGCGCGGCACCCCCGACGAGGTCACCGTGTGGGCGCTGGTTCCGATCGAGTCGAGCGCCGCCGACCGCCTGTGGGACGAATTCGACCTGGACGCGGTGGACCCCCTCGACTGACCCGCCCGACCGACCCGACCCCGACCGACCCGACCACCCGCCCCCTCGGCCGCGTGTTCGAGCGTCACCCCATGCCCGCGGAACTCAGTACCCTCGGATCCGGTGAGTCGTCGACCACCATCCCCCCGACACCGAGGCGGAGAGACCGCAGCATGGGCAAGAAGGCCGCGCTGAAGGGCCACACCGGCAACAAGACCCAGACCGCAGCCGCCACGGGATCCGTCCCGGCCGTCGGCGGTCGCGAACCCTGCCCGTGCAATTCGGGCCGCCGGTACAAGGCGTGTCACGGGCGCGAGGCGGCCTCCGCCGCCGAGACGCTCGTCCTGCGTCCCTTCCAGGGACTGCCGAACGAGTGCGACTGGATCGCGCTGCGCGAGCTGGTCCCGGCCGCGACCGCACAGCTCAAGCTCACCGGCGAGCACGCCGAGCAGACCGTCACCCTGGCGACCGTGCTGCCGATGGCCTGGCCCGCGCTGCGTCGCGCCGACGGCACCATCCTGGTCGGCCTCCAGACGCACACCAGTTCGGGCGACGTCTCCCGGGACCTGGCGCACGCGCTCGAGCGCGCGCTCGCGCAGGAGGACGGCACGTCGGTGGCCCCCGGCCCGCTGCCCGAGTCGGGCGACCGCCTCCAGGACCTGCTCGACCTGTCCCACCCGCTGGAGATCACCGTCCACCAGGGCTTCGACTTCTGGGTGGACGACCCGACGGCGATGAACGCCGAGGTGAGCGCGTCGCTGGAGCGGGCGAACGCCGCGGCGATGCCGACCGTACGGCTGACCTCGGTCGACGCCGCGTACTGGTGCGGCACCACCGAGAAGAACCACCTGCGCTGGGTGATGCCGCACGCGGAGGAGGAACTGCTCGACGCGATCGCCCGGCTGCACGCGGCCGGCGAGTCGAGCCTGGGCGAGGGCACCCGCTTCGTCGGCTCGTTCCGCGCGCACGGCCTGCTCGTCCCGGTGTGGGATCTGCCGACCTCGATGTCCGCCGAGGACGTGGAGAAGCCGGCCCGCGAGTTCGGCGAGCGTCTGGCCGCGGCGATGGCGGACACCAGCCCGCTGACGCCACGTCAGCGC
This sequence comes from Embleya sp. NPDC020630, assembly GCF_044334985.1. NCBI lineage: Bacteria > Bacillati > Actinomycetota > Actinomycetes > Kitasatosporales > Streptomycetaceae > Embleya > Embleya sp. NPDC020630. The sequence goes on from NZ_JBIRUB010000011.1 coordinate 54,120, forward strand.
AGCGCCCGCAACGGTCTGCTGAACCGCCAGATCACCCTGAACTGACCCGAGGCGAACCCCTACCCGAGCACCCGGATCGACCCCGATCCGGGTGCTCGGGTACATCCGCGCCCGCCACACGGAACACCGGACGGCGGGCTAGGCCCTGTCCGATTCCGCGACTCGGGGCACCAGCGTCGGCGAGCCCACGACCGTGCCCTTCCCCCCGGTCCCCTCGCCCTTCACCCCGACGGCCTCCGGCTTCGTCCCGGACGACGACCCGCCGACCTGCGACCGTGGCTCCCCGGCCGCCGCCGGCAGCTCGACCACGACCGTCAGGCCCGCCCCCGGCTCGGTCTCGATCCGCACCTCGCCCCGGTTGGCGGCCACGCCCGCCCACACGATGGCCATGCCAAGACCACTGCCCGTGGCCGCGCCGGCGCCGCCCGCCGTACCGTTCGCACCGTGCTCCCGCGCGGCCCGGAAGAAGCGGTCGAAGATGCGCTCGGCGTCCTGCGGCCGCATTCCCGGCCCCTCGTCGCGCACCCGCAACACGACCCGCCGCTCCCCGCCGTCGCCCTTGCCCTCGCTTTCGGACACCGACACGCGCACGGCCGCGGACACCGGCGTATGCGTCCGCACCTTGGCCAGCAGATTGCCGACGATCTGACGCAGCGTCGTCTCGTCGGCCAACGCCACACACGCCCGGGGTGTGTCCACGTGCACCGGCCGGTCCGGTTGCTGCGCGCTCAGGTCGGCGACCGCGTCGCGCACCACACCCACCAGGTCGATCGGCCGCGACAACAATCGGGGGCGCTGGTCCAGCCGGGCCAGCGCCAGCAGTTCGTCCACCAGCCGGGCCATGCGCTCGGCCTCGGCCGCCATCCGGGCCAGGGCCCGGGTGCGCTCCTCCTCCGAGGCCAGCATGCCCTTCTCGTACAGCTGCAGGTAGCCGCGGATCGCCGCCAGGGGCGTCCGCAACTCGTGTGACGCGTCGGCCACGAACCGCTTGAGGTGCGACGCCGCGTGCTCGCGGATCTCGAACGCCGACTCGACCTGCTGCAACATCGCGTTCAACGCGGTCCGCAACTGCTCGACCTCGCTGAACGAACGTTTGCGCGTACCCACTCGCGCGGACAGGTCGGGCCGGTCCGGACCGCCCTCGGCGATGCCCGACGCGGTTTCGACCATGTCCTCCAGGGGTCGCAACCGCCACCGGGCACCGAAGTACATGAACGCGCCCAGCAGCACCAACAGGGAGCCTCCGGCCAGAAGTTCGAAGTGGACCACCTTGTCCACCACACCGTCGACGTCCTCGGTCGAGCGGGCCAGGAGGATGTAGTTGCCGTCGCCCAGGCGTGCCGAGACGACCCGGTAGGGCTCGCCCGCGAGCGAGATCGCGCGCGGTTCGTCGTGCCATGAGGGATCGCCCGGCTCGCGGACGACCGCCGCCAGGGCCCGCTGCAAGGCGTCCGGCGCCCGGTCGCCGACCGGCAGGGCGGTGCCCCGCGCGTCCACCACCGCGAAGGTCTTGCCGTCGAGGCCGGCCGACATCAACGCCTCACGCAGGCTCGCGGTCGAGGACAGCAGGGACAACTTCGCCATGTCGACGCCGACCCGCTCGATGCCGGTCCGGCCCGCGGTCAGGTCCTCGTCGACCCGGGACTCCAGGTAGTGCCGAATGCCCATCATGCTGAACCAGATCAGCAGCGCCAGCCCGATCGCGAGCACCGCGATGCTGCTCAGCGCCAGGTGCGCCCGCATGGCGACGATGTGCGGACGCTGCCGGGCCCGGCGCAGGAACCCCCGCCCCCGCGAACCCGGCGGCACGATCTCGTTGCAGCTCTCTTTCCCGCGTCCGCCGCTCATGCCCCGCGGTCCGCCGTCCGGCGCAGCCCGTACCCCACACCCCGCCGCGTGGTGATCAGCGGCGGCCCGTCCGGCACGAGCGGGTCGAGCTTGCGGCGCAGGTAGGAGATGTACGTCTCCACCACCGTCGACTCCACCACGTGCTCGTACCGCCACACCTCGCGCAGCAGTTGCTCCTTCGGCACGATCCGGTCGCCGTGCCGGATCAGGTGGCGGAGCAGCGCGAACTCGGTCGGGGTCAGCTCCACGTCGCGACCGCCCCGGCGCGCGGTGTACGTCGCCTCGTCCAACTCCAGGTCGCCGTGTCGCAGTACGGGCGGCGGCGGGGGCGGCGGCGTGCTCTCGTCCGGCGTCGGCCGGGTGCGCCGCAGCACCGCACGCGTGCGGGCGACCAGCTCGTCGACGTTGAACGGCTTGGTGATGTAGTCGTCGCCGCCGAGGGTGAGTCCCTTGACCACGTCGGCGGGCGAGTCCCGGGCGGTGAGGAACACAACCGCGATCTCCGGTCGTTCGGCGCGCAGCACGCGGCACACCTGGCGTCCGTCGCCGTCGGGGAGCGAGATGTCGAGGAGCACCACGTCGGGCCGCGCCGTACGGGCCGCGGCCAGCGCCGCGTGCACACCGTCGGCCGTGACCACCTCGAACCCGTGGAAGCGCAGGGTGATCGCCAGGACGTCGGCGATGCTCGGCTCGTCCTCGACGACCAGGACCGTGGCGCCCGCGCGCGGCTGGCTGCTGCTCATGTGCCCAGTATCCGGGGGAAGTTTGCGGAACCCCATGGGACAGCTTGAGAGCTTCCTGTGAGTCGACCGTGCGCCCGCCGGGCGACCCATCGCGCCGAACCAGTCTGGGCCCAGCACGCACGACCGGGCCGCGAGGCCCACACGAGGAAGGAATCGACCATGGCCGCCTGGGCGCGATGGTGTCTCAAACATCGGTGGACGGTGCTGCTGCTGTGGGCGGCCGCGCTGTTCGGCACGGTCGCGGCGAGCGCGGCCTTGGGCAGCGCGTACTCCAACGTGTTCAAGATCCCCGGGACCGAGTCCTCGACCGCGTACGAGCGCCTGCAGAAGGCCTTTCCCGACGCCTCCGGCGATGTGGACAACGTGGTGTGGCAGACCGAGCGGGGCAGCGTGCACGACGCCGCGGTCCGCGATCGGATGACCGCGCTGCTCGCCGACATCGCGCGGATGCCCGATGTCGGCCGGGTGGTCGGCCCGTACGACGCGGAGGGCGCCGGCCAGGTCAGCAAGGACGGCCGGATCGCGTTCGCCCAGGTCACCTTCGTCAAGCAGCAGTTCGAGCTGGAGACCGGAAATCTCAAGGACCTGATCGACCGCGCCGAGGCGGCTCGGGCGCCCGGACTGCGCGTCGAACTCGGCGGCCCCGCGATCGAGGCCGCTCAGGAACCGCCGGCCGGACTCGCCGAGACGGTGGGTGTGGTCGCGGCGGGCATCATCCTCTTCCTCGCCTTCGGGTCCCTGTTCGCGATGCTGCTCCCGCTGATCAGCGGGGTGTTCGCGGTCGGTACCGGTATCGCGTCGGTGATCCTGCTCAGCCACGTCACCGACATCCCCGAGACCGCGACGCTCCTCGGCAGCCTGATCGGGCTCGGCGTGGGCATCGACTACGCCCTGTTCATCGTGACGCGGCATCGCAACGGCCTCAAGGCGGGGCTCCCGCCCGACGAGGCGGCGGTGCGGGCGCTGGACACCTCCGGCCGGGCCGTGGTGTTCGCCGGCGGCACGGTGTGCGTCGCGCTGCTCGCGCTGTTCACCGTCGACATCACCCTGTTCGACGGCATCGCGATCAGCACCACGCTCGTCGTGGTGCTCACCGTGCTCGCCTCCTCCACCCTGCTGCCCGCGCTGCTCGGCCTGCTCGGCCCGCGTGTGCTCAGCCGCCGCGAACGCCGGCAATCGGCCGAGCGGTCCGCGGCCGGCACGGCCCTGCCGAGCGAGGAGGTCGGGCGCACCGCCGCGCGCTGGGCCCGCCTGGTGCAGCGTCGCCCCCGCACCCTGGGTCTGGTCGCGCTGGTGGTCATGGGGCTACTGGCGATCCCGGCCCTGTCGCTCCGGCTCGGCGCCAACGACCAGGGCAATCAGCCCACTTCCCAGACCGTGCGACAGGCCTACGACATGCTCGCCGAGGGCTTCGGTCCGGGCTTCAACGGCCCGCTGCTGATGGTCGCCGAGCTGCACGGTCCGCAGGACCGGCAGGCGCTGGACACGCTGATCGCCGACGTCCGCCGCACCCCCGGCGTGGTGCGTGTGGTCGAGGCGCCGGTGCCCGCCGACGCCGGCGGGCTCGCCGCCCAGACCCGGGCCATCCAGGTCGTGCCGTCGACCTCGCCGCAGGCCGAGGCCACCGACAAGCTGATCGACACCCTGCGCGAGCGCACCGTGCCCGCCGCCGCCGAGGGCAGCACACTGAAGGTGCACATCGGCGGCGAGACCGCGTTGCAGAAGGACTTCGCCGCCGTGGTCGGCGACCGTATGCCGGGGTTCATCGCCCTGATCGTGGGGCTGGGCGCGCTGCTGATGCTGATCGCCTTCCGCAGCGTGCTGGTACCGCTGACCGGCGCGCTGATGAACCTGATCGCCGCGTGCGCGTCGTTCGGGCTGCTGGTCGCGATCTTCCAGTGGGGCTGGGGGATGGACCTGCTCGGGCTGGGCAAGGAGGGGCCGATCATCTCCTTCCTGCCGGTCATCATGCTGCCGCTGCTGTTCGGGTTGTCGATGGACTACCAGGTCTTCCTGGTCAGCCGGATGCACGAGGAGTGGCTGCACACCGGCGACAACGCCCGGGCGGTACGCGTGGGTCAGGCCGGCACCGGGCGGGTGATCAACTCGGCCGCGCTCATCATGATCTTCGTGTTCTCCTCGTTCGTGCTCAGCGGCGACCGCGGCGCGATGATGGCCGGGCTCGGCCTGGCGGGCGCGGTCGCGCTGGACGCGTTCATCCTGCGCATGGTGCTCGTCCCCGCCCTGATGCACCTCCTCGGCCGGGCCAACTGGTGGTTGCCCGGATGGCTCGACCGGGTGTTGCCGCACGTGGCGGTGGACCCGCCCGAGCGGCCCGTCGGCGACTCGCCGGGCACCAAGGAGGACCCGCGCGAGGAGATGGTTCCGGCCGGTCGATAGCGGACCGGATCCGGCCGGCGCGCCCGCGTCGGCGCCGGTCCGAAAATCGCCCGCACGCCCGGCAATCGGGCGTGCGGGCTCGGTCACGACCGGCCGACGAGGGCCCCGGATTGGAGATCCGCCGGCTTGTTGTTACCTTTGAAGCAGCTCGGTCGCTGATGCATCCCCCGTCTTCAGCGGCCGGGCCCTTCGATTTTCCGGGCCTTTTCCGCTTTCGCGCCGCGCGTTTTCCGCATCGACCGACCGGAATTTTTTCACCGTTCGACGGTGAATTCTCCGCATTCGTCGGTCGCTGCCCCGGTCGTATTCGGCGTGCCGCCGGACCGGGGTGTCGCGGTACCGCGGGTTCAGCGCTGAGCGGTCGCCGACCCCGCACGGAGCAGCTTGTTCAGGCCGTCCTTGGAGGCCAACTCGGCCACCGCGGACCAGCCGTCGAGGCTCTTGGCGGTGCGCACGCGCGGGCTGTCGCAGCGGCCCTCGGTGTCCTTGGGCTCGACCGTGCAGGTCACCCGCAGCGTGGTGCCGCCGGGCTGGAGCACGCTCATCACCAGCAACAGCGGGTCGGGCGTGGGGTTTCGGTAGTAGACCCGACCCCAGGCCTCCGAGCCGTCGCGCTCGACACAGGTCTGCGCCCGGACACCCTTGGGACCGTCGATCGCCTTGCCGCACACGCTCTCCGTGCCGGCGGCCGGCGAAGTGGCCGCGGGAGTCCCGGACTTGGTGGCGGACTTGCCGCCGAGCAGCTCCAGCAGTCCGGCCGAGCCGGAACGGTCGCCCTCGGCGACACCGTTGCCGAAGTCGGCGGCCTTGTTCGCGCTCGGGCGGGTGCTCGGTCCCGAGTCGGCGGTGTGGCGGCCCTTGTCCGAGCCCACCGAGTCCGCGGAGGCGGCGGCGAGCGGGACGACGAGGCACAGGCCCACGACCGCGCCCAGGGCCACGGTGCGGACGTGACCGGTGCGTGGGCGCTGCATGGTGTCTCCTAGCGCGCGAAGCCCCCTTCCACATCCGGCCCGACGAGCGGGACTTCGGTGCGGAACGGGGCCGGAATGATCGGCGCGCCGAGCCTATCGCGCCGCCACGACGTGCAGCGATCACCACATGTTGCGGTTACGCCACAACGATCACTCCACCGCGTGACGGCGCGCCCTTTTCGCACCCGGGTTCGGGCTGCGCGGATCGGGCTGTACGGATCGGCCGGTACGGATCAGGCTCTGGGCTCGGCATGTTGGCAGGTGTCCACCAGCGTGCGGACCAGGTCCGCCACGGCGGGCAACCACGGCCCGCCCGCCGTCGGATCACCCGACGGCGCCGGTGGTCGGGCCCAGCGCAACTGGCCACCCTGCACCCGCGACGGCGGCAGCGCGAGATAGCCGCCGTCGCCGTGGAAGCGCAGGGTCGAGGGCACCATGCCGTACCGATCGAGCCCGTATCGGTCCAGCAGGTCGCCCAGTTCGCCCAACTCGTAGGGCTCGACCAGGAACGCGTAGCGGCCCGGCGCGGCGACGACCGGTCCGGTACGCACACCGAGCCGGGCGAGTTGGTCGAGCGAGCGGGCACCGGCTTCCGACGGCACGCTCAACGCCGCCACCCGCCCACCCGTCGCCAGGATCACCGACGCGTCCGGTGACTGCTGCCACCACCAACGCGCCATTCGTTCGTCACAGGTGGCCGCGAGCAGGGGAGGTTCACCCGGATGGGCGCCCGGCACGCGGCAATCGGTCGCACCACATCGACACACGCCCGACCAGCGGTCGTAACCGACGCCGGGAACCACGGGCCAGCGCCATCTCGCACACGTCAGCACGGCCGACATCAGTGCGGTGCGTTCCCTCCGTCGTCTTCCGAGGATCTCGCGCAGCATGCGCTCGTTCCTTTCCGTGAACGTGGAAGCACTATGCGTGATACTCAGGTACTCCGCAGCCGACCATGACGAGGCCGCTTGGCGGCACATGGCGCGAGGTGGCGCAGGGGTGGCGAATTACGGTGCCCGGTACGGGTGTTGCCCTCGCGAACCGGCCCCGAGGCGGGAGATGGGGGCTCCCGAGCGGACCGTTGTGCCATCCGTTGCTGCGGTTTGCGCTGCGGTTGGGTCGGTTGGTCTCTGCCTGCGCCGGCACCGCGTCCGAATCGACACCGCGCCTGTTCCAGCACTCCTCACCGAGGACGACGAACGGCCGGCCCTCGGAGGTTCCGCAGATGTCACGAGACCGCGATCACAGGATCTCCTGGAGCATACCCGCGATGTGGCTCCCTTCCGTTGTACCCCCATCCCCTCGGACCTTCACGCCGCCGCGCCGCGGCGTTGGGCAGTACGGGTGGAACCCGCGCCATCCGGATCAATGGCGAGCGACTCGTAGGATCACGCCATGGCGGAGCACACGACCGGCACACCGACCGGCGACACGGCCGTGGTGATCCCGGCATACGACGAGGCACGGCGGATCACGGCCACGGTCGAGGCGGCGCGCTCGATCACGGGCGCGGATCTCGTGGTGGTGGTGGACGACGGGTCCGCGGACGACACGGCCGGGCTCGCCCGGGCGGCCGGCGCGGTGATCGCCCGGCACGGCCGCAATCGCGGCAAGGCCGGGGCGATGGAGACCGGCGCCGCCGTGGTCGCCGCGATCGACCTGCGCGAGGGCCGGGAGCACCCGCGTCACCTGCTGTTCCTGGACGCGGACCTGGAGGGTACGGCCGCCGCCGCGGCGGCGCTGGTCGAGCCGGTGCGGGCCGGCAGGGCGGCGATGACCATCGCGGTGTTGCCGCCGCAGGCGCGGGCCGGCGGCGGGCACGGGTTCGTGGTGCGCGCCGCCCGGGACGGGATCGCCCGGGCCAGCGGGTTCGCCGCGACCCAGCCGCTGTCCGGGCAGCGCTGTCTGACCCGCGAGGCGTTCGAGGCGGCGCTGCCACTCGCGGACGGGTTCGGCGTGGAGACGGGGCTGACGATCGACCTGGTCCGCGGGGGGTTCGCGGTCGAGGAGGTCGAGGTGGAGTTGCACCACCGGGTCACCGGCACCGACTTCGCCGCGCAGCGCCATCGGGCCCGGCAGTACGCGCACGTGGCCCGCGCGTTGGCCGCGCGGGGCGCGGCCGGGGCGCTGCCCGGGGCGATCCGCGGGCGTGGCTGAACCGGTGACCGCACGGCGCACCCAGGCACGTCGGCCGTCGATGTTTCACGTGGAACACCCGTTTGGGTGTATCGCGCTCGGCCTGTGCGCGCTCGCGGTCGGCCTTCTCGTACTGACCGGGCTGCTCGGGCCCTCCGCCGCCCAGCCGCCGCTGCCGGGCGGCCCGTCGTGGTTGCCGCCGTATCGGTTCACCGCCCGTCCCGCCGCCGGTACGGTCACCGCGCTGCTGCTCGCGTCGGCCCTGCTCGGCGCGCTCGGCCTGGGTCTGGCGCTGCGCGAGCTCGGGCGCGGCTGGGCGCCGGATCCGGGTCGGCTCACCGTCGGCGGGGCGGTGGCCGCGCTCGCGGTGGTGTGCGTGCCGCCGATGGGGTCGGCCGACCACCTGGTCTACGCCGCGTACGGCCGACTCGCGGCCACGGGCGGCGACCCGTATCGGGACACCGCCGCGACGCTGGTGCGCGACGGGGATCCGGTCGGCCGCGCGGTCGAGGCGCCGTGGACGGACGTGCCGTCGGTGTACGGGCCGGTGGCCACGGCCGAGCAGTGGCTCGCCGCCCGGCTCGGCGGCTCCTCGGTGCACACGATCGTGCTGGTGCTGACCCTGCTCGGCGCGGCGGCGTTCGTACTGACCGGGCTGCTGCTCCAGCGGGCGGCCGGCCCCGATCGGGCGGCCCGGGCGCGGGTGGCGATCCTGTGGTCGGTCAATCCGCTGCTGTTGTTCGTCGCGGTGGGCGCCGGTCATCTGGACGCGTTCGCGCTGGTGTTCGCGGTGGGCGCGCTGCTCGCGGTGCGCCGCTCGCCCGTACTCGCGGGTGTCCTGGTCGGCCTGGCCTGCGCGGCGAAGGCGTCACTGGGGTTGTACGTCCTCGCCCTCGTGTGGGGCCTGCGCGGGCGTCCGCGCGCGCTCGCCGCGCTGCTGGGCTCGGCCCTCGCGGTGGGGGTGGCGAGCTATCTGCCGGTCGGGCTCGGCGCGTTCGACCAGCTGCGGGAGAACACGAAGCTGGTCTCGCTCGCGGTCCCGCTGCGGCTGGTGCTGAAGCCGATGGAGTCCGCCTTCGGACACGACCCGGCGCGCTCGCTGATCGGACTGCTCGGCTGGGTGCTGGGCGCGCTGGTGGTGTGGCTGCTGGCCCGCACCGCCGCCCGGGCCCGGCCCGCGGCGATGGACGACGTCCTGCGCGACAGCGCCGCCGCGGCCGCGTTGTTGTCCCTGGCCTGGCTGCTGACCACCCCGTACAGCCTGCCCTGGTACGACGTGGCCGCGTGGGCGCCGCTGGTGCTGCTGGCCCCGTCCGCGCTGGACTGGCTGCTCCTGGCCCGCACCACGCTCCTGGTGTGCGCCTACGTCCCGGGCCGGGTGGTCCCGCTGCCGAACGTGGTGGACACCCTCCAGCGCACCGTGCGCGGCACCGTCGGCCCCTGGGCGGGCGCGGCGATCCTGGTCGCGGTGGTGCTGGTCAGTCGACGCGCGGGCGGGCCTCCACTGCCGCGATCACCGCGATCGCCAGCGGTGCCGCGATCGTGAGCGCGACCGCCGGGATCTGGATGCCGGAGTCGTTCACCGCGTAGCCGACCACCGCGGTCACCCAGCACGCGATCAGCGTCGAGCGCAGCCACGGCACCGCCGCGAAGGCCCGGGCCAGGGCCGGCGCGCGCCATTTGAGCGGATCACGCACGGCGAGCACGAGCAGGACGAACACCACCGGGATCAGCAGGGTGAACGGCGTGGTGAACGAGTGCAGGTTGCCCATCACCTTGCGGTGGAGCGTGTCCCCGGCGGCGCCGTCGACGACCTCTTGGACGAAGCGGCCCAGGTGCGAGCGGCTCGCCGCCGGGCGCAGCCAGTCCAGCACCGCGATGACACCGATCACCACGACCGCGCCGAGCGCGACCAGGCCGACCCTGCCCCAGGAGATCCGGGTGCCGGTGAGCAGCAGGCCGAGCACCGCCAGGCCGGGGATCAGCGCGAGCACGCCGCCGAAGTCGCTGCCGAACGCGGGCCATCCGTCGGCCAGGACCGCCACCGCCCCGACCGCGGAGAGCACCACGACCGCCGCCCGCCGCCGGCCGGCCGCGAGCAGGTGTGCCGTGGGCCACGCGACGGCGAGCACGACGGCCATCGCGAAGATCGTCCAGGCGACGTTGCCGAAGCCGTAGAAGCGGCCCGCGACCAGCGGGGACAGCCCGAACAGGGTGTTCATCTGGAGCGGTGAGCCGAGCATCACGTCGGCCGCCAGGATCACCGCGGTGGCCGCGGCGACCGCGCCGGCCGGCCCGTACGGATGCCGGCGCCACGGCCCGAGCAGCGCGCCGGCGGTCAGCGCGGCGGCGAACGCCACGGTGAGCCCGAGCAGCGCCCACGCCGGGTCGCCGCTCTTCTCCCACGGCACCAGCCCGACCAGGAAGGACCCGCCGGGGATGGCGCCGAAGAACACCCCGATCCCGGTCGCGGCGCGTATCACCGCGGCGCGCGCCCGGGTGCGCCCCCGGCGGCCGAACCGCACGGCGAGCCACAGCGCCACGGCCGCGCAGACGAGCGGCAGCAGGGTGATCCAGGTGAAGAAGTACCAGACCTCGCGCACCGTGCGTGACGCCTGCGCGCCCACGTCGAACAGCCCCAGCTCGTCGATCGCGCTCTGCCCGGAGGGTCCGGGGACGCGCGTGTACACCGCGCCGACCAGCTCGCTCGGCGCGTCGAGGCCCAGCGGCGCGAGCAGGCTCGGGGCCAGGTCGGTGAGCTGGACCATGCCGTCGTCGCGGGTCGAGGTCGCGGTCAGGTAGCCGGAGTCGAAGGCATGACCCGCCGAGGTGCCGGGGCCCGACACGAGCAGCGCGCGCAGGTGCGGGGTGCCGGTGTCGTCGGCGAGGCCGGCCACCGCGAGCTGGGTGCGCGGCGGCAGCAGGGCGGCGATCCGGCCCACCTGCGCGTCCACCGCCCGCAGCCGGTCGGCGCGCGCGATCCCGGGGCCGGTCAGGCCGCCGAGGTCTACCAGGGTCAGCGCGGAGCGCTCGATCAGCGCGGTGTCCACCGCGGCCGGGGCGGGCCGGTAGTCGGCGCGCACCCGACCGGTCGAGTCCGCGCTCGCGTAGGCCGCGCCGGGGCCGACCGCGGTGACCGCCCCGCCGTGCTCGGCGACCGAGGCGGCGAGTTGCCCGAAGCGGGGGTTGTAGCCGAACGAGTCGTTGCGCTTGACGATCGCGCGCATGTTCGGCACGGTCGCCGACCCGTCCGGGGCGAGCGTCGGCGGCAGCGGCTCGGCACACGGCTCGGCGCTCTTCGCGCTGGTGCGGTTGTCCGTCGAGCGTGCCCCCGCGCCGGTGGTGAGCCACCCGTCGACGGGACACGCGCGCGGGTGCACGGTCCGTACCGACATCGCGGCCGAGGTCGAACGCCCGGCCAGCGCGGCCAGCGCCGGGGTGTCCCGGCCGTCGATGTCGGCCCAGCTCAGCCCCGGGATCCCGAGCAGCACGACATGGTCGGCGCCGGCCGCCCGGGTCGGCGCGGCACCGGCCTGCGCGGGCAGCGCCGCGAACGCGATCAGCGCCGTGAGCATGGCGACAAGCAACCGGAGGGGACGAGCGATCACGGGTGCCTGCTCCTCGACGTACGCGGCCTACACGGGGATGAATGGTCGCCCCAGGCTATGCGTCGCCGTCCGCCGCCACGCTCAGGGCAGCAGACCGGCCGCGTATGCCGCCGCGGTCGCCGCGCCCATCACCACCTTGACCGGGCGGCCGAGCGTGGCCGCCGCGGCGGCCACGTCCTCGTACTCCGGCTGGGCGTTGACCACCCGCCCCTCGAACATCGCGGTCTTGACCCGCACCGGCAATCCCTCCACCCGGACCGTGCCGAACTCGCGGTCCAGGGCCCGCTTCGCCACCGGCACGATCCGCGCGCCTATCGTCGAGGTCTCCACGAACACCGTGTGTAGCGCCGCGTCCACCCGATCCGCCGGGACCAGGACACACAGGGTGTGTGCGGGCCGGCCCTTCTTCATCAGGATCGGCACCAGCCACGCGTCGCCGGCGCCGATCGCGAGCAGTTTGCTCAGCACCGCCGGCCACAGGCGCGGGTCGAGGTCGTCCACGTTCGTCTCGATCAGCACGTCCTCGCCGGCCGGCCGCTCCCGCTGGACCGCGTAGCGCTCGCCGAGCACGACCCGCAGGATGTTCGGCACCTCCTCGACCCGCCGGCTGCCCGCGCCGGTCCCGTCGGCGGTGATCCGCAGCGCCGGCAGCGGCCCCCAGGACCGGCAGACCGAGGTGAGCAGGGCCGCCCCGGTGGGCGTGCACATCTCGAACGGCGCCGGGCCCGCGTACACCGGGGCCGCGGCCATCCGCATCAACTCCAGCACGGCCGGCACCGGGACCGGGAGCACCCCGTGCGCCGCCCGCACGCTGCCGCTGCCGAGCGCGACCGGCGAGCCGACCGCCTCCTCGATCCCGAGCGCGTGCAGCGCAGTGCACGTACCGACCACGTCGGCGATCGCGTCGAGCGCGCCGACCTCGTGGAAGTGCACCTCCTCCGGCAGGCACCGGTGCGCCCGGGCCTCGGCACGCGCGAGCCGGTCGAACACGTCGTGCGCGCGCTCGTGCACGGGCTCCGGCAGATCGGCACGATCGAGCAGCACCCGTACGTCGTTCCAGGTGCGGTGCACGTGGGTGTGCACGGCCTTGACCCGGGCGCGGGTGGCCGCGATCCCGTGTCGATCGGTGCGTTCGGCGGTGATCAGGATCGGTTCGACGCCCACCGCGTCGACGGCTTGCTGGACGGCCTCCAGCGGGGCGCCGGCGTCGATCAGGGCCCCGAGCAGCATGTCGCCGCTCGCACCGGCCTGGCACTGAAACCATGCGATGGCCAAGCGGATACCTCCCGTCGCGGCCACTTTCGCAGCCGTCGGGGGGTCCTGCCGGAAAAACGGTGAAGCGACCGAAAGCGACCGGTTTCTTGCCTTTGCCGGTGCATTTTGCCGCGCGGTTGGCGGCGCGCCCGAAATTCGTATTCCCGCCGAATATTGGGATACCGACTACGGCGTCGCGCCGCCTGGCTTCGGACCGGCGGCGCGCGCGACCCGGGCGGCGAACACGCCCGCGCCGAATCCGTTGTCGATATTGCACACCGCGACCCCGGGCGCGCACGAGTTGAGCATCGCGAGCAGCGCGGCCAGTCCGCCGAAGGAGGCGCCGTAGCCCACGCTGGTGGGCACCGCGAGCACCGGTACCGAGACCAGGCCCGCCACCACGCTCGGCAGCGCGCCCTCCATGCCCGCGACCACCACCAGGCAGTCCGCGGCGTCGAGTTCGGCGTGCACCGCGAGCAGTCGGTGGAGGCCGGCCACGCCCACGTCCTCGATCCGCTCCACCTCGGCGCCGAACAGCCGCGCGGTGAACGCCGCCTCGCCGGCGACGGCCACGTCGGAGGTGCCCGCCGAGACCACCCGGACCAGGCCGCGCGTGGCGGGCGGCTCGCCCACCGCGACACACGTGCCGCTGTCGTCGGTGTACGCCTCGCCGGGAAACGCCGCGTACACCGCGTCGACCACGGCGGCCGACGCGCGCGTCGCGAGCGCCGGACGCCGACTTGCCGCACGCAGCCGGTGGAACAGCGCGACGGTCTGCTCCGGGGTCTTCCCGGCCGCGAAGACCACTTCGGGGTCCCCGGTGCGCAGTTCCCGGTGGGTGTCCACCCGGGCGAAGCCGAGATCGGCGAAACCCGCCGTCGGCGCCCGTACGAGGTCGTCAAGCGCCTCGTCCACGCCCGCCTCCCCGGCGGCCACGCGGTCGAGCAGTTCCCTCACCTCGGCCCGGTTCACTGCCCCGATCGTAGCCTTGGCCCCGAACAGCCCTGCCACGCGCACCCGTTGCGGCCGCGCCGGCAGCCGGTCAGGAGACCGGGACCAGCGCGTCCTTGCGCCAACGCAGCGTCTTCTCGAAGCGCAACACCGCACCGCGCCGGGGATGGTTGCTCAGTTGCACGTGATCGGTCATCGCCCGGATCAGCATCAGGCCGCGACCGTTCTCCGCGCCCGGACCGGCCATCGCCGACAGGCCGCGCAGGCGCTCCACGGGGAACCCCGGGCCGCCGTCGATGATCTCGACCCGACAGCAGTCACCGGTGATACCGGCCCGAATCTGGTAATCCGCATACGGTCCGCCCCTGGCGTGCTCCACGACATTCGCGCATGCCTCGGACAGGGCGAGGCCGATCTCCATCGCGATCTCGCGATCCACCCCCGCCGTCTCCATCGCGCCGACAAGAAGTCTGCGCGCCATCGGCACGCTCGCCGTATCCCGTGGCAGGTGGACAGTCCACCTCATGTCCATGAGCGGCCTTTCGACATCTCCGGAACTGCGGCCGAATCCGGCCCATCGCATCGACGGGCAGGGCACACCTGTGTTTTATTGCCGCCGGTCGGTCCCGGTATGCGCAGCTCGCGCGATCGGTCGTCAATACGCTGTAAAGACGATTCGTTCGGCCGCATCGCGCGGACCTCGCGGGCGTCGGGTCCGGGCTCGGCCGCCCGTCGGGGCGCACGGGAAGTTTTCGGCCCCGGGGTCGAAGGCGCGTCGCGCGATGAGACGATGGGGCGTCATGCAGGCCGTGTCCGTACCTTTCCGCGCTGTGCGCGCCGCCGTGTTCTCGGCGGTCTGCGCCGCGCTCGCGGCATGCGGTCACGCGTGGATGTCGACCGAGCCGCTGCCGCTGTGGGCCCCGGTCGCCGGTTTCGGCGTGGTGTTCGTGTCGGCCTTCGCCGGCGCGGGCCGACAACGCTCGTTCGGCTCGATCACCGCGCTCCTCGCGGTCGGCCAACTCGCGCTGCACACCCTCTTCGCCTACGCCGCCGCCGCCCGGGCAGTCGGGACGGCCGGCGCCGACGGCTCGACGTCGAGCGGTCTGCTCGACCGGCTCCTGTGCGGGCCCCGGGACTCGGCCGGGCACGTCCTGCTGCCGACCGGCTGGACGCCCGAGGCGATCGTGCGCAGCAGCCGGGTGGATCCGACGCTGCTCACGAGCGAATCGGCCGGCGGTCACCACCACATGTCCGGCTCCGGGCCGATGTTGCTCGACGGCGGCACCGGCATGTTGTGCGCGCACCTGGTCGCGGCCCTGCTCACCGGCTGGTGGTTGCGGCGCGGCGAGGCCGCGCTGTTCGCCCTGATCACGCTGGCGTCGGCGCCGCTGCGGGTGGTACTCGCGGTGTTGTTCGGCCCGGTCGTCCCGGTTGCCGCGACCCCGGGCCGGGCCCGGCGCACCGGTGCGGCGGCGGACCCGGCCACGGATCAGATTCTGCTCCGGCACGCGGTGACCCGGCGCGGGCCGCCGGTGGAGTACGCGCTCGCCTGCTGATCCCGCCCCACCGGGTGCCGGATCGGCGGTGGCGCGCGTCCGCCTTCCCGTCGTCCCCACCCGTACCGCGGGGTGCCCTCGTGCGCCCGCGGCCGGATCATCCATGGAGCAGACATCCCATGACCATGTCCACCACGCGTCGCCGCCTGTCCGTGATCGCCGCCTCGGCCGGCGCCGGCGTACTGCTGTTCGCAGGCTCCGCCGCCGCGCACGTGAGCGTGCAGCCGGGCACCGCCGACCAGGGCTCGTACGCCAAGGTCGCCTTCCGGGTCCCCAACGAGCGCGACGACGCGGGGACCACCAAGCTCGAGGTCACCCTGCCCGCCGACAAGCCGCTCACCTCGGTGCAGACCCGGGCGATGCCGGGTTGGAAGGCCGAGGTCGAGAAGACCAAGCTGACCACCCCGATCGACAACCACGGCAAGCCGCTCACCGAGGTGGTCTCCAAGATCACCTGGACCGCGGACGCCGGCACCCGGGTCAACCCCGGCACGTTCGAGGACTTCGAGGTGTCCATGGGCAAGCTGCCCACCGACACCGACAAGCTGGTGTTCAAGGCGGTGCAGACGTACGACAGCGGCGAGGTGGTGCGCTGGATCGACCTGGCGGGCGCCGACGGCAAGGAGCCGCAGTACCCCGCGCCGGTGCTCAAGCTCGCCGCCAAGACCGGCGCCACGGCACCTGCCGCGGCCCCGGCGACCAAGCCCGCCGACGGCAAGGCGAGCGTCGCCGCGGTGGCCGAGGACAAGAGTGACGACTCCACCGCGCGCACCCTGGGCGTGGTCGGCATCGTGGTCGGCGCGCTCGGCCTGGGCGCCGGTGTGTTCGCCGTCCTGCGCGCATCGCGGCGCCCCGGCTCGGCCTGATCCTCGCGGTCCCGCCGCGGACCGCGGTCGCCACCGCGGTCCGCGGCGGAGATGTCCCGGCCCGGGTCGCCCCGCACGGATGTGCTCCGTGCCCGCGACCCGGGCCACCGGGCCCGCGCCGACGCCGGACGCGTCGGGCACGAGCCCCCGGCAGCAACGACCTGGAGAACGATGAGCAACGCAAGCAAGTCCCTCGGCCGGGGCCGCCGCACCGGTCTTCGCCTCGCCGCCCTGGCCGCGGCCGGGCTGCTGCTCGCCACGGGCTGCGGCGATTCCGGCAAGAGCGACAGCGGCGCCCCGGTGAAGGTGCGCGAGAGCAAGTCCAAGTACAAGGGCATCGCGGTCGACCCGCCGTGGACCAAGCCCGAACTCACGCTGACCGACACCTCCGGACAGCCGTACGACTTCCGGGCCAAGACGGCCGGGCGCACCACCCTGCTCTACTTCGGCTACACGCACTGCCCGGACGCGTGCCCCACCGTGATGGGCGACATCGTGCGCGCGCTCGGCAAGTTGCCCCCGCAGGACCGGGCCACGGTCGACGTGGTGTTCGTGACCACCGACCCGGAGCGGGACACCCAGGCGGCCCTGCGCGAATGGCTCGACTCGCTGGACAAGTCGTTCGTCGGACTGACCGGCCCGTTCGACAAGATCCAGGCCGCGGCCCGCCAGGTCGGCGTCTCCATCGAACCGGCGACCACCGGCCCCGACGGCAAGGTCGTCAGCACCCACGGCACCCAGGTGATCGCGTTCGGCCCGGACAACCAGGGCCCGGTCATGTACAGCGCGAGCAGCGGGCTGACCCCGGACGGCACGCCGAACGGCAACTCGTCCGACGACTTCGCGCACGACCTGCCCCTGCTGATCCACCCCGAGGACACCAAGAAGTGAAGCTCTTCCCCCTCCCCCGCAAGGCCGTCCCGCTCGCGGTCGGCGGTGTGCTGGCGCTCGGGATCGGCGGCGTGCTGGTGGCCTGCGCCGACTCCGGCTCCTCCTCGTCGACGAAGGCGGACGAACGCAAGACCGCCGCGGGCGCCGCCCGGGGCGCGCCCCGGCTGCGCATCGTCGACCCGTACATCCCGCAACCCTCCTCGGCGGACGTCGCGGCGGGCTACCTGACCGTGCAGAACGACGGCGACACGGCCGACCGGCTGCTCTCGGTGGCCAGCCCGCTCTCCGGCGAGGTGATGATGCACCAGACGAGCGGGAACTCGATGCAGCACGTGCCGGGCTTGGACGTGCCCGCCCACGGCAAGGGCGTCCTGGCTCGAGGCGGCAACCACATCATGTTCATGAATCCGAACAAGTCCGTGAAGAAGGGCGACACCGTGCCGCTCACGCTCACGTTCCAACACACCGGACCGGTCACCGTTCAGGTGCCGGTGCTCGGGGTGACCGAACGGCCCGGCGACGCGCCGGCCCCGGGTGCGTCCGCGCCGGGCGCATCGGAGGCCGGCACGCCCGCCGCGCCGCCCGCTCCGGCGACGGGCACGCCCGCGGAAGACCACACAGGTCATGCGGGCCACTGACCCGGCCGGGCGACCGGTCCCGGCGTCGCCCCCGCTCCCGGTGCGTGGCGGGGGCGGCCGGCGGGTGCTCGCGTGGGTGCTCGCGCTGCCCGTGCTGCTCGCCGCGCTCGTGCTCGGCGGCGCCGGGGCCGCGTCGGCGCACGCCGTCCTGGAGTCGTCCAACCCGGCGTCCGGGTCGACCCTGACCACCGCGCCGGCCTCGGTCACGCTGAGGTTCAGCGAGGGCGTGGAGATCGGGCTCGGCGGGGTCAAGGTGTTCGACCCGAGCGGCACCCGGGTGGACAACAACCAGACCAAGCACGGCCCCGACGGCGACACCACCGTGGTCGCCCCGCTCCGGGGCGGCCTGCCGACCGGCACCTTCACCGTCGCCTGGCGCGCGGTCTCGGCCGACTCGCACCCGATCTCCGGCGCGTTCACGTTCAATATCGGCCAGGCCTCGGGCGGGGTGAACGTCGGCGATCTGACCGACGACGGCTCCACCGCGACCGACGTGCTGGAGCGGGCCGCGACCGGGGTCGCGTACCTGTCCTTCGCGGTGCTCGGCGGCGCGGTGTTGTTCCTGCTGATCGCCCGGCCCGCCGCGATGGGTCGCTTCCGGGTCTGGCTGCTCGTGTCCGGCGCGTGGGGCGGGCTGCTGCTGTCCTCGCTCGCGGTGCTGATGCTGCACGGCCCGAACGCGTCCGGCCTCGGACTGTCGTCGGCGTTCGACGCGGACGTGTTGCGCGCCACCCTGGACACCAAGTTGGGCAAGGCGATCGCGGCGCGGGTGTTGCTCCTGGGCGCCGCCGGCGCGCTGCTCGGCTGGTTGATCGCCGCGCTCGCGGACGCCTCCGTGCGCACCCGGCGGATCGTCGTCGGCGGCTGGGCGCTGTTGTGCACCGCGATCGCGATCACCTGGCCGATCGCCGACCACGCGTCGGTGGGCCGTCAGGTGGAACTGGCCATGGCCGCGGCCGTCGTGCACCTGCTGGCGATGTCCACCTGGCTGGGCGGGTTGGCGATGGTGGTCACGCTGGTGGTGCGGCCGGGCGATCCTGCGCCGGGCACCGGGCTCGACGTGCCCTCGGTACGGGTCTTCTCCCGGACCGCGTTCGTGTCGGTGTGCGTGCTCGTGGCGACCGGGCTGTACGCCGCCTGGCGGCAGGTGGGCTCGTTCGCCGCGCTGTTCGACACCACGTTCGGTCTGCTGCTGGTGTTCAAGGTCGACCTGGTGCTGCTGATGCTGGCCGGTGCCTGGGTGTCCCGGCGCTGGCTGATGCGGCACATCGAGGCGACGGCCGGCCGGTCCCCGATCGGCAAGGGCGCGGCGGGCGGCCCGAAGTGGGCGGTGTTGCGCAAGGCGGTGGTGATCGAGGCCGCGCTGGCCATCGCGGTGCTCGGGGTCACCACGGTGCTCACCGACACCGAACCGGGCCGCACCGCACACGAGCGCAAGCAGGTGGAGGCGGCGGGACCGGTCAGCCGCAGCGTCCCGTTCGACGCCGGCGGCGCGGCGGGCAAGGGCAGGCTCGACATCACCGTCGACCCGGCCCGGGTCGGTCCCAACGAGTTGCACATCTACCTCGCCGACCCGATCGGACAGATCCGCGAGGTCGAGGAGTTGACCGTGTCGATGGCGCTGCCGGGCAAGGGCATCGACGGTGCCGACGTCCAGGTGCGCCGGGGCGGTCCCGGGCACTGGCTGGGCGATCTGTCCATGCCGATGGCGGGTCGCTGGGAGTTGTCGTTCGCGATCCGTACCTCCGATGTCGACCGGATCACCGTGACGGTGCCCGTGGAGGTCAGGTGAGGCACGTACGCCGGATCCTGCTGCTGTGTGTCGGGGTGTTGCTCTGCCTGGCGCCGGCCGGCAGCGCGGTGGCGCAGGAGTTGTCCGGCCAGGGGCCGAGCAACTTCCACACCGTGATGACCTCGCCGGGCGAGCTCGCGCCGGGCCTGACGGTGCGGGTGATCGAGAACGGGGCGCGCATGCAGGTGCGCAACACCGGTCCGCAGGACGTGATCGTGCTCGGCTACATGAGCGAGCCGTTCCTGCGGATCGGCCCCGACGGGGTGTTCGAGAACCGCCAGTCCCCGGCCGTGCCGCTCAGCAGCGAGCGGTGGGGCTCGGTCGACGAGAAGTCGAACCTGCAACCGACCGGCGCGCCGCAATGGCACCGGATCTCCGCCGAGCCGGTCGCGCGCTGGTACGACCAGCGGGTGCACTGGATCGTGCAACAGCGGTTGCCACCACGGGTGATGGCCGATCCGGACCGGGCGCAGAAGGTCCAGTCCTGGACCGTGCCGATGCGGATCGGCGACCGCGAGGTGGCCGCGACCGGCGAGTTGCGCTGGGTGCCGGGGCCGAGTCCGTGGCCGGGCATCGTCGGCTCGATCGGGCTCGCGGCGCTGGTGTTCGCGGCGGCGTGGCTGCCGCCGGTCCGGCGCCGGGCCCTGCTCGGCTACGGCCTGCTCGCGGGGGTGGTGGCGGCGGCGAGCGTGCTGCACCTGGCCCTGGTCGCGGGCGCTCGGGCGGGCGGGGCGGGGGCGTGGGCGACCGCCTTCCTCGACGGCAACCTGCTGCAACTGTTGTCGAGCGCGGTGGCGTTCGTGGGCGCGGTGCTGCTGGTGCGGCGCCGGATGGGCGGGGCGTGGTTGGCCGCGCCGGCGCTCGGCGTGCTGGCGTTGCGGGTGGCCGGGTACGACCTGCCGGTGTTGTGGCGCTCGTCGTCGCCGTTCGTGGGCGGCATCGGGCTCGATCGCACGCTGACCGTGCTGGTCCTGGGCGCCGGGCTCGGCACGGCGCTGGCCCTGGTCGTGGAGGTGCGGCGCGGATCGCACCGGGCGGCGCCGGCGGACGCGGGGGCGCCGATCGACTCCGCCGAACCGGCCGTGGCGACGACGAACGTGTCCGATGCGCCGGTCGGCGCGCGCGGCGCGGTGGAAGACGTGGTGGAACCTGTGAGGGACGACGTGATGAGCAGCCCCCGGAATCGAACGAGCGCCTCCTCCGATCGAGCGAGCGGATCGCCCGACGGGGCGGACCCGTCCGCTGGGCGAGCGAGTACCGGCGCGGACGTCTCGCGGCGTCGTTTCGTCGGTGTCGCAACCGCGGCCGGCGCGGGCGGCCTGGTGGTCGGCGCGACCGGCGGCGCGGTGGCGTTCGCGGGCGAGTCCGGCGGCGGCGACGGCCCGGCGATGACCCGGCTCGGTGCCACCGTGGTGCCGTTTCACGGGAAACATCAGGCCGGCATCACCACCCCGGCCCAGGCCAAGGCGGTCTTCTTGGCCTGGGACCTGGAGCCGGGCGCGGACCGGGCCGCGGTCGCCGCGCTGATGCGGCGCTGGTCGGACACCGCCGCGCGGCTCACCGCCGGGCAGTCGGTGCCCGGCGACGACCAGGTCGCGGCGGACGCCGGAGCCTGCTCGTTGACCGTCACCTTCGGGTTCGGCGCGGGCCTGTTCGACAAGCTGGGGCTCGCCGCTCGTCGACCCGCCGCGCTCAAGCCGCTGCCGCCGTTCCCCGACGACGCGCTGGACCCGGCCCGCAGCGACGGCGACCTGTTCGTCCAGGTGTGCGCCGACGACGCCCTGGTCGCCTTCGGCGCGGTCCGCGCGTTGCAGAAGTCGGCCAAGGGTGTGGCCCGGATCCGCTGGCAGATGAACGGCTTCGCCCGCTCGCCCGGCGCCACGGCCAAGCCGATGACGCACCGGAACCTGATGGGGCAGATCGACGGCAGCAACAACCCCAAGCAGTCCGACCCGAAGTTCGACGAGAAGGTCTTCGTGGGCGCCGCCGGGACAGAGCAGGGCTGGCTGGTCGACGGCTCCTACGTGGTCTTTCGCCGGATCCGGATGTTGCTGGACGCCTGGGACGGCATCGACAAGGCCCATCAGGAGCGGGTGATTGGCCGGAGCAAGGACACCGGCGCGCCGCTGACCGGCGGCGGCGAGCACAGCGCGGCGGACTTCGGCAAGCGTGGTCCCGACGGCGAGTTGGTGATCACCGCCAACGCCCACATGCGCGTGGCGGCGCCGGAGTTCAACCGGGGCGCGACGATGCTCCGCCGCGGCTACTCCTACCACGACGGCTTCGGCACCGACGGCGCGCCGGACGCGGGGCTGCTGTTCGTCGCGTGGCAGCACGACCCGGACGACGGCTTCGTACCGGTCCAGCGCAAACTGGCCCGGGGCGACGCGCTGTCCCCGTTCCTGCGGCACGAGGCGAGTGCGCTCTTCGTCGTCCCGCCGGGGTGCGCCCCGGGCGGATACGTCGGTCAATCCCTGTTGGAGGGCTGATGCCGAGGCGTGCGGAGCCGATGTCGAGGCGGCGTCGCCGGTGGGTCGGGGCGCTCGCCCTGCCGTTCCTGCTCACCGGCTGCGGGAGTTGGGGCGCGGAGGGCGGGCCGGGCTCCTACATGAGCGAGGCCGAGGCGACGGCCGCCGCGTCCGAGGGAGTCGCGGCGCTGGGCGCCGACGGTGTGCAGCGGATCGTCTTGCGGGTGGACGACAAGCTGCGCTTCTCGCCGTCGGTGATCCGGGCCCGGACCGGGCCGCTGGTGATCACCCTCGCGGACACCGGGATCACCCCGCATCAGATGATCCTGCCCGGCGGTGCGCCGGTCGCGCCGTCGGAGGGCGGCACGTCGCAGGACATCAAGCTGAGCTTCGGCAAGGCGGGTTCGTACACCTTCAACTGCATGTATCACGTGGGCAGCGGCATGGCGGGCACGATCGAGATCACCGAGTAGCCGCCGCGAGCCCGTTCGGTGCGCTTCGGTGCGCGGCGCCGCGGCCGGGTATTCCGACCGCGGCACCGCCGGGGTGCGCCGCGCGGGCGCGGGTCGACCTCAGGGGATCAGCACGATCTTGCCGGTGGTGCGGCCCGCCTCGGCCGTCTCGTGCGCCTTGACCACCTCGTCCAGCGGGAAGGTCTCGGCGACGATCGGGCGCAGCTCGCCCGCCTCCGCGAGCTCCGCCAGCAGGGCCAGCCGGGTGGGGTTCGGGTCCAGGTCGACCGTGATGCCCCGGACGCCCGCCGCCTCGGCCTTGGCCGCGGTGGCGTCGGCCGCGGGCGGGTTGGTGATGTTGAGCAGGATGCCGCCGGGCCGCAGCGTGGCCAGCGAGCGGTCCTCGTACTCGCCGCCGATCAGGTCCAGGACCACGTCGACGTCGCGTACGGCGGTGCCGAAGTCGACGGTGGTGTAGTCCACGACCTCGTCCGCGCCCAGCTCGCTCAGCAGGGCGTGCTTGGCCGCGCTCGCGGTGCCGATCACGTACGCGCCGCGCGACTTGGCGATCTGTACCGCCAGGTGCCCGACGCCGCCCGCCGCCGCGTGGATCAGCACTCGCTGACCGGGACCCACCTGCGCGACCTCGACCAGGGCCTGCCAGGCGATCGAGCCGGACAGCGGCAGAGCCGCGGCGTGCTCGTGGTCGAGGGTGCTCGGCTTCCGCGCGAACGAGCGCTCCGAGGCCGCCACGAACTCCGCGTAGCCGCCGGCGAGATGCGGGAAGTCGGGGATGCCGTACACCTCGTCGCCGACGGCCAGGCGCGAGACGCCCGCGCCGACCGCGGCGACCACGCCCGATACGTCCCAGCCGAGCGTGAACGGCGGCACCAGCCACATGCCGCCGGCCCGGATCTTGGTATCGATGGGGTTGACCCCCGCGGCGCGCACTTCGACCAGTACCTCGCCGGGTCCGGGCACGGGTATCCCGGTCTCGATCACGCGCAGGACCTCGGGTCCGCCGAGCGTGTCCTGGTGTGCCTTGCGCATCTTCGTCGTCGTGTCGATCGTGTTCGTCGTCATGCGGCAAGCATCGACGTGGCGGTCACCATTGTGAAGAAGGCACCTTCCTGGTACCTGGGTACCTCATGCATACCCCTCCCGACCTGCGCCCCTTCGGTGGCGCCGACGTCTACCTCAGCGACTGCGCCTCCCGCGCCGTACTCGACCTCATCGCGAACAAGTGGGTCGCGCTGGTGGTCGGGGCCCTCCACCCGCAGACCCTGCGCTACGCGGAACTGCGCCGGCGGCTCGGCGGGATCACCAAGAAGATGCTCACCCAGACCCTGCGGGACCTGGAACGGCACGGCCTGGTCCGCCGCACGGTCTATGCCACGGTGCCGCCGCAGGTCGAATACTCGCTCACCGAACTCGGGACCAGCGTGAGCGGCCTGATGGCGGAGATCCGCAACTGGTCCGAGAGCCACATCGACGAGATCGCGGCGGCGAAGCTGGCCTACGCGGAGGCGGAGGCGCACCGGGTCGAGGCGCTCTGAGTCGACATGCGCCGAGGATCCCCCCGCCGCGACCGACGGCGGGGGGATCCTCGGCGCGCGGCCGGTCGGGCTAGCGCTTGGGCGTCCGGGCCCGGCGTACGTTCACCTCGGACTCGACCGGCTTCGCCAGCACGCCGCCGACCAGGCGCGACAGCGCGGACAGGAACATCGCGCGTTCGTCCTCGGGCAGCGCGCCCAGCACCTCGTCGTGCACGCCGTCGACGATCCCGCGCCCTGCCCGGATCAGGTCGCGGCCGGCGTCGGTCACCACGATGATCCGCGCCCGGCGGTCGCTCGGCGCGGGCCGTCGCTCGGCCAGCCCGGCCCGCTCCAACTCGTCCATCGTGACCACCATCGTGGTCTTGTCCAGGTCGGACAGCTCGGCCACCTGGGCCTGGGTCAGGTCGCGGTCGACCGCGTGCACGAGCACGCAGTAGTTGCGCGGCGAGACGTCGATGGCCGCGAGGGCCGCCGCCAGCCGGGTGTTCAACACGTGCCCGGCGTGCACGACCATGCCGGTCACATCCAGGACGGTGGGGGCAAGGGGCTCGGTGGTCATGCGATCAGCGTAACAAGATAGGTAGGCCGACAGATTGTTTCGTAATAGATCTCTCGTCTCTGCGCCTCAGCGCCCGAGCGCCTGGAACCGCCGTACCGCGAGGGGGAGGAAGATCGCGGTGATCACCAGCGGCCAGACCATCGCCATCGGCAGCGCGTGCGTCTCGATCCAACCGCCGCCGTGCGGGGCCGGATCGCCGAACAGGTCCCGGATCGCGTTCGCCGTGGACGAGACCGGATTCCACATCGCCACCGTGCCCAGCCACTGCGGCATCATCGACGGCGGGGTGAAGACGCTGGAGACGATGCCGAACGGCAGGGCGATCGCGAACAGGTTGCCCGCCGCCTCAGCGTTCGGCACCAGCAGTCCCAGGTACACCCCGACCCAGGTCAGCGCGAAGCGCAGGAGCAGGAGCAGCGCGAACGCGGCCAGGATCTGCGGCACGCCGCCGTGCGGTCGCCACCCGACCACGAGCGCGATCGACGCCAGGACCGCGAGGTCGAGGCTCGCCCCGAGCACGTCGGCCACCCCGCGCCCGCTGACCACCGCCGAGGGGGCCATCGGCATGGAGCGATAGCGGTCCATCACCCCGAGTTGCCGGGTGAAGGCGACGATCGTCGCGGTGTTCATGAACCCCTGCGCCATGGTCATCGCGAACATCCCCGGCAGCGCGTAGTCCTTGTAGTCGACGTTCCCGCCCACGTTCATGGCGCTGCCGAAGACGTACACGAACAGCAGCACGGACACGATCGGAAAGCCCAGCTGCCAGGCGAGCATGCTCGGTTGGCGGGCGATGTGGACGAGTTCGTTGCGGACCACGGTCAGGCAGTCCGCGATCGCCCAGTAGAGCCGGCGCTCGGGGGCCTCGGCGGGTACGGTCGCGGCGCTCACCGGCGCGCCACCTCCTTCCCGGACGGCGCGGATGGATCGGATGGATCGCCCGGACCGCCCGGATCGTCCGAACCGCCGGGCCCCGAGGGATCGGACCGCGCGGGCGCGGTCGAATCCGGGTCGCCCTCGTCTGCCCGGTGCCCGGTCAGGCGCAGGAAGACCTCGTCCAGGGTCGGTCGGCGTACGCCGATGTCCTCGATCGTGATGCCCTCCTCCTGGCATGCCCGCGCGACGTGCGTCAGCGCCGCGACCCGGTCCCCCACCGGAGCGCTCACCCGCCGATCCTCGGCGTCGACCAGCGGCTCGCCGCCGGCCTCGGTGACCAGGGCCAGCACCCGCAGCGCGGGTTGCAGGTGTGCGGCCTCGCGGACCACGATCTCGATCCGGTCGCCACCCAGTTCGCGCTTGAGCCGCTCCGGGGTGTCGTCGGCGATCTTGCGTCCCCGGTCCAAGACCGCGATGCGGTCCGCGAGTTTGTCCGCCTCGTCCAGGTACTGCGTGGTCAGCAGCACGGCGGTACCGCCCGCGAGCAGCGAACGCACCGCCTCCCAGACCTCGTTGCGGGCGCGCGGGTCAAGGCCGGTGGTCGGTTCGTCGAGGAAGAGCACGGTCGGCGCGAGGATCATGCTCGCGGCCAGGTCGAGCCGTCGGCGCATGCCGCCGCTGTACTGCTTGACGCCCCGATCGGCGGCCTCGACCAGGTCGAACCGTTCGAGCAGTTCGTCCGCGCGGCGGGCGGCGCGGCGCTTGTCCAGGTGGAACAGGCGGCCGAACAGGATCAGGTTGCGCCGCCCGGTCACCGCCTCGTCCAACGCCGCGTTCTGGCCGACCAGGCCGATGTGCCGGCGCACCCGTCTGGGGTCCGCGGTCACGTCGTGCCCGGCGACCAGCGCGCGACCGCCGTCCGGGCGCAGCAGGGTGGACAGGATCCGGACCGCCGTGGTCTTGCCGGCGCCGTTGGGGCCGAGCAGCCCCTGGACGGTGCCCGGGGCCACGGTGAGATCGAAATCGTCGAGGGCGCGCTTGGCGCCGTATCGCTTCGTCAGGCCCTCGGCGAGGACCGCGTGACTCGTCGTTTCCATCAGCCTCCTTCAACCGAGTACACCGTACCCGACTCGCGTACGCAGTACCCAGTTTTAAATCGGCCGATGTCATGCGAGCCCGTACGCCGATCCGGGCCGGTGCGGGCGGGGCTCCTACGATGGGGGGCACCATGACGAGCACCGACCACGCCGGCAGCGGCGACCTGGCCCGCAGTCTCGAACTGATGTGGGGCCTGGACCGGAAGCCGACCCGAGGCCCCAAGCCGGCGCTGACCCTGGAGCGGATCGTCGCGGCGGGCATCGCCGTCGCCGACGCCGAAGGGCTGGACGCGCTGTCCATGCGGCGGGTCGCCGCCGAGGTCGGGGCGGGCACGATGTCGCTCTACCGCTATGTGCCCGGCAAGGCCGAACTGCTCAACCTGATGGTCGACAAGGTCAACAGCCCCGGTGAAGCCGAGTTCCCGCCCGGACTCGGCTGGCGCGGCGCGCTGGAGCAGGTCGCGCGCGGGATCTGGCAGATGTACAACCGGCATCCGTGGCTGCTCAACGTCGACCAGGCGCGGCCGGTGCTCGGCCCCAACTCGCTCCGGGCCCTGGAGCTCACCCTCGCCGCGATCGGCGACGCGGCGCTGAGCGACCGGGAGAAGATGACCGTCCTGAAGATCATCGACGGCGGCTTCGTCAGCGGCATGGCCCGCACCCACTTCAACGCCAAACACGCGGCGCAGCGCACCGGGGTGAGCGACGAACAGTTCTGGGCGGCCCAGGCCCCGATCCTGAACGCGGCCATGTCGAGCGGCGACTACCCGGAGTTGGCCGCGCTGTCCCAGGACAGCTTCGTCGCGGACGGCGAGGGGGAGTTCGAGTTCGGCCTGCGCCTGCTTCTGGACGGCCTGGAGGCGTTCGTCGAGCGCCGGACCTGACCCGGGAGGGTGGCCCCGGCCGGGAACGGTTGTGGCCCGGGCCCGCCGGCGTCATCATCGGTGCTCGGCCACGGGGGTCGGGGACGGCGGGGATCATGGACGAGAGACCGGCGCGGCGGCGAACCGCGCTCCGGGTGGCGGTCGGGTGCGGAATCGGGGCGATCGCGCTGACGCTCGCGCCGATCGGGGTGGGGGGATCGGCGGCGTCGGCGGCCGATGGGCCCTCGGTGAGCGGGCCGACCTGGGAGGTGCGGCCGGGGGACACGGTGACGATCCGGGGTTCGGGGCTGAGCGGCTGCCCCACGAACACCGTGGATGTGTACCTCGCGTCGGTGAACGGCGGCAGTTCCGGCGAGTACGACGACCTGCTCGCCGCGGGACTGCCGGTGGACGCGGCGCACGGGCACTCGATCGCCTTCCGGCACGCCGTACCCGCCCCGATCTACAGCTCGAACGGAGCGACGGGGCAAAACGTCCAGGCGGTGAACCGGATCGTGGTGCGCTGCCCGGGCCGGGAAGACAACCTCGCGCAGACGCCGATCGAGATCAACGCGTTCCGCAAGGATGAGACCGCGAGCCCGCCGGCCGATCTGCGCACCCGGCGCATCCTCGTGGAGCCCGCCACGGGGCTGCCGGGCACCGAGGTCACGCTGTGGACCAACCTGCGCTGTGGACAGGCGAACGCGGACGACGACGCCGAGGTGACGTGGGACGGGCACTTCCTCGCCAAGCTCAGCATCTTCGACCCGGCCGGCACCTCGTATCGCTTCATCGTGCCCGAGGGCCCGACTCGCGGACCGCGGCCGATCACGGTGAGCTGCTTCGCCCAGGGCGCCGGGATGCCGGACAACGGGGTCACGCTGCGGACCGAATTCCAGGTTCCCGAACCGAAGTTGACCGTGACGCCCACGCAAGCGACGGCGGGTCGGCCGCTGCGGGTCGAGGGCAGCGGGTTCGTCGGATGTGCCCGGCCGGTCGACGGCGGGGCCGGGGCGTTGACCGTGCGGCACGGCCCGAACGAGTTCGGGCGGGTGCCGGTGGCGGCCGACGGGCGGTTCGCGGGCGAGGTCACCGTGCCGAGCGGACTGGCGGACGGCGAGGGCGCGTTGACGGTCGCCTGTGTGGGTGGGGCCGGGTACGACGGCGACGTGTCGGTGCAACTCGCGGTGGTGGCCGCGACGAAGGACGCGGAGCCGGCGGGGGATCGTTCGGAGGCGGCGGTGAACCTGCCGAGCCCGGCCGATCTGTTCGACGAGCCCAGGCCGGTGCTCGTGGCGGGCGCGACCGCGCTGGCGGCGCTGCCGGTGCTGGGCTTCTCAGCGGAGTTGTTCAACCGCACGTGGGCGGAGAACCGGCTGCGGATCCGACGCCGACTGCGTCCGGGCGCGGCCCGACCACGATCGCAGCCCCGGGTGCCCGAGTTGCAGGTGCCGGCCTTCGTCGTGCTCTCGGCCGCCACGTGCGTGGCTGTGGAACCCGGCACGGGCTGGAACGCCGGGACCGGTGCGCTGGCCCTGGCGCTGGTGGCGGCGGTGCCGCTTGGGGTGCTGGTGTACGAGGGCCCGGCCGAGGCGTATCGGCGCCGGGTCTCGCGCATCCGGGCCCTGCCGCATCTGGTGCCGGGGGCGCTGGTCGTCGCCGTGCTCCTCGCGGCGGCGTCGCGACTGCTCGGCCTGGCCCCGGGCTATGTGTACGGCCTGTTCCTGGCCTTCACCTCGGCGGGACTGCGTCGACTGTCGCCGGCCGACGAGGGCCGCGCGATCGCCCTCGGCTCGTGGTCGCTGGCCGGGCTCGCGGTGGTCTCGTGGGTGTGGCGCATCCCGGTCACCCACGTCCTGAACGACTCCGACGGCGCGCCCTTCGGGTGGGTCGTCGCGGAGAACCTGCTCACCCAGTGCTTCGTGGCCTCGGTGGTCGGCCTGGTCTTCGGGCTGCTCCCGATGCGCTTCATGGACGGCCACGCGCTGTGGCGGTGGAACCGCTGGGCCTGGGCGGCGATCTACGTGGCCGCCCTGTTCCTGTTCACGCTGACCCTGCTCGACCCCACGGGCGTCGCCGGCGGCACCACCCGGACCATGTGGCTGCGCTCGATGTACCTCTTCGCCGGGGCGGCCGTACTGTCCGTGCTCTTCTGGGCGACCTTCCGCCTTCGGCCCGCCCGGCCGCCGGTGACACCCTGACCCGTCACGGACGCACTCCCCACAGCAGTCGGACGGCCGCGTAGTTCCCGACGACGATCGCGGCCTGGTTGTCCAGGGCGGTCGGCCGGCGCGTGGACCAGTAATCGCTGTGCCCCTCGGCGCCGTCGGTCGTGAAGCGGTTGGCGCCGAACCCCGCGTCGTCCGGGGTGATCCGCCGGGGTCTGCCGCCCCCGCCGGCCACGGCGGGGGCATGCGCTCCGGAGCCAAGGGCGACGACCATGTCGTCGTGTGCGGCCCCCACCCAGACGTGCCGCGGATCGAGGTCGAGATCCGCGGCACGGGTCACGTGCATCCCGGGACTGCCGACGACGATCACGTCCTTGGCGAACAGCCCTTCGCGCCGGGCGGCCTGCCCGAGCACGACCGAGCCGTAGCTGTGGCCGATCACCGTCAGATGCCGGTTCGTCTCGATCCCCTGGGCCACCCCGACGCCCCGCAGGAACCTCGCGAGCGCCGGCGCGGCGGTGTCCGCGTACGACGTGGTCGTCGCGTGGACCAGGGTGTCCGGCGCGTCGTAGCCGACCCACGTGATCGCCGAGACCTCGCCGGGGTCGGTCAGCCGACCGGCCGCCTGCCACAGGCTGCGCATCCGGGCGACGTCCGAGCCGATGTGCGCCAAGCGCGCGCCGGTGCCGGGGACGTACACGGCGGTGTGGGCGGCCCGGTCCGGGTTGCCGATGGCCACGATCGCCCGGCCGTCGTCCCGGGCGTCGAAGCCCATCAGGAACAGGTCGGCGGCGGAGCCGAGGATGGCCTCCAGGGACTCGATCGCGGCCAGGCGCCCCTTGAGCTCGGTGACCCGAAACCGCCGGCGGGCGTCGTCGACCCGGCCCGCCGCGTCCCGCTCGGCCCGGGCCGTCGCGAGTTCGGCGGCCACGGCGGCCTTCGCCTCGGCCAGCGCGACCCGGTTGGCCCGATCCCGCACCTCCGTCGGCAGGCCGTCCGTCGCGCCGAGCAGCGCCGGGTACGCCGCCTGGTACCGCGCCCGGTCCGTCGCGCTCAGCCCCGCCCACCAGCGGGCCGCCGCGGCCGGATCCCCCTTCGGGATCGCACCGGGACGCAACCCCGCCAACGCCGTCACGGCCACCCGGTCGGCGGCCGTGTCCGCCCAGTCGGCCGCCGGGGTCGGATACAACCGGGCCAGCGCCCGCGCGCAGCGGTCGTCGATCTCGGCCGCCCGCCGAACGTGCTCGGCCAGGCGCCGTTCGACCGTCGCCGCATCGGCCCCCCGGCCCGGGTCGGCTCGCAGGACCCGCCCGTCCTCGGACAGGGTGAACCCGGCGCTCGCGGCCTCCGCCAAGCCGACCCGCACCTCACGCTGGGCGGCCCGCAGCTGCTCGGCGGCCGTGTCCAGGACGGTCAGCACACACCGGGCCTCCTGCGCCGCCACCGCGACCTGCTCGCCCCGCACGGCCGCCGCCCGCGCCGCCGCGTCGGCATCCGCGCCCGTCCAGTGCGAGGCACGCAACGGTCCACCCACACCGGTCGTCGCCCGTCCGGCCAACGCGTCCAACGCGGCGGCCAGTTCGGCCCACTCGGCCACCACACGATCCAGCCCGCCCAGGGCCGCGTCCCGCAGGCCGGACACCGTCACCACCGGCGCCCACCCTCGGCGAACACCCCGGCCGCCGCCCGATCGACCCGATCATGCGCGTCGGCGTTGGCCACGAGAAGGTCGCCCATCCCGGCATACCCGTCGGCCAGCGCCCGCACATGCGCCACCCACGCGGCCGTCACCGCCTCAACCGCCGCCACGATCGCCAACCCCGGACACCCGGCGACCACCCCATCAGGCCCACCGGCCGCCCTCCGCAACCCGTCCGCAACATCCCGAGCCACCCCGGCCCCCTGCCGCAACGCCCCGGCCTCCACCCGGATCCGCCCCGAAGCACCCCCGCCACCAGCCAAGACCCCTCCCCGTGGTCGCCTGGTCACACAACGGGATCAACGATAACCATCGTCGGCCACCCAACCTCGTGAATCCCCGGAGAGCGAACAAACCCGCCAACCAACGCGTAACCGGGTCGTCGCCCGCTCGTTCATACGTATGGGCGAACGCAATGAGCCGTTCGAGGGACACGGGTGGATCGACGGACGAGGACGACGCCGGCCGTTGCGAGCACATCGCGGCGGACACGTAAAAACCGCCGAAACCGCAGGTCAGACGAATACCGTGTCAAATCCGTACGGAATTAATCTGGACAAAATGCACGGCGGAACTCGTGCAGAGGAGCTGACATGAGCCACGGCAACACCATCGAGATCTTCACATTTGACGGGAGGGACCAAGTGCGCGTCACGATGATCGACGGCGATCCCTGGTTCTGCGCGGCCGACGTCTGCACGGTGCTGGCATTCCGGTCCAACTCTCGCCGAGCGGTCGGCGCACTCGACCCGGACGAGAAGACCACGGTAACCGTCAGCAAAACCGCAGGTCAGGGGAATAGCGTAAGAAATCCTTACGGAATTAATCGGGGCAATCCGAACATGACCTTCGTCAGCGAGTCCGGTCTCTACACACTGATCCTGCGCAGCAACAAGCCCGAGGCCAAGCCCTTCCGCCGCTGGGTCACCCACGACGTCCTCCCCACCATCCGCCGCACCGGCCGCTACACGCCCGCCACCAGCGAAAACATGGATGCCCTCCTCTCCCGCGCCATCGGCTCGATCGCCGATCTCGCCGAGCGCACCGGAGACCTCACCAAGGCCGTCGAGATCAACACCATGGCCGTGGCCCGCCTCACCGCCGGCTTCGAGTCGTGCGCCCCGTTGTCCACAGACACTCGTGACACGACCCCTCCCACCTCGGAAACCCACAGCGATCCCCAGGTTCTCCACAGCGATATCCACAGGGTTATCCACAGGCCCGTGGATTTCCCCACACCCGGCGATCGACGTCGCCTCACCCCCGACGCCGTGGCCGCCTGCCGGCGTCGGGCCCGGGACGGGGTGTCGGTCTATCGGCTCGCCCGCGAGTACGGCGTGAGCGACTCGACCATGCGCTCGGCGGTGCGCGGGCAGACCTACCGCTACGTGCCCGAGCCGCCTCTGTCCCTCTGACCCGAGGCCGCCCGCACCAGCCGCCCCCGCGCCGCCAACTCGATCGTCAAGGCCACCGCGACCGCCTGGACCTGAAGCAGCGCGATCAACACGAACAGCTGCACCGCCCCCGCCTGCAACGGCGTCGCACCCCCGAGCAGCATCCCCACGAAGGCCCCCGGCAGGGTCACCAACCCCACCGTCCTGGTCTGGTCCAGGGCCGGGATCAGCGCCCCCGAAGCGGCCGGCCGACAGATCTCCATCGCCGCGTCCCGATCGGTGAAACCCAAGGTCAGAGCGGCTTCCACCTCGCCATGACGCTGTGTCAACTCCTCCAGCGCTCGGCGCCCCGCCAGCACCGTCGCGGTCATCGCGCCGCCGATCAGGATCCCCGCGATCGGGATCAGCACGATGCCCTTCGCCGGCACCAGTCCGCTCGCCCACAGCAGCACCAGGGTCGGCCCCGTCGCCGCCACGATCGGCACCGCCGGCCAGAACAACCGGCGCGTCGCGGTCACCCGCCCGGCCGCGGTCAGCGCCGCGACGGTGTACATCATCACCACGAACAGCGCCGCGAACCCGAGCCGGTCCACCACGTGTGTGATGACGAACGACACCGCCAGCAACTGCGCCGTCGCGCGCACCCCGGACAGCACCACCGCCCGCCCGTGGCCGAGCCGCGCCAGTGCGGCCACCGCCGTCGCGGCGGTCAGGAGCACCACGGCGACGACCCCCAGGGCCGGTGTCACCGGCAACAACGTCGAGGCGTTTTCCACAGGCCCAGCCTCACCCTCTCGGCGGTACCGCGCAGTGCGAGCGACCCCGTCGCGTCCCCGCGTCCACACCACGGAACGCCCGACGAGCACACCGGCCGGCTCAGTACAGTGACGACATGTCCGACGCCCCCACCCCCGCAGCCGCGCCCCGCTGGACCTACCTCGGCCCCTCGGGCACCTTTACCGAGGCCGCCCTGCGCATGCTGCCCGGTGCGGAGCACGCCGAGGCCACGCCGATGGAGTCGGTGCCGGTCGCCTTGGACGCGGTCCGCAGGGGCGACGCCGACGGCGCCGTGGTCGCGCTGGAGAACTCGGTCGAGGGCGCGGTGTCCATCACGCTGGACGAGTTGGCCACCGGCGCGCCGCTGGTGATCACCGCCGAGATCCTGCTGCCGATCGCCTTCGCGCTGCTGGTCCGTCCCGGCACGGCCCTGGACGACATCAAGACCATCTCCAGCCACTCGCACGCCCAGCCACAGGTGCGCAACTGGCTCGCGGCCAACCTGCCCGACGCGCACTGGTTCTCGTCCGCATCCAACGCCGACGCCGCGCGCCTGGTCCAGGACGGCCGCTACGACGCGGCCCTGGCCGGCGAGTTCGCGGCCGGCCCGTACGGTCTGGTGCCGCTGGTCACCGACATCCACGACGTCGAGGGCGCGGTCACCCGGTTCGTCCTGGTCGAGCGCCCGGACCGGCCCACCGTACCGACCGGCGCGGACCGCACCACGGTGGTCGCGTACATCGTCGACGACCACCCCGGCGCGCTCCTGGAGATCCTCCAGGAGTTCGCGGTCCGCGGCGTCAACCTGACCCGGATCGAGTCGCGCCCCACCGGGGACGGCCTCGGCCACTACTTCTTCTCGATGGACGCCGAGGGGCACGTCGCCGACGCCCGGGTGGGCGAGGCCCTGATGGGGCTGCGCCGGGTGTGCGCGGCAGTGCGCTTCCTCGGCTCCTACCCGCGCGCCGACCGGGTCCGTCCGCAACTGCGCCGCGGCACCTCCGACGCCGAGTTCGCGAACGCCGCCGAATGGCTCGCGCGCGCTCGCGGCGGCGGCGAGATCTGACCCGACCGCCCGCCGGAGCCGGCTCAGGGGACGCGCACCGTCAGCGCCCCGGGCCGGACCCGGACCGCCAGTCGGGTGCCGGGCCCGATCGGGTCGCCGTCCACCTCGCGCGGCTCGGGGCGATCGGTCTCGATCAGCACCGTACGACCGGTGAAGTGCTCGATCGGGCGCAGCCGTTGCTGCTTGACCGGCACCACGGCCGGTTCCTGGTCGCGTCGCCGGCCTATCACCCGGACCGTGGCGTGCGCCCAGCCGGTCATCCCGTACGGCGCGAACACCACGACGTCGAGCAGCCCGTCGTCCGGCGCGGCCCCGGGCAGCAGTTGCATGCCGGCCTGGAGCGCGCCGACGTTGCCCACCAGCACCATCCGGGCCCGCCGGCGGATCGGCTCGCCGTCGTCCACGGTCAGCGTCACCCGCATCCGCCGGTCGCGCAGGTGCCGGGCGCCGGAGACCACGTAGGCGGGCCAGCCGACCTTCTTCTTGAGCGCGTCCGGCGCGTCCGCGACCATCGCCGCGTCCAGGCCGATGCCGGCCATCGCGGTGAAGCAGCGGGATTCGGCCTCGCCCGCCCCGGAGTCCCCGTCCGCGTCCGCGTTCGCCTCCACCATGCCCAGGTCGATCCGTCGATCGCGCCCGTGCATGGCCACGTGCAGCGCGTCGGCGATGTCGATCGGCAGGCCGAGGTTGCGGGCGAGCAGGTTCCCGGTGCCGGCCGGGATCACCGCGAGCGGGGTGTCGGTACCGGCCAGCGCGCCCGCGCACTCGCGGATGGTGCCGTCGCCGCCGGCCGCGATCACCAGATCCACGCCCTCGGCCAGCGCCTTCGCGGTCACCCCGGCCCCCGGATCGAGCACCGTGGTCTCCAGCCACAGCGGCTCGGCCCAGCCCGTGTCGTGCATGATCCGGTCGATCCGGGTGCGTGATTCGGCCACGTCCAGCTTGATCGGATTGACCACCACGGCCGCCCGCGGCCGCCCGCCGTCGGCCCCCGTCGGCGCCTCGCGCCGGGCGCGACGTCCCCGGTACCCCCAGATCGACTTCGGCGACAGCAGCGCGCGGTTCATCACGACCAGCACGACGCCCGCGTAGAGCAGCGAGGACAGCACGTCACTCGGGTGGTGCATGCCCCGGTACATCCGGCTCCCGGCCACCGCCAGCGGAATCGCGCCGAGCAGCACCCAGACCGACACCACCGCCGCGCGCGGGCGCAGCCGGCCCGCCAGCAGCACGGCCAGCCCGCCGTAGAGCGCGAACGCGGCGCCGGTGTGCCCGGACGGGAAGCTCGACGTCGCGGCGGCTTGCTCCAGGCGCGGAACGCCCGGGCGATCGCGCGAGACGAAGAGTTGTACGAGCCAGAACACCAGCGCCTGCCCGGCCACCGCCCCGGCCAGGAAGAGCGGGCCGCGCCAGGAGCGGCCGACGATCCGGATCAGCACCATCGCGACCAGCGTGGTGGCGATGATCACACCGGTGTCGGCCAGCGTGGAGAACGCGTGGGTGACGTCGTTCCAGGTCCCCGAGCGGTGCTCGGCGAGGGTGCGCTCCAGGTCGTCCTCGGCGGTGAACGGCCACACGCCGTCGAGCGTCCTGGTGACGAGCAGACCGAGACCCACCATGACGAACGTCAATATGGCGAGGGGCAGGACGATACGGCGCAGGAACCGTCCTGCTTCGGTCAGCATGACCGACATTCTTACCCGGCGATGGATCGTTCAGTTCCGCCCGTGCGGGGAGTCACGGTCGGTTCCGGGGCGAATGTGCGCAATCTCCGGATCCGGATCGTCGCCGTCGAGCTCCGGCTCCAGGCCCTCGTCGGTGGCGTCCACCGGGCGCAGCCCGGCGTCGCGGCGCCACCACTCGAACACCGCGGAGGTCACCGCGAGCACGATCAGGCCGAGCACCGCGCCGCCCACCACGTCCGTCACGTAGTGCACGCCGAGCGCGACCCGGGTGAACGCGACGCCCACCGCCGAGCCGATCGCGAGCACCCACGCGAACGGCCGGCACACCCGGGGGATCAGCGGCAGCAGTGCCAGGAGCAGCACGCCGGGGCCGACCACGCCGGTCAGCGCGTGTCCGGACGGGAAGGACCAGCCGGCGGAGTGGTGCACCGGATGCGGCAGGTCCGGCCGGGCCCGGGTGAAGACGAACTTGAGCAGCGCGCCGAGCAGCCCGGCGACGAGCATGCTCGTCGCGGCCCACACCACGAGCCGCCGCGCGCCGCGCCACCACAACCACCCGCACATGATCGCGACCAGCACCCGGTACACGTTGGGATCCCAGACCCAGTCGGTCAGGAACAGCAGCGTGTGCTGCCAGGCGGGGTGTGCGCGGACCCAGTCGTTGAGGTCGGTCGCGACGTCCCGGTCGAGGTCGAGCAGCGGCGACCACTTGGTCTCCACCAGGGCCGCGAGCACCCCGAACGGCAACGCGCCGACGAGCAGGGCGAGCGCGGCCAGGGTCATCCTGAGTCCGAATCGCCGGTCGGGGTCGAGGCGCCTGCCGACCCAGCCTGGGGAGGAGGTCATTGTTCATTCATAACCCGAATCCGGTCCCGCACGTTCACTTTCGCGGCCGAAGCCGCACACGGCACGCCCGGAATCGTCCGGGGACCCCGCGGTCGCGAAATCCGTTGGCAGGGCCCCGGTAGGCTTTGCCCGTGATCGACCTGCGACTGCTCCGTGAGGATCCCGACCGTGTCCGCGCTTCGCAGCGTGCCCGCGGCGAGGACGAGACCATCGTCGACGCGCTGCTCGCCGCGGACGAGCTCCGCCGCTCGTCCGGCTCCCGGTTCGACGCGCTGCGCAACGAGCAGAAGTCGATGGGCAAGCAGGTCTCCAAGGCCAAGGGCGACGAGCGGCAGGAGTTGCTGACCCGGGCCCAGACGCTGGCCGCGGAGGTCAAGGCGGCCGACGCCGAGCAGGCCGAGGCCAAGGCGGAGACCGACCGGCTGCTCAAGTCGCTGGCCAACCTCATCGACCCCGACGCACCGGTCGGCGGCGAGGAGGACTTCGTCACGATCGAGGAGATCGGCGCCCGGCGCGACTTCGCGGTCGAGGGCTTCGAGCCGCGCGACCACGTCGAACTCGGGCGCATGCTCAAGGCGATCGACGTCGAGCGGGCCGCGAAGGTGTCCGGCTCGCGCTTCTACTACCTCACCGGCGTCGGCGCGCTGCTCGAACTGGCGCTGGTCAACATGGCCGTCGCGCAGGCGACCGAGGCCGGTTTCACGCCGATGCTGACGCCCGCGCTGGTGCGTCCGGCGGCGATGGAGGGCACCGGGTTCCTCGGCCAGGCCGCGGAGAACGTGTTCCACCTGGAGGCCGACGACTACTACCTCGTGGGCACCGCCGAGGTACCGCTCGCGGCGTACCACATGGACGAGATCATCCCGGCCGCCGAACTGCCGCTGCGCTACGCCGGTTTCTCGCCGTGCTTCCGCCGCGAGGCCGGGACGTACGGCAAGGACACGCGCGGCATCATCCGCGTGCACCAGTTCGACAAGGTGGAGATGTTCTCCTTCGTCGCGCCGGAGGAGGCCGAGGCGGAGCACCGCCGCCTGCTCGCGTGGGAGAAGGAGTTCCTGAACCGGCTCGAACTCCCCTACCGGGTGATCGACGTCGCGTCGGGCGACCTCGGCGCCTCCGCCGCGCGCAAGTTCGACATCGAGGCGTGGATCCCGACCCAGGGCAAGTACCGCGAGGTCACGTCCACCTCGAACTGCACCGAGTTCCAGGCCCGCCGGCTCCAGGTGCGGATGCGCGACGAGCAGGGCACCCGCCCGCTCGCCACGCTCAACGGCACGCTGTGCGCGGTGCCCCGCACGATCGTGGCGATCCTGGAGAACCACCAGCGCGAGGACGGCTCGGTGGTCGTCCCCGAGGCGCTGCGGCCCTTCCTCGGCGGTCGTGAGGTCCTCGAACCGGTGCAGGCGTGACCTTCACCCTGATCGCGACCGACCTGGACGGCACGCTCCTGCGCGAGGACCACACGGTCTCCGCGCGCAATCGCGCGGCGCTCGTCCGGGTCGCCGAGGCCGGTGCGCGGCACGTGATAGTGACAGGCCGCGCGGTGGGGTGGACCCGTCCGGTGTTCGACGCGCTCGGCTACCGGGGGCTCGCCGTCTGCGGGCAGGGCGCGCAGGTCTACCACGCGGGCGAGGACCGGCTGTTGACCTCGGTCACCCTGGACCGGCAACTGGCCCGGCTGGCCGTGGAACGACTCACCGCCGAACTGGGCGGGGTACGGTTCGCGGTCAGCCGCGACGGTCTCGCCGGTCGGGTGGTGATCGAGGACGGCTACCGCTACGAATCCCTGCTGCCGGTGTACACCGTGGCGGACCGGGAGGAGTTGTGGTCCGAGCCGATCCTCAAGCTCTACCTGTACCACCCGGACTACGACGACGACCGGTTGACCGCGTGCGCCCGGAAGATCTGCGCCGGTCTGGTCGACGTCACGCACGCCGGCACCGGCATCGTCGAGGCGTTGCCGATGGGCCTGAGCAAGGCGGTCGGCCTGTCCCTGGCGGCACGCCGGCTGGGAGCCAAGGCCGCGGACACCATCGCCTTCGGCGACATGCCCAACGACGTCACCATGTTCCGCTGGGCAGCCCACGGGGTGGCCATGGCCAACGCCCACGCCGACCTACTGGCCGTCGCGGACGAGGTAACCCTGTCCAACATGGAAGACGGCGTAGCGGTAGTCCTGGAACGCCTGTTCCCCACCCCCTGACCCAAACCCCAAGCCCAACGCCACCGCCCGCAGCCGAGGCCGAGGCCTCAACTCAAGCCCGGAGCCAAGCCCAACACCCGAGCCCGAAGCCTGCACTCAAGCACAACACTCGGGCCCGAAGCCTGAGCCCAACGCCCGAGCCCGAAGCCTGCACTCGAGCCCGACACCTGGGCCCGAGCCGGAGCCCAATGCCCGAGCCCGGCCCCTGAGTGCGACAGCCCAAGCCCAACACCCGAGCCCGGAGCCCAGGCCGGAGGCCCCAGGCACCTCATCCGGCCGCGAGGCCCCTGTGGGCGCCCCCGATGCCCGAATCCCGCAGCCTTCCCGGCTTTCGCGACGGGCCGGGCGGGTGGGCACCAAAACCCCTCACCCCACCCGCACATGCCCGGGCCGCGAAGCCCCCACCCCACACCCCACCGCACAAGCGCACAGCACCAGCATCACCACGATCGGCACCGTCCACCCCCCGGTGACCTGCCGCAGCGCCCCGGCCGCCAACGGCCCGAACGCGGCCACCACGTAGCCGACCGCCTGCGCCATCCCGGACAGCTGCGCCGCCGTATGCGGATCGGGCGACCGCAACACGATCAGGGTCAGCGCCAGCGACACCGCACCCCCCTGACCCAGCCCCAGCAACACCGCCCAAAGCCACGCCCCGCCCGTAGGCGCGAGCATCAGCCCCACGTATCCGGCCGCGATCAGACCGACCGAGCCGACCACCAGCGCGCTCTGGTTGCGCATACGGCCGGCGATGATCGACCCCGCGAGCGAGGACGGGATCTGCACGAAGGTGTTGAACGCGAAGATCGCCGCCGCGGTGCCCTTGCTCATCCCGTGATCCGTGAGGATCGTCGGCATCCAGGCCAGCAGCACGTAGAACAGCAACGACTGCAGACCCATGAAGCCCGTCACCAGCCAGGCCAGCGGCGACTTCCACAATCCCGCCACACGCGGCATCGCGACCGCCGCGGCCCCGCGCTGGCGCCGCACGTGCGGCAGCCAGACCGCCACCGCCGCGACGGCGAGCAGCGCCCAGCAGCCCATGGCCGGTTGCCAGCCGTGTCCGATCGCGTTCTCCAGCGGCACCGTCGCCCCCGCCGAGACCGCCGCACCGAGCACCATGGCCGCGCTGTAGACCCCGATCATCACCGCCGCCCGGTCCGGGAACTCGCGCTTGACCACGCCCGGCATCAACACGTTCAGCACCGCGATCCCGCCGCCCACGAGCGCACCGCCCGCGAACAGCGCGCCCAACGCGGGCACCATCCGCAGCAGGATCCCGGCGCCCACCACGACGAGCGCGCCGAGCAGCACGAGTTCGGTGCCGAACCGCCGCGCCGCGACCGGCGCGAGCGGCGAGATCAGGCCCAGGAACAGCACAGGTATCGCGGTGATCAGGCTGCCCGTGGTCGCGGACAGGTGGAACACATCGCGCAGTTCGCCCACCAGCGGCGACACACTGGACAGACCGGCCCGCATGTTCAGCGCGATCAACACGATGCCCGCGAGCAACAGCGCGCCGCCACCGGCCTTCGCGGTGGTCTTGGCGTTCGGGGACATCCGCAGGTCGGTCGTGCTCATGCGTCGTGCTCCATCGGATGGTGCTCGGTCGGGTGGTCGTGCGGGGCACGGTCGTGCAGCAGGGTGTCCAGGGCCACGACGGCGGGCTCGAGGATGTCCCGTACGGCCCGCTCGGCCGCGTCCGGATCGCCCGCCTCGATCGCGTCGGCCAGGGCCACGTGCAGCGCGTGCGACGCGTCCGGCAGGGTGCCGTCGCCGACCACCGTGCGGATGGCGCGCCACAGCGAGTCGCTGAACCAGCGGTACGTGGCCACCATCGCCGAGTTGTGCGACGCGAGCGCGATCGCGGTGTGGAAGGCCACGTCCTGCTCGACCAGGTCGTCCAACTCGCCCTCGGCGACGTCGCCGCGGTCGAAGTCGTGCGGCTCCGGGGTGTCCGCGCTGCCGTCCGCCGCGCCGCGCCTGGCCAGGGCGCGGTGAATCCGGCCCAGGTCGGCGAGGTCGCGCCGCTGGGCGGCGAGCCGGGCGGCCTCCACGTCCAACGCCCGGCGCATCTCGAAGATGTCCCGCAGGTCCGCGTGCTCGATCCGGCGAACCAGGTCACCGGGGTCGGTGAGGGAGCGTACATAGGTCCCGTCGCCTTGGCGGGACTCCAGCATCCCCGCGTGCACCAGCACCCGGATCGCCTCGCGCACCGTGTTCCGGCCGACCCGGAGCCGCTCGGCGATCACGCTCTCGCTGGGGATGCGCGACCCGACCGGCCAGGTCCCGGCGGTGAGCTGGGCGCGGAGCTGGTCGATCGCGTCGTCGACGAGCGAACGTCTGCCGGCGGCCTGGAGCGACATGGACCCTCCTGGATTCGTGGGATTGCCCAGTCATCCTACAAGTAGCTGCACAGCACATGCGAAATCGAGGTGGGGGCCGGGATCGGCCCCCACCTCGGTCCGCCCCCACCCTCAGACCCGGTCGCGGTCCCGGCGCGGCGCCAGGAACACCGCCGCGAGCAGGGCACCGAGCAGGACCAGGGCCGAGTCGACCAGGATCGCGACAGCGACCCCGGACAACACCGCGTCGGGCCCGGTGTCGCCGAGCGAGCTCATCCGCGCGGTGGCGATCGCGCTCATGATCGGGATGCCCATCGTGATGCCGACCTGCTGGGTCATCGTGGCCAGGCCGGTGGCCAGGCCCTGTTCGGCGTCCGGCAGACCGGAAGTCGCGGTGATCATGAAGCCGACGATCATCAGCATGTTGCCCACTCCGCCGAC
The DNA here is from genome assembly GCF_044334985.1 of Embleya sp. NPDC020630. Taxonomy (NCBI): domain Bacteria; kingdom Bacillati; phylum Actinomycetota; class Actinomycetes; order Kitasatosporales; family Streptomycetaceae; genus Embleya; species Embleya sp. NPDC020630. Next base: position 96,269 of record NZ_JBIRUB010000011.1, read on the forward strand.
GAAGGTGGCCGCGAGCAGCAGCCAGATCCAGCCGCCGGAACTGCCGAGCGCGACCAGCGACAGGGTGGCCAGGGCCTGGACCACGCCGCCCGCGACGATCGTGGTGCGCGTGCCGAAGCGGCCCACCACCCGGCCGCCGAGGGTGCCGCCGAGCACGGTGCCGATGCCCAGGACGCCGAAGGCGAGCCCGGTGGCCAGCGGCGAGTAGCCCAGGACCTCTTGCAGGTAGAGCGTGAGCAGGAAGACCAGCGAGGTCTCGGTGACGAAGGCGATCAGGCCGGTGATGTTCCCCCACAGCACGGTGCGCCGCTTCATGATGCCGACCGGGACCAGCGGCGAGGCGGAGCGCTGCTCGATGAACCAGAAGGCGACCAGGAGCACCGCGCCGGCGGCCAGCGCGCCGAGCGTGGTGGGCTCTCCCCAGCCCTCGGCGCCCGCCTGGGTGAGGCCGAACACCAGGGCCAGCAGACCGCCGGTGACCGCGATCGCGCCGGGCACGTCGAGCCGGGGCCGCCCGCTCGGCCGCGAGTCGGTGATCGCGGACGGCGCGAGGATCAGCACCAGCGCGGCGACGGGCACGTTGACGAAGAAGGCCCAGCGCCAGGACAGCAGATCGGTGAGCAGCCCGCCCAGCACCGCGCCGGCGGTGAAGCCGGCCGACATCAGCGCACCGTTGAGACCCAGCGCCCGATCCCGCTGGGGTCCCTCCTTGAACGCGGTGGTCAGCAGCGACAGACCGGCGGGGGTCACCGCCGCGGTGGCCAGCCCCTGGAGCACCCGGGCGATCAGCAACATCTCGGGGGACGTGGCGAAGCCACCCAGGGCGGAGGAGGCGCCGAGCAGGGCCATGCCGCCCAGGAACAGGCGCTTGCGGCCGAACAGGTCGGCCACCCGACCGAACAGCAGGGTGAAGCCGGCGGCGGTCAGCGCGAACGCGGTGGCCACCCACTGGAGGTTGTTCAGCGAGAAGCCCAGGCCCTGGCCGACCACCGGCAGCGCGACGTTCAGGATCGAGAAGTCCACCGCGATCATGAACTGGGCACCGAGCAGCAGGGTCAGCACCAGCTTCTGCTGCCCGGTCATCCGGGCAGCGGTCGAGCCGGCCGCGTCGGTCGGCTCGACCGGGGTGACGGGTGGGCCCTCGACGGGCCTGGTGCGGTGATCGAGCGTGGACATGTGCGCCTCCCGAGCAGTTCCAGGGTATTAACGGGTCTGCTTTCCCGTTAAGATGCCCAGAAGGTAGCACGATGGATCGACTTAATGGAACAGGAGTCCCGTTATGACATCGGAAGGCACCGTCCGCCCCGGTGGACGCACTGCCCGGGTACGCGAGGCGGTCCTGCGCGCGGCCGGGGACCTGCTCGCCGAGCGGGGCTTCGCCGGGCTGGACCTGGCCGAGGTGGCACAGCGCGCCGAGGTCGGCAAGACCACCGTGTACCGGCGCTGGGGCAGCGCCACCGGCCTGGTCGCGGACCTGCTGGTCGAGATGGCGGAGAGTTCGGTGTCGCGCACCGAGACCGGCTCACTGCTCGGCGACCTGCGGACCAACGCACACCTGGTGCGCCGCACGCTGGTGGACGAGCGCCAGGGCGCGCTGTTCAAGGCGGTGATCGCGGCGGCGACCTGCGACGCGCGGACCGCGACGGCGCTGCACGCCTTCTACGCCACGCGGGTGGACGAATGGGCGCCCTGCGTGACGGCCGCGATCGAGCGCGGCGAGGCGCCGGTGGGCACCGATCCGCACGAGGTGATCCGGGCGGTGTCGGCGCCGCTGTACTACCGACTCCTGGCCAGTGGCGACCCGCTCGACGAGGCGAGCGCGGACCGCGCGGCGGCGGCGGCCGAGGCGGCCACCCGGGCGGGGGAGTTCGTGCGGTAGCGGCGGGCCGGCCCGCGGGGTCGTGCCGACCGGGCACGTATGGTCGATGGATGCGTTTGAGCACTGTGATCCTCCCGATCCACCGTTGGACCGAAGGCCGGAAGATCTGGCGACAGGCCGAAGACCTGGGCTTCCACGCCGCGTACACCTACGACCACCTGTCGTGGCGCAGCTTCCGGGACCACACCTGGTTCGGCGCGCTCCCCACCCTCACCGCCGCCGCGGCGGTCACCGAGCGGCTGCGCCTGGGCACGATGGTCACCTCGCCCAACTTCCGCCACCCGGTGCCCCTCGCCAAGGACTTGGCGGCCATCGACGACATCTCCGGCGGCCGGTTGATCGCGGGAGTCGGCGCGGGCGGCAACGGCTTCGACGCCACCGCCCTGGGCGGGCAGCCGTGGACCCCGAAGGAGCGCGCGGATCGGCTCGCCGAGTTCGTCCCCCTGCTCGACCGGCTGCTGTCCGAGCCGGCCGTGACCTCCCGGGGCGCCTACTACACCGCCGAGGACGTGCGGATGATCCCCGGCGGCCGGCAGCGGCCCCGGGTGCCCATCTACCTTGCGGCCACCGGTCCGCGCGGGATGCGCCTGACCGCCCGGCACGGCCAGGGGTGGATCACCTACGGGGACACCCGCGACCCCAAGGGGGTGCCGGCCGAGGTCTGCCCGAAGGTGATCGCCGAGCAACTGGCCCGGCTGTCCGACATCTGCGCGAGCGAGGGCCGCAATCCCGAAGAGCTGGAGCGGGTCCTCCTCCAGGGTTCGACCCTGGAGCGCCCCCTCGACTCGATGGACGCGTTCGTCGACTATGCGGGGCGCTACCGGGAGCTGGGCATCACGGAGCTGGTGATCCACTGGCCGGTCCCCGACTCGGTCTTCGCCGCCGACCAGACCCTGTTCGAGCGCATCGCGCACGAGGGCCTGCGGCAACTGGGCTGAGCCGTTTGTTGGGCGCTTCGCGCCGGGGGCAGCCCGAGTCGTGGGCACCGACGCGCCACGGGGGCGGGCCCGCCTCGGTCGGGGTGGGGACCGGCGCGAGGGGGGAATCGTTTTCGAGCGAGGATGTACCCGTGACCATCACGAATCGCCCACGCCTAGTGGCCACCGACCTCGACGGCACCATCGTGCGTGACGACGGGTCCATCTCCGCGCGCACGCTCGCCGCCCTGGAGCTGGTCGAGTCCTCGGGCGCGGAGGTGGTCTTCGTCACCGGTCGCCCGCCGCGCTGGATGAAGCGCGTGGCGGACGTCACCGGCCACCGCGGGCTGGCCATCTGCGGCAACGGCGCGGTGGTCTACGACCTGCGCAGCGAGCGAGTGGTGGGCACCCACACGATGGACGTCACCGCCGCGCGCAAGGTCAGCCGGCTGTTGCGCGAGGCGGTGCCCGACGTCAGCTTCGCCGTGGAGACCGAGACCGGCTTCATGCACGAGCCGACCTATCCCGCGCTCGAGCGCGACGTGTCGATCGTGCACGCGGTGGGCCCGGTCGAGGAGTTGCTGACCGGCCCGGTGCTCAAGCTGCTCGCCCGACACCACAGCCTCGACCCCGACGTGTTCCTCGCGCTGGCCCGCGACCGGGCCGGAGCGTACGCGGAGTTCACCCACTCTTCCTCGATCGCTCTCGTGGAGATCAGTGCCCTCGGCATCAGCAAGGCCAGTACCCTGGCCTGGTTCTGCGCGCAGCGCGGTATCCGGACCGAGGACGTGGTGGCGTTCGGCGACATGCCCAACGACCTGCCGCTGCTCGCCTGGGCCGGACAGGCGTACGCCGTCGCCAACGCACATCCCGACGTACTGGCGGCGGTGACCCGGCATACCGGGAGCAATCAGGACGACGGCGTGGCCGAGGTATTGGAAAAGTTGTTCGGCTGAGAGGGCGGCATGGCGGCCGGTTTCGGTGTACGGACCAACCGGCTCCACGAACGCGTGACGCCGGAGCCACGCTTACGCGTGAAGGTTGCACAGAGTAGTTACCTGATTGCTTTCCGTGACATAGATTGACGCCGTGTATTCCCCCTCCCGGCCAGGGTCCCCACTGGCTGTGACGATCGACCGCTATCGGGTCGGCCAGGCTCTCTCGTTCCGGCCCATCGCCGAGGGCCTGCTCAACCGAGGCTACGAGGTCGTCACCACCAGGGGACGCTGGTTTCTCAAGCACTATCTGGACCAACGACCCGAAACGATCCGGTTCCAGCACCGGACCACGCAGCGGCTCGCCGCCTGCGGCATACCCGCGATCGCGCCGGTGACCGACCGGCGCGGGCGCACCGTACTGTCCTCGCGCGGCCGCTGGTTCGCCCTGTATCCCTGGGTGGACGGCATCCATCGGCGCGGCGCCGACCTCGACGCCCGGGGGTGTGCGCGGGTGGGCGCGCTGCTCGGCGGCGTACACGTCACGCTGCCGCGTCTGCTGCCGCCCATCCAGCAGCCGCTCCTTGTCCCCACCGCCGACCCGCACGAATCCCTGGCCACCATCGAGCGCCTGCTCACCAGGATCCGGGCCCGACCCGAGAGCGACTCCTTCGACCGGCTCGCCGAACTGCGCCTGATCGAGCGGCGCGCGCTGCTGCTGCGGCATGCGCACCGGCGACCCCGCGACCACGACGCACCGCATACGGGCTACGTGCACGGCGACTTCCACCCGCTCAACGTGCTCTATCAGGGCAACGACCCGGTGGCGATCATCGACTGGGACCGGCTCGCCGCGCTGCCCCACACCGAGGAACTGGTCCGGGCCGCGCTGATCTTCTTCACCGACCGCATCTCGGGCACGCTCGACCTCGACCGGGTGCGCGGCTTCGTCGCCGGATACCGGGCGAACCTGGACCCGGGTCCGACCCAACTCGCCGCCGCCGTGCACCGGTTGTGGTGGGAGCGGCTGAACGACTTCTGGATGCTCACCCGGCACTACCTCGAACACGACCCGCGCTGTGCCCCGTTGTTTCCCGCCTCCGCCGCGCTGATCGTATGGTGGACGATGGCCTACGACGAGGTACTGGAAGCCTTCCTGGGCTGAGCGGCCGAGCGGCGCCCCTCCCGAAAGCCGAGAACCCGCGCGGATCACCGATCATGATCCGCGCGGGTTCCGGGCTTTCGGACCTCAGTTGGTGGTACCACCGGTCGCCGGCGGCGGCGAATTCCCGCTGGAGGAACCGCCCTTGGGATCGCCACCGGACGGTGCGGAGGCCGACGAGGTCGGCTCGCCAGTCTTCGACGGCTTGGTCGGCGGCGGCGAACTCGGCGCGTGGGTCTGCCCCGACGAGGCCCCGCCCGGATCGCGCCACGTGCTCGTCGGCGTCGAGGTGCTTCGCGAGGTCTGCTGCGGGCTGCTCGGCGGCGTGCTCGCGGTCGACTTGCTGTTGGTGTCCGGAGTGGTGCCGACCGACGCGGCCGGTTGCCCGCCTTCGCCGCCGGTGGTCTGGCCACTCTGCTTCTCGTCCGTCTTCGACGGACTGTCGCCGCTACCCGGCAGACCCTTGACCAGGAACACCGCGCCGATCGCGATCAGGACCACCGCGAGCGCGGCCACCAGGTAGAGCGGCAGCTTGCGCTTGTGCCGCTCCGACGCGGGCGTCACGATCGGCAGTTGCCCGGTGCCGCCGTCGTTGGCGCCCGGTTGTTGCCCGCCGCCCGGCGGCCGGCCCGCCAACGGCGGCATCGCCGCGGTGGCCTCGGTCGATCCGGTCTGCGGCGACACCGCCGTCGCCCCGGGGGCCACCTGGCTCCACGAGCCGAACTCGGGCCGCTGACCCTGCTGGGTCGGCACCCGCGGCGGAACCGCCACCGACACCTGCTGACCGGCCAGCGCGCGGCGGATGTCCATCCGCATCTCGTCGGCCGTCTGGTAACGATCGTCGGGGTTCTTGGCCAGCGCCTTCAACGCGATCGCGTCCAGGTGCGGCGGCACGCGCGGATCCATCATCGAGGGCGGACGCGGATCGTCCTGCACGTGCTGGTACACCACGGACAGCGGGGTGTCCCCGTTGAACGGCGGACGCAGCGCCAGCAGTTCGTAGAGCAGGCAACCGCTGGAATACAGGTCGCTGCGCGCGTCGACGGTCCGGCCCAGGGCCTGCTCCGGCGACAGGTACTGCGGTGTGCCCATCACCATGCCGGTCTGGGTCATCGTGGTCGCCGCGCTGTGCATCGCGCGAGCGATCCCGAAGTCCATCACCTTGACCGCGCCCGAGTTGGTGATGATCACGTTCGCGGGCTTGATGTCGCGGTGGATGATGCCGTGGCGGTGGCTGTACTCCAGCGCCTCCAGGATCCCCTCGGTGACCCGCAGCGCCTGTTCCAGCGGTATGGGGTTGCCTTCGCCGAGCAGTTCCCGGACGGTGCGACCCTCGACGCACTCCATCACGATGAACGGCACCAGCTCGTCGCCGACCCGGTCCTCGCCGGTGTCGTAGACGGACACGATCGCGGGGTGGTTCAGCGACGCGGCGTTTTGCGCCTCGCGGCCGAACCGCGAGCGGGCGACCGGGTCCTGGGCCAGGTCCGGGCGCAGCGTCTTGACCGCGACCGTACGGCCGAGCCGCACGTCGTGGGCCATCAGCACCTCGGCCATGCCGCCTCGACCGAGCTGGCGACCGAGTTCGTAGCGGCCGGATCCGACCGTCTTCACCTGTGTGCCGGACGCCTCGCGGTCGTCCGGGCCCTGCGGCGCGGTCATCGCTCCTCGCCCTGCGCGTCGGGGCGACCCGCTCGGGGCCGCCGAACTGTGGCGATGCGGTCCGCCGCGAGCAGGGGGGAGCGGAAAACACCACGGGAGCGGGGGAGCACGACGGTTCCAACGATCGGCCGGCCACAAAGGCACGCCGTCTCGGGCGTCGGGGTTGTGACCGGGGACTCGGCGATCATCCTCGACAGTCCCCTCACGTGGCGCCGGGGCTGGGGCCCGCGCCCATGTGCTGATGAAATGTGGTGCATCCTCGCGTCAAGTCCCGAAACGATACCGGGATCGGCGGTACTCCGGTGCGGAGAGGCCATGGTAACGGGATTCCGGATTCCCGGCCGAGGGCTTCCGTGTGCCGGACCGACCCCGGCGTTCGGCCCGGACGACCCGCTCGGCGCGGCGCCGGGTTCAGCGCAACATCAGGATGGACGCGAGCACGGCCAGTACGCCGAGCACCGTCGCCGCGAACGCGGCACCGGCGCCGGCCCGGCGACCGTGCCCGCCCGGTGCGCTGTGCGCGCCCGCTGAACGGGCCCGCGGCCCGAATCCGGACAACACCCGCGCCCACGGCGGACCACCGATGGGCGGGCGGCCGGGGCGGTGCCCCATCGGCGCGGGCGTCGGTGCCGGCCCCGGCCCGGCCGGCGGCGGGCCGCCCGCGCCGTACAGGACCGAGTCCCAGACGTTCTCCGGCAGGATCCGCCGCACCGACTCGCGCATCCGCCCGGCGGTGTCGAAGCGCAGGTGCGGGTCCTTGCGCAGCGCGTGCAGCACCAGATCGTCGACCGCTCCCGGCAGGTCCGGGCGGTACGCCGACGGCGGGGTCGGGTCCTCGCGCATGTGCCGGTAGGCGATGTGCACCGCGGTACCGCCGTCGAACGGCGGCACGCCGACCAGCAGCTCGTGCAGCAGACAGCCCACCGAGTACAGGTCGCTGCGGGTGGAGGCGGGATGCCCGAACGCCTGCTCGGGCGAGAAGTATTGCGGGGTGCCCATGATCCGACCGGGGTCGGTCAGCGCGCCGTCGGTGACGAACAGGGCGCGGGCGATGCCGAAGTCCATCACCTTGACCGCGCCGTCCGGGGTGATCATCACGTTGACCGGCTTGATGTCGCGATGCACCAGGCCGCGATCGTGGCTGTACTCCAGCGCGTCGAGCACCTTGGCGGTGATCGCGAGCGCGCGCGGCCAGGGCACCGGGCCGTGCGCCTCCAGCAGGTCGCGCAGGGTGATCCCGCGCACCAGCTCCATCACGATCCACGGCACCAGGACCCCGTCCTCGCCGGGATCGGCGCCGGTGTCGAACACGCGGACGATGGTGGGATGGTCCAACCCGGCCGCGTGCTCGGCCTCGCGGGCGAAGCGCGAACGCGCGACGGTGTCCTCGGCCAGGTCGCTGCGCAGCCGTTTGACCGCGACGAGCCGGTCGAGCATCAGGTCGTGCGCCTCGTGCACCACGGCCATCCCGCCGCCGCCGATCCGCCGTCCGGTGCGATACCGCCCGCCACCGAAGACGCGCCCGCTCGCCCGAGCCGGGTCCCCCGAAACGGTCACCGTCAGGCCGCCCTCCACGCTTCACGACTCGGGCACGACGGCCCCGCGAGTCGACCTACCGAACAGCGCTCCCGTCGTACCGCCGACAGCCTGTCAGAGACCCGACGCGAGCGCACCGGGGCGGCGCCGGGCAGGCGCCGCCCCGGTCCGCCCCGCGACGACGGGCGTCCGGACTCGTCGTCCGAACGATCCCGAGGGCTCCGGACGATGCCGAAGGCTAGAGATACGGACCCGACTGGGTGTGCGGCGGCTCGCCCTGCCCCCCGGGTCCCACGCCGGGCGGCAGCGCCCGACGCATCGTCTCCAGCTGTGCGCGCGCCGCCATCTGCTGGGCGAACAGCGCGGTCTGGATGCCGTGGAAGAGCCCTTCGAGCCATCCCACCAATTGTGCCTGCGCGATCCGCAGCTCGGATTCGCTGGGCACCGAGTCGTGGGTGAACGGAAGCGACAGGCGCTCCAGCTCCTCGACCAGTTCCGGGGCGAGCCCCTTCTCCAGTTCCTTGATCGAGCTGGCGTGGATCTCCTTCAGGCGCACCCGGCTCGCCTCGTCGAGGGGAGCCGCGCGCACCTCCTCGAGGAGCTGCTTGATCATGCTTCCGATGCGCATGACCTTCGCGGGCTGTTCCACCATGTCGGTCACCGCGAGTTCACCGCCCTCTTCACCGAGGCCGCCGCCGAGCGCCATGCCATCCGGCCCGACGATCACCACCTGCGGGTTCTCACCATTCGCTTCGCTGTTCGGCGTATCCATGCATCTCATCCTAGGAGCGCCGGAGGGTTATGCCGTCCTCCCGCGCAGCACCACGCGCGATCGTGTCAAAAGCGCCGCGAGCAGGCCCGCGAGCAGCGGCAGCACGACGAGCGCGAGCGCGAGCCGCGACCACGGGACCACCACCGTGGGGGCGTGCAGCCTGCCCTGGATGGCGGGGGGCAGCGTGTCCCACAGGGCCGCGCGCTGCCCCCGACGCACGACCACTCCCGCGAGCACCCCGACGACCAGGCCGAGCGCGGTACCCAGGAAGGCGATCACCCCGCTCTGGAACGCGGACAACCGGCGCCGCACACCCGGTGGCGCGCCCACCGCACCGAGCGTGGCCAGGTCCTGCCGGCCGTCGGCGAGGGCGAGCCCGGTGGCCACTCCCGACGCACCGACGGTGATGACCAGCGCGAACACCGCGAGCAGCAGCAGGCGCACGTCGTCCTTGTCCTGGAATCCGCGCTCCATGAACAGGAAGGCGCGGTCGGAGATCCGGGCCAGGCCCTCCTCCAGGCGCTGCTTCTGCGCGTCCGAGGGCGAACGCCCGGCGTCGTAGACCGCGCCGGCCGGTTCGGGGGCCGCGCCGAGCGTGGCCGCCGCCGCCGGGGAGGCGAAGATGCCACTGGCCAACCCGAACGGCGCCCGTACCATCACCGCGGGCAGCCGCACCACGGGCCGCGCCGGGTCCGGCTTCTCCATGGCCGACATCCCGCCCGGACCGGCACCGTTGCGGTACGTGACCACCTCGGCCGTGCCGTCCGGACCGATGTAGCCGTCCTCGAACAGCACGATTCCGCCCCGGGCCAACACCTCGGCCGCGCGCGGGTCGTCCGCGCCGGTGAGTTCGCGCAGCGTGTCGGCGTCGCCGACCACCGATCGGAAGAAGCCGTTGCCCGGCGAGGAGAACACGCATCTGGGGTCGGCGTGCCACCGCGCCGGGTCGCCGCCGCCCTCGATCGGACACCGGAACTCGGGCAGCTTCCGTACCCGGTAGCCGGCGCACTCGGACCGGTCCGGGGTACACGGCCCGGTCAGCGAGCCGAGCACACCGCCCTTCGCGCCGGGCAGGGTCCGCTCCACCACGCGGCGCACCTCCTCGATCTGCCCGGCGGTCACCGGCGCACCGACCGGCCGGCCCGGAAACGGGTCGCTGTCGTGAATGCCGACCAGGACGTGGTTCGTCAGGGCGTTGGGGCGGTACGCGTTGCGCTCGTCGGCGGTCTGGCTCGACCACACCACCGCGACCGCCACCGAACCCGCCACCGCCGCCATCACCGCGGCCATCGCGGGGGCGCTGCGCGGTCGGCTGCGAGCCGCGTCGCGCAGCGCCAGCCGGGGGCTCAGCGGCAGGAACCGGCCGAGCCGCGCGGTCAGCCCGATCAGCGCCGGACAACACGCGACCAGGCCCAGTTCGGCCACCACCACGCCGACGACGATGATCGTCTCGTCCGCCCGGTCCGCGCCGTACACCGCGATCGCGGTGCCGAGTGCGAGAGCGACGATCCCGGCGATCGGCACCAGGCGCGAGCCGCGCCGGACCCCGCGGCGGCCGGTCAACGACACGGCGACGTCCTCGCGGGCCGCGAGCCAGGCCGGAACCAGCGCGGCGAGCACACCGATCGTGACCCCGACCGCGGCAATGCCGAGCAGTTCGAGCACGCGCACGTCGTAGTGACCGAGGAGTTGCCCGGTGCGCTCGGCGAACCACGGCCGCATCAGGGCCGCGACCACCAGGCCCAGCGTGGTGCCGAGCAGCGCCCCGACCGCGCCGAGCACCACCCCACCGCCGAGGACCACCCCGCCGATGTGCCGACGGCCGCCGCCCGCCACACCGATCAGTCCGAGTTCGCGCCGCCTGCGGCGTGCGCCCACTGCGAAGGCCGGACCCGCCAGCAGGATCATCTCCAACAGCCCGAGCCCCAGGCCGATGCCGCCGAGCCGGAGCGCACGCGACTCGGCCCACTGTCGCGGGGTCCGATACGGCTGCTCCGACTCGGCCGGGGGATGCCGCAGTACGGCAGCGGACCTGACGAGGAGTCCCTGCCTGTTCGCCTCCAGGACCCGGCTCCAGGGCATGCCCCCAGGTATTCGGATCAACGTTGCGGTCACCGCCTCGTCGGACCCGTTCGCCGGGGTGCGCGAGGTCGGCCCGTCGAGCAGACCGCCGGGCACGGTGAAGACCGTGCTCGCCCGCAGGTCCTGCGGCAGGTCGACGGTGCCGACGATCCGAAAGGTGCGTCCGGTGGCCAACTCGGTCAGTTGTCCACCGACGCGGTAGCCGGCCGAGCGGCGCAGTCGTTCGGTGACGACCACCTCGTCCCGGGCGTTCGGAGCCCGCCCCTCGCGCTGGACGACCATCCCCTTCGCGAGCGGCTTGGTGTACTCGAACTCGCGAGCCGCCACACTGCTTCGACCGTATGCGGTAGACAGCGTCACGTAGGCGGTCCGGTCGGTCAGGGTCTCGGTGATCCCCCGTATCACCGAGCCCGGGTCCCGTTGCGCGGGCGCACTCGTCGACGCCGCGCTCCCCGAGCCCGCGTTCCCCGACTCCGCTCCCGGGAGCGGGGCGCCGGACGGGGGTGACGTCGTCGGCCAGGCGTCGGTCTGCCAGTCGTGGCCCTCGACGTCCTGTCGGATCGGAACCGCGAACTGCCCGGAAATGCTGGAGCCGTTCTCATGCGCGGGATCGCGCACCCGCGCGTCCGCCTGTCCGAGCGTGCGCGAGATCAGCTCGTCGGTGTCGAGTTGCGCGCTGCGCCAGGTCACGTCGGCCGCGCTCATCCCCAGCACGGGGATGGCGATCATCGCGACGATCAGGGCGCTGCGCCCCTTGGCCCGCAGCGCGTCCCGCCGGGCGATCCGAAGGCAGGCCCGCCAGGAGCCGGCACTCATCGCGAACCGCCTCGGGAGAGCAACGACTCGGCTGAGGCCGCGGCGCCGGTGTCGTCCACCAGGCGGCCGTCGCGCAGGAACACGATCCGGTCCGCCCAGGCCGCGTGCCGGGCCTCGTGGGTCACCAGGACCACCGCCGCACCCGCGTCGCTTCGCGCGCGCAACACCCGCAGTACCGCCTCACCGGTGGTCGAGTCGAGCGCGCCCGTCGGCTCGTCGGCCAGCAGCAGCCGACGCTCGCCCACCAACGCCCTGGCGATCGCCACGCGTTGTTGCTGACCGCCGGACATGTCGTCGGGGAAGCGATCGCCGAAGTGTTCGAGGCCGACCTCGGTCAGTGCCGCCTGCGCGGCCTGTCGGGCCCGGCGGATCGACGTGCCGTCGAGTTCGAGCGGCAGCGCGACGTTTTCCACCGCGGTCAGCGCCGGGACCAGGTTGAGGTCCTGGAAGACGTAGCCGATGTGGCGCCGGCGCAGCGCGGCCATCCGGCGCCGATTGAGCGTGCCGAGCGGTTGCCCCTCGACCAGGACCTCGCCGCCGGTGGGGGTGTCCAGTCCGCCGGCGAGCATCAGCAGGGTGGACTTGCCCGACCCGCTGGGCCCCATCACGGCCAGCATCTCGCCCGGTACGACGCTCAGGTTCACCTCGGCCAGGGCTTCCACCCGAACCTCGCCCCGGCCGTGAATCCGGCCCACCGACCGGAGTTCGAGGACCGGTATGGCGCCGGCCCCCGAGTCCGTGCGCTCGGCGGCGCTCATCGGCGCGCTCCGCGCTTGCGCGGCGGTGCGGGCTGCTCGACGGCCGGGGCCGGCGCGTGCTCGGCGGCCCGGCGGGCCAGGCGCGTCTCGCAGTGGTCGAGCCAGCGCACCTCGGCCTCCGCGTGGAAGATCAGCGATTCCAGGACGAGTTGCCAGGCCAGGTCGTCCTCGGCCGCGCGCGTCTTGAGCCGGGTGTAGTCCTGGAGCGCGCGCAGCGTGTGGGAGCGCTGGCCCTGGATCACCGTGGCGATGTCGACCCCGGGCACGGTGACGGCCATCGCGAGCTTGATCGCGAGTTCGTCCCGGGGCGGGTTGGTGCGCGAGACCGGTGCGTCGAACCAGGCGCGCAACTCGGCGCGGCCCGGTTCGGTGATCCGGTAGAAGACGTGCCCTTCGGCGTCCTCGCCGTCGGGCGCGACCAGGCCGTCGCGATCCAGCCGGCCGAGCGTGGTGTAGACCTGACCGACGTTCAGCGGCCAGGTGGATCCGGTCCGGGCCTCGAATTCGCTCCGGAGTTGATAGCCGTATCGGGGGCCCTGATCGAGCAGTGCGAGCAGGCCGTGTTTGATGGACATACCGAGTATGTGTATACCCGGTATGCTCGTCATGCAAGGCGACACCCGCCGGAGCGGGAACGGGAACGAGAGCGGGCGGGAACGGCCGCCGGGCAAGGGAGGGTCCTACGACGAACACCCGATCACCGGGCGCCGGCGCGGGGTCAGTTGCCGGAGAACGGGCCCCGGCAGCGGAAGTCGAACGTGTAGCGCTGGGTCTGGGCGTTGGCCACCGGCTGCAGGATCAGCAATTGCACCACGCCGCTGACCTCACCGAGCAGTTGCGGCGGGATCGGCCAGGGCACGGACAGGCTCTGCTGGCGCGGCCCCGAGCCGGTGAAGCGCATGATGTCCGGCGGGAACACCCGCACCTTGTCGTAGACCCACTGGTAGACCACGTCGCCCGGGCCGACCCCGTCCACGAGCACGGTCCCGATCAGCTGTATCTGTTCGAGGCCGTTGCACCACACGTAGGAGCCGTTCGCCCGGTCCGCGACGATCCGCAGGTCGGTCACCCGAAAACGCTGGCCCAGCGGGGGCGGGCTGCCCGGATCGCCGCCGCCGGTGGTGGGGGTCGCGACCGATCCGCCGGTGGTGGGCTCGCCGACCGGGGGCGAGGTGGCGCCGCCGGTCCCGGGCCGGTTGCCGGAGCCGCTGTCCTGCACGGCCCGCGGGGCCACCGTCTCGGTCACCGTCACCGTGGGCACCGGAACCGGCTGACCGCCGGCGCTCGGCTGCCCGGCGGGAGCCGGTGAGGTGCCGCCGTTCGGCGCCGGGGTGGCCTCGATACTCTGGTCCTGGGCGGGCAGTTGCGGCGGGATGTCGGCCGGACTGGGCGCGGCCCCGTCGTGCCGGGCCCGGATCCCGGGGCCGGCACCCCAGACGTTGGTGAGCACGAGCAGCGTGATGAGGGCCAACGCGATGATCGTCGGTCCCAGCGGAATCCGCCGGTGAAACCCGCGGATCGACCACATCACGCCTCCTCCCCCCACCATCGGACGGACGTTGCCGGAAGGTAACCCCGTATCCCGATCCGCATCCTCGACGAGCCTGCACCCTTCATCCGCGATGCGCCAGACACCCAGTCTGCCCGGCGGGACCGACGCCCGTCCCGCCGCTCAGCGTCGTCGCGGCGCAGGGGAACACCGGACGAGCAGTCCACCGGCGCAGACGATACCGGCTCCTCCGAGGGCGATCAGAGTCAAATTCGCAACGGATGGGCCGGTTCTGGGCAGGGTGGGCGGCGCATCGAAGGCCGGAGGGGTGACAGGAGCGGAGGCGTCGGTCGAGGTCTTCGGCTCGGTCTCCACCAGATACCGCGCGACGACTCGCCCGCCGGAGCGCACGGCGTACACCCCGGGTCGATCGTCCCCGGTGATCTCCGCCCCCCAGGATCGGAGCGCGTCCAGACCCTCGGTCCCCCCGGTGAGCAGGAGTTCCCGCTCGACGTCCAGGACCGCCTGCCCCGACTCGTCGGTCACCGGCCGGGCGCCGTGTCGGGCCAGCCGGTCGAGCAGCCGGTCCCACTCCTGTTGGGTGGGCGCGTCGGTGATCGGCGCGGGTCTGGCCGGCGTGGTGGGCACCACCGGCTCCTGCGGCGGCACCGGCGGATCGGGCCGCAACCCGGGTGCGGCGGGCGCCCGACCGCGTGGGCCCGCGGTCGATCCCGCGTCGTCGACAGCCCGTTCCGCCGGCGGCGCCGATGCGTCGACCGGGGCGGGCGGGGGTACGGGCGCCGCGCTCGCGAGCACGCCGAAGCCGGGAAGGACGTGGACCGCCGCGAGCACACACCCGGCAGCCAGTCGACGCGCGAAGCCGCCGGGGGTAGGCATGTCGTCAGATTAAGGAAAATCGACAAAAGACCCATCCAGCGACATACGCCGCACCGGTCCGGTCATCCGATTTTCATTCGTCCGGCGGCAGGTCGGCCCACCCCCGGCAAGCTCCCGTCAGCGCACCCGCAACACGACCTTGCCGATGTGTCCGCTCTCCTCCAGCACACGGTGCGCGTCGGCCGCCTCGGCCACCGGCATCACCCGGTCCACGATCGGCACGACCCGGCCCGCCGCCACCAGCGGCCACACGTGCTCGCGCACCGCCGCCACGATCGCCGACTTCTCCGCGATCGGCCGGGCCCGCAGCGAGGTCGCGGCCACCGCGGCGCGCTTCATCAGCAGCTTGTTGAGGTCCAACTCGCCCCGGGTGCCGCCCTGGAGCCCGATCACCACGAGTCGCCCGTTCACCGCGAGCGCGTCCACGTTGCGGTCCAGGTACTTCGCGCCCATGTTGTCCAGGATCACGTCGACCCCGGCGCCGCCGGTGGCCTCCGCGACCCGGGCCACGAAGTCCTCGCCGCGGTAGTCGATGGTCACGTCGGCGCCCAACTCGCGGCAGCGCTCCAGCTTGGCGGCCGATCCGGCGGTGGTCAGGATGCGCGCGCCGGCCACCTTCGCCAGTTGGATCGCCATCGTGCCGATGCCGCTGGATCCGCCGTGCACCAGGAAGTTCTCGCCCTTGCGCAGGTGGGCCACCATGAACACGTTCGACCAGACCGTACAGACCACCTCGGGCAGCGCCGCCGCCGAGATCAGGTCCACCCCCTCGGGTACCGGCAGCAGCTGGCCGGTGGGCACCCGCACCCGCTCGGCGTAGCCGCCGCCCGCGAGCAGCGCGCACACCTCATCGCCGACGGCCCAGCCGGACACGCCCGCGCCGACCTCGACGATCCGGCCCGACGCCTCCAGGCCGGGGTATGCGGAGGCTCCCGGCGGCGGCCGGTAGAACCCCTGTCGCTGCATCAGGTCGGCCCGATTGACCGCCGTGGCGGCCACCTCCACCAGAACCTCGCCGGGTTCGGGTTTCTCGTCCGGAACCTCGCCCCAGGTCAGTACCTCGGGTCCGCCCGGCTCGGCAATCGTGATGGCGTACATGGCTCCAGCCTATGAGTCACCCGGCTTGGGACGGGGCTTATGGGTCTTGATCACCACGAGTCGGTCACCCGCGCCGAGCACCGCCGCCTCGGGGTCGTCGTGCCGCAGCGTGCGGTGTCCGCGCACCACGGCCACCACCAGATCGCCGCACTCGCCCGGCGACCTGCCCTTCTCGTGCTTCTCGAGCGGCCGCTCGACCAGGTCCATGCCCTCGCCGTAGTGCATCAGGTCCTCCATCACCTCGCCCACGTTCGGGCTGAGCATGGAGACCCCGAGCAGCCGGCCCGCGGCGCTGGCGGTGGTGACCACCGAATCGGCGCCGCTCTGCCGGATCAGCGGCGCGTTCTCGTCCTCGCGCACGGCGACCACGATCCACGCGCGCCGGTTCAACTGCCGTGCGGTCAGCGTGACCAGGGCCGCGGTGTCGTCCCGGTTGACCGACACGATGATGTTCCGCGCCCGCTCGACCTCGGCCCGGCGCAGCACCTCCGCCCGGGTCGCGTCGCCGGAGACCACCACGAGCCCGTCGTCGTCGCTCGCCTCGGCGACCGCCTCGGGGTCGGAGTCGACCACGACGATGTTCTCGCGCGAGACGCCCTGCGCCATCAGCGTATGTACCGCGCTGTATCCCGTCGTGCCGTAGCCGACCAGGACGGTGTGGTCGCGCAACGTGGACCTCCAACGGTTGAGCCGCAACTGCTCCCGGGTGCGCTCGGTGAGCACCTCGAGGGTGGTGCCGACCAGGATGATCAGGAAGACCACCCGCAGCGGGGTGATCAGCACCACGTTCACCAGGCGGGCGCCGTCGCTCGCGGGGGTGATGTCGCCGTAGCCGGTGGTGGAGAGGGTGACCGTCGCGTAGTACACCGCGTCGAGGAACGAGACGTGCTCGTCCACCGTGTCGCGATAGCCGTCGCTGTCGACGTAGACGATCAGGATCGTCGCCGCCAGCACCAGCAGCGCCATCCCGAATCGGCGCAACACCTGCGCCAGCGGCCCGGGTCGTTCCTTGGGGATGTGTACGCTCGCGCCCGCCTGACCGGCCAGGCCCGCCGGCCCCTCGGGTCGTTTGCGCAGCGTCGGCAGCGGCCGGGTCAGCGCGCCGCGCGGCCCGCGCCGATCGCCCGGGCGGTCGTCGGGGAAACGCACCGTCCTCACCGGGGCGCCGCCAGCACCTCGACCGGATCGCCCGCGCGCACCCCGCCCGGCGGTACCACCGCGATCCGGTCGGCGACCGCGAGCCCGCGCAACATCGCCGGTCCGGCGAAGGCCAACGGCCGATCCCCGCGCATCGGCACCAGGCGGGTGTCGTGCGGGTGGCCCGCGATGTCGGCGCCGGCCCGGATCCGGCGCGGGCGCGGTTCGGGCCGCCCGGACAACCGGCGCAGCAGCGGCACCGTGAGGGTGAGCATGCCGGCGACCGCGGCCAGCGGATTGCCCGGCAGGCCGACCAGATACCGCCCGGCGCCGGGGCGTTCGCCGGGCAGGTGGGCGAGCAACATCGGATGCCCGGGGCGGACCGCGACGCCGTCCACGAGGACGTCCGCGGCCAACTCGGCGAGCAGCCCGTGCACGTGGTCGCGCGGGCCGTCGGCGGTCCCGCCGGTGGTGATCACCACGTCGGCCCGCGACCCGCTCACGTGGGCGCGCAGCGTGTCCGGGTTGTCCCCGACCCGGCGCACCCGCAGCAGATCGGCGCCCAGGGTGCGCAACCACGGCGTGATCAGCGGGCCCAGCGCGTCCCGGATCCGGCCCTCCCGGGGCAGCCCGGAGTCCAGCAACTCGTCGCCGAGCACCAGCAGTTCCACCCGAGGCCGGTCCACCACGACCAGTTCGTCGTAGCCGGACGCGGCGGCCAGGCCGGTCACCCCGGGGGTGACCGTGGTACCCGCCGGCAGCAGTTCGTCGCCGCGTCGGCACTCCTGACCGCAGGCGCGGATGTCGGTACCCTGCTGGAGGTGCGCGTCGGCGAAGAGCGTGCGGCCCTCGACCCGGCTCTGCTCGCTGCGCAGCACGGCGGTGGCCCCGTGCGGCACCCGCGCGCCGGTGGCGATCTCCACCGCGTCCCCGTCGCGCATCACCCCGATCTCCCCGCCCGAGTCGCCCGCGAGCAACCGGCCGCGCACCCGCCACGGCCCGGGCCCGGCGACCGCCCAGCCGTCCATGGCCGAGGTGTCGAAGGGGGGCAGGTCGGTGAGCGCGACGATGGGCCGGGCCAGCACGTGATCGCGCGCGTGGTGCAGGGTGCGCGAGACCGCGGGCAGCGGTCGCCCGGCCGCGCGGGCGGTGGCCCGGGCCTCCGGCCAGCCGAGCGCCGAGGGCACCGGTGCGTGCGGTTCGGGGCGCGGCACGGTCCGGCTCTCCCGAGGGACCATCAGGCGTCCGGTTCGGCGTCGGGGCCCCGACGCTCGGCGAGTTCGCGCGCCTGGCGCAACGCCTCGGCCACCGCGTCGGCGCCGCCGCCGCGCATGGCCGCGGCGTAACCGACCAGGAAGGAGGTGAGCGGCGCGGCGGGTCGCTGCACGTTGTGCGCCGCCACCCGGGTCATGTCGAGCAGCGCCGCGATGTCCACGTCCAACTCGATGCCCAGTTCCTGCTTGACCGCTTCGGTCCACTCGTCCAGGCCAGTCATCTCTCTCCTCTTCGGGGCTGTGTCCATCCTCCCCGACCGTGCTCGCGCGTCGCGCACATCCGCCCAGGTGTCGCAGTCGAAGGCGGCGTCGGGACCGGCCTGGATCCGGCGCGTCGCGAGCGGGCCGACCACCCGGCGCAGCGCCGCCCCGGCGGGCTCGTCCAGACCGGCCAGCGCGGTGCGGAGCGCGGCGGTGCGGTAGGCGGCGAGCAGGTACTGGTCGCGCCCGTCGGCGTCGACCGCGACCACGCCGGCCGGCGCGTCCGGCCCCCGGTCGGGGCCGAGCGCGGCCACCAGGCGGTCGAGCAACGCGGCGGACAGGAAGGGCAGATCGGCCGCGAGCAGGACCACCGCGTCGGCCCGCACGACCGGCAGCGCGGCGGCGAGCGCGGCCACCGGGCCACCGCCGGGCGGGTCCTCGCGCACCCACACCACCTCGCGGCGGGTCGGCCGGCGCGGGCCCACCACGATGGTGCGCTCGGCGCCGGCCGCCGCGGCGAGCACCCGGTCGAGCAGCGGGACACCGGCCACGAGCAGGCCCGGCTTGTCCGCGCCGGCCAGCCGCCGGGCGGCGCCGCCGGCGAGCACGATGGCGTCGTGGCCGCTCATGCCGGCGCGTTCGCGGAGGTGCAGGACCAGCGGAAGAGGGCCATCCCGACACTGGTGGCCAGGTTGTAGCTGGAGACCCTGGGCCGCATCGGGATGGCCACTCGTCGATCCGCCCGCCCGCGCAACGCCGCGGAGACGCCGTGTCGTTCGGTGCCAAAGGCGAGGACCGCGTCGTCGGGGATGTCGGTGGCCCGCAGGTCGTCGCCCTCGGGGTCGAGCACGAACAGCGGCCCTTCGGGCAGTTGGTCGGGGCCGACCCGGGCGACCTCGGTGGCGAAGTGCAGCCCCGCGCTGCCCCGGATCACGTGCGGATGCCACGGGTCGAGGTCGCCGGTGGTCAGCACGGCGGCGGCGCCGAACCCGGCGGCCAGCCGGATCACCGCCCCGACGTTGCCCAGGTTGCGCGGGTTCTCCAGGAGCACGACGGGCGCGGCGCGCTCGCCCGGGGGCGCCGGTTCGGGACGCCGGGCGAACGCGAGCACCCCGGTGGGGCTGCCGCGCGGGACCAGTTCGCGCAGCAGGGCTTCCGACACCTCGATCGCCGTCTCGTCGAGGTGTTCGCCCACGTCGGCCGCGAGTTCGTCGGCGAGCGCGCGAACCGCGGCCCGGTCGGTGGTCACCACCAGGGACACGTCCGCGCCGAACCGCAGTGCGTGCTTGACCGCGTGGAAGCCGTCGAGCAGCACCGTCCCGGGCGCCGCGGCCGACCGGCGCACGCGGGCATCGACGTCGTGGAGGTCCATGGCAGCAGCCTAGAACCCGGCGTGCCCCCGCCCCGACCGGCGTGGCGCGGGTCGGGACGGGGGTGCGAGTGCCTCGGTCAGGCCCGACTCGCGGTCGGCGACAACCCCGCCGGCCCCTCGGACGCGGGCGGCCCGGCCGGCGGCGCGGGATCGGCCGGCACCTGTGCCGGCGCGGCGGGCCCGCGCCGCAGCCGCGCCGTGAGCCGCCCGATCACCCGCGAGCGGGTCCAGATCAGGAACGCGGTGGGCAGGAACAGCGCGTCGCCCACCGACATCGACGCGGAGAACGCGGGCAGGCCGAGCAGGACGGCGATGCCGAAGTGCATGCCGAGCAGGATCACGATCGCGACGTACTTGACCCGCTTCGCGAACAGCATGAAGACGAAGCCGACCTGGATGAACACCGTGAGGTAGGCCAGCACGACGCCCATCTCGGTGTTCGCGGCGAGCGTGTGGCTGACCCCGGGCCAGGGCGCGAAGTACTCCAGGTTCAGCACGTAGTGCATCGCCGTGCCGTCCTGCCAGTACGAGCCCTGCACCTTGTAGAGGCCGGCCGCGCCGTAGATGAAGCACACCTCGGCGGCGATGACGAACAGCGCGCAGTTGTGCACCGCGGTGACCAGGCCGGCGCGGACCTGCTCCACCTCGCGTGGAAGCCGCCACAGCGCGCCGAAGACCACGAGGATCCCGGGGAGCCAGATCCATTGGCACACGAACGCGAAGGAGAACTTGGGGTGCAGGGCCCACGAGTCGCCCCGGCAGGTGGTGCCGAGCACGACCATGGCGATCAGCCCGACGAGCACCCCGACCTCGTGCCCGGGACCGGTGCCGGGGCGCACCCCGGTGCGCCGGGCCCGACGGGCGTCCAGCGACCACACCCGACCGCAGGCGGTGAAGGCGAGGTAGATCGACATCAGCAGCAGGACGGTGTCGCCGCCGTCGGTCATCAGGATGGAGCGGCTGTTGAACGACACCACCATGACGGCGAACAGGATGCTCGTCGCCCGGGTGTGCCAGCCGAGCACGAACAGCGCGCTGACCACGATGGCGGCCAGGTAGACGCCCTCGAACCACCAGCGCGAGTCGCTTTCGAGCAGCAGGCTCACGCCCTGGATGCCGTTCAGCAACTCCCGGGCCATGTCCGGCGACCAGGCCGACTGATCGCCCCAGATCTCCCGCCGGTTCAGGTATTCGCGCAGCAGGCTGACCAGGAACACCAGGCCGTAGCCGATCCGCAGCAGCGCCGCCTGGTGCACCGCGAAGGTACGTGTACCGACCGCGTCCAGGGCCCCGACCAGCGCGCGGCCGACGGCGTCCTCCCCGCGGCGCCACGGGCTCGCCGCGCCGGGCGGCCGCACCTCACCGGAAGTCATCGGGCTTCGTCTCCCACCAGCCGAGCGTGCGGTACGAGGTCGTCGGCTCGGGGCTCGCACCGGGCTTGCCGATCGCCGTGGTCGCGACCCGGATCCGGATGGACTCCAGCGAGCGGTTCAGGCCCGCGTCCTGGAAGCGGTGCACCACGATCCGGCGCAGGTAGCGCTGGGTCAGCGGGCCGCGGCTGCCGACCGCCGACTCGTCCTTGGCGTCGTGGCTGTCGGAGTAGCTGGACCAGGCGCGCCGGATCATGTTCTGGTCGGCCTTGCTCGGATACGGGTTGCCCCGGATGTGGTTCAGGTCGTCCAGGGTCAGGTCGGACCAGTCCGACTCGACGACCCGGCCGTCCGGACCGCGCACTCGCGACTGTGCCTGCACGCGGAAGTTCTCCGACATCGGATTCGGCGCGAACAGCGCCCAGTTCTGTTCGAAGTAGGGGTAGATCCAGGTGCCGGTCTCCTTCTGGTACTCCTGGCTCAGCGCGTTGCTCGGCGCCACGTGCAGGAACACGAAGAAGACGTGGACGAGGGTCACCAGGATCGCGAGGACGGCGAACACCGCCGTGACCGAGCGCACCGCGGTCGACCGGCGCTCGTCGGCGGGCACCGCCGTGTCCGTCGGCACGTCGACGGGGGAACGCTCCCCCGCCTGTTCCGGGATGCGGACGGCGGGCGATGGTGTGCCGGGTGCCGGACCCGAATCGGCCGTCGGTCCGCCGGTCGCGGTGCCCACCGCCGCCCCGGACTCGACTACCGGCTTCGACCGATCCACCGGTTGCCCGGGCACCGCGTCGTCAGGCGACTGCATGCCTCTCCCGTGGTCGATGGGTCCGATCCGGACCCGTGCGCCCGGCACGCTACCGGGTCCGGTCGGCGGGGCGTACCCAAACCACCGCCGACCACCCGTTCCCGACGGCTTCCGCGAGCGCGGCTCACAGGTCCAGCACGTGCTCCCGCTCGTGCGCGCGGTAGCGCCCGATCAGCTCTTGTCGCCCGGCGTCGTCGAGGAGGCGATACGCCCCCTCGCGCTCGGGACGCCACCACACCTCGTCCGCCGTACGAAATCCCTCGCGGCGCAATCCGACCTTGTGCACCTTGTTGGTCGCGGTGGTCGGCACCGTGTCCACCACCCGCACGAACGTGGGCGCCATCTTGGTGCCCAGGTCGGGCTGTTCGGCGATGAACGCGGCGAACTCCCCGGGGTCGAAGGCGGTCCCCTCGCGCATCTGCACGGCCGCCATCACCAGGTCCCCGGTCACCGGGTCCGGCACCCCGTACACGACCACCACCTCGAACGGCTCGTGGCGGGCGAGGATGCCCTCGATCGTGGCCACCGCCAGGTTCTCCCCGTCCACCCGCAGCTTGTCGTCCGCCCGCGCGGCGAAGTAGAGGTATCCGGCCGCGTCCCGGTAGAAGTGGTCGCCCGTCCAGTAGCGGCCGTCCCGGGACCGGGCCGCCGACGCCTGCTCGTTGCGCCAGTAGCCCTCGAACCCGCTGCGCCCGGTGTTGACCAGCTCACCTATCGCGGCGTCGCCGTTGACCAGCCGACCCGCCGCGTCGAACTCGGCCCGCGCGCACTCCTCGCCGGTCGCCGGATCGAGCACCGCGGCGTGCTCCGGGCACGGCCCGACCGCGCCCGGGGGCGTCCCGGGCCGCCGGTTGACGCTCATCCCGCCCTCCGAGGAGCCGTATCCCTCGGTCAGCGCGCATCCGAAGCGCGCCTCGAAGCGCGCCATGTCCACCGCGCCCGCCTCGGTGCCGAACCCGGCGCGCAGCGGGTTGTCCCGGTCGTCGGGCCGCTCCGGGGTGGCCAGCAGATACGAGATCGCACGCCCGACGTAGGTGAAGTAGGACGCGCCGTAGCGGCGGACGTCGGGCAGGAACGCCGACGCGGAGAACCGGCGGCGCAGCGCGACCGCGCCGCCCGCGCGCAGCGCCGGCGCCCAGTTCGCCATCAGCGCGTTGCCGTGGAACATCGGCATGCACACGTAGTTGACGTCGTCCGGGCCGAAGCCGAACTGCGCGGTCAGCGCGCTGCCCGCGCCGGCCAACCGGCCCTGCGAGCAGATGACCCCCTTGGGCGCGCCGGTGGAGCCGGAGGTGAACACGATCAGCAGCCGATCCGAGGGGTCGACCGTCAGGGCGGGCAGCGCGGCGTCCGCGTACGGTCGCAGCAGGTCGGCGTAGCCGGGGTCGTCGACCACCAGGATGCGCTGCGCCGGGATGCCCAGATCCAATCCGTCGAGCAGCGGCAGGTGCGCCCGCTCGGTGACCAGGACGGCGCATTCGGCGTGGGTGATGTCGCGCGCCAACTCCGCGCCGCGGCGCGTCGAGTTCACTCCCACGAGGGTGGCGCCCGCCACCGCCGCGGCGGACAACCAGAGCGGGAATTCGGGCACGTTGTCGAGCAGGACCCCCACGTGCGGCTCGACTCCGCGCGGCAGCAGGTCGGCGAGCAGCGCGGCCCGGGCGGCGGCGTCGCGGGCGATCCGGTCGTGCGTCCAGGTCAGGTCCTCGAAATGCAGCCCGGTCCGCTCGTCGCCCCATTGGCGATGTACGAGCTCCGCGATCGTCACCATGCCGCACTCCCTCACCGCGATCCGGCCGCGCCGGGTCTGATAGACCGTTAGATCTGATGCACCGTCATATTCTTGGCCCGCATTCTTGGCAAGATCAAGAACCGCGTCACGAAAGATGGGGCATTCTCGGCAGGCTCCAGCAAAGTGTCACGAAGGGACGGGTATGAACTCGAACACCGGGCCGCTGCCGCCGGCCTCGGCCACCGCCCTCGCCGAACTGATGGCCGGCACCCTGCCCGGACCGGAGAGCGTGACCCCGGAGGCGCTCGACCTCGCGGACCGGGTGCGGGATCTGGTCGAGGCGGTGGTGTGGACCGACGTGGACGCGGCGGTACGCGCGGACGCGGCCGGGCGGATCGCCGAGCTGACCGCGCTGCTCGGCGCGGCCCGCCGCCCGCAGGCGGTCTCGCTGATCCGGTATCCGGACGGCCGGCTGGAACATCTGACCCAGATGGGCTCGGGACGGCTCAACCCGCAGGCGCCCCGGCTGGTGTTCGCCGAGGTCACCCCCAGGCCCGACCCGACGGCGGAGCCCGCGTCGGTGGAGATCAACGCCCGATGCACGCTGACCGCGGCACACGGCGGCCCGCCCGCCCGCGCGCACGGCGGCATCGTGGCGGTGATCCTGGACCAGCTGCTCGGGGTGGCCGCGTCCGCGGCCGGGGCGCCGGGGCTGACCGCCGGCCTCGACATCCGCTACCGCCGGGCGACGCCCTACGACGTACCGCTGGAGCTGACCGGGCGCTGGACCGGCCGCGAAGGACGCAAGAGCTTCGCGACCGGTGAGATCCGCGCCGACGGGCAGGTGACCGCCGAGGCGACCGCGGTGTTCATCGCGGAACGGCGGTCCTGAACCGAACGACGGTCCCGGCCGGAGGGAGCGGCGCGGCGGGCCTCAGACCACCGCCGGAGCCGCCTCGGTCTCGCTCACCATCGGCCGCCCCGCGGCCTCCCAGGCGAGCATCCCGCCGTCCACGTTGACCGCGTCCCAGCCCTGCTGGCCCAGATAGTGGGTGACCTGCGCGGACCGGCCGCCGACCCGGCACATCACGTACACCCGCGTGTCGTGCGGCACCTCGTCGATCCGGTCGAGCAGCGTGTTCATCGGGATGTGCCGGGCGCCGGCCACATGACCGGCGTCCCACTCGTGCGCCTCCCGTACGTCCAGTACGAAGGCGTCGTCGGGAACCGCGGCGGCGGCCACGGCCGGCGGGGGCGACAGGTGCATCGGGTCTCCGGGAGGTCAGGCGTCCGGAACCCGTCCGGCCGCGCTCATCGCACATTGTCGGTCATCGGCGCCGCGCACAGGTGCCCCGAACGGGCGAACCGCCCGCTCGTCACCCCCGGCACACGCGCGGGCGGGGGCGGCCGGGCACCGGCCGCGGCCGATCACGGCACCAGCGTGCCGAGCACCTTCTCCTTCTCCGCGATGTCGTGCAGGAGCTGGTCGGCCAGATGTTCGAGCAGGCCGTCCGGATCGTCGGGGGCGAGCTGGAGCAGCTGCCCCATCGCACCCGCCATCAGCTCCTCGCGCAGCCCGGCCAGCTCGGTGCGGCGATGGGTGAGCCAGGCCAGCCGGCTGCGCAACCACTGCCCCCGGCCCTCGGTACCCGCCTCGCTCGCGCCCTCCGGGGACGTGGCCCATTCCGTACCCAACGCCAGCAGCTCGGTCACGTCGCCGCGCGCGTACGCGGCGTTCACCCGGGCGATGAAGGCACCCCGGCGCTGCTTCTCCTCCGGGTCCTGGACCAGATCCGGGTGCGCCCGGCGGGCCAGCTCGCGAAACAGCTTGCGTGCCTCGGCGCCGGGGCTGACCCGGTGCACCTCAGGCACCGGCATCGACTCCTCGGCCGAACCGCCCTCCGCGCCGGGCGCCCCGTCGAGGGCACCCAAAAGCGAGTCCAAGTCCGGCATGTCCGTGACCACACCACGCAATTCGACCGCGCGCCGGATGTCCGCCGGATCGCCGGTGTGCGCCGCGATCGCCTCCGCGATCAAGGCGTCCAACTCGTCCAGCCGCTCGTAGAGCGGACCGAGCCGGCGGTGGTGCACGATCGCCAGGTTGTCCAGCTCGACCTGAAGGGTCGTCACATCCACTTCGTCGTCGAGCAAGGCGGTCTCCTCGGCGGCGACCTGTCGCTCCAACTCGGCGATTTCGGGGTCCGACCAGGGGGTCGGCGCGCTGACCTCGTCCATCACGTCCCTTGTGTGCTGTTCTGTTCCCGCGCGACACCGGCCGGCGGGCGCGTCTGCCGGACTTTGAAGATCAAATCACTCGCAACACCCCCCAGCAGCCTATGTGGTAGGGCAGCATGGTCAGGCCGTCCCTGGCCAGTCGATCCAACAAAGCAGTTGGCTAGAGGGGATAAGATCCAGCCATGCCGCCCGACACCGCACGCACCCGAGCCAAACTTCTCGACGCCGCCCGCGCGGAGTTCGCCGAGCACGGCATCGCCGGCGCCCGCGTCGACCGCATCGCCCTGCGCGCCGGGGTGAACAAGGAGCGCATCTACGCGTACTTCGGGAACAAGGAGCAGCTCTTCCAGCACGTGCTGACGGAGTCGCTCCAGGAGCTCAACACGGTCGTCACGATGCCCAACGACGACCCGGCCGAGTACATCGCCCAGGTGTACGACTTCTACTGCGCCCGCCCGGAATTGCTCCGGCTGCTGGTGTGGGAGGCGTTGTACTACGGGCACGACCCGGTCCCGGACGAGGAGCGGCGAGTCACGAGCTACGCCGCGAAACTTCAGGAGTTCGCCGATCACCTCGGCGTGAAGCCCTCGCCCGACGTCGCCCAGCTGCTCTACTCGCTCATCGGCGTCGCCGCCTGGCAACAGACGATGCCGCAGATGTCGCGGGTACTGCTCGGGGCCGACTCGGAGTCCGAGGAGGCCCGGGCGAACCGGCGCAAGCACCTCATCGAGTTCACGCGAGCGTCCATCGCGTCGATGAAGCAGTCATAGCGCGCACGGCCGGATGAAGGGTCCACCCTTCATCCGGCATGCCCACGAACGTGCCGTCCTTCCGGCACGCTCTCCTCGAAGGAAGGCACGGCCGGGGCAGGCCCTCCCCCGGGCACCCCGCACGCGCGGCGGCCGGCACACCCCATGCCCCCGCCGCCCGCACACCCCGTCCCCCCGCCCCGGAACGGCGACCGAGCCGGAACACCCCGCCGGCCGGTCCACGACACGAAGCCCTCGTGCGCGGCAACGCGCACGAGGGAATCGGCCAGGGCCGTCCCGCACCCCGGGGCTTCACCCCGGATGAGCAGACGCTCGCCCCATCGCAACGAGGGAATCGGCCAGGGCCGTCCCGCACCCCAGGGCTTCACCCCGGATGAGCAGACGCTCGCCCCATCGCAACAAGGGAATCGGCCAGGGCCGTCCCGCACCCCAGGGCTTCACCCCGGATGAGCAGACGCTCGCCCCATCGCAACGAGGGAATCGGCCAGGGCCGTCCCGCACCCCGGGACTGAACCCCCGCCGGGTCAGACGCCGGTCTCGGCCGGCAGCCGGCCCGACCGCACTGCGGCCAGCAGTTGTTCGTGGTCGGCCTCCGTACGATCCGCGTACCGCACCGCGAACCGCGCGAACGCGTCTTCCAGCCGGTCGTTCTTCCCGCAGTAACCGGCCAACACCTGCGGGTCCACCGAGTGGCTGTGCGCCCGGGCCAGCAGCGCGCCGGTCATCCGCGCGTAGTCGTCTATCTCGTGCGCGGCCAGCAGCGTCGCGTCGATGCTGCCCTTCATATTGCGGAACCGCCGCACCATGAAGTCGCGCCCGTCTATCGAGGTCCAGCCCAGCAGCGCGTCGGTGCCGGCCTGCATCCACTTCTGCCCGACCACCACCCGACGCCCCTCGTGCTCGACCCGGGTGGGCGGCAGATACGGCGCCAGCGCCGACGGACGGGCCTCCTTCACCTGCAGCACCAGCGGCTCGTCGCCATTGCCCAGGAGCAGCACCACATAGGCCCGGGTACCGACGCTGCCGGTGCCGACCACCCGAAACGCCACGTCCTCCACCGCGAACCGGGCCAACAACGGCCGCCGCTCGGTGGAGAGGGTGTCCACGTAGCTCTCCAGGCCGCCCGCCACCGCACGGGCGAGGTCGTCGTCCACCTCGGTGAGCACCGGCGGATCGGGCACGAAGTGCCAGGTGCCGTCGGAGCGCCGTGCGGTCGACTTGGCCGCGAACCGCGCGCTGGTGTTGCGCCGCGCTTTCGCGGTGACCTGCGCCAGCAGTCCGGACAACTCGTCCGCGTCCGCGTGCGCCACCAGCGAGTCGTCGGCGATCGCGTTCCAGGCCTGGAGCACCGGCATTTTGGCGAGCAGCGCCATCGTCTTGCGATACGACGCGGCCGCGTCGTAGGCGGCCGCGTGACACGCGTCCTCGTCGAGCCCGCCGACCCGACCCGCCACCACGAGCGAGGCCACCAGCCGCTTGAGGTCCCACTCCCACGGTCCCTGCACGGTCTCGTCGAAGTCGTTGAGGTCCATCACGAGCCGACCCTCGGCCGTACCGAACACCCCGAAGTTCGCCGCGTGCGCGTCACCGCATATCTGTGCCGTCAGCCCCGTCACCGGCTCCGCCGCCAGGTCCGCCGCCATCAACCCGGCCGCCCCGCGCAGGAACGCGAACGGCGAGGCCGCCATGCGCCCGATCCGCAACGGCACCAGGTGTTCGAGTCGCCCGACGTTGGAGCGCTCGACGCTCTCCACCACGTCCGGCCGATCCACCGCCGGCTCGAACGCCGCGTGCGCGGACCGCGACACCCGCTCGCGCAGGCCCTTGCCCAGCGCCTTGGACGCCACATCCGACCTGTCCCGAAAACCCGGAACGATGAATTCCCGCCCCACCGAAGTCCCCGACATGTACCGATCCTCCCCGGACCCAGCCCACGACCGGCCATGCACGACACACGGCCCGACATACGAAAAGGCCCCAGGTCGATGACCTGGGGCCTTTGCTCGGTGCGCGAGGGGGGAGTTGAACCCCCACGCCCTTTCGGGCACTGGAACCTGAATCCAGCGCGTCTGCCTATTCCGCCACCCGCGCGAGCAATCAAAGATTAGCACGGGCCCGAGGCCCATTACGAATCCTTACCCGCAGCCCCCACGGCTCACACCATGAGCACCCGTATGGCCACTCAGAGCAACCAACGGTTCATCTTTCCGTACCGGGATCCCCACGACCCCCGCCTCTCCGGCATGCTTGCCCTGCACCGTACGGTGAACGGGCTTCGGCCCGGGCCACGCACACGGTCGCGGCACAACTACTGCAAGCGAGCCACCGAGGGGTCGACAGGGTGTAGGAATCCCTGTGAAAGCCAACACTCCTTACAGTGGCCACGGTAGGGAACCGCGCCCGTTTCCCACGCGTGGATACGATCAGTGAGCAGACTGTAGGACCGGACCGGCCGATCGCGTACGGAAGGAGGTGCCCGTGGGTCCCCTGAAGAAGTTCGAGCAACGGCTCGAGGGCCTGGTCAACGGCGCCTTCGCCAAGGCGTTCAAGTCCGATGTCCAGCCCGTCGAGATCGCCAGCGCCCTCAAGCGCGAGTGCGACAACAACGCGACGATCTGGAACCGAGACCGCACCATGGTCCCGAACGACTTCGTCGTCGAGCTCGGACAACACGACTATGAGCGCCTGAGCCCGTACGTGCAGCAACTCGGCGGTGAGCTGGCGACCGTGGTGCGCGACTACGCGCAACAGCAGCGCTATTCGTTCATCGGCCCCGTCGAGGTCCATTTCGAACATGCCGACGATCTGGACACGGGTCTGTACCGGGTGCGCAGTCAGGCACTCGCGGGCAGCCAGTCCCAGCTGGACCAGCAACAGCCCCCACAGGCATCGCCCTTCCCGGGCGGGGGGCCGCAACCCGAGCAGCCGCCGCAGGGTTATGGATACGGTCGACCCGGCGGGCCACCCCCGCCCGGGGTGCCCGCACCGCCCCCCTTCGGCCCGCCCGGGACCCCGGGAACGCCGCCCCGGCCACAGCCGGGGGAGCAGGCCGGCTACGGTCAGACTCCGCCGCCGGCACCACGGCTGCGTACCTGGCTGGAGGTCAACGGGGTGCGTCACGAGCTCACCGCCCCGGTCGTGAAGTTGGGCCGCAGCACCGATGTGGAAGTTCGCGTCGACGATCCGAGCGTTTCGCGGCACCACGCCGAGATCCGCGTAGGCGCCCCGGCGTCGATCACGGACCTCGGTTCGACCAACGGGATCGTCGTCGACGGCCAGCACTGCCAACGTGCCGGCCTGCGGGACGGATCGCGCATCGTGCTCGGCAGCACCACTGTCGTGTTCCGCCAAGCCGAGGGGTGACAACGGGCGCATGTCTGAGCTGACCCTCACCGTTATGCGGTTGGGTTTCCTCGCTGTGCTGTGGTTGTTCGTGATCGTCGCCGTACAGGTGATCCGTAGCGACCTCTTCGGCACACGCGTGACCCAACGACCCACGCGGCGCAGAACCGCCGCGCCGGCCGCAGCCGGAGGAGGTGCCACTCCGCCTCCGCAGGCGCAGCCGGCCCCGCCTCCGCAGCGGCAGCAGGCCCGGCCCCGCCGCGGCCAACGCAACAACAGCCCGAGCAAACTGGTGATCACCGAAGGCTCGCTGACCGGCACGACGATAAATCTGACGGATCAGCAGATCACCATCGGCCGGGCGCACGACTCGACCATCGTGCTGGACGACGACTACGCGTCGAGTCGGCACGCCCGCATCTACCCTGCGCCCGACGGCAGCTGGGTGGTCGAAGACCTCGGGTCGACGAACGGTACCTACCTGGACCGTACGCGCCTGACCGGTCCGACCCCCGTGCCGCTCGGTGCGCCGATCCGCATCGGCAAGACCGTTATCGAGCTGCGCAGGTAGCCTGAATGAGCCTCTCTCTCCGCTTCGCCGCCGGATCCCACAAGGGCATGATCCGAGAAGGCAACGAGGACTCCGGGTATGCCGGTCCTCGCCTGCTCGCGGTCGCCGACGGCATGGGCGGGCAGGCAGCGGGCGAAGTCGCCAGCTCCGAAGTCCTGTCCACCATCGTCGAACTCGACGAGGACGTGCCCGGAGCCGACCTGCTCGACGCGCTGCGTTCGGCGGTCGATCGCGCCAACGACCGACTGCGTGTGATGGTCGACGACGATCCCCAGCTCGAGGGCATGGGGACCACGTTGACGGCGCTGTTGTGGACCGGGAGCCGTCTCGGCCTCGCCCACATCGGCGACTCCCGTGCCTACCTCCTGCGTGACGGCGCCCTGGAGCAGATCACCCAGGACCACACCTGGGTGCAGCGCCTGGTCGACGAGGGTCGGATCACCGAGGAGGAGGCCGACCACCATCCGCAGCGCTCGCTGCTGATGCGCGCGCTGGACGGGCGCGGCCACGTCGAGCCGGACCTGTCGGTGCGCGAGGCCCGGCCCGGCGATCGCTACCTGATCTGCAGCGACGGCCTGTCGGGGGTGGTCAGCCGGGAGACGATGGAGACCACCCTCCTCACCTACGGCAATCCCAACGACGCGGTCCAGGAGCTGATCCAGCTCGCGCTGCGCGGCGGTGGCCCGGACAACATCACCTGCATCGTCGCGGACGTGGTCGACCCCTCCGACCAGCCCTCCGACAGCCCGATCGTGGTGGGAGCGGTCGCGGCCGTGGTGGACGACACCACGACGCTGCCGAACACCCCGGCCTCCCGGGCCCGGGAGCTGACCGCCGGCGAGTACGAGACCGAGGCCCTGGTCTCCGAGCCGGGCAGCCGGCGCAAGCCCAAGCCCAAGTCCACCCTGCGCAAGACGCTGCCCATCTGGGGCGGCGTCGCGGTGCTGGTGGCGGCGCTCGGCGGCGCCTACTACTGGACCCAGACGCAATACTTCGTGGCCGACAAAGGAGACCACGTAGCGATCTACCGGGGGATCGACTCGAAGATCCTGGGCATCAACCTCGCGAGCACGTACCAGAGTTACGACGAGGTGAAGCTGTCCCTGATCGGTCAGCCCAATCGGGACGCGGTCAACAGCACGCTCGACGCGACGAGCCTGAGCGACGCACGGCACACCATCGACCGGCTCAAGCGCCAGGCCGACGTGTGCCGCAGGTCGTACTCGGCGCAGGACATGAAGAAGACCGAGGCTCCCGGCAACCCCGGCGCCCAGCCGGCGGGCAGCGTGGACGCGTTCCCGCAGCAGGTCCAGGGCCTCCCGGTGGCGCTGCAGACCAACCTGCCGGCCGCCAAGCACACCTCGACCACGGCCTCGCGCAGCAACCGGAGTTCGACCGCGCCGCCCACCGAGTCGGGCGGTCGAAGCAAGGGCAGCACGACCACGAGCCCGACTGCCCCGGCGAGTTCGGCACCACCGAGTACGACACCACCGGCGGCGACACCGGAGGCACCCGGGGCGGGGCTGAGCGCCGAAGAGGCCGAGCTGGCCAAGCAGTGTTATCCGCGACCGGCCGGAACCGCCGGAACGAACTGAGGGGAGCGCCGTGAGCAACACGACGATCACCCCCCAAGCCGCACCGAATCGCCGCAACACCGAGTTGATGATGCTCGGATTCGCGGTCCTGGTGCCGATGCTGGCCTACGCCAACGTGGGACTGGCGGGGGACGGGTCACTGCCCATGGGCAGCCTGATCAAGTACGGCTTCGGCCTCGGCGTCTTCGCGGGAATCGCGCACCTGCTGGTCCGCAAGTTCGCCCCGTACGCCGACCCGCTGCTGCTGCCGTTGGCCACGTTCCTCAACGGCATGGGCCTGATGTTCATCAACCGGCTCGACCTGGACATCGTCAAGGGCATCGGTCTGGGCGGCAGGCACGGCACCGCGGCGGCCGGTTCGCAGCTGATGTACTCGGCGATCGGCATCGGGCTGTTCGCGGGCATCGTGGTGCTCCTGAAGGACCACCGGCTGCTCCAGCGCTACACGTACACGTTCATGGCGCTCGCGCTGGTCCTGCTCGTGTCGCCGATCCCGTTCCCGGGCGACATGTACGGCGCGAAGATCTGGATCCGGCTCGGCCCGTTCAACTTCCAGCCCGGCGAGTTCACCAAGATCGTGCTGACGATCTTCTTCGCCGGCTACCTGATGGCCAAGCGCGACGCGCTCGCGCTGGCCAGCCGCAAGGTGATGGGGCTGTACTTCCCGCGCGGTCGGGACATGGGCCCGATCGTGGTGGTCTGGCTGCTGAGCATCCTGATCCTGGTGTTCGAGCGCGACCTCGGCACCTCGCTGCTGTTCTTCGGCCTGTTCGTGGTCATGCTCTACGTGGCCACCGAGCGCACGAGTTGGCTGCTGTTCGGTCTGTTCATGGCCGTCGGCGGCGCGGTCGTGGTCGGCACGCTCGAACCGCACGTGCACGACCGCGTGGCGGCCTGGCTGGATCCGCTGGCCGCCTACAACGGCAGCGGATCGGTGCAGTCCGAGCAGCTGGCCCAGGCCCTGTTCGGCTACGGCACCGGCGGCCTGCTCGGCACCGGCCTCAACCAGGGCCACCCGACCGAGATCGGTTTCGCCGCGCGCAGCGACTTCATCCTGACCACGGTCGGCGAGGAGTTGGGCCTGGCCGGGATGATGGCCATGTTCATGGTGTACGCGCTGCTGATCGAGCGTGGTCTGCGGACCTCGCTGGCCGCGCGCGACCCGTTCGGCAAGCTGCTCGCGGCCGGCCTGTCGGTCACCATCGCGCTCCAGGTCTTCGTGGTCGCGGGCGGCGTCACCGGCCTGATCCCGCTCACCGGTATGACGATGCCGTTCCTGGCCCAGGGCGGCTCGTCCGTGATCACCAACTGGGCGCTGGTGGCGATCCTGATCCGGATCAGCGACACCGCCCGCCGCCCCGCGCCGCCCGCCGGGACCTTCGACCCGGGCGCGGGAGTGGCCCCCCGGCGCGGCTCGCACGCCTCGGGCCGCGACGGCACACCGGCCGGCGGCACCACCCCGCCGCCGCCGAACACGACGCCCGCCGACGGTTCGTCCGCTCCCGACCCCGAGGCGCTGACCGTGGCCGGCGGGGTGCCCAGCGCCCCCGGCGGCCCCGGCACCCCGCCTCCGGGCGGCTCCGGGACGCCACCCAGACCATTCGCGCCCCCGCCGCACCCCGGCGGCGGAGCCCCGTTCGGCCCGCCGGGCCAGGGCGGCTCCGGCGGGCCGAACCCGTGACCGCCGCAACGCACGTCCAGGGGAGGGAAACACCGTGAACAAGCCGTTGAGGCGGGTCTCCGTCTTCTGTCTGATCCTGGTCGCGGCACTGATGCTGCGGGCCAACTGGGTCCAGGTCGTCAAGGCCGACGACTACGCGAACAACACCCACAACAAGCGGGCGATCTACGAGAAGTACTCGCACCCGCGCGGCGACTTCCTCGTCGAGGGCAAGCCGATCACCAGCTCGGTCAAGACCGACGACAAGCAGTACGAGTTCCTGCGCAAGTACGAGTTCGGCCCGATGTACGCGCCGGTCACCGGCTACATCTCGCCGTTCGTCGGCAAGAACCTGCTGGAGAGCATCGACGACGACATCCTCAGCGGCAAGGACAGCCGGCTGTTCGTGCGCAAGGTGCTCGACACGGTGACCAACAAGGGCACCCGGGGCGGCAACGTCGCGCTGACGATCAACGCCAAGGCGCAGGAGGCCGCGTACAACGGCCTCAAGGACAAGACCGGCGCGGCGGTCGCGATCGACCCGGACACCGGCAAGGTGCTGGCCATGGTCAGCACGCCGTCCTACGACCCGAACGTGCTGGCCCAGAACGACCGCAACGCGGTGGCCGAGGCGTACGACCAGATGACCCTGGACAGCGACCCCAAGCGCAAGAAGCCGGACACCAAGTTCGACCCGAAGATGCCGATGGACAACCGGGCGCTGCGCTACACCTATCCGCCCGGGTCGACGTTCAAGCTGATCACCGCGGCGGCGGCGCTGTCCGAGGGCAAGGCCAAGCCGAACGAGGCGCCGACGGTCCCGCTCAAGGGCGACACGCTGTTCTACCCGTCCTCGAACCAGGGTTTGAGCGAGGCCTCGCACCCGGGCTGTGTCGGCGCGACCACGCAGCGCGCGCTGGAGTTGTCCTGCAACACGGTCTTCGCCCAGCTCGGCACGGACGTCGGCGAGGCGAAGCTGAAGGAACAAGCCGAGAAGTTCGGGTTCAACAACTTCGGCAAGGGCGTCAACGACAACCCGCTGGACATCCCCACCCGGGCCAAGCCCAGCCTCTTCCCCGGCGGAAACGACGGCGGACAGCTCATGCGGGCCTCGATCGGCCAGCAGAGCGTCGCGGCCACCCCCATCGAGATGGCCATGGTCGTCGCCGGGATCGCCAACAACGGCAAGGTGATGAAGCCGTACGTGGTGGACGAGTTGCGGGCGCAGAACCTCTCGGTGCTGGAGAAGACCCAGCCGCAGTTGGCCAGTCAGGCGGTCTCGCCGGAGGTCTCGGCGCAGCTGCGGGACATGATGCAGGCCGTGGTCAAGGACGGCACGGGCAAGCCCGCCGCCATCCCGGGCGTCGAGGTCGGCGGCAAGACCGGCACCGCGCAGCAGGGTCTCAACAACGACAAGAAGCCGTTCGCGTGGTTCGTCTCGTACGCCAAGGGCGCCGACGGCAAGAGTGTCGCGGTCGCGGTGGTGGTCGAGCCGGACGACAACGTCCAGCGTGACGACATCGCCGGCGGCCAGCTCGCCGGCCCGATCGCCAAGGCAATCATGGAAGCCGTGGTCAAGAAGTGAGCCATGGCACACGATCACCCCGATAGTCACTCCGACCACTACTGCAATCAGATATCGACGTGCCCTCGTGGCTCGGGTGTGACGGCCCGCCGGGCCGCCGCACCGGTACCGTGTCGGAGAACGCGCCGGACCGTTGGGGCAATCGCCGCGGTGCCGGCCGGCCGAAGACCGAAGGCCGTGGACCGGTAAGGGAAGGGCTGGAAGTTATGGAAGAGCCGCGTCGCCTCGGCGACCGGTACGAGATCGGCGCGGTCCTCGGCCGTGGTGGCATGGCCGAGGTGTACATGGGCCGTGACATTCGTCTGGGACGCAGTGTGGCGGTCAAGACACTGCGCGCCGATCTCGCCCGTGACCCAACGTTCCAGGCCCGGTTCCGCCGCGAGGCGCAGTCGGCCGCGTCGTTGAACCACCCGGCGATCGTCGCGGTCTACGACACCGGCGAGGACTACATCGACGGGATCTCGATCCCGTACATCGTGATGGAGTACGTGGACGGCTCGACGCTGCGCGAGCTGCTGCACTCGGGCCGCCGGCTGCTGCCGGAACGGGCTCTGGAGATGACCGCCGGCGTGCTCCAGGCGCTGGAGTACAGCCACCGCAACGGCATCATCCACCGCGACATCAAGCCCGCCAACGTCATGCTGACGCGGCAGGGCACGGTCAAGGTGATGGACTTCGGCATCGCGCGGTCCATGGCCGACAACGGCATGACCATGACGCAGACCGCGGCCGTGATCGGCACCGCGCAGTACCTGTCGCCGGAGCAGGCCCGCGGCGAGACCGTGGACGCCCGGACCGACCTGTACTCCACCGGCTGCCTGCTCTACGAGCTGTTGACCGAGCGCCCGCCGTTCATCGGCGACTCCCCGGTCGCGGTGGCCTATCAGCACGTCCGCGAGGACCCGCTGCCGCCGAGCACGTTCGACCCCGAGGTCTCGCCGACCATCGACTCGATCGTGCTCAAGTCGCTGGCGAAGAACCCGGACAACCGGTACCAGAGCGCCGACGAGATGCGCGCCGACATCGAGCGGGCGCTGCACGGCCTCCCGGTGGGCGCGCCGAGCGTGATGGCCGCGCCGATGGGGGCCGACCCGGCGACGCAGTACCTGCCGCCGACGGCGGGCGGGGCGACCCAGGTCATTCCGGCACACGGTCAGGGGCCGGCCACGGGGCAGTACGAGCTCGACGACAACGACCGCCGCCGGGACGAGCCGAAGAAGTCCAGGGGCGGCGCCTGGATCCTGCTGGCGCTGGCCTGCATCGCGGTCCTGGTCGCCGCCTTCTTCATCGGCAAGACCCTGATGGGCGACGGCGAGGACAAGTCGGCGGGGGTGCCCACCCTGACCGGCAAGACCCTGGAGGAAGCCACCAAGGCGGTGGACAACGCCGGGTTCAAGATCAACATGAACAACGACCCGTCGCAGTGCCCCAAGGACGCCACCGGGACCAAGGGGACCATCTGCAAGCAGACCCCGCCGGCCGGAGGGAGCGCCAAGAAGGGCGACACCATCCAGGTCTGGGCCTTCGGCGGCCCGAAGAAGACCACCGTCCCGCCGGGCCTCAAGGGCGCCACCGAGGAGGAGGCGACCAAGAAGCTCAAGGACGCCGGTCTGCTGGCCGACCCCGTGCGCAGCCAGACGCTGACCAGCTGCACCCGGGACACCGTCTGCTCGACCAGCCCCGACGCGGGCGCCGAGCTGAACGAGGGCGACAAGGTCACCCTGAACATCTTCACCGGCAAGACCCAGGTGCAGGTGCCGCAGGTGGTCGGCCTCAGCTACGACGACGCCAAGGCCAAGCTGGAGAACCTCGGGTTCAAGGTCACCAAGTCCTCCGACCAGTACACGACGGAGAAGCCGGCCGGCCAGGTGTTCAAGCAGAGCGAGACCGCGGGCTCGAAGATCAACGAGGGCGGCACCATCAACCTCACCGTCTCCAAGGGTCCGACCCCGGCCACCACGGCCCCTCCGGCCACGGGCACCCCGGGCGGCAACACGGGCTCCAGCAGCCCGCCCCCGTCCGGTGGCAACAACCAGGGCAACGGCGGCGGCAACCCGGTGTTGGGCGGCGACCTGAGGGGCGGCCACGGCAACTGGCCGAACTGACCCGAAGACATCACCGGACCGAGGCCCCGAGAGCCGATCCTCCCGGGGCCTCGGCCTTTTCCCGCCGACGCGCAGGGGGCGTGGGCAGGGACTACCTCCGGAGACCCTCGGTTGCGTCGGCGGGGGTGGGGTCGGAGGTGGTCGCCCGGTCGACGAGTGTGGCCAGGTGGGACAGCGCGGTCGCCGACGGGGTGTTCGGGCGGGCGCGGAAGACGTGGATTTCCAGGGCGGTGTCGCCGGTCGGGGTGGGGACGCGCAGGGTTTCGTAGTCCAGGTGCATCGAGCCGACCGCCGGGTGGTGCACGCTCTTGTGGCCGGCGCCGCAGACCAGCACCTTGCCGGTGGCCCAGATCCGCCGGAAATCGGCGCTGTGGGTGGAGAGTTCGGTGATCAGCGTGGCCAGCTCCGCGTCGTCGGGGTAGCGCCCGGCCGAGACCCGCAGCTGGCCCACCGCGTCCTCGGCCCGCTCCTCCCACTCGGGGAACACGCGGCGGGAGGCGGGGTCGAGGAAGAGGAACCTGGCGTTGTTGCGGTCGCGGCGGCTCGGGTCGGCCAGGCCGCCGACGAGTTCGGCGCCCAGGTCGTTCCAGGCCACCGTGTCCAGGCGGTGGTTCGTGGCGAAGGCCGGGAGCCGGGTCAGCGAGTCCAGGATCTGCTGGATCAGCGGGCTGACCCGGGCCGTCGGCGCGGGGACGCGGCGGGTGCCGGCCAGCGTGATCAGGTGCCGGTGCTCGGCGGCGTCGAGGCCGAGCGCCCGGGCGAGTGCGTCGAGCACCTCGGGGGAGGGCTGGGTGGCCCGACCCTGTTCGAGGCGTACGTAGTAGTCGACGCTGATCCCGGCGAGCTGGGCCAACTCCTCGCGGCGCAGGCCGCGGACCCGGCGTCGCCGGCCGCCGACGAGTCCGACGTGCTCCGGTGCGACGCGGCCTCGGCGGGCCCGCAGGAAGCCGCCCAGCGCGCGCCGGGCGTCGCCGACGCCCTCGACCGCGTCGTCGGTGTGCGCGGCGGGCACGCCCGCCGTCCCGGTGCGCCACTCGGTGGCGGTCGTACGCTCGTCCTGCTCCACCCCGTTCATGCGGTCAAGTATGCGCGGGCGCCGGGCGGATCGGTCCTGTGTGGTTCTCGCAGTACCAGGAACGGGGTTCCGCCGGTTGAACCGGGTCCTGGCTACCCGTTCGCGCCCGGAGGAGGGTTGGCTCCATGAACCCCACCACACCGCAGTCCGGCCGGCCCACGTCGTCGCCCCGCAAAGTCCTCGTCGTCGCCGCCCATCCCGAGCCGCGCTCGCTCAACGGCGCGCTGAC
This sequence comes from Embleya sp. NPDC020630, assembly GCF_044334985.1. Lineage (NCBI taxonomy): Bacteria > Bacillati > Actinomycetota > Actinomycetes > Kitasatosporales > Streptomycetaceae > Embleya > Embleya sp. NPDC020630. The sequence goes on from NZ_JBIRUB010000011.1 coordinate 135,336, forward strand.
CGAGTTCGCGGTCGAGCGGCTGCGAGCGGCGGGGCATCACGTGCGGGTGTCCGACCTGTACGCGATGAAGTGGAAGGCGACGGTGGACGGCGACGACTTCCCGGAGCACGTCGCGGACCACCGCCTTCGGGTGATGGCCGAGTCGCAGCGGGCCACGCTGACCAAGCGGCTGGCCCCGGAGATCGCCGCCGAGCAGGAGAAGGTGCTCTGGGCGAACGCGGTCGTCCTGCAGTTTCCGATGTGGTGGTTCTCCGCGCCGGCGATTTTGAAGGGTTGGATCGACCGGGTGTTCACCGCCGGATTCGCCTATGGCCCGGAGGTCCCGCCCCCGTACAGCGAGGGCGCGTTGGCCGGGCGGCGGGCACTGTTGTCGGTGACGGCCGGCGCCCGGGAGACCGCGTTCTCCGACCGGGGCATTCACGGGCGGTTGGCGGAACTGCTCTTCCCGCTCCAGCACGGGTTGTTCTGGTTCGCCGGCCTGGCCCCGCTGGAGCCGTTCGCCGTGTTCGGCTCGAACGACGTGTCGCCGGAGCGGTTCGAGGCGGCGAAGGAGGAGTACGGCCGACGGCTGGACGGGCTGTTCACCGACGAGCCGGTGGCCTTCCGCGCGCTCGGCGGCGGCGACTACGACCGTGAGATGCGGCTGCTGCCGGGCGTCGAGGCGCCCGGGACGAGCGGGATCGACATACATGTGCGGTCGGGTGCCTGAGCCCGGGGGCCGGTCGCGTCCGACTCCCCCGTACGCGGGGGCGGTTCGGGGCCGCGAAACGGGCGGCGACCTGCGCGGACCGGCTCTGCCGGGGGCCGACGACCGGCGCTGGGACCATGACTTTCGGTATTGGTCGGCCCCTCGGTCCACCTGTTATTGTCGAGCCCGACCCGACCGCAGCGCCCACGGCACGCGGACAGGTGCACGAACGTCACTCGCAGGACGGAGAGGCCACGCTGATGAAGAAGCTGATCCTGGTGGCTTTGGCTGCTGTAGCCGGCCTGTTGGTCTACCGGCAGATTCAGGCGGATCGGGCCGAGCAGGATCTGTGGACCGAGGCGACGGACGCGGTTCCGGCGGGCACCGGCACTCGCTGAACAGATCGTGCGGGAGATCCCGCAGAGGCTTGACCCACCCTGGGAAGTGTGACGTTTCACGTGAAACGTCACACTTCCCAGGGTGAGGTGTCGTGAAATCGCGGCCCGGTTGCCGCTAATCTGGTTCGGTACCGAGGGGCCTTAGCTCAGCTGGTAGAGCGCTGCCTTTGCAAGGCAGATGTCAGGGGTTCGACTCCCCTAGGCTCCACAAGGATCCACGACTCGCGATACGAACGAAGGGCCCGGCACGATGCCGGGCCCTTCGTTCGTATGTTCGAGCGGGTCAGTCGGTGTTCCGCTTCGGGGCGGCCGAGCGGAACTCGTCCTCGGTCAGCTTGACCTCGTCGTCGAGGGACGCGGGGGACTGCGGGGTGGTGGCGGAGCCCTGCGGGGCCTCGTCGGGCTCGTCGGTCAGCCACTCGGGCCGGGCATTGCGGCGGCGCCACCACGAGAAGGCCGCGAAGCCGCCACCCGCGACGACCGTGATCAGCAGGATCCGGCGGCGGCGGGCCCGGCGCCGCTTGGCGCGGCCGACCCGGGCGACATCCTCGGCGCTGATCTCGCCCTTGAGGACGGACAGCGCGGCGCCGGCCCGCAGAAGGGCCTCGTCACGGACGGGTTCGGCGGCGCCCCGCGCCTGGTCGACCGCCTGGTATACCCGCGGAACCACGTCGTTGCGGACCCGGTGGCGGGCCGTCTCCACGACGTGCTCGACGTGCGGTGCGGCCGTGTCCTTGGCGTTCACCAGTGCGGGTACGACCTTCTCGCGGGTGGTCTCGACCGCTCGCTCACGGGCCGCGCCCGCGTAGTGGATCGCCGCCTCCTTGGCGTGCGCGGCGTGTGGGGCAAGCCGGTCCCTGGTCCTGCCGGTCGCCTCGCGGACCGGATCCATACGGGTCACGACATCCTCCTCCTCGCCGGGTTCACCCGCTATCTGTTCCCGACGATCCCGGGATCATGCGCCGCGTATCGACGCGGGATCCGTACGGTGGAACGGTGTCCGCGGTGGTCTCGTGGCAGGAGCCGCCCGCGGCATGCGAGGATTTCGAGGATTCAAGAAGACCGTCCGTGTAACCGTAGGGAAGGCACATCAGTGGCCGAGGAACTTTTCGCCACCATCAAGACCAACCACGGGGACATCCGCATCCGGTTGTTCCCGAACCACGCACCGAAGACGGTCGCGAACTTCGTGGAGCTGTCGCAGGGGCAGCGCGAGTGGGTCCACCCGGCCAAGGGGCAGAAGACCACCGACCGCCTCTACGACGGCACCGTGTTCCACCGCGTCATCTCCGGCTTCATGATCCAGGGCGGTGACCCGCTGGGCACCGGGACCGGCGGCCCGGGCTACCGCTTCGCCGACGAGTTCCACCCGGACCTGGCGTTCTCCAAGCCGTACCTGCTGGCGATGGCCAACGCCGGACCGGGCACCAACGGTTCGCAGTTCTTCATCACCGTGGGTGCCACGCCGCACCTGAACAACAAGCACACCATCTTCGGTGAGGTCGCCGACGCGGAGAGCCGCAAGGTCGTCGACGCGATCGCCGGTACCCAGACCGACATGCGCGACCGTCCGGCCTCCGATGTCGTGATCAACACGGTCGAGGTCGAGACCGTCTCGTCCTGAACCCCGAGCGCACGGGCCGGGGCCTTCGGGTCCCGGCCCGCGGCGCGTGCCTGAAGGTGAGCATGAGCCCCGACGAGCAGCAGCCGAGTGCGACCGGACCGGCCGGTCCGCCCGTGTGTTATCGGCATCCCGATCGGGAGTCGAACATTCGCTGTACGCGCTGCGAGCGGCCCGTCTGCGGCGATTGCATGGTGAGCGCGTCCGTCGGGTTCCAGTGCCCGGACTGTGTCCGGCAGGGCAGTCGCCAGGTACGCGAGGCGCGCACCGTGGCGGGCGGCCGGGTCGCGCCCACCACGGCGACCGCGATCGTGACCAAGACCCTGATCGGGCTCAACCTCGCCGTCTTCGTGCTGGTCCAGGTGGTCGGCAACACGTTCGTGGACCGGTGGATACTGGTCGGCCGCTTCTTCATGGGCGGCGAATGGCAGGGTGTCGCCGAGGGCCAGTGGTACCGCCTGCTCACCGCGACGTTCCTGCACCAGCAGTTCTGGCACATCGGGTTGAACATGCTCGGCCTGTGGATGCTGGGTCCGCCGCTCGAGGCGGCGCTGGGCCGGACCCGGTTCATCGCCCTCTACCTGGTCGCGGGCCTGGGCGGCAGCGCGCTGTCGTACCTGATCGCCGAACCGAACCAGGGCTCGCTGGGCGCCTCGGGCGCGTTGTTCGGGCTCTTCGGCGCGATGATCGTGCTCGGTCGGCGGATGAACTACGACCTGAAACCGCTGATCATCCTGCTGGCGCTGAATCTGATGATCACGTTCTTGAACATGAGCACGATCGACTGGCGCGCACACCTCGGGGGACTGGTCGCGGGCACCCTCGCCGCGATCGGCGTGGTCTACGCGCCGGCGCGGCAGCGGACCCTGGTCCAGGTGGGCAGCCTGCTCGCGGTGCTGGCGGTCGTCGTGGCGATCGTGCTGATTCGGACCGCGCAGATCGTCTGAGGCCACGAGGGCACGACGGCGCGAGACCACAGGCAATAGGCACGCGACCCGGGCCCGACGCCCGAGCATGATCACCCTGTGAATCGTACCAATGACCCGGAGTGATGAATCCGGGATGCGAGCCGTTACCCACATCCCGGCCGGTCGTTGGACCGTAACGGGTTATCCACAGGATCCGCCCAGTTATCCCCACTGTGGATAACTCTGTGGAGTCTCCCCGGGAAAACTCGCTGAGCTGCGCGTATGCGCTACTTCCACTGAGTGGACACGCCGAAGCCGGCGGCGATGAAGCCGAAGCCGACGACGATGTTCCAGTTCTTCAGGGACTCGATCGGGAAGCGCATGTCGGTCACGTAGAAGACCACGATCCACAGCAGGCCGATCGCGAAGAGGGCCAGCATGAACGGCGCCACCCAGCGGCGCGAGTCCAGCTTTATGGTCGTCTTCTTGACGGGCGGCGGGGTGAAGTCGTCCTTCTTACGGATCCGGGACTTCGGCACGAGAGTCTCTCCTGTCGATGTAGCCGGACGAGTGGGTGCGCAGCACACGCGACACGATCCGGTGATGTGTCGGTTAGCGTAGTCGCTGTCAGGTCCGGAAGGAGGGTACGGCGACGTGCGTATCTTCGCCATGCGGCCGTCCGGGATGTCCTGGCGTGCGATCGTACCCCGATTGTCCGCACTTGTGGTGTTCGCCCTGGCCGGTCTGCTCTTCTGGATCAGCGCCGACACCTCCCACGGCACCAATCTGCGCAGCGACGCGCAGATGCTCAAACTCTCCGACGTGATCCGGGACCAGGGTCGGCGCAACGAGAGCGCCCAGCAGGACCTGTCCAAGCTGCAGCGGGACGTGGACGGGCTGGTCCAGGAGCAGGCCAACGACCCCCAGGCGCGCGGTCGCATCGACGCCGTCGCGGACCCGGCCGGGGTCACCCCGGTCTCCGGCGAGGGCTTGACGGTCACCCTGACCGACGCCCCGCCGGACGCCAAGTCGCGCGTACCCGGCGTGCGCGAGCCCACCGCCGACGACCTCGTAGTGCACCAGCAGGACATCCAGGGCGTGGTGAACGCGCTGTGGAACGGCGGCGCACGGGCGATCCAGATCATGGACCAGCGGATCGTGGCCACGTCAGCGGTGCGCTGCGTCGGCAACACGCTGATCCTGCACGGCCGGGTGTACTCGCCCCCGTACGTGATCTCGGCGGTCGGCGACATCGGCGCCCTGCGGCGCGCCCTGGATCAGAGCAAGAGCGTGTCCAACTACACCGACTACGTCGAGGCGTTCGGCCTGGGATGGAAGGTCGAGGACCGCAAGCGCATCGATGCGCCGGGGTATACGGGCCCGCTGGGCCTGGAGTATGCGAAAGTCTCCGGGACGTGATCGGCAGCGGTGAATCGAGGGGAGTCTGACGACAGTGTTGCGGACCACGATGCGAGGCCTCGGGGAGGTCTTCATCACACTGGGCGTCGTCATCCTCTTGTTCGTCGTCTATCAGCTCTACTGGACCGGCGTGCTGGCCGATCGTGCGCGGGCCGACGAGATGCACAAGCTCGACGAGGCCCGCAAGCGGATCGGGGCGAGTGTGCCCAAGGACGTGCCGGTCGCCCAGGCACCCGCGGCGCAGGCCCCGTACGAGGACGGTGAGCCATTCGGGACCATGTACATCCCCCGTTTCGGTGACGGCTGGTACAAGACGATCCGGCCCGGGGTCACGCCCAAGGAACTGCAAAAGGGCCTGGGTTGGTACAAGGGCAGCGCGCAGGCGGGTCAGGACGGCAACTTCGCCATCGCCGGGCACCGCAAGACCTACGGTGACCCGTTCCTGAACGTGCCCAAGCTGCAGGTGGGCGACAAGGTCGTGATCGAGGGCATCACCGAGTGGTTCGTCTACTCGATCGACAAGCCGGTCAGCCTTCCCGGGGACAAGGCGGTCCTGAAGACCGTTCCCGAGGACGTGCACGTGCTCGACCCGGTGCCGGCGAAGGCCTATACGGCGCCCGGGAAATACATCACCCTGACCACCTGCGAACCCGAGTTCGGCAGCACGCACCGGTTGATCGTCTGGGGCCACCTGGAATCGCGGACCCCGCTGTCGTCCGGTCGACCGGCGGCGTTGCAGGGATGAGCGGGGCGGGGATGAGCGAGTCGGGCCGCGCGGGCGGCGAGCGAGAGAGGGCCTGGGCCTGATGTACGGCTGGATCTGGCGCACCCTGCCGGGGAACGTGTGGGTGAAGCTCCTGCTCTCCCTGGTCCTGGTGCTGGCCATCGTGTACGCGCTGTTCACGTGGGTCTTCCCGTGGGCCGAACCCCTGCTGCCGTTCAGCGATGTGACGGTCGATCAGGACAACGTGACGAACACCACCGGGCCCGGCGGCGTACCGCTTCCGGCGGGTGCGACCTCGGGGTCATCCGGGTCACCCTCTTCACTGCCGGGAGGACTGCCGGGATGAGCGCGCGCATTCTCGTCGTGGACAACTACGACAGCTTCGTCTTCAACCTCGTGCAGTACCTCTACCAACTCGGCGCGACCTGCGAGGTGCGGCGCAACGACGCGGTGACGGTCGAGGAGGCCGAGGAATTCGACGGCGTACTGCTGTCCCCGGGACCCGGTACGCCCGAGGGCGCCGGGATCTGCATGGAGATGGTGCGCCGCGAGGGCGGCCGGGTGCCGGTCTTCGGGGTGTGCCTGGGGATGCAGTCCATCGCGGCGGCGCACGGCGCTACCGTTGGCCGGGCGCCCGAGCTTCTCCACGGCAAGACCAGCCCTGTGGTGCATGAGGGGGCGGGCGTCTTCGCCGGCCTGCCGTCGCCGTTCACCGCGACGCGCTATCACTCGCTCGCGGTGGATCCGGACACGATTCCGGCCGAACTGGAGGTGACCGCATGGACCGGGACCGGCGTGATCATGGGCCTGCGGCACCGCGACCGACCGGTCGAAGGCGTGCAGTTCCACCCGGAGTCGGTGCTGACGGAGTACGGCCACCGGATGCTGGCGAACTGGCTGGTGAGCTGCGGGGACCCGACGGCGCCGGACCGGTCGGCGGGTCTGGCACCCGTCGTCGGGCGCACGCCGCTCCCGGCCTGACCGAGGGGTCGATACCCGACGGCGGGTACGGGGCGGGCGAGGCCGGGCCGTATGGGTCGGGCGGTGTCCCGTACGGGTCGGGTGAGAGCGGCTCGGATGGGCCGGGCGGTTCCCACGCCTTGGGCGGGGGCGGACGGCACGGGGCGGGTGGCGGGCGGCATGGAGCGGGCGGGCAGGCCCCGTATGCGCCCGAGGACTATGCGCGAGACCTGGTCGACCCCGGCTTCACGGCACCGCCCACAGCGGCCCTTCCGGCCGTTTCGGATCCGGTTCCGGGCGGGCGCGCGGCCCGTCGGCGGGCCGCGCAGCGGCAGCGGGCCGAGTCGGTCGAGCAGACGGCGGTCTACATGCCGCCGGCGGCCATGGTGGAAGCGCCTCGGGCGCTGCCGGGTGCGCGGGCCACGGCCGGTGTGCCGGACGTGGTGGGCGCGGCGGACGCCGTGGACGCGTCCGACGCGATGGATGCGTGGTTTCGGGCCGACGCGGGGGTGGTGGGCGCCGATCCGGTGCTCGACCCGGCGTACGCGCCCGCTCCGGAGGCCGTTCCGCGGTTGACGCCGACACCGACGCCGAGCGCGGCGGGCGGCGGCGCGGTCGTACCCGGCGGGCGGGCGGAGCGGCGCAAGGCGCAGCGCAGGAAGGCCGGCCGGGGCGGCTCCCGTCCGCCCGCGCGCCCGGAGCCGGCCGAGGGCGCCGGACGAGCGGCCCGGCGGCGGGCGGCCAAGCCGTCGACGGGCGCGCGGATACTGACCGCCGGCGCCCGCCTCGTGGGCGAACTCGCGATGACGGTGGGCGTACTCCTGGTCCTGTACGTGGTGTACCTGACCTGGTGGACGAACATCGTGGCGGCGGAGAAGGCCCGGAACGAGGCGCACGACATACAGCAGAGCTGGAACAACACGCCCGGCCAGGTGGTCGACCCACGCAACCCCGGCCAGTACGTCGCCCCGAACAAGGGGTTCGCGCTGCTGTACATCCCCCGGATCGGGATGGAGAAGCAGGCGATAGCGGAGGGCACCGACCGGGGCAGGGTGCTCAACAACGGCCTGGTGGGCCACTACACCGACCCGAAGACGGCGATGCCGTGGGACGTCCAGGGCAACTTCGCGGTGGCCGCGCACCGCAACGGGCACGGCGAGCCGTTCCGCTACATCAACAAGCTCAAGCCCGGCGACAAGGTGGTCGTGGAGACCGCGACCACGTACTTCACGTACACCGTCGACGCGGACCTGCCGCAGACCTCTCCGTCGCACATCCAGGTGATCGATCCGATCCCCGACAAGGGGCCGTACACCAAGCCCGGCCGCTACATCACGCTGACCACGTGCACGCCGGACGGCGCCTCGACGTATCGCCTGATCGTCTGGGGCCACCTGGAGGAGGAGCGGCCGCGTTCCCAGGGCAAACCGGACGCGCTGCTGGCCGGGGCGAAGTGACGGCGCATCACATTCCGGTCTCCGGGTCCTGACCGAACTTCTTGTCTGTGCCAAGCTGTCGACCCATGGGCGCTGTACGCAAAACCATTCGCGTCGGGGCGGAACTCCTCCTGACCCTGGGCCTGGTCGGCCTGCTGCTGTGTGTGCACCAGCTCTACTGGACCAACTTCGAGGCCCGGGCCGAGGCCCGCAGCGAGGTGGACCAGCTGCGCAGGGACTGGGCCAGGCAGGGCACCGGGGGCCCCGAGGGCCCTGAGAGCACCGAACCGCCCGCCGCGCAGCCGCCCACCGACGTCCTGAGCGGGCCCACCGACGTGAGCGTGGACGGCGGCAAGGACGGCCAGAAGGTGGTGGGTTCGCACACCATCCGCGGCGAGACGCTGGCCATCCTGTGGATCCCCAGACTCGGCTCGGGCTGGTACCAGCCGATCATCGAGGGGTCGAGCCTGGCCTCGCTCTCGAAGGGCGTCGGCCACTACACGTACCCGCCCTACGTCGGCCCCGGCGGCGCCGGCAACTTCGGCCTCGCCGGCCACCGCAACGGACACGGCGAGCCGTTCCGCCACCTGAACAACCTGCGGGCGGGCGACAAGGTCGTGGTCGAGACCAAGACCCAGTGGTTCACGTACACGATCGTCAAGGGCCCGTTCATCACCAAGCCCTCCAACGGCTCGGTCCTCACCGCCCGCCCCCCGGACCTGGGCGGCCCGGCCGGCCGCAGCCTGATCACCCTGACCACGTGCGATCCGGAGTTCACCTCCAAGAACCGCATGATCTACTGGGGCGAACTCACCACAACGGACCCGAAACAGGGCGACACAAAGCCGGCGGCCCTACGCCGCTGACCGCGGAAGCGTACGCGGGTCTCCGGGGCTCCACATCGCTACCCAACGGCGACGGCACTTGATAGCTTCGCTCTCCTCTTGATCTCAGCAACGGAGGGTGAAGATGACCCTTGCTGTACGGGGCCACCTCTTGTTGATCGAGAGCGCACGGGGTCGTGCGTCCCGTCGACAGCTGCGCGGCACCGGCGCCAACCTGGGCGCGATGACCGAGATTCCTCCGGCGTGCTTCGCTCCTCGCGCCTCGGGTGTCGACGTGGTCCAGATCGATGATGCGGTCAACCCTCACGCGGTGTTGAGCCGCATCAAGGCGGCGGCGCGCATCCCCGGGCCCGTGGTCGTGTACGTCTCGGGTCTGCTGATGTTCGATCGCACCGGCGCCGCGCATCTCGGGCTGCGGGACTCCACGCCGCGCAGCGTGCGCTACGACGGGCTGCCGTGGGAGTGGCTGGTGAACGCGCTTCGTTCGCGGCCTCGCAGCCGGACACTGGTCATCGTGGACTTCGCCACCGAGGCACAGAGCTGGGCCCGACTTCACGACGGCACCCCGGCGTCACTGACGAACAGCATCCCGGTGTGGGGCGTGATCAACCCGCCGGCCAAGTCGGCGGACGGCACCAGCCCCTTCACCCGCGCGCTGTCCGCCGTACTGCCGCAGGGCATACCTCGGGCGCCTGCCGAGGTGCATCCGTCCGACATCCACCGTGCGGTGGTCGAGCGGGCCGGCCTGGCGGTCGACACCGTGGAACTCGTACCCGATGCGCCCGGGTTGCGGCTGGGGAACGTCCACCCCGGGGCGCCGCCGGCCGCGCTCGCCCCCTCCGAGGTCACGACCGCCGAGACGCCCGCACAGATACTCCTGCAACCGTCCGACCCGGCGGCGTACACGGGGGATCTCACGCGGATTCGCACGGCGAGTGAAGCGGGTGACCACACGGTCGCCGTCCTCCTGGCTCGAGAGCTGGACCACCGCTTGGCCACGACCCTGGGGTTCGATCACCCCGATTCGTGGGCCGCTCGGGAAGTCCACGCCTGGGCGTCGGCGATGGCCGGCCGCTACCTGCATGCCTGCGAGCTGTACCGAGACGTCGCCCGGCGACGCATGCGGGGCCTGCCCCACGACCATGCGACCGTCGTCGGCCCCACCGACTGCGCCCATGCCGCGTGGCTGCGCATCACCGACGGGGACGACGCGCGCCGAGTGGGGCCGTCGATCGTCGCCCTCCGGGAACTCGTACCCGGCCCCGGCGGGGCGCTCTCGGCCGCGCGGCGCCACCTGGTCCGACTCCGGGACGACGATCCCGAGGTGCAGATGCGCCGTGGGCCCGAAGCCTGGTCCGCCTACCTGGGCCGGCAGACCCGGCAGTCCACCGGCCATGCCGGCATGCCGACGGTAGGGCCTTCGAACTCCGCGGTCTGAAGCCTCGCCGTGCTCCCGGTGCTCGTCGTCACTCGTACGAGTGTGTCCGGTTCCGCCCGGGGCGGGTGTGTAGCAGGCTTGCCATCGCCACCCACGAAGCGATGAAGAAGAGCCCCGGAGGCCGACATGGCGAACATCCCGAGCGATCGCCTGTACAGCAAGGACCACGAATGGGCCCAGGTCGAGGGCGACCTGGTGCGGGTCGGCCTGACGGATCACGCCCAAAAGCAACTCGGCGACGTCGTCTTCGTCGAACTACCCGGCGTGGGCGACCGCTTCGAGGCCGGCGAGCCGTTCGGCAACGTGGAGTCGGTGAAGGCCGTGAGCGAGGTCTACGTACCCGTGACCGGCGAGGTGGTCGAGGTGAACGAAACCCTGAACGACAGCCCGGAACAGGTCAACGACGACCCCTACGGCGACGGCTGGACCATCCGCCTCCGCACGGCGGGATCACCACAGACCGACGACCTGCTCACCGCAGACCAGTACGCCGACTACATCAAAGAAGAAGCATCGAACTGACCCGCGCCCCTATTTCGCCCCTGAACCGAGCAAGGGTCCTTCCCCGGTGAATGGGGAAGGACCCTTGCTCCGCAGTACGTAAGTGGGCCTAACAGGACTTGAACCTGTGGCCTCTTCCTTATCAGGGAAGCGCTCTAACCGTCTGAGCTATAGGCCCGCGTGCGTGCTCAGAGAGCGTACCGCACCGCTTGCCCGCCACCAAAATCCTTAGTCCTCCTCCGCCAGGGTGACCTCGATGCCTCCGGTGAAGGATGCGGTGAGGTTGTAGAGGAAGGCGCCGAGGGTGGCCAGTGCGGTCACCAGGATGACGTCGACGATGGCCACGATGCCGCTGAAGAAGAGCGTGTTCTTCAGGGACAGGAAGTGTTGGAGGTCGAAGCCGGAGTTGTTCTCCGACTGGGTCGCCTCCTTCACCGTGTCGCCGACCGAGGTGAATACGCCGAGGCCGTCCAGCACCAGCCACAACACGGTCACCGCCACCATCAGCACCACGCCCAGTGCCAGGGACAGCAGGAAACCCACCTTCATCACCGACCACGGATCCACCCGCGCCGCCCGCAGTCGGGCCCGCCTCGTGCGCGCGCTCGGCCGCGGTTGCGGCTCCGGGCCCGAACCGGGTCGGCCCCCCTGCTGCGCCACGGGCTGCCCCGGCTGGTGGGCGGCCGACGGAGCCCCGCCGGCCGCGGTGCCCCGGATCGGGCGCGGCGTGGTGATCGTGCCGCCCGCCGTCGGACGAGCCGCGAGCGGCCTGCCGTTGACCGCGGCCTGCGGTCGCTCCGTACCCTCGCTCGCCGCAGCCGCGGGAGGGAAGGGGGACGCGAACGGGGTCGGCCCCGCGGGACGCGGCGGATGCGCCGCCGCGTCCCGGGGGGGCCCGGCCCCGTGCGCGGGGGGTGGACCGGCCGGCCTCGGCGGCACCGCGTCCGGCGGCACCGCCTCGCCGCGACCCGTGCTGTCAGCGCGCCCGCCGGTTCGACCCCGGTCGGCGCGCTCGCCTCTCCCGCCGGCCGACTTCCGGTCTGTGCTCACGCGTCACCCTTCCTGCCCGCCGGGCGCGACCTCCCCTGCGATGGTGGAGGTCGGCTCGTGCGTGCCATCGGCCGCACCGGCTTCGGCCCCATCGACCTCAGGGTCGATCTCGGCCTCGGGCTCAGGTTCGGCGTTACGTGCGATGCCGACAACGGCGTCGCCCTTACCCAGGTTGATCAGCTGCACACCCATCGTGTCACGTCCGGTGTGCCGGACACCCGCGGCGCGGGTACGGATCACTCCGCCGCCGAGGGTGATGGCCAGGATTTCATCCGTGTCGTCCACCACGAGCGCCCCGACGAGTGAACCGCGGTCCTCGACGATCTTGGCGGCCTTGATGCCGAGGCCCCCACGACCCTGGACGCGATACTCGTCCACACTGGTTCGCTTCGCGAAGCCGCCATCGGTGGCGGTGAACACGAACGTGCCCTCGCGCACCACGTTCATCGACAGCAGTTCGTCGCCTTCGCGGAAGCTCATGCCCTTCACCCCGGACGTCGCGCGACCCATCGGCCGCAACGACTCGTCCGTGGCGGTGAACCGGATCGACTGCGCCTTCTTGCTGACCAGCAGCAGGTCGTCGTCCGCGGAGACCAGCTCGGCGCCGATCACCTCGTCGTCGTCACCGGCCTCGTCCGAGCGCAGGTTGATCGCGATCACGCCCGCCGAGCGGTTGGTGTCGTACTCCTTGAGCGCGGTCTTCTTCACCAGACCGGCCTTGGTCGCGAGCACCAGATACGGCGCGACCTCGTAGTCGCGCAGGTCGAGCACCTGGGCGATCTTCTCGTCGGGCTGGAACGCCAGCAGGTTGGCCACGTGTTGCCCACGCGCCTCACGACCGGTGTCCGGCAGCTCGTACGCCTTCGCCCGGTACACCCGACCCTTGTTCGTGAAGAACAGGATCCAGTGGTGCGTGGTGGTCACGAAGAAGTGGTCGACGATGTCGTCCTGCTTCAGATGCGCCCCACGCACGCCCTTGCCGCCGCGCTTTTGCGAGCGGTACAGGTCGGTCCGGGTGCGCTTGACGTAGCCGCCCCGGGTGATGGTGATGACGATGTCCTCTTCGGCGATCAGGTCCTCGATGGACATGTCGCCGTCGAAGGGCACCAGCTGGCTGCGCCGGTCATCGCCGAACTTCTCGACGATCGCGGCCAGTTCCTCGCTGATGATCTGCCGCTGCCGCTCCGGCGAGGCCAGGATCGCCTGGTAGTCGGTGATCTTCGCCATCAGCTCGTCGTGCTCGGCGGTGATCTTCTGGTGCTCCAACGCGGCCAGGCGACGCAGCTGCATCTCCAGGATCGCGTTGGCCTGGATCTCGTCGATCTCCAGGAGCCCGATCAGGCCGGTACGCGCCTCGTCCACCGTGTTCGAGGCCCGGATCAGCGCGATGACCTCCTCGATCGCGTCGAGGGCCTTGAGCAGACCGCGCAGGATGTGCGCGCGCTCCTCCGCCTTGCGCAGCCGGAAGCGGGTCCGCCGGATGATCACCTCGATCTGGTGGTCCACCCAGTTGCGGATGAACAGGTCGATCGAGAGCGTGCGCGGCACACCGTCCACCAGCGCGAGCATGTTCGCGCCGAAGGTGTCCTGCAGCTGGGTGTGCTTGTACAGGTTGTTCAGCACGACCTTGGCCACCGCGTCGCGCTTGAGCACGATCACCAGGCGCTGCCCGGTACGCGAGGAGGTCTCGTCGCGCACGTCGGCGATGCCGCCGATCTTGCCGTCCTTGACCAGGTCGGCGATCTTCTGCGCGAGGTTGTCCGGGTTGACCTGGTAGGGCAGTTCGGTGACCACCAGGCACTGGCGGTTCTGGATCTCCTCGACCTCGACCACCGCGCGCATGGTGATCGAGCCGCGCCCGGTGCGGTACGCGTCCTCGATGCCGCGCCGGCCGACGACCAGTGCGCCGCTGGGGAAATCCGGGCCCTTGATCCGCTCGATCAGGGCGTCCTGCAGCTCCTCCGCGGACACGTCCGGGTTCTGCAGGAACCACTGCGCGCCCGACGCGACCTCGCGCAGGTTGTGCGGCGGGATGTTGGTCGCCATGCCGACCGCGATACCGGCGGACCCGTTGACCAGCAGGTTCGGGAACCGGGCCGGCAGGACCGTCGGCTCCTGGTTGCGGCCGTCGTAGTTGTCCTGGAGATCGACGGTCTCCTCGTCGATGTCCCGGAGCATCTCCATGGACAGCCACTTGAGCTTGCACTCGGTGTACCGCATGGCCGCGGCCGGGTCGTTGCCCGGCGAGCCGAAGTTGCCGTTGCTGTCCACCAGCGGCATGCGCATCGACCACGGCTGGGCCAGGCGCACCAGCGCGTCGTAGATGGAGGTGTCGCCGTGCGGGTGGTACGTACCCATGACGTCACCGACGACGCGGGCGCACTTGTAGAAGCCCTTCTCGGGCCGGTAGCCGCCGTCGTACATCGCGTAGAGCACGCGCCGGTGCACCGGCTTGAGGCCGTCGCGCACGTCGGGCAGGGCGCGCGAGACGATCACGCTCATCGCGTAGTCGAGGTAGCTGCGCTGCATCTCGGTCTCGAGCCCGACCGGCTCGATCCGCAGGCCGCCGGTGCTGTTCACCGCGTCCTCCTGGTCGCCTTCGGGCGCCGGGGTGTTCTCATCGGCCATTGCTGGTCAATGTCCTTTCGAGCTGTGACGTGGGGCCGACTCGGATGTGGATATCCGCCGGGAGGCGGATGCCCCGGCCGGTCAGATGTCCAGGAACCTGACGTCCTTGGCGTTGCGCTGGATGAACGAGCGACGAGCCTCGACGTCCTCACCCATGAGCACCGAGAACAGTTCGTCGGCCTGGGCCGCGTCGTCGAGGGTGACCTGACCCAGGACGCGGTGGTCGATGTCCATCGTGGTCACCCGAAGCTCCTCGGCGTTCATCTCGCCGAGGCCCTTGAAGCGCTGGATCGAGTCGTCCTTGGCCCGCTTGCCCGCCTGTCGGCCGAGTTCGAGCAGCGCGTCGCGCTCGCGGTCGGAGTAGGCGTACTCGAAGTCGTCCCGGCTCCACTTGATCTTGTACAGCGGCGGCCGGGAGAGGTACACGTGGCCGGCCTCGACCAGCGGGCGCATGAAGCGGAACAGGAAGGTCAGCAGCAGGGTGTTGATGTGCTGACCGTCGACGTCGGCGTCCGCCATCAGGATGATCTTGTGATAGCGCAGCTTCTCGATGTCGAAGTCCTCGTGCACACCGGTGCCGAAGGCCGAGATGAGCGCCTGGACCTCGGTGTTCTGCAGGATCTTGTCGATCCGGGCCTTCTCGACGTTCAGGATCTTGCCGCGGATCGGCAGGATCGCCTGGTACATCGGGTCGCGGCCGGACTTGGCCGAGCCGCCGGCCGAGTCGCCCTCGACGATGAAGATCTCGCACTTGGACGGGTCGTTGCTCTGGCAGTCGCTGAGCTTGCCCGGCAGCGAGGCGGTCTCCAGCAGGCCCTTGCGCCGGGTCAGGTCGCGCGCCTTGCGCGCAGCCATCCGCGCGGTGGCCGCCTGGATGCCCTTGCGGATGATGTCCGCGGCCTCGCTCGGGTTGCGGTCGAGCCAGTCGGTGAGGTGCTCGTGCACCACCCGCTGCACGAACGTCTTCGCCTCGGTGTTGCCCAGCTTGTCCTTGGTCTGGCCCTCGAACTGCGGGTCGCCGAGCTTGACCGAGATGATCGCGGTCAGACCCTCGCGGATGTCCTCGCCGGCGAGGTTCTCGTCCTTCTCCTTGAGCAGCTTCTTCTCCCGCGCGTAGCGGTTGATCAGCGCGGTCAGCGCCGACCGGAAGCCCTCTTCGTGGGTGCCGCCGCCATGCGTGTGGATCGTGTTCGCGAAGCTGTGCACACCCTCGGTGTACTGCGAGTTCCACTGCATCGCGACTTCCACCGAGATGGTGCGCGACTTGTCCTCGGCCTCGATGTCGATCACCGAGGGGTGGACCAGCTCGCCCTTGCGCGAGTTGAGGTAGCGCACGAAGTCGGCGATGCCGCCCTCGTAGTGGTACGTGACCGAGAGCTGCTCGCCCTTCTCGTCCACGTGGTCCGGGCGCTCGTCCCGGAGCGAGATGGTCAGGCCCTTGTTGAGGAAGGCCATCTCCTGGAAGCGCCGGGAGAGCGTCTCGAACGAGTAGACGGTGGTCTCGAAGATGTCCGGGTCGGCCCAGAAGGTGACCGTGGTGCCGGTCTCGGTGGCCGCCTCGTGCCGCTCCAGCGGCGCGGTGGGAGTGCCCAGCTTGTAGTCCTGCGTCCAGCGGTAGCCGTCGCGGCGGATGTCCACCGCGAGGCGCGAGGACAGCGCGTTTACCACGGAGACGCCGACGCCGTGCAGACCGCCGGAAACCGAGTAGCCGCCGCCGCCGAACTTGCCGCCGGCGTGCAGGATGGTCAGGACGACCTCGACCGCGGGCTTCTTCTCCACCGGGTGCATGTCGACCGGGATACCGCGGCCGTTGTCCACCACGCGCACGCCGCCGTCGGCGAGGATCGTCGCCTCGATGTGCGTCGCGTGCCCCGCCAGCGCCTCGTCGACCGAGTTGTCCACGACCTCGTAGACGAGGTGGTGCAGACCGCGCTCACCGGTGGAACCGATGTACATGCCCGGGCGCTTGCGGACCGCGTCGAGGCCCTCCAGGACCTGGATGTCGCTCGCGCCGTAGGACTGCCCGTTGCTCGCGGCAGAGGTTTCCGGCGAGCCGGCCACGTCATTCTCCTTGGGGTTGCCGGAATCGGCCACGAAGCGCCCTTTCTGGCACAGCACGGCTCCCTGCCCGGGAGCAGGAACGGCAGGGTGCGTCGAAGGGCAGGCAGCCGGCCCGACGCGCCCCCGGGCACGGAGCCGCGGAAGTCGAAACAGGATCCGCATGAGCGGTATTGCTGGTTCAGTCTACCGGTCGGGGCGACACAAAGATGGGTTCCCAAGGGCCCTGTATCCGCGTGTGGCGCCCTGATGTGCCCTGTCGCATGTCCCCCCACTTGCCCCAGGGTCCCGAATCGCTCTCATGCCTATCCACGCGGCGCGGGCGACTCGGATGGTGACAGCGTGTCAGACCGGTATGACACCGGACACATCGCCCCCGCCGGCGCGGTCGCCGGCGGGCGGGGGCGCACCCGCCCGGATCGGCGTGGACCGTGTGGCCCGTGGCCGGAAACCGTCTACGGCTGGGCGCGCCACGCGCCCCGGCGGCGCTCCTGGGCCGGACCGAGGACGCGGATGTAGGTGACGGTGCCGTCGCCCAGCTCCTGGTTGAGCCGGGCGAGCAGTTTCGGCGCGAGCCAGCGCAATTGGGTGGCGTAGTTGTCGGATTCGGCGCGCACCACGAGTTCGCCGTCCTCGAACCGCTCCGGACGGCAGTTGGCCGCCAGCGCGGGGCCGACGATTTCCGGCCAGCGCTGGAGCACGCCGTGCACCGCCGCCGGGGTCTGCCAGCCGCGCTCGCTGACCAGGCGCCCCATGATCTGCCGCAGCGGCTGGGGGTCGCGGTCGTCGGGTCCGGAACCGCTGCGTTTCAAGCCACGCCGGGCCCGGTCCTGGTCCTGCCGGTGGTCGTACCGGGTGCGCGCCTGGGCCCGGGCCTGAGTCAGCGCGGCACGGGCCAGGTCGATGCCGCGCGTCGGCTCGGCCGCGCCGGTGTCGCCCGCGACAGGCGGGATGTGGCCCTCGTCACTCACCCTCGACCCCCGTCCCCTCGACCTTGCGCACCTCGCCGGCGGCGACGTCGTAGCGCGCGCCCACGAGCGCGGGCGGTACGTCCTCGGCCACCGCGGCCGTGACCAGCACCTGCTCGCCGTGCGCGACCATCTCGGCCAGCCGCGCCCGCCGGGTGACGTCCAGCTCGGCGAACACGTCGTCGAGCACCAGGACCGGCTCGCCCCCGTCCGCGCGCAGCAGTTCGTAGGAGCCCAGCCGCAGCGCCAGCGCGTACGACCAGGACTCGCCGTGGCTGGCGTAGCCCTTCGCTGGCAACGGGCCCAGCCGCAACACGAGATCGTCCCGATGCGGGCCGACCAGGGTCTGTCCGCGCTCGACCTCCGCCGCCCGACCGGCGGCGATCGCGGCGGTGAGCACCGCGTGGATCCCGGCCCGGTCCGAGGGCAGCGGGTCCTCCGACATCGAACTGCGGTAGTCGAGCACGATCGGTCCACCGCCTGTGGACAACGCGTCGTACGCCTTGTCCACCAGGGGTTGCAGTGCGGCGACCAGGTCGAGCCGGGCCGCGGTCAACTCGGCGCCGGTCGCGGCCAGATGTTCGTCCCACACGTCGAGCGTGCTCAGCGCCCCGCTGCGGCCGCCGCCCGCCCGACGGGCCAGCGCCGCGGTCCGCAGCAGCGTGTTGCGCTGTTTGAGCACCCGGTCGTAGTCCTGCCGCACCCCCAGCAGCCGAGGGGTGCGCGCGGTCAACAACTCGTCCAGGAACCGGCGGCGTTCCCCGGGGTCGCCCTTGACCAGGGCCAGGTCTTCCGGCGCGAACAGCACGGTGCGCAGCAGCCCGAGCAGATCGCGCGGCCGGGTGGCGGCCGAGCGGTTGATCCGGGCCCGGTTGGCCTTGCCGGGGTTGATCTCCAACTCGGCCAGCGCGCTGCGGCCGTCCTCGCGGACGATGCTCGCGCGGACATAGGCCCGCTCGGCGCCGAGCCGGACCAGGGGCGCGTCGGAGGCGACCCGGTGGCTGCCGAGCGTGGCCAGGTAGCCGATCGCCTCGACCAGGTTGGTCTTGCCCTGGCCGTTGGGCCCCACGAACGCGGTCACGCCCGGTTCGAGGGGAACCTCGACCCGGGCGTACGACCGGTAGTCGACGAGTGACAGGTGCGCTACATGCATGGGCGGGCGGGCTGCCGGTCAGCCCGCGTCGGCCTCCTTCGGCGGCGTGACGTCGGCGCCGGGGGCGTCGGCGCCCTTGTGCGTCGACGCGGCGGTGACCGCGTGCCCACCGAACTGGTTGCGCAGCGCGGCGACCATCTTCATCTGCGGCGAGTCGTCCTGACGCGAGGCGAACCGGGCGAACAGCGACGCGGTGATCGCGGGCAGCGGTACGGCGTGGTCGATCGCCGCCTCGACCGTCCAGCGGCCCTCGCCGGAGTCCTCCGCGTAGCCGCGCAGGCCCTCCAGGTGCTCGTCGTCGTCCATCGCGCGCACGGCCAGGTCGAGCAGCCAGGAACGGATGACCGTGCCCTCCTGCCAGCTGCGGAAGACCTCGCGCACGTCGGTGACCACGTCGGCGGCCTCGAGCAGTTCCCAGCCCTCGGCGTAGGCCTGCATCAGCGCGTATTCGATGCCGTTGTGCACCATCTTGGCGAAGTGCCCGGCGCCGACCTTGCCCGCGTGCACGAAGCCGGCCGGGCCCTCGGGCTTGAGCGCGTCGAAGATCGGCTGCACCTTGGCGATGTCGGCCGCGTCCCCGCCGCACATCAGCGCGTAACCGTTGTCCCGGCCCCACACGCCGCCGGAGACGCCGCAGTCGACGAAGCCGATGTCCTTCTCGGCCAGCGCCTCGGCGTGCTTGATGTCGTCCGTCCAGCGCGAGTTGCCGCCGTCGACGACCACATCGCCCGGGGACAGCAGTTCGCCGAGCTCGTCGATGGTGGCCTGGGTCGGCGCCCCCGCCGGCACCATCACCCACACCACGCGCGGCTCGGCGAGCGTGTCCACAAGTTCCCCCAGGCTGTGGACGTCCGCCACGTCGGGGTTGCGGTCGTAGCCCACCACCGTGTGGCCCGCGCGGCGCAACCGCTCGCGCATGTTGCCACCCATCTTGCCGAGGCCGACGAGTCCGAGCTGCATCCTGAAATCCTTCGTTCGCTGCTGCGATGCCGGGTGGGGCACCGCCGAGGCCGCTTCCGCGCCCCCGGCGCCCTCGTAGGGGCGGGGGCTTTCACCGCGTCGACGGTACGCGGGTAGCGGTTGCCCGTGCGGTCGCGGGGTATGCACCGGCGCGTCGGCCGAACCCGGTTGTGCCCCGGCCCGGTTCGACGCCGCCCGGATCAGCCGGAGAGCCGCACCGGCATGATCAGGTAGCGGTACTCGTCGGTGGCCTCGGCCTCCACGTCGGGCTTGCCGGTCATCACGGCGGGCTTCGTGGACGTGGTGAAGGAGATCTGGGCGACCGGGGAGTTGATCGCGCTCAGTCCCTCGAGCAGGAACGTCGGGTTGAAGGCGATCGAGATCTCCTCGCCCTCCAGGCCCGCCTCGATCGCCTCGGACGCCTGGGCCTCGTCGCCGGAGCCGGCTTCGAGCACGAGTCGGCCGTCGGAGAAGGACAGCCGCACCGGGGTGTTGCGCTCGGCGACCAGGGACACGCGCTTGACCGCGTCCACGAACGGCGCGGTCTCGACGGTGGCGACCGTCTCCGACTGCTCCGGGAACAGCGCGCGGTACTTGGGGAATTCGCCTTCGAGCAGGCGGGTGGTGGTGCGCCGGCCCGAACCCTCGAAGCCGATCATGCCCTCGCCGATCTTGTCCCCGGACAGCGCGATCTGCACGCTGTCGCCCTGGGTCAGCGACTTGGCGGTGTCGTTGAGCGTCTTGGCGGGCACCAGGGCCACCGCCGAGGAGAGGCCGTCGGCCTCGGGCTTCCAGTGGAACTGGCGGACCGCGAGCCGGTATCGGTCAGTGGCGGCCAGGGTGACCAGGTCGCCCTCGATCTCGACCCGGACGCCGGTCAGCATCGGCAGCGTGTCGTCGCGGCCTGCGGCGATGGCCACCTGGGCCACGGCGGCGGCGAAGACGTCGCCCTCGACGGCACCCGCAGCGGTGGGCATCTCCGGCAGCGCCGGGTAGTCCTCCACAGGGAGTGTGGGCAACGTGAAGCGGGCGCTGCCGCAGACCACGGTCACCTTGGCGCCGTCGGTGGACACCTCGACGGGGCGGTTCGGCAGGCTCTTGGAGATGTCGGCGAGCAGTCGCCCGGACACCAGCACCCGGCCCGGCTCGTCCACCTCGGCCTCGACGCCGCCGCGGGCGGAGACCTCGTAGTCGAAGCTGGACAGCGTCAGCCGCTGGTCGGCCGCCTCCAGGAGCAATCCGGCGAGGACGGGAACCGCCGGCCGCGCCGGGAGACTCCGCGCGGTCCACGCCACCGCATCAGCGAGAACGTCACGCTCGACCCGGAACTTCACCGGTTCACCGCCTCCTGCCGTTGCCGGCCGTCTGTCGTTTGGTCGCCGTTCGTTTCGGCGTCGGTGTCGGGCCGTCGGGGCCTACCACCGGGACACAGTCTGACGCACCGCGCCGACAGCCCGCGCAGCCCCCGGCAAACCCGCAGTCCACAGATTCGGCCCGCCCCGACCGTTTTCCGTGGATCGATCTTGAACTACGCGTGGTCGTAGTAGTAGGGGGTGTGGATACCGTGGATAACCGGTATATGCGCAGGTCAGAGCCGCTTTTTTATCCACTTCGGGGTGTGGGTGGACCCGTGGATAAACCCCCTGTGTCTGTGGATGCCCGAATTGGCTCCACAGGTCGTCCCCAGCCGTACCCCCGGTTGTCCCCAAACAATCCCCAGGTTGGGGGCCACTTGTCCCCACCCCCTGCGGACGCCATTCGGCTCGGGATTCACCGTAAGGGGTGAAACCGGCCCGACTGTGGACAGATCCGTGGACAACCTGGGGACAAGCCGCGATTTCCGGTGGACGGGACGTGGACAACCGGGCAACACGGCGATGGACGGTGCGCCACGGGAAAGTTATCCACAGTCTGTGGAGGACTCCGCTCCACATCACCACAGGAACCTGACCTGCCGGCTCGCCGGCGTTTTCCCCAGGTTCCCGTAGCCATTGTGGGGAACTCGACGGTAAACAGGTCGTCCCCATGGTGTGGACGCCCGACTCGGCGCCGATCGGTGGATAACTCACCCACATCGGAGCCGATGAGATGAAGGTCACATCGCATACAAGAAGGCCGGCGCCCCGAAAAGGGAACGCCGGCCGGCCCGAGCGGGTGATCGGGGCTCGAATCAGCTCTTGATCCGGTTCGTCAACTCGGTCACCTGGTTGTAGATCGACCGCCGCTCGGCCATCAGCGAGCGGATCTTGCGGTCGGCGTGCATCACGGTGGTGTGGTCGCGCCCGCCGAACTGGGCGCCGATCTTCGGCAACGACAGATCGGTCAGCTCGCGGCACAGATACATGGCGATCTGGCGCGCGGTCACCAGCACCCGGCTTCGCGAGGTGCCGCACAGGTCCTCGACGGACAGCCCGAAGTAGGCCGCGGTGTGCGCCATGATCGTGGTCGCCGTGATCTCGGGCCCCGCGCTGTCCGGAATCAGGTCCTTGAGCACGATCTCGGTCAGCTGCAGGTCCACCGGCTGCCGGTTCAGGCTCGCGAACGCGGTCACCCGGATCAGCGCGCCCTCCAGCTCGCGGATGTTCCGGGAGATCTTGCTGGCGATGTACTCCAGCACGTCCGGCGGCGCGTTCAACCCCTCCTGGATCGCCTTCTTGCGCAAGATCGCGATCCGAGTCTCCAATTCGGGCGGCTGGACGTCGGTCAACAGCCCCCACTCGAAACGATTGCGCAGTCGATCCTCCAGGGTCACCAGCTGCTTGGGCGGCCGGTCCGACGAGATGACGATCTGCTTGTTCGCGTTGTGGAGCGTATTGAAGGTGTGGAAGAACTCCTCCTGGGTCTGCTCCTTGGTCTCCAGGAATTGGATGTCGTCCACCAGCAGAACGTCGACATCTCGATAACGCCGGCGGAAGCCGTCGGCCTTGCCGTCGCGGATCGAGTTGATGAACTCGTTGGTGAACTCCTCCGAGCTCACGTAGCGCACCCGGGTGCCCGGATACAGGCTCTTCGCGTAGTGCCCGATCGCGTGCAGCAGGTGGGTCTTGCCCAGCCCCGACTCGCCGTAGATGAACAGCGGGTTGTACGCCTTCGCGGGCGCCTCGGCCACGGCCACCGCGGCCGCGTGCGCGAACCGGTTGCTGGAGCCGATGACGAAGGTCTCGAACAGGTACTTGGGGTTCAGCCGCGCGGCCGGTTCGTGCTCGACCACCCCGTGCTCGCGGCCGGTGCCCGGCCGGGCCAGTCGCAGCGGCCGGTTCCCGGGCACGTCGGCCGGCGGGACCGAGGGCGGCTGGTGGGGCGGCGACTGCTGCGGCGGTTGCGGGGCGCCCGAAACCGGCTCTCTGTCGCCGGATTGATGTGTCGAAGTATCCACAAAGCTGTGGACTGGAGGTGTGGAAAAGCCGGGTCCCCCGAACAGGTCCTCACGATCGGCGAAGAGTGTCCCGTCGGACGGCGGAATGCCCGGATGATCGGACGAGCCGCCCGGCCCGCCGCCATATCCGTATTGATCACGGGAATCGCGCGGATCGCGGGAGTCCCGGTGGTCGCGATCACGCGGATCCCGACCGTCCCGGCCCTCGCGCGCCTCCCGGGGATCACGCGGCTCGCGGGACTCGCGGGGATCACGCGTCTCCCGGGGATCACGCTGGTCCCGGTACGGTCCGGGCGCGTAGCGCTCGTGCGGGTAGTCCTGCTGGTACTGCGGCTCGGCGTACGGGTCGCGGTCCTGGCGATACGGCTGCTGGCCGTACGGCTCCTGCGGGTAGGGCTCCTGGGGGTAGCCGTCGCGGCCGTAGCGGTCGCCGTAGGCGGGACGCCCGTACGGACCGGGGTTGTAGTCGTCGTGCCGCGGCGAGCGCTCGTGCCGCTCGGGTACCTGCTCCGGCTCGCCCGCACCCGGCTCGACGCTGACCGCGAAGCGGATCGGCCGCCCGAAACCGTGACTCAGCGCGTCCGTCACCACCTGGCGGAGCCGGGTCTCCAGCACTTCCTTGGCGAACTCGTTCGGCACCGCGAGCAGTGCGGTGTCGGAGAAGAGGGTCAGCGGCTGGGTGCGCTGGAGCCATCCCTTGTCCTTGGCCGTGACCGAGTCGTCGGTGGCCAGTCGTTCCAGGAACCGTGCCCAGACTGCGGCGAGGTCGCTGGTGATGTCAGCCACAGTGCACGCTCTTTCATTGCATCGACGCAGGTCTCGGGAGGGCTCCCAGTGTCCCGGACCCCGGGAGCGAGCGCTCCGGTCCGACTCCACCAGTTCACGGTAGTGGCGGCCATCCACCCGCTCAAGCCGTTGTCCACAGCCTGTGTACAGCCTGCCCGACAGGGCGTTTCCGCAGGTGGGCGACGTGCCCCGGATCCCCCATTTGACCCCGTCCCCTGTTGGTACGTACCGTGGGCCGGTCTAGTTGTCTGACGACCGCTGCCGCATGTCCGAGATCATGTCGATGCGGACGTACGGTGGTGGCCGGCGGTCTTTTCTGCCGGCCCACGATTCAAATCCTGGAGCCCCCGAGTGAGCAAGCGCACCTTCCAGCCGAACAACCGTCGCCGGGCGAAGACCCACGGGTTCCGGCTGCGCATGCGCACCCGTGCCGGTCGCGCCATCCTTGCTGCCCGTCGCCGCAAGGGCCGCGCGGAGCTTTCCGCCTGAGTTCGCGGATCTCTCCGTGCTGCCTGCCGATAACCGGCTGAGGCGGCGCGAGGACTTCGCGATCGCGGTTCGCCGCGGGCGTCGAGCCGGCCGTCCGAGCCTGGTCGTCCACCTGCATCGCCAGGAGACGAGCGGACTCGGCGCGCCCGCGCACACCCCGGTGACCGCGCAGCCGTCCGAGCCGGACACCCTGCGCCAATCTGTGGCAGAGGACCCGCACGCGGAAGTGGAGCACGCTCCACCACCGCGTGCGGGTTTCGTCGTGAGCAAGGCCGTCGGCCCCGCTGTTGTCCGTAACGTCGTCAAGCGTCGGCTACGCCACCTCATACGCGATCGGATGGCCCTGCTCCCGGCAGGTAGCCTGGTCGTGGTACGGGCATTGCCACCCGCAGCCCAGGCGGACCATTCCGACCTGGCACGGGATCTGGACGCAGCGTTCGACCGGCTCCTGGGCCGGGCCGGGCGCCCCGTCGCGGTTCGAGCGGATGGGCCCGCGGCCAAGCCGGGAGCGACGGCGTGAAGTACCTGTTCATGGGGTTCATTCGGGTCTATCAGTGGACGATCAGCCCGATGCTGGGGCCGGTGTGTCGCTTCTACCCGTCGTGCTCGCATTATGGGTATGAGGCGATGTCCGTGCACGGCGCCGTCAAGGGCACCTATCTCACCGTGTGGCGCATCCTGCGCTGCAACCCCTGGAACTCTGGCGGTGTCGATCCTGTGCCGCCGCGCACACGCCGACCGTGGCGACTTCCCGAGCGGAAGTCGCGCTCGGAGTCGGAGCCGCAGGAGCGGCAGCAGACGTCCAGCACCGGCCGTACCGAGCCCGCGCCCGGTGCGAACACCACCGCCCGAGGAGCTTGACCGTGGGGATTCTTAACCCCCTATATACCGCCGTCTCGTGGATCATCGTCCAATTCCACTCGTTGTTCAGCCCGATCTTCGGCAAGAACAGCGGCTGGTCGTGGGGGCTGTCCATCGTCTGCCTCGTGGTCGTCATCCGGATCTGCCTGATCCCGCTCTTCGTGAAGCAGATCAAGGCGACCCGTGGACTCCAGGCGCTGCAGCCGCGCATCAAGGAAGTCCAGAAGCGGTACAAGGACGACCGCGAGCGGCAGTCCCAGGAAATGATGAAGCTCTACAAGGAGACGGGCACCAACCCGCTCTCGAGCTGCCTTCCGATCCTGGTGCAGTCGCCGTTCTTCTTCGCCCTGTTCCACGTGCTCCAGCGGGTGTCGCAGAACAAGACGGTCGGTGTCATCGACCGCGACCTGGTGAACAGCGCCCAGCAGGCGCACATCTTCGGCGCACCGATCGCCGCCAAGTTCACCGACTCGGCGGCCAAGATCGAAAGCCTCGGGGCCGACCTCACCACGGTGCGCATCGTCACGGTCGTGATGATCATCCTGATGTCCGGGTCGCAGTTCTTCACCCAGCGCCAGCTGATGACGAAGAACACCGACCCCGCTTCGCTCGTGGGCAACCCGTTCGCGAAGCAGCAGAAGCTGATGATGTACGCGTTCCCGATCATGTTCGCGGTCTTCGGCATCAACTTCCCCGTCGGTGTGCTCGTCTACTGGCTCACCACCAACGTGTGGACGATGGGTCAGCAGCTGTTCGTGATCAACCGCAACCCCACCCCCGGCAGCCCGGCGTTCAAGGTGCGGCAGGAGAAGCTGGCGGAGAAGGCGCGCAAGCAGGGCAAGGTGCTGCTGCCCGACGGCAAGCTGATGGACCAGGCCGAGTACGACGCCCAGCAGGCCGAGCTCAAGGCCCAGGCCGCCCGGCGCCAGCAGCCCACCCGACTGACCAAGTCGCAGCGCAAGGCTCGGGCCCGGGACGAGGCTGAGGCGGCCGGTGCCGACGCCGAGGAGAGCGCCGACGCCGACACCGCGACGCGCAACGGCTCGGCTACACCCGCCAGGTCGAACGGCGCGGTCAAGGGCTCTACCGCGCGGACGCCGCACTCCGGTGCGCGCAATGCCGGTCAGCGCCGGCAGCCCCAGGGCCGGAAGCACCCGAGGAAGAAGTGACCGCCCTCGACGGGCCGGCCGCCGCCCACCCCCATGACTCGCTCACTCGTCCACAAAGGAGTTCCCCTGTGACGGAAGGCACGACCCCCGCCGTCGACTCACCCGCCGCGTCGCGTCGGATCACGCTCACCGCGGAGGAGATCAGCCGTCTGGAACAGGAGGGTGAGATCGCCGCGGACTACCTGGAGGCCCTGCTCGACATCGCCGACCTCGACGGCGACATCGACATGGACGTCGAGGGCGGGCGCGCGTCGGTCTCGGTGATCGCGGGCGAGGAGAGCGAATCCTCCGGCGCCGACCTCAAGCGCCTCGTCGGTCGTGACGGTGAGGTCCTGGAGGCCCTTCAGGAGCTGACCCGACTTGCGGTGCACCGGGAGACCGGCGAGCGCAGCCGGCTGATGCTGGATGTGGACGGGTTCCGTGCCGCCAAGCGGGCGAACCTGGCGCGGATCGCCGGTGAAGCGGTGGAACGGGTCAAGGCCGCGGGTACCTCGCTCAAGCTCGAGCCGATGACCCCGTTCGAGCGCAAGGTCGTGCACGACACCGTCGCGGAGGCCGGACTGCGCAGCGAGTCGGAGGGCGAGGAGCCCAATCGCTGCGTCGTCGTCCTGCCCGCCTGATCGGATCCCCGGATCCGTTTCCGCCAACCGTCGCGCCGGCCCCACCTGCACCACAGGTGGGGCCGGCGCCGTTCTTGGGATGATGTTCCACGTGAAACGTCAGGACGACACGACCCCCGACCCGCCGGCGGACGAACGCGCGCCCGAGGCTCCGGAAGCGGCAGGGCGGCTCTTCGGGGCCAACCTCGACCGCGCGATCCGCTATGCCGACATGCTGGCCGGCCCCGGCGTGCGCCGGGGCATGGTCGGCCCGCGTGAGGTCGGCCGGCTCTGGGAGCGGCACCTGCTCAACTGCGGCGTGGTCGCCGAACTGATCGCGGAGAACGCGATCGTGCACGACGTCGGCTCGGGTGGTGGCCTGCCCGGCATTCCGCTCGCCCTGGTCCGTCCGGACCTGCGGATCACCCTCGTCGAGCCGCTGCTGCGGCGCACCACGTTCCTCGACGAGGTGGTCGACGAGCTGGGCCTGGACAACGTACGGGTGCTGCGCGGCCGTGCCGAGGAGGTGCGCGGGCAGACCTGGGCCGACGTGGTCACCGCGCGCGCGGTGGCGCCGCTGGCCAAGCTCGCCGGATGGGGGCTGCCGCTGCTTGCCTCCGGCGGCGAGATGTTGGCGCTCAAGGGCGACTCGGCCGCCGACGAACTGCTGGAGTCGGAGGCGGATCTGCGCAAGCTCGGTGCGGTGTCGTGGGCGGTCGCGCACGCGGGTGCCGGGATCGTGGATCCGCTGACCACCGTCGTCCGGGTACGGATCGGCACCGTCGCGCCCAAGGAGTCGAAGGCGGCCAAGGCGCGCCGAACCGCCAAGCCGGCCCGGCGGCGCCCCGCCAAGTAGGCGAACTCGCCCACGGGTTGGGCCGGACGGCTGAAACGCCGTTCCTGCCCGCTCGGGGTGTGTCGTGAACGCCGTCCCCCGACCGCACCCGGGATCGTGTTTCACGTGAAACGCCTTCCGTGGAAACGCTTCTACTCACCTGAGGCGCGCCGGAACGTGACACCCTCTGAGGGTGCCGCCGCAGTGCGTGGTCATTCCGTCGGCCCGAGTTCCCATGTCGCCGCGGCAGGAGAGGAGAGTGGACCGTTGCCGTCCGAGTATCCGACAGCCTCGATGCCGGCGCCCCGTGTGGGTGCCGCCGTCGACGTTTCACGTGAAACAGAGGCGCCCGGTATCGAAGACACCCCGATCGCCCGAGCGGCCAGACAGGCCGTGGAGACGATGGGGCGCGCCTCGGAGGGATTGCCCCGCCCCGAGCGCACCCGCGTCATGGTGGTCGCGAACCAGAAGGGCGGCGTCGGCAAGACCACGTCGACCGTGAACCTCGCGGCCGCGCTGGCGATGCACGGCGCGCGCGTGCTGGTGATAGACCTCGACCCCCAGGGCAACGCCTCCACCGCGCTCGGGGTGGACCATCACGCCGGCACGCCGTCGATCTACGAGGTGCTGGTCGAGGGCCGCGATCTGGCCGAGGTCGTGCAGCCCGTGCGCGACGTCGAGGGACTGTTCTGTGCCCCGGCCACGATCGACCTCGCCGGGGCCGAGATCGAACTCGTCTCGCTGGTCGCTCGGGAGAGCCGGCTGCAACGCGCGATCGCCGCCTACGAGCAGCCGCTGGACTACATCCTGATCGACTGCCCGCCCTCGCTCGGACTGCTGACGGTGAACGCGCTCGTCGCGGGCGCCGAAGTGGTCATCCCGATCCAGTGCGAGTACTACGCGCTGGAGGGGCTGGGCCAGCTGTTGCGCAACGTGGAACTGGTCCGCGCACACCTGAACCCGAACCTCGGCGTCTCGACGATCCTGCTGACGATGTACGACGCCCGGACCCGGTTGGCCTCGCAGGTGGCCCAGGAGGTGCGCGACCACTTCCCGGACGAGGTGTTGCCCACCGCGATCCCGCGTTCGGTCCGCATCTCCGAGGCGCCCAGCTACGGGCAGACCGTGATGACCTACGACCCGGGGTCCACCGGAGCGTTGTCGTATCTTGAAGCGGCTCGGGAGATGGCGCTGCGCGGTGTGGCGAAGGCGAAGGAGGAAGTATGAGCGGACAACGCAGGGGATTGGGCAAGGGACTCGAATCGCTCATCCCGGCCCGGCCGTTGAAGCCGTCCTCCTCCGCCGCGGCGACCCTGCGGAAGATGGCGGAGATAGCGACGGACGAGTCGGCCCTGTCGCCGACCTCGGTGCCGTTGCAGGATGCGCCGAAGACCGAACCGGCGCCGCCGGCCGCGCTGTACGCCGAACTGCTCGTCGATCTGATCGAGCCGAACCCGCGGCAGCCGCGCGAGGTGTTCGACGAGGACGCGCTGGCCGAACTGGTGCAGTCGATCCGGGAGGTGGGCGTCCTTCAGCCGGTCGTGGTGCGCTCGACCAACGAGGGCAGCTACGAACTGGTGATGGGCGAGCGCCGGTTGCGGGCCTCCCGCATCGCCGGGCTGACCCGCATCCCGGCGATCGTGCGGGTGACCAACGACGACAAGATGCTGCTCGACGCGCTCCTGGAGAACCTGCACCGCGCCGAGCTGAACCCGCTCGAAGAGGCGTTGGCCTACCAGCAGTTGCTGGAGGAGTTCCGGTGCAAGCAGGAGGAGCTGGCGGATCGTATCGGTCGTTCGCGTTCGCATCTGAGCAACACGATGCGGCTGCTGCGGTTGCCGATGGAGGTGCGCACCAAGGTGGCGGCGGGCACGTTGCTCGCCGGGCACGCGCGTGCGTTGCTCGCCCTGCTGGATCGGCCCGACGAGCTGATCAAGCTGTCGAAGCGGATCATCGCCGAGGGCATGACGGTGCGTACGGTCGAGGAGATCGCGCGCACGATCAACAACGAGGAGCCGGCGGCGAAGCCGAGGCCGCAGAAGCCGCGTCCGGGCGCGATCGTGGCACCCGCGCTGAACCATCTCGCGGATCGGCTCAAGGACCGGTTCGAGACCGAGGTGAAGGTGGTGCTCGGTCCGAAGAAGGGCAAGATCGTCGTCGAGTTCGCCTCGGTCGAGGATCTGGAGCGCATTCTCGCCTCGATGGCGCCCGGCGAGGGTGACCAGTTCGCCAAGCAGCTCGCCGAGCGGGAGGTGCCCAGCCAGGCCGGGCGGGCCCGCGGCGCAGCGGCGGCCGGTGTCACGGGGCCGGCGGAGGAGGCGGGAGCCGAGGCGACGTCGGCCGCCGCGAACGACGCGGACGGCGCGGAGACTTCGGTGCTCGTCCCGTAGGCGGCATCGCCATGGGCCCGTAGCGGCTTGGCAAAGGAAGGTGGGAAGGGGCCCGCGGTCGTTGACCGCGGGCCCCTTCCTTGCTTGTGTTTCACGTGAAACGCGTCGCCGCCGGAGGTCGCGGTGTGCCGATGTTTCACGTGAAACCTGTGCGCACCCCTGGAGGGACGATGAGGTCGAAGCGCTGGGTCCTGGCGGGTCTGGGCGTGGGCGCGGTCGGCGGATTCGTCGGCGGCCTGCTCGGTGGCTCGCCGCGGTCCCGGGTGCCCGGTCCGCCGCCGTGGACGCCCGCGGGTCCCGCGATCCCGGTCCATGCGCTGCCGCAGGGCTCACGGTGGCCGGTGGATCGGGGCGGCCCGGCGGATCGGACCGCCCGGGCGCGGCCGGGCGGGTAGCCGCGATCGGTGGGCGCGCGGGAGCAGGCCGGTGAAGGGATCGATCCGGTGTGTGGTGATCGTCCGCCGCCTGATCCGGCGCGGACGGTCAGGTGAAGACGGGCAGCCGCAACATCCCCGTGGGCACGTCCTCGTCCGGCGGCAGGTAGAGCCGCTGGAGGGCCACGACGACCGATTCGGCGGCGTGGTCGCGGAACTCCGAGGAGGCCAGCCGGGCCGCGTCGTCCACGTTGGTGAGGTAGCCCATCTCGATGCGCACGGCGGGCATCCGGGTGCGCCGCAGCAGTGTCCACGCCTTGCCGTGGGTGCGGCCGTCCACCATGCCGGTGCGCGCCACGAGTTCGCGCTGGACCAGGCTCGCGAAGTGCTCCCCGGTGGGCGAGCGTCGCCCGTACCGGTCGCTGCCGCTGCCGTAGTAGTAGCACGCGACCCCGGCGGCACGCGGGCTGTCGTTGCGGTCCGCGTGCAGGGATATCACGAGGTCGGCGTCGGTGGCGTTGGCGAAGGCCGCCCGCTCCTCCTCGCCGATGCCGTCCTCGGCGGGTCCGCGAGTGAGGTAGGCGCGTACGCCCAGGGCGGACAGGCGGCCCTCCAGGCGCCGGGCCAGGTCCCACATCACCTCGGCCTCGGTCAGCCCGTGTGCGACCACACCCGCGTCCGCGCCGCCGTGGCCCGGGTCGATCACCACGGTCTTGCCTGCCAGCGACGGGCCGGAGCGGTGCAGCAGTTCGGACTCGCGCATCGCGTGTGGTTGGCCGCCGACGACCGTGCGCGCGAGCCGGTCGAGGGCTCGGAACGTGGCCGGTCCGCACGTACCGTCCGCGCCGAGTCCGTAGTTGCGTTGGAATTCGCGCAGGGCGAGCTCGGTGGCCGGGCCCAGGATGCCGTCCACCCGGCCGCAGTCGAAGCCCATGTCGAGCAACCGCTGCTGGAGGGTGGCCACATCGTCCCCGACGGTGGGGTGGCCGGCCGAGTAGGACAACATGCGGTCGCCCAGGCGCCACCGTGCCTCGTCGAGGTGACGGTAGGTCTCCGGGCCGACGACGCCGTCCACGGTCATCGCGCGCTGCTGCTGGAAGTGCCGGACGGCGAGGTCCACGGAGTCGTCGAACACCGCGTCCGCGTAGCCGCCGAGGTCGTCCGGACCGCCGGTGTCGGTCGGCCTGGGGGCACCGGCGGGCAGGAGGCCGAGCAGCACCAGTTTGGACCTGATCTCGGCCACTGCGGGGCCGGTGTCACCGCGTCGGTACCGCCGCTGCATGGTCATGGAAAGAAGTCCTCCCGAGTTTTGACGCAACACTCGATCGTACGCGCGCATCCGGTCGTTCCCGTACCGGAGCGGGGGTCCGGGGGCCTCGATTCCATTCCGCACCGCGCGCCGGGGGCGGGTCGGGCGCGCGGTGCGGCGGTGCGCGGCCCGTGGCGCGCGGCCCGTTCGTCGCCGCCCGGCCGGTACGCCCTGACACGCGCGAAGGGCGCCCCCGGTTCCGGGAAGCGCCCTTCGCGTACGGCTGATGCGATCGACTCAGATGAGCCCGTCGAGCTCCCGCAGGAGCGCCGCCTTCGGCTTGGCGCCGACGATCGTCTTGACGATCTCGCCGCCCTGGAACACGTGCAGGGTCGGGATCGACAGCACGCCGTAGCGGGTGGTGATCTCCGGGTTCTCGTCGATGTTCAGCTTCGCCACGGAGAGCTTGTCGCCGTTCTCCGCCGCGATCTGCTCCAGCGCCGGGGCGATCTGGCGGCAGGGGCCGCACCACTCGGCCCAGAAGTCGACGAGCACGGGCTTGTCGCTCATCAGGACGTCGGTGTCGAAGGTCTTGTCGGTGACTGTGGTGGTGGCCCCTGCCATGGGTTGCTCCTCGGTGTGCTGGGGGTGGGACGGACGAAGGACGGACGAAGGGGTGCGGGCGCGGATCAGGCGCTCGCGCCGTCGGCGAGCGAGGCGAGGTAGTGCTCGGCGTCCAGGGCGGCCGCGCAGCCGGTGCCGGCCGCGGTGATCGCCTGGCGGTAGGTGTGGTCCACGACGTCGCCCGCCGCGAAGACGCCGGTGAGGTTGGTCCTCGTGGTCGGCGCGTCGACCTTGATGTAACCCTCGTCGTCGAGGTCGATCTGGCCGCGCACCAGCTCGGTGCGCGGGTCGTGGCCGACCGCGATGAACAGGCCGGTGACCGCCAGGTCGCGCAGCTCGCCGGTGACGGTGTCACGCAGCTGCACGCCGCTGAGCTTGCCGTCGCCCCGGATCTCCGCGACCTCGCTGTTCCAGGCGAACGAGATCTTCTCGTTCGCGAACGCCCGATGCTGCATCGCCTTGCTCGCGCGCAGTTCGTCGCGGCGGTGGATCACCGTCACCGAGCGGGCGAAGCGGGACAGGAACGTGGCCTCCTCGATCGCCGAGTCGCCGCCGCCGACCACCGCGATGTCCTGGTCGCGGAAGAAGAAGCCGTCGCAGGTGGCGCACCAGGAGACCCCGCGGCCGGACAGCGCGTCCTCGTTGGGGAGGGAGAGCTTGCGGTAGGCCGACCCGGTCGCCAGGATCACCGCGCGCGCCTTGTGCACGGTGCCCGCGCTGTCGGTGACCGTCTTGACGTCGCCCGCGAGGTCGACGGCGACGATGTCGTCCGGCACCAGCTCGGCGCCGAAACGCTCGGCCTGCTTGCGCATGTTGTCCATCAGGTCCGGACCCATGATGCCGTCCGGCCAGCCGGGGAAGTTCTCGACCTCGGTGGTGTTCATCAGCGCCCCGCCCGCGGTGACGGCGCCTTCGAAGACCAACGGCTTCAGGTCCGCGCGTGCTGCGTAGACGGCGGCCGTGTACCCGGTCGGACCGGATCCGATGATGATCACGTTGCGGACGTCGCTCACGCTGAGCCTTCCCTGGTTCCTTGTCGAGCCTCGTGCCGGAGGTCGGCGTCGGCTGTGCGGGTCTGCGAAACCCGCGCCCCGAGAGATGCGGTGTCTCGTTCGACAACGGATCCTAGGCGCGCACCATTCCCGGGTCACAACGCCGCGTGTGCGGCGTGCCGGGGATCACCTTCTCGGTACCTCGGTGCTCAACAGGAGCGCGCCGGCGAAGGCGGTCGAGGGGGGTACGGCGGCCGGCGGGCTCGCCGAGGCGTCGGCGGTGGAGCGCGGGACGCACGACGCGTCCACGATGTACACCCGGACCCGGTCGGTGTTCGAGCCGGGCAGGACCACCACCCACGCGGGCTTGCCGGTGTAGCTGCCGGGGTCGGCTGCCAACGCCCGCGGCGCGTCGGGACCCACCGCGGCGGCCACACAGGTGGGCAGCTCGCGCGGCGCGCGGTCGGCGCGGTGCAGCAGCAGCGAGACCTGGTCGGCCAGTCCGGCGGCGGTGTACACCGTCGGCGCGGCGGTGGACGACGCCAGCGGGGTCTGCGGCGTGTGCTCCTCCGCGTTCGCCCCGGGGCGCTCGCCCGACTTGCCGGGTGGGGCGGCGGCCTTGGGCGCGGACGCGTCGGTGTTGCTCTTGACGGCGCTCGACCGGTGGTCCGAGTCGCCGTCGTCCCCGGTGCCGACCACGATCGTGACGCCCAGGGCCACCGCGGCCGCGGCGGCGGCGATCAGGAGCAGCGGACCGCGCCGCCGACGGCGGGCCCGGTCGAGCGGGACGACGACGTGCTCGGTGGGCGGCGCGCCGTGCTCGGTCGGCGGCGTGCTCGGCGCGCGCGGCGGTGTCACCACCGATACCGGCATCGGCAGCGGCGTCGGCGGCTCGGCGGGGCGCGGCGGCGGCAGCGCGGCCAGGGCCAGCGCGTCGTCGATCCGGGCGATCACGTCGGCGGGCATCGGCTCGGCCGGTTGTCCGCCGAGCAGTTCGCGCACCTCCACGAGCGCGTCGCGGGTGTCGCGGCACTCGCCGC
The DNA here is from genome assembly GCF_044334985.1 of Embleya sp. NPDC020630. Lineage (NCBI taxonomy): Bacteria > Bacillati > Actinomycetota > Actinomycetes > Kitasatosporales > Streptomycetaceae > Embleya > Embleya sp. NPDC020630. The sequence continues at coordinate 169,875 of NZ_JBIRUB010000011.1, forward strand.
ACTCGGCGAGGTGCGCGTCGAGCGCGGCCGCCTCGGCCGTGGTGAGCAGTCCCTCGACGAGGTCGGACAGCACCTCGACGTCGATGTGTTCGCTCATCGTGTGCCACCTCCCTCCATACTCGTGCCGCCCGTATCGGGGGTCGGACCGCCGGCTCGTGGGCGGTCGTCCGCCGATGGGACGGATTGTCCGGCCGCGGGGTTCCCCGGGGACCCGGCCGGGCCCGGTGGCCCGCTCTCGCGCAGGTGCCGCACCAGGGGCAGCAGCTTGGCCCGACCGCGGGCGCAACGACTCTTGATGGTGCCGGACGCGACGTCGAGGATCCTGGCCGCCTCGTCGACGGGGTAACCCTCCATGTCCACCAGGACGAGCGCGGCGCGCTGTTCGGCGGGGAGGGTGGCCAGCGCGGCGAGCAGCGCCTCGCGGGTCTCGCCCCGGACCGCCGGATCCTCCTGCGCGGGCGCGGGCAGCCGCTGGTCCAGATCCTCGGGCAGCGGTACCGCCGGGCGGGCGGCACGGCGGCGGGCCCGGTCCAGGCAGGCGTTGACCACGATCCGGTGCAGCCACGTCGTGACGGCCGCGCGGCCCTCGAACCGTCCTGCGGCCCGGTAGGCGGAAACCAGGGCGTCCTGGAGGGCGTCAGCGGCTTCCTCGCGGTCCCCCAGGGTGCGCAGGGCCACCGCCCACAGCCGATCGCGGTGCCGGCGCACGAGTTCGCCGAACGCGTCGGGGTCGCCGTGGGTGTGCCGGGTGAGCAGGTCGGCGTCGGTGACGTCCGCGTACGCCGATCCGCTGCGCTCGGTACTCACCGCCTACCTCCCCTGGGCCCGGGGTCATCCTGGCATGCGATGCGGCGGCGCCGGAGGCAGGTCCGGCTCGATCGTTCGGACAAGGTCAGCTGTTGACCGTGAAGGTGATCTCGCGCCAGGCGTTCTGATGCCCCGGCGTGTAGATGTGGTAGCCGTTGACGTCCTGGAGAACCTTGGGCATCGCGGTCATCAGCACCAGTACGTACTGGGTCTTGAATGCCTTGTCGGAACGGATGCTCACCTCGGCCGCATCGGTCGACTTGGTACCCACGGTGGTGGTGAAGGCGTCCTGGCTCGACGGCATCGATGTGGCACCCGGCGCGGCCTTGAGCGTGATGGTGGTGCCGGCTCCGCCCGTGCCGAGCGCGAGGTCGAGGCCGCGGACGTCCATCGGTTCGCCGAGGTCGTAGATGATTCCGTACCCCTTGCGGCCGTTGTAGTCGACCGTCGGTCCGTCCTTCATCATGTTGGTCTGCCAGTACGTGTCGCGGTTTTCGTCGTAGGTCTTGACCACGTCGTCCGGGTCGACGGGCGCCCCGCCGATCGAGATCTCCGTGCCGCGCTTGGGGAGGGTCTGCCGCGTGGGTGCCGGAGCCACCGGTGCCTGGGTCGGCGTGCTCGACTGGCCGTGGCTCTGCTCCTCCAGGGGCGGTTTCTTCTTCTCGCCGTCGCCCACGTGGCTGGCCACCTGCCACGTCACCAGCACGATGGCGAGGACCACCAGGACCGCGACCGAGCCCTTGACCGCGGCGCCGAACCGGCCGCCCAGCGGCGGTGGCGGGGTGACCGGCGGTCGGGCCGGGCCGTTCGGGCCGCGGCCGCCGGAGTAGCCCGCCGAGGCGTAGACCGTCCGGTTCGGCGTCGGGGTGTAGATCGGGTACTCGTCCGGCTCCGGGCCGCCGACGATGGTGTTCTGCTCCGGCGGGTGCATCTCCGGGATGGCGGTGATCGCCGCGGACAGCTCTCCCGGTGTCTCGAACGCCGGTTCGTGCTTGACCTCGTGGCCGAGCGCGCGCATCGCCAGGGCGGCGAGCGTGTCGTCCACGCCGGCCCGGATCTGGCCGGGCGCGCACAGCCTGCCGCCGGTGAACGGCGCGGCCTGCAAGCCGTATTCGGTGCCCTCGACCCAGCGTCGGGTCAGCGCGGCGTACATCAGCCGGCCGACCGCGTGCGTGTCGTCGCGGGCCGCGTCGGTGGTGTCGTGTCCGTACAGCGCGGCCTCGACCGCCAGGCCGACGATCTTGTACTGGCCGGTGTGCATGCGCAGCACGTTCTCCGGCGTCAGCCGCAGGTGCGACAGGCCGGCGCGGTGTGCGACGGACATCGCCTGGGCGAGCGCGCGGGTGAGTTCGTAGACCTCGTGCGGCGGCAGCGGGGCGCTCTCGAAGACCTTGGTGAGGTTGTCCGCGTCGGGCAGCCACTCCTTCACCACATAGATCAGGCCGTCCTGTTCGGCGCAGTCGAGGACCTGGACGAAGCGGGGGTCGCCCATCAGCGCGGCGGCGCGGGCGGCGGCGATCACCGCCCGACCGTGTTCACCGCCGGCGGGGACGATGTGTACGCCCACCGCGCGCCGCAACTTCTCGTCCACCGCGCGCCAGGTCTCGCTGCGGCCGTTCTGGGACAGGCGGTGCTCGAGTCGGTAGCGCTCGGCGAGCCGGGTGCCTCGGCTGACCCGGGGGGCGGGGGGCTCCGGGGCCGGCGCGGGCTCGGCCGGGGTGCTGCCGGCGTCCGGGTCGCCCTCGTCGCCGTGGTCACCGTCGGCATCGCCGTCGTCGGTCGGCTTCCGCACGACCGGTTCGGCCGCTGCCTCGACCGCCGCTTCGGTGTTCTTCGCGGTCTCGGTCGGCTCGGCGGTCTCGGCCGCCGCCTCTTCGTCGGACAAAGGACCGGAAGGCGACCCGGGCTCGGAGCCGGCGTCGGGTTCGGGCTCGGAACCGATGGGCAAAACCGTGGTGGTGGTTCCGGAGGTCTTCTCGTCCGAACCGACACGTTTGTCCAACGATGCGTCAGAAGCCTTTGTCGGTACGGGGTTTGCCTCACCCGTCGCTAGGTCGACGGATCCTGCGGTTCGGTCCGTCACCTCGGCCTCATCCTCCTCGTCGGCACACTCATCGTAGAGGTGAGGCTTCTCGGGCCGTTGGTCAGGGACGACCTCTACATACCTTGAGACTCCCGGACCCCACTTCGGGTTGCCTCCTCGCAAGATCCGAAAGGAAACCGAGACCGGCGTATCGGGAGCATTACCCCCGTTTTGCCGAGAGCCACACCCTCACTCGCACCATGGTGGTGCATCCCACACCGTTCCGCCCGCCGAATTCCCGGTGGGAAAACGGCGGGCGGGCGCGGTACGGCCGCGCGCGTGACCCGGTCAGCGGCCGAGTCGGCCCTTGATCATCCCGGTCATCGCGCTCATCTCCTCGACGCGCATGCGGTTCGCCGCGATGAAGAACACCACGAACATGGTCACGATCCCGGCGCCGACCGCGATCGCCGAGCCGCCCATGGCCGAGCCGAAGTGGCCGGTGCACACCCGGGCCACGAAGAACGCCGCGGCGCCGCCGATCCCGGCGGCGATCAGCAGCCGGGTGTAGGTCCGGGTCACCCGGCGGCCGTCCAGGTCGCCGAGCCGCTTCTTCAGCCGTTGCGCGGCCAGCACCACGCCGACGAGGTAGGCGAGGCTGTAGCCGCCCGCGATGCCGACACCGGCCCACTTGGTGGGCAGCGCGACATAGGCCAGGCCCGCGAAGGCCGCTTGGGCGCCCGCGATCCACACGGTGTTCAGGAACGGTGTCCGGGTGTCCTCGTACACGTAGAAGCCGCGCAGCAGCACGTACTGCGCCGAGTACGGGATCAGGCCCAGGCCGAGTGCCATCAGCATGTAGCCGATCCAGTGCGCGCTCTGTTCGCCGGTGGGCGCGAAGATGAAGCCGCCGATGTCCCGGCCGAGGGCCACGAAGATCACCGCACAGGGGATCATCGCCACCGCCGACAGGCGCAGGCCGGAGGAGATGTCGCCGCGCACGCTGGCCTCGTCGCCGTCGGCGGCGGCGCGACTCATCCGGGGCAACATCGCGGTCATCACCGACACGGTGATCACCGCCTGGGGCAACTGCCAGATCAGCAGCGCGCTGCTGTAGGCGGTGAAGCCGACGCCGAACTGGATGTTCTGGTCCCGCGCGTCGACGTCGATCGCGGTGGCGAGCTGGGTCACCACCAGGTAGCCGGCCTGGTTGGCCAGCACGAACAGGAACGTCCACTTGGCCAGCCCGAGCGCCTTGCCCATCCCCGAGCCGCGCCAGTCGAAGCGCGGCCGGAAGCGGAACCGGGCCGACTTGAGATACGGGATCATCGCCATCGACTGCACGACCATGCCGAGCAGCGTGCCCAGACCCAGCAGCCGGATCTCGTCCGGGGTGATGGTGTCCGAGTTCTGCCCGGTGTTCTTCTGGGTGCCGGCCACCCAGATGTACAGGCCGAACGTCGCGATGATGACGATGTTGTTCAGGACCGGGGTCCACATCATCGGGCCGTAGCGTTCGCGCGCGTTGAGGATCTGGCCGAACAGCACGTGCAGGCCCATGAAGAAGATGATCGGCAGGCAGTAGCGCGCGAAGGTGATCGCGAGCTCGTAGTCCTGATGATGCTTGGCCAGCGAGTTCGCGAACGCCCGGATCAGCAGCGGCGCGCCGAACCAGGCCAGCATCACCAACCCCGCCAGCACCGTCATCACCAGGGTGAGCAGGCGGTTCGCGTACGCCTCGCCGCCGTCGTCGTCCTGGCGCATGGCCCGCACCAGCTGCGGTACGAACACCGCGTTCAGCGCGCCGCCGCCGACCAGGATGTACAGCAGCGTCGGCATCGTGTTGGCGACGTTGTAGGTGTTCGCCAGGATCGCGGTGCCCAGCGCCGCCGCGGCGACCAGGTTGCGGACGAAGCCGGTCATCCGGGACACGATGGTGCCCGCCGCCATCACGGCGGAGGAGCGCATTATCCCGCCGAGCTTGCTGCCCTTCCGGCCGCCGCCGCCGACCGGGATGCCGGCCATGCGCTCCTCGGCGCCCGAGCCGGGCATCCGATAGACGGGCGAGGTGGACGGGTTGACCGGGACCGGCGGGGCGTCGAGGACGGCGCTCGCCGACATCGACGCGGCGGCCGCCTCGGCCCGGTGCTGGGTCTCGTAGCGCTGGTACGCCTCGGTGTACGAGGGCATGCCCGCGACGTCGCCGGCGAGGCCGAGGTTGATGCCGGTCAGCGTCTGGTCCATCAGCCAGCCGCCGGGGCGGTCGTAGTCGCCCCAGCCGCCCTGGCCCTGCTGCGGGCTCGGCTGCTGCGGGACGTACGACTGCTGCTGGTATGCCTGCTGTGGCTGTTGCGGTTGCTGCGCGTAGTTCTGCGCCTGTGGGGCCTGTGGCTGCTGCCCGTACGGGTCGCCGGAGCCGTAGCCGCCGTGGTCGCCGTACTGCTGCGGCGCGCCGGAGGGGTCGTAGTGCTGCGCGGGGTCGTACTGCCGAGAAGGGTCGTACGGCGCCGGATCGGGGGTGAAGATCTCGTCCACGCCCACGTACGGGTCGTTGCCGGGCGGGTCGCTCAACTCGTCGCGGAACCACGCCCCGCCGTCCTGCGCGGGTTGCTGCTGTTGTTGCTGCTGCCCGTAGGGGTCGTAGCCGCCGCCCGACTGGGCGCCGTAGGGATCGCCGTAGGCCGGTTCGGGGCCCGCGCCGTAGCCGCCCTGGCTCGGATATCCCTGCTGCGGGTACTCGGGCTCGCCGTAGCCCGGGTGCGCGTTGGGGTCGGGATAGCCCTGCTCCCCGGGGTGCGCGTACTGATCCGGCGGTTGCGCGGCGTAGGGATCGGCCGGCTGCCCGTACGGATCGACGTACTGCTGCAGGTAGGGGTCGGCGGGCGGCCGACCCCGGTAGGGATCGTCGTGCGCGCCGTCGTCCGGCTCGGCGGAGCCGCCGGTGTACGGCTGACGTTCGTCGCTCCGGTCGCTCATGCGGGCGGGCCCTCGTCTTCTCGGTCAGGTTGAGTGTCCGGTGCCCACTTTCTCATTCGGGGCGGTCGGTCGTGGATCCCAACGGTGTGTGTCCGTGCGGGTCGGCCGGATCGGGCGGTCGGTTCCCGCCGGCGTGCGGGTGCGTCGGACGGGGTGGCGACCACCCCGGTATCGGCCCGATTCGGTCCCCGTCGGCGGCTTCCGGGGGATCGGATTCGGCCGGCGGCTCGACGTCGTCCTCACCATCCTCGCCGTGCGTGTCCCCGGCAAGGGCCGCCTCCCGGCGCTTGCGCAGGAACGCGCGGAGCGAGAACACCGCGAGCAGGAACGCGAGGCCGCCGATGATCCAGCGGGTCAGCGCGTCGATCGTGGTGGTGTTCACGAAGAACGACTGCGCCGGATTCACCGCCCGCCCGTCCGGGGTGAGCAGCGCCACGTCGACCATGACCTTGCCGTTCGCGGCCGATTTCGCCGAGATCGGCACTTCGAGCCGGCGACCGTCGGGCACGGTCACGGTGGCCGGGTCGCCCAGCCTGAGCCGGTTGGGCTGGTGCGAGGTGACCACCACCCGCACGTTGATCGGCTGCTGGAGATTGTTCACCACGGTCACCGGGATGTTGCCCTGGTCGCCGGACAGCGTCACCCCGGTTCTGCGGATGATGTAGACGAGCGATTCCAGCTCGCGCAGTCCCCGGGTCACGCCCAACCGATAACGATCCGCCCCCTGCGTGTCGCCGCGCCACGAGGTGGACAACAAGCGCAGCAGCGCGGGATCGAACGGGCCGGTCACCCGCTCCGGCCGGGTCAGGATCGAGGCGAAGGTCTGCATCGACCCGGCCAGGTTGTCGGTCTCCGCCAGGTATTGCGCGCTCGGCTCGGAGGCGCGGACGCCCTTGGGGTAGGCGGCCGACTTGCGAGCGGGCAGCGGACCGGGCTCGGCGGCCAACTCGCTCAGGGCGGTGGGCTGCGTCCACTCGGCCGACGCGGCCATCACGTCGCGCAGCACGCCCGCCAGCGCGGTGTCCATCAGTCGCGGCGGGGCGACCAGCACGCTGCGGGTGGGCTTGAGCGTGGGCTCCTGCAACACGATGGTCAGGAACTCGGCGAGCAACTGCTGGGTGGTCAGCACCGCCTGGCCCGGCGCCCTGGTGTCCGCGGCCAGCAGCGTGTCGATGTCCGGGTCGGTGACCAGCGCGGTGCCCTTGTCGGCGCCCGGCAGGGACGCGGTGGCCAGCGGTGTGACGTTGAGGTCCTTGGTCGGCGGCAGGCTCGCGCCGGCGGTGATCACCGTGCCGGCGCCGCTGCTGCCGGCCAGGGAGACGATCGAGGGGTCCAGCGCGCCGGAGGCGGGCCAGACGACGTCGGCGCGCGCGGGCCTGCCCAGGGTGCGTTGGAATACGGCGGAGGATTGGAGCTGGGCCTCGGTCAACTGCGGGCGCAGGTCCGCCTTGCCGGCGTCGAGCGCGTGCGCCACGGCGGCGATGTCGGTATCGCCGTACGGGAGGCCGATCACGGGCTGGGGGCCGATGGCGCCCTTGAGCCGGTCCAGCCATCCGGCGGCGGTCGGACCGCCGCCGCCCGCCAGGGTGTTCGAGATCTGGTTCGGCGTCGCCTTGGCCGTGTCCTCCTCGGGCGGAGGCTTGCCGTCCTTGGTCTTCTTCGGCTTGCCCGGCTCCAGGCTGCCGGGCGGCGCGACCCGGTAGCCGCCGGCCATCTCGGCGGCGGAGTCGAGCAGTTCGGGGTCGATCGCCCAGTCGACCTTCATCCCGCCGCCGATCGCCGCCAGTTCGTACAGCCGCCCGCCCGGGGCGAACAGCGCGGCCAACTCGTCGTCGCGGAACACCGGCGTCTGACCCTCGTCGCCGAGCGTGGTGCCGTCGCGGTGCGGTCGGTCGACCAGCGGCCAGACCATGCCGACCCGCAGTTTCGGCACGTTCTTCAGGCCGTTCTTGCCGACCCACGGCAGGAAGGTGCGGGTGGAGCCGACGATCCGGCCGCCGACCCGCGCCTCGACCGCGAGCGGGTACGCGCCGGCCTCGCCCAGATTGAGCGCGTCGGCGCGAATGTTGAACGACCACGGCCGGCCCGGTCCCGAGGCCGGCACCTGTACGGTCACCGGCTTGACGTCACGCACCAGGGAGCCGTTCGACTGGCCCTCCTCGGGCGAGGAGATGCCGCTGCGGAAGAGCGGTTCAGAGGTGCGCATCCGCACCGCCAGCTCCACCGTGTCGAGCGGCTTGGAGCCGCTGTTGAGCACCTGGCCCTCGACGGTGATGGTGCCGCCGGGCTTGGCGATCGGGGTCATCTTGGTGATCAGGATTCGGACGCCGTCGCCGTCGGCGGCGCGTACGACCGTCGGTGGCAGCGCGCCGAGCAGTGTGACGGCGAGCAGCAGGGCCAAAAGCAGCACACCGGCCACTCGACCGCGTCGCGGCGGCATCCCGGCCTCGGAGCGGATCCGGCGATCGCTCACGCGCTGTCCGCCAACAGCTCCGGGGCGAGTGTCGCCAACCGTCGTTCGTCGGGGTAGGCGAGGCGCGCGGAGAGCGCGCCGAGCGGAACCCAAGCCACCGCTTCGACCTCGATGTCGTCGTCCGACAGATCCCCGCCCGCCGCCTCCATGAGGTAGTGGTGGACGGTCTTGTGCACCCGCCGGTCCGGCGCGGTGAACCAATAGTCGATCACGCCGAGCGGAGCCAGCACCCGACCCACGATGCCGGTCTCCTCCTCGACCTCGCGCAGCGCGGCGTCCACCACGCTCTCGCCGTCCTCGATGTGCCCCTTGGGCAGCGACCACAGCAGTCGGCCGCGTCGATCACGGCGGGCGATCAACGCCGCGCGCAACGTGAGCCGATCGATCACCAGACCACCCGCCGAGGTCTCCTCGACCACCTGCAGCCGACGGCGCGGCGGCGTGGTCTCGGAAGGCATCCGCCAAGCTTAGTGCGACATGCGCCACGCCATCACGCCATGATCACGCCGGCACGCCGACCGTGCGCGAGGGCGGCCCCGGCATAAAGCGCGCGAGAGCCGCGGCCTCGACCCGTAACCTTGTCTCCCGTGCCGAACGCCAAGAACACACCCCTCCCGGACGACTCGCCGGCCGGCGGCGAGCTGAGCGCCGTCCAGCGCCGCGCCGTCACCGAACTGTTGCGCGTCGCCCCCGTCGCCGACGACCTCGCCCGCCGCTTCGAAGCGGCCGGGCACACGCTCGCGCTGGTCGGCGGCTCGGTGCGGGACGCGCTGCTCGGCCGGTTGGGCAACGACCTCGACTTCACCACCGACGCGCGCCCCGAACAGGTGCTGGCGATCGTGCGCCCCTGGGCGGACGCGGTGTGGGACGTGGGCATCGCGTTCGGCACGGTCGGCTGCCGCAAGAGGCTCGCCGGTTCGCCCGACTACCAGATCGAGATCACCACCTACCGCTCCGAGGCGTACGACCGCACCTCGCGCAAGCCGGAGGTCTCCTACGGCGACTCGATCGAGGACGACCTGGTCCGGCGCGACTTCACGGTCAACGCGATGGCGGTCGCGCTGCCGGGGATCACGTTCGTGGACCCGCACGGCGGGCTGGCCGACCTGGCCGCGCGCGTGTTGCGCACCCCGGGCACGCCCGAGGCGTCCTTCGGCGACGATCCGCTGCGGATGATGCGGGCCGCGCGCTTCGCCGCACAGCTCGACTTCGAGGTCGCGCCCGAGGTGGTCGCGGCGATGACGGACATGGCCGAGCGGATCGAGATCGTCTCCGCCGAGCGGGTCCGCGACGAGCTGAACAAGCTGATCGTGTCCGATCACCCGCGCAAGGGCCTGGAGCTGCTGGTCACCACCGGCCTGGCCGAGCACGTGCTGCCGGAGCTGCCGACGTTGCGCCTGGAGGTGGACGAGCACCACCGGCACAAGGACGTGTACGAGCACACGCTGATCGTGCTCGAACAGGCGATGGCGCTGGAGGCGCCGGGCGAGCCGGACCTGGTGCTGCGCCTGGCCGCGCTGCTGCACGACATCGGCAAGCCGCGCACCCGGCGCTTCGAGGCGGACGGCCGGGTCTCGTTCCACCATCACGAGATGGTCGGCGCGCACATGTCCCGCAAGCGGCTCAAGGCATTGAAGTATCCGAAGGACGTCACCGACGACATCACCCGCCTGGTCGAGCTGCACCTGCGCTTCCACGGCTACGGCACGGGCGAGTGGACCGACTCGGCGGTGCGCCGCTACGTGCGCGACGCGGGGCCGCTGCTCGATCGGCTGCACAAGCTGACCCGCTCGGACTGCACCACCCGCAACAAGCGCAAGGCGGCCACGCTGGCCCGGGCCTACGACTCGCTGGAGGAGCGGATCGCGCAGCTCGCCGAGCAGGAGGAGCTGGACTCGATCCGGCCGGACCTGGACGGCAACGAGATCATGAAGCTCTTGGAGGTGCCGCCGGGCCCGCTGGTCGGCAAGGCCTACCGGCACATGCTGGAGCTGCGCCTCGAACACGGCCCGATGGACCACGAGACGGCCGTCGCCGCGCTGCGCGAGTGGTGGACGGCGAACACACCGGCCTGAACACGCACGAAGCCCGCCGGTGGGACGACCGGCGGGCTTCGGTGTCGTAGGGGTGCGGGGTGCCTACTCGAACTTGGCGCCCTTTTCCTCGAGTTGCTTCTTGGTCGCCTGGAAGTCTTCCTCGGTGGCGCTCATCGTCGAGATGGGGTCCAGCGCCTTGACGTCGGACAGCGTCGTCTTCGAGGTGAAGGCCATGCAGACCACGCCCTTCTTGGAACCGGTCCAGTAGAACATCGCGAAGTAACCCGAGCTGTCCGGGAGACCCTCGCACTTGCTCTTGTCCGAGCTGCCGTCGACCTTCTTGAGGACCTTCCACTTGGCGTCGGGCGAGTCGCACTTGGCGATCTTCGGCATCTTGGACTTGCCGATGCCGCCCTCGATGCGCGCGAGGCAGTCGCCGGCCTTGGCGCTGGTGGCGTCGTCCTTCTTGAACACATTCAGCGCGATCGCGGCGACGATGCCCAGCACGATGAGCACACCGATCGGGATCAGGATCTTCTTCAGCTTGCTCTTGCGCGGCGGGGGCGGCGGCGGGCCGCCGTAGAAGCCCGGCTGACCGGCGGGCGGGTATCCGCCCGGCTGACCGGGCTGCTGCCCCCAACCCTGCTGCGGCTGGCCCGGCTGCTGCTGCCACCCGCCCTGCGGCGGCTGCTGCTGACCGGGCTGCTGGTTCCAGCCCTGGTTCGGCTGCTGCGGGCCGTTGGGGCCGGGCGGGAAGGGATTGGACATGGGGGCGATCTCCGTTGCAGGGGACTGGTGAGACAGTCCGGAACACTAGGGGTCCGGCCGGACACGCGCAGCGGGGATTCCCCTTACACCGGTCGAATGTGAGCGGAATAACGGGCATAAAGCGCTATTCACAGGTGACGCGGATTACTTTCGTGCCCCGAGACACAGTACGAAGCGGTCCTGTGCGGGATCCGAGACCAGCGCGATCGGATCGCCCGGCAGCGAATCGCAGACGTCGGTGTCCGTCGTGCCCTGGACCCGTTCGACCACGATGAAGCGGGCCTGCGGGTCCTCGCACGGGACCGGGTCCGCGTCGACGCTCGTCTTGTCCCGCAGGCAGTCGCCCTCGTGGATGCGGATCCCGTCGGCGTCGTTCTTGTGCACATACCACCAGCCCCCGGCGGCCGTCCCGCCGCCGATCAGCAGCACCGCCAGGGCCGCGATCAGCGCCGCGCGGCCGCGTCGCGGGCGTTCGGCCGCCCGCCGGCTCGCGCGCCCGTCGACCTGCGGCCGACGGACCACCACCGGGACGTGCGGGGCGGCCGGCTCACGGACGGTGAACTCGTGCCCGTGCGGCGGAGTGCTCTCGGTCCATGCCGGTCTGTACGGCAAAGGATTGTTTTCACCCGGACCGGCGTCGTTGGACATGGAGTATCTCCAGAGGTGCCGAAAATCGCTGGATGTGCAGATTAGAACCTCGGCCTCGTCATTGCACTACCCACGGGTAATTTCTTGGAGATGTGCGGCGGCTTGAATGCCTCGTCCGGTTATGAAAGGGACATCACGGCCGGTCGTTGCCCGCCGGTGAGCCCTCGATGATCACCGGAGGGTGGCGGCGCGACGCCAGGCCGTACAGGACTCCGGTCAGCGCGTACACCCCGGCGACGCCGAGCAGCACCGCCGGGGACCGACCGTCGTCGGGCAGCCCGAGCGCGGCGACCGCGGCGGCGCCGACGAACGCGACGTTGAAGAGCACGTCGTAGACGGAGAACACCCGACCCCGGTACGCGTCGTCGACGGTGGTCTGCACGATCGTGTCCACCCCGATCTTGGCGCCCTGCGAGGTCACCCCGAGCAGGAAGGCGCCCACCGCCATCGGCGCGAACAGGAACGGCAGCCCGAGCGCCGCCTGGCACACCGCCCCGGCCAGCGCGCACGCGCCGATCCAGGCCGGGACGCCGATCCGCGCGGTGACCCCCGGCGTGATCACGGCCGCCACGAAGAAGCCGAGCGCGGACACGCTCACCGTGATCCCGAAGGTCGCAAGTCCGCCGTCGGTGTCGTTCGGATCGTTGAACGTGTTGCGGCACAGCAGCACCGTCATCACGGTCAGCACGCCGTAGCAGAACCGCATCGCGGTGATCGCGGCCAACGCGTGCGCGGGCGCCCGGCGCCGCCACACATGCACCGCCCCCTCGCGCAGCCCCCGGGCCACCGAGCGCAGCGCCTCGCGCACATCCGGCAACACCCGGTCGGGATCGGGCCCGAGCAGATCACTCGGCATCGTCGCGGCGACCGCCGCCGAGCCCAGGTACAGCAGGCCCGACACCACGATCACCAGAGCGGTGGCCCCCGAACCCTCGGCCAGGAGCGCGTGCACGAGCACCGCGGCCCCGCCGCCGACCGCCGCCGCCACCGTGCCGGCCGTGGGCGACACCGAGTTCGCCGTCACCAGCCGCTCGGCCGGCACCACACGCGGCAGCGACGCGGACAGCCCGGCGAGCACGAACCGGTTCACCGACAGCACCACCAGGGCCGCCGCGTAGAAGACCGGATCGGGCACCCCGATCAGCACCAGCGCGGCCGTCACCGCCACCAGCACCGCGCGCAGCAGATTGCACCGCACCAGGACCTGCCGCCGCCGCCACCGGTCGAGCAGCACCCCGGTGAACGGCCCCACCAGCGAATACGGCAGCAGCAGCACGGCGAACGCGGTCGCGATCGCCGCGGCCGAGGTCTGCTTCTCCGGCGAGAAGAACGCCTGCCCCGCGATCGCGACCTGGAAGGCGCCGTCGGACAGCTGCGAGGTCAGCCGGGTGGCGAAGAGCCGACGGAAGTCGCGCAGCTTCAACAACGAGCGCAGATCACGGATGAGGGCCACGGCGCCCACCGTAGCCGGCGGCGGGCGCCGCACCCGAAACGGGCACCGCCGCGTCCGGGTACGCCGAAGGCCCGGCTCCTGGAGGGGAGCCGGGCCTTGGACCACTCGAACGCACCGCGGGGGTGCGGGCCGAGCGGAGCGGGTCAGCGCTCGATGTCGCCCTTGATGAAGGACTCGACGGCGTTGCGGGCCTCGTCGTCGAAGTACTGCACCGGCGGCGACTTCATGAAGTAGGAGGACGCCGACAGGATCGGGCCACCGATGCCGCGGTCCTTGGCGATCTTCGCGGCGCGCACGGCGTCGATGATGACACCGGCCGAGTTCGGCGAGTCCCAGACCTCGAGCTTGTACTCCAGGTTCAGCGGCACGTCGCCGAAGGCGCGACCCTCGAGGCGCACGTACGCCCACTTGCGGTCGTCGAGCCACGCGACGAAGTCCGACGGGCCGATGTGCACGTTGTCCGAGCCGAGGTCGCGGTCCACCTGCGAGGTGACCGACTGCGTCTTGGAGATCTTCTTCGACTCCAGGCGCTCGCGCTCCAACATGTTCTTGAAGTCCATGTTGCCGCCGACGTTCAGCTGCATGGTGCGCTCGAGCAGGACACCGCGGTCCTCGAAGAGCTTCGCCATCACGCGGTGCGTGATCGTGGCGCCCACCTGCGACTTGATGTCGTCGCCGACGATCGGCACGCCCGCCTCGGTGAACTTGTCCGCCCACTCCTTGGTGCCGGCGATGAAGACCGGGAGGGCGTTGACGAAGGCGACCTTGGCGTCGATGGCGCACTGGGCGTAGAACTTCGCCGCGTCCTCGGAACCCACCGGGAGGTAGCAGACGAGGACGTCGACGGCCTGGTCCTTGAGGACCTTGACCACGTCGACGGGGGCGTCGGTCGACTCCTCGATGGTCTCGCGGTAGTACTTGCCGAGACCGTCCAGGGTGTGCCCACGCTGCACGGTGACGCCCGACGGCGGCACGTCGCAGATCTTGATCGTGTTGTTCTCGCTGGCACCGATGGCGTCGGACAGGTCGAAGCCGACCTTCTTGGCGTCCACATCGAAAGCGGCCACGAACTCGACGTCACGCACGTGATACTCGCCGAACTGCACGTGCATCAGGCCGGGGACGCGGCTGTTCGGGTCGGCGTCCTTGTAGTACTCGACGCCCTGCACCAGCGAAGCGGCGCAGTTGCCCACGCCGACGATGGCTACGCGAACCGAACCCATTCCGGTTGCTCCCTGTGATCTCGACGAAGTCGCCACGAACCGGCGACCTCAGTTGTTGGATGCGGACGGGTCCGAGGCCACGTCCTGGGTGGGGGTCCGAAGCCGGTCGGCGTCCTTCGACGGGTCGACCGGGGTTTCGGGGCCGGGGGCGTCCGGAGTCGCTCCGGCGTGCCGCTCGGCGGTGATGAGCTCGTTCAGCCAGCGCACTTCGCGCTCGACCGACTCCAAGCCGTGTCGCTGCAACTCGAGGGTGTAACCGTCGAGCTTCTCCCGTGTCCGGGTCAGCGACCCGCGCACCCGGTCGAGGCGCTCCTCGAGCCGGCTGCGCCGACCCTCGAGGATACGCATGCGCACCTCGTGGTCGGTTCGACCGAAGAAGGCGAAGTGCACGCCGAAGTTCTCGTCCTCCCAGGCCGAGGGCCCGGACTCGGACAGCAGTTCTTGGAAGTGCTCCTTGCCCTGTGCCGTCAGCTGGTAGACGATCCGGGACCGCTTGCTGCCGGCGAGTGCCGTCACCTCCGGAATCTCCTCCGCGAGCAGACCCCGCTCCAGCAGGGACTTCAGGCACGGATAGAGGGTGCCGTAGGCGATGGCACGGAACGAACCGAGCACGGTGTTGAGTCGCTTGCGCAACTCGTAGCCGTGCATGGGGGAGTCGTGCAGCAGACCGAGGATCGCGAATTCGAGGACGCCACCGCGCCTGCTCATCGCCTTCCTCCATCCACTGCGGACCGGGCCGGACATGGGCACGGACACGACCGTGGGATACGGTCACAGCCGACCTTCGTCCGGCCGGGGCTCCTGCGCCCCCGGCTCGATGTACCGGCCCGATGTATCGAACCGATACATCGAGACGATAGGTCTCCTTGCCGTGTGGTGGCAAGGTGGCCGCCGGTGACTCGGGTCACAGGCAGGTCACAGTGAGGTCGCGAAAGCGGATCCGCGTAGTCTGTTCCGCCGTGTGGTACCTCAAGCCCCGCTTCCTGCGGAACCGCTTCCCACGCGCCTGCGTCCTGGGGAGCGGAGAGCCACGACCCGTGCGTCCGACCTCCGTGTCGTACGGCCGAGGAGTAGCGAACGCATGAGTGAACATCGCCGTAGATCACCGCAGCCGCGTCCCGAGGGGCGCGGTGGCTCGCATTCGGGGGGCGCGGGAGGGTCCGGGGGCGGCGGAACGCCACCCGGCGGCTCGTCGTTGCCCGACGGGCCCGGGGAGGGCGACGAGGAACGCCCGCTCTCGCGCATGGAGGCCCGAGCGGCCGCCCGCACCGGGGGCCGGCGGGCCGCCAACGGCGGGGCGGCCGGCGGCCGATCCCGTTCCGAGGCCGGTCCGCCCCGGAGGAAGCGGTTCATCGACTACCCCAGGTACGGCAAGACCGGCATTCGTCGCTGGTTGCCGTCCATCAAGCAGATCCTGGCGATGATCCTGTTCTTCTTCGCGTCGCTGATGGGGCTCGCGGCCCTGGCGTACGCGATGGTCAAGGTGCCCGACCCGAACGCGAACACGACATACCAGTCGAACATCTACTACTACGCCGACGGCGTCACCGAGATCGGGCGCACCGGGCAGGTCAACCGGCAGAACGTCACGGTGGACCAGATCCCCAAGCACGTGCAGAAGGCCGTGATCGCGGCGGAGAACCGGTCGTTCTACAGCGACTCCGGCGTCTCCCCCAAGGGTCTGCTCCGCGCCGGGGTCACCATGGTCAAGGGCGGTGACACGCAGGGTGGTTCGACGATCACCCAGCAGTACGTCAAGAACACGTACCTGACCCAGGAGCGCACCTTCAAGCGCAAGTTCAGCGAGATCTTCATCGCGCTGAAGGTCGACCGGCAGATGCGCAAGGACGACATCCTCGTCGGCTACCTCAACACCGCCTTCTACGGCCGCAACGCGTACGGCATCCAGGCCGCCGCGCAGGCCTACTACGGCAAGAACGTCGGCGACCTGAACGTGGCCGAGGGCGCCTACCTGGCCACCCTGCTCAACGCGCCGGGCATCTACGACGTGATCGAGTTCCCGGGCCAGCTGGACAAGGTCAAGGGCCGCTGGGCGTACGCGCTGGACGGCATGGTCAAGGAGGGCTGGCTGACCAAGGCCGAGCGCGAGACGCTCCAGTTCCCGATGCCGATCAAGCCCAAGCCGGCCGCGAACAAGGCCGGTCAGGCCGGTTACCTGATGAAGGTGACCGACCAGTACCTCAAGGCCAACAACGTGATACCCGAGGCGAATCTGGCCCGGGGCGGCTACAAGATCGTCACCACGTTCGAAAAGCCCAAGCAGGACGCGGCGGTCGCGGCGGTCAAGGACCAGCTGACCTCCGAGCTCAAGCCTGACAAGAACGAGGCGGACCGCTACATCCGCACCGGCCTGGCCTCGGTGGTCCCCGGCGACGGAGCGGTGGTCGCGCTGTACGGCGGTCCGGACTTCGTCCAGCAGGAGTACAACGACGCGGTCCGGCGCGACATCCAGGCGGGTTCGACGTTCAAGCTGTTCGTGCTCGCGGCGGCACTGCGTAACGGCGGAGCCGACGGGAAACCCATCGGTCCGGACAGCACGTACAACGGTGACAGCAAGATTCCGATCAAGTTGCGCAACGGGCAGGTCTTCAAGGACGACAAGACCAACAAGGAGTACTTGGCCCCGAACGAGGGGGACGTGAACTACGGGCCCATCCCGATCACCAGAGCCATGGAGAAGTCGGTGAACACCGTCTTCCTCCAACTCGCCGCCGACGTCGGGCCGGAGAACGTGAAGAAGGCCGCCATCGACGCCGGACTGCCGCCGGATCTCGGTTCGTTCGAGCCGACCCCGACGATGGCGCTCGGTGTCGCGCCGCCGAGTGCGCTGGACATGGCCGAGGCCTACGCCACGTTCGCGGCACGCGGTCT
Organism: Embleya sp. NPDC020630; assembly: GCF_044334985.1. Classification (NCBI taxonomy): domain Bacteria; kingdom Bacillati; phylum Actinomycetota; class Actinomycetes; order Kitasatosporales; family Streptomycetaceae; genus Embleya; species Embleya sp. NPDC020630. Next base: position 187,174 of record NZ_JBIRUB010000011.1, read on the forward strand.
GCACGCCGATCCGTACTTCGTCAAGGACGTCACCCACGACGGCTCGAAGGTCGAACTGCCCAAGCACGAGCCGAAGCAACTGTTCGACAAGAATGTCGCGGACACCGTCAACCAGGTCATGCAGCGGGTCGTGGACAACCCGCCGCTCAACGACGGCACCGGCCGCGCGGCCAAGGCGCTGGGTCGGCCCGTGGCCGGCAAGACCGGTACCACCGACGGCAACAACTCCGCGTGGTTCGTGGGATACACGCCGAACCTGGCCACCTCGGTGGCGCTGTTCCGGGAGGACCCGAATACCCACGCCCGCCTGTCGCTCAAGGGATTGGGCGGTCGCGACTCCGTGCACGGTGGTGACATCCCCACGCTGGTGTGGACCGCGTACATGAAGGGCGCGATGCAGGGGATGCCCAACGCCGACTTCGCGGTGCCGGGCGAGAAGTTCGAGGACCGGGACCGGGTGACCATCCCGCCCACGACCGCGCCGCCGACCACCAAGGCGCCCAGCACCCCGCCGCCGACGACCAGCGCACCGCCGACCACGCCGCCGGCGACGACGACCGCGCCCGGAGGCGGCTCGCACGGCAGCAGTGGTGATCCCGGAGGGGGCGGGAACACCGGCAAACCGACGAACACCGGCAAACCGACGAACACCGAACCCGGCGGCCCCGGCGGCCCCGGCGGCGGTCCGGGCGGTCCTCGGGGTGGCGCCAACGGCTTCATCATCGGCGGCCGGGGCAGCGGCTGACCGACCCGGGCGCCATGCCGGACGCCGAGAACTCGGCGACGCTTCCGGACAGGGCCTAGCCTTACGCGTGCCCCACCGCAGCAGCGGTGGGGCACGCGTTGTCGTTATCCGGCCGGCGAGGGCAGCCTCCTCGTGGAGCGCGAGAGGATGGGCGCCATGACGCCGACATCGACCGAACCCGTCCTGCCGAGCCTCGACGACCCGGTGGTCCGGGCGGGCAGCGAGGTCGTCGGCGGGCCGGCCGGGCGCCGGATCCGATTCGTGGGCAACCGCTGGTGGAGCCCCGTGCGGGTGCTCGTCCTGCTCGCGGTGGCGTGCTTCGCGCTCGGGATCATGCAGAAGAAGCCCTGCTACGACGGCGGTTGGTTCGCCGGCAGCACGCAGTACTCGCACGCCTGCTACAGCGACATGCCGCACCTGTACGTCAATCGTGGTCTCGCGGACGGGAAGATCCCGTACTTCCAGGAGACCGGCGACAAGGACATGAAGTTCCTGGAGTATCCGGTGATCACCGGCGGGGTGATGGCCTTCGCGGGCACCCTGGCCCGGGCCGCCGGGGACCTCACCGACGGCGATCTCCGGGACGAACAGCTGTGGTTCGTGATGATCAACGCGTTGATCATGATGGCCTGCGCGGTGGTCACCGTGATCGCGGTCAAGGGCACGTCGGGGCGCCGACCCTGGGACGCCGCGATGGTGGCGTGCGCGCCGGCGCTGGCGCTCAACGGGTTGATCAACTGGGACCTGGTCGCGGTCGCGCTGACCGCGGTGGCCATGTGGTCGTGGGCGCGGCGCAATGTGGTGGTCGCCGGCGTGCTGATCGGCCTGGCGACCGCGGCGAAGCTGTATCCCGTGCTGCTGCTGGCGCCGCTGTTCCTGCTGTGTCTGCGCTCGGGACGGCTGGTCGCGTTCGCCAAGACGGCCGCCGCGGCGGTGGTGTCCTGGTTGGTGGTCAACCTGCCGGTGATGCTGGTGTACGACGGGCATTGGTACAACCGGCACGACTGGTATATCCGCGAGGGCTGGAAGTTGTTCTACACGTTCAGCCAGGACCGACCCGCCGACTACGGATCGGTCTGGCTGATCATCCAGCAGCGCGACGGCAAGACCCTGGAGGGTCTGAACACCTACGTCACGCTGAGCCTGGTGCTGTGCTGTCTCGCGATCGCCGCGCTGGTGATGTTCGCGCCGCGCCGGCCGCGCTTCGCCCAGGTCGCGTTCCTGATCGTGGCCGCGTTCGTCCTGACCAACAAGGTCTACTCGCCGCAGTACGTGTTGTGGCTGATCCCGCTGGTGGTGCTGGCCCGGCCGCGCTGGCGCGACTTCCTGATCTGGCAGGCCTGCGAGGTGACGTACTTCCTGGGCGTGTGGATGTACATCGCCTCGTTCTCCGGCAAGGGCCTGTCTCAGAACGCGTACCACGTGGTGATCCTGCTGCACCTGCTCGGCACCGCGTACATCTGCCTGGTGGTGGCGCGCGACATCCTGCGCCCGGAGCGGGACCCGGTGCGCGCGGACGGCAGCGACGACCCCTCGGGCGGCGTGCTGGACCGGGCGCCCGACGTGTTCGTGCCCGGCGTGATCCCGGCGCGGGCGGGCCACTGAGCGACGGCGCGACGGCGAGACGACGAACGGCCTCGGGGCGGTGGGATCGCCGCCCCGAGGCCGTTCGGCTTTGTCGGGTCCTTCAGGTACTTCGGGTGCTGCCGGCTCGGCGGACGCGCCCGCCGGGTCAGCGGATCGCGATCCGGTCGAAGTGCGTCGTGGTGTGCCGCAGCGCCGCCTCCAGCTCGTCGCCGGGCTTGGGCGGGGCCACGTCGTTGGCCAGGAACAGCAGGCTGACCTGCATGTGCGGCGGCTCGGCGAACCAGCGCTGCTTGCCCGCCCAGGTGAACGGGGACAACGAGCGGTTGACGGTGGCCAGCCCGGCGCGCGCGACGCCCTTGGCCCTCGGCATCACCCCGCGCACCGTCTTGGGCGCCTCCAGGCCGACCCCCTGCGCGGTGCCGCCGCTGACCACGACCAGGTGCCCGTCGCTCGGCGCCTTGCGCTGGCGGTAGCCGAACCGCTCGCCGCGCGCGATCCGCACCACGTCGAGCACCGTGCCCCGACTGGCCAGCGCGTCGTGGTCGCCCAGCCACAGGTCGGTGCCGATCCGCGGCCGGAACTCGGTGTCCGGGTACCGCTCGCGCAGCACCCCCAACTCGGCCGCGGTCAGGTGGCTGACGTACATCGTCCGCACCGGCAGGCGCGCCGCGCGCAGCCGCTCCACCCAGCCCACCACCTCGACGACCGGGTCGTAGCCGTCCGGGTGGTCCAGCGGCAGGTGCAGCGAGAAGCCCTCGAGGCGGACGTCGTCCATCCCGGTGCGGAGCTTGACCAACTCCTCCTCGGTGACCCCGTCGCGCTTCATCGTCGTCATGCACGCGACCACGATCCGGCAGCCCACCAGGTCCCGCGCGGCCTGCACGGAGGAGACCGTGCGGATGGTGCGATCCGGCAGCGGCACCGCCTCCTCGCCGCGCAGATACGGCGTGAGCACCAGGACCTTGCCGTCGAAGTAGTCCTTGACCAGCGCGGCCTCGTAGGTGGTCCCCACGGCCACGGTGTCCACGCACATCCGGGTGGCCTCCTCGGCCAGCCTCGGATTGGTGAACCCGTACCCGTTGCCCTTCATCACCGGCACCAGGCCCGGGAACGTGTCGCGGACCTCGTCCTGGTGCTTGCGCCACCGGGCGGCATCGACGTAGAGCGTGAGCGACATGGGCGTTTCGGGGCCTTCCGGGTGTGGGGCGTGCCTTGGGGGACGCGGGGCGAAGGCGGAGCACGCGACGTGGGTCGCGTCGCGGTGATCACGGGCGGCCGGCGACTCGGGGCGCCGCCGGCGTTGCGTCAGCGGCGTGACATGTACATGTCGAGTGCCTTGTGCAGCATCTTGTTGAGCGGGAAGTCCCACTCGCCGAGGTATTCGACGGCCTGGCCGCCGGTGCCGAGCTTGAACTGGATCAGCCCGAAGAGGTGGTCGTTCTCGTCCAGGGTGTCACTGATGCCGCGCAGGTCGTAGGCCGAGGCGCCCAGCGCGTACGCGTCCCGCAACATCCGCCACTGGATCGCGTTCGAGGGCCGGACCTCGCGCTTGTGGTTGGCGGACGCGCCGTACGAGTACCAGACGTGGTCGCCCACGGTGACCATCGTGGTGGAGGCGAGCACCTCCCCCTCGTGCTTGGCCAGGTACAGCCGCATGCGCTCGGGGTCCTCGGCGTTGAGCGCCTTCCACATGCCCTGGAAGTAGGCCAGCGGGCGCGGGGTGAAGTGGTCGCGCACGGCGGTGACCTTGTAGACCTCGTGGAACACCGGCAGGTCGTCGTAGCCGCCTTGGACCACGTCGACGCCGGCCTTCGTGGCCTTCTTGATGTTGCGCCGCCACAGCTGGTTGAAGCCCGCGTGCACGTCGTCGAGGCTGCGCCGGACCAGCGGCACCTGGAAGACGTAGCGCGGCTGCACGTCGCCGAAGCCGGCCCCGCCCGAGGCGTCCTGCTGCCAGCCCAGGCCGCGCAGTTGCCGCTCCAGCTCGGAGCCGCGCTCGTCGGTCCAGTCGGGGGTCAGGTCGCGAAGCCGGTTCGCCGACTTGCCCGCGATCGCCTTCTTGATCGTCTCCGCCTCCCAGCGGGCGATCACCACGGGCGGGCCCATCTTGACCGAGAACGAGCCCCGGCTCTTCAGGTGCGCGAGCATCGGGTCGAGCCATCGCCGCAGGTCGCCGTCGAACCAGTCGATGACCGGGCCCTCGGGCATGTAGGCGAGGTAACGCTTTATCTTCGGCAACTGCCGGTACAGCACGAGTGCCGCGCCCACGACGGCGCCCGACTCGTCGATCCAACCGATGCTCTCGGATCGCCACTCACTCTTCACCGCACCCCAGGAGGGGCACTGAAGAAAGCTCACGGAGGGCCTGCCCTTGATGAAGGCCAGGTGCTCCTCGGCGGTGAGCGTCCTCAGGCGCAAAGACATGTAAGAGCTCCTCGATATCGGTTCGGCCGTGACAGAGGTTACTGCGCCTGCGGGCGCCATGGATCGTGTCGGGCGTCGCAGGCGGGACGGTACAGGGGCGATGTGGACCTTCACCGGCGAAGCGGGCGCCCGGATCGGCCGCGCGCGACGGGGTCGCAACCGCGAGCGGCCCGCCGGATCCCGGTCCGGCGGGCCGCTTCGGGCGGGCGGTGCGACGGGTCAGTACAGGCCGCCGTGGAACATGTTCATGAACAGTGCGACGGCCGAGACGCCGAGCGCGAGCACGGTGACCACCCGCTCCTCCGTGGTCGCCGAGAACATCTGGCTGACCAGGCCGGTCACCACACCGGCCAGCGCGGTCCACGCGCCGAGGATGTGCATGCCCTTGAAGAACGCGCAGATGCCGGCCACCAGCGCGAACAGCACGACGGCGGCGACCAGCGCGTTCTCGCGCGGGTGGGCACGGCCGTCGGAGTTGAGGGTCAGCCGGGGCCGGTGCGCCCCGGCGGGCGCCGCGGGCGCGGCGGACGCTGTGCGGCGGATCGTATGTGCCATCGCACACCTCCGGTGAGTGACTGCGGGACGGACCAATTTGTCCATATATCCATCCCCTGGCGTGACCGCCGTCATGCTCGGATTTCGAGACTGTCTGCCGGTCCGGGTACGCTGTACCGTCCGCTGCACTCTCGGCACCCCCTGAGCGTTTTGCCCAAGGGGCCGCCTTGGCGTGGCGGCGATTACGCAAGCCCTCCTGCCACGGAGATCCCGTGGCCGACTCAGTCCACAGGAGGTGGGTGTTCACATGCGTAGCTATGAACTCATGGTCATCCTCGACGCGGACCTCGAAGAGCGCGCGGTCACGCCGCTGCTCGAGCAGTTCCTCAATGTCATCCGCAACGACGGTGGCAAGGTCGAGAAGATCGACACGTGGGGCCGTCGTCGGCTCTCGTACGAGATCAAGAAGAAGTCCGAGGGCATCTACGCCGTCGTGGACCTGGCCGCGGAGCCCGCGACCGTCAAGGAACTCGACCGTCAGATGAACCTCAACGAGTCGGTGCTGCGGACCAAGGTCCTGCGTCCCGACCAGCGCTAGTCCGAGCTCGCGCACCACCAACCGCACCGCACGACGAAACGCAGCACTGCGCTGAAATCAGCGAAGGGGTCAGCATGGCAGGCGAGACCATCATCACTGTTGTCGGGAACCTGACTGCCGACCCGGAACTGCGCTTCACGCCCAGCGGTGCCGCCGTCGCGAACTTCACCGTGGCGTCCACGCCGCGCACGTTCGACCGTCAGACGAACGAGTGGAAGGACGGCGAAGCGCTGTTCCTCCGCTGTTCGGCCTGGAAGCAGCTGGCCGAGAACGTGGCGGAATCCCTCCAGCGCGGCACGGGCGTCATCGTCCAGGGCCGGCTGAAGCAGCGGTCCTACGAGACCAAAGAGGGCGAAAAGCGCACCGTCGTGGAGCTCGAGGTCGACGAGATCGGCCCGACCCTGAAGTGGGCGACCGCCAAAGTCACCAAGGCGAGCCGCGGAGGCGGCGGCCAGGGTGGCTACGGCGGCGGTCAGCAGGGTGGCGGCTACGGCGGTCAGCAGGGCGGCGGTCAGCAGGGAGGCGGCGGCTACGGCGGTCGTCCCCAGCAGGGCGGTGGCGCACCCGCCGACGACCCGTGGGCCACTCCCGCAGGGGGCGGCCAGCAGCAGGGCGGCGGCGCGGGGGGCTGGGGTCCCCCGCCGGGCGGCTACTCGGACGAACCCCCCTTCTAGGCCGGAGACGGCACCAGGGGCGGGTCGCGACCCGAGCTGAAGACTTCTGAAACGATCTGGAGAGCACAATGGCGAAGGCGCCTGCGCGCAAGCCTAAGAAGAAGGTCTGCGTGTTCTGCAAGGAGAAGATCTCCTATGTGGACTACAAGGACACCAACCTGCTGCGGAAGTTCATTTCCGACCGTGGCAAGATCCGCGCTCGTCGCGTGACCGGTAACTGCACGCAGCACCAGCGTGACGTCGCCGTGGCCGTCAAGAACAGCCGCGAGATGGCGCTGCTGCCGTACACCAGCACTGCTCGCTGAGAAAGGGTGATCTTGTCATGAAGCTCATCCTCACCCACGAGGTGACCGGTCTCGGTGAGCCCGGCGACATCATCGAGGTCAAGGACGGCTACGGCCGCAACTACCTCATCCCGCGCGGCTACGCGATCCGTTGGAGCCGCGGCGGGGAGAAGGACGTGGCGGCCATCCGTCGCGCCCGCAAGGTTCGCGAGATTCGCACGCTCGACCAGGCCACCGAGGTCAAGGGTCGGCTCGCGGGTCTCAAGGTGACGCTCCAGACGCGCGCCGGCGACACGGGCCGACTGTTCGGCTCGGTCACCGTCGCGGACGTCGTGGCGGCCATCAAGGCCGCCGGCGGTCCGGACATCGACAAGCGGCGCGTGGAGATCGGTACTCCGATCAAGACCGTCGGGTCGCACCGCATCACGGTTCGCCTCCACCAGGAGGTGTCGGCCGCGCTCGACCTCGACGTCGTGCCCGCCTGACCCGAATCACCCGAACGGCCCGATCCCCTTGCGGGATCGGGCCGTTCGGCGTTTTCCGAGTACCGAATGAGTAGTGGTACTCATGTCGCGCCCGCCCCCCGAGGCCCAGTCTGGAGATACACGCCGGGTGGGCCGGCGAGGCAAAGGGGCGGGCGGTCATGGCCAGATTCATCCGACAGTGGTTGCTGCGCGTGGTCAGCTTCGCGCTGACCGGGCTGTATCAGCTCTACCGGGTCCATCCCGTGGTGTGGCGCTGGACCGCCACCCACTATCGGCCGTGGATGCAGCGCTTCGCCCGTCGACACGCGTGGATGACCTGCCAGTTCGCCGCGCTCGACGTGCCCGCCTACCGCGACTTCCTGCGGCGGCACCGGTGGCGCTTCCGCTGGTTCGACCTCGCGTCGTATCCGGAGACGTCCAAGGAGAACTACGTCAAGGCGTATCCCGAGGACAGCCGCTGCTGGCTGGGCGCCCTGGAGGTGGCCGGGACCGTGGTGGACGAGTCGTCGGGCTCCTCGGGGACGCCGCACAACTGGCTGCGCTCGCGCCGCGAGCTCAAGTCGGTGCACCGCAACGTGGCCGGCTACACGTCGATGGTCTTCCCACGGCGCAAGTTGTTCGTGATCAACGCCTACTCGATGGGCGCGTGGGCGACCGGCACCAACACCGGAATCGCGATGGCGCGGGTGGCGATGGTGAAGAATACCGGCCCCGACATCGACAAGATCGTGGACACGCTGCGCCACTTCGGGCCGCGCTTCACCTACCTGGTCACCGCGTACCCGCCGTTCCTCAAGCACCTGCGCGACCGGCTGGACGCGGACGGCTTCGACTGGACGCGGCACCGGATGTACGGCTTCGTCGGCGGCGAGGGCATGACCGAGGCGCTGCGCGACTACCTGGAGGAGCGCTTCGTCAAGGTGCGCTCCGGTTACGGCGCCTCCGACCTGACCATAGGGATGGCCGGCGAGAGCGACGCGACGGTGTGGCTGCGCAAGCGGCTGCTGACCGACGAGCGGCTGCGCACCCGGATGCTGGGGCCGGACGAGGGCCGGGTGCCGATGGTCTTCCAGTACAACCCGCTGGAGACCTACCTGGAGACCAACGCCGAGGACGAGGTGATCTGCACGATCAACTCGACCGCGGTGATGAGTCCGAAGGTGCGCTACAACATCGGCGACGAGGGTCGGTTGCTGACCTTCCCGGAGGTCGAGGAGATGATCCGGCCGGACCGCGAGGCGTGGGCCGACTGGGAGCGCGCGGCGCGGGTGGAGGGCATGCGGCTGCCGCTGCTGCTGCTGTTCGGCCGCAAGGACAGCACGATCTCCTACATGGGCGCGAACATCTATCCGCAGGACGTCGAGTACGGGCTCTACCGGGACAACCCGATGGCGGCGCACCTGGAGGGGTTCTGCCTGACCGTCGACGAGTACGCCGACCTGGAGAGCCGTCCGGTGGTCAACCTGCAACTGCGCGACGGGACTTCGCTGGACGAGGCGGATCGGGAAAAGCTCGCCCTGGTGTGCCGCGAGGGTGTGGTGCGGCATCTGGCCCGGGTCAGCCGGGACTTCGCGCAGTCGCTCGCGGAGGATCCGACGGCGGCCGATGTACGGGTGCTGGTCCACGACTTCCGGACCGGGCCGTTCCTGCGCGGCACCACCCGGATCAAGAACGTCTATCTCGTGGAAGGGGAGCAGCGATGAGGACCACCGACTTCTCGGCGGCGCCGCCGCAGGCGCGCGGCGAGGCGATGTTCATCGGGGCCACGCACTACAGCGGTCTGCGTTCGCTGCTCTCGCTGGCCCGGCCGTGGTTGCGGATGGTGCGCACGATGAAGCGCATGGACGGCTACCGCTGGCACAAGGTCTATCTGCAGGGGCCGTTCACCCTGGGCACCATCGCGGTGTTCGCCGACCGTGAGGCGCTGATGCGGTTCGCCCGTACGACCGCGCACCGCGATCTGATGTGCTGGATGACCGATCGGGGCGATCGCAACGGAACGGCGGGGTTCATCCGGCTCTTCGACGCGCAGCCCGGCGGGTACAGCAACGGCGAGTGGCGGGCCGAGGGGCGCGAGATGGCGCACATCGAGGAGTTCACCCCGATCGGGCGCGAGGAGAGCGGCCCGCCGGTGCACCGGAAGGCGAAGAGGTCGTGACGCTCACCGTGGAGCGGGTGGGGTCCCGGCGCGCGTTGCGCGACTTCTGCGCGTTGCCGATGCGGCTGCACCCGAGGGATCGTTATGTGCCGGTGCTGCGCGATCAGGTGCGGCGGTGGGCGCGGGCGGGGATCGAGCTGTATCTGGTGCGCGATCGGGCCGGGCGGGTGGTGGGGCGCACCTGTACGCACACCGAGGCGCGGTTCGACGCCAAGTTGGGTGGGCGGCACCAGCTGTTCGGGCTCACCGAGTTCGCCGAGGACCCGGCGGTGTTCGCCCGGCTGGTGGAACTGATCGAGGAGCGGGCCGTGCGGGCGGGGGCGAAGAGCCTGTTCGGGCCGGTGGCGCTGTTGCCGAACCAGACCGGCGGGGTGATCACGTCGGGGTTCACCGAGCGGGGCTTCGTGGACTCGGCGTGGAATCCGGCGCGGTATCCGGAGACCTACGAACGGGCCGGATTCGCCCGGCGGTTCTCGGCGTCGACGTGGATCTGTCCGGGGTTGGCCGAGCGGGTGGACGATCCGGCGGCGACGTATGTGTTCGACGACGCGCGGATCGCCGCCGAGCAACTGGTGATCCGGCGCGGGTCGCGGCGTCGGCTGGCCGAGCAACTGCCGATCCTGCACACGATGTTGAACGCGAGCTTCGCGCAGCTGGGCTATTACACGCCGATCGCCCTGGACGAACTGCGAGCGCAGACCGAGGGGTTGGCGTATCTGCTGGACGAGTCGCTGCTGTTGTGGCTGGAGCGGGCCGGCGAGCCGGTCGCGTTCACCCTCGCGGTGCCGGACATCTCGGAGTTTTTGATCCGGATCCGCGGCGATCTGCACCTGGGCAACCAGGTGCGGCTGCTGGCGACCCGGGGGCGGTATCGCCGGGAGGCGGTGTTGATCATCAAGGGCACGGTGCCCGGGGCCCAGGGGCGCGGCTACCTCACCCTGCTCGCGCGGGAGCAGTATCGGGCGCTGCGGGCGGGCGGCTACGACACGTTGCGCAGCACGTGGGTCGAGGACGACAACAAGGCGTCGGCGGCGCAGTACCGCCGGATCGGCGGGCGGGAGCTGCACGGGCACACCTTCTACGCGAAGCCGGTCGGGAGTGCCCGATGAGCACCGAACTCGCGGATCTGCTCCGGCTGGCCGGGCGGGCGCCGAGCGCGCACAACACCCAGCCGTGGACGGTGGCGCCGAGTGGCGCTCTGGGCTACGCGTTGTCCTGGGATCCGGCGCGGGCGTTGCCGGTCGGTGATCCCGGGCGGCGGGACCTGTTCCTGGGGCTGGGGGCGTTCGTGGAGGCGTTCTCGATCGCCTCGGCGGCGCTGGGTGTGCCGTTGCGGGTGGAGTGCGCGGGGGCGTCGGAGCGGGAGCGGGGGGTGGTGGCCCGGTTCGTCCGGGCGGACGAGTGTTATCGCACGCCGTTCACGGCGGCGGAGCTGGCCGGGCGGCGCAGTGCGCGGGGGGCGTACGAGCCGGGGGTGCTGCCCGACGCGGTGTTCGCGCAGGCGGTGGGCGCGTTCGCCGGGTCGGCGGGTCTGTGGCGGGGTGGGACCCGGGTGCTGGCGCCGCTGCTCGACGAGGCGGATCGGTGGATGTTCGGGGATCCGGCGCTGGTCGGCGAGTTGCGCCGGTGGTTGCGGTTGCGGGCGGGGCGGGAGTCGGCGCGGGACGGGCTGACCGGGCGGGCGTTGGTGTTGTCCGGGGTGGAGGCGCGGGCGCTGCACGCGGTGTTGCGGCCGGGGGCGTATCGGATGTTGCGGCCGGTGGGTTTGGCGCGGGCGCTGGCGGCGTCCTCGCGGGGGGTGTTGCGCTACGACGGGAGTGTGCTCGTGGTGACCGCGCCGGCCGCGCCCGGGGATCCGGCCGAGTTGCTGGAGCCGGGGCGGGGGTTGTTCCGGTGTTGGTTGACGTTGGCCCGGCACGGCTACGCGACGCATCCGCTGAGCCAGCTCATCGACTGTGCGCGGACGGGCGAGGAGGTGGCGGGTCTGGTGGGGGCGGTGCCGTTGGCGGTGTTCCGGGTGGGGCGGCCGGTGGGCGAGCCGGTGCGGTCGGCGCGGCTGACGGACTGAGGCGGGGCGGGGCGGACGGGCTCGGCGGAGGTCGGGGCGGGTTGTGAAATCGCTCGAAAGAGTGATCGAGCCGGCTTGCCTTGATACCCCTAGGGGGTATAACTTCGTGGTCGTGGAGCCGACGATGGCCTCCGCGTCGAGGAAAGGATCACCGTCATGAGCACCGCCACCTTCACCGTCAGTGGAATGACCTGCGGTCACTGCGTGTCCTCCGTCACCGAGGAGGTCTCCGAGGTGGCGGGCGTGACCGATGTCGCGGTCGAACTGGCCTCGGGTCTGGTCACCGTGACGTCGGCGCAGCCGGTGGACCCCGACGCGGTGCGCGCGGCGGTCGTCGAGGCGGGCTACGAGGTCGTCGGCGCGTGAGGCGAGGCCGTCCCGTCGGTCGCGCCGGCGGGACGGCGGGTTCGCCTTCGGGGATCGGCGTGCTCAGCGGCGGCCGGTCACCAGCCACGCGTCGGCGCGGACCCGATGGCCGAGCAGGATCACCCGGGCGAGCATGAAGGTGCCGATCGCCCACCACCACATCGCGATCAGGCCGCCGCCGAGGGCCAGCACCGTGCCCAGGGCCGCACAGAACGCGGCCAGCACGAGCGGCATGGTGAGCGCGAGATAGCGCCCGTCGCCCGCGCCGATCAGCACGCCGTCCAGGACGAACACCGCGGCGGCCACCGGCTGGAGCGCGGCGACCGCGAGCAGCGCGCCGGCCAGCAGGTGGCGCACCGCCGGGTCGGCCGTGAACAGCGGGATGTACAGCGGACGCGCCGCGACCACCACGATCGCGAACAGCGCCCCCGTCCACACCCCCCACACCAGCATCCGGCGCGTGGCGGCGCGGGCGCCGCTCGCGTCGCCCGCGCCCAGGGCCCGGCCGACGATCGCCTGGGCGGCGATCGCGAGGGCGTCGAGGGCGAAGGCGAGGAAGGTCCACACCTGCCAGGCGACCTGGTGGGTGGCGATCGAGGTGTCGCCCATCCGGGTCGCCGCCACGGTGGCGCCGATCAGGATCGCGCGCAGGCTGACGGTGCGCACGAACAGCGGTGCGCCGGCGCCGGCCGACGCGCGGATGCCGGCGAGGTCGGGGCGCAGCGAGGCGCCGTGCCGACGGGCGCCGCGCACCACGGTGACGAGGTAGACCGCGGCCATGCCGGTCTGGGCGATCACCGTGCCCCACGCGGATCCGGCGATCCCCCAGTGCAGGCCGTACACGAAGCCGAGGTTGAGCAGCAGGTTGGCGGTGAAACCGAGGACCGCCACCAGGAGCGGGGTGCGGGTGTCCTGGAGGCCGCGCAGCACGCCGGTGGCGGCCAGCACGATCAGCATCGCCGGCACGCCGAGCGAGCCGATCCGCAGGTAGGTCACCGCGTGCGGGGCCGCGCTGTCGGAGGCGCCGAAGGCGGCGACGATCCACGGGGCGGTGACCAGGCCGACCACCGTCAGCGCGAGGCCGAGCAGCGCGGCGAGCCAGACGCCGTCCAGGCCCTGGCGGATCGCGGCGCGCGGGTCGCCGGCGCCGAGCAGCCGGGCGACGGCGGCGGTGGTCGCGTAGGCGAGGAACACGCACAGGTTGACCAGGGTGGTCAGCATCGCGCCCGCGACGCCGAGTCCGGCCAGCTGCGGGGTGCCGAGGCGGCCGACGATCGCCGAGTCGACGAGCACGAACAGCGGCTCGGCGACGAGGGCGAAGAACGCGGGGACGGCCAGGCGCAGGATGTCGCGGTCGTGCGCCCGGGGCCGGGGCGTGGGGGTGGGCGCGGTGTCGGGGTGTGGATCGAGCTGCTGTGGATCGAGCGATTGTGGATCGGTCGCCGGAGGGTTCGTCGGCGAGGAGGGGGTGGACGGCACCCGTCCACGGTAGTCATCCACAGGTAAGGGTCACAATGCCGTTCTGGTCATTACCGGCGAGCGCGGGGCGTACGCGGGTGCACACGTGGGGCGATAGCCGCATGATTCGCCCAACAGTTTTTCACATACACAGCCGGTGGATAGAGAAGTCGCAGGTCAGAGCCGGTTTGTGGACATGATTGCGAAGCGTTGACGGCCGACTGCGCACAGCTTGTACACAGCTGGACCCGTCCCCCTCCACAGGTTGTCCACAGTTATCCACAGGCCCTGTGTATGACCGCCTTGGCCGGCCGGGGGTCCACCCGTACGGTGAAGGGCCGCATGCCGCGTCGTGCGGCGATTCTGTCGGCCGTGTGGCGTATGAAGGACACGGTGATTGCGGTGCGATCTCGCACGAGCCTTGTCGAAAGGAGACCCCGGGCATGAGCGTCTCCGAGTTCGAAGAGGCCCGGCCCGAACCGGCCCGCGAAGGATTCGAGCGGACCCCGCCGCAGGACATCGCGGCCGAACAGTCGGTCCTCGGCGGCATGATGTTGTCCAAGGACGCGATCGCCGACGTCGTGGAGAACCTCAAGCCGGTCGACTTCTACCGGCCCGCCCACGAACTCGTCTACAACGCGATCCTGGACCTGTACGCCCGGGGCGAACCGGCCGACGCGGTCACCGTCGCCGCCGAGTTGACCAAGCGCACCGAGATCGGCCGGGTGGGCGGCGCCCCGTACCTGCACACCCTGATCTCGTCCGTGCCGACCGCGGCCAACGCCGAGTACTACGCGCGGATCGTGCGCGAACAGGCGGTGCTGCGCCGCCTGGTCGAGGCGGGCACCCGGATCGTGCAGATGGGATACGCGGCCGACGGCGAGGTCGACGACATCGTCAACAACGCCCAGGCCGAGGTGTACAAGGTCACCGAGCAGCGCACCACCGAGGACTACGCCCCGCTGGCCGACATCATGGAGGGCGCCCTCGACGAGATCGAGGCGATCGGCTCCCGCGGCGGCCAGATGTCCGGCATCCCCACCGGCTTCACCGACCTGGACTCCCTCACCAACGGCCTCCACGCCGGCCAAATGATCGTCATCGCCGCCCGCCCCGCCATGGGCAAGGCATTGGCGCTGGACACTCCGCTACCGACGCCCAATGGCTGGACCACGATGGGCGAGGTGCGGGTCGGCGACCTGTTGATCGGGGCCGACGGAGCGCCGACGCGTGTGGTGGCGGCCACTGAGGTGCTGAACGATCGGCCGTGCTACGAGGTGGAGTTCTCCGACGGCGCGGTGATCGTCGCGGACGGCGCCCACCAGTGGGTGACCGAGACCCGGGCCGAGCGTCGCGCGGTGCGGGACCACGCCCCGGAAGCGAGCCGCGGCGCGGTACGTACCACGGAGGAGATCGCGGCCACCGTGCGGTGCGCGACGGCCGATCGCCGACTGAACCACGCCGTCCGGGTCGCCGCCCCGGCGCGCCTCCCGGAACGGGCCCTCATGTTGCCGCCCTACGTGCTCGGCGCGTGGCTGGGCGACGGACACAGCGCGGGCAGTCGATTCACCACGGCCGATCCCGAGCTGATCGACAACATCGAACGCGAGGGCATCCGCGCCCTCCCGACCTCGAGCCCGATGTTGTACAACCTCCGTCTGCCGGAACCCAAGGCCGTCGCCGAGCGTGCCTGCGTGGTCTGTGGGAAACCGTTCGTGCCACGCACCTCGCAGGTGCGCTCGTGTGGCAAGTCCTGCGGTGGCCGGGCGAAGGCGGTCTCGGCGCCGGTCGCCGAGCCCACATGTGCCGATTGCGGGCGACCCTCCCGTGGGCTTGTGCGGTGCCAGGCATGCCGGGACCGACACGGGACCGTCCCAGCGATCCTGCGCACGCTCGGAGTCTTGAACGACAAGCACATTCCCGAGGACTACCTGCGGGCGTCCGAAGCGCAGCGGCGAGCTCTCCTCGCGGGGCTGCTCGACACCGACGGCTACGTGAGTCCGAGTGGGACCGTGCAGTTCGCCGTGACCAACCGCAGGCTCGCCGAGGACACTCTCGAACTCGTGCTGAGCCTGGGTTATCGCGCAACGATGCGTACCAAGCCGGTCAAGGGACGCAACGCCGAGACGTCGATCTGCTACCAGGTGAACTTCACGCCCGCGGACAAGGTCTTTCGGCTGACCCGCAAAATCGCCCGGCAGAGCACCCTCGCCTACCCGACCACCCGGCTGCGCTACATCGCCGCGGTGCGGCGGATCGACTCGGTGCCGGTGCGCTGCGTCGAGGTGGACAACGCGGACCATCTCTACCTGGCGGGCCGGGCGTGGATCCCGACCCACAATTCGACCCTCGGCCTCGACATCGCGCGCGCGTGTTCGATCAGGAATGGGCTTTCCAGTGTGATCTTCTCGCTGGAGATGGGGCGCAACGAGATCATGATGCGTCTGCTGTCGGCGGAGGCGCGGGTCGCGTTGCATCACATGCGGTCGGGGAGCATGACCGACGACGACTGGACCCGGCTGTCACGCAAGATGGGCGAGGTCACCGCGGCGCCGATGTACATCGACGACTCGCCGAACCTGTCGATGATGGAGATCCGGGCCAAGTGCCGCCGGCTCAAGCAGAAGCACGACCTGCGCCTGGTGATCATCGACTACCTCCAGCTGATGCAGTCGGGCGGCTCGCGCCGGGCCGAGAACCGCCAGCAGGAGGTCTCCGAGATGTCGCGAAACCTCAAGCTCCTGGCCAAGGAGCTGGAGGTCCCGGTGGTCGCGATGTCCCAGCTCAACCGCGGCCCCGAGCAGCGCACCGACAAGAAGCCGATGGTCTCCGACCTGCGTGAAAGTGGTTCGATCGAGCAGGACGCCGACATGGTCATCCTGTTGCATCGTGAGGACGCGTACGAGAAGGAGTCGCCCCGGGCCGGGGAGGCGGACCTGATCGTGGCCAAGCACCGCAACGGCCCGACGGCGACGATCACCGTGGCGTTCCAGGGGCACTACTCGCGCTTCGTGGACATGGCCCAGAGCTGAGACCCGGGCCGGTCACGGGGTTGGGGTGAAGGCCCTGCGGGTGTGGGCGAGGAGTTCGCGGACGGCCGGGTTGTGGGTGTGTTTCCAGACCAGGGCCAACAGGGCCGGGGTTTGTACGTCGGCGATGGTGCGGGCGAGCAGGCGGTCGGCGTAGTGGGCGGCCATGGATTGGCTGAGGACGCCGACCGCCAGGCCGCGGGCGGCGAGGTCGGCGATCGCGTCCGCCGCGCTGGCCTCCAGCGCGATCCTGGGGTGCAGGTCGTGGGCCGTGCAGGCCCGGTCGAGGACGGTGCGCAGGCCGGTGCCAGGGGGCATGCAGGTGATCGGGTGGGCGGTCAGGTCGGACAGGGTGATCCGGGAGCGGGCCGCCAGCGGGTGGTCGGGCGGGAAGACCGCGACGAGGCGTTCGTTGATGATCGTCATCGCCTCCAGGTCCTCGGGCGTGGCGGCGGCGACTCCGATCAGGGCCAGGTCGGTGGCGCCGGTGCGGACGTCGTGGGTGAGGGAGTCGGAGTTGTCCTCCTGGAGCGCGATCTCCACCCCGGGATGTGCCCGGTGGAAGGCGGCCAGGGCGTCGAACAGCGGGGTGATGGTGCAGCCGATGACCATGCCGACGGTGACCCGGCCCCGGATCAGGTCGGTCACCTCGCCGACCGCCTGACCGACCGACCCGGCGGCGGCCAGTGCGGCGCGGGCGTATTCGAGCGCGGCCTTGCCCGCCACGCTGAGCGTGACGCCGCGCGCCGAGCGCTCGAACAGCTCGGCGCCAAGCTCGCGTTCCAGCTGTCGGATCTGCGCGCTGACCCCCGACTGACTGATGTGCACCCGCTCGGCCGCGCGGGTGAAGTTGCGCTCCTCGGCGACCGCGACGAAGTATTCGAGCTGCCTCAGTTCCATGACTGTGGATTCTAGCTTTCAGAATTCCAATCTGTTGGATTTCTGGCAAAGCGCTGCCCAGACTGGGTGCCGGGGAGCCGCACCGGGCCTGCCCCCGCCCCGTCGCCTTCACCGGAAACAGGTATCGACATGCGCAAGTGGCTGCCTCTGATCACGGTGTGCCTGGGCACGTTCATGCTGCTCATCGACGTCACGATCGTGAACGTCGCGCTCCCGGACATGGTCGGCGACCTGGACGCGTCCTTCGGGGCGCTGCAATGGGTCGTCGACGCCTACGCCCTCGCCCTGGCCGCGTTCGTGCTCGGCGCGGGCTCGATCGCCGACCGCTTCGGCCACCGGCCGATCTACGTCGGCGGGCTCGCGCTGTTCGCGCTGTCGTCCCTGGCCTGCGGGCTCGCACCCGACACGGGGGTGCTGATCGGCGCCCGGAGCGTACAGGGCGTCGGTGCGGCGGCGATGTTCGCCACCACCTTCGCCCTGCTCAACAGCGCCTACACCGGGCGGGACCGGGGCAGCGCGTACGGCGTCTGGGGGGCGGTCGCGGGCGCCTCTGCGGCGGTCGGCCCGATCCTGGGCGGGCTGCTCACCCAGGGGGTGTCGTGGCGCTGGATCTTCTTCGTCAACCTGCCGGTCAGCGCGGTGGCCGTCGTGTTGTGCCTGCGGGTACTGGTGCCTGTCCGGCCGACGGTCGCGGGTCGGCTCGACCTCGCCGGCATGGTCGGCTTCACCGTCGCGGCGGCCGCCGCCACGTACGCGCTGATCCGGGCGAACGAGGACGGCTGGTCGGACGCCGGAGTCCGGTGGCTGCTGGTCGCCTCGGTCATCGCGCTCACCGGCTTCACGGTGATCGAAGTGCGTTCCGAGCAGCCCCTGTTCGACCTCGCGCTGCTGCGCAACCGCACGTTCGTCGGGGTGCTGCTCGCGGGCTTCCTGCTCACCTTCGCGGCCTTCGCCGGCTTCTCCTACACCTCGATCTGGCTCCAGACCGTGCGCGGGATGAGCCCGATCGGCGCGGGGCTGACCGGGCTGCCGATGTCGATCGTCGCGTTCGCGGTCTCCGCGGGGCTCGGTCGGGTGCTGCACGGTCGGCGCCCCGATCTGGTGATCGGCGGTGGGCTGCTCGCGGTCGGCGCCGGGGGGTTGCTGACCGCGGCGCTTGTGCACGGCTCGGCGGGGTGGCCGGCGCTGGTGCCGGGCTTCGCGCTGGTCGGCGTGGGGGTGGGGATGGCCACGCCGATCCTGGGTTCGGTGTCGATGTCGTCGGTGCCGGCGACGCGGGGCGGGATGGCCGCCGGCGCGGTCAACACCACCCGACAGTTGGGCTTCGCCTTCGGTATCGCGGTCCTGGGCAGCGTGTTCACCGCCCGGGTGCGGACCGAGCTGTCCGGGCGCGGCCTGGCCGACCCGGCGGGCGCCGCGCATAGGATCGCCGGCGGGCAGACGCCCGCCCTCGTGCACGCCGCCCCGCCGGAGCGCCGAATGTCGGTGGACGGCGCGGCGCACTCGGCGGCGGCGGCCGGTGTCCAGGCGACCTACCTCGTGGCGGGCCTGGTCGCAGTGGTGGCCGCGGTGCTCGTCACGCTCCTGATGCGGCCCGGCCGGAAGCCGGCGACCGCCCCCGAGGAGGCCGCCCCGCTCGCGTCGCCGGCGGCGGGCTGAGGCCGCCCGGCCGGTCGGGGTCAGGCGCCGATCAGGACCTTCGGGTCGCCGGTGCGCCAGATGTTTTCCACGTACAGGTGACGCATTGCCCAGGCGTCGCCGGTGCGGACCAGGTCGACGGCGTACCGGTTCTTCAGGAGCAGGTGTCGCCCGTGGTCGCCGGTCGGCAGGTGCTGGGCCTCGACCAGGGCGGTCAGGCGGGCCCGGTCGCCGGTGATCCCGATGCGCGTGTTGTCCACCGTGTGGGTGGTGTCGAGCCGGACGTCCGGGTTGAAGTGCACCGCCTCGATCGCCTCGATGCCGACCATCACCGGTACCTCCAGGCCGAGTTCGGCGGCGACCGGGCGGAAGTCGAACTCGGCGTCCGGGGTGAAGGCGCTCCGGAACAGGTCCCGGTCCTTCAGGTCGAAGCCGAGGCCGAAGCGCAGCAGCGCGTCCACGATCTCCGCCCGGTCGCGCAGTTCGCGGACGATCGTGGCGGTGTCGGTCGTGGCGCCGGCGGTGAGTGCGGTGGGGCGGGTGACGAACATCCGGACTCCTCGGGTGGTGGCTCTGGTCGGGCTCCTCTCCAGCCTCGGTGCGGATCGGGGGTGAGTGGGGGTGGGTGAGGGGGTGATCGGTCCGGCGCCGGGGGTGAGCCGGCCCAGGCGGGCCTGGGCCCACCTCGGGTGGGGGTCCGGCGCAGTGTTTCCGAAATCGTGCGGAACCAGACTCGTGGCGCGGGGCCGGAGGGGCCGGGCGGGGACGGACGGCTGTCCGGCTCGGCCCTGCTGCGGGCGCACGCGGTGTGGACGCGGAGCCTGCTCGGCCCGGTGTCCGCGAAGGAGCACGGCGTGATGCCGGTCGCGTACCCCGCCGCCGCGTAGCTCGCGCTCGCGCACCCCGACCCTCCGACAGCCGCCGCCCGCCGGGACGCCCTCCGCCCCGGCGGCGGCGTGCGTGGCCGGGTCCCCGGCGAGCGGCGGGTGTACCGGGGAGGCGGCGGCGGTCCACGGGCTCCCTCCCCCGGAAGGCCGCGGACCGCTCGCTCCCCCTACGGCGGGTCCCGGGGCACGGGGTCTGTTCGGGCCCGCCGCATGGATGTGATCGTGTCCGGTCGCGCTTGGTGTGCGGTGGGTTCGTGCTTGGTCCTCGTGCGGGTCTTCGTGCCGGATGTTCGTGCGAACCCGCGTGCAAAGACGTTCATCCCCGGGCACGAGATGTGTCTACTCCCGATGGAGTAGGAGGTCGTGGAGGCGTCTGCGAGGGCGGTGCGCGGCTGTAGTCCCCGGGGCGGAACTTGTGCTCCGGGGCCCGATTTCGTTTGAAGTGGTCGGCGCCGCCTGCCTACCGTCGACGCTGACACCACCAGCGTTCTCTCGGTTCGTGCGGCGATCGGCACGCCTTGTGAATCGGATCACAAGGCGTCCTCGGGGGCCGGTCACACCGTGGGATCGCCCACGCGACCGAGGAGAGATCAATGTTCGGACGACTCGGCAGGCTCGTCGTCCACAACCCCTGGAAGGTGATCGCGGCCTGGCTGATAGCCGCGATCGCCCTCGTCATGTTCGCGCCGAAGCTGAGCGATCTGACCAACCAGGACCAGTCGAGCTTCCTGCCCGGCAAGTACGAGTCCGTACAGGCCCAAGACCTCGCCGAGAAGGCCTTCCCGCAGTCCACCGAGCAGACCGCGCTGCTGGTCTTCAAGCGTGCCGACGGCAAGAACCTGACCGAGGCCGACAAGAGCACGGTCAAGGACATCACCGGCAGGCTGGGCGCGGCCGGCGTCGAGCACGTCAGCAAGGTCGAGGCGGGCGCCGCCAAGGACCGGATCGCCCTGGGCACCGCCTACATCAAGGGCGAACAGCAGGACAAGTTCGTCAACGAGGCGCTGAAGAAGCTCCGCGACAAGGCGAAGCCGATGGTCGAAAAGACCGACCTCAAGCTCGGCTTCACCGGCAGCGTGGCGATCAACGTCGACAACGAGGACGCCTTCAAGAAGGCCGAGGCGATCGTCGGCATCGTCACGATCGTGCTGATCATCGTGCTGCTCCTGGCGATCTACCGCAGTCCGATCGCGGCCCTGCTGCCGGTGCTCATGGTCGCGCTGGTGTCGATGGTCGCCTCGCCCGTGATCGCGATCGTCGGCAAGGCCACCGGTCTGCAGGTGGACCAGTCGCTGAACACGATCCTGATCGTGGTGTTGTTCGGCATCGGCACCGACTACATCCTCTTCCTGCTCTTCCGCTACCGGGAACGACTGCGCGCGGGCGACGACAGGAAGGAGGCGATGATCGTCTCCGTCGAGCGGGTGGGCGAGGCCATCGCCTCGGCCGCCGGCGCCGTGGTGATCGCCTTCGGCGCGATGTTGCTCGCCACATTCGGCTCGTTCAAGTCGATGGGCCCGGGTCTGGCCATCGCGGTGATCGTGATGGCGATCGCCGCGCTGACCCTGGTGCCCGCCGTGGTGTCGCTGATCGGCCCGAAGGTGTTCTGGCCGTCCAAGACCTGGCAGCACCAGCCCAAGGGCACCGCCTTCCACCGGATCGGCGGCCTGGTCGGGCGCAAGCCGGTCGCGGTGGCCCTGGTCGCCGGCGTGGTCATGGTGGCCTTCGCCGCCGGCGCGCTGAACTTCAAGGCCGACTACGACCAGCTCGGTCAGCTGCCCGGGGACACCGAGTCGGCCAAGTCGATGAAGGACATGCAGCTCGACTTCGCGGCGGGCACGCTCAACCCGACGCAGATCTACCTCAAGAGCACCGACGGCAAGCCGATCGACAAGGGCGCGGCGGAGCGCTTCGCCCTGTCGTTCAAGGGCGTCGAGGGCGTCGGCGACCTGAACGAGGCCGGCGAGGACGCGAACGGTTCGCACGTCAAGGTCAGCGGCGACGGGATGTCCGCCGAGATCGCCATCGTGCTCAAGGAGAGCCCGTTCGCGAACAAGGCGCTGGACAGCATCGACCCGCTGCGCGACTTCGCGCACGCCCACCAGCCGGAGGGCACCAAGGCGATGGTGGGCGGCCAGACCGCGGCCTTCACCGACATCCGCGAGGCCACCAACCGCGACCTGTCGGTGATCTTCCCGGTCGCCGGTCTGCTGATCGCGCTGGTGCTCGGCCTGCTGCTGCGCAGCGTGGTGGCCCCGTGGTACCTGATGCTGGCGGTGGTCCTGGGCTTCATCTCGACGATCGGCGCGACGGTCCTCGTCTTCCAGACGCTGGCCGGCAACTCCGGCGTGATGTTCATGCTGCCGGTGATGATCTACATGTTCGTGGTCGCCATCGGCACCGACTACAACATCCTGATGGTCGCCCGCCTGCGCGAGGAGGCCAAGGAGGGACACGAGCCGAGGCGGGCCGCCGCGCTGGCCGTCGAGCACGCGGGTCCCTCGATCGCCGCCGCGGGTGTCATCCTGGCAGGGACGTTCGCGTCGCTCATGATGGCGGGCATCGACATGATGACCCAGATGGGCTTCGCGGTCTCGGTCGGGATCTGCATCTCGGCGTTCGTGATGTCGATGTTCCTGGTGCCCTCGGTGACCGCCCTGATCGGGCATGCCGCGTGGTGGCCGGGACACGGCGACCGGGCGACGGGGCGGGTCGGCCGGGGCGAGGAGGACAGGAAGCCGGTGTTCGCCGGGGACCGGTGACCCGGTAGGACCGAGGAGAGCAGATGGCCGCGGAAGGCCCCGCGCGAGTTGCCGTGCGGGGTCTTCCCGCGTCCGGGGCCGGAACCGGCAGCCGGACCGGCGAGTCGGTCGAGCCCTGGTTGTTGCCGCTGCCCAAGCCGTTCGCGCGGCGGCTGACCTGTCGGCCGTGGCTGGGCGAGCTGCTGCTGGTCGCCGCGGTACTGCTGTGCGTGATCGGCGGCGCGATCGGGTCGACCAAGCGGCAGGAGACCACCGGCAGCCCGGACGCGTTCAACCTGGCCATCGCCGCGCTCACCTGCCTGCTGCTGCTGGGCCGGCTGCGCTGGCCGCTGACCGTGCTGGTGCTCACCGAGGCCGGCCAGATCTTCTACCTGGCCGCCGACGGCCTCGACGGGCCGATCCTGATCCCGACCATGGTGGCGCTGTACACCGTGGCCGCCCGCGGTCAGCTGCGCCGCTCGGTGCTGATCGCCTCGGCCGTGGCCCTGCTGCACACCGGCATGCGGATAGGGCTGACCCCCGACGGGTTCCTGTCCCCGGAGAAGTACCTGTCCGGGATCTGGATGTATCTGCCGGTGGCGATCGGCGAGGCGGTCCGCGCGAAGCGGGCCTACTGGGCGGAGGTACAGGCTCGCCTCGCCCGCGCCGAGCAGGAGCGCGAGGACGAGGCCCGGCGCCGGGTCACCGCCGAACGTATGCGCATCGCCCGCGAGCTGCACGACGTGGTCGCGCACAGCATCGCGATGATCAACATCCAGGCGGGCGTGGCCGCGCACGTCATCGATCGCGACGTGCCGCAGGCCAAGGAGGCGCTGGTACACATCAAGGTGGCCAGCCGCGACGCGCTGGCCGAACTGCGCACCACGCTGGGCGTGCTGCGCCAGGACGGCGACAACGACCTGCCCACCGAGCCGACCCCCGGGGTGGACGACGTGGAGTCGCTGGTGGCGTCCTATCGCAACGCGGGGCTGCCGGTGCTGCTCGAGGAGTCCGGCCAGGACCGGAACCCGTCCGCGCCGGTGGGCCTGGCCCTGTACCGGATCGTCCAGGAGTCGCTGACCAACGCGATGAAGCACGCCGGCGACGGGGCCACCGCGATCGTGCGGGTGGTCTACGGGGAGCACGCGGTCGAGGTCGACGTGCTCGACGACGGCCGCGGCACCCCCGAGCCGGGGCGCACGGGCGGCGCCGACGGCACCGGCCACGGCCTGCTCGGCATGCGGGAACGGGCGGTCGCCGTGGGCGGCTCGCTCGCGGTGGGCCCCGGCCCCAACGGCGGGTTTTCGGTACACGCGGTGCTGCCGCACCACAAGGGCGCGCCGGCGGCGCGCCGCGAAGGAGAGTCCTCATGACGGTGCGCGTGCTGATCGCGGACGACCAGCTGCTGGTGCGCTCGGGCTTCAAGGTGCTGGTCGGCAGCGACCCGGAGCTGGTGGTGGTCGGCGAGGCGGCGAACGGCACCGAGGCGTTGGCGCTGGCCCGGGAGACCACCCCGGACGTGGTGCTGATGGACATCCGGATGCCCGGCATGGACGGCCTGGAGGCGACCCGGCGGATCGTGCGCGACGACGATCTCGCGGGGGTGCGGGTGCTGGTGCTGACCACGTTCGAGGTCGACGAGTACGTGTTCGAGGCGCTGCGGGCCGGGGCCAGCGGGTTCCTGGTCAAGGACACCGATCCCGAGGACCTGCTCAAGGCGATCAAGACCGTCGCGTCGGGAGACGCGCTGCTCTCGCCGGGCGCCACCCGCGCCCTGGTGGCCCGCTTCCTGTCCCAGCCCGAGCCCAAGGTGGCCGCCCCGGACCGGCTGGAGGCGCTGACCGACCGCGAGCGCGAGGTGTTGTCGCTGGTCGCGGCCGGGATGAGCAACGACGAGATCGCCGAGCACCTGTTCGTGTCACCGCTGACCGCCAAGACCCACGTCAGTCGGGCGATGGTCAAGCTCGGCGCGCGCGATCGGGCGCAACTCGTGGTGATCGCCTACGAGTCGGGGATGGTTCGACCGGGACGCGGCTGACTTCCCGCGTCCCGGCGCACGTCAGCCCAGATCGCCCGCGAGCAGGGTGTGGATGCCCTCGACGTTGGCCCGCAGATAGGCCGCGAGGCTGGCCGGCACCAGCCCGACCGAGGCCAGTCCGGCCGGCGTGAACGGCACGCGCACGATGTCGTACTCGCCGTTCGGCTCGTCCACCTCGGGCCCGTGCCGCAGCGCGGGGTCCATCGATTCGAGCCGGCAGGCGAAGAAGTGCTGGACCTTGACCCCGCCGGGCTCGGGCACGGTGTCCACGAACGCGGGCACCGGTCGGCCGATCTTGCCGCCCAACTCCTCGAACACCTCGCGTCGCAGCGCCTCGGTGACCGTGGTGTCCTCGGGTTCGACGCCGCCGCCGGGGGTGATCCAGTACGGGGAACTGCCCGGCTTCGTGCGTTTGATCAGCACCATCCGGTCCTCCTCGTCGAGAAGGATCGCGCGTGCCGTCCGCTTCACCACTGAACGCATCGTCGTGCCTCTGCTTTCTCGCCAGGCGTGGCCCCCCGCCTGAGACTTGCTTTCCGACGGAGCGGCCGGTTTATGCCTGTCTCACCCCACGCGAAGGGATCATGCCCAGCGCGCGGCGCGCGCGATCAGCTCGCCGTGCAGATGCGCGATGTGCGGTTGGCTCAGCGTGCCCTCGCGCACCGCGAGGAACACCGTGTGCAACGGCGGAAGTTCGGGCTCCAGCAGGGCCACCACCGCGCGCCGGTCCAGCGCCTCGGCGCACAGGTAGCGCGGCAGCACCGCGATGCCGTGCCCGGCGCGCACACACTCCAGGACGGCGCGCAGGTCGGGCACCGTCACCGCGGCGGGTGCGGTGGGCTTGGCGTCGAACACGGTGGACCAGTAGCGCCGGATCAGCGGTTGCTCCTCGGCCTCGCCGACCAGCGGCACCCCGTCCAGGGCGGCCGGGCCCTGCGCCCGGATCCGGCTCTGCGGCAGCCGCGAGGCCCAGTTCGGCGCGCCGACCAGGACGTACTCCTCGTCGGTGAGCGGTGTACCGACGATCCCCCGGGCGCGCGGGCGCACGTCGGAGATGACCAGGTCGTGCCGGGCCGCGGCGAGCCCGGCCAACAGCGTGTCGCCGGTACCCAGGGTCACCCGTAACCGCAGGCCGCGCCGGACCAGGTCGGCCAGCGACGGCAACACGCGCAGCGCGGTCAGTTCGGTGGGGCCGCCCAGGTGCACCGTGCGCCGCATCGGGTCGGTGCCGCGCAGTTCGCGGGCGGCGATCTCCTCGATCGCGTCCAGGTGCGGGGCGAGTCGGCGGGCCAGTTCGTCGGCGGGGCCGGTGGGCGCCACCCCACGCGGCAGCCGTTCGAACAACTGCTTGCCCACCTGCTTTTCCAGGGTGCGGATCTGCGCGGTTATCGCCGGTTGCGACAGTCCGAGCGACGCGGAGGCTCGGGTGAAGGAGCCCGCGCGGTGCACGGCCAGGAAAGTGCGCAACAGCGTCAGGTCCACGGGTCCCCCGTCTCGTGTCCCCCGACCACTCCCGAGAGCCGGGGACATCACGTGATCTTGCCCGAAGTCGCAGGTCAGCCCGGGGAGGCGGCGTCCAGGGCGCGCAGCACGTCGGCGACGAGATCCGCGGTGTCCTCGCAGCCCGCCGAGAATCTGACGAACCCCTCCGCGACATCGTTCCCGGCCCAGCGCGCACGTCGCTCGGCCATGCTGTGCACGCCGCCGAAACTGGTGGCTTCGGCGACCAGTTCGAGGGCGCCCAGGAAGCGACGAGCGGTGTCCGCGTCGGCGAGCGTGAAGCTCACGACGCAGCCGAACCGCCGCATCACACGGGTGGCCACATCGTAGGACGGATCGCCCTTCAGCGCGGGGTGGCGGACGTCGGTGACCTCGGGGCGAGCGAGCAGCGCCTCGGCCACGGCCAGCGCGTTGGTCCCCTGCCGATCCACCCGCAACTGGAGGGTGGACAACGAACGATGCGCCAACCAGGCCTCCATCGGCCCGGGCACCGCACCGGTGAGCGAGCGCCAGGACCGGACCCGCTCGGCCAGTTCGGCGCTCGCGCAGGCGACGTAGCCGAGCAGCACGTCGCTGTGCCCGGTCAGCGCCTTGGTGCCGCTCGCCGCCGAGATGTCCGCGCCCAGCGCGAGAGGGAGTTGGCCCAGTGGTGTGGCCAGCGTGTTGTCCACCGCCACCCGCGCGTCCCGGGCGTGCGCGAGTTCCGCGACGCGGCGGATGTCGCACACGTCCAGACCCGGATTGCTCGGGGTCTCCAGCCACACCAGTCGGGCCCCGGGCAGGGCCCGTTCCAGCTCGTCCCCGGCGGTCGGCACGGTGCGCACCTCGACCCCGCGCTCGGCCAGGTGCGCGCCGACCGTGCGGGTGGCGGGGTAGCCGTCGGAGGGCAGCACGACCACGTCGCCCGGCCCGGTGAGGCCGAGCAGGACGGCCGAGATCGCGGCCATCCCGGACGCGAACGTCACCGTGCCGGCGGCGCCCTCCAACGCGCCGATCGCGGTCTCCAGGCCGGTCCAGGTGGGGTTGGCGTAGCGCCCGTACCGGTAGGGCCCGGCCGGCTCGCCGGGCAGGTGGTAGGTGCCGGCGAACACCGGCCCGGGCAGGAAGGGGTCGCCCGGGGCGTGGCCGGGGCTGCCCACCCGGACCGCGCGTGTCCCGTCGCTCCATTCGTCGACCATCACGACTCCCTCGCTGCCTGTTTCACGTGAAACCTCATGCCGAGCCATCGTGGCGGACGGCCGTCAGTCGCGGTCCAGGATCATGCTCAGGAACCAGCTGACCAGGCCGATCACCAAGGCGCCGAGCAGGGCCGCCCCGAAGCCGTCGATGTGGAAGTCGAGATCGAGCTTGTTGGATATCGCCTCGGTCAGCCACAACATCAGCGCGTTGATCACGAACGTGATCAGACCCAGGGTGAGTACGAACAGCGGCAGGGAGAGCAGCTTCACGATCGGTTTGATTATCGCGTTGACGATCCCGAAGATGAGCGCGACGAAAATTATCGTCTTGGCCCTGGTGCCGGCGGAGGCACCGTCGGCGAGATCGATTCCGGACACGAACCAGCCGGCGAACCAGATGGCCAGTGCGTTGGCGACAAGTTTGATGAGCAGGCTTTTCATATCTTGATGCTGGCACCCGGCGGCCCCCTCCCGCTCGTGCCTGGACGATAAGTCTGTTCGTGTCGGTAAGGAGTTGGTCACATGAAGGTCTTCCGCCTCGACGACCTGGACGCGGAACGCGCCTTCGAACAGGGCGCGTATCTGAGCTTCCTGCGCGAGCGGAACTTCTCGATGGGCCTGTACGCCCTGGAGCCGGGCGAGAGCGACACCCAGAAGCCGCACGGGCAGGACGAGGCGTACGTGGTGATCAGCGGTCGGGCCACGCTGACCGTGGGTGACGAGTCGACCGCCGTCGCCCGCGGCAGTGTGGTGTACGTGCCGGCGAAGGTGCCGCACCACTTCCACCGGATCACCGAACCGCTGCGCGTACTGGTGTTTTTCTCGCCGCCGGAGGCGTGAGCGGGCGGGCCACCGGCCGACGGCGGCCCGCCCTGGCCCCGGCGGCTCCGCCCACCGACCGGGCGGTGTACGACAATCACATCTCGGGATCCGACGATGGGAAGTACTTCCGATGGCACTGCGCGACGAACTCTGGGCGTCGATCGAGGACGTCTACGCGGCGATCCTCGACCACCCCTTCATCCACGGACTCACCGACGGCACGCTGCCGCGCGAGGCGTTCCGGCACTACGTCGTGCAGGACTCGCACTACCTGCGCGACTACGCCAGGGCGCTCGCGGTGTGCGCGGCCAAGGCGCCGGACGAGGCGACGACCGTACAGTTCGCGCGGGACGCGGCCGGGGCGATCGCGGCGGAGCGGTCGCTGCACGAGGGCTTCATGGTCGACTTCGGCAGCTCGGTGGCCGACGCGACGGCGACCGAGCCGGTGTTGCCCAGCACCCGCGCCTACGTCAGCTACCTGATGGCGACCGTGCACAACGGCTCGTTCGCCGAGGGTGTGGCCGCGGTGCTGCCCTGCTACTGGATCTATGCCCGGGTGGGTGACGCGCTGCTCGCCAAGGGTTCGCCCGACGAGTTGTACGGGCGGTGGATAGCCACGTACGGCGCCGAGGAGTTCCAGGAGACGGTGCGCGCGGTCCTGGATCTGGTGGACCGGATCGGCGAGGACCTGTCGGCGGGCGAACGGGCCCGGATGCTGGAACACTTCGCGACCACCGCGCGCTACGAGTGGATGTTCTGGGACGCCGCGTGGCGAGGCGAGCGCTGGCCGGTCTGAGCACGGGGTACGGCGGAGCGCGGCCCGGCGCACGTCGGGCCGCCGTCGCGCGGAGCGGAACCGGGCTTCCCGGGTAGGGCGTGTCCTCCCGGGGAATGTGCTCCCCGGGTGTGCACGTCTCGCGTGGGTTCGCGTGACTTGGGGGTTGGACGATGGAGACATGGCCGCAGTGGGCGCGCATCGGCGTTCCGGTGGTGGCGCTGGTGCTGCTGTGCTGGTTGCTGATCTGGCTGTTCTCGGCCTTCCTGATGCTCCTCGTCAAGGGTGTCGTGGGGTTGTTCGTGGTGATCGGCATGGTCGTGCTCGCGCGTACGGCGGTGGCCGGTCGGGGACCGCGCGATCCGCTGGGGTGAACCCGGCGCTGGTCGTGCGGTCGGCGGTGTGCCAGGGTGGGGGCGCACCACACGGAGATACACGGGAGCTCGGGGCACCGGGCTGAGAGGGCGCTGAGGCCGCGCCGACCGCAGAACCTGACCGGGTAATGCCGGCGTAGGGAGCCTTTCCATGACCTCGCACGACACTTCGCTGTCCGCCGCCATCGCGCAGACGGTCACCAGCGGTCCGATTTCCCCCGCCCACCACCGCGGCTATGTCGCCGGATCGCGCGAGGACCTGCGCGTCCCGGTGCGTACGGTGCACCTGACCAACGGCGAGACGGTTCGCCTGTACGACACGTCCGGCCCGTACACCGATCCCGCCTTCGAGGTGGACGTGCGGCGCGGTCTGCCCGCGTTGCGCGAGGCGTGGATCGACGAGCGCGGCGACACCGAGCGCTATGACGGCCGGATCGCCGACCTCACCCCCGCCGGGCTCGCGGTGCCGGGTGCGGGGGCGCGTCCGCGGCGGGCCGCCGGATCCGAGGCGGTGACCCAACTCGGCTACGCCCGGCGCGGGCTGATCACCCCGGAGATGGAGTTCGTGGCCGTCCGCGAGGGCCTGACCCCCGAGGTGGTGCGCGACGAGATCGCCGCCGGGCGGGCGGTGTTGCCCGCGAACATCAACCACCCCGAGATCGAGCCGATGGCGATCGGGAAGAACTTCCTGGTCAAGGTCAACGCGAACATCGGCAACTCGGCGGTGACCTCCTCGATCGAGGAGGAGACCGACAAGCTGGTGTGGGCGATCCGCTGGGGCGCGGACACGGTGATGGACCTGTCCACCGGCAAGGACATCCACACCACGCGCGAGTGGATCGTGCGCAACTCGCCGGTCCCGATCGGCACGGTGCCGCTGTACCAGGCGCTGGAGAAGGTGAACGGCAAGCCCGAGGAACTGACCTGGGAGCTGTACCGGGACACCGTGATCGAGCAGTGCGAGCAGGGCGTCGACTACATGACGGTGCACGCCGGCGTGCTGCTTCGCTATGTGCCGCTGACCGCGCGGCGCAAGACCGGGATCGTCTCGCGCGGCGGCTCGATCATGGCCGCGTGGTGTCTGGCGCACCACCGGGAGAACTTCCTGTACACGCACTTCGCCGAGCTGACCGAGATCCTGCGCGCGTACGACGTGACCTACTCGCTCGGCGACGGCCTGCGGCCGGGCTCGATCGCCGACGCCAACGACGCGGCGCAGTTCGCCGAGTTGGAGACGCTGGGCGAACTGGGCCGGATCTCCCGGTCGATGGACGTCCAGGTGATGATCGAGGGCCCCGGCCACGTGCCGATGCACAAGATCAAGGAGAACGTCGACCTCCAGCAGCGCATCTGCGACGAGGCGCCGTTCTACACCCTGGGCCCGCTGACCACCGACGTGGCGCCCGGCTACGACCACATCACCTCGGCGATCGGCGCGGCGATGATCGGCATGTGGGGCACCGCGATGCTCTGCTACGTGACGCCGAAGGAGCACCTGGGCCTGCCGGACCGCGACGACGTCAAGGCGGGCGTGATCGCGTACCGGATCGCCGCGCACGCGGCCGACCTGGCCAAGGGCCACCCGGGCGCGCAGGCGTGGGACGACGCGCTCTCCGACGCCCGGTTCGAGTTCCGCTGGCAGGACCAGTTCGACCTGGCGATGGACCCGGACACGGCACGGGCCTATCACGACGCGACGCTGCCGGCCGAGCCGGCGAAGACCGCCCACTTCTGCTCGATGTGCGGGCCGAAGTTCTGCTCCATGCGGATCTCCCACGACATCCGCGCGGAACACGGCGACGGCGTGGCGGTCGACGTCGAGGCCGAGGCGGGCATGCGCGCCAAGTCGGCGGAGTTCGCCGCCTCGGGCAACCGGGTGTATCTGCCGCTGGCCGACTGAGTCGCGGCGACGGGCCGCGGATCCTCGTTCTCGATTGTGGTGGGATCCGCGGTCCCTCGCCGGACGGGGCCCGGCTAGGAGATCGCCCGGAGGCGGCCGGTGCCCGGCCGGCGCAGCTGCTCCAGGCTCGTCGCCGTTGCCTCGTTCGCGGGCAGGAAGACGACCAACTGCTGGTCGTCGCAGGCGAGTTCGAGTGTCTCCCGGTTGAGCTCGAGTCGGTGGCCCGAGGGGTGGTCGAGGCGGAGTACGCCGCGTGCGGGTACCACGTGTCGGTTCAGGCGGGTGGTGAACTCGGGTCCGGCGAGGGGCCCGAGTTCGCGGGTGATCCACTGGGAGCCCTCGACCGAGGGGGCGAGCCACAGGTCGAAGGCCTGCTCGTCCGCGACGATGTCCCAGTCGACGAAGAAGGTCCGGGCGGCGGGGTCGGTGAACACGTAGCGGGTGAGGTTCGGGGCGTCGGCGTCGAGCAATCCGCTCGCGCCCATGACCGACGCGTAGCCGGCGGTGTGGGCGAGCACGTAGCCCAGCCGGTTGCTCACCGCGGCGATGCCCGGTTCGAGGAGGCGAAGGGTCTCCTGAATGGTCGGGCGCACCTTTCGGGCCGTCGGCGTGGGCGCGGGCCGGGGATGGGCGGAGCATTCGCCACCGGTGATCTTCGCGAGGTAGCGCAGGTGCACCCGTTCCGCGGGGTCGAGGCTGAGCGCGTCGGCGAGCGCGTTCACGATCGACACCGAGGGGTTGCGGTCCCGGCCCTGTTCGATGCGGGTCAGGTATTCGACGCTGATGCCGGCGCGCGCGGCGAGATCCAGGCGCCGCAGTCCCGGCGACCTGCGTCGCCCGCGCTCGGGCAGGCCCAGTGATTCGGGTTGCACGCTGTCGCGTTTGGTGCGGATGAAATCCCCCAACGGCGTACTCATGCCGCGAGCATAGGCCGCCGATCGCCGCCGGTGGAGGGCTCAGCGTGGCTCCCCTGGGGCCGGCCTGAGCGCGGTCTGGTTGCCCCCGCGGCGCGGCCGGATCGTGGTGGGCATGGAGAACAAGCCCAAGCTGCTGATCATTGTCGGAAGTGTTCGCGAAGGCCGATTCGGCCCGGTCGTGACCTCGTGGTTCACCGAACAGGCCGGTGCCCACGGCGGATTCGAGGTGGATGTCGTCGATCTGGCCGAGATCGACATCCCGTTGGCACTGCCCGCGGCATCGCCCAAGGCCCCCGCCGACGAGTACCCCCGTCCGGCCGGGATGGCGCCGTTGACGTCGGCCCTCGCGAGTGCCGACGCGATCGTGCTGGTCACGCCGGAGTACAACCACAGCTATCCCGCGTCGTTGAAGGCCGCCATCGACTGGCACTTCACCCAGTGGACGGCCAAGCCCGTGGCCTTCGTCAGCTACGGCGGCGCGGCGGGTGGCCGGCACGCGGTGCTGCACCTGGAGAACGTGCTGACGGAGCTGCACGCGGTGACCATCCGCGACGGCCTGGCCTTCCCGAACTACTTCCTCACATGGCGGGACGACCGCCCGACCGACCCCGATGCCCCGGGCTACGCCAAGGTCCTGCTCGACCAGCTGTCCTGGTGGGCTCACGCGCTCCGGTCGGCGCGGGAGACGACTCCGTATCCGGCATGAGGCCGGCCTGACGACGGCCCGGATCCCGGGCCGTCGTCAGGCCGGTCCGGGCGGGTCCGCCTCGCCGGCGACGACGACGCCGTGCTCGTACGCGAACACCACCGCCTGCGCCCGATCGCGCAGGCCCAGCTTCGCGAACATGCCGCCCACGTGGCTCTTCACGGTCGCCTCGGTGACCACGAGCCGGGCGGCGATCTCGCTGTTGGACAGGCCGCGGCCGACCAGGAACAGCGCCTCTCGTTCGCGGGGGGTGAGTGTGGCCAGGAGCGCCGACGGCGGGCGGAGCGGATCGGTGCGGCCGGCGAAGTTCTCGATGAGGCGCCGGGTGATCGACGGCGAGAGCAGCCCCTCCCCGGCGTGGACCACGTGGATCGCCTCCACCAGGCGGGCGCGCGAGGCGTCCTTGAGCAGGAATCCCGCGGCGCCCGCGCGCAACGCGCCGAAGACGTACTCGTCCAGGTCGAACGTGGTCAGGATCAGTACGCGCGGGGGCGGTGAGATCCCGGCGGCGTGCAGGCGGGCGGTGGCCTCGACGCCGTCCATGCGCGGCATCCGGATGTCCATCAGGACCACGTCCGGACGCAGCGCGGCGGCCAGTTCGACGGCCTCGTCGCCGTCCTCGGCCTCGCCGACCACGTCGAAGTCGTCCCGGGTCTGCAGGAACAGGCGCAGACCGGTGCGGATCAGCTCCTGGTCGTCGACGATCAGCAGGCGGATGCCCCCGGTGCTCACGCGGGATCCCCGAGCGGCAGTCGGGCCGCGACCCGGAAGCCGCCGTCCGCGCCGGGCCGGGCCTCCAGTTCGCCGCCGAGCACGCCGATTCGCTCGCGCATGCCGACCAGGCCGTGGCCACCCGGGGCGGGTTCGGCCGCCGGCGCGCCGTCGTTGACGATCGTGACCCGCAGATGGGTGGCGCCGAAGTCGAGGGTGACCGCGACGCGGGTGGGACGGGCGTGCTTGAGCACGTTGGTCAGTGCCTCCTCGACGATGCGGTACACCGACAACTCGACGCCGCCGGCGAGCGGCCGGGAGGTGCCGGTGACCTCCAGGTGTGCGGGCAGCCCGGCCTCGCCGAACGAGGCGACCAGCGTGGGCAGTCGGGCCAGCGAGGGTTGCGGGTGCATCCGCACACCCTGGTCCGGCTCGCGCAGGAGCAGCAACATCCGGCGCAACTCGACCAGGCTCTGCTCGGCGTTGCGCTCGACCCGCTCCAGCGTGTCGTCGGCCACGTTGGGTGCCACGCGCAGCACGTCCCGCGCGCCGCGTACGCCCACCAGCGTCACGGTGACCGAGTGGGCGATGATGTCGTGCAGTTCGCGGGCGATCGCGGCGCGTTCGCGCTGGGCCGCGATCACCGAGAGTTGCTCGCGCTCGCGCTCCAGGTGGGCCGCGCGTTCCTCCAGGGCGGCGGTGTAGCGGCGCCGGGTCTGCGCGTAGGTGCCCAGGGCCCACGCGACGACGGTGACCGGGAACGAGACGATGTCGGCCGCCATCAGGAACACGGCCGTCGGCACGAGGGCGGCCACCGACGCCCGCCGCTCGCGCAGTTCGGCGATGGTGAACAGGGCCACCAGTGCCGGCGCCCCGCCGGGGTTGGCGCCGGTCGCCACGAGCAGCGCCTCGACGGCGCACACGGCCGGCAGCACGACGAGGGGTGCGGGCCGTCGGGCGAGCAGGAGCGCGCCGCTGCCCACGATCAGGACCACGCGAAGCGGCCGGACCGGGGTCGAGTCGTCGAAGTTCAGGTTGAGTTCGACGACGAGGGCCACCACCGCGACGACGGCGTCCAGTACCGCGAAGCGGCGCGCGTGGAGCCATGCGCGCGCCGCCCGTACGGACCGGGGTATTGCGATCACGCCAGGTCACGCCGACGCTCGCCGGCGACGGCCGCGGCCACCAGCACGATCGCCCAGGGGCACAGCACCACCGCGGCGGCACCCGGCGACAACGCCGTGGCGCGCGACGCGCGGGACAGCACCTCGGCGGCTCCGAACGGGGTGTAGGTCACCGCGGTTTCGGCGACACCGGAGACCAGCGGAAGCACCGCGAAGTTCACCAGCAACACCACGACCACCCCCACGACCGGACTGCGCACCATCGCGCCGACGGCGGCCCCCATGATCGCAGAGAGCACGAAGGCGACCAGGTTGCCCGCCGCGACCGAGGTCACCTGGCCCGGGGTGAGGTCGGCTCCCGGGTGGTCGGCGAGCAGGGGCAGGCCGAGACCGACCGACACGGCGATCAACAGGGCGGCGATCGACAGACCGGTCAGCGCGTAGGCGCCGATCCTGGCCAGCAGGAGCGTGCCGCGGTCGCGCCCGGCCACCAACGCGGCCGGCGCAGCGGTGCGGTGGCGATACTCGCCGGCCGCGCCGACCAGGCCCCACACCATCAACAGGACCGGCAACCCGGCCAGGGCCTGCTCCTTCTCGCCCACCTCGTCCAGCCGGCCCGAGCCGACGGCGACGATCAGCACGTTGAGCACGGCGTACCCGACGCCGCAGGCGACGAAGGTGTGCAGCGAGCGGGTGGTGAGCGTCTTGAGCAGCTCGCCCCGGAGCAGGCGGCTCATGCGCGCCGTCCTTCGGTCAGGTCGAGGAACACGTCCTCCAGGGAGGTGGTCCGCGCCGTGATCTCCTCCAGCGGGATACGTTCTCCCAGGGCCAGGCGGGCGACCTCGGCGGCCGGGAGCGCCTCGATCCACAGGCCGCCGCCGGGCGCGGGCCGGACCCGGGCGCCGGCGCCTTCGAGGAGGGCGGTCAGCCGCTCGGGTTCGGGGGTTCGTACCGAGAGCGCGCCCTGTTCGAGCTCGCCGATCGGGCCGGTGTGGACCAGCCGGCCCCGGTCGATGACGACCACGTCGTCGACCGTTCGCGCGGCCTCGCCGAGCATGTGGCTGGAGAGCAGGGTGGTACGGCCGCGCGCGGCGCGTTCGCGCAGCAGCGTGCGCAGTCGGCGGATGGCCTGGGGGTCCAGGCCGTTCACCGGTTCGTCCAGGACCAGGACCTCCGGATCGCCGAGCAACGCGGCGGCCAGTCCCAGGCGTTGCCGCATGCCCAGCGAGTAGGTGCCCACCCGCCGTCCGGCGGCCTGCTCCAGTGCGACGATTTCCAGCACCTCGTCGACCCGGGCGGCCGGCAGGCCGGCCAGGAGCGCCGAGGCCCGCAGGTGGGCCCGGCCGGTGCGGCCGGGATGGGCGCCGCACGGCTCGATGTGCACGCCCAGCGCGCGGGCGTCGCGGGGCACCGGACCGCCTCGGAAGGACACGTGCCCGGCGGTGGGCCGGACCAGTCCGACGACCGTCTTCAACACGGTCGTCTTGCCCGCCCCGTTCGGGCCGAGGAACCCGGTCACCACCCCCGCCCGCACAGTGAAGGAGAGACGGTCGACCACGGTGGTGCGGCCGTAGCGTTTGGTCAGTTCGTGGACCGCTATCGCCGGGGTGTGTGAGGGCGTCGAAGTCATGCCGAAAGCATCGACGCCGCCGATCTCCCGGTCTTCGGTCGAAGGACCGAACCCGAACTGCCACTTGCGGAGGAGCGGCGGGGTGGGGCGTCGCGGTCAGCGCGGGTCCGGGATCAGGACGACCTTGCCGGTGATCGTGCCCGACTCGGCCAGCGTCATCGCCTCCGCGGCCCGGGTCAGCGGGATGCGGGCGGCCACCTGGGGGGTGATGGTGCCCTCGGCGAGCAGGGCCAGGACCTCGGTCAGGTCGGCGCGCAGGCGGGCCCGGAACGCGGCGGGGCGGCGCTTGCCGGCCCAGATGTTGTAGAAGTGCGTGCGCCGCCCGTTGGGCAGCAGGTTCCACCACAGCAGGCGGGCGATCAGCCCCAGCACCGGGAGCCGGGACGAGCCGGGCCGGTCCTTCGTGGCCGCCGTTCCGTAGGAGACCAGCGTGCCGCCCCGGGCGAGCAGTCGGAACGAGTCGACGATGCCGTCCCCGCCCACGTGGTCGAACACCGCGTCGACGCCGTCGGGGGCCGACTCGCGCACCAGGGACGGCAGATCGGGCGCTCGGTAGTCGAGCGGGACGGCGCCGAGCGCGCGTACCGCGTCGTGGTGGCGCGGGGACGCGGTGCCGATCACCCGGATGCCCGCGTGCGTGGCCAGCTGGACCAGGGTCGAGCCCACGCCGCCGTTGGCGCCGTGTACCAGGATCGTCTGTCCCCGCCGCACCTTCGCCACGCGGTGCAACATCTGCCACGCGGTGATGCCGTTGACCACCACCGTCTCCGCCTCGGCCGGGTCGACCTCCTCGGGCACCTCGACCAGGTCGGCGACCGGGAGCACGATCCGGCTCGACCAGCCGCCGACCTTGGTCAGCGCGGCGAAGCGGCGGCCGACGAGGGAGGCGTTCACCCGGGGGCCCACCCGCGACACCGTGCCGACGAGGTCGTAGCCGGGCACGAACGGGAAGGGCGGCTGGTCGTAGTACTTGCCCCGGCGCATCTGCTGCTCGGCGAAGGACACGCCCGACGCCTCGACCGCGAGCAGCACCTCCCCGGGGCCCGGCTCGGCCACCGGGCGCTCGCGCACCTGCAGACCCGAGGGGTCGACGACGCCCGGGAGCACG
The DNA here is from genome assembly GCF_044334985.1 of Embleya sp. NPDC020630. Lineage (NCBI taxonomy): Bacteria > Bacillati > Actinomycetota > Actinomycetes > Kitasatosporales > Streptomycetaceae > Embleya > Embleya sp. NPDC020630. The sequence goes on from NZ_JBIRUB010000011.1 coordinate 224,494, forward strand.
ATCTCGGTCGTGGTCTCGGCGGGGGGCCGGCCCTGGGCCTGGGACGTGGTCTCGATCGCACTGATGGTCATGGCATCTCCCGGAGATAGTGACTCTCAATCACCTTCGTTATAGCCTCTAACTTAAGTGCATGCCTGTAGTCCGTCAAGGTTTCCCGTGAAACACGTCGGCTAGATCGGCGCGGACCAGGTCACCGTCGTCCCGAGCCCCTCCGGCCCCGGGCCGAAGTCCGCCCGGCCGCCCAGTTCCTCGGCCCGGCCCGCCAGGTTGGCCAGCCCGCTGCGCCGACCGCCCGGCGGGATGCCCACCCCGTCGTCGGTGACCGCCAAGGCGACGGAGCCGCCGGCCACCACCAGGCTCACCTCGACGCGCGACGCGTGCGCGTGGCGGGAGGCGTTGGACAGGATCTCGCGCAGTGCGGCGAGAAGCTGCTCGGCGACCGCGTCCGGCACGGTCGAGTCGACCGGTCCGACGAAGGTGACCGTCGGATCGAAGCCGAGCGCGGGCGCCGCCGCGCTCGCCTCGCGCAACACCCGCCCCCGGACCCCGGTCGCCCCTTCGCGCGGCGGATTCTGCAGCGCGAAGATCGTGCTGCGCACCTCACGAATCGTCGCGTCGAGTTCGTCCACCGCCTGATTGACCCGGGTGACCACACCCGGCACCTTGGCCAGCCGGGCCGCGCCCTGGAGCATCATCCCCGTCGCGAACAGCCGCTGGATGACCAGGTCGTGCAGGTCCCGGGCGATCCGGTCGCGATCCTCGAACACCGCCAGCCGTTCCCGATCGCGCTGCGCGCCCGCCAGCATCAGCGCGATCGCGGCCTGGCCGCCGAACGCCTGCGCCATCGAGCGCTCGGTCGCGTTGAACGGCACCGCGCCGACGCGCTTGTCCAACTCCAGCGCGCCGAGGATGCGATCGCTGGCGATCAGCGGTACGAACAGGCCCGGACCGAAGCAGCGCGACTTGGCCACCATCACGTTCGGGTCGGTGCTCATGTCCTCGATGAAGATGCTGCGCCCGGCGTTGATCGCCTCCGCGAGCGGGGTGCCCTTCTCGATCACCGTGCCGCCGAGGCCCGCCAGGTCCTCGCCGGAGGTGACCTCGACCAGGTAGGAGCCGTCGGGCTGGGGCAGGTACATCGCGGCGAAATCCGCCTCGGCCAAGCCGCGGGCCCGCTCCGCCACCACGACCAGCGCCTCGTCGGGGTCCTGCGCGGTCAGCAGCGCCGTGGTGACGTCCGCCGAGCCCATGATCCACTTCTCTCGGCGGGCCGCGCTCTCGAACAGGCGCGCGTTCTCGATCGCGACGCCAGCCGCCGCCGCGAGTGCCCGGACCACCTGCTGGTCCTCGATGCCGAAGTCGGGTCGACCGCGCTTCTCGGTCAGGTACAGATTGCCGAACACCTCGTTGCGCACCCGGATCGGCACACCCAGGAACGAGTGCATCGCCGGATGGTTCGGCGGGAAGCCGTAGGAGGCCGGATGCCGGGTCAGATCGTCGAGGAGCAGCGGTTCGGGACGGTCGATCAGCAGGCCCAGGATGCCCCGGCCGTGCGGGAGTTCGCCGATGCGCTCGCGGTCGGCCGGGTCGATGCCGACGGTGATGAAGTCGGACAGGTTGTTGTCGCTGCCGATCACGCCGAGCGCGGCGTAGCGGGCGTCGGCCAGGTCGGCCGCGGCCTCGACGATCCGGCGCAGCGTGGTGTGCAGGTCCAGGTCGGCGCCGACCGCGATCACCGCTTCGAGCAGGCCCTGGAGCCGGTCCCCGGTGGCCGAGGCCGAGCCGAGCCGTTCGACCACCTCGGCGACGATGTCGTCCAGGGCGAGCGGGGCCGACGCGGGGGGTCGGTGGGTGTCGCGGGTGTCGTCTGTTCGGTCGGGGCGCCGGGGCGGGTCGGGGCGCTCGGTCCGCTCGGGTTCCTCCGGGCTGTCGCCGCCGTTCGCCATGGGTAAAGCGTACGGGTGTGAATCGGCTGGAAAGGTATCAAACCGCACGGACACGCGTACGGATCCGCGGCCGGCCCGTTCCGCGCCGGTCCGGGACGTCCGGGTGGGATGTCCCGCTCAGGCACCCGCCGTGACCGGCGCCGCCGCGTGCTCGCGGTCCAGGAGCGTGCGGAACTCCCCGGGCGCGGTGCTCAGTTCCGCCCACGTGCCGCGTTGGCGGATGCGCCCCTCGGCCAGGACCACGATCTCGTCCACCGCGTCCAGACCGGTGAGTCGGTGGGTCACCAGGAGGGTGGTCCGGCCCCGGGTGGCGTCGAGCAGGTCGGCGGTCAGCGCGTCGGCCGTGGGCAGGTCGAGGTGTTCGGCCGGCTCGTCCAGAAGCAGGATCTCGAAGTCGGCGAGCAGCGCGCGGGCGAGCGCGAGCCGTTGCCGCTGGCCGCCGGAGAGCCGGGCGCCGTGTTCGCCGACCATCGTGTCCAACCCCTCGGGCAGGCCGTCGACCCAGTCGAGGAGCCGGGCCCGGGCCAGCGCCGCCCGCATCGCCTCCTCGTCGCAGTCCGGCCGGGCCAGCCGCAGGTTCTCCCGCAGCGAGCTGTCGAAGACGTGCGCGTCCTGGGCACACAGCCCGATCACCCGGCGCACGTCGTCCCCGGCCGCCTCGCCGAGCGGTACACCGCCCAACGTCACCGTGCCCGCCGCCGGCTCCAGGAAGCGCAGCAGCACATTGGCCAACGTGGTCTTGCCCGACCCGCTCGGCCCGACCACCGCGAGCCGCTTGCCGGGCGTCAGGTCGAGGTCGACCCCGACCAGGGCCGGCGGGCCGTCGGGGGTCCAGCGGGCGGACAGGTCGCGCACCCGCAACGGGCGCGGCGCGGCGGACAGCGCGACGGGCGCGGCCGGTTCGCGCACCGGCTCCGGGGTGTCCAGCACCTCGAACACCCGTGCCGCGGCCCGCCGCGACGCCTCCAGGTGCCGGCCCGCGGCGGGCAGCACGACGGTGGCCTCGAACGCGGCCAACGGGGTGAGCACCACCAGCGCGAGCAGCACGCCGCCGAGTCGGTCGGCGTGCACCGCGGCGACGCCGACCAGGGCCGAGGCCCAGACCGTCGCGCCGGCCACCAGCGCGGCCAGGCCCGCGCCGACGCCCGCGCCCCGGGCCTGGCCCGCCTCGGTCGCCCGCAGCCGGGCGTCCACCTCGGCCACCTCGGCGAGTCGGGCGGGGGCGCGGCCGGTGGCGATCAATTCGGGGGTGCCGCGCAGCAGGTCGACCACGGCGGCGGAGAGCTCGCCCCGGACGGCCGCGACCCGACGCTCGGCCCGCCGGGCGACCCGGGCGGCCAGCCACGGGACCAGCGCGCCGGCGGCGAGCAGGCCCACCAGCAGCACCGCGCCGGCCTCCGGGAGCACCAGGGCCACGGTCAGTACCGCGCCCGCGCCGACCACCGCCGCCACACAGGCGGGCAACAGCGCCCGCAGGAAGAAGTCCTGCACCGCGTCCACGTCGGCGACCAGCCGGGACAGCAGATCCCCCCGACGGAAGGCGGGCAGCCCGGTCGGCGCCAGCCGCTCCAGCCGCTCGTACACCCGAACCCGCAGCCGGGCCAGGATCCGAAACGCCGCGTCGTGCCCGATCAGCCGCTCGGCATACCGGAACACCGCACGCGAGACGCCGAAGGCCCGAACCCCGGTCACCGCGACCATCAGCGTCAGCACCGGCGGATGCTCGGAGGCCCGCGAGATCAACCACGCCGAGGTGGCCATGAGCCCGACCGAACTACCGAGCGCGAGCGCCCCGCACAACACCGCCAGCGCGAGCCGCCCCCGCAACGGCCGGGCCAGCGCGAGCAGCCGCCGGCCGGGACCGGCCGGCGCGGGAGCCGTGGCAGGCGCGTCGGACGGTACGGCGGACGAACCGCCCGAGCCCGAGGCCCCCGACGAAGTCACCGAGCCGACCGACCCCACCGCTTCCGCAGCCACCTCCGCCGACACCGCCGCGACGTCACCCGCCGCCTCCGCCGCGCGCATCGTGTCCACCCGAGCCCGAGCCCCGACCGCCGCGTGCGCCCCGACCGAGTCCCGCGCCGACGCGCCCTCGGCCAGCGAGGTACCCGAGGCATCCGTGGCGCCCAAGGCACCCGAGGCACCCGCCGCCGAGCCCCCCACCCCCACCACCCGATCCGCCAACGGCAACAGCGCGGGCCGGTGCGCCACCAGGATCACCGTGCGCCCCACCGCCAGCCGGCCGACCGCCTCGACGACGGCCGCCTCGCTGTCCCCGTCCAGGTTCGAGGTCGGCTCGTCGAGCAGCAGGATCGGCCGGTCGGCCAGGAACGCCCGGGCCAGCGCGAGGCGTTGCCGCTGCCCGGCGGACAGGCCCGCCCCGTCCTCGCCCAGCGGCGCGTCGAGGCCCCCCGCGCGCGCCACGAAGTCGGCCGCCCCCGCGTCGGCCAGCGCCCGGTCCACCTCGGCGTCGCTCGCGTCCGGCCGGGCCAGCCGTACATTCGCCCCGATCGTGCCCGCGAACAGGTAGGGCCGCTGCGGCACCCACGCGATGTGCGCCCGCCACGCCCGCGGATCGAGATCGGCCAGGTCCACTCCGCCCACCGTGACCCGCCCCGACGTCGGCCGCACGAAGCCGAGCAGCACCGCGAGCAGGGTCGACTTGCCGCATCCGCTCGGACCGGTCAGCGCCACCGTCTCGCCGGGCCGCACCGTCAGGTCCACGTCCGCCGGCGCGGCGTCCGCGCGTCCCTCGTACCGCACCGTCACCCCGTGCAGCACCACGTCGGCCGAGCGCGGATCCGGCACCGGCGCGGTCCCGGCCGGAGCGTCCGGCGCGGTCTCCAGCACCTCGAACACCCGTTCCGCGGCGCTGACCCCCTCGACGCTCGCGTGATACTCGGCGCCGACCTGGCGCAGCGGCAGATACGCCTCGGGCGCCAGGATCAGCACCACGAGCGCGGTCTCCAGACCCAGGTCCCCGTCGACGAGGCGCAGGCCCACGCCGACCGCGACGAGCGCGACCGAGATGGTGGCGAGCAGTTCCAGGGCGAACGAGGACAGGAACGCGATCCGCAGGGTCTTGAGGGTGGCCCGGCGGTAGTCGTCGGTGATCGCCCGGATCGACGCGGCCTGGGCCTTGGCCCGCCCGAACACCTTCAGCGTCGGCAGCCCGGCGACCACGTCCAGGAAGTGCCCGGCCAGCCGGTTCAGCACGCTCCACTGCCGGTCCATGTGCTTTTGCGTGGCCATCCCGATCAACGCCATGAACAGCGGGATCAGCGGGAGGGTGACCACGATCGTGGCGGCCGAGATCCAGTCGCCGAACACCACCCGCGCGAGCACCGCCACCGGCACCGTGACGGACAGCACCAACTGCGGCAGATAACGCGCGAAGTAGCCGTCCAGCGCGTCCACACCCCGGGTGGCGAGCGTGGTCAGCTCACCCGACCGCTCCCGGTTCAGCCAGGCCGGACCGAGCCGGACCACGTGCGCGAGCAGCCGCGAGCGCAACTGCGACTTCACCGCCGCCGAGGTCCGGTGCGCGACCACCTCGGTGAGCCAGGAGATCGCCGAGCGGGCCGCGACCACGCCGGCCAGCAGGCCCAGCTCCGGCCACAGGTCGCCGACCCCGGCGCCCTCCTCGAAGGCCGCCACGATCACCCGGGCGAGCAGTGCCGCCTGGACGAGCACGAGGCCCGCGCCCGCCGTGCCCAGCACCACCGTCAGGGCCAGAAAGCCCCGGGTGGCTCGGGCGTGGGTCAGCAGGCGCGGGTCAACAGGCTTCACGATCCGCTCTCTTCGCTACGTCGTTGCGTCTTCGGGTCGCCGCGTCGGGGCCGGCGGCCCCACCGGCCCCACCGCCGAACCCCTACTTCCCCACCAGATCGGCCGCAGCCGCTCCGAACGCCGGCTTGGTCGGGATGCTCTTCGTGCTGATCCGCTTGCGGAACACCCAGTACGTCCACGCCTGGTAGCAGAGCACGACCGGGGTCATGAAGGCGGCGACCCAGGTCATGATCTTCAGCGTGTAGGGCGTCGAGGACGCGTTGTGGATGGTCAGATCCCACGCCGAGTCCAGGCTGGAGGGCATCACGCTCGGGAACAGCGACAGGAACAACATCGCCACCGCCGCGATCACCGTCACGCCCGACATCGCGAACGCCCAGCCCTCGCGCCCGATCCGGTTCATCGCCAGCGCGCCGACCAGGGCCGCGACCGCGACGATCAGCGCGACCAGCGTACGGCCGTTGCCGTGCGCGGCCTGGGTCCAGATCAGGAACGCCGCCGCGAGCACCGCGGTGACCAGGCCGAGGCGCCCGGCCAGCGCGCGTGCCCGACCCCGGATGTCGCCGTCGGTCTTGAGCGCGACGAACACCGCGCCGTGGAAGGTGAACAGCACCGTGGTGACCACGCCGCCGAGCAGGGCGTACGGGTTGAGCAGGTCGAACAGGTCGCCGACGTACTCCTTGTTCCCGTCGATCTTCACCCCGCGCGTGATGTTCGCGAACGCCACACCCCACAGGAACGCCGGCACCAGCGAGCCCCAGAAGATCGCCTGCTCCCAGCCGCGCTTCCAGCGGTCCTCGTCGCGCTTGGCCCGGTACTCGAACGCCACCCCGCGCAGGATCAGCGCCACCAGGATCAGCAGCAGCGGCAGGTAGAAGCCGCTGAACAGGGTCGCGTACCACTCGGGGAACGCCGCGAAGGTCGCCCCGCCCGCGGTGATCAGCCACACCTCGTTGCCGTCCCAGACCGGACCGATGGTGTTGATCAGCACCCGGCGCTCGGTCTCGTTCCGGGCCAGCACCTTCGTCAGGATGCCGACGCCGAAGTCGAAGCCCTCGAGGAAGAAGTAGCCGATCCAGAGCACGGCGATCAGCAGGAACCAGAATTCGTTGAGTCCCATGACCCTCTCCCTCTCCCCTAGTACGCGAAGGCGAGCGGCCGGTCGGCGTCCTCGCCCCCGCCCGACGGATCGTCGGGGTGCTTGTCCGCGGCCGGCTTGATCGGTTCGGGTCCGGCCTTGACGTAGCGCCGGATCAGGCCGAGTTCGACCACCGCGAGCGCGCCGTAGAGCAGGGTGAACACGATCAGCGAGGTGAGCACCTCACCGGTGGACACGCTCGGCGACACTCCCGCCTCGGTCTTGAGCACCCCGAACACCAGCCACGGCTGGCGGCCCATCTCGGTGAAGATCCAGCCGAACGAGTTGGCCGCGAACGGGAACGCGATGGTCCACAGGCCGACCCGGTACACCCACGGGTTGCTCGGCAGCTCCCGCTTGCGCCGGGTCAGCCACAGCCCGACCAGGCCGATGCCCGCGGTGACCATGCCCACGCCGATCATCAGCCGGAACGACCAGTAGGTGACGAAGATGTTGGGCCGGTAGTCGCCGGGGCCGAACTTGACCACCGACTGCTCCTGGAGGTCGTTGATCCCCGGCAACTCGGCGTCGAAGTCGTTCTTGGCCAGGAAGGACAACGCGCCGGGGACCTCTATGGCGACCTTGTTGTGACCCTTTTGCACGTCGCCGTAGGAAAAGATCGAGAACGGCGCGGGCTTGGAGGTCTCCCACAGCGCCTCGGCCGAGGCCATCTTCATCGGCTGCTGGTCGTACATCAGCTTGCCCTGCATGTCGCCGGTGAGCGCGAGGCCGACGCCGGCGAGGACCGAGACCCACAGGCCGAGCCGGAGCGAGGGGCGAAAGACCGCGACCTCGTTGCGCTTGCGCAGGTGCCAGCAGCTGATCCCGATCAGGAAGCCGCCGGCGACCAGGAAAGCGGCCGGGAGGATGTGCAGGAACGCGGCGATCGCGGTGTTGTTGGTGAGCACCGCCACGAAGTCGGTCAGCTCGGCGCGGCCGGTCTCCGGGTTGATCTTGTACCCGACCGGGTGCTGCATCCACGAGTTGGCGGCCAGGATGAAGTAGGCCGACAGGATCGTGCCGATCGCGGCGGCCCAGATGGTGGCCAGGTGGATCTTCTTCGGCAGGCGGTCCCAGCCGAAGATCCACAACCCCAGGAAGGTCGACTCCAGGAAGAACGCGACCAGCGCCTCGATCGCCAGCGGGGCGCCGAAGATGTCGCCGACGAAGCGCGAGTAGTCGGACCAGTTCATCCCGAACTGGAACTCCTGCACGATGCCGGTCACCAGGCCGAGCGCGAAGTTGATCAGGAAGAGCTTGCCCCAGAACTTGGTGGCTCGGAGGTAGTGCTCCTTGCCGGTACGCACCCACGCGGTCTGCAGGCAGGCGACGAGGATGGACAAACCCATCGTCAATGGCACGAAGAGGAAGTGGTAGACGGTCGTGATGCCGAACTGCCACCGGGCTACGTCGAGTGTTTCGACGGCGAGGTCCATGGGCCCCTCATTCCTCCTGATCGCCGGTCGTGCCCCGCCCGCGAGCGCGCGAGGCACGTTTGGTTCACGATGCACACGCCGTCCCCGCGCCTCTCGCCCGACACTCCGCCGGACGAACCCGGATGAACCGGGATGGATGCGCGGGTTCCGACGCGCACGACTTTGTGAATGGGTTCACAAAGTCAAGCTTGTGCATCCGTTCACAAACACTAGCGAGCCCCTCCGGGCACCCTGGAGGGGGGTGCCCGAAGGGGCTCATTTCGGCTCTCGGGCGCTACTTCTCCATGAATCGCGCCGCCTGCTCCAGGAAGATCGTGTTGGCCTCGGTCTCACCGATCGTGATCCGGCAGCCCTCGCCCTCGAACGGGCGCACCGACACCCCGGCCGCCTCGCACATCGCGGCGAATTCGCCGGTGCGCTCGCCGAGCCGCAGCCAGACGAAGTTGGCCTGCGAGTCGAACACCGTCCAGCCCTGGCCGATCAGCGTCTCCAGCACCCGGGTCCGCTCCTGGACCAACGCCTCGACCCGCTCCAGGAGTTCGGCCTCGGCGCCGACCGAGGCGATCGCCGCCACCTGGGCGAGCCGGTTCACCGCGAACGGCATCCCGGTCTTGCGCAGCTCGTCGGCCGCCGCCTCGTGCGCGATGGCGAAGCCCACCCGCAGGCCGGCCAGCCCGTACGCCTTGGAGAACGTGCGCAGCACCACCACGTTCGGCCGCTCGCGGTACAGCTCGACCCCGTCCGGCACCCGCTCGTCCCGGATGAACTCGCGGTACGCCTCGTCCAGCACGACCACCACGTGGCGCGGCACCCGGTCCAGGAACCGCTCCAGCTCGGCGCGGTGGATCACCGTGCCGGTCGGGTTGTTCGGGTTGCACACGAAGACCAGTCGGGTCCGCTCGGTGATCGCGGCGGCCATCGCGTCCAGGTCGTGGCTCTCGTCGGCGAGCAGCGGGACCATCACCGGCGTCGCCCCGGCGAGCAGCACGAGCATCGGGTACGCCTCGAACGAGCGCCACGCGAAGACGACCTCGTCGCCCTCGCCGGCCGTCGCGTTGACCAACTGCTGGGCCACGGTCACCGAACCGTTGCCCACCACGATGTGCGACGCGGGCACCCCGAACCGCTCGGCCAGCGTCTCGGCCAGCTCCGCGTTCGCCGGGTCCGGGTAGCGATTTATCTCGCCGACCGCGTCCGCCACCACCTTGTGCACGCTGGGCAGCGGCGGGTACGGGTTCTCGTTGGACGAGAGCTTGTACGCCGGGAGACCCTCGGCCGGCGCGGGCGGTCGACCCGCCTTGTAGGCGGGCACCGCCGCCAGGGCGGCCCGGAACCGGGGGGTGGTGCCGTCGTCGGTGCCTGGGGCGTTGTGCTCGGTCACGCCCGTCCTCCTCGCATGCTGGTCGGGGTGCCTGGGCGCACGTCCCGGTCGTCTCACTCTATGATCCGCCGGCCCGGAGGGGGTTCCCGGACGGTGGGCGCCCTTCGCCGAACGTTCAGGGGCAGGTATGGGGCGATACGTTTCTTCGTAAAGCAATGACATGAACCCGGCCAGGGCGGCCCATTCGCCCTAGTGTCGTGACGATGACAGCGCCAGATGTACCGCGCGTGGGGCGGCGGATCCGGGTGGGCATCCGGGACGTCGCAGCGGCTGCCGGGGTGTCGATCACGACCGTCTCCGACGCGCTCAACGGCAAGGGCCGACTGCCCGACACGACCCGTGTGCACGTGCGCGAGGTCGCCGACCGGCTGGGCTACCGCCCGTCGGCCGCCGCGCGCACCCTGCGCACCGGCCGGTCGGGGTTGCTCGGGCTGACCACGACCATGCGCTCGACCGAGCCGTTCGCGCTCACCGAGTTCGCCTGGTTCGCCGAGCTGGTGCGCTCGGCCACCGCGACCGCGCTCGACCTGGGCTACGCGCTCGTCGTGCTGCCCGCGTCCTCGCCGCACGACGTCTGGGGCAACGTCGCGCTCGACGGCACCATCGTCGTCGACCCCGCCGACGACGATCCGCTCGTGCACGAGCTGCTGCGTCGGGGCGTGCCCGTGGTCAGCGGCGGCCACCCCGGTTCCACCCCGGTCTACGGCTGGGTGGACAACGACCACGTGGCGGCCGTGCGTTCGGTACTCGACCATCTCGCCGACGCGGGCGCCGAGCGGATCGGCCTGCTCGCCGCCGCCGACGGACCCGGGGCCGACAAGGGGGCCGCGGGCTATCGGGCGTGGTGCGCGGACCGGGGTGTGCCGGCGATCACCGAGGAGTACGAGGCCCGCACCCCCGGCGCGGGCCGGGCCGCCGCCGCCCGCCTGCTCGACCGGGGGCCCGACGCGGTGTTCGGCCTGCACGAGGGCTGTGCGGCCGAGTTGTTGGACGCGGCCCGCGAGCGTGCCCTGCGGGTGCCCGACGACCTGCTCCTGGCCTGCTGCGGCGAGGGGGCCGACCCGTCGGTGACCTCGCTGAGCCTGCAACCGGCCCTGGCCGGCGCCTGGGCGGTGGAACTGCTCGTCGGGGTGATCGAGGACGCCGGGGCGGGGCCGCTGCTGCCCGCCCAGCGCACCGTGCCCACCCGGCTCTTTGTCCGGGATTCCTCCACGCGCCGCTGACCGGTGTGTTCGACCCGATCCGCCGCCCGGTGCCCGGCCGCACCCGGGGGTGGGGGCGCCGGGGTACACGGTCGCGGGTCCACGCACAATTGAGCGTGGTCCGTTCCACCGTGCCCGCACGAGAGATACGGTCCAGGAATCATCCGAATCGGACCGGGTGAGCCGCAGCCGAACCCGGCTGTTGTGCGTCTTGGTTCACAACGGGTGTCGGAACCGCCGCCGTACGGTGGTGCCGATCTGAAGAAAGGACCCTTCTGGTGAGCAACGTCTCGGCTACACCGGCCCCCACGGGCGCCGCGGCGGAGCAGGACGCCCCGCTGTACGTGGTCGGCGACGTCCACGGTCATCTGGAGGAGCTCAAGGCCGCCCTGCGCGCCCGGGACCTGATCGACGAGGACGCGCACTGGAGCGGCGGACGCTCGCGCCTGTGGTTCCTCGGCGACTTCACCGACCGCGGCCCCGACGGCATCGGCGTGGTCGAACTGGCCATGTCGCTGGCCCGCGAGTCGGCCGAGGCCGGCGGCAGCACCCGGATGTTGCTCGGCAACCACGAGATCCTGCTCCTGGGCGTGTTCCGCTTCGGCGATCACCCGGTGCCGGTCGCGGGCGGCTCGACCACCTTCCGCGAGATCTGGCTGCGCAACGGCGGCATGCAGTCCGACCTGGAGCGCTTCACCGACGAACAGGCCGACTGGCTGGCCGGGCAGCCGGTGGCCGCGGTGGTCGACGGGCACCTGCTGATCCACTCCGACAGCAACGCCTACCTCGAATACGGCGACACCATCGAGGAGGTGGACGGTGCCGTCGCGGACATACTGCGCGAGCCGGACCCGCTCTCGTGGTGGGACCTGTTCCGCAACCTGACCCGGCGTGGCGCGTTCATGGGCGAGGTCGGCCCGTACGCGGCGGCCGATCTGCTCAGCGAACTGGGCGGGCGGCGGATCGTGCACGGCCACACCCCGATCCCGTACCAGACGGGCGAGGACCCCTCCACGATCGCCGGACCGCGCGTATACGCGGACGGTCAGGTGGTCAACCTCGACGGCGGGATCTACCTCGGCGGCCCGTGCCTGGTCGCGCGGTTGCCGCTGGCCGGCCCCGAACCGGGCGTGCTGCCCAGCGCGTTGGAGGAGACGCAGGGCCGGGTGTACGACCTGGGCGACCTGGCCGCCGATCCCGGGGACGAGTGACCGTCGTAGGGAACTCCCTGCCCAAAAGGCGGAGGTGCACCCTATCATCAATAGGTATCCGCCTCGACACCGTCAGGTGCTTTTGCGGGTCGTTGATCCACCGACAGCTTGCACGGGTCCCCTGACGGGCCCGGCGGACGCGGGAAACGCCCGCGCGGCCTCATTCGGGGGATCCGATGCAACACTGGTTTGGAAGTGACGAGCACCGCCGCCAGTACGAGCAGTTCGTCGACGACGCACTGCACCTGGAGGAAACCCTCTCCGGTCTCGCGGCGGTACCCAACCTGAACGTCGAGCAACTGCGGACGGCCACGTTGGACGCGACCCCGTCGATCGCCGAGACGGCGCGCGACGAATACGACCGGTACGAACGTACGGAGCAGCGTTTCGAGTCGGGCATCCGACCGGACTTCGGCGCCTCGATGATCGAGGCCGGCGAGAGCTTCGGCTGGTTCGCCCTGGCCACGGCGATGGCGGTGATCGTGGCCGGCATCTCGGCGGTCGTCTTCCTGATCGTGGGCTACGTGCTGTTGCCGCTCACGATGGACGACCCGGGCATGCAGCACACGATGCAACTCGCCTCGATCGCGGCGATCGGCATCTCGCTCGGGGCGGCGGCGATCGGGGGACTCGCCATGCTCGCGGTGGCCGCGCGCAACCGGGCGCGGCCGACCGGGGAGGTCGAGGTGTACCTGGCGCGCGAGGAATGGCGCCGGGCGATCCTGCACCGCGGCATCCTGCCGTTCATGCGCTCGCGCCTGCGCGAGGGCTCGGACGAGGGCACCACGCTCCTGGGCTGACACCGCCGGCACCGATCCGCCCGCCCACCCGCCCCGGGTGGGCGGCCCGGATCGCGCCGGCGGCACCGAGTCGGGCGACCGGGCCACACAATGGGCGACATGGTCGGCAAACGCGGCAAGGTCACCGGGGGAATCGGCCCCGGTCTGGTGGGCGAGGTCATGATCGAGGTACGCGGTGGGGTGGAGGCGTTCCTCGCGTACTCCGCGCTGCCCGGGGAGGAGCACGCCGTGGGGGAGCTGGTGGTGATCGTGGAGTATCTGCCGCCGCGCACGGTGTACGTGGCGTCGGCCTTCGGCTGAGCCGCGGATCGGCCCGGCCCGGCTTCGCGACGGGCGGCAACTGCCCCTGGGGAGCTCCCTCTTGGCGGCCTTCGGCCCGGCGAGGACACTCCGAGTCAGGCCGAAGGGGGAATGCTCCGTGCTCTACACCGTGCTCATCGTGCTCGGTCTGCTCATCGTCCTGGTCGTGGTCTTCAAGCTCATGTGGCGCGTCGCCGAGCCCAACGAGGCGCTGGTCATCTCCGGTTCCCGGCATCACACCGAGGGACTCGGCGAGGGCATGGGGTTTCGCATCGTCACCGGGCGCGGCACGCTCGTCCTGCCGTTCGTGCAGGCCGTACGCAAGCTCTCGCTCGACCTGAACGAGGCCGAGCTCAGCGTCGAATGTGTGACCACGCAGGGCATCCCGCTGCGGGTGCAGAGCGTGGTCATCTTCAAGATCGGCGACGACTACGTCTCGATCGCCAACGCGGCCAGGCGCTTTTTGGACCAGCAGAAGCAGATGGAGTCCCGGGTCCGCAAGGTGCTGGCCGGCCATCTGCGCTCGATCGTCGGCGGGCTGACCGTCGAGGACATGATCCGGGACCGGGAGAAGCTCACCGCGCATGTGCGCGCGGCGTCGGGGTCGGACATGGAAAAGCTCGGGCTGATCGTGGACAGCCTGCAGATCCAGGAGATCGAGGACCCGACGGGCTACATCAAGAACATGGCCGCGCCGCACACCGCTGCGGTGGTCCGCGACGCACGGATCGCCGAGGCGCTGGCCACCCGCAAGGCCACCGAGGCCGAGCAGGAGGCCAAGGCGCGGATGGCCCAGGCCACCCGGGACAGTGAGATCCAGCAGGCCGGCTACCAGGCCGAGCGGGACGAGGCCACCGCGCGCGCGGCGCAGGCGGGCCCGCTGGCCGACGCCGCCGCCAAGCAGGAGGTGGTGGTCCAGGAGACCCGGGTCGCCGAGCTGGAGGCCATGCGGCGCGAGCAACAGCTCCAGGCGGACGTACGCAAGCCGGCCGACGCGAAGGCGTACGAGATCCGCACCCGGGCCCAGGCCGAGCGCGACGCGCGGATCTCGGCGGCCGAGGCGAACGCCCGCGAGACCGAACTGGCCGCGATCGCCGACGCGGAGGCGACCAAGGTACGCGGTCTGGCCGCCGCCGAGGCCACGCTGGCCACCGGCAAGGCGCAGGCCGAGGCGGCCAAGGCCAAGGGTCTCGCCGAGGCGGCGGCCATCGCGGCCCGCGCGGCGGCGCTCGCGGAGAACCAGGAGGCCGTGGTCGCCCAGCAACTCGCCGAGAACTGGCCGGAGATCGTCCGCGCCGGCGCCGAGGCGTTCGGCAACGTCGACCACATGGTCCTGCTCAACGGCGGCGACGGCCTGGGCGACCTCTTCGCCAAGGCCCTCACCATGGGCGGCACCGGCCTCGGCATAGCCCGCCAACTCCTGTCCAACACCAACGGCACCAACGGCACCGCCCCCAAGCCCGACCCGTACCCGACCGACTCGGTCCGCGTCGAGGTCGAAATCGACGAGCCCCCCACCCCCGAACCCCTCACCGAGTCCGCGGAAAACTGACCCGCACGCCCACCCGGCCGGACCCCGCGATCGGGGCCCGGCCGTCGGCCCCGCGCCCTTGCTCCGGACCCGATGGCGGCGCCGTCGGCTACCGGCGCTTCTCGGCTTTTTGGCGGGCCACGTACGCGGCGGCCTGGGTGCGGCGTTCCATGCCGAGTTTGGCCAGGAGGCTGGAGACGTAGTTCTTGACCGTCTTCTCGGCCAGGTGCATCTCGGCGCCGATCTGGCGGTTGGTCATGCCCTCGCCGATCAGGTCCAGGATCCGACGCTCCTGCTCGCTGAGCGCGGCCAGGCGTTCGTCGCCGCGATCGCCGCCGCGCAGCCGTTCCAGCACGCGGGCGGTGGCCGCCGGGTCGAGCAGGGACCGGCCCGCGGCCACGTCGCGGACCGCGCCGACCAGGTCCGAGCCGCGGATGTCCTTGAGCACGTAGCCGGACGCGCCCGCCATGATCGCGTCGAACAGCGCCTCGTCGTCGGAGAACGAGGTGAGCATCAGACAGCGCACGTCGGGCAGTTGCGAGCGGATCTCGCGGCACACCTCGACCCCGTTGCCGTCCGGCAGCCGGACGTCGAGCACCGCGACCTGCGGCCGGGTCGCCGGGATGCGCACCAGCGCCTCGGCGGCGGTGCCGGCCTCGCCGACCACGTCGATGTCCGCCTCGATCGACAACAACTCGTGGACGCCCCGGCGTACCACTTCGTGATCATCGAGGAGGAATACCCGGATGCTTCCCTGATCAGTCACTTGTACAGGTTCCCACGCACTCTCGGCGGTCGCTCTGTGATGCCGCCGCACGGGCGGTTCGGGTCCGACACGCCGGCCATTTGTCGGAGAACCACAAAGGGGGCCGCCACGTTCGGGCCGGTCGCCACTACGTCCCGGCCGGACCGGTGGGTAACGTTGCGGTGTGCGGTTTCCGAACCGCATGCCTGTGCGCAGGCGCCTCCCGGATTCACCCGGGAATTCCTAGGAAATCCTAGGAAGTACAGCCACCAATCGCCGTGTCTGCACATCAAGGTAGCCGCGCACACCCCGCGCGGAACCGGGCCCGGCGATCCGGACCCGGTCCACGGCGACCCCGCGGACCGGACAGACGGAGGAGAGAACGTGGCAGTGGACAGTACGGACGGGACATTGTTTCCGCCCGATTCCGGAGCCGGTCCCGAGCTGATCCAGTTGCTCACCCCGGAGGGCGAGCGGGTCGAGCATCCGGATTACGCGGTCGACCTCTCGGACGACGAATACCTGGCGCTGTACCGCGACCTGGTGCTGGTGCGCCGCTTCGACGCCGAAGCCACCGCCCTCCAGCGGCAGGGCGAGTTGGGCCTGTGGGCCTCCCTGCTCGGCCAGGAGGCCGCGCAGATCGGTTCGGGGCGCGCGCTGCGTTCGACCGACTATGTGTTTCCCACGTACCGTGAACACGGCGTCGCATGGTGTCGCGGTGTCGATCCGCTGAATCTGCTCGGGATGTTCCGCGGCGTCAACAACGGCGGTTGGGATCCGCGCGAGAACAATTTCCATCTCTACACGATCGTCATCGGCGCACAGAGCCTGCACGGCGTCGGATACGCGATGGGTATGCAGCGTGACGGAACCGATGGAGCGGTCGTCACCTATTTCGGCGACGGCGCCTCCAGCCAGGGCGACGTCAACGAGGCATTCACCTTCGCGGCCGTGTTCAACGCCCCCGTGGTGTTCTTCTGCCAGAACAATCAGTGGGCGATCTCCGAACCCACCGAACGCCAGATGAAGGTGCCGCTGTATCGGCGCGCCGCCGGATTCGGCTTTCCCGGAGTTCGGGTCGACGGTAACGACGTGCTCGCGTGCCTGGCGGTGACCAGGGCGGCCCTGGACCGGGCCCGGCGCGGCGAGGGCCCGATGCTGATCGAGGCGTTCACCTATCGCATGGGCGCGCACACCACCTCCGACGACCCGACCCGCTATCGGTTGAGCGCGGAACTCGAGGAGTGGAAGCTCAAGGACCCGATCGAACGCCTCAAGGCCTTCCTGCACAAGCAGGGCATCGGCGACCCCGGGTTCTTCGCCGATCTGGAGGCGGAGAGCGAGGAATTGGGCAAGCGCGTGCGCAATGGCGTGCGCACCATGCCGGACCCGGATCCGGCCTCCATGTTCGCGAATGTCTATGCCGAGCCGCACCCGCTCGTGGAACGGGAACGGGCCGAGTTCGAGGCTTACCACGCGTCCTTCGTCGACGCCGGGGAGGACGGGCACTGATGGCTCCCGCACAGTCGACGGGCACGACCCGTCAGATGTCGATGGTGCAGGCGCTCAACACGGGACTGCGCAGGTCCCTGGAGAGCGACCCCAAGGTTTTGATCATGGGCGAGGACATCGGCAAGCTCGGCGGTGTCTTCCGGGTCACCGACGGCCTGCAGAAGGACTTCGGCGAGGACCGGGTGGTGGACACCCCGCTGGCCGAGTCCGGCATCGTGGGCACCGCGATCGGCCTCGCCCTCGCGGGCTACCGGCCGGTCGTGGAGATCCAGTTCGACGGTTTCGTCTTCCCCGCCTTCGACCAGATCGTCACCCAGCTCGCCAAGATGCACGCCCGCTCGCTGGGCTACGTGCGGCTGCCGATCGTGATCCGCATCCCCTTCGGCGGCGGCATCGGCGCGGTCGAGCACCACAGCGAGTCGCCGGAGGCGTACTTCGCGCACACCGCGGGCCTGCGCGTGGTGGCGTGCTCGAACCCGGTGGACGCCTACTGGATGATCCAGCAGGCGATCGCCTCCGACGACCCGGTGATCTTCCTGGAGCCCAAGCGGCGCTACTGGACCAAGGCCGAGGTGGACACCGCCGCCACCCCGGGACCGCTGTACGACTCCCGCGTGGTGCGCTCCGGCGACGCGTGCACCGTGCTCGCCTACGGCCCGATGGTGGCCACCTGCCTGGAGGCCGCCGCCGCGGCCGCCGAGGAGGGGCGCGAGCTGGAGGTGATCGACCTGCGCTCGGTGTCCCCGCTGGACTTCGACGCGATCGAGGAGTCGGTCAAGCGCACCGGACACCTGGTGGTCGTCCACGAGGCCCCGTCGTTCCTGGGCATCGGCGCGGAGGTGGCCGCGACCATCACCGAGCGCTGCTTCTACCACCTTCAGGCACCGGTGTTGCGGGTCGGCGGCTATCACACGCCGTACCCGCCGTCCCGGGTCGAGGAGGAGTACCTCCCCGACCTCGACCGTGTGCTCGATGCCGTCGACCGCTCCCTGGCCTGGTGAGGAACCCCATGTCCGAGGTGAAGAAGTTCCTGATGCCCGACGTCGGCGAGGGCCTGGAGGAGGCCGACATCGTCGTGTGGCACGTCAAGGTCGGCGACGCGGTGCACGACGGCCAGGTCATGGTCGAGGTGGAGACGGCGAAGGCGCTGGTCGAGCTGCCGTGTCCGTACGACGGCGTGGTGACCGAACTGCTGGCCGCCGAGGGCGACACGGTCGCGGTCGGCGCGCCGATCATCGCGGTCGCGCCCGCGGGCACCGCCGTGGCCGCGGCCGAGCCGGAGCGGGAGCAGGCCCTCGCGGCCGACCTCGTCCCGGAGCCGGTCGCCGAGCCGGTCGCCGATGCGCCGGCCCCCAGCGCCGCGCCGGCCCCGACCGAGGAGGCGGCCAAGGAGAAGGGCAAGGAGACCCGCACGGCGGTGCTCGTCGGCTACGGCGTACGCACCAGCAGCGGCAAACGGCGACCCCGCAGGACCGACGCTGCGGCGCCGACGAACGGAGCGGCCCGCCCCGCCCCCGCCGGCGGCTCCCTCGCCCTCGCCAAGCCGCCGGTCCGCAAGCTGGCCCGGGACCTGGGCGTGGACCTCGCGTCGGTACAGCCCTCCGGCCCCGGCGGCACCGTCACCCGCGAGGACGTGCACGCCGCCGCCCGCCCGACGCCCGCGCCCGCGGCGCAGCCGTTCCAGGCGACCGGACCGGGCGAGACGATCGCCGGCGAGCGGCGCATCCCGGTCAAGGGCGTGCGCAAGGCCACCGCGCAGGCGATGGTGGCCAGCGCGTTCTCCGCGCCGCACGTCACCGAGTGGGTGACGGTGGACGTGACCCGCACCGTCAAACTCGTGCGCAAGCTGCGCGAGCTGCCCGACTTCGAGGGCACCAAGGTGAGCCCGCTGCTCCTGGTCGCCCGGGCGCTGCTGGTGGCGATCGCCCGGCATCCGGAGATCAACGCCTCCTGGGACGAGGCTAACCAGGAGATCGTCGTCCGGGACCGGATCAACCTGGGCATCGCCGCGGCCACCCCGCGCGGTCTGATCGTGCCGAACATCAAGGACGCGGGCGGCAAGAGCCTGACCGCGCTCGCCGGCGCGCTCACCGAGCTGGTGGCCACCGCGCGGGAGGGCCGCACCTCGCCCGCCGACCTGGCCCGCGGCACGGTCACCATCACCAACGTGGGTGTGTTCGGGGTGGACGGCGGCACACCGATCCTCAACCCGGGCGAGGCCGCGATCCTGGCGGTGGGCGCGATCCGCGAGCAGCCGTGGGTGCACAAGGGCAAGGTCAAGCCCCGGCAGGTGACCACGCTGTCGTTGTCGTTCGACCACCGCATGGTGGACGGCGAGTTGGGCTCGCGCGTGCTGGCCGACGTGGCGCAGATGCTGGAGCGGCCGAAGTTGCTGTTCGTACGCGGCTGATCCGCGGTTGCGGACTTCGTCCGGCCGGGCCCTGTTCGGGGCCCGGCCGGACGTATGTCCGACGGCGTCCGATAATGTATGTGTACTGTGAAGCCAACCGCGGACCCAGCGCCCACCCGGCTCGGCGGCCGAATCGCCTGGATCATGTGGGCGGTGGCGGCCTCGGTGTACGTCGTCGCGGTGTTCCATCGCAGCAGCCTCGGGGTCGCCGGGATCGAGGCCCAGGAGCGCTTCCACGTCTCCGCGTCGCAGCTCTCCCTCTTCCCGATGTTGCAACTGCTCGTCTACGCGGGCCTGCAGATACCCGTCGGCGCGCTCACCGACCGGTTCGGCGCCAAGCGGGTGCTCGGGTGCGGTCTGGTGCTGATGACGGCGGGACAGTTCACCTTCGCCTTCGCGCACGGTTTCCCGGGCGCGGTGCTCGCCCGGGTCCTGGTCGGCATGGGCGACGCGATGACCTTCGTGAGCGTGCTGCGCGTGGTGGCGGTGTGGTTCCCGCCGAACCGGGTCGCGGTGCTGACCCAGTTGACCGCGCTGCTCGGGATGGCCGGCAACCTGGCCGGCGCCACCCCGCTCGCCGGGGCGCTGCACGCGTTCGGCTGGAGCCGCACCTTCGCCGTCTCGGCCGGGGTCGGCGTGCTGGTCCTGGTGGTGCTCCTGCTCGTACTGCGCGACAATCCCGGCGCCGCGGTGCGCACCCGGCCGGCGGGCGGTCCCGGCATGTGGTCCCAGGTCCGCGCCGCGTGGGCGGAGCCCGGCACCCGGCTCGGCCTGTGGGCGCACTGGGCGTGCGGCTGCCTGCCGCAGGTGTTCCTGATGCTCTGGGGCTTCCCGTTCCTGGTCGAGGGCCAGGGCCTGTCCAAGGGGGCCGCGAGCGCGCTGCTCACCGTCGCGATCGTGATCAACATGCTCGCGTGCCTGGTGGTCGGCCCGCTGGTGACCCGCCGGCCGGGCAGCCGGCTCGTGCTGTGCGTGGGACAGCCCGTGCTCGCCGTCGCGGCCTGGGCGGCGGTACTGATCCCGAGCGAACCCTCGCCGCTGTGGCTCCTGGTCCTGCTGGCCCTGGTGATCGGGCCCGGCGGCGCGTTGTCCCTGGTCGGCATGGAGTTCGCCCGGGCGGGCAATCCGCCGCAGCGCCTGGGCACCGTGTCCGGCATCGTCAACGTCGGCGGATTCGCCGCCGCCACCCTGTGCCTGTTCGCCATCGGCCTGGTCCTGGACCTGGTCGAGCCCGGCGGCGGCGAGCACGGCCTGAACGCGTACCGCGTGGCGATGGCGGTGCAGGCCGTGCCGCTGCTCCTGGGTGTCGTACAGGTGCTGCGCTACGCCCGCAAGGCCGCGGGCCGCGAACGGCGGCCCGAACCGGTGTGCGTGGTGGCCCGGCGCGTGCCCGAGCGCGAGAGCGTGTCCGACGCGGGCTGAGGCCGCGCCGATCGCCCCACCGCACTCCGGACACCCTCGCGGGCGGGCGACGGCTCAGGGCGTGACGGCCATGCTGCCCAGGATGCGCTGCGCGAGGTCGGGGTCGCCCTCGATCCGCACCTCGGCCCGGTTCGGCGCGACCCGACCGCACATCAACCGCACGAACGTCTCCCAGTCGGTGGCGATCGACACCAGCGGCCCCAGCGGGACCCGGCCGTCGAGCCGGCCCCGGCCGTTCTCGTCCACCGTGACCGTGCGCATGAACTCCACCGGCCCGGTCACGTCGAACACCACGGACGCGCCCGCCGGCGCCTTGGCGTCCTTGGCCACCACCCGGGCCAGCCCGGCGAGCAGGAAGTCGCGGGTGATCAGCGCGGCCGGCGAGTCCAGATTGCCGGGCTCCCCGATCGCGCGCCGCACGTCCTGCTCGTGCACCCACACGTCGAACACCCGCTGGGTGAGCAGGAAGCGGTACGGGACGCTGCGGCCCATGATCCCGCGCACCTCGTCGTCCGGCGCCCGGTCGCACTCGTCGAGCATCCGGCGCCGGCGCAGGATCACGTACTCCAGTTCGCCGGTCATCTCCGGCGAGGTGTGGCAGCGCCGCACGTCCACCGGTATCTCGGTGTAGCGGCTGAACTCGTCGTGCACATGTCGGAGATCGCGCGGCAGCGTGTGGATCGGCCGCGGATCGCCGAGCAGTTCCGACTCGATGCCGATCACGTGGGACACCACGTCCCGGACCGACCAGCCCGGGCACTCGGTCGGGCTGCTCCACCGGCCCTCGGTCAGGGTGGAGACCAGATCTTTGAGGGAGCGCACCGAGTGCTCCCAGGCGTCGACGTGCGTTTTCAGGTCGATGGTCACGTACTACCTCTCGTCGCTGCGTCACCGGTCGAATGGAGGGGAGCGACCGTTGCTTTGACGTGGTCCGGGATCCTGGCAGGCACGTTACGCTGCCAAAGATCCTGCGGTCAGCCCGTTCGCGGGAAGCAAGCGGTGTAGGTGAGGGGAAAGTGCGCGTTTCGCTCGTACAACTCGACGTCGACCCGGCGGTGCCCGCCCGCGAGCGCCTGGCCGAGGTGACCGCGCTGGTCCGAGGCCGACGCGGCGACCACCTCGTGGTGCTGCCGGAACTGTGGCTGCACACGGGTTGGGTCTACGACGACTGGGAGACGGACGCCGAGGGCGTACGCGGTCCGGCGGCCCAGGCGATGGGCCGCGCGGCGCGCGACGCCGGCGTCTGGCTGCACGCCGGCAGCATCATCGAACGCGGCCCGGACGACAACCTCTACAACACGTCGCTGGTCTTCGACCCCGACGGCGCGTTGCGCGGCACCTACCGCAAGATCCACCGCTTCGGCTTCACCGGGGGAGAGGCCGCGCTGATCTCGCGCGGCACCGAGACCGCGCAGGTCCGCATGCCGTGGGCCGAGGTGGGCCTGGCGACGTGCTACGACCTGCGCTTCCCGGAGTTGTTCCGGCGCATCCTGGACGCGGGTGCGGAGGTGCTGGTGCTGCCCGCCGCGTGGCCGGCGCGGCGGGTCGAGCACTGGCGCGTGTTGTCCCGCGCCCGCGCGATCGAGAACCAGATGTTCGTGCTCGCCTGCAACGTCACCGGCGAGCAGGGCGGTCAGGCGATGGGCGGGCACAGCATGGTGATCGACCCGTGGGGCGAGATCGTCGCCGAGGCGGGGACCGAACAGACCGTGCTGACCGCCGAGATCGACCCGGCGCTGGTCGCCAAGACCCGCGAGGACTTCCCGGTGCTGCAAAACCGGGTGTTCTGAGCCGCGGAATTCGTCGGGAGCCGGCCCGCGGCGCGATGCCGTGGGCCGGCTTCACAGGTAGATGTTCTCGATCTCCTTGCCCGCCGCGTCGTACGCCTTGAGTTCGTACGCGGGCGCCGCCTTGCGTGCGGTCACGACCAGGACGTAGACGCGCGTCTCGGGGTCGATCTGCACGGGGTGGATCACCACCGGGTCCTTGTGCCCCCGCCAGGTGACCTCCAGATAGGCGACGTCGGGGGAGACCTCGGCCTGGAACGCCGCCGCGTACAGGTCCTTCTCGCCCTCGACGGGGCCGAGGGAGCCGCCGCCGCCGAACCGGTTGTGGTCGTTCGCCTTGTCCTTCGCGGTCCGCCCCGGGCGGACGTTGCACGCCGCCCCGAAGTCTCCGACGAAATGCTTCTCGACTTCCTCGAAGCAGGTGCGCTCGGGACCCTCCGTCCAGGCCCGGTACGTCCACGACCTCCCCGCCACCACGCCCGTGCCCACGATGTCGGGCGAAGCACCGGGAGGGCGGGTGCCGGCATCGACGGAGACGATGTCGTTGGAATTGCCGTCCTCGTCCAGCACACCCCCCGCGATGACCGCGCCGCCGCCGCCCAACACCAGCGCGGTCACCGTCGCCACGCCGAACGTGAACCCGCGCCAACGGCGCTTGCGCGAGTCGCGGATCGCCGCGTCGGCCGT
This sequence comes from Embleya sp. NPDC020630, assembly GCF_044334985.1. Classification (NCBI taxonomy): domain Bacteria; kingdom Bacillati; phylum Actinomycetota; class Actinomycetes; order Kitasatosporales; family Streptomycetaceae; genus Embleya; species Embleya sp. NPDC020630. The sequence continues at coordinate 247,791 of NZ_JBIRUB010000011.1, forward strand.
CGGCGGGGTCAACCGCGCCGCCTCGATCTCTGCCATGAACGCCTCCCTCAGTGCGGTGCCGTCGTCGGCCATGGCCGCACCTCCGTATCCGAAGTCGAGGGGGATTCCGTCTGTTCCGGGAACAGATCGGTCAGTTGGGGATCCCTGCGAAGTTGGGCGAGTCCCTTGAACGTCTGGCTGCGCACCGTACCGACCGCACAACGGAGGATCTGCGCGACCTCGGACTCCGGACGGTCCTCCCAGTAGCGCAGCACCACCGCCGCCCGTCGACCCGCCGGCAACCGGCCCAACGCGGCCATCAGCACGCTGCGTTCGGCCACCGCGCCGGTCGAGTCGGGTCCGGCCCGATCCGGCAGCCGGTCGGTGAGGAAGTGCGTCACCCGGCGGACCCGGACCCGGGACAGATGGGTGTTCACCATGATCCGCCGCACGTAGGCGTCGGGGCTCTGCGCCGCGGACACGCGGGTCCAGGACGTATACGCCTTGGTCAGCGTGGCCTGGGCCAGGTCCTCGGCTTCGTCGCGATCGCCGCACAGCAGGTACGCGGTGCGCACCAGAGCCGTCCGCCGGGCCTCGACGAAGACGCGGAACTCGTCTTCTTCCCGTTGGGATCTCAACCGTGCCCCCTTTCACCCGAACAGACGTGTGGGGGCAGGCGGTTCTATGCCGAACCCGCCGAACCGTCGGCGGTCGGCGGGTCGGCGGGCTCCGCGCGGGCTCAGTCCTCGTCGTCGCTCAACCGGTCCACGCACACCGCGATCGCGATGATCAACGCATGATCCCAGCCGGGCGCGATGTCGATGCCGTAGGTGTCCCGCACCCGCAGCCACTTGCGGGTGATCTGGGCGACCGGCCCGTTCGGTCCGGAGATCCCGTACTCGTGGTGGAACATGTCGCCGCGCACCGTGAGTTCGGCCCCGACCGCGAGCTCCACCGTGAACGCCTCGTGCAGCGGGGTGAACATCTTCTTGCGCACCGTGGCGACCGTCTCGCCGGTCGCGTCCTGCACCTTCATCGAATGATGGATGCTGACGATCTTCTTCTTCACGGTCGCCAACACCGTGCCGGCGGAATCCTTGAGCTCCAGCCGGTCGTGCAGGGTCAGTGCCTTGCCGTCGACCAGATAGACCTTCTCCCCGTCCTCGGTGGTGACCCAGAAGTCGTCGCCGATCGCGAACATCTTCTCCCGCACGAGATAGCGGCCGGGCGGAATCCCCGGGTAGAGCTGGGTGCTGCCGTCGTACTCGTCCCCGAACACTGGTGCCTCCACGGTCGCCTCACCTTGTCGGCAGACTGCCCGATATGGCGGCGTTCAGTCGTCTTCGGCACGCCGGCGTGCGGCGGTACGGATACACCCGGTTGGGTGGGGTGCGGCCCGTACCCGCGCGGGCCGGCGGCTCGCGACCGAGGTGGATGGTTCACTTCGAATCATGAGCAGCACCGCGCGTCGAGCCAGGGTCCGGGCCCCCGAGCTGTCCGGTTCCGGAGGCTGGATCAACACCGCCGGCCCGGGCCCGACGCTGGCCGCGCTGCGCGGGCGGATCGTGCTGCTGGACTTCTGGACCTCCGCCTGCGTGAACTGCCACCACGTGCTGGCCGAGTTGCGCGGCCTGGAGGAGCGCCACCGCGACGTGCTGACCGTGATCGGCGTGCACTCGCCCAAGTTCGAACACGAGGCGGAACACGGCACGGTGGTGTGCGCGGTACAGCGGCACGAGGTATGCCACCCGGTCCTGGACGACCCGGAGCTGAGCACCTGGAAGCAGTACGCGGTGCACGCCTGGCCGACCCTGGTGGTCGTCGATCCCGAGGGCTACGTGGTCGCGCAACTGTCCGGCGAGGGCCACGCGGGCGAGATCGAGACGCTGATCGCCGACCTGGTCGCCGAGCACGACGGCAAGGGCACGCTGCGCCGGTCCGCCGAGGAGGTCGACCGGCCCGAGACCCCGCGCACCGACCTGCGCTTCCCGGGCCAGGTGCTCCGGCTGCCGTCGGGGGCGCTCCTGGTCGCCGACACCGGCCACCACTCGCTCGCCGAACTCTCCGACGACGGGCGCACGGTGCTGCGCCGGATCGGGACCGGGCGGCGCGGGCTGCTCGACGGCGGACCCCGGCACGCGATGCTGGCCGAGCCGCACGGCATGGCGCTGCTGCCGCCCGAGGTGGCCGCACACGTGCGCTACGACGTGGTGGTCGCCGACACCGCCAACCACGCGCTGCGCGGCGTCTCGCTGGCCACCGGGTCGATCCGGACCGTCGCGGGCACGGGCCGGCAGCGCCGACGCGGCGCGGAGGACCACGGCGCGGCCCGCACGATCGACCTCTCCAGCCCGTGGGACGTGGCGTGGTTCGGCGGCCGGATCATCGTGGCGATGGCCGGGGTCCACCAGCTCTGGGAGTTCGACCCGGTGGGCGAGGGGGTCGGGGTGCTGGCCGGCACCACCGACGAGGGCATGGAGGACGGCCCGGTGGACACCGCATGCCTCGCTCAGCCCTCGGGCCTGGCGGTCTCCCCCGACGGCCATACGTTGTGGCTGGTGGACGCGGAGAGTTCGGCGCTGCGCCGGCTCGTGGACGGCGGCATCGAGACGGTGGTCGGGCGCGGCCTGTTCGACTTCGGCCTGCGCGACGGCCCGGCCGAGCACGCGCTGTTCCAACACCCGCTGGGCGTGGATACGTTGCCGGACGGCTCGGTGGTGGTCGCGGACACCTACAACGGCGCCGTGCGGCGCTACGACCCCTCGGACGGGTTCGTGTCGACCCTGCTCACCGGTCTGGAGGAGCCGGCCGCGGTGGCGGTGGTGGCCGACATGGACGAGGACCTGTACCTGACCGTGGTCGAGTCCTCGGCCCACCGGGTCCGCAAATTCCGCCTCCCGCACACGTAGCCGCGGGTCCGGGGAGCGGCCGCGCGCATCGCGGGCCGCTCCCCGGGCGCTCGTGCTCAGCCCTCCAGGAACGCCGCGGCGGCCGAGGCGAGCAGGAACGGGTCGTCGGCGCCGCAGAGTTCGCGCGAGGAGTGCATCGACAGGCATGCCGCGCCGACGTCCACGGTCTCGATGCCGAGGCGAGTGGCGGTGATCGGGCCGATCGTGGTGCCGCAGGGAAGGGAGTTGATCCCCACGAAGACCTGCGCCGGCACCCCCGCACGCTCGCACGCGGCGGTCCACACGGCCCGACCGCGCGCGTCGGTGGCGTAGCGCTGATTGGCGTTGACCTTGAGGATCGGGCCGCCGTTGGGTACGGGGTGGTGGCCCGGCTCGTGTCGACCGACGTAGTTCGGGTGTACCGCGTGCCCGACGTCGCTGGAGAGGTGGAACGAGTCGGCGAACGCCCGCGCGCGGTCGTCGAGCGAGCCACCGCGCCCGCTGACGATCCGGGTCAGCACCGTCTCCAGGAGCGGCCCGCCCGCGCCGGTGGTGGAGTCGCTGCCGGTCTCCTCGTGGTCGAACGCGCCGAGTACCGGGATGTGCACCGCCCCCTCGTGCGCGGCGGCGAGCAGCGCGGCCAGCCCCGCGTGCACCGACAGCAGGTTGTCCAGGCGCGGCGCGGCGAGCAGTTCGCGATCGCGGCCGAGGTAACTCGGCTTCTGCACGTCGTGGACCATCAGGTCCCACCCGGTGACGTCGCCGGCGGGCACCCCGGCCTCCTCGGCCACGAATCGGATCAGCGCGCCCTCGTCGACCGGGCCGAGGCCCCAGATCGGGGTCATGTGCTGCTGCTTGTCCAGTTGCAGCCCGGCCTCGTTGACCGCGCGGTCCAGGTGGATCGCCAACTGCGGCACCCGCAGCAGCGGCCGGTCGACGAAGACCAGGCGCTCGCGGCCGTCGCGCAGCACGATCCGGCCGGACAGGCCGAGGTCGCGGTCCAGCCAGGAGTTCAGCAGCGGGCCGCCGTACACCTCGACGGCGATCTGCCGCCAGCCGGCCGCGCCGGTGTCGGGCAGCGGCTTGACCCGCAGCGTCGGCGAGTCGGTGTGCGCGCCGACGATCCGGAAGCCGCGGGTGCTCTCCGCGCCCTCCGGCACGTACCAGGCCACGATCGCGCCGCCGCGCAGCACGTAGCGCCCGCCCGCCTCGCCGTCCCACGCGGCCGTCTCCTCGAGCCGCCGAAAGCCCGCCGCCTCCAGCCGCTCGGCCACGTTCGCGGCCGCGTGGTAGGGGGACGGGCTGGCGCCGATGAACGCGATCAGATCATCGGTGTGACTCCGGTCGAAGCGCGGCGAGGGCATGCATACTCCAAGGTGCGCGGCCCGCTCGGCCGCGAGGATCGTGGCGGTTGTCCGCCGACGAGCCTACGCCCCGCCCCCGGCGCGGCCCGGAGCGGCGACCCGGTGGGCGCGGTTCAGCCGAAGCTCACCCGGTCGAGCCAGAACGCGAGCAGGTCGGCGTCGCCGAGGATCTCGACGTCCGCCTCGGCGGGGGTGCGCCGCTTGTAGGTGACCAGCAACAACTCGACCAGCGGCCCGCGCAGCGCCACCGCGGCCTTCTCGTGCGTCCGCCGCCAGGTGATCGTGTCGCCGGTGAGGTCGAGCACCCACTCCGCGTCCGCGACGTCGGTGGCGTGCAGGTGCACGGTGCGGCCGGGGCCGAGCAGTTCGCGCATCCGCGGGTGGACCTCGAAGTGCATGGGCAGCGCGCCGAGTTCCATCCATTCGTCGAGCGCGTCCGCGGCGACCTCGTGGTCCAGGACGTAGTCCGCGCCGAGCGCGAGCGTCGCGTCGGCCCGGTGCAGCGCGGTCTCGTGGGTGAAGCGCCGGGCGTAGAACGTCGCGGTGCCGCCGGTGACCGGCGTCCACAGCGCCGCGTCGGGCCCGGCCTCGCGCAACGCCTCCGCCAACGCCGCGGCCCCCTCGGCCAGCCACGGCCCGAGTACGGCGGGATCCTCGTGGGTGTACGCGGCCAGGTCGCGGAAGTCCTGATCGGCGACCGGCTCGGCGGCCCGGCTCCGGACCGTCTTCGCCGCCCAGCGCTGGCCGCCGCCCAGATGCCGCAACAACTGCCCGACGTTCCACCCGGGACAGGACGGCACGGGCACGGTCAGGTCGGCCCCCTCGATCGTGGCCCGAAGCAGATCGGTCTGCGCGACGATCTCGGCGCAGTGGCGGTCGTGGCTCAGCGAAGTCATGGCCTCACGGTAGAGGCCCGAGGCACTCGCCGGGACCGACGGCAACCCCCTCGGGGCAGGACGACGCCACGACGCGGCGAGGCGCCGCCTCTCGCCCGGGAGCGGGAGACGGCGCCTCGTGCAGTCCGAGCGGCCCGAACTAGAAGGCCGCCTCCGGGAGGTCCATCAGGGCGTTGTCGATCTGCTCGACCATCAGCCGCTGCGGGGTGAGCAGCGGCAGGATCTCCCGCGCGAAGTGCTTCGCGGCGGCGACCTTGCCCTGGTAGAACGCCTCGTCGCGACCGGGCGTGCCGGCCAGCTTGGCCAGCGCCACCGACGCCTGGCGCAGCAGCAGCCACGAGACCACCAGGTCGCCGGCGGCGAGCAGCAGGCGGGTGGTGTTCTGGCCGACCTTGTAGATCGAGTCGATCTCCTGCTCGGACGCCATCAGCTGGTTGATCATCGCGGCGACCATGCCCTGGACGTCCTCGGCGGCGGTCGCGAGCAGCTTGACCTCGGCGGCCAGCTCGCCCTCGGCGTGCGCGGCGATGAACTCCTGGATCTCGCCGGCCACCACGGTCAGCGCCTTGCCCTGGTCGCGGACGATCTTCCGGAAGAAGAAGTCCTGACCCTGGATCGCGGTGGTGCCCTCGTAGAGGGTGTCGATCTTGGCGTCGCGGATGTACTGCTCGATCGGGTATTCCTGCAGGAAGCCCGACCCGCCGAAGGTCTGCAGCGACTGGGCGAGCTGCTCGTAGGACTTCTCCGAGCCGTAACCCTTGACGATCGGCAGCAGCAGGTCGTTGACCCGGTCCGCGGTCTCGTCCGTGTCGCCGGTCAGCGCGGCGCCCTCGATCCGGTCCTGCCACGAGGAGGTGTACATCACCAGTGCGCGCATGCCCTCGACGTACGCCTTCTGGGTGAGCAGCGAGCGGCGCACGTCCGGGTGGTGCGTGATGGACACGCGCGGCGCGGCCTTGTTCGTCATCTGCGCGAGGTCGGCGCCCTGGAAGCGCTCCTTCGCGTACTCGAGCGCGTTGAGGTAGCCGGTGGACAGCGTGGCGATGGCCTTCGTGCCGACCATCATCCGGGCGTACTCGATGATCTTGAACATCTGCGCGATGCCGCTGTGCACCTCGCCGACCAGGGTGCCGACGGCCGGGACGCCGTGCTCGCCGAAGGTGAGCTCGCAGGTCGTGGAGACCTTGAGGCCCATCTTGTGCTCGACGTTGGTGACGAAGGCGCCGTTGCGCTCGCCGAGCTCGCCGGTCTCCGGGTCGAAGTGAAACTTCGGCACCACGAACAGCGACAGGCCCTTGGTACCGGGGCCCGCACCCTCCGGGCGCGCCAGCACCAGGTGGATGATGTTCTCGGTCATGTCCTGGTCACCGGAGGTGATGAAGCGCTTGACGCCCTGGATGTGCCAGGTGCCGTCCTCCTGCCGCACCGCCTTGGTCCGACCCGCGCCGACGTCGGAACCGGCGTCGGGCTCGGTGAGCACCATCGTGGAGCCCCACTGGCGGTCGACCATGAAGCCGGCGACCTTGCGCTGCTCCTCGGTGCCGAGCGTGTGCAGCACCTGGGCGAAGTCGGGGCCGGCCGCGTACATCCACAGCGCCGGGTTGGCGCCGAGCACCAGCTCGGCCACCGACCAGCGCAGCGAACGCGGGCAGTTGGTGCCGCCCATGCTCTCCGGGAGCGCGAGGCGCCACCACTCGGAGTCCATGTAGGCCTTGTACGACTTCTTGAACGCCTCGGGCAGCGTGGCCGAGTGCGTCGCCGGATCGAACACGGGTGGGTTGCGGTCGCCCTCCGCGAAGGAATCGGCGAGGTCGTTCACGGCGAGGCGCTCGACCTCGGACAGGATCGACCTGGCCGTCTCGACGTCCATGTCCGCGAACGGACCCGTGCCATAGACCTGCTCGCGCCCGAAGACCTCGAACAGGTTGAACTCCAGGTCGCGGAGATTCGACTTGTAGTGACCCATGACAGGCTCCGCCCGTGGTTGCGTCCGGTGTACTGCGCTGACTGAAACTGCCCGACGGATCGGCGGCTCGACCCGAAGAATCGAGCGACCGACCGAAGCGATCCGAAACCCAGTGTACTGGTCGGTAACATAATGATCGTACCCATGGGTAACTTTTTCAATCCCCGAGAGGTTCCCATCGCGTTGCCATCAGGTATCCATGACCGTCCGGGCGGAGGGCTCAAACCCGGGCCGCGGACCCGCTAGCCTCGTGGTGTGTACGGCTACGCAACCGAGGAACCCCAGGCCCGGGCGGAGGCGCCGGCGCTCACCGACGCCGTGCGCGCGTTCGCCACGGGCGTCATGAACGGCGAGGACTTCCAGTCCATCTTCATCGCGTCGAAGGTCTTCTGCCCGAGGGGGGATCGCCCGGGCTTTTTGGCCCTGCACAACACCCCCGAGCCGGTGATCCCGATGTTCAGCTCCCTCGCCGAACTCAAGAAGTACGCCGGCGAGGAGTCCAGACACTTCACCGTCACCGGTGCCGAGGTGCTCGACCTGCTCCCCAACGGCTACGGCTTCGTGCTCGACCTCGACGGCGAGCACCGGGTGATGTTCGACGCCAAGGCCATAGAGCAGATGATCGCCTTCGCGATGCGGCGGATGTACGGCTGACGGCGGCACTGCAACGGCCGGACGCGCCGGCGGTCATCCTCGATGACGGCCGGCGCGTCCGGGTCGGTGGTGCGATCAGGCCGGGCGGTGTCCGTGGTTGGCCCGGTGCTTGCGACGGGACTTGCGCTTGCGGGTCTTCTTCGACATCGCGCCCCCTTGCTCGTCCGTGTTCGCGGTGTCGCATGCCTACCCGGGCGCGGACCGGATCCATGCGTACGAGTCGGCGGGGGCGTTCGGGTCAGCGGGGGTTCGCCTTTCCGTGGCGCAGCAGTCGACCGCTGTGCACGCCGGTGGGCTCGTCGTTCTCGACCGTCACCCGGCCGTTGACCAGGATGTGCCGGTAGCCCTTCGCGTCGATCACCGTGCGCAGTTGGCCGCCGGGCAGGTCGTGGACGAACTTCGGCTCACCGTAGGCAAGTTCGTCGTAGTCGTAGACGATGATGTCGGCCGCGGCGCCGACGCTCAGCACGCCGCGGTCGGTGAAGCCCGCACACCGGGCGGGCAGTCCGGACAACCGCCAGTGGGCCTGTTCCAGTGAGGTCCAGGCGTGCTTGCGGACGTACTCGACGATGTACTCGGTGCCGTACATGCCCGCGCTCAGCGTCTTGAGGTGCGCGCCGCCGTCGGACAGGCCGGGCAACAGGTATTCGTAGCCCACGAGTTCCTTCAGGCCCTCCAGCGTGGCGTTGAACTGGCCGGTGTGCACCTCGGTGGTCAGGCCGTCGGCGATGGTGACGTCGCACAGCACGTCCACCGGGTGCCGGTCGAGCCGCGCGCCGATCTCCTTGAACGACAGGCCCTCGTACTGCTTGTACTCCTCGGTGAAGGTGCGGTGCAGCTTCATGTCCGGGTACAGGTGGTAGAACAGCGGGTCGAACTCCCGCAGTTCGGCGCGGATCGCCGGGTCGTTCAGCAGCGCGATCTTGGCCTCCACGGTCTCGGCCGCGAAGATCGTGGCCACCGGCGGGCGGGTGGACACGCCGCCGTACAGGAAGCTGAACGGCACCGGGACGTCGGTGGTCATCGCCTGGCCGTAGATCGGGATGCCGCGCTCCTGGCAGCTGCGCAGCCACTCGATCTTGCGCCGGTACAGGCCGCCGCTGCGCGAGTTGGCGATCACCGCGTTCCAGATCAGGGGTCGGCCGGCGACCTCGACGAGGTGTTCGTACTCCTCCTCGGTGATCTGCGTGCCGGACACCTGCATGAAGCCGCGGCCCTGTTTGGCCAGAGCCTCGGCCAGGGCCAGCCGGGTCTGCGGCCACATGATGTCGGTGGGCATCGGCGTACCGTCGAAGTCGCCCTGCATCAGCCGGCCGTTCGGGTTGCCCGGCTCGCCCAGGCACTGCGCCGACCAGCCGCCCGCGCCGGCGTCCATCGCCTCGGTCAACAGGCGGGCCAGTTCGGCGTGTTCGGCGTCGGTGGGCAGCGCGCCCGCCTTCGCCCGCTCCAGGCCGAGCACCCAGATCAGCAGCGGGTTGACCGGAACGTAGGGCAGTACGTTGACCGCCTTGGGGGTGCGCTCGACGCTGTCCAGGTATTCGGGGAAGGTGACCCAGTCCCAGGGCATGCCCTCGCGCAGGGTCTCGGTGGGGATGTCCTCGACGGCGGTCATCGACAACATCGCGCGATCGCGCATGTCCTCGCGCACCGGGGCGAAGCCGAAGCCGCAGTTGCCGGTGACCACGGAGGTCACCCCGTGCGGGCCGGACGTGGTCAGGTACGGGTCCCAGAAGACCTGGCCGTCGTAGTGCGTGTGCAGGTCGATGAAGCCGGGCGCGACGATCAGTCCGGTCGCGTCGATCACCCGATCCGCGTCCTCGGCGGGGACGCGCCCGATCGCGGTGATCACGCCGTCGGTGATCGCGACGTCCGCGCGAACGCGCGGGTTGCCGGAACCGTCGACGACGATGCCGCCCTTGATGACCAGGTCGTGGTTCGCCATGGCGTTCGTACCTTCCCTCGGCACAGCCTTTGATCCGGTTAATTAAAAGGTGTGTTTAATACGAGGGGTCGAAGGAGTCAAGGGATTCCGCGGGGGAGTCGGCGCGGCTCAGTCGCCGGCGAGGGCGCCGGCGACGATCGCCGTGAGGTGGTCGTCGAACGCCTCCGGGCCGAGCAGGCCGGTCGGCGCGATGCCGTCCGGGCGCGGCGGACTGTCGTGCCGGGCGGCGCGCGCCGCGCACAACATGCCGACCATCTGGGTGACCAGGAAGGCGCGGGCCTGGAGCGCGGTCGCCGGCAGGTCGGGACGGGCCGCGGCCACCGCGTCCACCACGTCCTGCACGTCCTCGCCGCCGAGCAGCGGGGTCACCGGCGAGGTGGTGTCGCGCAGCAGTTCCACCGAGATCTGGAGGTAGGCCCGGTCGGCCGGCGAGCCGTTGAGCAGTTCGGTGATCGGCAGCACGATCGCGCGGGCGAACCCGGACAGCCGCTCCGGCCGCTCGCGGGCCGCGGCCAGCAGCGCCTGGCGGCGGGCGTACACGACGGGCACGTGCTGCTCGACGATCGCCCGCAACAAACCCTCGCGCCCGCCGAAGTGGTAGTGGATCGCGCCGGCGTTGCGCTGACCCGCCGCGCGGGTGATGTCCTGCAACGGCACGTCGAGACCGTGCCGCGCGAACAGGATCTCGGCGGCCTCGACGATGCGGCGCCTGGTGGGGCCGGAGTCACGGGGCATGGGCGCAGCATAGGGCCTGGTCGGGGCCCGGCCTCCGACCCGAATGGCGGCACTGTCAAGTGCCTGTTTGGCAAGGTTTCGATACGTTTTGAACCTAATGGGACCTTCGCCCCTGTCCGCGTACCTCGGTACGGGTGACCATGGATCGCGTTGGTCGTCGGCCCGTCCCCTCCTGCGCGACAACGAAAGGTCCTGATACATGCCTGCCCTGGCGCTTCCCGCTCGTCGAGCAGTTCCGGTGGCAGTGGGCCTGTACGTGGCGGTCCTGGTGAGCCGGGCGTTCGCCCCGGACTACCTGGACATGCACGCGGTGCTGATCGCGGTCCCGGCGGTGGTGGCGATGGCCTATCGGCCCTGGTTGACCGCGACGGCCGGGGTGGTGGCGCTGGCGACCCGTCTCCTGCTGAACCCACACGTGTACGGCGGCGGCGGGGACAAGTCCACCACCGGCGTCTCGGCGGCCATCCTGATCGTGACGCTGTTCGGGTGCTGGGTCGGCTGGGAGCGGCGGCGCCAGGACGCCCGGCTACATCGTGTGCAGTCGGTGGCGGAGGTGGCCCAGCGGGCGCTGCTGCGGCCGGTGCCCCGGGCGATCGGCCGGTTCGGCTTCGCGGTGCGCTATCGGGCGGCGGCCGAGGAGGCGTCGATCGGCGGCGATCTGTACGAGGTGCTGGAAACCCCGTACGGGGTGCGGGTGCTGCTCGGCGACGTGCGCGGCAAGGGGCTCGAGGCGGTGGACATGGCGGCCCGTACGCTCGGCGCGTTCCGCGAGGCGGCCTACGACGCGCCGACGCTGGCGGAGGTCGGTGCCCGGGTGGATCGCAGCCTGAACCGGCAACTGGGCACCGAGGACTTCGTGACCGCCGTGATGGTCGAGCTGTGTCCCGGCGAGGGCACGATGCAGGTGCTGGCGTGCGGCCATCCGTCGCCGCTGCTGGTGCGCGGCGGCACGGTGGGCGAGGTGATCGGCGAGGCGGGTCTGCCGCTGGGCATGGGCCTGCTGCCGGCGGCCACGGCGCGGGCGGTGGAGGCGGTCCCGTTCCGGCCGGGCGACGTGCTGCTGATGCACACGGACGGGGTGACCGAGGCCCGGGACACGGCCGGTGTGTTCTACCCGCTGGGCCGACATCTGGCGACCTACGCGCACAACGACGCCGCCGGGATGCTGGACGCGGTCGAGCAGGCCCTGATCGCCCATGTGGGCGGCAAGCTGGAGGACGACGCGGCGATGCTGGCGGTGACCCTGACCGGCCCGCTGCTGAAGGTGGTCAAGCCCGCCCACGCCCTGGAGCCGACCCACCAGTCGGCGTAGCCCCCACACCGCCTTGTGGCCCTCGCCCACGCGGCACGCGCCGTAGGCGAGGATGACGGCCGCTCTGGATGCCGCTGCCGGCGATGGTCCGGGCGATCGTCTCGGTGCGTACCGCGCGCACGCCGTGCCGGGCCGATTCGCGCGCCTCGGCCGCCACCCGGTCGCCCTCGCGTCGCTCCGCACCGGCGGCCTTGACCGTACGGATCGCCCGCAGGCCGCCCTCGAGGTCCCGCCGAGCCGGCCCAGTGCCGGCGGTGACCCGGGTGACCGGTTCGCCGGGCGGCCGGAGCTGCGGATCGGGCAGGGCACCCCAAAAGAAGCGCCGGACCACCGTCTCCCGGGCCCGGAGGATTGCGGAAGCATCCCGGTGTTCCAGCAATCCCCCGACCTGGGGCTCCGGGACGGGGCGGACAACGCTACTCGATGCTGTCCGGTACGTTTGCGCTGGTCACAGCCGTATCCGGACAGTCGGACGGCCCAGAACGCAGCTGCTTGATCGCCTCGATCGGGTCGAGCTCGGCGTCCCTCACGGACGCCCATCGGGAAAGGACGTCAGCCGCGCCGATGGCCATCCCGGCGGGCAGATCGACTGCGGTCAGAGCCGCGGCCACCTCTCTCATCTCCGTTTCCCACCGCCATGCTTTGGCGGCCACGTCGGTGATGTAGTCCGGGTCTGCGAGGTGCCGCCCGGAGTGATGCTCGGCGATGTCCAGAAGTTCGGCGCCGACCCCATATTCGTCTGCCATGGCATGAGCCAAGGCGGCCAGAGCCCTGCTTGCCTTCTGGTAGCTCGCGAACGACAGCTTCAGGCCGGATGCCTGCCCGATTCCGCCCGGAAGGCATTTCACCTGTACCCGGGTGTCGGCGAACAGAGCGGCGACCCGAGTCACGTCCTCCCCCCTGCCGGACAGGTAGAGCCGGGGTGAGCGGGTTTTTGAAGGCGGGGACCCGACTACGCCACCATCGACCACGGTGGCGCCTCCTGCGGCGAGGAATGAGGCCATGCGTTCCATGCGCTCCGGGCTGACCGCGTTGGCTTCGACGTAGAGCCCGGAGTAGTGCCGTTCGGCCACCGAACGAGCCACCGATTCCGCCGCTCCGGGTGGGCAGACCGAGATCACACACGCGCTGCGATCGAGCAGTTCGCCAAGCTCCTCGACAGGCTCGAGGTTGAACCTGATCGCCCGTGCTCTCGTCGCTGCGCTGCGGCCCGCGGGACACCACAGGGTCGTGATCCCGCGAGCGGTCAGCTCGCCGGCCACCGCCGCGCCCATGCTGCCCGGGTGAAGGATGCCGACCGTGGTCATCCGACTCCCTCGAGCAGGTGGACAGCGGTGAACCGATCCGGCGCCCTGTCCCGCACGGCCCGCCTGATCAGTTCGGCGGAGGCTTCCACCGACGTGTGATCGGTCCGCACGATCAGGGACCACAGCGTGTCGGGATGGGCTTCGAGGTCTGCGTAGGTGTCCGCCCACGCCCTCAGTCGGGCGTCGCCGTCGGAGTCCCCTCGGGTTGCCGAGCGCTTCGCGGTGACGTCCCGAGGACACCAGAGCAGGACCCGAGTCCACGTCGCCGGATAGGCCGCGAGCGCGGAGAGCGCTTCGACCTGTCCGACGTGGACCACGGGGATGCTTGCCTGCGCCGTGAGGCGGTCGAGCTCGGGAGCATCGGTCGCATACTCGGCCTGGTACCGCCGATTGCCATGGACGACGAGTCCGCGGTGCCGTAGGTCTGCCAACGTCTCGGCATCCGTCATGCGGTACCCGGTGGTCCGGCCCGACCCGGCTTTCAACCGCCGGAAGTGCACGAACGCGTCATCCGCTCGGGCCAAGGCGCCCGTGATCGTGTCCTTGCCGGATGCGGGCGGTCCGTAGAGAACCACGGCGGATGACGGGTTCACCACCGACCACCGCCCATGAGCTCCGAGTCGTCCCATGCGGTTCCCACGAGGCAACGGTACTCGCGCGGCTCGACACGCTCGACGTACTGTTCCGGAGCGCCGTCGGCGACCCCGACATGGACAAAGGAAGAGACCCGCTCTCCTCGCCGAAGAGCGGGTCCCTATTCGCGGTCTCCGCAGGTCGAACCCTCATACGACCTGCTCGTTCGTGGGTCGAACCCTCATACGACCCACCATCCGCGGTCCGTGCCCCTGGCGCACCTCAGGGCAGAGCGCGCCAGGGGACGTTTTTGCTACCCGCGCAGCCCCGAGGCTTCGCGGGCGAGCTGTTCCACCCGGGACCAGTCGCGCGAGGCGACCGCGTCCGCGGGAAGCATCCAGGACCCGCCGACGCAGGCCACGTTGGGCAGCGCCAGGTAGGTCGGGGCCGAGGCCGGGGTGATTCCGCCCGTCGGGCAAAAGCGCACGTCCGGCACCGGCGAGGCCAGCGACTTCAGGAACGGCGCGCCGCCCGCGGCCTCGGCCGGGAAGAACTTCATCTCCCGGACGCCGCGTTCGCGCAGCGCCAGCACCTCGGACACGGTCGACGTGCCCGGCAGGAAGGCAAGGCCGGTGTCGACCAGGGCCCCGTACAGGGTCTCGGTGCAGCCCGGCGTCACCAGGAAGCGTGCGCCGGCGTCGGCCGCCGCCTTCGCCTGGTCCGGCGTCAGCACCGTACCGGCGCCCACGAACGCACCCTCGACCTCGGCCGCGATCCGCTCGATCGCGCCGAGGGCGGCCGGCGTGCGCAGGGTGACCTCGACGGCCGGCAGCCCGCCCGCCACCAGCGCGCGCGCCAGCGGTACGGCCGACTCCACGTCGTCCACGATCACCACCGGGATCACCGGTGCCAGGTCAAGAGCGGACGTGCTCACGCCGCCACCTCCAAGGGTCGAGTGCTGCGCGCCTCCAGCCACGCGGACGCGCCGCGCAGAGCCGGATGCGGGGCCACCACGAGCGCGGTGGAGATGCGGTGCAGGTACGGCGCCATCGTCGGGTTGGTCTCGAAGCCCATCCGGAACTCGCTCTCCAGCAGCATCTCGGTGATCCGGGGCAGGATGCCCCCGGCCAGGAAGACACCGCCGCGAGCGCCCATCGTCAGGGCCACCCCACCGGCGAACGTGCCGAGCAGTCGGCAGAAGGTCTCGACCGTCGCGACGCACACCTTGTCGGAGCCGTCGAGCGCGCGGGCCGAGATGTCGGCCGGGCTCAGCGCCTCGGCCACCACCCCGTGTACCGCCGCCGTGCAGCGGTGCAGTCGGCACAGTCCCGGGCCGGACAGCACGTGTTCGGCGGTCACCGTGCCCAGGCCGCCGCGCTCGTCGCGCAGCACCTCCAGGGCCGCGGCGTCGGGGCCGTGCGCCGGGCGCAGCAGGACGTGCCCGCCCTCGCCCGGCAGCGGCACCCAGCCGCCGCCCGGGATCGGCACCAGGCCGGCCACGCCGAGTCCGGTGCCGGGGCCGAGTACGGCCATCGGCAGCGTCGGGTCGGGGAGTCGGTCGCCGACCACGATGAGGTCCTCGCCCGCCAAGTGCGGCAGCGACAGGGCCAGCGCCTCGAAGTCGTTGATCAGGTACAGGTCCGGCACGCCGAGCTTGACCCGGGTCTCCGCGATGGACAACACCCACGCGCCGTTGGTCAGCCGGAACCGGTCGCCGTGCACGGGGCCCGCGACCGCCGCGCAGATCGCGCTCGGCCGGGCCGCGCCGGAGCGGTCCAGGTAGTCCTCGATCGCCGCGGCCAGGTCCACGTGGTCCTCGCTGCGCAGCCCGAGCACGTGCTCGGGTCGGCCGCCGGGCTCGGTGAGCACGGCGAAGCGGGCGTTGGTGCCGCCGATGTCGGCGACCAGCCACGGGCGCTCGGGGGTCGGTGGGGCCACGGTCGGGTTCACGCGCTCGCTCCGTCGAAAGCCGCGGTCGCGACCGCGCCGAACACACCCGCGCCCAGGTCGGCGGGGCCCACCCCGGCGCGCAGCGCGGTGAACAACTCGCGCCCGGTGCCGACCCATTCCGCGTCGTTCGGGGCCGCGCCCTCAGGCCGCCGTCCGCTCAGGTCGGCCTCGGTGGTCAGCGTCCCCGCCACCGCGTCCACGGTCACGATGTCGCCGTTGCGGATCAGCGCGATCGGGCCGCCGACCGCCGCCTCGGGCGTGCAGTGGATCGCCGCCGGGATCTTGCCGGACGCGCCGGAGAGCCGGCCGTCGGTGACCAGCGCCACGTGGTGGCCCCGGTCCTGGAGCACGCCGAGCGCGGGGATCAGCTTGTGCAGCTCCGGCATGCCGTTGGCGCGCGGACCCTGGTAGCGCAGCACCGCGATCAGGTCGTGGTTCAACTCGTCGCGCTCGAACGCGGCCAGGAAGTCGGCCTGTCCGTCGAACACCCGCGCGGGCGCGCTCACCACGTGGTGCGACGGGTCGACCGCGGACACCTTGATCACCGCGCGACCGAGGTCGCCGTGCAACATCCGCAGTCCGCCGTCGGGCGCGAACGGCTTGTCGTAGGGCCGCAGTACGTCCAGGTCCAGGCTCTCCGTCGGGCCGTCCACCCACACGATCGAGCCGTCCTCGGTGAGCTGCGGCTCGCGGCGGTAGCGGGCGAGCCCGTCGCCGGCCACGGTGCGCACGTCCTCGTTGAGCAGCCCGCCGTCGAGCAGCGTGCCGATCAGGAACGCGGTGCCGCCCGCGGCGTGGAAGTGGTTGATGTCCGCCGGACCGTTCGGGTACATCCGGGTCAGCAGCGGCACCGCCGTGGACAACTCGGCGAAGTCGTCCCAGGTGAGCGTGATCCCGGCGGCGGCGGCCATCGCGACCAGGTGCAGCGTGTGGTTGGTGGAGCCGCCGGTGGCGAGCAGCGCGACGACCGCGTTGACCCAGGCCTTCTCGTCCAGCACCTCGCCGATCGGCGTGTAGTCGCGGACCAGAGAGGTCGGGTCGCCGAGCGAGGTGGTGGCCGCGACCCGGCGGCCCGCCTCGTCGGTCAGCGCCTTGCGCAGCGGCTGGTCGGGGTGCACGAAGCTGGCGCCCGGCAGGTGCAGCCCGAGCACCTCCATCACCAGCTGGTTCGTGTTCGCGGTGCCGTAGAAAGTGCAGGTGCCGATGCCGTGGTAGGCGCCGGCCTCGGCGTCGAGCAGTTCCTCGCGGGAGACCTTGCCCTCGGCGAAGCGCTGCCGGACCCGGGCCTTCTCCTTGTTCGGCAGGCCCGAGGACATCGGACCGGCGGGCACGAAGATGGTCGGCAGGTGTCCGAACGACAGCGCCCCGATCACCAGGCCGGGGACGATCTTGTCGCACACGCCGAGCATCAGCGCGCCGTCGAACATGTCGTGCGCGAGCGCCACCGCGGCGGCCATCGCGACCACGTCGCGGCTGAACAGGGACAGCTCCATGCCCGCGCGGCCCTGGGTGATCCCGTCGCACATGGCGGGTACGCCGCCGGCGAACTGGGCCACGCCGCCGGCCGCGGCGACCGCGGCCTTGAGCTGTTCGGGGTAGGTCCGCAGCGGCTGGTGCGCGGAGAGCATGTCGTTGTAGGAGGAGACGATCGCGACGTTCGGCTTGACCGGGCCCTGCGGGCCGGTGCCGCGCAGGCTCAGCTTCTCGCTCGGCGAGCACGCGGCGAAGCCGTGGGCGAAGTTGGCGCAGCCGAGCTGACCGCGAGCGGGCTTCTCGGAGGCCGCCGCTCGGATCCGCTCCAGGTAGGCGGAACGCGTGGCGGCACTGCGGCGCGCGATGCGCTCCGTCACTGCGGCCACCGTCGGGTGGATCCTCTGCTCGCTCACGATCTTCGTGCCCCTGCTGTCTTCGGCTGGCTCTGCCGGTTCGGGTACCAAACTAGGGGTACTTTTGCTTCTTGGCAAGCAAAAGAGTGACGCTCGGGTGTCGAAGTAGTGAACTTAGGGCTTTGACCGAGGGAAAGCCGCCCTGGTTCACTGGACGACATGGCCCGACGCGCGAATCCCATCCCGCACAGCAGTGCAGGCGAGGTACTTCGCCTGGTGCGTGAAGGTGATGCCGAGACCCGGGCGGACGTCGCCCGGCTCACCGGGCTGTCCAGATCCGCCGTGGCGGCCCGGATCGACGAACTGGTGGACGCCGGACTGCTCGCCGAACGCGCCGACGGCGTGTCCACCGGCGGCCGGCCTCCGATCCGCCTCGAACTCAACCCCGAGGGCGGCCTGGTACTGGCAGCCTCGCTCGGCAGCAGCCGAGGCCAACTCGCGGTCTGCGATCTGACCGGCCGGGTGCTGGCCAGCCGGGAGACCCGGATGGCCGCGCAGGGCGGCCCCGACGCGGTGCTCACCGGACTGCCGGACTGGATCGACACGATGCTCGCCGAGGAGGGCTTCGACCCGGCGCGCGTGCGCGGGGTCGGGGTCGCCGTGCCCGGGCCGGTCGAGCTGGACACCGGGCGCGCCGCGGGTGCGCCGACGCTGCCGGGGTGGGACGGGGTGGCGATAGCGCCGACCCTGCAACGCCGGTTGCCGGTACCGGTGTACGTGGACAACGACGTGAACGTGATGGCGCTGGGCGAGTATCGGGCCCGGGCCGACGCGGGCGATCTGGTCTTCGTCAAGGCGTCCACGGGGATCGGCGCCGGGATAGTTGCCGACGGCAAGGTCTATCGGGGCGCGCTCGGCGCGGCCGGCGAGATCGGCCACATCCCGGTCGCCGGCGGTACCGGGGTGCGCTGCTGGTGCGGCAACGTGGACTGCCTCGAAGTCCTGGCCAGCGGGCGGCACTTGATCGAGACGCTGGCCGCCCACGGGGCACGCTTCCCGGACGGCCGCGAGGTCTCCAGCGTGCGCGACGTTGTGGCCTTGGCGGCGGCCGGCCAGCCCGAGGCGGTGCGGCTGGTGCGCGAGTCGGGGCGGATGCTCGGCGAGGTGCTGGCGAGCGTGGTCAACGTGCTGAATCCGGCGGTGGTCGTGCTGGGCGGAGACCTCGCCGACGCGGGTGATCCGCTGCTGGCCGGGGTGCGCGAGGTGGTCTATCGGCGGTCCACGGCCGTGGCCACGCGCGAACTGCGCATCGTGCCGAGCGTGTTGGGCGAGGCGGCGGGCCTCACGGGCTGCGCGTTCATGGCCCTGGACCAGATCCTGTCCCCGGACTCGGTGGACACCACCCTCGCCCGCCTCGCCGGCGGCCGAGCCCTCCCCAGCGTGAACCGAGCCCTCCCGGCCTGAACCCGAGCCGGACCGCTCACCGGGTCTCGCCCGGCCCCGCAGCGGTGGTGAACCGTAGCTCGGCGCGGCGACTGTGCCGCGTCCCGCGGGCCGCCACACCCCGGCACACGGACCCGCTCGCAGCGACCCAGACCCGCTCCTCGGCCGCGGAGCGCACGCGCACCGCCCCGCTCGCGGCGACCTCGACCCGCTCCTCATCCGCGTAGCGCACGCGCACCACGGCGCAGCGCGGCGACCGATCCCGGCCGCGGAGCGACCGTGTACCCCCATGCGCCCCCGCTCGCCGCCACGACGGCGCCACCCCCTCGCTCCGCCCGGAACCACCCCCCAAACCATACCCTCCGCGCGGGGAATGTTGAGCGAGCAACTACTGTTGAGGCGTGCAAGGACCGGGAAAGCCGGACCGTACTCGTCCCGAGGAGCAGGCCATGCCCGCCGTCACCGTTGCCAACCCGCTGGCTCTGCCGCGTCTGCCGGAGCCCGCGCTCGACGCCCGCCCGCGTCCCGTACTTGCCGTCACCACCGCCCCGAGCGGCGTCGAGGGTGAGGGCTTTCCCGTGCGGCGCGCCTTCGCGGGCGTCAACCAGACCTACCTCGACCCGTTCATCATGATGGATCAGATGGGCGAGGTGGAGTACGCGCCGGGCGAGCCCAAGGGCACCCCGTGGCACCCGCACCGGGGCTTCGAGACGGTCACCTATCTCCTCGACGGCGAGTTCGTCCACCAGGACTCGGCCGGCGGCGGCGGCGTGATCACCGACGGCGACACCCAGTGGATGACGGCCGGCTCCGGCCTGCTGCACATCGAGGCGCCGCCGGAGGCGCTGGTGACCAGTGGCGGGCTCTTCCACGGCATCCAGTTGTGGGTCAACCTGCCGTCCGTGCAGAAGATGAGCGACCCGCGCTACCAGGACATCCGCGCGGGCGACGTCAAGCTGCTCGCCTCGGACGACGGCGGCGCCCTGGTCCGGCTGATCGCCGGCTCCGTCGGCGGCTTCGACGGTCCGGGTATCACGCACACCCCGATCACCCTGCTGCACGCCTCGATCAACCCGGGCGCGCGACTTTCGCTGCCTTGGCGCAAGGACTACAACGCGCTGGTGTACGTCCTCTCCGGTTCCGGGACCGTCGGAACCGATCGGCGACCGATCGAAACCGGCCGGCTCGCGGTCCTGGGCGCCGGCGACACGATCGACCTCCAGGCGGACACGCGCCAGGATTCGAACAAGTCCAACCTCGAGGTGATCGTTCTCGGCGGGCAACCGATCGGGGAGGAAGTGGCCTGGTATGGCCCGTTCGTGATGAACACGCACGCGGAACTGGCGCAGGCGTTCGACGACTTCAAGGCCGGTCGCATGGGCCGGATCCCGGCGGACCGGATCTGACGACGTCTCAACAGTGGCCGAAGATCATCGGCAGGGGATCTGACACACCGTCAGAGCCCTTAGAGTGCAAGGGAATGCCTCAAAGGGGCGGGCGCGTGGGCTACGCAATGCAGCCGACCGGTCGCCCCTTGACGCTGTCCCGCCCACTGGCCACACTGAACAAGGTCAAATGGAACGTAACGGTTTGCCGCGCCATGGGCGCGGCCTGCGGAAACAGGAGTGGAGCCGTCACCTCACCACCGTGAGCTCCGCCGCCGGGTCGCTGTGGCTCCGGTCGACGGGCGCGATGTGACACCGGACGAGAGGAGTCCGCGTATGTTCCGGCCCTCCCGGGTGGCACACGGCATCGGCGACGGTGACCGACGGCCGCCCCACGCCTCGTGTTTCGCCGATCGACCGATCGGAACCGGTCCGTTCCCGCTCGGGTCGTCCACCGGCGCTTTCGCGATTCTTTCGCGGACCGCCGGCGCCGGGTCCCGGAGGCCCTGATGGCCGACGACTGGCGCAAGAAGTTCATGGAACGCACGGTCAAGACCCGGACCTCGTCCGCGAACTGGCTGGCACTGCGCATCGTGCACTCCAACGCGCTGACCATGCTCATCCTCGGAACCGCCGCGGTGTTCGCGGTCGTTCTGCATATCCGCGGCCGGGCACGAGACGGCGAGTTCTTCGCCATCGCGATCGCGGTGCCGTGGATACTGGCGGCATACCGGCACAGCCGGTCCTGCAAGCCGTGCCCACGTCAGTCGGGAGGTGGATAGGCGATGAGCGGCTACGAACCGCCACCGCCCCCCGAAGCACGCGGACTTCGGCTCGGCGACCTGCGGCGATGGCGCCACCTTTCGGATCCCGAGGACGAGGAACCGGCATTCCCCGCGCCCCGGGAGGAACCCGCGCGCGGATCCGCCCGCGCGTCGCGCAGCCCGCGACACGAGGACGAAGAGCCCTCCTGGCGGCGCGACTTGCGGGAGCGTCGGAAGCGTGAGCGGAGCGCGGCGGCCGCGACCGAGTCCCGGCGTACGACGGAGCGCAAGAGCGGTCCCGACGCGCGCCCCGGGCGGGGCGGCGCCGGCGAACGCCCCGACTCGGCCCGGCACTCGGAGAGCACGCGGGCTCCAAGCGAGCGTGGCACCGACCCCGCGGGCGGTTCCCCGCGTCCCACGGTGCGGCACGTGATGAAACCCCGCGACCCGGGGCGCAACAACGCTCCTGCGGCACCGACGACTTCGACCCCGCCCGCGCGCAAGCCGCCGTGGCGCCGCTCCGCCAAGGCGGCCGGAACGGGCGCGGCGGGCGCGCTCGGCACCGGTGACGCGGCACCCGCCGCCACGAGTGGTCCGGCGTCCGGCCTGGCCCGCTTCGTCCGCCGCGGTTCGGCGGCCGGGGACGAAGCCGGTGGATCGGTTGATTCCGGCACACAGGGCGGGGCTTCGGATAAACCAGGAGTGTCGCCGCCGTTCACGGGCGGTCCGGGCGGCCTGATCGGACCCTCCCGGCCGTTCAGCGGTACCGACCTGGTCATGCTGGTTCCCGCCGGCCTGGCCGCCTACTACGGCGCCGGTCTCCTGGTGAACTGCTCCCATGAGGCGGGTTTCATGGCGGCCTTCTGCCTGTGGCTGATGGCCGGCTTCTGGATCGTGATCATCAGCGCCAAATGGCCCCTGGTGCGACTCATGCGCTGGGCCTGGGTGTTGGCCGGCCTGATGGCCGGGGCGACCATCCCCATCGGTGGCGGATGACGGTGCGCGCGACGTGAGTAGCTTACGAACCGTCATATCACGGGTACGCCAAGGCAAACAGGGACCGGCGGACGACCGCAGGACCGGAGGGGAATCATGCACATGTCGCTGAGCGCCGTGGCCGCTGCCGCGCCCGAACACATCGCCAACTTCCAGGCGGTGACGACCGAGACGAGCAGTGTCGGTCGTGGGGTGACCGTCGGGGTCCCGATCCTGATCATCTTCATCCTCTTCTACATGGTCACGCACAAGGGCTACAAACTCCTGGGCCTGATCCTGGCGTTCGTGGCCGGAGTGATGTTGTCCGGTACGCAGGTCGCGTCCTCGCTCTCCGAGCTGGTCGACCACTTCGTGACGGCCGGCGTCAACGCGGTCAGCGACACGTTCAGCTGAGTCGGATCCGGGCGACCCGCACCGGAATCGGGTCGCCCGGCCCGTCGCGTTACTCCCCCCGCACCGTGCCCGCGGTCGGCGGCTTGTCCCGCGCCGTTCGCGGGGCGGCCGATGTCATCCGGCGTACCGGGCCTGGACGAGCGCGGGGTAGCGTGCGGTGAACATCGCCGGGAGCACGAATCCGGCCGCCTGGGCGGCGATGGCCACCCCGCCGGCCAGATCGTTCGCTTTGATCAGGTAGAGCGCGACCGCCGTGATGGTGAAGCTCGCGGCCCACACGCCGGCGATCACCACGTTGACCCGGCGGAACATCGGCAGGCCCCAGATCTCACGCGGGGTGGAGCGCCGGGCGATCACGAGGGTGAACGGGTTGCCGACGGCGATCGAGCCCCAGGCGGTGAGCGCCAGCCAGGCGAACGAGGCCGCCCCGACATAGCGGTGGAAGCCGGAGTCGGGCACGGCGAACGCGACCGGGGTCAGGACCAGGAAGAAGACCGCCGTGCTGTAGGCGAGCAGGTCGACCCCGCGCCCCGCCCGGTGGTCCTGGGCGGCGATCAGCACGGTGGCGGCCAGAGCTGCGAGCGCGCCCCACTGCCAGTGCGTCGAGGGGATGACGGCGAAGACGATCCACGGAGCGAAGTTGCGGACGTAGTTCATGGGATTCCTCTGCTCGACACTCCGCTGCTGACAGGTCAATCTTTGACGTTCCAACTTCGACATGTCAATCCTGAGTGGTAAAGTCTCGCGTCATGAGCCTCCGTCACGCACTCCTCGGACTCCTCGCGAATCGCTCGGCCAGCGGCTACGACCTGCTGAAGTCCTTCGAAACGTCGCTGGCCAACGCGTGGCCCGCCACCCAGAGCCAGGTCTACGGCGAGCTGGGCAAACTCTCCGCCGAGGGCCTGCTCGACGTGACCGCGGAGGGTCCGCGCGGCCGCAAGGAATACTCGATCACCGAGAGCGGCCGGGCCGAACTGCGCCACTGGCTGGTCGAGGTCGAACCCGAGCGGGTCAGGCGCAGCAGCATGCTCCTGCGCGTCTTCTTCCTCGACACCCTCGCCCCGGCGGAGGCCCGGGCGTACCTGGCCGCCCAGGCCGAGGACGCGGCCGAGCGGAACGCGGGGCTGCGCGAGGTGGAGGCGAACGTGCCCTGGGACGACAGCCCGCTGTCGATGTACGGCCGCGTCGCGCTGGAGTACGGCCTGCGCCTGTCGCAGATGCAGCGCGACTGGGCGGAGTGGGCGGCGGAACAGGTGGCGCCGCCGACGACGTGAGGGGGCACGGTGGGTGCCTGCCGACGGACGGGGCGCCTGCCGATGGACGGCGGCGCAGTGGCACACGGCTGACATGCGTACTCGCGGAATGCCGCGATTCCCCACCCCGTTACGCCTGCGACGGGTGCCCTGATCCTTTGCCATGGAGGTGGACGTGGCCGCGACGATGCGGGCCGTGGTGCTGACCGGACCCGGACCGGTGGAGAACCTGGTGCTGCGGGACCCGGCCGTGCCCGAGGTGCGGCCGGGGTGGGTGCGGATCGCGGTGAAGGCGTTCGGGCTGAACCGTTCGGAGTTGCACACCCGGCTCGGACTGGCCGAAGGCGTGACGTTTCCCCGGGTGCCGGGGATCGAGGCGGTCGGGGTCGTGGACGCGCTGGATCCGGCCGACGCCGGCGGCGGCCTCGTGGTCGGGCAGCAGGTGGCCACCATGATGGGCGACATGGGGCGGACCTACGACGGGGGCTATGCGCAGTACACGCTCGTACCCGTGGACCAGGTGATCGGGTTCGTGTCGGACCTGCCCTGGCACGTGATCGGCGCGGTTCCGGAGACGTTGCAGACGGCGTACGGCTCGTTGACCACCGGGCTGGACCTGCGCGCCGGGCAGAGCCTGCTGATCCGCGGCGGGACCTCCTCCGTGGGTTTGGCCGCGGCGGCGCTGGCCAAGGGGATCGGCGCCACGGTGCTCGCGACCACGCGCCGCGCCGCGAACGTCGAGGTGCTGCGGGCCCAGGGGGTGGACCACGTCCTGGTCGACGACGGTGCCGTCGCCGCCGCCGTACGCGCGCTGCATCCCGAAGGGGTCGACGCGGCACTGGAGTTGGTCGGGACACCGACCCTGCCGGACACCCTCGCCGCCACCCGGGTGCACGGGACGGTGTGCTTCACCGGGATGTTGTCCAACGAGTGGATCGTGCCCGACTTCTATCCGATCGGCTACCTCCCGAAGGGGGTGCGGCTGACCGCCTACGGCGGCGAGAGCGGCGATCTGCCCGCCGACGTGTTGCAGCGCTACCTCGACGAGATCGCAGCCGGGCGGATCAGCCTCGGGCCGATCCACACGTACGCTCTCGACGACATCCGCCGCGCGCACACGGACATGGAACTCGGCCGTACGGTGGGCAAACTCGTCGGGTTGACGGAGGGCTGAGCGGGCCCGGGGTCAGTCCGGGAGCACCGTCGGGGCCACCGCCGCCGGGTCCGGCGAGAAGCGGGCGGTCCTGGCGTCGCGTTCGTCGCCGAAGTGGTGGGTGAGGACGCCGTACAGGTCGGGGCGGCGGCCCTTGAGCCAGCGGCGGCCGGTGGACAGCGGGATCAGGGTCAGGTCGACGTCCGCGGTGACCATCGTGTCCGCCGCGGCCCAGGTCTCGGCGAGGATGCGGCCGTAGGGGTCGAGGATCATCGCGTTGCCGGTGCGGACCTCGTCGTCGTCGCGCCCCACCCCGTTGCTGAAGATCAGGGCCAAGCCGTTGTCGTGGGCCCGCGAGGGCAGCCAGCGCAGCAACCACCCCCGGCCGCTGTCGCCGCGAAACGCGGCCTCGACGGCCGCCGGGTCCCGGTGCCGGTTCTCCCACACGGCCGGTGGGATCGGCCGCATGCCGTGCGGACTGCGCGAGTCGGTACCGCCGGTCTGGTGCGGTGCCACCAGGATCGAGGCGCCGAGCAGGGCGGTGGCCCGCACGTTCTCGACGAGGTTGTTGTCCCAGCAGACGAGGATGCCGACCCGCACGCCCCACGGGGTGTCGAAGACGGTGTACCGGTCGCCGCTGGAGACGGCCTCGTGCTCGAACGCGTGCAGCTTGCGGTGGCAGTGCACCCGGCCGTCGGGCAGGCAGACCGCGTACGAGTTGAACAGCCGCCCGTCGACCTCGTCGCGCTCCAGGAAGCCCAGGCCGCCGGCCACGCCCAGTTCGACGGCCAGCTCGCGCACGCGGGTGACGGAGGGTCCGGTGACCGGCTCGGCGAGTTCGCGCAGCCGCTCGGCGGGGTGCCGGCGCAGGTGCCAGTAGCCCAGGAGGGACATCTCGGGGACCACGACGAGCTGTACCCCGTCGGCGGCGGCGCGGCGGGTGAAGTCTTCGACGCGGGCCAGGTTGTACGCCTTGTCGTCCGGGCGCGGCTCGAACTGTACCGACGCGCAGCGCAGGTGCTCCGTCGACATCGACGACTCCTGTCCGTGGGGTGGCTGATGGGTGGCTGATGGTCGTCCCGACCTCCATCACAGCCGTACCTCGGCATTCCGGTCCAATGAAACTTCGGGGGTCTTCGATAACCGGACGGAATGGATCGCGGCCTAGACTCCCGACATGGACATCCGGCTGCTGCGCGCGTTGGTCGCGGTGGCCGACTGCGGTGCCTTCGGGGTCGCGGCGCGGGGGTTGTCGATCACCCAACCCGCGTTGAGCAAGCAGATCCGGGCGCTGGAGGCGGAGGTCGGCGGCGCCCTGTTCATCCGGGGGCGGCACGGTGCCGAGCCGACCCGGCTGGGCGCCACGCTGCTACCGGAGGCGCGCGAACTGGTGCGTCGGGCCGACCAGTTGACCCGTCGGGCCGGGCAGTTCCGGCGCGGGGAGGCGGGCAGTCTGGCGGTCGGGTTCGGGCTGTCCGGGATCGATCTCGCGCCGCAGGCCGTGGCGGCCTTCCGCCGGCGCTTTCCGGGGGTGGAGATCTCGTTGGAGGACATGTCCTCCGCGAGTCAGATCGAGGCGGTCCGCGGGGGCGACCTCGACGTGGGCTTCGTACGGCTGCCGGCGCCGGACGACCTGGCCCGGTTGGTGGTGCTGACCGACACGCTCGCGGTGGCGGCGCCGCGAGACACGGATCCGCCGCCGACGGATCCGGTGGGGGTCGCCGTGTGGTTGCGGGGGCGTGCGGTGGTGCGGCTCACCCGGGCGAAGGGGCCGGGGCTGGTGCGGCAGATCGAGTTGTTCGAGCGGGAGTTCGATGCTCGGTCGGAGCCGGTTCAGGAGGCGTCCGACCTCCAGACCGTGTTGGCGCTGGTCGCGGCGGGGGTGGGGGTGGCGCTGGTGCCGGCGGGGGCGGCCGATATCGCGTCTTCGACGGTTGTGGTGACGGCGATCGAGGGCGGTGGTGCTTCGAGCGCGGCCTCGGATGTCGTTTCGGCCGCCGTCTCCTGGCGGATCGGCGCGGTCTGGGATCCGGCGCGGGGCACGCGGGTGCGGGACAACTTCCTCGCCGTCGTGCGTGATCTCGTCCGGCGGCGCGGGGCTACTTCGCGGCCAGCCGGTTCCGGGTCAGCTCCGGGGTGTCGGGGGAGCGGGACTCCACCGTCGCCCTGATGTCGGCGAGCGTCTGCGCGGCGAGTTCGCGGCGCCAGGCCAGGTCGGCGCGGGACATCGCCTGCGCGATGACGCACGCGGTGCGGTAGTCGGCCGTCGGGTCGGCGTCGGGGCCGCTGCGCAGGATCTGTTGGCAGCGGAAGGCCGCGTCGGGGCCCTCGATGGCGACGACCACGTCCATCAGGGTGATGTCCTTCAGGGCCTTGGCCAGCCGGAATCCGCCGCGTGGGCCGGAGGTCGAGGTGACGATGCCGGCGCGGGCGAGGGCCTGGAGCTGCTTGTTGAGGTAGGCGGCGGGCAGGCCGTAGAAGGCGGCCAGTTTGGTCGCCGTCACCGCGGTGCCCGATTCGGCCCACGCCAGGTTCAGGCAGCTGTGCAGCGCCCACTCCACGCCTTCGCTCATCTGCATATGCTGGACGCTACCCATCCAGAATACCCCGGACAACCCCCGCTCCCTCGGATGGCTCCATCCTCGACGGTCACAGCGGCAGGCCGGCGAGTTGCATCAGCCGTTTCGCGCGGGCGAAGCCGTCGAGCGGGACGGGCGTGGTGCCGGTGCGGCAGTGGTGGCACAAGGCGCCGGGGACGAGGTCGGGTCCGGGGCGCCCGCAGTCGGCGCACTCGACCAGGCGCGGGCGGCGCGACTGGGCTGGGATCACCGGAGCCGTCGGTGGTGGCGGGGTACGGGTGAGGCGGAAGTGCAGCAGGCCGGTCTTGAGCTCGCGACTCGGTGGCGGTAGGTCGTCGGTCAACTCCCGGAAGACCTCGTCGTCGGTGGCGCCGGCCGTGAAGCGGGCCTGGACGAACGGCACGAGGGTACGCAACTCCCGGTCCTTGAAGGCCAATCGTTCGTCCACGTCGGCCAGCGAGCGGAGCAGTTCGAGGGCGCGTACGGCGGGATCCGGCTCGGGACCGGCCGTCGGCGCGGTGTTGGGCGCGGCCTTCGGGGCGGAGGGTGAACCTGCCTCGGGAGCGCCCCGGACCGCACGCGGCCCGGACCACTCCGTGAGACGACCGAGCAGGCGCCCGGTCGCCGAATCCCTTAAGCGCTTGGCCACCGCGATACCGGCGTCGGTGAGTTCCTGGAGCACGCGGCGGGCGATGTGGGTGCCCACGCCCAGGAGTTCGCGGATGCTCTCGATGGAGATCGGGGTGCCGGGAGGCGCGGCCTCGTAGCGGATGGCGGCTTCGAACGCCCATCCGGAGAGACCGCCGAACCGGGCCAACACGGCGGCGGCGGGGTTCTCGACAGGAGCGGGGACATCAGTACGCTGGGAATTAGCCATGACGATGAGGGTGTTGCCTCTCGTTGAGTGGTCAGGCCCTCGCACCGGTGTTGGTTGCACCAGCGGGGGCCGAAATACGTTTTGGATGACTCACGCTTTGGACACGGAACAGCACACAGTGCTGCGGCAGTTGCCGTCAATCACCCACCCGAGTGACGTTCTCCCGGGTGGTTTTCCACCTAGGGCCGGCCGCCGCCCCTTCGGGGCGGCCGGCCTAGTGGGTCCTAGAGGGCGCGGTGTCCGCACAACGAAAAACCGCATCGACGGTCTCACCGGCACAAACGCGCGCGCGACGAAGTCCGTGCCGTACAGCGGGTTTCACGCACTTCGGAGGGCCCACTCGGCGGGGGCGGGTACGTGGTCCGTCCGCCCCGGCCCGGACCCGACGCGGCGCGTACAACCGGCCCACCGGCCGTACGCGCCGCGCGCTGTCCGCGTGGATCTCAACGCATCCAGCGCGGATCGGCGGCGATTGTCTCCAACTGGTCCAGGGTCAGAGCCGGTTCGACGCGAGACGGTTTGTCCCTGCTGAAGGACCCCTGAAACACGAGCCCCGGGTAGTCGTCACTGTTGATCAGAACCAACCCCGGACCGGCGGTGTTTCCCGCGTCGACCTGGACCGTACGCCCGTCCGGGTGGCGTATCGCCACCCGCCACTGGACGTACTCCGGCGGCCCATTACCCACCGGCTGTCGCGCGGCGAAGGTCGTGGAGCCATCGGGGAGGGTCCGGGTGCGGCAATCCGCGATCCCCGCACAGGATTCCAGCGGGTCGGCGGTCATCCGGACGCTCGCCGAGACATCGGTCAGCCCCTGTCCGTCCCGCAGCACGACTGTCGCGCCGTATGACACTTCCCCCTTGGCCGCGATGTCGAGCCCGGCGGGAAGCACGCTTTCGAGGACGCCGAGCACCCGCCGATCCGGCGTCGGCAGCGCGGCGGCGCCTCGGGCCCAGCGTGTGTCAGTCACGATTTTGGTCAACTGGTCGACCGTCAAGCGTGGGTCTTGGCCCTTGCCCACGGCGCCCGCGCTCGAATCGATCCCCTGGACCCGCGCGCCGCCGGCGAAGGCGTCGAGCCAGACCCGGCCGCCGTCGGGTCGGTCCAGGATCACGCGCCAGTGCCGCTGTCGGGGCTCGCCCGACCCGTCGCTGTCGGTCTTGGCCACGGTCAGTTTCGACCCGTCGGGCTGCCGGCGCCCGGTGCACTGGTCGTAGGGCTGACGTCCGTCGGCGGCAGCGCAGTTCGCCATCCGGCTCTCGGGGCTGTCGGGCACCGGACGCGTGAGCATCACCCGGACCCCGGTCGAGCCGCCCGAGTCGGTGTAGACGAGCTGTGCGAATGGATTCCGACTGATCAACGGCGGGTCCTGGGGCGTCAGTTGCGATCCGCTACCGGATACCTCGCTGATCTTCCCCTCGGCGGGCAGCAGGCTCTCCAGGACGGCGATCATCTGATTGCCCGTCACCGGCCCGGCCGAGGGCATCTCGCCGTCCGGCAGCGTGCGCCGAGAGGCCGCCGACGCATCGGTCTCCAGTGCCCGATCGAGGACGACCCCGACGCCCACCACGGTGACGGCCATCGCACACGCGGCGGCCCCGATCCGGATGCGCCGCACGCGCCGAATCCGCTTGCCGCGTGCGACACCGCGCGCGATCACCTCGGGGTCGTACGCCGGGAAGGTATCGACCACGGCATTCAGCGCCCCCGGCAGCGCCTGCTCGAAGTCGGGGTCGTGGTACTCAAAACCGGCAGGAGGCACGGTGAGATCACCGGTCCTTTCACTAGGAATGCGGAAGCATGCAAGGGGGGTCGAACGGAGCGCCGGTGCCGCAGAGCCGCGCCGATGCGCGCTCAAGTGCGCCCTCGGCGTCGCGGGTGTCACCGGTGCCATCGGCGCTCACCGATATCAATCGAGACTCAACGGCGATCGAGGGCGAGATCCGGCAACTGATCGCCCAGCACCGCCCGCAGCCGATCAAGCGCCCGATGGGAGCGAACCCGTACCGCTCCCGCCGACAGATGCAACATCTCGGCGACCTGCTCCACCGAGCGGTCCTCCCAATAGCGCAGCACCAACACCGCCCGATCCCCCGGAGCCAACTCGGCCAGGCCGTCGAGCAGAGTGAGCCGCAACTCGGGATCGCCCGTCGGGCGGGCCGCACGCTCCGGCACGTTGTCGGTGGCGCGCTCGGTGGAACTCTTGCGGCGCTGTTGTTCGAGGTAGGTGCGGACCAACGTGGTGTGCGCGTAGGCGAACGGCCACTCCATCCGGCCGATCCTGCGCCACTTCGGATAGAGCTTGCCGAGTGTCTCCTGAAGCAGGTCCTCGGCACCGTGCCAGTCACCAGAGGTGAGCAGACACGCGGTACGGAACAACCTGCGGCTGTGCGTGGCGGCGAACTCTCGAAAGTCCGCATCGCTTCCGCCGGCCATCGATGTCCCCCGTTCGTCGACGTCACCAGGGGAAATGGACCGGCCGGCAAAAACGTTACATCGCGTCCCGTGCGGCCCTGCGGGGTTCGGGGAGCCGGCCGGATGCCCGGATCCGGACAGCACACAGCGCCCCGACGGACCGAAAGCCATGTCTCATCGGCGGCACGTCGATCGGGCCGGCTAGGCCAGGTAGCGCTCGATCGTCTCGACCTTGGCCGTCAGCCCATCGACGACCCCTTCGCGGATGTCCGCCTTGAGCACCAGACTCACCCGATTCGAGTGCGCCTTGACCGCCTCGACAGCCTCCTTGACCACGGCCATCACCTCGTCCCACTCGCCCTCGATCGAGGTGAACATGGCATCGGTGCGATTCGGCAACCCACTGGCCCGCACCACCCGCACCGCAGCCGCCACCGCCTCCCCCACATCCTCACCAACACCCAACGGCGAAACCGAAAACGCAACGATCACAACAAAACCCTCCACATCCCAACCCCGAACACCCCCAGCGTAGAACGCCCCACACGCGGCTCCCCAAACCCCAACCACCCCCAAACCACCCACCCCAACCCTCAACCCCCACCCGAAACCAACCCGGCCCCGCCCCGCCCCGGGAACCGGACACCACGAGATCCGCCGACCGCGCCTCGCCCTCCGACAACCGGCAGCGGCGCACCGGCCTCCGATCGGCGTCCGTGCCTCGACCTCCCACGGCCGGCGGCCGTGCTTCACTGTCGACGGTTGGCGGCTGAGCCCTGAGCCCTGAGCCCCGAGCCCCGAGCCCTGGGCTCAGGCAACCGGCAACCGGCAACCGGCGGCCAAGCCCCGGCCTGCGGGGATCGGCGGTCATGCCTGGTTTCGGCGACCGCGTTTCCATCTTCGGCAACTGGCGTTCATGCCTTCGGCTTCGGCGACCGGTGGCTGTGCTTTCGGCGTCCGATGGATAGCGTCCGGCCCCGTTTTCGGCAACTGCCGGTCATGCCTCCGGCTTCGGCGGCAGGCGGCCGAGCCCTCGCCTCCGCAACCGCCGACCATGCCACGGCTTTCGACGTCCGCCCGCAGAGCCCCGCCCCCGACGTCCGGCCACCGCGCTCTGACCTGCGGCGGTCGACGGTCATGATTTCGGCTTCGGCGGCCGGCGACGGACCTTCCGCCTTCGCCGACTGGCGATCGTGCCTCTGGTTTCGGCGGTCGTCGGCCGAGCCCTGACCGGCCGCTGTGTCCTGGCCGGCGGCGGTCGGCAGCCGTGACTTCCGCTTTGGCGGCCGAGCTTCCGCCTTCGGCAACTGGCGGTCATGCCTTCGTCTTCTGCGGTCGGCGGCTGTGCTTGGCGCTCGACGGCCGGTGCCCATGTCTCCGCCGGCGACTGGCGGTTATGCCTTTGGTTTTGACGATCGGCGGCCGAGCCCCTCGCTTTCGCAACCGGCGACCATGCCGCAGCCTTCGATGTCCGACCGCGAAGCCCCGGCCCCCGATCACCGGCCGCGGAGCCCCAGCCCCCGATGACCGGCCACCGTGCCCTGGCCCGCGGCCACCGGTGGCTGCGGTTCGGCTTCCGGCACACGAAGGCCAGGCTCTGACTTCCAACGACGCCGGCGGCTACGCCCCGGCAGCCGTGCCCGGCCTCCTGCCTCCGGCCTCCTGCCTCCGGCCGCAGAGACCGGCGCCCGTGCCTTGGCCTCGGGAGTCAGGCAACCCGAATCCCGAAGCTGCCCAGCTCCCGCGATCCCACGGCCGAGATCGATACCGCAGCCCCGCCCCAGTACCGACGCCGTCGCCGGAGACCCGGCACTGCGCATCCGGCCCCACCGTGCGCCTACTCGACCCGAAAAGCCGCCCGCAGGGCGCGGCGGATGTCCTCCAAGGCCCGCCGCGAGACCTCCGCCGACGGGATCGCGTTGGAGCCATGGAACGTACCCGGCCGGTGATGCAACTCGACCGGAACACCCGCCCGAATCAACCTCACCGCATACTCGATCGCCTCATCACGCAGCGGATCGAACTCGTTGGCCGTGATGTACGCCGGCGCCAAGCCCGCCACATCCTCGGCCCGCGCGGGTGCCGCGTAGGCGCTCGCCTCCGCACCCGCCAGGTAGTACCGCCAACTCAACTCCGCCTGCGGACGACTCCACAACGGCGTCGCATCGAACTCCCGCATCGAGGGAGTGTCCAGCCGATCATCCAAAACCGCCGTGTCCAACACCTGGTACACCAGCGCCGGCCCACCCTCGTCCCGAGCCCGCAGCGCCAACGCCGCGGCCAACCCGCCACCCGCGCTCACCCCGCCGACCGCGATCCGCCCCGGATCCGCCCCGATCGACGCCGCATGCTCCGCCACCCACCGAAGCACCGCCCACGCATCCTCGAAGCCCGCCGGAAAGGGATCCTCGGGCGCGAGCCGATACTCCACATTCACCACCACGCAGCCCACCTCAAGGGCGGTCGCCACGCAGCTGCCATCCGTACTGTCCATGTCCCCGAACACGAACCCACCACCGTGGAACCACACCAGCACCCCGGGCGCCCCACCCGCCCCGGCCGCCCCCACCGCAGCCGTCGGCGTATAGATCCGCACCGGCACACCCCCGGCCACCACCCGATCCTCGACCAAAAGCCCGTCCGGACGCTGCAAAGGCTGGGCCCGAGCCCGCTGCGCCGCCCGAAACGCCGCCGGCTCGGCGATGTCCACGGTCGGCAGGTACGGGAGGACCGCGAGCAATTCGGGGTCTATGCGGTGATCCATGCCGCGGAAGCTAGCAGCGCCCGCCGCCAACTTCCATGACGCCCCGTCAGATCCCACCCGATCGAGGCGCAAGTCACTCGCCCGCCGGCCCACCCGGGTCCCACGCCGCCCCGCCCCATCCCACCTGCGAAATCCGTTTCCACCCCACCCACCCGCGGCCGCACCATAACCCCATGAACGCCATCCCCACGACGACCCTCTGGCGGCCGACCGGACCGGCCGAGCTGGAGCTCGTACGCGAGTCCGGTTGGACCGCGTGGCCGGCCCGGCTGCCCGACCAGCCGATCTTCTACCCGGTCCTCAACGAGGACTACGCGATCAAAATCGCCCGAGACTGGAACGTCCCCGCCTCCGGCTCCGGCTACGTGACCCGCTTCCACATCGAAACCGAATACGTAATCCGCTACCCGGTCCGCCAAGCAGGCGGCAAATCCATCCTCGAACTCTGGGTCCCAGCCGAAGACCTCCCAGAATTCAACAACCACATAGTCGGCCACATAGAACTGATCCACGAGTTCCACTAGCCCAAGCCCCACCCACCCGACCACCCCAGCCGGCGTCGGCCCACGCCCGGGCGTCCACCCTCGGCCCACCTTCAACGGAAGCGGCCCACCACCCCTGCGAGCTCTTCGCATCGGTGCCGACCACGAGCCGCAGTGGCGGCGGCCCGTGGTCATCATTCGGAGTGCACTCCCCGCGCGTCCGGGCGGCCCGGACGCCCATCACGCCTAGCGTGGGTCAGGAGACAATCCCGGCGAACCGCCGCCGGGATCCCGACCGACCCAGGGAGATCAGCTCACCATGACCGCCCCCCTCCCCGAACTCACCGGGGACTACGTCCTCGACCCCGCCCACACCCGGATCGGCTTCGTCGCCCGCCATGCCATGGTGACCAAGGTCCGCGGTTCGTTCAGCGATTTCGAGGGCACCGCCCACCTGGACGGCAGCGACCCGACCAAGTCCAGTGCCCAGTTGGTGATCAAGACCGAGAGCATCCACACCGGCGTCGAACAGCGCGACCAGCACCTGCGCACCAACGACTTTCTCGACGTCCCCAACTTCCCCGACATCACCTTCCGGACCACCTCCATCGAGGCGAAGTCCGACTCCGAATACCGCGTCACCGGCGACCTCACCGTCAAGGACGTCACCCGCCCGGTCACCATCGACTTCGAGTACACGGGCAACGCGGTCGACCCGTACGGCAACCTCCGAGTCGGCCTGGAGGGATCCGTGACCATCTCCCGCAAGGAATTCGGCGTGACGTGGAACGCGGCCCTGGAAGGCGGCGGCGTCCTCGTAGGCGACAAGGTCGTCCTGGAGTTCGACATCTCCGCCATCAAGCAGCCCTGACCCGCCCTCCCGACGCACCAACCGGGCGGGCGCAACATCCACCACCGAAGGCCGCAGCCCGATGTAGCGAATCCGAAAACGACGAAGGCCCAGGCTCGGACTTTGTCCGTGACCTGGGCCTTCGCTACACGAGCGGGCGACGAGAATCGAACTCGCGTTCTAAGCCTGGGAAGCGCCGTTCCCGCGATGCCGGCTAACGCGCCTTGACCAGCCCCGCATCCTCGCCCGCGCCATCGACTCGACAGCCTGCCAGTACCCCCTGCTGACCGCGAATCCCCACCCGTTCTGGCACACATCTGGCACGGAGCCCTCCAGGCTGAAGCACGGATCCCGTGCTCTACGACGAGACGAGGCCGATGGATTCCTCTCCCTTTTGGTTGGCCAATGGCGACCGTGAATTCGTGGCCTGCGCTGCACACAAGGTCGATGCGCTTCGAGGTGCGGGCATGGCTTGAAGGGCTGTCCGCAGCCCAGCGGGGCACGGTTAAGCGTTTTGTCGAACGGCTGGCCAACGAGGGCGAACGGATGGGTATGCCCCGGTCCAAGCCGCTCGGCCAAGGGCTGTTCGAGCTGCGGTTCGACTTGGCAAACCGGGCGGTGCGGATCACCTACTGGATCCGCACCGACGCGACCGCGGTGCTCTTGACGGTGTTTCGCAAGCAGAGGATGAACGAGCACGTGCACGTCGAGCGCGCCAGACAGGTGATGAAGACATGCCAGAACGACCACACCGCTGCGCCGGTCGCGATCATCTTTGCCGGGGAGCCGCTGGAACTGGGCGGCCGGTGACGAGCGACTGGTGGCAATCCGGGAAGACCGCCGGCGACGGACGAGATGATGACGGAGGCCACGATGAATGCGCGTGAGGCAATGCGTCGCAGGGCCGCGAAGGCCGCTGCCGAGCCTGTCCCTGAGACGTCCCACGCGGATGCGATGACCACGGGCGAGGTCGAGGAGTTCGACCAGGCGTATGCGGAGGCCGCGCTCGGTGACGCGATGGCCCAAGCCGTTTACGACCGCCGCATTGCACTCGGCTGGACGAAGGCGGAACTCGCCCGCCGCGTAGGGATGAACGAGCGGGTCATCCGCCGCCTTGAGGACGGCGGCCGACCGGTGACCACACCGACACTGCTCCGCCTGGGACGGGCCTTGGGAGGGCACTTCACAGTCGCATTGCTCACTGACAACCCGGTGGTGACCTTCAAGCCAACCACCCGACGGGCAACCCGTTCGACGACTCGGTCGGCTTGTCGCGCCCCCGCGACTTCAACGACGCGCGGAGGCCAATCCCTGCTGACTGGTCTCCCCCGCAGGCCTCGCAGCGCCACCACGGCCGGAAACACGGTGCATCGGCTCAGGGTAAATGCGTAACGGGTAAGGCCGGACGTTGCGTTCGAAGGCGGCAGTTGCGCTGCCAAGCCGTTCCCGACGTCATCGCGAAGCGGCTCAAAAAGCTTCAGGGCCGACATCGCCGCGCATCCGCCACGGACCCCACACGCGAGGCGTAGCGAGTTGGGAACGACGAAGGCCCAGGCTGCGGATCATGTCCGTGACCTGGGCCTTAACGTTTGGAGCGGGCGACGAGAATCGAACTCGCGTTCTAAGCTTGGGAAGCGCCGTTCCAGCGATGCCCGCATAGCCGCCCCTACCGGCCCCGCATCCTCGCCAGCGCTACCGGCTCAATAGCCCGTGACTACCCTCCGCTGACCGCGAGTCCCCACCCGTTCTGGCACGCATCTGGCACGGCTGGGCGCCTGGATTCTCTTATCGAAGCGCCCACAGGACTGACAGCGTGCTTTCGTGAGTGACTGGGCAGATTTCGCGGTCCAAACCGCTGGACCCCTACTGGGCGTCCTGGTCGGCGGCGCAATCGCCGCCATGGTTGCGCGTTGGCAGACCACCAAGACTCTCACCACACAGGCCTGGTTGGCATCGACCCAGCAGCTCGCAGACGCCCGTTTGGCACGAGTGGAACGCGATCATGAGCGAGCCGTCAACGCATCACGCCAACTACTGGAACGGTTGGCGGACCTGTACGCGTGGCTACCTTCCCTGCCAGATGTCTCGGAGGACGTCCCAAGGCTGAGCGCTCACGCCCGTGATCACTGCATCACGGCCATGGAGAGTCTACGGCGGGGAATGCACACAGAGATCTTTTCGATCTCGGATCCAGTTCTGCGTGACCGCTATCGCACATTGGTGCAACTTGCGTACGACATTGGATGGCGTGGAGTAGGTAGAGGCAACCACGAGCGACAGATAAATGACGCCAAGAACTACTTGCGCTACGTTCAGTACTCCTTGGAGGCCGTCATCGAGGGAAAATCCCTACCTGATCCGGTGCCTCCGCCTGTACTCGATCGGACTGACCCAGCACCCTGGCAACCGCCGTACCTTCCTCCGCACTGGGGCGACCCGGCAGATGGCAGCTAGGCACACGGTTCCGGAGCGGGTGTGAGCGCATTCCCGAAATCGGGCTATGACCAGCACATGAACCGCGTCAGGGCCCACCCAATTCCAAGATCACAACCAGCCGGCTGCCCCCAAAACCCGACCCACGCACCCGTCCACGGCATGCCGGGGACCGGGTGGCCTGCCGTGGTTCATGCGCGCGGGTCACGCAACCTGACCAACAACCCGGGTGCTCGGCAACCGCGGCCCGACCCCCAAAGCCCAGCACCAACGGTGGTCCTACGCAACGAGCGCGCTCCGGTCGCGGCCAAAGGTCGCGTCGCCGGCCCCCAGCCGGCTCGCAGCGCAGCTGCGAACTTCACGGCTCCGGAGTGGATCGCGAGCGAGAGGCTTCCTGAAGTCAGTGTCTCGAACTATTGTTCGAGAATGCAAGGAAAGCTGCCTCTATGCCAACCCTTTAGTCATGACTTAGCCTTTGCCTTCAGTCTCTGGGGAGGGCCTGCCTGTGACGGGGGCGCTGGAAGCAGTCGGCGAGCAAAAAGGGCGCAACGGTCGGATTGAGGCGGTAGATCCGCGCTATGTCACACAGATGATGGAGCAACTCCAGCAGGGGTATGTCGCGAGTGTGGCGGCAACAGCTGGCTGTGCGATGGAGGTTGTGCCCATAGACATCTTTGGCTATGACGTGCGATTTGTCCGCCCCGCCCCAACTGTTCATGAGGAAGAGTCGGTGGTGCTGGCGCAACTCAAGTGCACCACTCAGTTGGATCTTGATCCAAGCAAAGAGTACTTCAGTTATCAGTTCACGAAGCGTCAATATTTTGACCACATGGTCAAGGCCAGGAGTTACCCAAAGGCCATTCTTGTCGTTATGACAGCGCCGCCCCGTCAGTCGGAGTGGACGGAAGCGGATCATGCTGGCCTAACTACTAGAAGATGCTGCTACTGGGTGCATTTAGAGGGATTTGAAGCTAAGTCGAATGTCCAAAAACCTAGCGTGCGCATACCCATCGAGAATAAATTTGACGCTGCATCCCTTACCGAGATGATAAATCGATTCGACAGGGGTGAATCGTTATGACTAGCCTGTCGAGTGTTCCTCTCCCAGTGCGGGTCGATCCCGATAGACTCGGTGCTCTCCTCGAAGAAGCTGGTTGGCGTCCTGTGGGAGGCAGGGCTGGTATGTATACGCGATATGCGCGCCAGGGTTCGAGTGAAGGAAATTTCTCCGCCAGCTTGCTGATTCCCTTGGACGTGCATTCCCCAGAGTTTTCGGATGTGATGCGGTCCGCATTGTTGCAACTCGCCCAGGATCGGGATCTATGGATCCGGTCGATCTACCCTCGCCTAGTTGCTGAAGCATCAGATGAGTTCAAGTTTCGCAAGGAATCTTCAGCACCGAGCGGATTCATTGGATGGCGAAGTGGTGAACGGCTGATCGAATCTGCCCGTAGGACACTTTTGGCAGGAGCGAAATCGTTCGCGGGTCCAGATCGCCACTTCGTGAACCGACACGGGCGGTTTGCTAACCGGTACCTCGACCAGGTCATGATGGGGCAGACATCTCCTGGTAGTTACATCGTTACGGCATATGCTCCACCGAATGTTGATATCCAAGTCTCTTCCGGACATCCAGCTAATACGCTAGGTGAATTTGGAAACGCAAGTGTTCGTGCGGTAAGTCAAGCGGTGGTGCGAGCAGTAGAGGCCACGGTAGAGGCGCTCGATCACTATCGATCAACCGGATCCCTTTCCGGATTCGAATCCGGAGTTTCGCGGGGAATTTCTTACGAGATGGCAAATGCAATCCTGGGTATCGCCGAGGATTCTGATGGTGCGGATATCAGCATTGAATGGGATCCGGCTGTTCCCGCTCCCTCCGCGCTTACCTCTCACTTCGAGTTTCAAGGGTCTGACGTAGAACCCCTGAATAAAGCCGCCATGAAACTGGCTGAGGGAAAAACGTCAAGCTTTGTAACTTTGAGTGGCCGCGTGCATCAGATGGCAAAGAAGGATGCAGGCGGCCCCGGGGTATTCGGGATCGACGCCTTCCAGCCAGCCGTGGTAAGGAAAGCTCGCGTTCGCCTGGCAAATCGTGAAGATTACCACGATGCTGTGCGAGCGCATGATGAAGATCTGGCAATTCGAGTTAGTGGACGACTCGAACGGGAGGGAAACCTGAACTGGCTATATGACGCCAGCGTAGTTCAGGTCCTCGGTCCCCTTGCGGATTACGCGCCTTCTAGTCGAATCGTAGAGGGCCAGATAGAGCTTTTTGCTGATGATTCCGACCATTCAACTGTCGAGCCTGTTCGGGAAATTAGGAAACTACCACCCGTTGATCTTCCTTGACGGTTGCATGAACTTGAGGAGATGGCGCCCAAAATTCGAGACGGATCGCTGTCCGTTCGTTCGATAGGTTGAGGAGGCATGGCTGGTGGGGCAGCACCGTGACCGGCGGCCACGCCGCATGCGCGGTGCTGCCCCACCAGCCATGCCGCGGCGCGCCTGTCAGGGCGCGCCCTTGATCCAGTAGAGCTAAATTCGGCAATGGTCGATTGGGCGCCGTTGGTGGGTCGACAGGGCACCGGATGCGGGTAGCTTCGCGGTATGGCGGATGGCGGGGTGTCTGGGGCCGGTGGGGCGTTTACCGCGGAGCATGCTCGGGAGGTGCTGGGCTCGGCGTGTGCTGTGGCTGGGCTGAGCGCTGAGGGGGCGGCTCTGCTGCGGCTTGGGGAGAACGCTGTTTTCCGGTTGGGTGATCCGGTTGTGGTGCGGGTGGCGCGGTCGGCGGACCGGGTTGATGAGCATGAGCGGACTGTGGCTGCTGCTCGGTGGCTTGCCGAGGTTGGGTTCCCGGCGGTGCGGGTCGTTTCGAGGATTCGGCAACCGCTCGTGGTTGACGGGCGGGTGGTGACGTTCTGGGAGCTGGTGGCCGAGGAGGAGCGGTTCGCGGGTGTGGTCGCGCTGGCCGAGCTGCTGCGGCGTTTGCACTGGTTGGAGGAGCCGGAGTCGCTGGCGCTGCCGTATCTGGAGCCGTTGGCGGCGACCTGGGGGCGGATCGACGCTGCGGTGGCGTTGGGCGATGAGGACCGTGAGTTTCTTCGGCAGCGGGCCGAGGAACTGCGTAAGCGGTATGACGCTCTGGAGTTCGTGCTTCCGTTCGGGCTCGTGCACGGGGACGCGAACGTCGGGAACGCGCTCGTCGACGATGCCGGGCGGGGGGTGCTGATCGACTTGGATGGGTTCGCGCTCGGGCCGCGTGAGTGGGACTTGGTGCTGACTGCGATGTACTACGAGCGGTACGGGTGGCATACCCGGGCCGAGTACGAGGCGTTCGTGCACGCCTATGGGTTCGACGTCATGAACTGGTACGGCTATCCGGTGCTGGCCGACATGCGTGAGTTGATGATGACCGTGTGGCTGACGCAGAACATGGCCGGCGATGCTGCGGTGACGGCGGAGGTCGCGCGGCGCATGTCGGACCTGCGGTCCGGTGCCGACCGGCACGGGTGGAAGCCGTTCTGAGGTCGGATCAACTCGCGGTCTGCTGCCACAGGCGGTGGCTCTCGGCCTCTTCCAGGAATTCGGCAACTGAAGCTGAGGTTGCGAACACCGCCAGTTTTGTGCGGAATTCGGATAGATAGGTCACGCATCGGGCGGACTTGAGCTGCTGTCCGAGCTTCAGTGCGGTGAGGGCGCTGCGGCAGGCGAGCTCGGGTTCTCCGGCCGTCAGGTGGGCTTCCGCCAGGACCATGGTCGCGAAGAAGTCGCTGCGGACGTAGCGGCCGTCCGTGCCGCCGAGACACAGTTTTGCGTATGTGGTGGCTTGCTGGGCTTGGTGCATGTCGCGGAAGCAGTGGCCGAGTTCGGCGGACAGCTCTGCCTGGTCGAAGTAGCCGATCCACTCCGGGTCTTCACCCGGGTTGGTGCGTTCGAAGATCGTCGTTGCCCGGGTCAAGGCCGTGTTGCATCCGGCGTGGTCGCCGACGCGGGAGAGCGCTCGGGCCTCCATCGCGAGGAACTGCGCGGTCAGGGTCGGCGTTGCGTGGCCTGTTGTACCGAGCTGGGCGGCGCGGGCCAAGTTGGCTGCCTCGGTGAAGCGGCCTAGTGCTGTGACCGGAAACGTTCACCGGGTGGCCGGTGGTCGTGATGGTCTGCGTGCCGGTTGGATGTCATGGACATCCAACCGGCGACAGGGG